>NZ_CAXULP010000005.1:41211-42094 GCF_964251945.1 uncultured Jatrophihabitans sp.
TCGCCAGCATCGACGACATCCCCAACGGCGGCCGCGACGACGACAGCGAAAGCGACACCACCACACCGGTCAGCTTCGGGGTGGCACCCCACCTGCAGCCGGTCATCGCGGCCAAGACCGGCGCATTCGACACAGGCCACGCCGCGTCGTGGTCGGTGAACGTCACCAACAGCGGCACGGTGGCCTCGACCGGGACGACCACGGTATTCATCAACGTCCAAAACTCCGGCGGGGGCCGCGGTTGGTCCGGCAGCGGATCAGGGTGGACCTGCTCCAACAGCAGCACCTGCTCCACCTCCGCGGCCCCAGCCGCCGGCGCCACACTCCCAGCGCTGACCATCACCCTCACCGGAAACCCCACCGCCGACGACGCCGACGGCGGGTATCTCGAGGCGATCGCCAGCATCGACGACATCCCCAACGGCGGCCGCGACGACGACAGCGAAAGCGAGAGCGACGCACCGGTCGTCTCCACCGGGAGCGCCGGACCCGAGGTCGTGATCGGCCTTAGCGGTCCGAGCAAGCCGATTGCCTCCGGTGGAACTGCCACGTACACGGCGACAGTTCTGAACAGAGGTTCGGCTACGGCGACCGGAACGACCACCGTCGACGTCAGCAGCGGCTACAGGTTCACGGGAGGCACGGGCAGCGGCTGGACGTGCTCGGTGAGCGGCGACGCCTGCACCACCTCGTCATCGGTTAAGAGCACGTCATCCCTGCCGGCGCTAAAGCTTTCGACGAAGGCTAGTTCTAGCGGCGACGCGTGGCTCGGCTCGGCACCATTGATGTTCCTGCAAGTCAGCAACGCATCCGACGGGGACAGTCGGGACAACAGTGCGGCGCTGGGGACGCCGATGATCCAGCCGCCGGTGGATCTGGTCGC
>NZ_CAXULP010000005.1:42194-259167 GCF_964251945.1 uncultured Jatrophihabitans sp.
ACGCGGTACCGGCCGGGGGCTCCCTACCCTCGATCACCGTCACCAGCACCGCCCCCACCCACGACGGACCCTGGCTCGGGAGCGCGACCGACGGCGGCGCGTCATTGTCGAACGGGTCTGACGGTGACACCGAAAACAACAGTGCGGCGCTGGGGACGCCGATGATCCAGCCGCCGGTGGATCTGGTCGCCACCATTGCCGGGCCAACGAAGCCAGTCGCTGCCGGCGCCACGACCAGCGACTCGGTGGTGGTCCGCAACACCGGCAGCGCCGCCAGCTCAGGAACGACCACCGTAAACGTGTATGCCCCGTTCGCCCACCCGAGCTACTCAGGGTCGGGATGGACCTGCACGACCAGCGGAACCTGCTCCACCTCCAACGCGGTACCGGCCGGGGGCTCCCTACCCTCGATCACCGTCACCAGCACCGCCCCGGACTACATCGATTCGGGCTCTGGCGGCGCTTCCCTGAGCAACTCGGTGGATGGCGACTCGTCAGACAACGAGGTCCAACTGACCACCTGGTCCTAGCCCGCAAATGAGTTGCTGCTGCCGATGAATCCGACTTCGCGCGGCCCGGGGCCTCTACACCGGCTATTGGAGCCGGCCCGCCACCGTCAAGTACGCGGTCTCCGGTCGTCCTCGAGTCCTGCGCCGAGAAGGAGTGGACCCGGCGTCGATCTCGGGTCCAAATCGAGACTTCTCCAGCGTCCGGCCAAGCAGCTCGGCTAGTCCGCCAACGGCAGCGTGGCGGCGACCTCGTCCACGATCTCGGCAAGGGTGAGGTCCAGCTCGGTCACGCCGCCGGCGCTGTGCGTGCTCAGCTCAACGTCGACCCAGCGCCAACGCAGGCCGAGATCGGGGTGATGGTCGAGTTCCTCGCAGCGCGGCGCGAGGCGGTTGACGAACTCGACGGCGGTCGGAAAGTCCGCGAACTCGATCGCGCGGGTCAGCTTCGCAGGCGAGCCGGCCCAACCGGGATGGCGCGCGGCCAGCCGCTCGTCGATGGCGGGCTGGTCCAGCACGGTTGCAGGCATCGCGACACCTTCTGCTGACGAGGTTGTCGAGGCCAACCGTAGCGAGGCCGTATAGCGTGCGACGACATGAGCGACCGGCTGGTGTGGATCGACTGCGAGATGACCGGACTCGATCTGCGCCGGGACGCGCTGATCGAGGTGGCCGTGATCGTCACCGACGGCGACCTGAAACCGCTTGACGACGGACTGAACGTGATCGTCCACGCGGCCGACGACGTGCTCGACACGATGGTGCCGTTCGTGCAGGAGATGCACACCCGCTCTGGTCTGACCGAGGCGGTGCGCGCGTCCACCCTGACGCTGGGCGAGGCGGAGACGGCAGTGCTCGAACACGTGAGGCGACACGTGCCCGAGGCGAAGTCGGCGCCGCTGTGCGGCAACTCGATCGCCACCGACCGCGGCTTCCTGGCCCGCGACATGCCCACGCTCGATGAGCACCTGCATTACCGGATGATCGACGTTTCGTCGGTGAAAGAGCTCGCGAAGCGGTGGTATCCGCGGGTCTACCAGTCCCAGCCGCAGAAGGGGCTGGCCCACCGCGCGCTTGACGACATCCGGGAGAGCATCCATGAATTGGAGTACTACCGGCGCACGCTGTTCGTCGCATTGCCCGGCCCGTCGTCGGAGGAGGCGAAGGCGGCGGCAAACGCAGTTCTGGGTATCGAGCCCGGGCAGGTAAGCTGACTCGCGCCGACACCGGCATGGTGGGTGTAGCTCAGCAGGTAGAGCACCTGGTTGTGGTCCAGGATGTCGCGGGTTCGAGCCCCGTCACTCACCCCAACGCGGCCCCCCGCTCTCTCGCTGGGGGCCGCGGCGTCTTCTGCCTCCTCTGGAGCGCTAGCGTCGGCCGGATGTCGAGTGGTGGGTCGGATCGAGTGGCGGACGAGGACTGGAGCCTCGACGACCTGAGCGGCCGGGTGCACGCCGGCGTCGAGTTCATTCGTGTCGACATGGCCGAGTCGACGTCCGACGGCGGGCTGGCCTTCGAGAACTGCACGTTCCGCCAGGTCGCCTTCGACCTGGCGGAGCACACGTCGGCCGCTTTCGTGAACTGCGTCTTCGTCGGGTGCCGGTTCGTGGGCACGGTCCTGCGCGATTGCAAACTGGTCGGGTCGTCGTTCGAGCGGTGCGACCTCGGCCGGACCACGGTCACCGGCGGCGACTGGTCGTTCGCCATGCTGCGCGCGGCCGACCTGCGCACCGCCCGGTTCAGCGACGTGCGGATGCGTGAGTGCGATCTTCGCGGCATCGACGCGCGCGGCGGATTTCTGCGCTCCTGCCGCACGGAGGCTGCGCAGTGGCACAACGCCGTGCTCGACCGCTGCGATCTGCGCGGATCGGATCTGGAGTCGATCGACCCGGCGAACGTCAGCCTCGCCGGCGCAAGAATCACCTGGGAGCAGGCCGTGGTGCTGGCGGCCGCGTTCGGGCTGGACGTCGTGCCGGACTGAAGGATTCGGCCTTCGGAGCAGTGCTAATGTGATGTCTCGGCCCACTTCGGTGGGCCGATTGCTTGACCCCGCGCCGTTAGCTCAATTGGCAGAGCAGCTGACTCTTAATCAGCGGGTTGGGGGTTCGATTCCCTCACGGCGCACGAATCCACGTTCGGGTCATGATCGGGCCGCAATTCGCGGTAGCGCTCGGTAGCCTTCGCCAGTTCATACGCCTGCCGCGCCCCCGGGTCGCCGTCACACAGCCACTCAAGCGAGACGTCCGTGCGCTCCGACCAAGCGCGAAGCATGCCCAGTTTCAATTCGGACCGGCCGTTGAGCCACTCGCTGACCGCGCTGCGGCTGACGCCGAGGTAGAGCGCCATCTGGCCGCTCGACATCCCCGCGTGGTTGAGCGACATGCGCAGGCGAAACGGCAGTGTCGCCGTCGGAATCTGGCTGGCGGTCGTCATGATGAGAAGTGTCGCCATGCGCGGCTAATTGCGCAACGGCGACACGCCGGGCGTACCAAGTTGCCGCCTCTGGCGACACGATCCAGAGAAGCTACACGGCATGCACGCGCAGCCGGTGCTCTTCACCGTCCGCGAAGCAGCTGCGGCTCTCGGGATCGACCCGAGGACCGTTCACCGTTGGGTCAACTCCGGGCGTTTGACGCCCGCGAAGCGAGTCGGCGGCGGCTACGTGTTCGCCGGCAGCGAGGTCGCCCGCGCAGCGAGCGCCCCGCGGCCACGCTGTGGGCCGCGGCACGCTCGGTCGGGCTGGTGTTGATCAGCGTGACGGGGTCGTCGCTGCGCGCGTTCTCGGTGATCAGCGTGGCGCTCGCGCCACGCTGCAGGGTGAAGCTGCGCCCGCCGGCGGCCGGCGCGCTCATGGCAGCACAAGGTGCGCGGCGAATGGGCGCGGTTTGCCGCGGCCCTCGTAGGCGTCGCGGATCAGGTAGGCGCCGGCGAGGAACAGCACGAAGCCGGCCGCCAGTTCGACGCTGCGGTCCTTGATGGGGTGTTTGCTAACTGGGACGCCCTCCGCCTTATTGAGTGGCCCACGTCGGTGTCGACGGTCGTTCGAGTGAGGCGATCGCCTCGCCCAGTGACGCCTGCCGTTGGGCCTGGTCGCGGACGTCGCGTTTGAGCTCGGTGATGTCCTCGCGCTCGGAATCGGCGCCGGCGCCGGCGCCGGCGCCGAGCACAGCCAACCCGCGGGTGATCTCGGCGAGCGCCTCGGTGGTCGAGTCGTTGCGCTTGATCTGGCGCTTGGCGGCCCACCAGCTCAGCGCGCCGATGCCGGGGGGTGCCGGCGAGCTGCACGTAGCCCGAGACGGTGTTCGCCAACTCGACGCTGGCGATGATCATGCTGGCCCAAGCACGGGGGACCGTCCCGGACGAGCCGCGATACTTGAGCGCGCCGGCCTTGACATAGACGATGCCGCCGGCGGTCGCGTTGGCTCTCGGCACGGTGGTCGCATTGGCGATCAGCACGACGCCTACCCCCCGGCCCCGACGCCCGAGGCGAGAGTCGCCCCTGAGGCGAGCGCAGGGTTGCCGGCGCTGTCCACGCCGACGCCGCGTCGGGCCGATCCCGAGGCCCCCGCCTGGAGGTACACAGGGCGCGCGCCGCCGGCGTCGGACACGACGGTGCCGCCACCGTCGTAGCCCACGCGGGCGCGACCGCCGCCGGCCCGGTGATAGCTGGTGCTGCCGCTGGCCACGGCCAGGCCGATCGACAGGGTGGGCGACGGAAAGTTGCGAGGCCGACTGCGACCGGGAGAACACCGTCCACTTCGTCGGACGTGGCCGTGGCGAAGTCGTATCCGGTCGTCGGGACCAAGCCGTTAGCGAAGCCCTCGGAGCAGTTGACAGGTCGACGGTGAGGACCGGGGGTCGCGGTGACGGTGTTGCCGGTGCCGGTGCCGGTCCAGGAGTCGGCACCGAATCTGACGGCGGTCAGAACGGGCAGCACGGCGCAGTCGAGGGTGATGTTCGCGGTGTGGGAGGCGGCTTGGCCGCCGACCCAGCTGAACGAAGCGGGGCCGAAGCCGCCTGCGCCGACCTCGACGGCCTTATCGCATTTCTCCATCCACACATTGGTGGGCCACCACTGGTTTACGGTGCCCTGCACTTGGATGTGTCGGTCGACGCCGGACGCGGCCCCGGGGGTGCCGTGGAAGGTGGTTTGGGCGACGGCCATGCCGGCGGCGAATACCGCACCGGTGGGGGTCGCCGCCGCGGACTCCGTGCCAGCAGGTCCCGACGACGCAGTGGTCGCGACGCGTCTCGACGAAGGCGGCATATCCAGCAGGCAGGTCGCCGACCAGCTCGGCCACGCCAAGCCCTCAATGACGCTCGACGTCAACATTGGCCGCACCATCGTCTCGGCCGACGCAGCACGCCTGCTCGACCGTTAGACGCGACCCCGGCGCTGGCTTTACGCTCTTACCGTCTCTCGGGAGGGGATGCGCGATGACGGACCCGCAGTGGCAGCAGTCGCCGACTCCCTACTACACACCGCCGGGATACCACCCTTCGACGGCGACGCCTCCCCCACCTCCCCCACCTCCACCAAGGCAGCGCAACGGCAGCCCGCTGCTCTGGACCGCCGTCGTCATCGCGCTCGTCATCGGGGTTGCCGTCGGTTACGTCTTCGGCGACTCACGCCACGACAACAAGGGAACGGCAACAGCGGCAGCCACCACCGATGACTCGCCTTCGATCTTGGCCAGCGCGCCGGCCGAGCCCACCGACACTCCGACCGAGGAGCCGTCACCGACAACTCCGAACCTCGCGCCGTCCGACTTCACGATCAAGCTGCGCGTTAGGAGCAAGGAGTGTTTCGGGTCGGCCGGCTGCGACCTCACGTACCAGATCGACCCGCAGTACAACGGCATCGAGGACATCAGCAGCGGATCATGGGAAGTCACCTACGTCGTGCGAGGTGGTCAGGACGGCCCGCAGGTCAACACCTTCACCTTGAAGGACGGGCAAGCGTCCTTCGACGACTCCGAGTCGATCCAGACGACCTCGTCGGGAACGAAGCTACGAGCGAAGGTGACGAGCGTCGAGGTCGAGTCCTGAGTCACGGGTTCGAGCCCCGTCACTCACCCGAACGCGGCCCCGGAGTTCCGGGGCCGCTGCCATGCCACAAGACGGCTAGGGGGCTTTCAGGTGCCTGCGAGGACAAGCTCCGGACGGGAATTCGGACGTAATTACTGTGAGAGGCGAGCGCACGGATGGCAGGACTCGAACGTGCGCGTACCGGTTTGGAGACCGGTGCTCTAGCCGCTGAGCTACACCCGCAATGGGAAGGGGGCAGCGGCGGACCACTACGCCCCGGAAGGCCGTGGCGCTCGCCAAGAGGGGTGACGATGCAAGACCGAGACGATACGGCGTCCGCGCGGAAGTGCGCACGAATTACACGCCGGCCAGATTTCCTCGTCGCATGCTCGTACCGCTCAACCACGACAGCCGCGCTAGCGCGAGTAGTCGTCGACACCCGCGCGCGCGCAAGCAGGGCCGCGTATGGGGCAGCGGCCAGCCCTGTTGAACCAGCTCCATGACTCTTTGGTCAACAGCACTGCGGCAACCGAGGCGTCGCGGACCTAGCAGAAGTGCGTCGCAGCTCAACGGGATGACACTGCGCCTTCCGCCCGAGCGGCCCGTGGTCGTCGCAAACCACCGGAGAACGAGTGACAACAGTCCTCACGAACGACTGACTTTCGCCCCGGGGCGCATCACCCGTCACGTATTGGCCTGTTTTCTGTCGGTGCCGATCCCCCAAAGTGGGGGCATGCATCATCCGTGGAGGGAGTTCGGGCAGCGTTGGCCGGACTGGGAGATCAAGTTCGTCATGTTGCCGGACGGTGTGTGCGGTGAGACTGACCGCGAGCTGCGCACGATCTGGATCGACAAGCGGCTCGGGCAGGCGGAACGCCGGAGCACGATCGCGCACGAAGCCGAGCATGTCGCCCGCCGAGACATCGTGTGCGACGAACGGGACGAGGAAGCGGTCGAGCACGCCGCGGCGAGTTGTTGTTGTCGCTCGACCGCCTGCTTCATGTGCTGCCGTGGGCAAACGGCGTCGGCGAGGCCGCTGACGAGATGTGGGTGGACCCAGACATGCTCCGTTGCCACCTAGCGCATCTACACCCGGCCGAGCACGCGGCTATCCCCCGGGCTTTCGCCCGGGGGGACAACGTGGACGATTCGGCTGGCTAGCTGACGAGTTCGGCGTGCTGCGAGGTCTGCAACGCTTCCCAGTTGGGCGTGTAGCCGCCAACGGCGTGGATGGCGCTGCGGATGGCGGCGTTGGCGCGTGCCCAGGCTTCTTCGAACGTGTCGCCGTGGCCGACGATCTCGAGGGCGACTTCGCTGGCCGCGAGGTCGGCGCTGACCGCCGAGTCGGTGAGGGTGGTGCCTTCGAGTTTGAGGAGTTCGTCCATGAGCTGGTCGGATTCGGCGTCGAGATCGACTGCGCCGACCACGGTGAAGGTGTAGTTGAGACCTACTGACACGATCATGGTTCCTCCTTGTCCGCTTCTGTCGACTCTATCGGCGGGCAAACCTGGCGCTTGAGCCAGCTTCTCGCGTTTCGGGCGTAGTTCGGGTCGCTGGGTGACAGGTGGACCATCCGTTTGTGTTGCCCACAGGGACAGCGGACTCGATAGTAGGTCGAGGTTTTGTCCACTCGCCAGCCGGCTCCGTCGAACTCGACGAGGAGGTCTTGTAGCTCCTTTTTCTGGTGCTTCGGCCAGTCCCCCACATGGCTTGACGCTACCGCGTGTCAGATCACTCGTCTTGATCGTCTTCACTGTCCGTTTAGTGGCTAGAAACTAGCTGGGTCGCGGGTCGGGCCGGGATGTCAGAACCCCCGTATTCTGCGGGTCAGACAGACACGATACGGTCTGGACCGTATCTTCTTAGAATCAGCCGGATTGGGTTCGATTCCCTCACGGGGCACCACACCACAGCCCAGTAAATCCGGCACCTGCAGCGTTTGAGCCGTTTGCCCAGCCAAGATCAAATGACAGCCAAGTGCCGTCTACAGCGGGTAACGATCTGAGACGGCTGTGCCGCGACCCCTGACCAACAACGGCTAGCCCACAACCCTGGCGATGGCGGCGGGCTTCGCAGACCACGTCTGGACATTGGCCGAGATCGCTGGCTTGCTCGAGGCCGGGGCCAGTAGCATCGCTCGATGCCGTCAGTCTGGCAAGCGAGCGTCGGTCGCAGCCTCGACGAAGCCTTAGACTTGTTCGCCGAGACTGTGCGGGACTGCCCGGACGACTTGTGGCGGGCGCCTATGTGGCGGGTACAGGCCTCGGAGATCGTCGCAGAGGCACGCGACGTCAGCGGCAGACCGGTCACCGATCCTGCTCAGCGCGAGGCGATGGTCCAGCGGTGGTCGGCACCGTGGAGCGTGGCCTGGCATGCCCTGGAAGTCCTCGACTACGACCTCGCAGGCGAGCTGAACACGTGGGCCCCGCCGCCCCCGTTCGCTGGCAAGCCGCACTGGCAAACATTCACTAGCTTGCCCGTCCCCTGGTCGCGGTCGGAGATCAGCGGTTACACCGACTACTGCCGACAGCGGGTACGCGACACGCTCTTCGGCATGACCGAGGACAAGGCGGCGACACTGCTGCCGCCAGCGCACCGCTACGCGGGCCGACCCTACGCATGGATCGTGACAAGCCTGGTCGGGCACACCACTGCACACGCCACGCAGATCCGACAGTTCACGACCGCCGCCTTCGACCCGCCCATCGCCCTGGACTAACCGAGCCTGATACAAACTGGCCACTACCGCGGATCTACGCCGATTACCGCTGCCGGCTTCGGCCTCCTCGCCGACGGGCTACAGGGACAGAGCACGTCGAGGTGACGGTGTTCGTGAGCGATGGCGCCGCCCGAACTGCTGGCCATTCGACGGCTCCGACCTCGCATTACAAGCTGGCCAAGTCGACTGGCCCGCACATTCCGGGCCGCCTCAAACGGGTGTTCGACACAAGTCCGAGGCGCTTACCTCGTGGTGCCGATCGTGAACATCACGATGCCCATGCCACGTGACGACCGCCAATCATGACGCGGGCGAGGACGACTTGTCGCTCTGGACCGCGTGCTGGGCGCACGACTTCGCGACCGCCGCGGCGTTGTTTCCAGCGCCCTTTGACTTCCCGCCCAAATCGTTGATATTCAGCTTGCCGTCCACGTATTTCTTCAAGTCACTTTGATCAGCGTCCTTCTTTATCGCTTTGGCGATGCAGTCGACAAGCTGATTTGCGACCTTGCCCTTGGCGCCACCTTGCGACACCAACGTCTTCAGCGACGGCTCGTTCTTCAGCTTCGATTCCAATTGCGACTGGCTCACGCCGCCGCCGCCGCTGCTGCTGCACGCGCTCACCGCCAGGCCGACGCCGACCACGGCAACACCAAGTCGTCGCACGCCACTAAGCATGTTTGTTCCCCCACCCCACAGTTGGAAACCGGCGAACCGTTTTGTACCCGGTGGGTGATCCGGGTAAGCACGGGCGCTCGGGTAGTACGCACGATCGGGGGCGGCGAAGGCGACCACTCGCATTGATCAGGGCGAGCGCTTAGCCGCACGGCAAACCGGCGGGCGCGTCGGAATGCTCAGCGGGGTGCCGCCGGCGCCGGAAAGTCATGACGTTTTGTCACTGGCAGCGGACCAACGGCCGGCCGATGAAGTGGATGTCGGCGACATCGCCGATTCCCCGTCGGCGCCGAGCGACCGAGGCTGAGCGAATCTCGACTCGCCATGAGACGCGTGGCGATACAGCGCTGGGGCGCATGACACTTCCCGCGAAAGGTGCCCAATGACTCCTTGTCAGGCCGTGGCTGCTCCCGGGCGCCCAGTCGGCGCCCGACGCTTGGGTCTCGTCGGCGTCGGCGCCGCCCTCAGCGCAACGCTTCTGGCTGCCGGGGTCGCAACCTCGTCGCCGGCGTTCGCGGCTGCTCCGGGTCTCGGCTCAGCGGCGTCGTACTCCGTACTGGCGGGCTCGACCGCGACCAATACCGGCACAAGCGTGCTGAGTGGAGATCTGGGCGTCAGTCCGGGCTACGCCATCACCGGTTTCTCAACCGCCGTCATCGGCGGCGCCACCCACGACAACGACTCGCAGGCCGCCCAGGCGGAATCGGACCTGACCACCGCGTACAACGTGGCCGCCGGCCTGACTCCGACCGGCGGCGACCTGGGGTCCGCCCTGGTGGGCGGCACTCATGATCCTGGCGTGTACAACGCCGCGAGCGCGCTGGACATGAGCGGCACCGTCACCCTTGACGGGCAGGGCGATCCGGACTCGGTGTTCGTCTTTCAGGTCGGATCGGGATTCACGTCCGCGTCGAACAGCCACATCGTGCTGACCGGTGCGGCACAGGCGTGCAACGTCTTCTGGCAGGTCGGCAGCTCCGCCACGCTCGGCACCAATTCAAGTTTCGTGGGCACGATCATGGCGCTCGATTCCATCACCGTGACCACCGGAACGACCGTGGAGGGCCGCGCGCTCGCTCGAAACGCAGCCGTGACGCTCGACAACAACGTCTTCACCGCGTCAACTTGTGCGACAACCTCCCCGACGACGAGCGCCGCGCCCTCGAGCACAGGCACAGGCAGCGGCACAGGCACGTCCGGACCAGGGACAACCGCGGCGAGCACGCCGGCTTCCGGCTCCGCGATAGCCACCGCGGGCGGTGGATCGTCATCCGACGAGGCGCGAGGCGCACAGGGAACTGGGCGAGGGGGATCTGTATCAGCCACGGACTCCAGCTCCGCGCACACCACCACGTCAACGGCCCTGACCACGACGACCCTCGCGAGCACCGGAGCGGGAGACCTGCGCCGCTTATTGATCTTCAGCGCCCTGCTCGTGGGGATCGGGCTGACGTTGTCAGCGGCCGCTCGCCGACGCCGCCCGGCCACACCGCGGCACCGCTGACCTGCCGCGGAGCTGGGGCCGGCCGGTGCTCTCCGCCATGAATCCGTCGCCGATCGTCTCGACCGCCACTTCCGTCATAGCGATCGATCTCGCGGCGGAGGAGGCGGTCGTGCTCAGCGAGCAGGCCAACCCATGGTGTCGCCGAGCTGTTCATCGAGCGCGGAGCGACTAGCGAGAACCGTCTCGTCGGCGCGAAGGCGGATTCAGTGCGACGTGTTGGTCGGGGCGCCGACGTGCACGCTCAGCACCGCCCAGACGTGCTTTCCATCGACGGCCGGCCGAACCCCCCACTCCTGACTCACTGCGGCCACGATGGCCAACCCGCGACCGTGATCGGAATCGGGCTGGAATGCGACGAGCGCCGGCGTTCCCGGCGCGTCGTCGAAGACCTCGACGCGGACCGACCGCTCGGAAACGACGAGGGTGACCTGCAGGTCGCGACACCGGGCGCGGATGGCGTTGGTGACGAGTTCGCTCAAGACAAGCTCGACGTCGTAGCCGACCTCTGCCGACTGCGGCAGAGCGCTAGACAACTCGTTTCGGCACCAATGCCGGGCTTGGGTTACTGCCGAGGCGTCGCCTGCCTGGTACCGGCTGGTGCGCGTGAGCAGCATGTGCGTCTTCCCGTTGTGGGACGACTGGCCGCCGTCTGGTGCGGCCTACCCACCGACATCGGCACTATCTCGGCGCGAAAGTCCCTCGTTCGAGGTCACGTCTACTGGCGGCGAGGAGCGCGCGGGGAGGGGCGAGTTCCTCAGGCCTCGCCGGCGTAGGTGCCGAAGCTCCAGCGATTGCCCTCCGGGTCTTTGATGCTGAAACCGCGGGAGCCGTAATCCGTGTCTTCCATCGCGCGGATCAGCTGCGCCCCGAGCCGCTGAGCCCGCACGAGCACCGCGTCCGGGTCGTCGACGACGACGTACAGCGACGCGCCGCCGGGCGCGACACCGAACGCGTCGTCGGCATCGCGGGTGGACGAGATCATCACCCGGCCACCCTCCGGCCAGAGCATCTCGCTGTGCTGAACTTCGCCATCTCCGGCGCCGGGCACCAGGACGCCCTCGACGAAACCGAGCTCGACGAGCCATCCGCGCATGGCGAGCGCGTCCTCGCAGGTCAGCCCAGCCCAGATGTTGTGATCGGTGCTCGGTGTCATGCCCCGATCATCGCCGCTCGGAGCGATCGACGACAGCCGTACGGACGGACGCGGTCAGGCGACTTGGTCGTCGCGCCGCTCGACCAGATGGTCGGCCCGTTCGACGAGATGCTCGGCGCGCGCCACCAGATGCCCGGGGCGCTCCACAGGATGCTCGAGTCGGCCGATCGGATGGCCGGGATGTTCCACCCGCTCCGGGACGAATTCGATCCGCGACCGCGCCGGCGGCAGCGCCGGCCCACGCAGGAACCGCGCCACCAGGAACGCGAAGGGGACGCTGCTGGCGCCCCAGACAAGCAGCAGGACCTGCCACCACGTCATGAGACCTCGCTCCGCCAGGGCCGCTGAAATGCGCCTCGATGGCCGCCGCGAGGGGACCGCTCGCAAGCGTCACCTTCGTTATCGGCAGAAATGCCTCGATCTGTAGGAAGCCGCGAAAGCCGCCAGACGGCGGGCCGCATCTGGGCATGGATGAGTCCGGCGCCGTGACGAACGCGGGGGGTTGCGACTGCCCCGGCGCCGGACTCGTCGGGGGATTACGTGATCAACTGTAGTGCCCGGGTAGTTAAATTTCGGTGACGTCTTGTCCCAGAAATCGCCAGTTTCGCCGCGATTTCACAACCTCGCGTGGCGCCCCTCGGCCAATGGACTGACCACCCCCTGGCGAGGAGTCCGCGATCACCTGACGAGCAGCTCCGCCATCGCCCGCAACGCCTGCCCGCGGTGGCTGATCGCGTCCTTCTCCGCCACCGACAGCTCGGCGCTCGTGCGCGCATGTCCGTCTGGCACGAAGATCGGGTCGTAGCCGAAGCCGTTGTCGCCGCGCGGCTCACGCACCAGCCGCCCGGGCATCCGACCGGCGCTCAGCAGCTCCCGGTCGACGTCGACGTAGGCGACCGCGCACTCGAACGCCGCGCCCAGCCGCTCGTCCGGGACATCGGCGAGCTGGTCCAGCACCAGTCGCAGGTTCGCGGCGTCGTCGCCGTGCCGGCCGGCCCAGCGGGCCGACAGCACGCCGGGCATGCCGTTGAGCGCCTCGACGCTCAGCCCGGAGTCGTCGGCGACGCTCGGCAGCCCGGTGTGCAGCAGGCCCTCCCGGGCCTTGATCAGCGCGTTGTCGGCGAACGTGGCGCCCGACTCGGGCGCCTCCGGATAGGGGTCGACGTCGGCCAGGCCGACGACCTCGAGGCCCGGGAGGGCCGGCCCCAGAATCCGCCGCAGCTCCGCCAGCTTCTTGGCGTTGCGGCTCGCCAGCAGGATCCGGCTCACCCCGCGAGGGTCTCCTGCTGGACGCGGCTCAGCGTCGCGCAGCCGCCGACGGCCAGATCGAGCAGCGCGTCCAGCTCGTCGCGGCGGAACGGCGCGCCCTCGGCCGTGCCCTGCACCTCGATGAACTCCCCTGTGCCGGTGACGACGACGTTCATGTCCGTCTCGGCGCGCACGTCCTCCTCGTACATGAGGTCGAGCCGCGGCTCGCCGTCGATGACGCCGACGGACACCGCGGAGATCGAGTTGATCAATGGCTCGGGTCGCGCGAGGGCGCCCTTCTCGCGCAACCAGGAGACGGCGTCGGCGAGCGCCACGTAGGCCCCGGTGATCGCCGCGGTGCGGGTGCCGCCGTCGGCCTGCAGCACGTCGCAGTCCAGCGCGATCGAGTTCTCGCCCAGCGCGGACAGGTCGATCGCGGCGCGCAGCGCGCGACCGACCAACCGGGAGATCTCGTGCGTGCGGCCGCCCACCTTGCCGCGCACCGACTCGCGGTCGTTGCGGGTCAGCGTGGCCCGCGGCAGCATCGCGTACTCCGCCGTCACCCAGCCCAGCCCGCTGCCGCGCCGCCAGCGCGGCACGCCCTGCTGCACCGACGCCGCGCACAACACCTTCGTCTCGCCGAATTCGACGAGCGCCGAGCCCTCGGCGAACGCCTGCCAGTTGCGGGTGATGGTGACCGGGCGCAGCTGGTCGTTGGCGCGAGCGTCGGGACGTGGCATGCCCGCGACCCTATCCGCGGCCGGCGCAGCCCTGGCAGGGCGTGCGGACCGGCGCCAGCGCGCTGACCGCGCCGTGTCAGCGCCGGCCCGCACGCTGTCGCCATGACCAACGCGATCGAGGCGCACGGCCTGACCAAACGGTACGGACAGACCCAGGCGCTCGCCGGCGTCGACCTCGCCGCCGGCGCCGGCACCGTGCTCGGCGTGCTCGGGCCCAATGGGGCCGGCAAGACGACGGCGGTGCGCATCCTCGCCACGCTGCTGCGAGCCGATGGCGGCTCGGCGACCGTCGCGGGCTTCGACGTGGCAAGCCAGCCGCAGCAGGTCCGGGAACAGGTCGGGCTCACCGGCCAGTTCGCCTCGGTGGACGAGGACCTCACCGGCGTGCAGAACCTGGTGATGATCGGCCGGCTGCTCGACCTCTCGGCACGCGAGGCGAAACGGCGGGCCGGCGAGCTGCTGGAGTGGTTCGACCTCGAGGAAGCCGCCGGCCGCGTCGCGAAGACCTATTCGGGCGGCATGCGACGCCGTCTCGACCTGGCCGCGTCGCTGGTCGGCCGGCCGGCCGTCGTGTTCCTGGACGAGCCGACCACCGGCCTCGACCCGGCCAAGCGCGAGGCGATGTGGGACGTGGTCCGACGCCTGGTGACCGACGGCTCGACCGTGCTGCTCACCACGCAGTACCTGGAGGAGGCCGACGCGCTCGCCGACGAGATCACCGTCATCGACCGCGGCCGGGTGATCGCCCACGACACGCCGCTCGGCCTCAAACGCCAGATCGGCGGCCAGCGGCTCACCGTCCGGCCTGCGGAACCCGACCGGCTCGAGGACGTGCGAGCGGTGCTCGGCGCGCTCAGCGGCAAGCCGGTCGAGAGCGCCGGCCGGGACACGTTGAGCGTCGCCGTCGCGGACGACTCCGCGCTGCCGACGGCGGTGACCGAGCTGCGCGCGGCCGGCATCGCGCTGACCGAGCTGTCGCTGCACCTGCCCAGCCTCGACGAGGTCTTCTTCACCCTCACCGGCCGACCGGCCGAAACCGCCGCCACCACCGAGGAGGACGCAGCGTGAGATCACCCCACGAAATCGCTCGCAAAGAACGCTCACGATCCCGAGGGGGCCCCGGATGAGCGCCGCCACCCTTTCCACAACCAGCGCGGCGATGCCGCCGCCCGCGGCGAAGCCGTCGTCCGCCGGCAAACGCCATCCTGCGCGCCGAAACCTCCGGCACGCCCTGGTGCTCGCCCAGCGCAACCTGATCAAGACGGCGCGCACGCCCGAGCAGTTCATCGACGTGACGATCCAGCCGATGATCTTCATCGCTTTGTTCGTGTACGTCTTCGGCGGCGCGATCGGGCACGGCTCCCGGCACGCCTACCTGGAGTACCTGCTGCCCGGCCTGCTCGCCCAGGGCATCGCGATGGGCAGCATCGCGCTCGGGCAGAACATGAACGCCGACATCGAGAAGGGCGTGTTCGACCGGTTCCGCTCGCTGCCGATCGCGCGGTCGGTCCCGCTCGTCGGCGCGGTGCTGGCCGACTTCGTCCGCTACCTGTTCGTGTGCATGATGACCCTCGGCTTCGGCTACCTCGTTGGCTTCCGCATCTCGACCAATCCGCTGGCGCTGCTCGCCGGGATCGGCGTCGCGCTGGCGTTCGCGCTCTGCTTCTGCTGGGTGTCGCTGTGGGTCGGGCTCAAGGCGCGGACGCCGGGCAGTGTGCAGGGCGTCATGTTCCTGCTGATCTTCCCGCTGTCGTTCGGCAGCAGCGCGTTCGTCTCGACATCGACGATGCCGGGTTGGCTGCAGGGCTGGAACAAGGTCAACCCGATCACCCGCCTCGTGGACTCGGTGCGCGCGTTGCTCGTCGGCGGGCCGCTGACGACCAACCTGCTCGCGACGCTCGCCTGGATGGCCGGGCTGCTCGCCGTGTTCGTGCCGCTCGCGATGCGCGCCTACCGCCGCCGGGCGTGAGCTCCGCGCCGAAAAGCGCATCCCTCCGATCACGATCCGAAGGCCGCGCCTGCACCTCGAGGATGAATCGCTGGACAAACCTCGATTTATGATCAGCTGAATACCGACCCGCAGCTTGACAGCATATTTTGCCGCAACTAGCGTCCGCCGCTATGGCTGGCATGCCATCGTTCTTCTTACGACCTAGGGTCGCGCTGAGCGCAGCTTCCATACTTCTGCTGCTATTGGCATGGGTTTTCCCAGTCGCGACGCACGCCAATTTCGGCACCCGGTATCACAACGTGTCGGAAGAATACGGCGGCAGCGTGATTATTCGAGTTCCGAATGACCGGGCAAGTCATCCGCGCGCGCCGCGAGCAAATCTGGCGCAGCCCGAGTCAAACACGTGACGCTTTCTGCGGGCAAAGGCATTGGCTGGGCAATACTGCGTCACACGCGGCGCGCGGTGTCGTCACACTTGGGTGCTGGCAAGCGTGCCGGGCAAGGAATTCGGAACTATCGACAGGCCGGCATCAAACTTCATGTCACATATTCCCGTTCCCGGGGCGGACGCGTGACCAGTGTGGAGGCGAGCTCGCCTCGGATCCGATTCGAGGGAAAGCCGCTGGCCAAGCGGTACGCCTATTTCAAGAAGCGGACCGGATGGCAACACGTGACCTGTGATGGCGTACGCCTGCTCTATCACTATTCGAAGCGTCGACACGCTGAAACGACATTGACGTGGACGAAGCACGGCAGACTCATCAGCATCCTGATCGAGGCATCGAGCAACCCGACGGTCGGCGGCGGGTGCGGCGTGCCGTCGATTTGGCTCATCGCCGACGTAGGTCCTCGGCCCACTCAGCCGGCCGGCCGCGGATAGGTCATGAGGCACTCGACCGCGGTGTCGCGGTCGAGCGCCTTGCCGCGCGCGTAGTGCTCGGCGAAGCGCGCCTCGCCGAGCTGCGGGACCAGTGTCTGCCGCATGTCCCGCACGTCGATCGCGGTCGGGTCGTCCGCTCCGCGAAGCCGCGCGGCGGCGCCGAGCATTTGCGCCGCCTGCTCGTGCGCGCCGGCGGCGGCGGTCGCCGCGGAGGCGGCGACGCCCACCGAGGCGACGAACGGCTGGTCGCGGGTGCCACGGGCCGCCTCGAACGCCCGGTCGAGGAAGCCGGCCGCGGCGACGAGGTCGCCGTCGCGCGCGGCGCCCCGGGCGGCGATCGACAGCACGACCGCATGGACGTGTCCCTGGACGGGGTGCGGGACGGGCAGCGCGGCCATCCGGTCGACCGCCGCCCGCCCCAGCCGGCGCGCCTCGTCGACGTTTCCGTCCGCCTCTTCGACGGCGATCGTGAGCGCCAGCATGAGCAGCTCCTCGGCGGGCGCGCCACGCGTCTCGGCCGAGACGGCGGCACGCTCCATGTGTCGTCGCGCGCTCGGCACGTCGCCGCGACGCAGCGCCACATCGGCGAGCCGGGCGAGCAGGAAGGCCTCGTCCTCGCGCGACTTCATCTCCGCGGCCAGGCGCAACGCCTCGTCGTAGGCGGCCGCCGCCCCGTCGAGATCGCCGTCCATCGCGCGCAGCTGGCCGAGCTCGCGCAGGACGTTGGTGAGCCCCCACCGCTCCCCAAGCTCGCGGAAGTCGGCGAGCGCGAGCTCGGTCTGCGTGCGCAGCGTGTCGATGTCGCCGGCGTTCTCGGCCAGGCCGCCGGCGAACATCCGGGCGGCCGCCCTGGACCAGGTGTCGCCTGACTCGATCAGCTCGTCGATGCAGCGCTGCGCGAGCTCCTCCTCGCCGCCGAAAAACGCGACGGCCGCGCGCAGCAGCCCGACCAGCGGCGAGCCGCTCGGACGGAGGTCGGCCATCTGCCGGGCGAGATCGGGTCGGCTCGGCAGGTTCGGGACCAGCCCCTCCGGCGGCCCGCTGGCGCTCCCATTCACCACGTACAACGCGGTGACGGCCAGCAGCAGCTGCGGGTCGACGTCGGCGTCCTCGACCCTCGCCGCGTTCAGCACGTCGGACAGCCAGTTCGCGATCTCGCCGTGCTCGCCGAGCAGCATTGCCCAGATCCCGAGCCCCAGCGCCACGCGCAGCGCGCCGTTCAGGTCTCCGGCGTCCTTGCGATACCGCATCGCCGCCAGGATGTTGTCACGCTCGTCGGCGAGCAGGGCGAACCACGGCAGCTGATCGGCCTGGATCAGGTGCGGCTCGGCCTCGGCGAGCACCTCGGCGAAGTGCGCGGCGTGGCGTTGCCGCGCGGCGCTGAGCGCGCCCCGTTCGCCGAGCCGGTCGGCGCCGAACTCGCGGATCGTCTCGAGCATGCGCATCCGCCGGCCGCCGTCGACCGGCTGCAGCAGCGACTTGTCCAGCAGGGACGCGAGCAGGTCGCCGACCGCCAATTCGTCGAGATCGGCGACCGCGCCCGCGCTGTCGGCCGTGATGCCCGACGGAAACACCGACAGCTGCTCGGCCAGGTTCCGCTCGTCGGCGGCGAGCAGATCCCAGCTCCACTCGACGACGGCGCGCAGCGTCCGGTGCCTGGGCAACGCGGTGCGGCTGCCCCCGGTCAGCAACCGGAACCGGTCGGACAGCCGCTCGGCGATCTGCGGCAGCGGCAGCGTGCGCAGTCGCGCGGCCGCGAGCTCGATCGCCAGCGGGAGGCCGTCGAGTCGCCGGACGATCTCGACGACATCGCCGACCGACGTGTCGTCCAGCACGAACTCCGGGCGCACCGACGAAGCACGGTCGACGAACAGCCGTACCGCGGGGTACGTCTGCGCCTCGGCGGGCGCTGCCGTCGCGTCCGGCTGCCCTAGCGGCGCCACCGCGAACAGCGTCTCGCCGACGATGCCCAACGGCTCGCGGCTCGTGGTCAGCACCCGCAGGCCAGGACATCGCGCGAGCAGCAGGTCGGCGAGGTGCGCGGACGCCTCGATCAGGTGCTCGCAGTTGTCGAGGATCACCAGCAGCTGCCGATCGGCCAGGCTCTCGGTCAACCTGGTCGTGGCGTCCTGCGCGGATATGGCACCGCGCCGTTCCAGCAGGTGGGTCTCGCGCAGCCCCAGCGAGCCGAGCACCGCTTGCGGCACGTCGGCCGAGGTCGTGACCGGCGCGAGCTCGACGAGCCAGGCGCCGTCCGGGCACCGGTCGAGCACGTCGGCGGCCGCCTCCGCCGCAAGCCGCGTCTTGCCGGCGCCGCCGGGCCCGACCAGGGTGACCAACCGGTTCTGATCGAGCAACTTGCCGATCCGGGCGACGTCGTCCTCGCGGCCGACGAAGCTGCTCACCTGCGCCTTCAGATTCGAGCGCCGCGCCCGGGCCGGCGCGACCGCCTGCAGTTCGCCGCGCAACACCGCCAGATGGATGTCGCGCAGCGCGCCGCCCGGGTCGACGCCGAGCTCGTCGGCGAGCTGAGCGCGCAGCCGCTCGAAAGCGCGCAGCGCGTCGGCCTGCCGGCCGCCGGCGGCCAGCGCGCGCATCAGCTGGCCGGTCAATCGCTCGTGCAGCGGATTCTCGGCGACGAGCTGCTCGAGCTCGGGGATCAGCACCGGCGCGCCGGCGTCGAGGTCGGCCTCGACCCGGTCGACGACGGCGCTCACGCGCAGGTCGGCCAGCCGCGCGCCCGCTGCGTGGATGGCGCCGCCGGCATCCTGGACGTCGCCGAAAGCCGGCCCGCGCCACAGCGCCAACGCCTCGGACACGGCCCCGGCGGCCAACAGCTGCTCGAACCGGGCGGCGTCGACGTCCGACCGCTCGGCCGCGAGGCGGTAACCCGCCTGGGACTGGGTGATCAGCGCCGGGTCGCCCAACGCCCTGCGCAGTCGGGACACGAGCGTCTGCAGCGCGTTGGCGCCCTCCGCCGGCGGGTGAGCGCCCCAGACGGCGTCGATGAGAGCCGACACCGACACCGGACGGCCGGCGTCGACGACCAGCCGGGCAAGCAGCGTGCGCACCCGCGCGCCAGAGACCTCGATCGGCGCGCCGGTCTCGGCGAGCACCTCCAGCGGCCCGAGGACGGCGATCTGCACGGCGTCCACTGTCCCACGGCGCGCGCCGGCACGGCCGGTTCGCGGCATCCGCGGCAGGGGCAGGATCGGACCATGCGCAGCGAGACCATCTCGATCCGCACCGGCGGCCGTCCGACGGTGCACGACCTCACTCGGCGGTGCGCGGACTTCGTCGCCGGCGCCGGCCGCGACGTCAGCGGCCTGCTCAACGTGTTCGTGCCGCACGCCACCGCCGGCGTCGCCATCCTGGAGACGGGCGCGGGCAGCGACGACGACCTGCTCGCGATCCTCGACGAGCTGTTGCCGACCGACGACCGCTGGCGACACCGGCACGGCAGCGCCGGCCACGGCCGCGATCACGTCCTGCCGGCCATCGTCGCGCCCACGGCGACCGTGCCGGTGCTGGCCGGCCGGCTGCAGCTCGGCACCTGGCAGTCGATCTGCCTGGTGGACACCAACGTCGACAACGCAGAGCGCACCGTGCGCCTCAGTCTGTTGACCGGCTAGAGCTCAGCGCACCGCGTTCTCGGCGCCGCTGGCCAGCGCGTGGATCAGCCGCTCGATCCGCAGCACGCCGAGCAGCCGGCCGGCGTTGTCTGTGCAGATCAGCGGCTCGTATCTCGTCGTGGGCGGGCGCGTGGTGGCGCGCAGCAACGCCGCGTCGATCGGCGTGTCGACATTGACCCGCAGCCCGTGCTCGGCGTCGTGCTGCCGGGCCGTGCCCGGGTGGTAGACGGTGACGGGACGCCCATGCGCGTCGACCAGCACCACCGCCGAGGCCTCGTCGCGGCGCAGCAGCGCCTCGGCCTCGCCCGTCGACGTCGCGACGGCGCTCGTCTCGATCAGATGCCGCACGGTGCCGCGGTCCGCGCCACGCTGCCGGGCGGCCGCCCGCAACGCCGCCTCGCTGTCGACCCGCACCCACGGCGGCCCGGGGCGGCCGAGCAGGTATCCCTGCGCGAGCGGCACGCCGAGACCGGCGAGCACGTCGAGCTCGCCGTCGCGCTCGATTCCTTCGGCGAGCAGCCAGGCGTCGATCCGTCCGGCGAACCTGCCGACCATCTCGACCAGCGCCAGCTTCGCCTCGTCGCGGTCGACGTCGCACACCAGTCCACGGTCGAGCTTGATGATCGAGGGCCGCAGCGCGAGCAAGTGCTGCAGTCCCGCGTACCCGGAGCCGGCGTCGTCCATCGCGATCAGCGCGCCGGCGCGACGCAGCTCGTCCAGGTGTTGCCCGACCGCCGCGAACGACTCGATGCGCACCTGCTCGGTGAACTCGATCACCAGCCCGGCGAGGTCGCCCTGCTCGGCCCACACCGCGCGGACGCGTTCGTGCCCAATCAGGTCCGGCGAGATGTTGACGGTGAGGAAGCAGTTGGCGGGCAGGGTCGGCCGGGCGGCCAACGCGCTGCGCAGCGCGGCCGCCTCCAGCTCGGCGTGCCGGCGACGCGCGCGCGCCGCGTCGAACCAGCGTTGCGGGCTGCGTTCGACCCAGTCGGCGCCGGCATGCACGCTGTCAAAACGGGCTAGCGCCTCATAGCCGACCGTGGTGCCGCGGGACAGGTCGACGATGGGCTGGTAGACCGTCGACAGGCCTCGTCCGGCGCACGCGTCAGCCAGCAGGTCCTGCCAATCCAGCCGGCGGGTGTCCGCAGACGGCCGGGCGGTGGGATCAGGCGGTGGTGACGATGGCAGAACGCACCTCGTCGACGAGCGATTGCGGGACTGTGGCCATGCCGTGGTCGGCCCGGGCATGCGCCGCCACCTGGGCGAGCAGCTCCTCCTCGGACGAGCAGACGAACCGGGCGTTGCATCCCGGCACGACATCGCCGCAAGCAAAAGTCTTCATCACTGACTCCTTCGGCGTGCACGCCTGCCGGACCGCGAGTGGGCCGGCACGATCCACCCGACCTGATCGGCCGGCGCCCCGCAAACCTGAGCACAGCGGGCGACGCTTCGCTCACACGACAATTCGGCCGTCCGGCTTGGCGAGCTCGACCGGCCCGGCGAACGCCTCCGCCGCGTCCTCGGCGGCCTCGGTTGGCGAATTCCACGGCGGGACGTGGGTGACGACGAGCCGGTCCACCCCTGCGCGGTCGGCGTGCTCGCCGGCCTGCCGCCCGGTCAGGTGCAGGTCGGGCAGCTGCGGCTCCCGTCGGCCCACGGACGCCTCGCAGAGCAGCACATCCGCGCCGGCCGCCAGCTTCACCAGCTCGGCGGACTCCCCGGTGTCGGCCGAGTACACGAGCGCGCGCCCGCCGTGCTCGATGCGGATCGCGTTCGTCGGCGTCGGATGGTTCATCGGCGCGTACGACATGGTGAACGGGCCGAGCTCGCCGGCCGCCGGCTTGGCGAAGGCGAAGATCTCGTGCAGCGACAGCTTGCGCGCCAACGGGTCGTAGGCCGCTTCGAGCCGGTCGCGGGTGCCCGGCACCCCGACGAGCTTGATACGCCGGCCGGGCTGGCTGTGATAGCCGTCCGTGCCATAGCGCAACGCAACGATGTAGGCGGTGAGATCTATGCAGTGGTCGGCGTGCAGGTGCGAGACGACGATCGCGTCGATGTCGGCCGGCGAAACGTGGCGTTGCAGCGCGCCGAACGCGCCATGCCCGAGATCGACGACGAGCCGGTACCCCTCGGCCTCGACGAGGTACCCCGACGCCGGCGAGTCAGGCCCCGGAACGCTGCCTGAGCAGCCCAGCACGGTGACGGTCAGGCCTGTGCTCATGCGGCGCCGCCGTAGACGCCGACGGCGGTTGCCGGCGTCAGTTGCGGGCCGACGAAGCGGGCGCTGAGCCGGGCGAACGGCTCGGCCGGCCCGGTGGCGCGGAACACGTGCCGCGGCGGCGGGCTGTCGTCGGGGCGCAGCAGATCGTGCTGGCCGAGGGTGCGGTAGACGTCCTTGGCGGTCTCCTCCGCGCTGGACACGAGGGTCACCGAGTCGCCCATGACGATCGACAGCAGTCCGGTCAGCAGCGGGTAGTGGGTGCAGCCGAGGACCAACGTGTCGACGCCGGCGGCGTTCAGCGGCGCGAGGTAAGACTCGGCGAGGCCCAACAGCTGCCGGCCGCTGGTCACGCCGCGCTCGACGAAGTCCGCGAACCGCGGGCAGGCCGCAGCCGTGACGGTCACGCCGGCCGCCGCGGCGAACGCGTCCTGGTAGGCGCCGCTGGTGACGGTCGCGACGGTGCCGATCACGCCGACCCGGCCAGTGCGGGTGGCGGCGACCGCCCGCCGCACCGCGGGCAGGATCACCTCGACCACCGGGATGTCGTAACGCTCGCGGGCGTCGCGCAGGCAGGCCGCGCTGGCGCTGTTGCAGGCGATCACGAGCGCCTTGACCCCCGTCTCGACCAGGTCGTCCATGACGCCGAGCGCGTGTTCGCGGACGCTGGCGATGGGTTGCGGTCCGTACGGGCCATGCAGGGTGTCGCCCACGTAGTGCAGCGCCTCGTGCGGCAGCTGATCGAGCAGCGCGCGGGCCACGGTCAGGCCGCCGACGCCGGAGTCCATCATCCCGATCGGTGCTTCGCTGCTGCGCACGGGCGTCACGATACGGCCGCCCTGCGCAGCCGCCGGATGTCGCCTCCGCGTGGATGCAGCGCGGCGCCGACCAGGAGGCCCGCGGCGAACCCGCACACGTGCGCCTGCCAGGAGACTTCCGAGTTCAGCGTCGGGAACAGCCCGACCAGCAGGGTGCCGAAGAAGGACAGCACGCCGACCGCGACGAGGATCCACTTCAGCCGACGGGAGAAGACCGCGCGGGCGAGCAGGTAGCCGAGCCAGCCGAACACCAGCCCGCTGGCGCCGACGACGATGACGCCGCTGGGCGCGACGGCCCAGGTCAGCAGCCCGCCGAGCACGCTCACCAGGGTGGTCACGAGCGCCCAAAGCCGGATGCCGGACAGCATCACCACCCAGCCGATCAGGATCACCGGCAGCGTGTTGGACAGCAAGTGGCGGTAGTTCGCGTGCAGAAACGGCTCGGTGAGCACCCCCCACAGGCCGCCGACCGCGCGCGGCGTGACCCCGAACCGGTCGAGGCGGTAGTCGAGGCCGGCGTTGATCAGCTGCACGATCCACAGCGCCGCCGCGAAGCCGCACATGAGCGCGAGGGCGACGCCCCACCCCGGTGCCCGCCCGCCGCCGCGGTTCGCTTCTCCTGGTCCCGTGCGGTTCGTTTTCGGCCGATTTTTGGACGTCACGGAACCAGGAGAAGCAGACATGGGCGCAGGCGGGTCCCGGCGGGGGAACGGCGACGGGCGCGGCGAGCTCACCGGCAAAGCGTAAGGCGGCTGGCTGAGCTCGCCGACCCCGACGGCGACGCCGCGCAGAGGCACTGCGAGCGCGCGCAGACGCCGCGCGGACGCACTGCGAGCGCGCGCAGCGCCCGCTCGCTCAGGCCCAGAGCTGCCCCTCGAGCCGCTCGGCCGCTTGCTGCAGCGTCCCGGTGTACGCCCCGGTGGACAGGTACTTCCACCCGCCGTCGCAGACGACGAACGCGATGTCGCCGCGCTCGCCCCGGCCGGCGACCCGCTCGGCGATCGACAGCGCGGCGTGCAGGATCGCGCCGGTCGAGATGCCGGCGAAGATCCCCTCGGCGTCGATCAGGTCGCGAGTGCGGCGCAGCGCGTCGTATGAGGTGACGGAGAACCGCGTGGTGAGCACCGAGTCGTCGTAGAGCTCCGGCACGAAGCCCTCGTCGATGTTGCGCAGGCCGTACACCAACTCGCCGTAGCGCGGCTCGGCGGCGACGATCGCGACGTCGGGGACCTTCTCGCGCAGGTAGCGGCCAGCGCCCATCAAGGTGCCGGTCGTGCCCAGGCCGGCGACGAAATGCGTGATCGTCGGCAGGTCGCGCAGCAGCTCCGGGCCGGTGCCGTCGTAGTGGGCCTGCGCGTTCGCCGGGTTGCCGTACTGGTAGAGCATCACCCAGTCCGGATACTGCCCGGCGAGCTGCTTCGCGGTGGCGACGGCCTGGTTGGACCCGCCGGCCGCCGGCGAGGAGATGATCCGCGCGCCGAACATCTCCAGCAGTTGGCGGCGCTCGATCGAGGTGTTCTCCGGCATCACGCACACCAGCCCGTAGCCGCGCAGCTTGGCCACCATCGCCAGCGAGATGCCGGTGTTGCCCGATGTCGGCTCGAGGATGGTGCAACCCGGCGTCAGCCGGCCGTCGGCTTCGGCGGCCCGGATCATCGCCAGCGCGGCCCGGTCCTTGATCGAGCCGGTGGGGTTGCGGTCCTCGAGCTTCGCCCACAGCCGGACCGGGTTGTCGCCCGCCCACCGCGGCGACAGGCGCGGCAGGCCCACCAACGGCGTGTTGCCGAGGGCCTCGAGCAGCGAGTCGTAGCGAGCCATGTCAGTGTCCTCCCGATCGCCTTCGTCCAGGGCCGACAGCCGCGGTCGACCCGGCGACCTGCGCGGTTTCAGGCGATCGGCGAATGGGTCAGCCGCCGGCGACGGCCGGCAGGATCGTGACGGTGTCCCCGTCCTTCAACGCGGTCTCGAGCGAGCCGGTGAACCGGACGTCCTCGTCGTTGACGTAGACGTTGACGAAGCGGTGCAGCGCGCCCTGGTCGGTGAGCAGGCGGCCCTTGAGCCCGGTGTGGGCGCCGTCGAGGTCGTCGATGAGGGCGCTCAGCGTGTCGCCCTTCGCCTCGACGGCCTTCGCGCCGCCGGTGTACGTGCGCAGGATGGTCGGGATCTTGACCTCGATGGCCATCTGATACGTGCTCCTTGTCCGGGAGTGAGCGGCGAGTGGTCCGCAGAACTCCAACGTCGGTTGCCGTCCATATCGTCCCGCACGCGCCGACGGGCTCAGCCGACGACCTCCACCGGCTCCTCGGCGACCTCGCCGTCGACGATCCGGAACGAGCGGAACTCGGCGATGTCGTCGTGCCGCGTAGACACCAGGACGTAGTGGGCGTTGGGCTCGCTGGCGTAGGAGACGTCGGTGCGCGATGGGTAGGCCTCGGTCGCCGTGTGCGAGTGGTAGACGACGACCGGCTCCTCGCCATTGGCGTCGAACTCCTTGTACAACGCCAGCAGGTCGGCGGAGTCGAACTCGTAGAACGTGGGCGAGCGAGCGGCGTTCAGCATCGGCACGAAGCGCTCCGGCCGGTCGCTGCCCTCGGGCCCGGCGACGACGCCGCAGGCCTCGTCCGGATGGTCGCGCCGAGCGTGGGCGACGATCGCGTCGTGCAGATCTCTCGCGATGCGCAGCACGGGGCCCGAGACTACCGGCCGTGCCGCGGCCGGTCCGCCGCAGCGGCCGGTCCCCGAGGCTCAGGTCAGCAGCGTCTGGACGATCGAGTCCTGGACGGCCGTCAACCAGTGATAGACGAGCCGATCCTGATGCCCCGGGTCGTCGGGATCGATGACGTGGTCGTCGTCCTCGGTGACGCCGAGCCGGGTGCCGAGGGCGAGCCGCAGGTCGTTGAGCACCTGGATCCAACGCCGGCCCACCTCGGGATCGGCGAGCTCGACGTCCCGCCCGCCAGCCAGTTCCACCCGGCACGCGCCGATCCGATCGCCGCGCGCTGAGCGCAACGAGGTCTCGGTGAGCGCCCGGAACTCCGCCGCCGCGGACTCGTCGTCCGGATAGGCGGCCGGAAACAGCCGGGCCAGCACTTCGGCGTCCGACCCGGCGGTCGGGGCCGAGCCCGGGGCGCCGAACGACGCGGCGCTGCCGGGAGCGGGCTCGGCCAGCAACGTGTCCAGCTCGTCGAACAGGCCGAGCAACAGCTGCGCCTCGACCGGCTCTAGCCGCAGCCGGGCCCGCCCGCGTCGCCCGGTAACCCTCACGTCTGGTGTTCGAGCGTCGCCCAGAGGCCGTACTCGTGCAGCGTCGAGACGTCCAGCTCCATCCGTTCGCGCGTCCCGGAGGACACCACCGCCCGGCCGCGCTCGTGGACGTCGAGCATCAGCTTCTCCGCCTTCGGTTTGGGGTAGCCGAAGACCGTCATGAAGACGTGCGTGACATACGACATCAGATTGATCGGGTCGTTCCACACAATCGTGATCCACGGCCGGTCCGGGTCGGCGACGACCTCGCCCTCGGCCTGCTCGGCCGCCTCGCGCTGCGGCGCCAGCGTCCCCGCCATGCCCCCATGGTGCACGACGGCGCGCGATAACGCGCGGCAGCGCACCGGCGGCGCACCAGTCGTGGCGCGGGTTTCGCTACGTTCGACGCCGTGCCGGCACCCGACGCCCGTCCCGCCGCTCACGCCGCGGCGCGCCACAGTTCAGCCAAGACCGCCGCGCGGCGCGGTTCGGTCAACGGCGCCGCGATCAGCCTCGTCCTGATCGGCGCCGCCTTGGTTCTGTTGTCCTTCGAGGTCCTCGACTGGTACGCCGCGCCGCAGAGCACCGCCGACACCGCGGGCGCCGTGACGTTCAGCGCGCTGCGAGCCAGCACGCGTCAGCTCGGCGGCGCGGGCGTGGCGCTGGCCTACTTCGACTGGCTGTCCTGGGCAGCGCTGATCGGGGTGATCGTCGCGGGCACCTGGGCGGCGCTGCCGACCCGCGCGGCGGACCCGCTGCGGGTGCTCGGCTTCGCGCTCGGCACGGTGGGCGCCGTCGCGACGTACTACGCGTTGCTGCAGCACTTCGACGCCACCGGCTCGACGCACAGCGTCCTCTACAACTCCACCTGGGGCATGTGGGCGGCGATCATCGGCTACGCCACCGCGGCGATCGGCGCCGTGCGCGGGCCGAGGAGCGCGCCATGACCCGCAGCCCCAGGACCGGCAGCCCCGGGACCGGCAGCCCCGGGACCGGCAGCCCCGGGACCGGCGGCCGCGGGACCAGCACCGCCCTGTTCACCGACCGCTACGAGCTCACGATGCTCGGCTCGGCGCTGCGCGACGGCACCGCCGGGCGCGCCTGCGTATTCGAGCTGTTCGCCCGCCGCCTGCCGGCCGGCCGGCGCTACGGCGTGGTGGCCGGCACCGGACGGCTGCTCGAGGCCCTGGCCGACTTCCGTTTCGACGCCGACGTCCTGGCGGCCCTCCGCGCGGACCAGGTCATCGACGACCCGACCGCGGAGCACCTCGCCGGCTACCGGTTCGGCGGCGACATCGACGGCTACCCGGAGGGCGAGCTGTACTTCCCCTACTCGCCGGTGCTGACCGTCAGCGGGACGTTCGCCGACGCGGTCGTCCTCGAGACGCTCGCGCTGTCGATCTACAACCACGACTGCGCGATCGCCTCGGCGGCGGCGCGCATGGTCACCGCCGCCGCCGGCCGGCCGATCATCGAGATGGGCTCGCGGCGCACCCACGAGCAGGCGGCCGTGGCCGCGGCGCGCGCGGCCTACCTCGCCGGATTCGCAAGCACGTCGAACCTGGCCGCCGCCACCCGCTACGGCGTGCCGACGGCCGGCACCGCCGCCCACGCGTTCACCCTGCTGCACGACGACGAGCGCGCGGCGTTCCGGGCGCAGGTCGACTCGCTCGGCGCGTCGACGACGCTGCTAGTCGACACCTACGACATCACCCGCGGCATCGAGCTGGCGGTGGAGGTCGCCGGGCCCCAGCTCGGGGCGGTGCGCATCGACTCCGGCGATCTCGGGGTGCTGGCCGACCATGCGCGCGCGCAGCTCGACTCGCTCGGCGCGCCCGGCACGCGCATCGTGGTCAGCGGCGACCTGGACGAGTACTCGATCGCCGCGCTGGCCGCGCGTCCCGTCGACAGCTACGGCGCCGGCACCGCGGTGGTCACCGGCTCGGGCGCGCCGACCGCGGAGATGGTCTACAAGCTCGTCGAGGTGGACGGCCGACAGGTCGCCAAACGCTCCGAGCACAAGGCCACCCGCGGTGGCCGGAAGACCGCGCTGCGCGGCTACAAGCCGACCGGGACGGCAGTCGAGGAGATCGTTCTCGCGGCGCCGGTCGGCAAGCCCGGCCCGGGCCAGCGGCTGCTGCAGCGCCCGCTCGTGCGTGCCGGGTCGCCGGTCGCCGACCTGCCCACGCTCGAGGAATCCCGCGAGCACCTGCGGGCGGCGATCGTGAGCCTGCCGTGGGACGGGCTGAAGCTGTCCCGCGGCGACCCGGCGATCCCCACCCGCACCAGCGCCGACGCCTGACCGCCCCCACCCCACTTCGCAAGTTGTCCGCGTGTCGTCGGCCCACAGCCCGACGAAGCGAGGACAAGTTGAGATGGCGAGGGGCGAGCAGCGTGGGGGCCGAGGCGGTGGGACGGCTCGCTATCGTCGAGTCGTGGCCAGCGCCGTGATCGTCGTCGACGTCCAGAATGATTTCTGCGAGGGCGGCTCGCTCGCCGTGTCCGGCGGCGCGCAAGTCGCCCGCGAGATCAGCCGCCGCCTTGCCGACGGCGGCTACGACCACGCCGTCGCCACCCGCGACCACCACATCGACCCCGGCGCGCACTTCGCCGCCGATCCCGATTTCGCCGACACCTGGCCGCCGCACTGCGTCGTCGGCACCGACGGCGTGCAGCTGCACCCCGAGTTGGACACCACCCACGTCGAGTCGGTGTTCGACAAGGGCGAGTACGCAGCCGCCTACTCCGGCTTCGAGGCGGTGTCCGACGGCGTCGCCCTGGCCGACTGGCTGCGCGCGCGCCGGGTCGACGTCGTCGAGGTCGTCGGGATCGCCACCGACCATTGCATCCGGGCCACGGCGCTGGACGCCGCCCGGCTGGGTTTCGCGACCACCGTGCGTCTGGACCTGACGGCGGGAGTCGCCGCGCCGACCGTGGCGAGCGCCCTCGACGCACTGCGCGCGGCCGGCGTGACACTCGTCGGCGAGCCGGTCGTCGAGGGCTGATGTCGGGTCGGCGCGGGCTTGGGTGACCCGCTGACTTTGGGTACGGTCGCCGGTATGACGCAGTGGAACGGGCCGCAGGGCGACCCATACGGGCAGCAGCCGACCACGCGCATCCCGAGCAGCGGCGACGCCTACCAGGATCCCGCCGGCTACGGCCACCCGGGCTATCCCCCGCCGGGCGCACAGCCGGGCTACAGCCAACCCGCATACGGCCAACCCGGATACACCCAGCCGGCATACGGCCAGCCGGGCTACAGCCAACCCGCATACGGCCAACCCGGATACACCCAGCCGGGCTACGGCCAGCCGGGCTACGGCCAGCCGGGTTACGGCCCGGGCGGCCCGCAGAACCGGCTAGAGCAGAGCGAGAGCTTCGGCATCGTCGGCACCGTGTTGACGCTGATCGGCGGGATCCTCGTGCTCGTGTCGTTCCTCGGCATCGAGTGGTTCCGCAAGAACATCAGCTTCAGCGACCAGAGCTCGGCGCTGAGCGACGCCGGCAGCGCCGTCAACGGGTTCAGCAAGGCCTATTTCGGCTGGCTGGGTTGGTTCTTTCTGATCCTCGTCGTCATCGCCGGCGTGCTGTCCAGCGTGCCCACCCCGGCGATGCGGGTCTTTCGGATCATCGGCGTGGTCGACGGCCTGGCCGCCGCCGGACTCGCCTTCCTGGCGATCAACTTCGGCGCCGGCGAGCGGTACATCGACCAGCTCAAGGCGACGCGGATCGGCTTCTATTTCGCGGTGATCGGCTTCGCGTTGGCCGGCATCGGAGCGGCGATCGGCCCCCGCCAAGGTCTGACCCGCCAGGTCTGACCCGCCGGGCTTGACCCGCCGGGCCTGACCCGCCGGGCCTGACGCCTCGACACGCCCTTTCACCTGATTGACCGCCCAAGACAGGTCGCACGAGCTGTTCCGAGTGCGTCGATCACCCGGCGCCCGGGGACTCCGCGGCCTCTGTGACGTCCTCGCCGGAGATGCCGAGCAGGAACAGCACGGCGTCGAGATACGGCAGGTTCACTGAGGTGTCCGCGGCGCTGCGCAGTGCCGCCTTCGCGTTGAACGCAACGCCCAGCCCCGCGGTCTGCAGCATGTCGATGTCGTTCGCGCCGTCGCCCACCGCCACCGTCTGCGACAGCGGCACGCCGTACTGCTCGGCGAAGCGCTCGAGTGCCCGCGCCTTGCCCGGCCGGTCGAGGATCTCGCCCAGCAGCCGGCCGGTGACCACCCCGTCGACAATCTCGAGGGTGTTGGCCGCCACGAAGTCCAGCGACAGCTCGGTCACGAACCGCTGCGTGACGAACGTAAAGCCGCCGCTCACCACCCCCACGAGGTAGCCCAGCCAGCGCAGCGTGCGCACGAACGTGCGAGCCCCGGGCGTCAGGCGCAGCGAGTCGCGGACCTCGGCCACGTCGGCCTCGGCGAGCCCGGCGAGCAGCGCAACCCGCGCGCGCAGCGATTCAGCGAAGTCAAGGTCGCCGGCCATCGCGCGCTCGGTGATCGCGACGACTTCGTCCTCGACGCCAGCGCGTCGCGCCAACACGTCGATCGCCTCGTCGCTGATGAGCGTGGAGTCGACGTCGAGCACGACGAGCCGCTTGGCTCGCCGGCGCAGCGCGGCCGGCTCGACGGCGATGTCCAGGCCGGTGTCCTCGGCCGCGCGGACCAGCTCCGCGCGCAACAGCGCCGGGTCCGGCGAGCGGACGATCAGCTCGAGACTGGACGCGGGCTCGGTGGACAGCTGCGTCATCGACTCGATGTTCGAGCCGAGGTCGGCGACGCGCTGGATGATGTGGCTGAGCGCGCCCGGCCGCAGCGGATGGCCGAGCACGATGACGTGGCTGCGCCCCCCGTGCCCCCCGTGGCCCCCGCGCTCGCCCGGCTGGGGCGCTTCGGGATCGTCGGCGACGGTCACCTCGCTGTCCATGCCCAGCGCCTGTGCGGTCTGGTTGACGGACTTACGCAGGGCCGCGGTGTCGCCGCGCAGATCGAACAGCACGGCCAGCACCAGTCGTTCGCGGATGACGACCTGCTCGACATCGCGGACGTCGACATCGTGCGCGGCGAGCGCGCTGAAGAACGAGGCCGTCACCCCTGGCCGATCTCGGCCGGAGATGGTGGCGAGCACCGTGGTCGGCTCCACCGCACCTCCCCACGAAATCGCTCCGCACAGATCGCTGCACGATCGCGCGCCGTTTCACTCCAGGACATCAGCCCCGGCATGCACGGTACGGCCCGCGAGGAGGCGACGCGCGGCGATCAGCGCTGGCGCCGCGTCACTGCGGGTCGGGGTCGCTCTGGCCCTGGCGCGGTCCGGCCGACCCGACGCCGGCCGCGACCGGCTCGGCGTGCGGGTTCTTGTGCCGCCCGCCGGCGTGAGCTTCGGCCTCCAGCCGATCGAGCAGATGCGGGTAGTGCGCCTCGAACGCCGGGCGCTCGGACCGGATGCGCGGAATCGAGCGGAAGTTGTGCCGCGGCGGCGGGCTGGACGTCGCCCACTCCAGCGAATTGCCGAAGCCCCACGGGTCGTCGGCGGTGGCGATCTCGCCGTAGCGGTAGGACTTGTACATGTTCCACACGAACGGCAGCAGCGAGGCGCCGAGCACGAACGAGCCGATCGTGGAGACCGTGTTCAGCGTGGTGAAGCCGTCGGTCGGCAGGTAGTCGGGGTATCGGCGCGGCATGCCCTTCGCGCCGAGCCAGTGCTGCACCAGGAACGTCAGGTGGAAGCCGACGAAGGTCAGCCAGAAGTGGAACTTGCCGAGCCGTTCGTCCATGAAGCGGCCGGTGAACTTGGGGAACCAGAAGTAGATGCCCGAATAGACGGCGAACACGATCGTGCCGAAGAGCACGTAGTGGAAGTGCGCGACGACGAAGTAGCTGTCGGCGACGTGGAAGTCCAGCGGTGGGCTGGCCAGCATGACGCCGGTGAGGCCGCCGAACAGGAAGGTGACCAGGAAGCCCACCGCGAAGATCATGGGCGTGTCGAAAGTGACCGCGCCGCCCCACATCGAGCCGATCCAGTTGAAGAACTTGATGCCGGTCGGCACCGCGATCAAGAACGTCATGATGCTGAAAAATGGGAGCAGAACGGCGCCTGTTGTGAACATGTGGTGCGCCCATACGGTGAGCGACAGCGCCGCGATCGACAGCGTCGCGAGCACCATGCCCTTGTAGCCGAACAGCGGCTTGCGGCTGAACACCGGGATGACCTCGGTGATGATGCCGAAGAACGGCAAGGCGATGATGTACACCTCGGGGTGGCCGAAGAACCAGAACAGGTGCTGCCACAGGATCGCGCCGCCGTTGCTCGGCTCGAACACTTGCGAGTGCAGATGCCGGTCGGCGTAGAGCACCAGCAGCGCCGCGGTGAGGATCGGGAACGCGAGCAGCACGAGCAGGCTCGTCACCAGGATGTTCCAGGTGAAGATCGGCATCCGGAACATCGTCATGCCGGGCGCGCGCATGGTGATCACGGTGGTGACCATGTTGACGCCGCCGAGGATCGTGCCCAGGCCGGACAGCGCCAGGCCGAGGATCCACAGGTCGGCGCCTGCCCCGGGCGAGTTCGTGGCGTTGGTCAGCGGCGAGTACGCCGTCCAGCCGAAGTCGGCCGCGCCGTTGGGCGTGAAGAAACCGGACGTCGCGGTGATCGCGCCGAATAGGTACAGCCAGTAGGAGAAGGCGTTGAGCCGCGGGAACGCGACGTCCGGCGAGCCGATCTGCAGCGGCAGCACCAGGTTTGCGAACGCGAACACGATCGGCGTCGCGAAGAACAGCAGCATGATCGTGCCGTGCATGGTGAACAGCTGGTTGTACTGCTCGGCCGAGAGGTACTGCCGGCCCGGGCGCGCGAGCTCGATGCGCATCAGCAGCGCCATGACGCCGCCAAGGGCGAAGAAGAACAGCGACGTCACCAGGTACATGCGGCCGATGAGCTTCGGGTCGGTCGTGCGCAGCAGCTGGCTGAACATCGAGCCCTTGGCCGCGGTGTGGACCGGGAACGGCCGAGCGATGATCGGCTGCGGGCTCGCGCCCGGCGCCGGAGTCGGCTCCGCGGTTGTTGTCACGCTGACCCCTTTGACAACTTCGTGAACTCCTCAAAAGCTCCGCTGTGAGAGAGCGGCAAGGCCCGCCGGCACTGCCTCGGGCAGCGACGGCCTCTCGAGAATAGTCGCTGCCTTCGCGCGCCCGCGCCCCGGGCGGCGGCGGGCGCGCCAGGATGTCCGCAAAACCGGCGTGTTTAGTTGGGGTGAACTTTGCTGAATTTCGGATAGGCTCTACACGGCGTACGCGCGTAACCAGTGCCAGCGTCGCCGCCTCAAGCCGGTCGCTGTCCGGAGGGGGACTTGCTGGTGCGCGTCCGGTGCGCCGACTGACTTACGGCAGATGCGGGGAGTTTGCGTGAGCTCACGGTGGAGCGAAGCGTCGGCCTTCCGGGCCGACCCCGCCGCCGTGCCACCGGCACGCCCTTCCCGCCGCCAGGCCGTCGCCCTGATCGCGGTGCTGCTCATGGTCGCCGGGGCGGTCGCCGCGGTGTCCTACGCCGTCCGCCCCGATCGTGCGCGCTCCTTCGACCTGCTGCGCGGCCAGGTCTTCCTGGCCGACCAGATCGCGCCGGTCGCCGTCGACCTCGCCACCGGAAAGCCCACTCTGCGGCTCGTCGGCGCGGAGAAGCAGGTCGGCGCGGCCAACGCGTCCGCGCTGTCGGTGGTGCCGGTCCAGGGCGGCACCGTGCTGCTCGATCGTTCCACCGGCGAGTTCAACATCGTCGACGCGACCGGCTTCGTCATCAAGCACGACGGCGGCGGCGTTCCGCTGCCGGCCCGGACGGACCGGACGACATCGATCGGCATCTCGGCCGACCAGCCGGGCAGCGCCCAGTCCAGCCTGACCTATCTCGCTCGAGTGGGCGCCCTGAGCACCGACGTGTACTTGGTCGACCAGTCGGTGGTGCAGACCGCCGTCCGATCCGCGACCGTCAAGCCGCGGGCGAGCGCCGAGCTCCCAGCCCCGGCCGAGACGGCCGCCGGCGGCGCTGTCGGCGCGAACGGCGACCTCTGGCTGCTGGCCGGGACCGGACCGAGCCGCCAGGTGCACGAGTACACCCTGCCGGCCGACAGCGAAGCCGGCGCCCAGCTGCGCGACGTGAAACACGGCTCGGTCGAGTCGGTGGCCGCGCTCGCGAGCGGCGTCGTGTCCGGCAGTTCCGGACAGGCCGGCGCCGGCGCGACCTCGGTCGGCGTGGCGCAGCCCGGCTCGATCACCGTCTATCCGCCCGGCGCGGCCGCCCGGAGGCAGACCTATGCCGTCGGCGCGCTCGGCGCCGTCGACTCCGTGCTGCCGGCCAGCAACGGCCAGTCGCGGATGTCGTGGCTGATGCACTCCGACCGCGGCTGGTGGGTCGTGTCCGTCCGAGCGGACGGCAGCGACCTGCGCGGGCCCTCGCTGGTGAGCCAGGTGCCGGCCGCCGCGCACCTCGCCCCGCCGGCGGCCAGCGACGACCTGCTGTACACGATCGACCAGAGCGGCGGCGGGCTCTACCGGATCGGCGTCGACGGCGCCGCAGGGCCGGTGCAGGGCGCCGCCCGCTACCCGTTGGCGCGGCGCAACGGGCGGGTCGTCGAGTCGAACAACTTCGCCGACGCCTACGTCGTGGCCCGCGGCCCGCGCGTCATCGTGGACTCGCCGGCCCACGTGGACGCGGTGGTGCTGTTCACCGACGGCAGCCGCAAGCCCTATGTCATCCAGAAGAGCTCCGCGGTCGACGTGAGCGCGGCGGGTGGCGCGGAGGCGCTGACCCGCAGCGAGGTCCCGGCCGACGGCATGAAGGGCACCGTCCCGAAGACCGGCGGCACCAAGCCCAAGCAGGTGCGCGTGCAGCCGATCAACAATCGCATCGACTGCAAGACGGTTAACCAGAAGCCGCACATCCCGCTGATCACGCAGAGCACGCCGGGCTCCCGCTCCGTCGCGCTGGCCTGGAGCTACCCGCTGCTCTACCAGTCGGACTGCGCGCCGACGACCTATGTCGTCAACGTGACGGCGTTGAGCCCGGACGCGCCCGACCCCGGTGGCGAGGTGACCGTCCAAGGCCAGGACAGCACCAACCTCAGCGGCCTCTACCCCTCGACCCGATACTCGATCACCGTCACCGCCGTGCTCAACAAGCAAGCCACGTCGTCCAAGTCCCGCCAGGTGGTGACCAGCAAGGAGGGGCCGGCCGCGCCGACCGCGCTGCGCGTCACCGCCGACGCGTCGGGCGACTGGCAGCTGCGGTGGACCGGTTGCGGTTCGGTGCAGCGCGGCTGCGTGCCGGTCGGCAGCTGGAAGATCGTGCCGAGCTTCTGCGACGGCCTCGGCCTTTCGGGCGCCCCGGCGACGCTCTCGGCGCCCGCCGACTCGACAGCCAAGTCGCAGCCGCCGGCCGTCTACGCCGGCAGCGATGCGCTGCTCGGCCGCGGCCTGCGCTTCCAGGTGCAGGGCACTGGCCTCGACGGCGAGGCAGGCACGCCGTCGGCCGCCAGCGGCTGCGTGTACAGCCACAGCCCGCCCCAGGCTGCGGCGCTGCAGCTCGCCGCCTCGCAACCGTCCAACGTGACCTTCGGCGGCACGACCACGACGACCGCAACCCTCGCTCTCGGAGACGACCCAGTACGCGCCGTGGGCGGCGTCGGCGCGAGCGTCACCTTCACCCTGACCGGCGACGGAGTGTCGCAGACCCGCGGGCCTTTCCAATTCACCGGCCAGTCGACGATCGCCGCCAACTTCGGCGACGTGCGCGCCGGCGCCAGGTATACAGCCAGCGCGACCGTGTCGAGCAACCACGGCGGCGGGACAGTCACCGTCCGCGCCAACGAGGTCACCACCCGCGCGGACTGGCCGGCGAGCCTCGCCCTCACCCCCACGTGCGAGCCAGGCGCCGCGCTCACCTGCGAGTTGTCGGTCGCAGTGACCGGCGTGTCGAGCGCCGACGCGCACGATGAGCAGTTCGACGTCGCCGGCACGCTGCAGTGCGGGTCCGTCGGCCGGGACTTCCAGCGGACGGGGCTCACCCTGCCGGCGACGATCGACATCGGCGCCTTGTCCCAGCTGGACCAGTTCTTCGGCGCGTGCACGCTGTCCGGCTCGGTCGGCGAGACGGCGGGGACGGCGAGCCCGCAGGTCTTCGGCGGGGTCGTCAAGACCCTCACTGCGCCACTAGACCTCGGCCCGCCCAGCGTCCTTTCCGCCGCGAGCGGCGACTTCGCCGTCCAGTGGGACTCCGGCGGGGGGACGAACGCACAGGTGACCTACACCGGGTCCAATCCGTTGTTCGCGGTGCTGACGACGAACTACACCGGCTCGATCGTCGCGCCGAACGGCGAGTCCGACTGCGGCAACGGCGTCAGCAGCTCCGGCGCGACGCTGCACCTGTACGTCTCGCAGGCCTGCGTCGACTCGTTGGGCGGGCTGAGCGGGCAATGGACGGTGCGCTGGAGTTACCACGACGCCACCACCCAGGACGAGCACGACTTCTCGAGCTCGCTCGACAACCCGCCGCCGGGCTACCAGCCCTGCGACCCGACCGGTTTCGTCGCGGAGTGGCAGACGCCGGCGAGCGACGGCGTGCAGGTCAGCTACACCGGCGACGTCGGCCAGCTCGGCGGCTGCTCGCACTTCGACTACCAGGTGTTCTCCGACCAGGACAACAACACACCGTGCGCCGAAGTCGATGACGTCGACCCGCGGCAGCCGGTCGTGGTCCAATGCAGCTCACCGGCCCCCGCCGACGGCTGGACCGTCCACATCACCTGGCACAACGACGACACCGGCAACGACGACCAAATACCCTCCGACATCCCCCTTGGCCCGCCGCCGCAGTGACGACCCGATCAGGAGCGACCTTGCCCAGCCCACATCGCAGCACGCGTGTCGCGGCGGACGGCATCACCCGCGTCGCCGCCGATGTCGACAAGCTGTGCCGCAATATCGGCCAGGTCATCCAGGGCAAGTCCGACGTCGTCCGCAACGCCGTCATCTGCATGCTCGCTCAAGGTCACCTGCTGCTCGAGGACGTGCCCGGCACCGGCAAGACCTCGCTCGCCCGCGCGCTCGCGTCCTCGATCTCGCTGACCTGGCACCGCATCCAGTTCACCCCGGATCTGCTGCCCTCCGACGTCACCGGAGTGTCGATCTACAACCAGCAGAACGGCGCATTCGAGTTCAAACCGGGCCCGGTGTTCGCGAACATCGTGCTCGCCGACGAGATCAACCGCGCCTCGCCGAAGACCCAGTCGGCGCTGCTGGAGGTCATGGAAGAGGGGACGCTCTCCACCGACGGCGTCGTGCATCAGCTGCCGCGACCGTTCATGGTCGTCGCGACGCAGAACCCGATCGACATGGAGGGCACCTACCTGCTGCCCGAGGCGCAGCTCGACCGGTTCCTGATGAAGCTGGCGGTCGGCTACCCGAGCGCCGAGGCCGAGAGCGAGATCCTGCGCACCCAGAAGATGGGCTCGACGATCGACCGGCTGTCCCCCGTGCTCAGCGAACAAGACGTCCGGACGATGATCGAGGTCATCAGGACCGTCGAGGTCGCCCCCGCGCTGGAGCACTACATCGTCTCGATCGCCGCCGCGACGCGGACCATGTCCGAGCTTCGGCTGGGCATCTCCCCGCGCGGCAGCCTCGCGCTGCTGCGCGCGGCCCGCGCTGCCGCCGCCGTCGCGGCCCGGCCCTACGTGACGCCCGAGGACATCAAGGACATGGCGCCGATCGTGCTCGCGCACCGGGTGATCCTGCAGCCGGACGCAGAGCTGCAGGGCCGCACCGGCGCCGAGCTCGTCACCCGCGCGCTGCAGACCGTGCCAGTCCCGCGGTCGGTCCTGGCCTGAACGCGCACGCCATGAGACGTTCGCCGTGACGCTGTTCGGACTCGCCGCGCTGGTGGCGGCCGGAGCGTCGCTCGGGCTGGGCCTGTCCTTCGGCTGGCTCACCTTCGACCTGCTCGGCCTCGGCCTGCTGACGGTCGTCGCGATCGGGCTCGCGGTCGTGGCCCGGCCGTCCCAGCTGTCGATCACGCGCGAGATCCAGCCGCCGCGGGTGCCCAAAGGCTCGCCGGCCATCGCGTTCCTGTCCTTCGTCAACCGCGGCCGCCGCACTGCGCCGGTCGCCGTCGCCACCCAGCACTTCAGCGGCCAGCTGGTGCGCACAGTGATCCCGAAGCTGCGCGGCGGCGAGCGCGGCACCCGCGCCTACCGGCTGCCGACGAAGCAGCGCGGCATCTTCGACGTCGAGCCGGTGGAGCTCACCCGGCGCGACCCGTTCGAGTTCTTCCGGCTCTCCCGGCGCTACGCCGAGCCAGAGCGCATCTGGGTGTATCCGCGCATCGTGGCGCTGCGCGACCTCGCGACCGGGCAGATCCGCAATCTCGAGGGGCCGTCGTCGGACAATTCGCCGCAGGGCAACATCACCTTCCACCGGCTGCGCGAGTACGTGCCCGGCGACGACCTGCGGCTCGTGCACTGGCGGAGTTCCGCGCGTGCCGGGGCATTGCTGGTGAAGCACAACGTCGACACTTCGCAGCCGTACACCGTCGTGGTGCTCGACCAACGACCGAGCCTGTACACCGAGGCGTCCTTCGAGCAGGCCGTCGATGTCACCGCGTCGGTGCTCGTCGCCGCCTCCGCGCACAAGTCGCCGATCGAGCTGCGGCTGACCGACGGCTCGGCCCTCGGCGGCCCGCGCGTGCATGAGGTGACACCGCTGCTGGATCACCTCACCGGGATCTCCGCCGACCCGGCGGGCTCGCTCGCCGCGCAACTGCTGCTGCTGCGCCAGGCCCGCGGCGGCACATCGCTCGTCGTCGTCACCGGTGAGATCGAGCCGCGCGACCTGCCGGCCGTCGCGGCGCTGCGCCGCCGGTTCGATCGGCTGGTGGTCGTGTCCATCGACCCGGAGGATCATCGCGCGCCGGTGGAGTTCCCCGGTGTCCGGGTGATCGTCGCCCCCGACGCGGACACCGCGGCGGCCGCGTGGAACCACGAGGCGCTGACATGACGTGCGTGCGGCGCCTCGCATGAGACGGCGTAGATGACCACCGTCACGCCGGCCAGGCCTCCGCGCGCCGACGGCGACCCTCAGGGCGGCGCGCGGTCCGGACGTGGGCCGCGTCGGATCGGCGGCGCAGTGCCGAGGCCCGGCCGCGGCTGGCTCATGCGGCTGATGCGCCGTGCCGTGCCGTGGCTGCTGCTTCCGCTGGGCTTGATCGCGACGGCGCTGGCGAGCTCGCCCTGGTTGCGCGCGTTCCCCTCGTCGGTGCTGGCGGTGCCGCTGTTCGGGGCGGCGGTGCTCAGCGTGCTCACGCCGCTCATCGTCGTGGGGGTCGGCGTGCGGCGGCTCTGGTCGACCGCGCTGATCGACCTGGCGCTGTTCGTATTCTACGAGCTTCTCGTGGTGTTGCGCGCCCCCGCCGGTTTCGGCCAGCTGTGGACCGGCCTGGTGCACGGGCCGTCGGAGGTGCTGACGTTCGCGCTGCCACTCGTCAGCCCGCGCACGCTCCTGGTCGCGCCGGTGGCGCTGGGCTGGGTCTGCGGCGCAATCGTCGGGGAGTGCATCGCGCGCGGCTGGCAGACGGTCGTGCCTTACGGGACGCTGCTGGTCACTTTCGGCCTCGCTTACGCCGGCTCGGCCCGCGCCGTGATGAGCGCCGACGACGGCCGACGCTACGACACCGTGTTGGCCGGCGCGATGCTGCTCGCGCTGCTGCTGATGCGCGCCGCGCAGGCCTGGATCAGCCAGGAAGGGGCCGCCGAGACGACGCAGCCGGACGGCGTCCTGCCGCTGCGCGGGCTCGCCATCGGCGCGAGCGTCGCGCTCGTCATCGCGCTCGCCGCCGCCGCGCTCGGGCAGTCCTCGGTGTTCACCGGGCCGTCGACGACACCCGCGCGGGTCCCGCCGTTGAACCAGACCCGCCCGCTGACGCCGCTCGCGTTCGTGTCCGGGCTGCGGCCGAAGACCCCACGCAGCGCCGGCACGTCCGTCTTCCAGGTCACCACCGACCGCCCCGGCACGAACTACATCTCGATCGGCAGCGTCGACGTCTACAACGGCGACAGTTGGGGTTTCGCCCCGGATCAGACCTTCCGGCCGTCCGGCGGCGTCGTGCCCGCAGACGCCGACCGCCAGCTGCGGCCGGCCGGGCCGCCGCTGACCCAGAATTACCTGATCCGCGCCGGCGCGCTGACCGACACGCCCTGGATGCCCTACGTGTACCGGGCGCAGAACGTCACCGGGGCGTCGGTGGACGTCGACCCGGACAATGGGATGATCGTCCCGAGCGGCGGCCTGCGCGCAGGCGCCACGTACACCGTCACCTCGGCGGACACCACCACGACCTTCGCGGCCCTGGGCGCCAACGCGGTGATCAGCTCGTCCGCCCCGGCCGTCGACTTCAGCACCGGGGCGAACCTGACGGTGCAGAACGCGCTCGGCCCGCTGGTGTCCTCGCTGCAACAGGAGACCGGCGTCCCCCCGACCGAGCAGGTGCAGTTCCTGAAGGCGGTCGCGCGAGAGTTCCAGACCAAATCCTCGTTGTCCGGCGGCACGGGCGGCACCGGCGCGAACAGCGCGCCGACGGCGGCCGGTTCAGCGAGTTCGACCACCGCCTCGGCGACTCCGCGACCGGGCGAGCAGCCAGCCTCCCGATCCAGCGCGTCAGCGGCCGCGTCGGCCGGCGCGTCGGCGGCCGCGCAGCATTCCGGTGGCACCAGCTTCGCCGACGTGCTCGCCTCGATCCGCCAGTTCCACGCGGCGACGCCGGAGCAGTACGCCACGCTGATGTGCCTCATCGCCCGGCAGATCCAGGTGCCGGCCCGGCTGGTCACCGGCTTCCGGCTGCCGTTGGCCAGCGGCGCCACGAGGCTCGGCGCGGGCACGCATTCGGTCACCACGGCCGAGGCGTGGACGTGGGTGGAGATCCCGGTGGAGGGCCAGGGCTGGGTGGTGCTCGACCCCTCGCCCAGCAGCTACACGAACCGTTCGCAACAGCCGACCGCCGGCGCGACGGCGGCGTCGACGCCGTCGGCGACCCCGTCGAACGCGCTCGTCACCAGCGCCTCGGACGGCGGCCATGCGACGGGCCGGGCGAGCGTCAAGCCGACCGGACATCAGGAACAGGTCGTCGGCCTCGTGCTCCTCATCATCGCCATTGTGGCCGCGGCGCTGGTGCTGTTCTTCCTCACGCTGCTCGCCCGCAAGCGGCTGCGCACGCGTCGCCGCCGCCGCTACGGCGACCCGCGCCGACGGTTGCTCGCCGCCTGGCAGGAGACCCTCGACGTGCTACAGGAATCCGGCTTGCCGGACCTCACGGCGCTGACGAGCCGGGAGGTGTCCGCGGCGACCGCCCGACGTTTCGGCGAGCAGCCGGCCGAGCAGGTGCGCGAGCTCGGCGCGGTGGCCAACGCGGCCATCTTCAGCCCGACGTCGTGGATCGGCGCCGACGAGGCGGACGCGGCCTGGCAGACGCACGGAAGGCTCAGCCGGGAGGTGCGCCGCCGCCTGGACTGGCGCCGGCGCATCGGCGCCGAACTGCGTTATCACCGCCCGCGCCTGGCCGCCCTCCCGGTCGGCCCCGAGTCGTGGGCGGCTGCCGCAAAGGCGCGCTCCGCCTCGAACGACGCCGGCGGCAAGCACGCCCGCCACCGACCGGGCCGCCGGCGCCCGTGACCGGCTGGCCGCGGGACGGGCCGTAGCCTGCGCTGCATGCCAACGGCTCGTCCCGCGCCCAAAGCCGCGCCCAAAGCCGCGCGCAAAGCCGCGCGCAAAGCCGTGGCCAGACCCACGCCCAAACCCACGGCCAACCCCGCATCGGAAGCCGTGGCGACCGACGGGGCCGAGCTCGCCGAGCGGCTGCTGGCGGCGCAGGTCGCGTGGGCCGTCGGCGAGCTGACCGGCGAGCGGCTCGCCGCCATGCTGGGCCGCGCAGTCGAGGACCTCCTCGATGCGCTCGGCGGGTCGCAAGTCGCTGACCTCGTGTCGCCGGACGACGTCCGGCTGACCGCTCGGCGGGTGCTCGACCAGATCGTCGGCAGCCCCCTCGTCACCGAACTGGCCGTCGAGGTCGCCGACGCGGTCTACGACCTGGCGGCCAGCGACGACCACCTGCTCGGCGACGTCGTGCCGCGCGACCCGGTGGTCGACCTCGTGGCCAAGCTGCTGTCCATGCGGCAGCTGCGCGATCGCGCGCTGGATCGGTTGACGGAGAGTCCGCTCGTCGCCGACGTGTCGGCCAAGTTCGTCGGCAAGATCATCGCCGATGTCGTGGCGCAGAACCGGGCGCGCGCGGAGAAGCTGCCGGGCATGTCGTCGCTGCTGTCCCTCGGCAGCGGCGCCGCGTCCCGGGTGCGCAGCGTGACCGACCGGCATCTCGATCAACTGCTCGGGGACGCGGCGGGCAAGGGCGCGTCGTTCGCCTTGCGCCGCACCAACAACGCCGCCCGCGAGCTCATCGACGACGCTCCGTTGCACGAAGCGGCGCTCGAGCTGTGGGATCTGCACGCCGAGGAGCCGATCAGCCGCCTGCGTGAGTACCTCGGCAAGCAGGACCTGCGCGACCTCGTCGAGATCACGATGCGGCTGGTGTCCTCCGCGCGCGACGCCGAGTGGATGGCGGCCGCGCTCGACGCCGGCGTCGAGGTCTTCTTCGCCCGCTACGGCGACCTCGAGCTGCACGCGCTGCTGGCCGAGCTCGGCGTCGATCGCGACGGGATCCGCGATGACATCAGGCGATTCGCGCCGCCGGTGCTCGAGCGGCTGCGCGCCGACGGATCGCTTGAACGGCTCGTGCGTGAACGCCTCGAGCCGTTCTTCGGCTCGGCGCAGGTCGCCGAACTGCTCGGCGGGAACTGACCGCGGGTCGGCCGCCGAGCAATCCCCGCGCGGGGGGCGGCGTTTCATGGCAGAGTGTCGCCGTGCCGCCGACACCCCAGCCGCTGGCCGCCGTCGCGCTCGGCGGCCTGCTCGTCGGCGCCGGCGCGACGCACTTCGCGTTTCCGGCGTTCTACGACCCGATGATCCCGCGGCAGCTGCCCGGCAAGCCGCGCACGTGGACCTACGGCTCGGGCGTCGTCGAGATCGCAGTGGCCACGGCCGTGCTCGCGCGGCGGACCCGCCGGCACGGCGCGCTCGCCGCCGCGCTGCTGTTCACCGGCGTCCTGCCGGCGAACATCAAGATGGCGATCGACGCGCGCGGGTCGGACTCGGCGGCGTATCGCGCAGGCACGATCCTGCGGGTGCCGCTGCAGGCGCCGCTGATCGGCTGGGCGTTGCGCGTCCGCCGGCGCGCCCGCTAGCCGCCGCACGTTACTCAGGCCCGCGTTGACCCGCATCACGCACAATGCGCCCGACCAATGCGCCGGGTGCTGACAACTGCCAATTGACGGACGCGGTCGATCACGCCGGAGACGGCGTTGTCGCCGCTGTCACCCGTGTCCCACCGCGAAAGGCGCGACGAGGTTCAGGTGACCACGACGTCCGCGGCGGGCGCGGCATGGAGACGGCGGTCAGTGGTGACCAGCGCGAGGCCGCGCGAGACCGCCAGCTGGACGTACAAGGCGTCAGCCAGCCGCAACTGGTGGCGCCGCGACCAGGAGCCGATGAGGAGGTCACTGACATTGTGGCGCTGGATCGGAGCAGCGACGAGCGCGCGAAGCCTGGACTCCACATCCTCGGCCTCGAGTTCGCCTGCCCGGTGTAATCGTCCCAGCGCAGCTAAAACTTCGGCGTCGAGGTGCGCCGGTGCGTGCAGCGCGTTACCGGCGAGTCGCCGCCGGACGGCGCCAGCCAACTCGTTGTCGAGTAGGAGATCCACCATCGCGGAGGCGTCGATGACTACCTCAGCCATGTCGCGTAGGCGCCTCATCCCGAGCGGCGTCGAGGGCGTTCAGGGCGCGGTCGTGCGGCACGCTGTCGGCCGAGTAGGTGGTGGTCGTCATCGCGAGCCAACCGTCGGTCGAGCGCTGGGCGAGAGTTCGTCTCACGGCCTCCTGCGTCACCGCAGAGAGGTTCAAGCCCGCCTCTTTTGCTTCTGCTGCGAGCTCGTCCGGCAGGTAGACGTTCAATCGAGTCACGACACACTATATACACACATGCGATCTGGGCGCCTCGGCGCTGCCGCATCGAGATGTCAGTTCGACCGCCCGGCCGCGAGTAACGACTCGGCCTTCAAGCGATCCATGAGGGGGTCGATCGCGTGCCGGCCGGCCGCCCGGTAGCGCGCATGTGCGGCGATCACCCGGTCGACGGCGGCGACCCGAGCGGCGAGCGCTGCCCCGGCGTCTACCTCTGTCATCGCCGCTGTCGCCTGCGCCCAACCGTGTACTACGCCCGCGAACGACTCATATACCGCCATGCCACCGGCCCGGGTGAGCTCGAGCGCCTCGGCGGCGTCGGCCTCGGCGATCGCATGGTCGCCGACGGCGGCCGCGATGACGGCGCGCCAGGTCAGCATCGCGCCGCGGTCTTGCGGCGACTCTCCGGTCCCGACCTCGACCGCCTCGGCGGCGACCGCGAGCGCGGCGCCAGCGCCGTCGGGCGCGGCGGACAGCGCGAGACCCAGGTAGGCACGGCCGAACGTACGCAGCAGCAGCGACCAGCGGGCGTCCGACTTCTCGTGGTCGAGCGCAGCGCGCAAGAGCGGGACCGCTGCCTCGGCTGCGCCGTCGACTAGACATCGGCAACCGAGAATGAAGTCCAGCAACCGGCCCAACGCGACGTCGTCAGCGTGCGGCTGCAGCCTGTCGGCGAGAACCGCCAACGAGGACGACTCCCCGGGAATGGCCAGCGCGGTCGCAACGTAGGCAACCGCGGTAAGACAAAGTTCGTCTACCGGCTCTCCGACAGCTAGCGCGGCGACGGCCAGATCAGCGGCACGGGCAAAGGCGGCCTGCGCCTCGGCGGCCGGCCAGCCGATGCGGGCGGCGACGGTGCGGCCGAACATGAGCTGCACAGCCAGTTCCTGCCCTGGACTCGTGGGGCTTTGCGGCGTGGCCGCGAGCACTTGCAGAGCCCGGCGTAACAGCCGTTCGACAGTGTCGATCGAGAAGCGGTACAGCCCGGTGGTCGCCGCCGTCACCAGCGCCGACACCACGACGGACGGTTCGAGGTAGGCCGAGCCGTTGAGCAGGTGGTGCACGAGATCGCTGTCCGCTCCGTCGGCGACGGGGCGAGCGAGCAGCTCCATCGCGACGGCCGCGTGCAGGCGTGCTCGCGCGCTCGGCCGCAACTGCGCAAGCATCACCTCTCGGATGAGGGAGTGCCCGAACCGCACTACTGGGTGCGTAGTCATGTGCTCTACGAGCAGGCCGGCCCGCACCGCAGCGTCCAGGGCGTTGTCGAAGATGGCGTCGTCGAGGCGCGCCACGGCCTCGACGACGCCGAGATCACCGGTCGGGGCCGCGACTGCCGCGGTGTCCAGCAGGCGGCGCGTCCCGCTGGGCAGCGCTGCGCAACGCGCCAGCACCACGTCGCGCACCGAGCCGGGCAACGCCGTGGCGAGCGTCGCCACGTCCAGCCCATCGGCGGTCGTCGCCGCCTTGACCAGTTCGGCAACGAAGAACGGATTGCCGTTGGTCCGCTCGTGCACGGCCGCGAGGACATCCGGCGGGACGGCCGCGCCGATCATCGCCGGCAGATCCGCCGGCGCCAAGCCGACCAGCTCGACTCGGCGCCCCACTCCGGTGCGGGCGAGGCGGCTAAAGAACGGCAGGAGGCGGCTGTCAGTCGCGTCGGTGCGGTGAGTGCACATCACGACCAGGCGCGCCAGACCCGCCCGCTCGCCGAGTTCGACGAGCAGCGCAAGCGACGCGTCGTCCGCCCACTGCACGTCGTCGACGACCAGCAGCGTGGCACTCGGCACCGCTGCCAGCCGGTCCGCAACCGCTGCGACGAGCGGCAGCCAGCCGGCCGGGGGCGGCTTGGACGGGGCGGGGAAACCGGCAAGGGCCGCGATGCCGCCCTCCCCAGGCAGGTCGGGCAGCGCGCGCAGCAACTGTTGCCACACCCAGTACGGCACGTCGAGCGCGGCCTCGTCGGCCCGCCCCCAGGCAACGTCGAAACCGATCGCGCTCGCGTGTCGGGCCACCGCGCCGGCCAGCGTTGTCTTGCCGACGCCCGCCTCGCCCTCGACAACCCACAACGACCCGTGTCCCGCGCTGGCCGCGTCGAGAGCGACCTGGAGCTGCTGCAGCGTCGCGTCGCGTCCGACCAACAACCCGCCATCGGGCTCGAGCCCGGCCGCGCCCGCCACTCGGCCCGCAATCGCCACAGTCGGAGTAGTCGCCACAGTCGGGGTAATCCCGGTCGCGGGCGGCGCCGACGGCGAGCCGAGAACGATCCCGTCGTCGTGTTCTGCGAGGGTTGCCGAGCCACCGCCGGCCGCGTCCTCGATCGACGGGTCGTGCTGCAAGATCTGGCCGTGCAGGCGTCGCAACGCCGGGCCGGGATCGGCGCCGAGTTCCTCGGCCAGCAGTCGCCGGACCTTGTCGAACGCGCCTAGAGCCTCGGCCTGGCGTCCGCTTCGATAAAGCGCGTGCATCAGCAGGACATGGGCGTTTTCGCGTAGTGGCGCGGCGGCGATCAGCGCCCGGCTGCGGTCGACTGCGGGGGCGGCCTGCCCGGTGGCCAGCAGCGCCTCGACGTGCAGCTCGCGTACGGAAAGGTCGATGTCGGTGAGGTGGCCGACCTCGCGCTCGACGACCGGGCCTGCCTGGTCACGCAGGTTGAGCAGCGCCGGAGCGGACGTCAACTCGCCGGCCGTCGTCAAGGCGGCGAGTGCCGCGGTTGCGTCCCCGGCCTGCAGCGCCGCTCGGCCGGCGTCGAGCAGCCGCACGGCACGGTGCACGTCGATCCGATCCGCGCTCATCTCCAACGCGTAACCAGGACGCCGCCGCAGCACCGCCGCGTCGTCCCCGAACAGCCGCCGGAGCCGCGAAAGGTAGACCTGCAAGGTCGAGATGGCGGTCGTGGGCGGCGTGTCCGGCCACAGCTCGTCGAGTAGCCGGTCGACGGAGACGACTCGTCCTGCCTCGAGGGCGAGCAGCGCAAGCACAGCACGCTGTTTGAGCGATCCCATCGGCACCTCGACGCCGTCAGCGAATACGCCGACCGCGCCGTACAACCGAACTGAGAGCATGAGGCGCCTGCCGCGGCCGATCAGGCGCGAGTGGGCCGGTGGGCCGGCACCACGATGAGGGCGCGCAACGGAGCAATGCGCTCGAGCACCTCATCGACCAGCGGTTCCGAGGTCGGCAGCGCGCCCAGCACGTCCACGATGTGGCTGGCCACCCGGTCGAAGTCGTCGTCCGTGATGCCCAGTGCCGCGTGCGCTTCGTGCATGTCGCGGCCGTGATAGGCGTGCGGATCGTCGCCGGCCACGGCCGTCAGCAGATCGACCATGTGACTCCGCACCCGGACCAGGTCGACGCCGTCGAAATAACCGGCAACCGCGGGGTCGGCGCAGATTCGCTCGTACAACTCGTCCACGAGGCGGGTCAGAGCCGAGCGCCCGCCAATGGCGTCCAACAGAGTCATCGGACGGCTCCCTTCGCTCATCCCGGTGCAAGTGAAGCACCGCGCAGGTGTCCAACGTCGTCCGAGCCGCCTGCACAGAACTTGCAAGATCCTTGCACTCGCCGGCCGGCCCCGGCGGCGGCCGCGTCAAAGAGCGTGCAAGGCCGCCGGCGCACAGTTCCGAAGTCAACCGACACCCATCGACGAAGGAACACCTCATGCACATCGTCATCAAGCGGACGCTCGGCACGGCCACCGCGCTCGCCATCACGACCGGCGCCCTCCTGGCCGGGGCCGGCGTCGGCGCTGGCGCCGCGTCCGCGAGCGCCGCCGCATCCGCGAGCACCGCCTGCCAGACCAACTGCATCACCAACCTGACTGTCGGCGGAACCCCCGAGGGAGTGCGATTCGACTTCGACACCTCAGCGCTGTCGCGGGTCAAGGTCATCGTCACAGACGATGACGGCACCAAGCCCTACCTCGTCAAGGATGACAACAGCTGGGGCTCGAGCTACGACCTGCCGGTCAATGACGCCAGCCGCTTCACGCAGGGCAAGGCCTACCGCTATTTGATCTACGCCACCGACACCGGCGGCTCGACGTGGATGCGCGCAGGCGGCTTCGCCACGCTGATCCGCTACGCATCGGTCACCTACAACAAGTTCCACGTCATCAAGGACGGCGACAGCATCGGCGCCGGCGACTTCGAGGGCCGCAGCCGGTGCGGCAACGACGACACTTGGAACGATTACGCGACGGCCGGCGACCACGCGCTCAGCCCATTGAACTCGGACCCGGACCACGAGATCGAGCTGAGCGACGGTCAGGAGATCCCGCTGTTCCAGAAGACGCCGTGCCACGGGACGGTGGGGCCCACGATCGAGGCGCAGACAGCCGCAGCCGACGACGACTACTGGGGCTACTTCGACACCAACATGGACAGGTGGGTCCCGGACTCCCCGTCCTACTACGAGAAATGGACCCAGTCCAACTTCGACGAGGCCTACACCAGAACCACGATCGCCGACCCGCTCGCGCCCACCGCCACCGGTTCGGCCACTACCCCGCTCTACGCCGTGTCGCCCGGCTACGACCCCCTCGGTTACGTGGCCAACATGCGCTACTGGGTCACCGGCATCGCCTCCTTCACGCACGTGGTGCCGGACGTCCCCGTCAAGTCCGACGCCAGCGGCCCGGCAACCCTGGGCGTGACGATCGAGGCCGGCGAATTCCCCACCGAGGCAACCGTGTCCTGGAACCCGACCGCGTTCCCAGCCGTCGGCGGACCGTCCGCCAGCCAGGTGCAATGGCGCGCGCAGGGCACGAACACCTGGAACAGCATGGGTTTCCTCGACGTTGACGAGCATGAATTCCCGATGGAAAACCTGAAGCCGGCCACGACGTACGACTTTGTGGTCAGCCGCGTGTTGGGCAACGGACTGACCGCCCTCGCCAGCCGGGCAACCTTCACCACGGCGGCCCAGACGACGACGATCTACAACTGGCCGACCGACACCGTCACGAAGCCGCTCGGCGCCACGGTCACCGCCAAGGTGCACGTGGACGGCGCGGCCGGACGTCCGGTCGAGATCCAGTACCACCAAACTGGTCTGCCGTGGACGGTTTACTCGACGGCCCACACCGATTCCACCGGCCAGCTCACCGTCGCGATCAAGCTCGGCGCCGGGTACACCATGTGGCGACTGCACGCCCTGGCGAACGGCTCGTACGCCGAGCAGGCGACCTCGGCCCGCATGCTCGTCGCCAAGACAGCCATCGCCGGGTTCGACAGCACCAGCAAGACCGCCAAGACCGGCTCGCAGCTCAGCAACACCATCACCATCACGCCCGGCGCGGGCCGGATGCTCAACCTCTCATACCGCAAGGCTGGCACCACGGCCTGGAAGCTCTCCAAGCAGCTCACGGCCGGGGCGACCGGCAAGGCGACGCTGACCGAGCCCGTGCAGTCCGGCAAGTACGAGTGGACCGTGAACGTCCCCGCCGCGGCCTACCACGGCACCGCGGCGGTGACGGCCGTCCGCACGATCACCGGCACCTGACCCGACGCGCAGGACCAGGGCGGGCACTCCACCGGGTGCCCGCCCTTTGCGCGGTCCGAGACGAGATGCGGGGCCACGCGGTTCGTCAGGCGCCAAGCCCGCTTCGTGCGCCCGTCACTGCCGCGTTCATGCGGGGCGGTTCGGCACCGGTCAAACCGGCGTTGCCGACAACCCGGGCTGGCGGGTCAGCCGACCCGCGCGAGCGGCGCCGGCTCGGCAACGCGCCGGGCAGTGCGCGCGGCCGATGCCCTGGCTCTCGGGCCGGTGGTCAGCAGGCCGAGCACCAGCACCGCGAAACCGCAGCCGGCGACCACGTACCAGCCAACCCGCGCGGCGTCGACGAATCCGGTGCCCAGCGATGTCGCGCCGCCGCTGGCCAGCACCGTGCCGACCACCGCGACGCCGAGGGCGGTGCCGACCTGCCGGCTCGTCGAGGCGACCGCCGCCGCCACCCCGGCCTGCTCGCGCGGCATGCCAGACACGGCGGTGTTCGTGATCGGTGCGTTCACCGCGGCGAACCCGAGCCCGAACACGAGCATGCACGCGATCAGCACGCCGTAGGACTCGTGTGCGGTCGTCCGCGCCAGCAGCAGGCCGCCGGCGGTCAGCATCGCGCCGGCGAAGGCCAGTGGCAGCCGCGGACCGCGTGCGCCGACCACCCGGCCGCTCGTCGGCGCGCCGATCATCGCCGCCGCGGCGAGCGGCAGCAGACACGCGCCGGCAGCGAGCGCGCTCAGCTGCCGCACCTGCTGCAGGTACAGGGTGATCAGGAACAGGAAACCGGCGAAGGCGCCGAACGCGCAGACCGCGATCACCGCAGCTCCGGAGAACGGCGCGCTGGAGAAGAAGCGCAGGTCGAGCAGCGGGTCAGCGCGGCGTGGCTCGTAATACAGCAGGGCGACGAGCGCGATCAGCGCGACGGCCAGCGAGGCGATCGTCTGCGCCGACGACCAGCCGACCCGTGGCGACTCGATGATCCCGAAGGTCGTCCCGGCCAGGATCAGGATGACGAACAGCTGCCCGACCGGGTCGGGCCGACGGGCCCGCGGCGCGCGGGACTCAGGGACGAAGAGGGCGGCGAGGACGAATGCGACTGCGCCGACCGGGATGTTCACCCAGAACACCGCGCGCCAGCCGACGGAGTCGATCAGCGCGCCGCCCACCACCGGGCCGAGGCCGAGGCTGAGTCCCACGACGCCGCCCCACAGGCCGATGGCCCGCGCGCGTTCGCGCGGTTCGGTGAAGATGTTGGTGATGATCGACAGCGCGACGGGGTTGAGCATCGAGCCACCGATCGCCTGCACGGCACGGAAGCCGACGAGGTAGCCCAGGCTGGGCGCCAGGCTGCACAGCAGCGAGCCGAGCGTGAAGACGACCAGGCCGGTCAGGAACGTGCGCTTGCGCCCGACGCGGTCGGCGGTGGAGCCGGCCAGCATCAGCAGGCTCGCGATCACCACCGTGTAGGCGTCGATCGTCCACTGCAGGTCGGGCAGCGACGCGTGCAGGTCGTGGTGGATCGCGCTCAGCGCGACGTTCACGATCGTCGCGTCCATGCCGACGATCAACAGGCTCAGGCAGCAGATCGCCAGGATGAGCAGGCGGCGGCGCGGACTCAGCTCAGGCATGGCGCTCGTGGCGTCGGCGGGCCGCCGGAGGCGCCCGGGGCGGCGGGCGCCGACGAGGCCAGCCGCTCGACGGCCGGCAGCGCCGCGGTGAGCAGTTCCCGGTCGTCGTCGCTCAGCCGGGCGAGCCGCTGGCGCAGCACGCGAGTGCGCGCCGCATGCCGCTCGGCCAGCACAGCCAGTCCGGCATCGGTGATCCGAACCAGGGTGGCACGGCCGTCCGTGGGATCGGGCACCCGGACGGCATACCCCGCCTCGGCGAGCCGGTTGATCAGGATCGTGACACCCGGCTGCGTCATGAGCTCGCGGGCGGCGAGTTCGGACACCCGCAACGGGCCCTCCAGGCGAAGCCGGTCCAGGGCGCTGATCGTCGAGATGCTGACCCGCGCGGGCGCTTCGCGGCGAAGCGAGTTCGCCAAGCGGTCGATGCCGGACGCCAGCGACTCGACGTCACTTTGGCGCAGCGGTTTTCCCATAGCGGCAATATATAACGTCCTTATGCACAACCCGCGTCTGGCATTATCTGGCGCGTGACCCGCGCCGGCGCCACCTCTCCGCACGACGACCTCGACCGGCGCGTCCGGGCCGCGCTCCACGACCTCGACCACGACGCGCCGCGGGCCTCGGCGGACTCGGCCAGCAGCGTCCTGCTGCCGCTGTTCGACGCGATGGCCGGCAGCCGGGCGCTCGACATCTGCGCCCGCCGGCTGCGCGATCGCGGCATCGGCCATTACACGATCAGCTCGGCCGGGCACGAGTCGAACGCGTTCGTCGCCGCCGCGCTGCGGCCAACCGATCCGGCGCTGCTGCACTACCGCTCCGGCGCGTTCTTCCTCGCCCGGGCGCTGCAGGCCGGCCGCTCGCTGGACGACGCCTTGCGCGCGGTGCTGCTCGGGATGCTCGCCGGCACCGCGGATCCGGCCTCCGGCGGGCGGCACAAGGTCTTCGGCGACGCCTCGCTGGCAATTATCCCGCAGACGTCGACGATCGCCTCGCACCTGCCGCGCGCGCTGGGCGTCGCGCTGGCGATCGGCCGGGCACGCCGGCTCGGCCTGCCGTCGCGCTGGCCACGTGACGCGGTGACCGTGTGCTCGTTCGGCGACGCGAGCATCAACCACTCCACTGCCGCGGGCGCGCTCAACGCGGCGGGCTACGCGGTGGCGCAGGGCCTGCCGCTGCCCGTCGTCTTCGTCTGCGAGGACAACGGCCTGGGCATCTCGGTGCCGACGCCGCGGGGCTGGGTGGCCTCGGCCGCCCAGCGTCCGGGAGTCGCGTACCTCGCGGCGGACGGCGACGACCCGGACGCGGTGCGGTCCGCAGCCGAGGAAGCCGCCGAACAGGCGCGCCGCAAGCGGACGCCCGTGCTGGTGCACCTGCGCACCGTGCGCTACCTCGGCCACGCCGGGTCCGATCTCGAGACCGCGTATCGCAGCTCCGTCGAGCTGCTGGCCGACGCCGAGCGGGACCCGTTGGTCGCTCTTGCCAGGCGCCTCGGCGCGCCCGGGCTGGCCGACCGCTACGCCGAGATCTGCGAGCGGGTCGAGAAGCTGACCGTCGAGCTCGCCGACACGCCGACCTTGGCCGATGCCGGCGAGGTCATGGCGCCGCTCGCGCCGCGGGGCGGCACGGTCCGCTCGACGCAGCCTGCCGCTGCGAGCACGCGGGCCGAGGCCTTCGACGGCAAGCCGCCCGAGCGGGCCGGCCGCCTGACGCTCGCGCAGGCGATCAACGCCGCCTTGACGGACGCGATGCTCACCCGGCCGTCGATGCTGGTGTTCGGCGAGGACGTCGGGCGCAAGGGCGGCGTGTACGGACTCACCCGCGGGCTGCAGCAGCGCTTCGGCGCCGCCCGGGTGTTCGACACGCTGCTCGACGAGCAGTCGATCCTCGGCTTCGGCCTCGGCCTCGGCCTCAGCGGCATGCTGCCGGTGCCGGAGATCCAGTACCTCGCCTACCTGCACAATGCCGAGGACCAGCTGCGCGGCGAGGCGGCCAGCCTGCGGTTCTTCTCCAACGGCGCGTTCACCAACCCGATGGTCGTGCGGATCGCCGGCTTGGCCTACCAGAAGGGCTTCGGCGGCCACTTCCACAACGACAACGCCGTGGCGGTGCTGCGTGACGTCCCCGGGCTGGTGGTCGGCGTGCCGGCGCGGCCCGAGGACGCCGCCCCGATGCTGCGCAGCCTGCTGGCCGCCGCCGCCGAGACGGGCCAGGTCGGCGTGTTCCTGGAGCCCATCGCGCTGTACCACGAGCGCGACCTGCATGCCGACGGCGACCGCGGCTGGCTGGGCGAGTACTCCCCCGACGCCGTCACGCCGATCGGCGAGCCGCGCGTCCACGACCTCGGCACGAACGGCAGCGACCTCACCATCCTCACCTTTGGCAACGGCGTGCGGATGAGCCTGCGAGTCGCCCAGCGGCTGGTCGACGAAGGCGTCGCCGCGCAGGTCGTCGACCTGCGCTGGATCACGCCGCTGCGCTTCGCGAACCTGTTCGAGGCGGTGTCCGGCACGACGCGGGTGCTGGTGGCCGACGAGACGCGGCACAGCGGCGGCGTCGGCGAGGGCGTGCTGGCGATGCTGGTGGAGGCGGGCTACCCGTCACGGCGGCTGGCCCGGGTGGCGAGCCGGGACAGCTTCGTCCCGCTGGGCGACGCCGCGAACCTGGTTCTGCTCGGCGAGGCCGAGATCGAGCGGGCCGCGCGGGTGCTGCTCGCGCGCTGACTCGCCGGTGTCAGGGGACTACGGCAGGGCCCGGTCCAGCGCGGCGAGGCCACGGTCCAGCTCGTCCAGGGTGATGGTGAGCGCGGGACGCACCCGCAGGCTGCGCTCACCCGCGCCCAGCACCAGCACCCGCTCGTCATCGCGCAGCCGGGCGACGAGGTCGTCGCGGATGTGCGCCGACGGCAGCGTGAACGCGCACATCAGCCCACGGCCGCGGACCTCGGTGACCACCGGATGCCGGCGCGCCAAGGATCGCAGCTGCTGCTGCAGGTGCGCGCCGATCGAGGCGGCGCGCTCGATCAAGGCGTCCCGCTCGATCGTCTCGAGAATCAGCCGGGCGCGGACCATATCGGTCAGATTGCCGCCCCAGGTGGAGTTGATCCGCGAGGACACCGCGAAGACGTTGTCGGCAACTTCGTCGACCCGTCCGCCGGCCATGATCCCGCAGACCTGCGCCTTCTTGCCGAACGCGACGACGTCCGGCTCGACGCCGAGCTGCTGATAGGCCCAGGTGGTGCCGGTCATCCCGACGCCGGTCTGCACCTCGTCCATGACGAACAGCGCGTCGAACTCCCGGCACAGGGCCTGCATGCCCTGCAGGAACTCCGGCCGGAAATGGTTGTCACCGCCCTCGCCCTGGATGGGCTCGGCGATGAAGCAGGCGATGTCGTGCGGGTTGGCCTCGAACGCCCGCCGCGCGGCGGCGAGCGTCTCGCGCTCCGCCGCCTCGACGTCGGCGTTGCCATTCACCGATGGCGACGGAATGCGCGGCCAGTCGAATTTCGGGAACCGCGCGACCTTGTTCGGATCGGTGTTGGTGAGGCTCATCGTGTACCCGGTGCGACCGTGGAACGCCTTCGCCAGGTGCAGCACCTTGGTGCCGAGCGCGGGATCGATGCCGTGCGCCTCGTTCCAACGACTCTTCCAGTCGAAGGCGACCTTGAGCGCGTTCTCGACGGCGAGCGCGCCGCCGTCGATGAAGAACAGGTGCGGCAGGCGGGGGTCGCCCAGCACCCGGGCGAACGTGTCGACGAAGCGCGCCATGGGCACGGTGTAGACGTCGGAGTTGCTGGGCTTGTTGACCGCGGCGGCGGCGAGTTCGGCGCGCGCCGCGGCGCTGGTCAGCGCCGGGTGGTTCATGCCCAGGGCCGACGATGCGAAGAAGGTGAACAGATCGAGGTATTCGCCGCCGTCGCGGGCGTCGACGAGCGTCGACCCATGCGATGCCTCGAGGTCTAGCACGAGGTCATAGCCGTCGGCGAGCATGTGCGCGCCGATCATGGCGTGGACGTCAGCGGCAGTCACATCAGCAGCGGGCACATCGGCGGCGGGCACATCGGCGGCGGGGAGGGTCTGGGGGTCCGTGGTCGACGCAGTCATGTCCGCGACGATACTAGGCATTCTTGCGTCGGTCAGCCTTATTCACCGGAAATATTCCGGTTGAGGCGGGTCAACACGCTGATTCGTCCGCTCAACTGGTCTTTGGCCGCGGCGCTGCCCGGCGTTCGAAGAACGTCTGCAACACAACCGTCGTGCGGGTCGAGACGTGCGCGCGGCGGCGGATCTCGCGGATGAGCTCTTCGAGTTCGGTGGGCGAGGCGACCCGGACGAACAGCACGTACGCGTCGTCGCCGGCCACCGAATGGCAGGCCTCGATCTCTGGCAGGTCGGCCAGCGCTTCCGGGGCGTCGTCGGGCTGGCCCGGATCGAGCGGGGTGATCGCGATCAGCGCGGCGAGCGGCAGACCGATGGCCTCGGGGTCGAGCAGCGCGGTGTAGCCGCGGACGACGCCGGCCGCCTCGAGCCGGCGCACCCGCGCCTGCACCGCCGACACGGACAGCCCGGTGACGCCGGCCAGCGTCTTAAGCGTGCTGCGGCCGTCGGCGACGAGCGCGGTCACGATCTGCAGATCCGTCGGATCGGTGAGCCCGGCGGGAGCGACCACCCGGCCGGTGTCGTCGGCGCCAGGCATTGCCTCAAGGTAGCGGCGGGTCACCCTGGCCGGGGCGTGGCGTCGAATCGATCGCGTTTTCCGGTCCTGCGGCCGCGATTGCCCTCGTCCGGCGGCCCGCAGACCGGAAGACGTGATCGACGCGGCCGCCGCCGCCTCGATCAGCTCGACACGTTGACGACGACGACGGCGATGTTGTCCCGGCCGCCGGCCGCGAGCGCGGCGTCGACCAGGGCGTGCGCCGCAGGCTCGGGCTCGGCGTGCTGGCGCAGCAACTGCGCGATCGCGGCGTCGTCGACCTCGCCGGTCAGCCCGTCGGAGCAGACCAGGAAGCGCTCGCCGTCGGTCGGCGGGAACACCCAGAGATCCGGCGTCGGGCTCGGATCGCTGCCCAGGCAGCGGGTGATCACGTTGCGCCGCGGATACCGGGCGGCCGCCTCGGCGCTGAGCTGCCCGGCCGCGCGCAACTCCTCGACCTCGGAGTGGTCGACGCTCAGCTGGACGAGCGCGCCGTCGCGGACGTTGTAGACCCGCGAATCGCCCACATTGAAGACCACGCACTGGTCGGTCTCCCCGACCTGGCCCAGCGCGACGCCGCATAACGTCGTGCCCATGCCCGCCTGACCGAGGTTGCGGGCCGCCGACTCGACGATCAGCCGGTTTGCCTCGACCACGGCGCTCAGCACGTCCTCGGGCGCCACCCGCGGCTGCTCGCCGAGCACCCGCATCCGCTCGACGGCGATGCCGCTCGCGACCTCGCCGGCAGCATGGCCGCCGAGGCCGTCGGCGACGGCGGCGAGCCGGTCGGTGACGACCACGCTGTCCTCGTTGCTGGCCCGGACGCGGCCGCGATCGGTGCGCGCGGCGGCGGCGAAGCTCGTCATGCCACCTCGTCTCGATCGTCTCGATCGTCTCGCCGCGGGCCGTCCGCTCGATGCGGCGCGTTGCGCGCCCCGCTGCCCCGGACGATACCCAGGGCAGAATCCCCGGCGTGGACAACAAGGGCTTCGAGTTGGGCACGGACGGCCCCACCCGTATCCTCGTGGGCGTCGACGGCACAGAGACTTCGCTGCGCGCGGCCGCCTACGCGGCCGGGCTGGCCAGGCGGCAGGGCTCGCATCTCATCACGGTCTACGTCCAGTCGACGGGCGGAGCAGCCGCGCAGTTCCCCGCGACGGCCGGCGCGATGCTGCAGACGCAGGACGACATCGCGCGAGAGTTGCGGCAACTGGTGGACCACGGCATGAAGCGCAACGCCATCGACGCGGAGTTCGTGCTGCGCCGTGGCAACCCGTACACCGAGCTGATCGCCGTCGCCGCGGAGCTGCGGGTGGACGCCGTCGTGGTCGGCGCGTCGACGCAGTCGGGCCGGCGATTCGTCGGCTCGCTGGCCGGCAGGCTTGTCAAGGACGCGGTGTGGCCGATCACTGTCGTGCCATGATCGGCCGAACGCGGCCGCCGACACTCCCAGAGCGAGATGCACTTAGGTAAAGCTCATGTGAGGTAGGCTGGCGGCACGTCGGCGGGGGTCGGCGCGCGGGTTCGCAGCCGGCGAGCTCGAGGCGGGAGGCCGAAATGGCGTTGGCAGCGCGCTTGTGGTCGGGGTCCGGCCTCGACGCGCGGTTCGCCGACGCCCGCCTGCTGCGCGCGGGCACACGCTTCTGCCTCTACGAGGCCCACGAGCCGCAGGCGAACCGGTCCGTCGTCCTCAAAGTCCCCGACGACAGCGCGGCCCACTGGGTGCACGACCAGCTGCGCTACGAGGCCGCGATCCTCGCCGCCACCGGCACCCACCCCAACGTCGTCACGATGTACCAAGCGCTGACGCTGCATGACGGCCGGCCCGCGCTGTTGCTCGAGCGCTGCGCGTACTCGGCAGAGGATCTGCTGCACCGCGACAACAGCTTCCCGTTGCCAGACGCGATCGCGCTCGGCATCAAGGTGGCCGGCGCGGTGGAGGTCGTGCACCAGTTCGGCGCGCTGCACTGCGACATCCGGCCGGCCAACATCCTGCTGACCGAGTGGGGCGAGCCGGTGATCGCCGGCTTCGACGAGGCAGTCACGGTGGGCAGCGGCACCGGGTACGCGCCGCTGCACATCACCACCCCCCACACGGCGCCGGAGCTGCTCGAAGGCGAAGCGCCCTCGCCAGCCAGCGACGTCTACGGCCTGGCCTCGACGCTGTACGAACTCATCGCCGGTCGGGCCGCGTTTCGCGCGTACGCCGGCGAGTCCGCCGCTGCAGTGATCGTCCGCATGCTCAGCAACCCGGTTCGACCGATCGTCGCGCCCGGCGTCCCGCTCGAACTGTCCGACCTGTTGACCTGGGCGATGTCGCCCGAGCCGTCGAAGCGCCCGCCCACGCCGGCTTGGCTGGCCGAGGAGCTCGGCCGCATCGAAGCCCGCGAGGGCTGGCGTCGCACCCGGATGGCCGGGGCCTGACCCGCGACGTCCAGCGCGTTGTCTAGTCGGCAACTAGACAACGCCTGCTTTGTGCGGCATGCTTGCGCCGTGATCCACCTCGGGCGACCCGCGGCGTGTCAAAGCCACTGACACCTCCGCCCCCGCCGTCCCGAGCACCTGGAGCCCCGTTGCGCCGCGCACAGAGCCTGTTCTTCGGCCCCCTGCAACTCATCGAATTCACTCGCTTCTACGCCGACGAAGTCGCTGGCGGCCAGTACCCGTTCGTCGAGTACGACGAAGACGAGCGCTGGCATCAGCGCATCTACCGCGACCGTCGCGTCGACATCTGGTTGATCAGCTGGTTGCCGACCCAGGGCACGCAGTTGCACGACCATGGCGGCTCGGCGGGCTCGTTCACCGTGCTGTCCGGGACGCTCACCGAGGCGGTCGCCGGCGGCGGGCTGCTGCGCGAACACGAGCGGACGGCGGGCAACAGCGTCGGCTTCGGCGCGCATTACGTTCACGACGTGCGCAACGTCTCCGACGCCCCTGCGGTCAGCGTGCACGCGTATTCGCCGCCGCTGACGACCATGACCTACTACGACCTCGCCGACGGCAAGCTGGAGACGATCACCTCGCTGGCCACCGAGGACCCGGAGCCCGAGTTCGCGCCCCCGGCGCGTCAGCAGACAGCGCGGCCGCTGGCCGCGTCGTGACCTACGGCTCAGTCGAGGAACTCCTGGCCGACGCGCGGTCGCGGCTCGCGCGGCTCGAGCCGGGCGACGTCGGGCAGGCGGTCAGCGCAGGCGCACGACTGGTCGACATCCGGCCGGAATGGCAGCGGCGTGAGGAAGGCGAAGTGCCAGGCGCGCTGATCGTCGAGCGCAACCACCTGGAGTGGCGGTTGGACCCGGCCTGCGCGGCGCGGGTGGACGAGGCCGTTCCGGGGCAGCGCTGGATCGTCATCTGCGCGGAGGGCTACACGTCCTCGCTCGCCGCGGACGCGCTCAACTCGATCGGCGTGCCGGCGACCGACGTCGTCGGCGGCTTCGCGTCGTGGCGGCGCGCCGGCCTGCCGTCCGTGCCAGGAGGTACGCAGCCCAGCGGGCCAGGGCGCGGAGTGCATTCGCCGAGCCGCACCGACCGCCTGCGTCAGGACGAGCCGACCGCCCGGTAGCCCAACCACCCGGCATAGCCGAGCAGGCCGGCCAGGCCGAACTTGCGGGTCAGCGGCAGCATCGTCGCGACACCCAGCGCGGTCTCGGTGAAGCCGTTGCGATAGACCCACGTGCGGGTGTCGTCCGGAAACACCTGACGGGTGATGTTCTCGAACGCCTCGGGCGCGGCGAAGTGCGCGGCGCCGGTGGCGGCCAGGACGAGACCGAGCTTGCCGGTGGACAGGAGAGCCATTCGCCCACCCTGCCCGAACCGGCGCCGTCAGCTCAAGTCAGCGCCGTCAGCTCGAGGTCAACTCAGCGGGCTGCGCGGCAGCAGCGAATCCGCGATGATCTTCTGCTGGATCTGGCTGGTGCCCTCGAAGATCGTGGTCAGTCGGGCGTCGCGCCAGTAGCGCTCGACCTGCCGCTCGGTGGTGTAGCCGTTGCCGCCGTGCAGCTGCATGGCGTCGCCGGTGACATCGACGGCCATCTCGGTGGCGACGAGCTTGGCCATCGCCGACTCGCGCTCGCACGGTTGGCCGCAGTCGAGCAGGTGCGCCACCTGCCGGTAGAACGCGCGGGCCTGCTCGACGCGCGCGGCCATCGACGCGAGGGTGAACCGCAGCGCCTGGAAGTCGCCGATCGGGTGGCCGAACTGCTCGCGTTCCTGCAGGTAGAGCACCGAGTCCTCGACCGCGGCGCGGGCCAGCCCAACCGCTCGCGCCGCCGTGTGCACCCGGGCGATGTTCAACCATTTCTGGGTGTCGCGGAACGCGCCGGAATCGGTGACGAGGTTAGCCGCCGGCGCCCGCACGCCGTCGAAGACGAGATCCCAGGTCAGGAACCCGTGGTAGCCGATCTTGTCGATCGGCGTGCCGGTGAGCCCCGGCGGGAACGCGTCGCGTTCTTTCTCCAGGATGATCGTGGCCAGCCCGGCCGAGCGCTTCTCTCCCGGCTCCGGGTCGCTGGTGCGGCAGAGCAGCTGGATGAAGTCGGCGGCCTTGGCGTTGCCGATCCAGCGCTTGTGGCCGGTGATGACGTAGCTGTCGCCGTCGAGCTCCGCGCGGGTGCTGACGGCGGCGAGGTCGGAGCCGGCGTCGGGCTCGCTGAACCCCGCGGCCCCGATCCAGCGGCCGCGGGCGCTGCGGCGCAGGAGCTCCGCACGCTTGGCGTCGTCGGGAAACTCCGTGCCGAGGCCCTGCCCGCGGGCGATGATGCTGGCGACGCTCAGCCAGCCGCGGGCCAGCTCTTCGGCGATCATCGTGTACTCGAAAACGCCGCCGCCGAGCCCGCCGTGCGCGCGGTCGATCATGATGCCGAAGTAGCCTCGCGCGCCCAGCTCGTCGAGCAGGCTGCGCGGCATCTCGCGCTTGTCCGGGTCGTACTCGTCGGCGATCGGCTTGACTTGCTCGGCGGTGAACCGGCGCGCCTCCTGCTGCATGGCGAGCCGTGCGTCGGTGCGGTAGGGCGCCGGTAGCTCAGGCGGCGGCGCGGGCAGGAGGGCGGGTTCGTCGGCATGCTGCGCGGACGTCACTGAAGGAGCATGGCGGACGGCGGAAACGAGGGCGAAACGCGCCCCTTGCGAGGATGCCGCGGTGACGGACGAGGGCGCGCCGCCGAGGACCCTGCCGCCGATGACAGAGTGGCGCGGGCACGTCGTGGTCTGCGGCCTGCAGGACGTCGGCATGCGCATCGTGGAGCAGCTGCGCATCGCCGGCGAGCGGGTCGTGGTCGTCGACGACGACGCCGAGCCGCGGCTGGTGCGCCTCGCCGACCGGCTCGGCGCTGTGCACCTGGCGGCCAGCGGACGTCGCGCGACCGAGCTCGAGGCCGCCGGGCTGGCCGGCGCCGCCGCGCTCATCTGCATCGACGACTCCGACCTCGTCAACCTCGAGATCGCGTTGCTGGCCCAACGGTTGCGCGCAGACCTGCGGATCGTCGTCCAGCTGGGCAACGAGGCCGTCGGCCGCGCCGTCGGCCGGGTGACCGGGCCGGCCAGCGTGCTCGACGTCGCGAGCATCGCCGCCCCCACGCTGGCCGAGGCGTGCATCGACCTGCGCAGCCGGCCGCTGTCCATCGGCGGCGAGCCCTTCGTGCTGCGCGAGATCCAGGCCCGGCGCGCCGGGACCTTGCGCACGCTGTTCGACGACCTGGCCCCGGTGGCGGTGGTGCCGGCCGACGGCAGCGAGCTGGTCGTGTGCCCCGGACGTGATCTGGCGGTGCAGGTCGGCGACCGGGTCTTCGTGATCAGCACGTCCGACGACCTCGCCGCCCGTGGTCTGCTCGAGACCGACGAGCCGCCAGTCCGCGTCCGTCGGCGACACCGGCCGAGCCTGCTGCGCCGCTACATCAGCAGCTTCGTCGCATCCTCGGAACGCCAGCTGCGGATGACGCTGACCGCGCTGCTGGTCGTCGCGGTGTGGTCGATCGTGCTGCTGCGAATCGGCTACCGCACCGTCCAAGGCGGGCACATGAGCACGCTCGACGCCGCCTACTTCACGACCGAGACGCTGACGACAGTGGGTTTCGGCGACTTCTACTTCGGCAACCAGTCGACCTGGCTGCGGATCTGGGCGATCGCCCTGATGATCCTCGGCGCGACGTTGGTGACCGTCGTCTACGCCATGTTGACCAACCTGCTCGTCAGCCGGCGGATCGCGCAATCACTCGGCCGCCAGCTCGCGACCCGGATGACCAACCACGTCATCGTGGTCGGCCTCGGCTCGGTCGGTCTGCGGGTGCTCGAGCACCTCATCGCCGCGCACCAACCAGTCGTCGTGCTCGAGCGCGACGAGGACAACCGCTTCCTGGCCCGCGCCCGCGCGCTCGGCGTGCCGATCGTGTTCGGCGACTCGACGGTTCCGGCCAGCCTGGACGCGGTGAACCTGCAGCGCGCGCGGGCAGTGGCCGTCCTGACGAGCAGCGACCTGGCCAACATCGAGACCGGGCTCGGGGTGGACGACATGCTCGGCGAGCGGCGAACCGAGGTGCCGGTGGTGCTGCGGGTGTTCGACCGCGACCTCGCCGAGACGATCGAGACGAGCTTCGACTTCCACTTCGTCCGCTCGACCGCCGCGCTGGCCGCCCCCTGGTTCGTCGGCGCCGCCCTCGGCCTGGACATCCGCACCACGTTCTACATCGACGACCTGCCGATGCTGATGGGCGTGCTGACCGTCGCGCCGGAGGGCGGGCTGAACGGGAAGACGATGTCCGAGCTGTCCGCGCGGATCCGGGTCATCGCGATCAGCCGGGCCGGCGGCGCGCGGCTGGAATACCCGCCTAGACGGGACACCCGCTTCGCCGGCGGCGACCAGGCCTACCTCGTCGGCCCGTATGAGGAGCTGCTGCAGGTGCTGCGACGTGACGCGCGGGGGGCCGTGGCATAGCCCGGCGCTGCGTTGGGGAAGGCTTCAGCACATGGCGGCAACGGTGTTGGTCACGGGCGCGTCCGGCTTCGTCGGCTCGCACGTGTGCACGGCGCTGGCGCAGGACGGCCACGACGTGCGGGCGATGACCCGCCACCCGGAGCGATACGACGGCGCGGGCACCCCGGTGGCCGGCGACGTCGAGGACCGCGCCTCGTTGGACGCCGCGCTCGCCGGCACGCACGCCGCCTACTACTTCGTCCACTCGCTCGACTCCGCCGATTTCGAGGACAAAGACGCGCAGGCGGCGCGCAACTTCGGCGCGGCAGCCGCCGCGGCGGAGGTCCGGCAGATCATCTACCTGGGCGGACTGGGCGCAGACGACGAGAACCTCTCGCCACATCTGCGCTCCCGCCGCGAAGTCGAGACGCTGCTCGGCGAGGCCGGCGTGCCAGTCACCACGCTGCGCGCGGCAGTCGTCATCGGGCACGGCGGCATCTCCTGGGAGATCACCCGGCAGCTCGTCGACCATCTGCCGGCGATGCTGACACCCCGCTGGGTGAAGACCCGCACCCAGCCGATCGCGTTGGTCGACGTCGTCCGCTACCTGGTCGGCGTGCTCGACCATCCGGACGCGATCGGCAAGACGTTCGAGGTCGGCGGCCCCGAGGTGCTCAGCTACCTCGCCATGCTGCGGCGCGCGGCGAAGGTGCAGGGCAAACGCCGGCTGCCGACGGTCAACGTCCCGCTGCTGTCGCCACGGCTGTCCTCGGCCTGGCTGGCGTTGGTCACCGACGTCGACCTCGCCACCGCGCGGAACCTGGTCGACTCGATGATCAACGAAGTCGTCGTGCACGACCGGTCCATCGAGAAGATCGTCCCGGGCTCGACCTTGGGTTACGACGACGCCGTCCGGCAGGCGCTGGCCGACCGAAAGGCGGCTGCCGAGTGACGAACTCGACAGTCGACGGCCGGGTTCGCGGCGGCGTGGTCGGCCGGGTGCAGCGACTGGTCGAGCACGCGTTGATCGAGCAGGTTCCGCGCGACCACCACCAGCCCGACAGCGCGTTCCGGCGGCGCCGGATCGTCTCGGCCGTCACGATCGCGGTGGGCACCACCCTGCTCGGCTTCTCGCTCGCCACCGACCCCGGCGACGCCGCGTTCTACCCGATCACCGCCGCAGTCGCGGTCGTCTGGGTTATCGGCGGCTTGCTGTCCGGGCCGCTGCACCTCGGCTACATCCCGTTCCGCGGCGCGTTGCGGCGCCCGATCGTCACGCCGATCGCTTTGGGCTTGGCTGCCGGCGCGGTCTTCGTCGTCGGCGCGCTGATCGTGCGCGAGATCGAGCCGCTTCGGGTCTTCACCTCGCACGTGCTGGCGCACGCGACGCAGGGCAACCTCGCGATCGTCACCGTGCTGGCCCTCGCGAACGGCATCGCCGAAGAGGTGTTCTTCCGCGGCGCGCTGTTCGCCGCGATCGGCCGACGCCACCCCGTGCTCATCTCGACGGTCATCTACACGCTGGTCACGATCGCCACCCAGAACCCGATGCTGGTGTTCGCCGCGCTGTTGATGGGCACGCTGTTCGCCCTGCAGCGCCGCGCGTCCGGCGGCATCCTCGCCTCGATGCTGACGCACGTCATCTGGTCGACAATCCTGATCCTCGCGTTGCCGCCGATCATCGACAAATAGCCGCCGGCGATCACCGGGCGGGCTCGCCAGCGCGGTGATCGGACCCGGCTGGCGCAGTCGTCCGGCCGGTCGCCCACAGCAGCAGTCCGCCGACGGGCAGCGCCGCCGCGTACACCATCACCCCGGACCACCCGTAGGCGTCATGCAGCGCGCCCGCCGCTGCGGAGGAGATCGCGCCGCCGACGAAGACGGTCGTCATGTAGACGGTGTTGATCCGGGCCCGCGCGGCCGGCCGCAGCGCGTAGATGACCTGCTGGCTCATCACCTGATGGCACTGGACGGCGAAGTCGAGCGCGACGCCGCCGACGGCGAGCAGCACGACGCTGGACGCGCCTAGCCCGGCGAGGGCCATCGCGCCGGCGGCGAGCACGAACGCGCCCGCGCGGGCGATCCTGCCGTAGCCGCGGTCGGCCAGCATTCCGCCGACCGGCGCGGCTGCCGCGCCGGCGGCGCCGACGAGGGCGAACAGGCCGATCTCGTCCTGGCTGAAGCCGTGCCGGTCGACCAACTCATAGGCGATGGCGGTCCAGTAGGCGCTGAACGCCCCGAACATCGTCGCCTGGCACAGCGCGAGCCGGCGCAGCACTGGTTCGGTGCGCGCCAGCTCGACGACGGTCGCGAGCAGGCTGCGATACCCCTGGGTATGGTCCGGGCGTCGCGCGGGCAACATGCTCCGCAGCACCAGTCCGAGCACCGCCATCAGCCCGGCCGAGATGAAGAAGACGGCCCGCCATCCAAGCGCCTCGGCGACCAGGCTCGACAGCGTCCGCGCCAGCAGGATGCCGAGCAGCAGTCCGCTCATGACGCGTCCGACGTAGCGGCCCTCGTGGCCCTGCGGCGCGAGGTGCGCAGCCAGCGGCACCAGAATCTGCGCCACCACCGATGTCACGCCGACGACGACCGACACCGCGGCGAAAACCCCGAAAACTGGCGACGCCCCGGCCGCGACCAGTGCGAGCGCGGTGACGACCAGCGTGCGCACGACGAGCATCCGGTTCTCGACCAAATCGCCGACCGGCAGCAGCAGCAACAGCCCGAGCGCGTAGCCGATCTGGGTGAGCGTGACAACGACCGTGGCCGAGCCCTCACTCACGTGGAAGGACTTCGACAGCAACGACAACAGCGGCTGCGCGTAGTACACGTTCGCGACGGTCAACCCGCACGCAATGGCGAGGACGGTCGTGATCAGCTGCAGGCTGCGGCCCTCGGCCGGCTTTGGCGGGACCTCGGCGGCGGTCACCTGTCGCCGGGCGAAGCGGCGGGGACGCCTGCCGGCCGCGCCGGGACCGCCAGCGCGCGCTCCCCCGCCTGCGCCCCCGATGTCGCGGCAGCCTCCGGCGTCGCAGCAGCCTCCGGCGTCGCAGCAGCCTCCGGCGGGGCAGCCCCCGGCGTCGCAGTCGCCGGCGGTCCGCCGAGCCGGACGCGCGGCATCAGCCGGACCGCGATCGTCATCAGCACGGCCATCGCCAGCACGGCGAGGAAGACGTAGTGCACGGCGTGGTTCAGCCGCGCCGGGTCGTGGTGCGCCGAACCCGCCGACGAGCCCAGCAGGCTGTTGGCGACGGCGCCGAACGCCGCGACCCCGAGCGCGCTGCCGAGCGAGCGGGCGAACATGTTCATCCCGGTGACGACGCCACGTTCGTGCCACTCGACAGTCGACTGCGCGGCGATCAGCGTCGGCGCGGCCACGATGCCCAGGCCGGCGCCGATCACGAAGCAGAAGGCGCCCACCTCTACGACCGAGGACGACCGGCCGAGCAGCAGCAGCATGGCGGCGCCGGCGATGACCAGCGCGCCGCCGATCAACCCGCACGCCCGGACGCCGACGCGGGTGTAGAGCCGGCCGGCGAACGACGCGGTCAGCGGCCAGCCGACCGTGAGGGTCGCCAGCGCGAACCCGGCGACGAGCGGACCGTGCCCCAGCACGTCCTGCACGAACGTCGGCACGTAGCTGGTGAGCCCGAGCACCACCGCGCCGACGCCGAACGCGACGAGACTGGTCGTCGCGAGCAGCCGGCGACGGAACACCCACAGCGGCACCATCGGCTCGGCGACGCGGCGTTCGGCCAGCACGAACACCACCAGCAGCGCCGCGCCCACGCCGAGCACGGCGACGCTGGTGGGCGACGACCACGACCAGGCCTGACCGCCTTCGAGCAGCCCGAGGATGACCAGACTCAACCCGGCGACCATCAGCGCAGCGCCGCGATAGTCGATGCGCGGCTTGCCCCGACTCACCTTCTCCTTGAACTTCGTGGCGATCATCCAGCCGGCGAGCAGGCAGACCGGGATGTTGACGAAGAAAATCCATCGCCAGGACACGTACTCGGAGAAGATGCCGCCGAGGGTCGGCCCGACGACGGCGGCGATGCCCCACACGCTGGCGAGGTAGCCCTGCACCTTGGCGCGCTCCTCGACGCTGTAGATGTCGCCGACGATCGTCATCGTCATCGGCTGGATCGCACCCGCGCCGAAGCCCTGGACGGCTCGGAACACGATCAGCGCCGTCATGCTCCAGGCGAGGCCGGCCGCCACGGAGCCGGCCAGGAACGCGGCGATGCCGAAGAGGATCACCGGCTTGCGGCCGAACAGGTCGGCGAGCTTGCCGTAGACGGGCACGGTCACCGCCTGCGCCAGCAGGTAGATCGAGAACAGCCACGGGAACTGCGCGAACCCGCCGATGCTCGACACGATCGACGGCACGGCCGTGGCGATGATGGTGGAGTCCAGCGCGACCAGGGCCAGCGACAGCAGCAGCGCGAGAAGGAGGGGTCCGCGCTCAGAGCGCAGCCCGACCGCGGAACGGGTCACGAGAGCTATTGTCGCGCCAGCGCGCCGCGGCCGAGACCGAGGCCCGCCCGCCGCCGCTGTCGACCCGCCTGTCGGACCCGCCTTCCCACCCGGCGTGGTCGATTTCAGTGATCGACTTCAACCGATGCGTGTGGGAAGCAGAAGAGATGTGGGTCGCGGTTGCGGAATGTCCGGGCGGCGCCCCGGGGTTGTTCCTGCACACCGTCTTCGAGGAGCCGCATGTCCGTCCCGCTGTCCCTCGTCGACCTCGCGCCGGTGCGCGCCGGTGAGCCGGTCGCGGACAGCTTCGCCGGCAGCGTCGCGCTCGCCCGGCTCGCCGAGGACGCCGGCTACCGACGCATCTGGTACGCCGAGCACCACAACATGGCCCGCATCGCCTCGTCCGCGACGAGCGTGCTGATCGCGCACATCGCCGCCCACACCTCGACGATCCGGCTCGGCGCGGGCGGCGTGATGCTGCCTAACCACTCCCCGCTCGTGATCGCCGAGCAGTTCGGCACGCTGGCCGAGCTGCACCCCGGGCGCATCGACCTCGCGCTCGGGCGGGCGCCCGGCTCAGATCGCAACACCATGTACGCGCTGCGCCGCGACGACACGGCCGCGGACCGCTTCCCCGACGACGTGCTCGAACTGCAGGCCTATCTCGGCGACGAGACCCGGGTGCCAGGCGTCTACGCCTATCCCGGGCGGGGCACCCGGGTGCCGCTGCACATCCTTGGCTCGTCCTTGTTCGGCGCTCAGCTCGCGGCGGTGTTCGGCCTGCCGTTCGCGTTCGCGTCGCACTTCGCGCCGGCCGCGCTGAACGCGGCGATCGAGACCTACCGCGCGAACTTCCGGCCGTCCGAGCAACTCGATCGGCCCTACCTGCTCGCCGCCCTCAACGTCATCGCCGCCGACACCGCCGAGGACGCCGCGCAGCAGTTCCAGCAGGCCAAGCGCGCTCGGGTCCGCGCCTTCGCACGGCCCGGGGTTCGGCTCACCGACGAGCAGGCCGACGCGGTGCTCGCCGCGCCGGAGGGTCTGCAGATCCAGCAGATGGTCACCTACTCGGCCGTCGGCCGGCCGGACGACGTGCGCGAGTTCGTCGCCGGCTTCGCCGAACGCACCGGCGCGGACGAGCTGATCGTGGCGCTGCAGTCGCCGTCGATCGAGCAGCGGCTGCGCTCGGCCGAGCTGCTGGCGCTCGAGACCAATCTCGCCGCAGCCCGCTGAATCGCCTCAGCCGACGGTGATGGCGTCCAGCCGCTCGCGCAGGAAGTCGGCGGCGCGCACCGGCGGATGGCTGTTCGGCCGGCCGATCGGCGGCGTCAGCGCCTCGACGACCGTGTCGGCGTCCGCCTCGTAGAAGTAGACGAGCGAGAGGAGGTCCTCGTCCGGCGAGTCGGCCTGCGGCGGCAGCACCCGGTGCCGGTTGGACTTCCACCGGTCGCCGCTCCACCGGGCGAGCAGGTCGCCGGCGTTGATCGTGAACGAGTTCTCGACGTACGGCGCGTCCTGCCAGCCGTCGGCCGCCGTCCACACCTGCAGCCCGCCGCGGCCGGGCTCGCGATCCAGCACCGTCACCGTGCCGAAGTCGGTGTGCGGGCCGATCCGGTACTGCCCGTCGGCGGGCGCGCCGACGACGCCCATCGGCGGGTACCAGTTGAGGTTCAACGTGTGCGTGGCGCGTGCGGTGTGCGCGGTGAAGAAGTCCGCCGGCAGCGCCAGCGCGGCGGCGCACAGCCTGAGCAGCTCGTCGGCGAGCGCCTTCATCGTCGCCAGGTAGGCCGTCACCGCCGGCTCGAGCGCCGGCACCTCGCTCGGATAGACGTTGCGCTGGAACCAGTAGCCGTCGAGCGGGCTCGTCGCGTCGTCGGCGCCGACCGAGAAGGACTCCTTGAGGTCGGGCGGCGTCTCGGCGCCCTCGGCGTAGCCGTTGGCCTCGACACCCGGCGGCAGCCAGCCGCGGCCGGCGACGGTCACCGCATAGGGCGTCTTGGCAGCCGCCGGCAGCGCGAAGAACTCCCGCGCAGCGGCACGCAGCCGGGCGCGGGCGTCGAGGTCGACCCCGTGCCCGGTGACCAGGAAGAACCCGACGTCGATCAGCGCCGCGTCCACTTGCGCCGCGACGCCGGCGCGATCCGTCCCGTCCAGCCAGGGACGCATGTCGACAACCGGTACGTGTGCCATCTACTCGACTCCGATGTCCTCGTTCCATACCTCTGGGTATGCGGCAATGAAGTCGGTCATCATCTGCAGGCAGCCGGGATCGTCGAGCAGCACGACCTCGACGCCGTTCTCGGCCAGCCAGTCGTGGCCGCCGACGAACGTCCGGGCCTCGCCGATCACCACGCGCGAGATGCCGAACTGCCGGATCAGCCCGCTGCAGTACCAGCACGGCGACAGCGTGGTGACCATCGTCGTGCCCCGGTAGGACGGCTGCCGGCCCGCCGCTTTGAAGGCCGCGGTCTCGCCGTGCATGGACGGGTCGCCGTCCTGCACCCGGCGGTTGCGGCCGCGGCCCAGCACCGCGCCGTCCGGACCGATCAACGCCCCGCCGATCGGCACGCCGCCTTCCGCCAAGCCGGCGCGCGCCTCCTCGACGGCGATCGCCAGCCAGGCGGCTTCGTCGTCCGCGCTCACCGCGCCAAGAGCTCCGGCGGTACGGCGATCTCCTCGTGCGGCGGCCCGAGCTGCGGGCGCAACACGGTGAACAACACTCCGTACAGGACCGCGGCGAAAAGGAAGCCGACCTCGAAGGTCAGGTCGCCCAGGGCCGGGACGTGCTTCACGAGCACGCCGACGTACTTCGTCTGGTTCGAGAAAAGCCAGATCGAGACCACGCCGCCGACGAGCATGGCGATCGGGCCGGCCCAGTTCTGATAGCGCCGGTCGCCAATCAGCGCCTGGATGCCGGTGCCCCGGCGCAGCAGCCGATCGAGCAGCACGACGCCGAGCCAGGGCCCGATCCAGTACGAGATGATCAGCAGGAAGGCCTCATAGTTGGCGCCGGCGTTCTTGATGCCGGGAAAGGCGACCGCGAGGCCGATCAGGCTGAGCACGAGGGCCACCGCGGCCCGTGCGCCCTGAGTCGGCAGCTTCACGCCGATGGCCATGAACGAGATCGACCCGGAGTACATGTTCAGCGCGTTCGCCGAGATCGCGCCGAGCACGACCGCCACGAGCGTCAGCTTGCCGAGCCAGGTGGGCACCAGGTCGGTGAACGACGAGGGGTCGAAGGCCGTCTTGCCGGCAGTCACGACCGCCGCGCCGGCCGTCTCCAGCAGCACGCAGGAGCCGAACACGCCCAAACCGGACCACAGCGCGACCGACCCCGGTTTGACGTTCGGCGGGAGGTAGCGGGTGTAGTCGGCGGCGTAAGGGTTCCAGCCGGCCGCGTAGCCGAAGGTCGCGCCCAGCATGATCAGGAACCCGCCGGGGATCGTCTTGTGGCCGCCACCCGGGTGCGCCTTCGTCAACACCCAGATGCTGACGATGACGAAGATGACCGTCAGCACCGGGAACGCGTAGCGCTCGAAGGCCTGCACCAGGTTGTGGCCGAAGAACGCGACCAACAGCTCGGCCAGCACGACGAGCACCAGGCACAGCGCCTTGGGCAAGCCGCTGACCAGCGCGTGCAGCGCCAGCGCGCCGCTGATGCTGTTGACCGCGAACCAGCCGACGCCCGCGACCACGGTGTTGAGCCCGGCCGGCAAGATGTTGCCCAGGAAGCCGAAGCCGCTGCGGCTGAGCACCATCTGCGGCACGCCGTGCCTGGGGCCCCAGGTGGACAGCACGCCCTGCGCGCCGGCGCCGACCGCGGTGCCGAGGATGATCGCGAGGAACGACTCCCAGAACGACAGCCCGAAGTACAGCGGGCCGAGAATCCCGACGCCGACCGTCGCGAACTCCATGTTCGGCGAGGTCCAAGTCCACAGCAGCTGCAGCGGCGAACCGTGCCGCTCGACGATCGGGATGTAGTCGGTGCCCCCGGGCTCGACGGCGGCCACCTTGCTGCCGTAGTGCCGCGTCGGGTCCTCGAGAACAGGCATGGTCATCGACATGACGCACAACCTGCCTGTGCAACGTGTCAAGCACGTTACGAATCATCGGTGGCAGAGTGGAGCCATGGAATTTCGCCACCTCGGCAACAGCGGCCTGCAGATCTCGGAGATCACCTACGGCAACTGGCTGACGCACGGCTCGCAGGTCGAGAACGACGTCGCGACCCAATGCGTGCGCGCCGCTCTCGACAATGGCATCACGACGTTCGACACCGCCGACGTCTACGCCAACGGCAAGGCCGAAGAGGTTCTCGGCGCCGCGCTGAAGGGCGAGCGGCGCGAGTCGCTGGAGATCTTCACAAAGGTCTACTGGCCGGTCGGGCCCGACCCCAAAGGCAAAAACGACACCGGCCTGTCGCGCAAGCACATCCTCGAGGGCATCGACGGCTCGCTGCGGCGGCTGCAGATGAATCACGTCGACCTCTACCAGGCGCACCGCTACGACTCGTTCACCCCGCTCGAGGAGACGATGCAGGCGTTCGCCGACGTCGTGCGAGCCGGCAAGGCGCTCTACATCGGCGTCAGCGAGTGGACCCCGAAACAGATCCGCGCCGGCCACGCGCTGGCCGTCGACCTCGGGGTCTCATTGGTCTCCAGCCAGCCGCAGTACTCGATGCTCTGGCGGATCATCGAGGACGAGGTCGTGCCGACCTGCGCAGAGCTCGGCATCAGCCAGATCGTGTGGTCGCCCATCGCGCAGGGCGTCCTCTCCGGCAAGTACAAGCCGGGCGCCGAGTTGCCGCCCGGCTCGCGCGCGACCGACGACAAGGGCGGCGCGAACATGATCAGCCGCTGGCTGAACGACGACGTGCTCGGCCGGGTGCAGCAGCTGGCGCCGATTGCGGCCGATCTCGGCCTGTCGATGGCGCAGCTGGCGGTGGCCTGGGTGTTGCAGAACGACAACGTGGCCGCGGCCCTGATCGGGGCGTCCCGGCCGGAGCAGGTGGCGGAGAACGTGCAGGCGGCGGGCGTGACGATTCCGCCCGACGCGCTCGCGCTGATCGATAAGGCGCTTGGCGACGTGGTCTCCCGCGACCCGGCACTCGTCGCCCGCTCAACGCCGAAGAACCGTCCGGTCTGATCTCGCCCGGACGCCTGGTTATGTTATATATGTGTTAGGAAATAGCCAGCTGAGGTAGGATCACGTCGATGGGCCTGGCCCTCGGGGGAAGCTGAGCCACCGTGCGCGACCTGACGGAGGCCTCATGTTTCATTCTGCGACCCGGGCCACTGCTGGTGGGACGTCGGTCCGGCAACCCCACTCAGCGTTGCGGCTCTGCATCGCCGTTGCTGTCTCCGTGATGATGATTGGCAGCGCTGGTGCGGTGTTGGCCGCGAGAGCGATCGCCGACCGGCAAACCGACGACGCGCGAGTGACGTTCAGGACCGCATCGGCGCAGGTTGCCTCGACGTTGCAGTTGGCGATCCAGCATGAAGAAGACCTCATCTACGCCGCGTCCGCATTCATTGCCGACAACCCTGAGCCCACCGAAGCCGATTTGGCCGGCTGGCAAACCGCGGTACAGGCCTTCCGACGGTATCCAGAATTGCTCGGGTTGGGACAGGTCGTCGTCGTTCCCCGGGCCAAGTTGGCTGCGTACGCCGCCGCGACAGCGCCGAACGGGTCATTTCGCGTCATTCCGGCTGGCGTTAGGCCCTTCTATTGCTTCACCAGGGTCGTCTTTGCCCGCCCGGGTCTAGTGGCGAGCGCGCCCGGATTTGACGTCTGCGCCGGAAATTCGACCGCTTTGAGCCTGGCGAGCGTGGACACCGGGCGTCCAGACTACATACCCTTCGGGTTTGGGGCCTCGACGTTTCTCGCGGTGCGCACCCCGGTGTATCGAGGCGGAGTCACGCCCTCGACAGTGGCCGGCCGCCGTGCGGCGTTCCTATCGTGGGTCGGCACCGAGGTCGTGCCGAAGGTGGTCTTGGCGCGGGCGCTGGCGGCCCATCCGAACCTCGCGGTGCGGTTCACCTACGCGTCAGGCGCCTCCCACGCCGACTTCCGCAGCGGCACGGTCCCCCCTAGCGCGCGAAGCAGCACCACCGACCTGCACAACGGGTGGACGGTGCGCACCTACGGGGCCAACCCCGCAGTCGGGGTTTCCGCCAGCCGCACCGCGCTGGTCGTCCTGATCGGCGGGATCCTGCTCAGCGTCGTCTTGGCCGTGCTGATGTTCGTCTTGGCCACCGGACGGCGGCGAGCGTTGGCGCTGGTGAGCGCCAAGACCGACGAGCTGCGTCATCAGGCTCTGCATGACGCGCTGACGGGATTGCCCAACCGTGCGTTGATCATGGACCGGATCGAGCATCTGCTGGCGCGCAATCTGCGCTCCGACATCGTGGGCGCGGTGCTGTATGTGGATCTCGACGGCTTCAAGAAAATCAACGACACCTTGGGCCACGGCGTCGGCGACAAACTGCTGGAGGCGGCCGCAGCCCGAATGACCACCGGCCTGCGCGAGGCGGACACGATAGGCCGGATGGGCGGCGACGAGTTCGTGATCCTGCTCGACGACGTCTCGGTGACCGGTGCGCCGGAGACGGTCGCCGAGCGCCTGCTGGACGTCTTCCGTCAGCCGTTCGACCTCGATGGCGCTGCGCATCCCGTGCTGATCACCGCCAGCGTCGGGATAGCGCTCGGGCATCGGGACACTCCGGAGCAGCTGTTGCACGAGGCCGACGTGGCGCTGTACCAAGCCAAGGCCGCCGGCAAGAATTGCTACGAGGTGTTTCGGCCGGAGATGGACACTGAAGTTCAGCGTCACGACGAACTCGAATTCGATCTGCGCTCGGCGTTGGAGGGCGGCCAATTCCAGCTCGCCTACCAGCCGATCTACAACCTCGACGACCTCTCCGTTGTCGGCGCGGAGGCGCTGCTTCGTTGGGATCATCCGACCAGGGGACGAATTCAGCCCGACGAATTCATTCCGCTGCTCGAATCGAGCGGCCAGATCATCGACGTCGGACGCTGGGTGCTGCACGAGGCATGTCAGCAGATGGCGCAATGGCGAGCACGCGGCAGCAATCTGTCAGTCTCGGTGAACGTCTCCGCACGTCAGCTGGACCGCCAGGTCGTCGTCGCCCATGTCCGCGAGGCCCTCGAGGCAAGCGGACTCGACCCGAGCGCGCTCACTCTCGAAGTGACCGAGACTGCCCTGATGCGCAACGTCGACGCCACTGCAGCCCGCCTCCGCGAACTGAAGTGTCTCGGCGTGCACGTCGCCGTCGATGACTTCGGGACGGGATACTCCAGCCTCGCCTATCTCCAGAAGTTCCCCGTCGACTGTCTCAAGATCGACCGCAGCTTCACCGACTCGATGTTCGACTCGATCGAAGCGGAGTCGCTCGTGCGTGCTCTTGTCCAACTCGGCAAGGCCCTGGGCCTCAAGACCCTCGCCGAAGGAGTGGAGACACCAGCGCAAATGGACTACCTGCGCACGCAGCACGTCGATGAGATCCAAGGTTTCCTACTCGCCCACCCGCTTGAAGCGGAGGCACTCGAAACCAAGATCTTCGATCCGCTCCGATCGAGCGGCTCGGCGCAGCGCCCCTGACCGGACGGTCAGCGGTCGGCCACCTGGGTCGACTCCTCGGCGCCGGTCTCGGGGTGTTCGGTGCGCTCGTCGGAGTCGGCGAGAATCACCTCGGCCTGCGCTTGCGGATCGTCACTCCCGACGGCGGCCTCTTCCGGAAGCAGGCGGGCGCGCTCGTCGACTCGCGGGTCTTCGCTCATGCCACACCTGTACCCAAACTGCGTCTTGGCCCCGCAGCGGCCGACTTCCCGGCGCGTCACGCCGCGCCGCGGCCAAGGCTGGGCCGGCGCGCTGGGCGCCGGTCAGATCGGGTCGCGCACGACGGGACAGGTCATGCATCTGGCGCCGCCGCGGCCGCGGCCGAGTTCGCCACCGGAGACCGCAAGCACCTCGATGCCGTGCGCCTCGAGCAACGCGTTGGTGACGACGTTGCGGTCGTAGCCCACCACGACGCCCGGTTCCAGCGCGAAGTAGTTGTTGCCGTCGCTCCACTGCTCGCGCTCGGCGGCGCGCGCGTCATCCCCGGCGCGCAGGATTGTGACGCGATCGACCTGCAGCGCCGAGGCCAACGCGATCGGCAGCGTCCCGGCCGGCTCGACGTGCACGGGCTCGGCTTCGTCCGCGCCCGGCGTGATCCGCCAGGCCCGCATCGTCTCGAGGTCGAGGTTCGGGTAGGCGACGAAGGTGGCCCAGTCGACCATGGTCAGCACCGTGTCGAGGTGCATCATCGCCCGGGTCCGCGGGATGTCGACGGCGAGCACGACCTCTGCGCTGCCGGCCCCGAACAGCCGACGCGCAAGCAGCTCGACCGCGCTCGGCGTGGTCCGCTCGCCCATCCCGATCAACACGACGCCTGGCGCCAGCACGAGCAGGTCGCCGCCCTCAAGGGTTGCCGGCCGGTGGTCGCGGTCGTCGTCGCCCCAGTACCAGCTGAAAGACGCGCCGCGGAACAGCGGGTGATACCGGTAGACCGCGCGGGTGTGGATGGACTCGCGCACCCGGGCGAGTTTCGCCATCGGGTTGACGGTCACCCCGTTTGCGATCCAAGCGGCGTTGTCCCGCTGGAACAGGGTGTTCGGCAGCGGCGGCAGCACGAGGTCGTCGTCCGCCAGCGCCTGCCACCGCAGTCCGGTGGACGGCATCGGGCCGAGGTCGGACTTCAACACCCCGCCGATCAGCAGCCCGGCCAGCGTCTGCGCGTCGACATCGTCGAGGAACACCCGCACCGCGCGAGCCAGCTGCTCGCCGAACCGCTCGGGGGTGCACGTCCGCTCGATCACGAACTGCCGCCCGTCCGGCGTGTCCAGCGCGCCGGCCAGCAGCTCGGCGAAGCGGTAGACGACGGCGCCGCGGCTGCGCAACACCTCGACGAAGTGGTCGTGCTCGTCGCGAGCGCGGGAGGCCCACGGCACGTCGTCGAACAGCAAGTCGTGGATGTTGCTCGGCGTCAGCCGGTCGAGCTCGCGTCCGGGCCGGTGGGTGATGACGTGGCGAAGCGGACCGATCTCGGAGTCGACCCGCGGCTGCAACGTGTCGGTCGGGGTGGTCGGCATTGTGGGTCGGCAGCCTACTGGGGCTGCCGATCGGTGATGCAGTAGCTCAAGCCAGCCGGGTCGCGCATCGACGTCCAGTGCGCGAAGTCGCCCGCCACGCTCGCGCCGAGGCCGACATGCCGCTCGACCTCTGTCGCGCGATCGTCGCAGGCGAGGTCGGCGTGCGCGCGCACATGAGCGTCGTCCGGGCCGAGTCGTTGCAGCAGCACCTTGACCGGCAGCTGGTCGGGCACTCGGAGCCGCTCGAATTCCGGCAGTTTGGCGTCGGTGCGCGGCCAGCCGGCGACCTCGGCCCAGAAGTCCGCGTCCCGGTCGTAGTCCGCCGCCGGCAGGTCGAGGCAGACCTGGTCGACCAGCGACCGCTGCCCGCCGGGCCACCGCGTGGCCGCCGGCCGGGTCGGCGAGCCGGCACTCGCCGTCAGGCAGAATGGCTGTCCGGCCGGCGTCGTCATCGTCACCAGCCCGCTCGTCGCGCGCACCACAGCGGCCCCGCGTTCAGCGGCCCCGGCGGTCGCCACCTCGAGATCCGGCACCGAGAGGTCGAGGTGCCAGCCGCCGGCGTCGTCGTCGGTTCGCTGCAACCGCAGGTACGTTGTGCCCTCGATCGGCTGCACCGGCGTGGATGGCGCCCGGTCGCCGGCGGGGTCGCCGGCGGGCCAGCCGCTCACCTGCGACCAGAACTCCAGGTCGCGGTCGAAGAACGGGGCGGGCACGTCGGCGCACAGGCTGATCCAGCGGACGTCCAGGGCTGCAGCGGGCATGCCTGCTTCGTACCCCGCCACCCGCACTCGCCCGCACCCGCCCGCACCCGACGGACCGCCGCGCGCGCCCGGGCGCCGGCGGCGGCCCCGCGCGGCGAGCGGCCGGCGATCCCCCGCGTGCCGACGTTGTCGGACCGGCGCGGTTGACTGTGTTTGTGGCAGTCGACTACTTCCCCGCGGCAACCGCCGACTGCCCCACCTTCGTCGAGGACACCGAGTGGCATCCGCTTGTCGATGGCGCGCGGTACTTCGCCGAGTTGGACGAGCAGCTGCACGGCCTCGGCGAGGGCGACGCCGTGCTGGTGGCCGGGCTGACCGTCGATCCCGATCTCGACCTGTGCGGCCGCGCGCCCGGCGACCCCGACTTTGCCCCGCTCGGCGGCCGCTTGGCCGAGGCCGCCGCGGCGGGCGCCACGATCCGGGTGCTGATCGCCGGCCGGGTGTGGGCGTCCTCTATCCCGTCGGACGCGCTCGGCGGCTTCCGCACGAACGCGCAGCGGGCCCGGCGGCTGCGGGCATGGACGCTGGAGGGCGCGGCCACGCCGCCGCTGGCCGGCTGCGTGCTGCTCGATTTCTCCGGCGCGCTGCTCGGCTCGAATCATCAGAAGGTGGTGGTCGTGGTCCGCGGCGGTGTGTTGACCGCCTACGTCGGCGGCATCGATCTCGAGATGGAGCGGCTCGACAACGCGTCGCACGACACCCTGCGGCTCAAGGGCAACCGCTGGGGCTGGCACGACGCCGCGGTGCGGCTGCGCGGCCGAGCGGCGGTCGAGGTGTGGCAGGAGCTGAACAGCCGGTGGAAGGAGGCGTCGACGCTGCCGCGCAAAAAGTGGCTGCGCCGGCTGCCGGTGGTTGAGCCGCTCAACCCCGGCGACATCGCGAGGCCGGCCGATAGCACGCCCGCCGGGCGCCTGGTCTCCAGGCAACCGCCGGTCGAGCAGCCGGGCGTCTCGGTGCGGGTGCTGCGCTCGATGCCGGCGCACAAGTTCGAGTCGCTGCTGCCCGGCCGCACGCTCGAGTGGGACTACCAGACCGAGGATCGGCCGCGCGGCGTCCAGGACGTCTTCCACACGCTGACCACCGCGTTCGCCGCCGCGCAGCGCTACATCTACCTCGAGGACCAGTACCTCGGCGAGGAGCTCGGCGGCCGCCCGCAGTTCGAGCTGTATCCGGCTCTCCTTGCAGCGCTGCGACGCGGCGTGCGGGTGATCCTGGTCGGCTCCGGCATCCGCGACCCGGACGACGCCGGCTACCACCCATGGCCGATCAACCGCCGGCTCAACCGCGACCTCCGCGACAAGATCTTCGACCGGCTCTCGCCGCGCGAGCGGCCGAACTTCGTGGTGGCCCGGATCGAGCACGCGACCGTGCACGCCAAGCTCGTGCTCGTCGACGACGCGTTCGCCTGCGTCGGCTCGGCGAACATGTTCAGCCGATCGATGGGCGGCGTCGATCGCGAGCTCAGCACGGCGGTGCAGACGAGCACCTCGCTCGTGCGCGACCTGCGCGTGGCGCTGTGGGCCGAGCATCTGCGCACGCCGCTCACCGACGAGTTGCGAGAGTCGCTCGCCGACCTCGACCAGGCGCTCGGCATCTGGAACGCAGACTGGCTGGTGCCCGGCGCCGCCACGACCACCTGGCGTTCGGCCGGCGAGCCGGCCGGTTTCGCGCCGCGAGAAAGCGTCGTGCGCCGTGTCGACGCCTGAACGCCGCGCAGGTTCGCCCACGTGGCGCAGCGAGCCCAGGTGACCGAGGTGACCCAGGTGGCTGGGCACACCCGAGAGCTAACCCGCGCGCACGACGGGGTACGCCATCCACAGCCTAGGTTGACACGCCAACAATTCGAGCAGGAAGAGCCGTCGTGACCGAGCAGAGCCAACCCGCCCACCACGCCCAGGACTCGGCAGCGGCGCCTCTCGCGCGCGCCGAAGCCGGCGTGCCCGAGCACGGCGACGGTCGCCACGAAGAGTCCCCCGGCGCCATCGCGGTCACCGAGCTGATCGATCGGGAGCACGCGGCCGCCCCAGCCCCCGAAGAAGCCGCCGCAGAACCAGCGGCAGCGCGCAAGCAGAGCGGCCCGGCCCAGCACAAGTGGTGGACGCTGGTCGGCGTCTGCCTGGGCACGTTCATGCTGCTGCTCGACGTCACGATCGTGAACGTCGCGCTGCCGGACATCCAGAGCGCGCTGAAGTCCAGCTTCTCCGACCTGCAGTGGGTGGTCGACGCCTATGCCCTGACGCTCGCCGCCCTGCTGTTGACCGCGGGCAGCCTCGCCGACAACTTCGGCCGCCGGAAGCTCTACGTCATCGGCCTGACGGTCTTTACTGTCGCCTCGCTGCTCTGCGGCGCCGCCCAGACGACGCTGATGCTGCAGCTGTCGCGCGGCCTGCAGGGGGTCGGCGGCGCGATCATGTTCGCGGTCTCGCTGGCCCTGCTCGCCGACGCGTTCCGCGGCAAGGACCGCGGGGTCGCGTTCGGCATCTGGGGCGGGGTCACCGGCTTGGCGACGGCGATCGGCCCGCTGCTGGGCGGCGCCCTCACCACCGGGCTGTCCTGGCGGTGGATCTTCTTCGTCAATCTGCCGGTCGGCATCGCGGCAGTGATCATCGTGCTGCTGCGCGTCGCCGAATCGCGCGCGCCGAAAGCGCGGCGGCCGGACTGGCTCGGCTTCGCGGTCTTCAGCGTCGCGCTCGCCGCGCTGGTGTACGGGCTCATCGAGTCCAGCGAGCGCTCCTTCAGCGACACTCGCGTGCTGGCCGCGTTGATCGCCGCCGGCGTGCTGTTGGTCGCCTTCGTCGTCATCGAGATCGGCAAGTCCGAGCCGATGTTCGACTTCTCGCTGTTCCGCAAGCCGACGTTCACCGGGGGCGCGGTCGCCGCGTTCGGAATGTCCGCCTCGGCGTTCGCGCTGCTCGTCTACTTCGTGCTCTACCTTCAGAACGTCCTCGGCTTCGACGCCCTTAACACCGGCCTGCGGCTGCTCGTGATGTCCGGCGGCATCCTGATCACCTCGGCCGTCGCCGGGCGGCTCACGTCGCACGTCCCGATCCGGTTCCTCATCGGCCCCGGGCTGCTCGTCGTCGGCGTCGGTCTGCTGCTGATGCGCGGGTTGGACGTGGGCACGGTCTGGACGCATCTCATTCCCGGCCTGGTCGTCATCGGCGCCGGTGTGGGGCTGGTCAACCCGCCGCTCGCCTCGACGGCCGTCGGCGTGGTCGAGCCGCAGCGGGCGGGCATGGCGTCCGGCATCAACTCGACGTTCCGCCAGGTCGGCATCGCCACCGGCATCGCCCTGCTCGGCACGCTGTTCTCGAACCGGGTCACCAGCGAGGTGCTGAGCCGGGTGTCCGGCGATCCGCAGCTGAAGGGCCGTGGCTCGGAGCTGGCCACCGCCGTCCGGTCGGGCGCCATCGGCAAAGTGCTCGCGAAGGCGCCGGCGGCGGCCCGCCACTCCATCGAGCAGATCGCCACCGGCTCGTTCGCGGCAGGACTTAACCTGATCCTGCTGGTCGCCGCCTTCATCGCCTTCGGTGCCGGCGTCGTTGCGCTGGCCACCATCCGGAGCAAGGACTTGGTGAACGCCGAGCACTGAGGCCGCGGCACCGGCTGGCGCAGCGCGCGCGAATCAGCAGCTTCTCCCGACGCTGCGCCGGCGCGGCCGCACAGCGGTCATGTCGGCGGCCCTGGCATCGGTGGCCCTGGCATCGGTGGCCCTGGCATCGGGGCCAGCCCCCGGGAGCTGGCCGGGGGGTTCGATGCGGTGTTCGGCCGTTGCTGCTGGTCTCGGTCTGCCCGTAGCTGGGTGTTCTGGGTTTCGAGGTCGAGCACCATGGCGATGCCCGCCAAGTTCAGTCCGGCTTCGAGCAGGTCGCTGATGTGGCGCAAACGTTCGAGGTCGTTGGGGCTGTAACGCCGCGTCCCGCCCTCGGTTCGCTCGGGTTGCAGCAGCCCGCGGGCCTCGTACAGGCGCAGGTTCTGCACCCCGATGCCGACCAGTTCCGCCGCGACCGAGATGCCATACACGCCCCGATCGCCGTCGGGTCCGGGCAGCCGCATCAAGCACACCCTTCCTCCGCAAATTTCTTTCCGACTTGACTCTTGCATCAGCATGCCACGAGTGCTACAACAAATCTATAGCGCACACCATAGATCGCCCGGCGGTCCATGGCCCCAGAGAGCATCAGGAGACAACACTATGGAGGTGGAAACGATGCTTATGCGCACCGACCCGTTCCGTGAACTGGACCGACTCAGCCAACAAGCCTTCGGCACCAATGGCACCCTTGCCCGCCCATCAGTGATGCCGATGGACGCCTGGCGCGACGGCGACACCCTCCACGTCGAGTTCGACCTTCCCGGCGTCAACCCGGACTCGATCGACCTCGACGTCGAACGCAACGTGGTCACCGTCAAGGCAGAACGACTGCCGCGGGCCAGCGATGCGGAGTTGATCGCCGCCGAGCGTCCGCGTGGGGTGTTCAGTCGACAGCTGATCCTCGGCGACAACCTTGACACCGAGCGCATCGCCGCCAGCTACGACACTGGCGTGCTCACTCTGGAGATTCCGGTCGCAGAGAAGGCCAAGCCTCGCAAGATCTCTGTCACCAGCAAGGGTGAGGACCGGCATTCAATCAATGCCTGATCGGTGCGGGCTGAGTTCGACGCCTTCATCGCCCGCTATGGCCAGGTCCGCCGCCGCACGAGCGCCCATCTCGGAAGGACGGGCGGACAGCCCGCCTCGCTCGTGGTCCCGGCCGCATCGGCGGCCGGGACCACGAACCATGCCGCGCAGATCACCCCCACAGGGACCTCACGCGGATCACACATCATGCTAGGCTTGAACCGCGCCAGACGGCGTGACCTGCGGGGGTCGCACTCTACGAGGTGACCACGTGCCGCAGTTCTCCGACAGCAGAAACCGCGCTGTCAGCATCGTCGTCCAGCGCTCGCGCCTGGCCGGCAATCACCGCGCCTACGTCGCTTTCGGCTCCACCGACGCGGGCTACCGAGATCTCGACTCCGGCGCGGTCGTCTGCGCCGACGAGGCGGACGTCGCCCTCGTCGCCCAACTTACGGCTCACCTCCTGCCGCCCGCGCTGCGCACCCCGCCCGCCGCGCGGCCGACACCCCCGGCGACCCCCAAGTCGGCGTCCCCGGCGACCCCCCCGGCGACCCCCCCGGCGACGGAGCACACCGTCCACCCGGTGCACGCCAGTCCGGTCGCCCACGACGTCACCGACTTCTCCTTCATCGCCAAGCAACAGCGTGCCGCCGATCTCGCCAGACTCGCCGAACTCGCCGAGACTTTCTGCGCGTCGTCCCCGATGCGCTCGCGTGAGCGCTTGGCGCCGATCCGCGCCGGCCGGCTCCAGTCCACCGGCTGATCCCAACGACGCCGACGACGTCGATTCAGGCTTCAGCTGGCCGCGCCGGGCCCGAACGGCGAGCCGGCCGGTCAACCAGATGAGCCAACCTAGCGACACCACGAGGCCGAAGCTGACGAGCCGGTAGAGCAGCACCCCCGCGGTTGCGAACACCACCCGCTCACCGCCCTGGGTGAGCGCGAAGATCATCGCGGCGTCGACGATGCCCAGGCCGCCCGGCGAGAAGCTCACGCTCGACAAGCTCATGCCGGCGACGTAGGCAAGCATCAACAACGCCACCGAGGAGTGCCGCACGCCGACCGCCTGGCAGCACGCGACGAGGCAGACGAGGTCCGCGAGCCAGTTGAGGGACGCGAGGTAGAGGCTGATCCCCCAGTCGCGTCGGCGCAGCCGGATGGCGCTCAGCTCGCCAGCCAGCCGCTGAACCGCGGCCAGGCCCGCGTCTGGCGCGCGGCGCCGGGCCCTGTTGACGACCCGCAGCGCCGGCGCTGCCAGTTCGAGCAGTTGGCGCCCGGCGCAGGAGCGGCGAGCGACGAGGGTCGCCACCACGGTCACGATTGCCAGCACGCCCAGCACGGCGGCGCTGCCGATCAGCCCCTGGCCGGCGGCGACCGCGCTGAACACCCCGAGGATCGCGAACGCGCAGGTGCTCAGCGCGGCCGACGCGAGCACCGTGAAGCCGGCCGTCGGCGCCGTCGCGCCCCATGCGCGCAGCCGCCGATAGAGATAGCCCGACGACACCGCAGAGCCGCCGGGAAACGTCGCGCCGACGGCGGTGGCCGCGTACGTCAACGCCTCGACCCGGTGCATCGGCAGTCGGAGGCCGCCGGCGGCCAGCAACCGGCGACGCATGCGAGCGAAAGCGCGCATCGACAGCAGTTCGGCGCCGATCGCGACGGCCAGCCAGGGCAGTTCTGCGAGGCCCAGCGCCGCCGCCCCACGCGCGAGGTAAGGGGCGGCGACCACGGCTTCGACGGCGAAGGCGGCGACCATCAGGACGACCGCGGCCCGGCGCACCCCCGGCCGGCGCCACAGCGGCGCCCGTTCGCGGACCTTCGACGCCGCGAGACCCGTCTCCACCGCCGCCTCGAACGTCGTCACGACGCGCTTGACCGGTCGGCGTGGTTGACCCGCATACCGGCCAAACGGAGGGACCCTCCGATGCATTCCTCCGACTGGCTGTGAGTTCGCCGAGTCAGCGCGACCCTGAAGTGGGCCTCGACAAGGGACGCGGCATGCGGCCCGGAGCGGGCGCCGCTGCGGGCCGCATGCCGTTCACCCGGTGACGCGTTCGGGCGTCGGGCGGCCGCCGAGCTGGTCGCGACCGTTGCGTTTGGCCTCGTACAGCGACATGTCGGCCACGCGGTAGAGGCTGAGCAGATCTTGCGCGTGCGTGGGGAGATGCGCGAGGCCGATCGAGACGGACAACCGCAGCTGCGCGGGCGCGTCCGGGTTCGGCTGCGCCGTCCACGGCCCGACGTCGAACACGTGCTCGCGCACCGCGCGAAGGATCTGACTCGCGCGGTCGAAGGCCGCCGGCACGGTGCACGCCGCAAGCAGCACAGCGAACTCGTCGCCACCCATTCGGCTGACGATGTCTGTTCGCCGCCCGGCCGCGCGGAGGATCCCGGCGAGCTCTTGCAGCACCCGGTCGCCGGCCGGGTGGCCGTGCACGTCGTTCACCTGCTTGAACCGGTCGAGGTCGATCAGGAGCAGGGCCGTGCCGCCAGCGTGGTCGACCTCGGCGAACGCGTTCTCCGCGGCGTGGTCGAGCACCCTGCGGGTGTGCAGGCCGGTCAGCGGATCGATGGCGGCCTGTATGCGGAGCTGTTCGATCAGCGCGTCGTTCCGCTCGGCGTTGTGCACGAGCAGGGCTGCGGTGGAACACAGCATCGCGGCGACGAACCCGGCATCGGCCACGGCGACGTGAAGCGGCAGCAGCGTCAGCGTCACCACCAGCTCGGCGAGCACCGCGGCTGCGCACACCATGGCCGCGGCCGCCCGGCGCAGCTGCGCGGCGGCGTAGAGCACGGGCAAGAAGAAGAAGATCTGGCCCGTGACGCTCGCGTCCGCGGTGGAGATGTCGAGCATCGCGATCAAGGCGACCGCGGCGAACGGATAGGCGGCCCACGCGGCTCGCGGCGGCGTCCGGGCCGCGAACAGGCACCCGGCCAAAACGACGATCGCCAAGCACGCCGCCACGGTCGTCCCGGTCTGCGCGCGCATGGTGGCGGTCGGCAGGGCAAGCGCGAAGCCCGCGGTCACGCCTGCGGCGACCACGGTCAGCACGAGCAGCGTCCACTTGGCCACCGATTCGTGGCGCGGCTGGAAATTGTCGATCACGGCCATGGCGTCACACCGCTGACGACGTCGGACGTTCGGCGAGGCTGATTCGGGGTGGCGGCGGGTTGGTCGGCGGCTGCGGCGCCGCGTAAAGATAACCCTGGACCAACAGTCGCGAATAGTCCGGCAACGCCGCCAGCTGGCGGGTGGTCTCAACGCCCTCGACGACGCAACTGAGCCCAAGCTGCTCGGCAAGGCTGATCGTGGTCCGAACGAGGGTGACCGATTTCGGGTCGTCCGGCAGCTCGCTGATGAACGAGCGATCGATCTTGAGGCAGTCGACCGGCAGCTCGGCGAGGTAGCGCAGCGAGGCGTAGCCGGTGCCGAAATCGTCGATCGCCAGGCCGACGCCGACGGCCTTCAACTGGTTGAGCTCGGCCAGGTTCGCGGGCGCGACCTCGAGCAGCACCGTCTCGGTGAGCTCCAGCGTCAGCGCCGACGGGTCCAGCTCGCCGCGCTCCAGCGCCGCGCTCACCCGCCCGTCAAAGCCAGGCCTGGCGATGTCGCGAGCGCTGCGGTTGACCTTCAGCTCAAGGTGGGCGAGGGCGGGCTCCCGGCGCCATTGGGCGACCTGCGCGCACGCGATATACAGCACTCGTTCGTCGATGGGCCCGATCAGCCCGCTGCGCTCCGCGACCTCGATCACGTGGGCGGTGTTGATGAGTCGGCCGTCCTCGTCCCGAATCCGCAGCAGCGCCTCGACGCCGTGCACGATCTCGGTGCGCGGATCGACGATCGGCTGGTAATGCACCTCGAGGGTGTCGTGGGCGAGCGCTTGGCGAATGGCGCGCTCGATCCGATCGTCGGCGGCGGAGTCTCGACGCAAACTCGGCTCGAAGAACGCATGGGCGTTGCCGCCCGCCTTCTTCACGTGGTACATCGCCGCGTCGGCATCGCGCAGCAAGCCCTCCGGCGTGGCGCCGACGCCGGCCACGGCGATGCCGATGCTCAGCGACACCGAGTGCTGGAGCGTGCCCACCTCGATCGGGTAGGCGAGCGCGTCGAGCAGCCGCTCGGCGACTTGGTCGGCCAGCGCGGCCGGCTGCTCGTCCTGGCGGATGTCGAGCACGACGGCAAACTCGTCGCCGCCCATCCTGGCCAAGGTGTCGGCGGCCCGGACGCTGGCGTTCAGCCGCTCGGCGACGGCGGCGAGCAACTGATCGCCGAGCTGATGGCCGTGCAGGTCGTTGAACCGCTTGAAGCCGTCGAGATCGCACATCAGGACCACGACGTGCCCGCCGCGCGCGGCACGGTGGAGCGCGTGCTCGATCCGGTCGTGCATGACGCGTCGGTTCGGCAGCCCGGTCAGATCGTCGTGCAACGCCGCGTGGGCGATCCGCTGCTCGAGCTCGACCTTCTCGGTGAGGTCGCGGCTGAGGACCAGCAGCTTGACGACCTGGCCGTCGGCGTCGCGAAGGAACGGCGACACCCGCCGGGACAACCACCGACTCGGCTCCCCGTCGTGCAGCACGCGGTGCCGGGACTGGCTGAACGCGAGGTCGGGGAGCCGGCAGGCGTCGAGAAACAGCTGCGCCAGCTCGCGGCGGTCGTCAGCGGGCACGAGCACGTCGACGTCGACGCCGCTGAGCACGCGCACGGACGGCTCGGTGAAGCCGACAAGCGGCCGGCCGGTCGTGTTGGCCCGGCTCAGCTCGCCGGTGCGGACGTCGTAGATGTGGATGGCGTCCGGAGTCGCCGCGATGACCGCCTGCTGGTGAGCCGCCCCCTGCTCGAGCTCGGCGTGCGCCCGGCGCAGCTCGACCTCTGCCTCGTGCATCTCGCTGACGTCGGCGCAGGTGCCGATCAGCTGCACCGCGCGGCCGTCGGCGCCCTGTTCGACGAGCATGCGCAGGTCGAACCAGCGCGACTCGCCGTCTGCCGAGTTGACGGCGAACCGGACGTTCCGCGACCCGCCGCGGGCCACGAGGTCGTCGAAGGCCGAGCGCAGCATTTGCAGGTCCTCGTCGCTGATCTGGCGCTCGAACGCGAGCGGCTCGACCGTCGAGTAACCGAGCGTGCCCTCGGGCACGGCGAAGCCGAAGAAGCGCGCGGTCGTCGCCGAGACGCTGAACAACTCGCGGGTCAGGTCGTAGCGCCACGAGCCGACCCGGGCGAGCTGCTGGGCCTGCCGCAGCAGGCGAAGCTCGTCGTCGGCGAAGAACTCGCGGTCGAGCAGCTCGATCGAGCCGACGGTCTCCGGCACGGCGAGGTCGGCAAGGTCGGCAAGGTCGGCGAGCGAGACGTTCTGCTCGGCGATCGGGCGCATCGGACGCAACCTCGGCGTCCGCACGCCGACTTTCCATATGTTGGCCACTCGCAGCCCACCTCCCACCGGCTCATCGGCCGGGCGGCGGCGAACCTGAGCGCGACTTGGGGCGCCGAGTGCGGGCGCGCCCTCAGATTCCCAACTTCCGAGCCGATGTCTTCGCCTGTGGCTTTCCTGCGCGAGTACGGCGTGGCCGACGACGCGGCCCGAGTGGCGGCGCTTCGCGCACTCGCGGTGCTGGACCGGCCGCGCCGTGCCGAGCTCGACTCGCTCGCTCGACTTGCGGCGCATATCTGCGGCACCGCCCGTTCGCTGATCAACCTGATCGACGAGGACCGCGCGTGGTCGGCCGCCGCGCATGGATGTGAGCCCGTGTCGGTCCACCGGAGCGACTCGATGTGCGCTGTCGCGATCCGCTCTGCCGACGTCGCCTACACCCCGGACGCCGCCGAGGACCCGCGCTGGAGCGGCAGCCCGGGCGTCGACGGCCGGCTCGACCGGGTGCGCGTCTACGCCGCCGCGCCCCTGACGTTGCCGAGCGGGCACGTGATCGGGACGGTCTGCGTCTTCGACACCGTCGAGCGCGTCCTGAGCGCCGACCAGCTCGACCGGCTGCGGGACATCGCCGGTCAGGCGGTGTTGCTGCTGACGCTGCAGCGCGAGATCGACCAGCTCGGCGCCGCGGCGACGAGGGACTTCCTGACCGGCGCCGCGAATCACGCGATGTTCGAGTCGGCGGCGCAGCAGGCGCTCGCGCGACACGAGCGCGGCCTGCCGGCGCCGACCGTCTTCTTCCTCGACCTGGACCGCTTCAAAGCGGTCAACGACGAGTACGGGCATGCTGTCGGCGACGCGCTGCTCGTGAGCGTCGCGAAGCGCGTCGCCGGCGTGCTGCGCAACACCGACATGCTGGCTCGGCTCAGCGGCGACGAATTCGTGGTGCTGACCGACGGCGCCGGGGACGCGGGCGTGCAGGTGCTCGCTCAACGGATCCGGCGCCAGTTCACCATGCCGTTCGAGGTCGGCGGCCACACCCTGTCCGTCCGCGCGTCCCTCGGCTGGGCGACGGCCCGCTGGGCCGAGACCTTGCCCGAGTTGCTGCACCGCGCCGACGAGGCGATGTACGGGGACAAGAGGCAACATCGCGCGGCGGCGTCGTGAGCATTCGTGACCTGCCAGTGACCGACGCAGCCCGCGCGGGCGCCGGACGAGCCCGCGCGGTGGTCAGTCGACTCGTGCTGCCGCGCCAGCGCTCGACGAACGCGCCGGAGGCGGTCGCGGCGGCGGCCGCCGGAAACGCGCTGCTGGCCGGGACCGGCGTGATCCTGCTCGCCTCGGCGCCGCTGCTCGACGCGAACCGCCGCGGCTGGATCGCGCTGGTCACGATCGGCGCGCTGGTGGCGGCGGCGTTGCTCACCAGCGCGCGGCTTGAGTGGCCGAGGTTGCCGCGACGCGCGACGCTCGTCTTCCCCTTCCTGGTGTGCGGCGCGCTGTCGGCCGCCTCGGCGGCCCAACCGGGGCTGACCGCGCCGCTGACCGGCATAGTGACGCTCTGCTTCGCCTACATCGGGAGCACCCAGCGGCCATGGACCAGCCTGTGGCTGCTACCGGCCGCCGGGGGCACGCTGGTGGCGGGTTACGGCGGGTTCACCAGCCAGGTGGTCGTTCGGTTGGTGCTGGCGATGGCGGTCTGGACGCTCGTCGCGGAACTGTTGGCCCGCCCGCGAACCCGGCGCCAGGAGCCGGCGGCGTCCTCGGCCGTCGTCGATCCTCTGACCGGCGTGCCGGACCGGCGCGACCTCGAGGTCCGGCTGACCCGGCTGGGCGTCGGCGACACGCTGGTCGCCTGCGACCTCGACCATTTCAAGATCATCAACGACACCCTCGGGCACTCGTTCGGCGACCGGGTGTTGAGCGAATTCGGGTCGGTGCTGCGCGCGACGCTGCGCGGCCAGGACTACTGCGCGCGGTTCGGCGACTCGCAGTTCGCGCTGCTGCTGACCGGCGCCAGCCACGGGCAGGCGCAGACGCTGCTCAGCCGCCTGCGCGAGCACTGGGCGACGTTGCAGCCGGCGGTGACGTTCTCGGCCGGCGTCGCCACGCATGTGCCGGACCGGTCTGCGGCCGCCACCCTCGAGGCCGCCGACGCCGCTCTCCGCGTGGCGAAGGACGCCGGGCGCAACACGACGCGGGTCGAGCAACGCGAGGCGCACGCGTCGGCCTGAGCGCCCTGTCGCTCCGCGGCGCGTCGCGGAGTGAGACGTCCGCGCGACGTCATCTCGACTCCGCTCGGTGTGTCGTCTCGACTCCGCTCGGTGTGTCGTCCCGCCCGCTCGGGTCCGTCCACAGGGCGCGCGTCAGGCGGCTTGAATCGGCCCTCGCGTTTCTAGTCTCCGTCCGTCCCATTTTCCCTCCTGGACGGAGAATCCCGTGCACACCTGCACTCGGCTACGCGCTGTCGCGCTCGCCTTGGCCGCCTCGACATCCGCGGCCCTCGCCGCCGCCGCGCCCACCCTCGCTGCCCCTACCGCAAGCGCCGCCGCGACGAGCGCCGCGACCGCACTGCGCCCCGCCGCCGCGACCGCGGCGCGCCATCCACGCGAGGTCAGCTCGCACATCATGGGCCGGCACCGGCGGCACGCCGGCGGCAAGCAGCAGTCGCTCAACTGGGCGGGCTATATCCGCGGCGGCACCGGTCTGACGAGCGCGTCGGGGTCGTGGACAGTGCCGACGCTCACCACCACGCACGGCGGCTACTCCTCGACCTGGGTGGGCATCGACGGCGCGACCAGCGGCGATCGCTACCTCATCCAGACCGGCACCGAGGCCGATGTCAGCGGCGGACGGCGGACCTATAGAGCCTGGTGGGAAGTCATCACCCCGAGCGATGTCGCGCCCGAGACGGTGTTCGCCGGCCTGACCATCCGGCCCGGCGACGCGATCACCGCGTCTGTGCGCAAGGCGAAGACCGGCCGGTGGACCATGCGGCTGGGCGACGCCACGACCGGGCACAGCGCCTCGAAGACGGTGTCCTTTGCCGGGCCCGGCCACAGCGCCGAGTGGATCCAAGAGGACACCGACGTCAACGGCGCGATCTCGACCGCGCCGGACTGGGGCAGCGTCACCTTCCACGCGCTGAAGTTGAATGGCAGCAATCCCAAGCTGGTCGCGAGCGAGGCGGTGGACATCGTGGACAGCCACGGCACTCGCGAGGCCTCGACGAGCGCGCCGACAAAGTCTGGCAACGGGTTCACCGTGACCTGGCTGGCGCCCGGCACGAAGACCCCAGCCGGCTGATCGAGCGGCGAGCGGTCAGCGGCGAGGCGTGCGGCGCCCTCCCACACCGAGTGGTCGAAGTCGATCTCTCCAAATCGACCACTCGGTGTGGGAAGGCAAGGCTCAGCGGTCAGCTGCCGAGCTTCTGCACCAGTTCGACGAAGTAGCCGTTGGGGTCGCGCAGGAATGCCACGCGGGCATGGCCGGGTCCGCCGCCGGACACCTCGCCGGGCGCGGCGACAAGCGGGACGCCGGCGTCGGCGAGCGTGCTGAGCGCGGCATCCAGGTCAGCCGTCTCGATCGCCAGGTGCACGGTGCCGGGGTCGTGGAACTCGCCGCCGGGCGCGGGACGCCGCGGCACGCCGGCCACGCCGACCACGGTGATCGTCGCGCCGCCTGGGCCCTCGGCCGCGAGATTGACGATGCGGATGCTGCCGCCGGGCGTCGCGGTGAGCGCCAGCAGCTCGGGGTCGTCGAGCCAGCCGGAGTCGACGACGACGTGCATGCCGAGCAGGTCGCGGTAAAAGGCCAGCGACTCGTCGACGTCGACGACATGCAGCCCGACGTTCGGGATGCGTGCGACGATCGCCGCGCCCGCCGTCTGCGCCGTCTGCGCCGTCTGCGCCGTCTGCGCCGTCTGCGCCGTCTGCGGAGGCGTCGTCACCTCAGGCGCCGACCATGTTGTAGCCGCCGTCGGCGACCAGGTAGCCGCCGGTCATGTGCGCGGCGTCGTCACTGGCGAGGAACAGCGCCGTGCCGGCGAGTTCGGCCGGGCCCGGGATCCGGCCCATCGGCGTGAGTTTGCGCAGCGTGTCCCCGCGGCCGGTCTGCCAGTCCTGGCGCGAGAGCGTCGCCTCGGTCTCGATGAAGCCGGGCGCGAAGACGTTCACCCGGACCGTCGGCGCGAACGCTTGGGCGTAGGACTTGGTGGCGCCGAGGATGCCGTACTTAGCAGCGGCGTACTGCGGCGCGCGAGCGCTGCCACGCACGATCACCGTCGAGCCGATGTTCACGATGCTGCCGTGGCCCTGGTCGAGCATCCGCGCGCCGAACTCGTGGATGCAGAACATCGTGCCCTTGATGTCGACGTCGAGGACGTGGTCGATCGAGTCCTCGGTGATGTCGCGCCACGACATCTGCTCGCGGGCCACGTCGCCGACATTGTTGATCAGCACGTCAAGGCCGTCGAACGCGGCGAACGCGGCGTCGGCCATCGCCTTGACGTCGTCCCAGCTCGTGATGTCGGCCTGGAACAGCTCGGCCTCGCCGCCCAGCTCGCGGATTCGCGCCGCGGTCTTCTCGGCGCCGTCCTTCGAGCTGCGGTAGTGGACGCCGACGCGAGCGCCCTCCTGCGCGGCGCGCACGGCGATCTCGGCGCCGAAGCCGGTGCCGGCGCCGGTGACGAGCACCGACCGGCCGGGGAAGCGCTGCGCGATGACGGGAGCGGGCGCGGGGGACATGTGGTCTCCTTCGATCGGGCGGACGGGCGGGCTGCCGACGACGGCGGTCAGACGAGGACGCGGCCGCCGTCGACGTAGAGCACTTGGCCGGTCACGAAGCCGGCGCGGTCTGAGGCGAGGAACGTGACGGCGTCGGCCACCTCGTGCGGCTTGCCGAGCCGCTCGGCGGGCACGAGCGCGGTGAGTCCCTCGCGCACGCCGTCCTTGGCCAGGTAGTCACGGGTCAGGTCGGTCTCGATGTAACCCGGCGCGACCGCGTTCACCGTGACGTTCCGAGACGCCCACTCGCGTGCCATGACGCGCATCAGCTGGTTCAGGCCGCCCTTGGTCGCGGCGTACGGCGCGTGGTCGGCGTGGGCGAGCAGACCAGACACCGACGACAGGAACACCATCCGCCCGTACCCGTTCGCGCACATCAACCGGCCCACGGCCTGGCCGAGCCAGTAGGCGGTCGAGAGATTCAACCTCAGCGTGTCGTCCCAGGCCGCGTCGTCGAGCTCGAGCACCGGGCGGCGTTCGTTGCGGCCGATGGCATGCAAAAACACCGCAAGCCCGCCCAGGCGGACCTGCGCGGCGTCGACGGCGTCCCGGCAGGCCTGCGGATTGCCGAGGTCGGCGACGAGCGTGTCGAGGTCCGTGCCGGCGTCCTTCGCCTGTCGGCGCACCGCCTCCAGGTGGCTCTCGTCGACGTCGACCAGCAGCACCCGCGCGCCCTGCAGCGCCATCGAGACGGCGCTCGCGCCGCCAAGGCCGCCGGCCCCCACGACAAGGGTGGCGCGGCCTTCGAGCTCCAGCCAGTCTCGCACCGGCATGAGAACGCCTCCAGGCGACTATTTCTCGACAGATGAAAGTAACTTCCACACAACGCTAACGTTGGGCGTCGCCGGTGTCCAGCGCTGGCGGCGTCGATTCGGCTCTAGGCTGCGCGAGAGTTCATCCGGTCGAACGCAGCACTTCAGGAGGCACCGTCCATGCCCGCACAGCGACGAGCGCTGAATGCCGACGACGACCCCTCGGCGACGGCGCGGCCTGAGTATCGGGTCGAGGCGCTGGCGAAGGGGCTGCGCGTGCTGTCGCTGTTCACCGAGCAGCGGCCGACCTGGCGGGTGAGCGACATCGCGCCCGCCACGGGCCTGCCGCTGCCGACCGTGTACCGCGTCGTCATGACGCTCACCGCCGAGGGCTACCTCGAGCACCTGCCCAACGGCGACTACCGCCCCGGTGGCAAGGTGCTGACGCTCGGCACCGCCGCACTGCGCAGCATGGACCTCGTCGAGCTCGCCTCGCCGGTGCTGCAGCGCCTGGCGGCGGACACCGGCGAGACGGTGAATCTGTGCGTCTTGGCGGGCGACCGGGTGCTGTACCTGGTGCGGCTGCGCAACTCCGATCTCGTGACGGCCAACATCCAGGTCGGTTCCACGCTCGCGGCCGTGCACACCTCGATCGGCAAGCTGCTGCTCGCTCATCTCGACCGCAAGGAGCTGGAGACCCGGGTGACGGCGAAGTCGTTCGCGCCCAACCACGGCCCGAACGCCAAGGAGTCGCTCGCCGAGCTGCGTGCCGACCTCGCGGCGATTCGCAAGGAGGGATGGGCGATGCAGGACGAGGAGCTGGCCTCCGGCCTGCGCTCGGTCGCCGCCCCGGTCTACGACTCGACCGGCGCAGTCGTCGCGGGCGCGAATGTCGCCGTCCAGTCGCGCGACTGGACGACCCGGCGGATCGTGCGCGAGCTCAAGCCGAAAGTCGTCGACGCCTGTCGAGAGATCTCGGCCCTGCTCGGCCACTCGGGATGAGCCGACTCGACAAGCTCGAGCCGGAGAGCCTGGCGCCCGACCAGCGAGAGCTCTACGACTCCATCGCCCGCGGGCCTCGTGCGCGGGGACGCCAGGCGTTCTCGCTCACCGACGCCGACGGCAGGCTCGAAGGCCCGTTCAACGCCATGCTGCTCAGCCCGCGGCTCGGCGGCGCGCTGCAGGAGGTCGGCGCCGCCGTGCGCTACGCCTCGGCGCTGAGCGACCGCTCCCGCGAGATCGCGATCCTGCTCGTCGCCCATCACTGGGGCAGCGAGTTCGAGGTCTACGCGCACGAGGCGGTCGGCGCCGCCGTCGGCCTGGGCTCGGACGAGCTGGCCGACCTTCGCGCCGGCCGCCTCGACGGGCTGGCGGCGGACGAGCGGCCCGTTGCCGAAGCCGTGGTCGCGCTCGCCTCCCGCGGTGATCTCGACGACGCCGAGTACGCCGCGGCCCTTGCCGCGCTGGGCGAGGCGACGCTGTTCGAGCTGACCACCCTGGTCGGGTACTACGCGACGCTGGCGTTGCAGCTGCGGGTCTTCCGGGTGGGCGTTCCCGAGTAGCAGGCGCCGACAGCTTGACACCGCCTGCGGACAGCGAGAATCATCGGCCTCGACTTCGAAAGTTATTTTCGCAGAGCGAGAGCGGGCAGCGATGAAGCTGGTGACCTTCGACGCGGGACGCGTCGGGCGGGTCGAGGGCGACGACGTCGTAGAGTTCGACTGCACGTCGACGCGCGAGTGGTTCGAGCGCGGCGGCGACGTGCCGGAGACCGGTGAGCGCCTGGCGCTGGCCGACGTCCGGTTGCGCGCGCCGATCGTGCCGCGCAAGTTCTTCCACACCGCTGGCAACTTCACCGCGCATCACGAGGAGCTCGCGGCGGTGAATTGGTCGCACCCGGTGCACAAGGGCATCGTGTTCTTCCAGAACGTCGACGCGATCATCGGCCCGGACGACCCGATCGTGTATCCCGAGGGGCTCACCAAAGAGCTCGACTACGAGCTCGAGCTCGCGGTGATCATCGGCAAGTCGGGCGGCTGGTTCGGTCCAGACGAGGCCGATGACTACATCGCCGGGTACATGGTGTTCAACGACATCACCGCGCGCGACATCCAGCGGCGCGAGATGGAGTCCGGCGTCTTTTCCTTCTCGAAGGGCATCGACACGTTCTGCCCGATCGGCCCGTGGATCGTCACCAAGGACGAGATCGCCGACCCGCACTCGCTGGCGATGGAGCTGCGCGTCAACGGCGAGAAGCGCCAGGTGGGCAACATGAACCAGATGGTTCTCTCGCTGCAGCACCTGATCAGCTACCACTCGCCGCAGCTCTACGCCGCCGGCGACATCGTCACGACCGGCACCATCTCCGGCGTTGCAGCGGTGCAGCCGAACCCGTTTGACTTCTACCTGCAGTCCGGCGATCGGATCGAGGCGGAGATCGAGGGCGTCGGCGTGCTGCGCAACCACGTCGTGCCATGGAGCGACGCGCACGAGGGCACGCCGTACACGAACTCGCTCTGACCGGCGCGCAGGGTTCTGCCGAGCCGGGTTCGAGCCGGGTGTCAGCCAACCGGTGAGGGCCCGGCCGCCTTGTCGAAGCGCGCCTGCTCCACCGGGCCGCTGCCCGACGCCGACGAGGTCGCCCGTGCCGACTTGCGACCGGGCAGCAGGCGGTCGCGCAGCCGCACGATCCGCGGCGCCAGGCCCTTCTCGCCGGCGACCTCGCTTGCCACGCCGTCCGGATTCTTGATGGCGGTGATGGCGAGCGCGATGCCGGCCACGATCATCTGGTACTTGCCGATATGCAGCGTCTTGTCGAGGAAGGACACGAACAACCCGTCGGAGGCGAACATCAGCCCGGCGACGACCGCCCCGGCGATCCGGCCGATGCCGGCGACGTAGGCGATGGCGAGCAGCGTGAGCGAGGTCTGCACGCCGAACGACGCCGAGGACACCGTGCCCTGCTCGTAGGCGAGCAAGGCGCCCCCGATACCCGCGATGAACGACGACAGCGCGAAGACGTACAGCTTGGCCGGCGCGACGCGGATGCCCACCGCCGCCGCGGCGCGCTCGTTCGAGCGCACCGCCACCAGCATGCGGCCCGTCGCCGACGTGCGCAGACGCGCGACGCAGTAGCCGACGAAGGTGACGATCACGAGCAGCAGCACGCCGAAGACGACCCGCGGGTAGGCGCGGCCCTCCGCGATGCCGAGGTCGAGGCCGAAGATCGACGGCGATCCTGCCTTGCGGCCGCCGAGTCCGCCGCTGAACGAGCTGTTGCTGAAGACGAGCGCGTCCATCGCGGCGGCCGCCGCAAGGGTGACCACGGCGAGGTTCACCCCCCTCACCCGCAACGCCGGCAGCCCGATCAGGATGCCGATCGGCACCACGGCGAGGGCGGAGAGGATGAGCGAGAACGGGAACGGCACGCCGAGGTCCTGCGTCAGGTGGCTCAGCACGAATGCGCCGATACCGGCGAACGACATCTGGGCGAGCGAAACCTGCCCCACGTAGCCGGTGAGCACGACGAGGGAGAACGCCAGGCACATCGTCACGATCGAGGACATGAACGCCGCGCGCAGCGAGCCGTGCAGCGCGACCAGCACGACGACGCCGAGCACGAACATGATCAGCGACGTGGCCACCGGACGGGTGGGGCGGCCCAGCGAGGGGTTGCGCAGGGTGCCGGTGGCGCCGCGGGCGCCGAGCCGCCGGGCGCTCAGCGTCATTGTGACGAGGATGATCACAAACGGCACGCCGTCGGCCAGGCCCTGCTGCGGCAGCCAGGTGAAGACCGTCTGCAGCTTGATGAGCTCGGACTGCACGATGCCGAGCAGCAGGCCGGCCGCCGCGGTGATCCAGAACGAGTTGAATCGGCCGATCAGCACGGCGCCAAGCGCCGGCACCACGAACAGCGTGTACGACGTCGGGTCGAGCGAGGAGATGGGCGTGATCAGAATGCCGGACAAGGTCGCGAGCAGCGTCGCGATCATCCAGTTCCGCGCGGCGATCCGGGTGGCGGAAATGCCAATGAGGGCTGCGCCGGTCTCGTTCTCGGCGCCGGCCCGCGTGGCGAGGCCGAACCGGGTGAAGCGGAACACGACGGTCAGCCCGACCGCGACCAGCACGACGATGCCGGCGAGGTAGAGCCGGTCGGACGGCACGATGACGCTGCCGATCGTGATCGGCTCGCTGGGCAGGATGGGCGGCGCCGACAGCGGCGTGGTGCCGAAGTTGAGCACGGCGACCGCCTCGAAGAACAACGCGACGCCGACCGACGCGCACACCTTCGTCAGCGGCGCGGCATGCAGCAGCGGGCGGTAGACGAGCATGAAGATGATCAGCCCGAGCACGGTGCCGTAGACCAGGGTGATGACCAAGGCGGGCCACACGCCCAGGCCGGACGACGACACCTTGATCTCGTGCGGCAGCCAGATCAACGGGAGCTCGAGCTCGCCCCGGTTGCGGAGGTTGAGGAACGTGTAGGCCCCCCACATCGCCGACGCGCCCTGCGCGAAGTCGACGACGCCGGTGCTGCGGTACTTCAGCACCATGCCGAGACCGAGCAGCGCGTACACGGAGCCCGCGCCGAGGCCGAGCAGCAGGAACAGGACGTACGTGCTCATCAGCGAGCCACCTCCGACATGCCGTTCGGGGGCCCGGGTGTGCCGGGCCCCCGAACGGTCTTACGGCTTGTAGTAGGAACCGGCGGTGACGAAGTCGGGCGAGACGGCGACGATCTTGCTGCCCTTCACCTGGCGGATCTGCTCGTAGGCGTTGCAGATCGCTGTCGCGCCGGCGAGCTGCTTGCCGTCGCAGGTGTAGTCGTGGCCCATGAAGTTGTGCGTCGCCTTGCCCGTCTTGAAGGCCGCCAAGATCTTGGCAGTCGTCAGGTCGGCGGTGGTGAACGAGCCGAGCGCAGTCTGCACATTGATCACCGTCTGGAAGCCGATGGCCGCCAGCGAGTCGAGCGCGATGGACGGGGCGTACTTCTTCAGCGCCGCGAGGTAGAGGGCCGTCTCGGGCGTGCCGGCGAAGGCGTCCAGCGTCGGGCCGGCGAAGTACAGGCCGTCAGCGCCGCCGTTGGCGCCCTGGATCGCCTTCGGCGCCGTGCAGGGGTCGACGCCGAAGATCTTCGCCGTGTTGCCGAGCTGCTTCAGCGACGCGAGCACGCCCGGGCAAGCGGCCGGCGCGTCGACGTAGATGACGTCCGGGTGCGCGCCCATCGCGGTCGCGACGGCGGAGGAGACGTCGGACGAGGTCGGCGGCAGCGCGATCTTGGTGATCTTGCTGATGCCCGCGTTCGTCATCGTGTTGATGATGATCTTGCCGCTTGCCGTGCCCTGCGTGTCGGAGGTGTAGATGACCGCCGCGCTCTTGGCCTTGAGCGTCTTCGCCGCGTATACCGACGCCGCCGCGTTGTCGCCGGTCGAGATGCTGGAGAAGATCGCCGCGTTGGCGTAGTTCTGCTCGACCGGGGTGAACGGCACGCCACCGAGGTAGGCGAGGTTCTTGCGGGCCCAGACCGGGATCGCGCCCGGCGCGCCGGTGTCCGCGCCGCCGAGGATCGCGACCGGGTTCTGGTCGGCGATCTGGTTCGCGCATCGCTGCGAGGTGGACGGTTGGCCGTCGGTGGCACAAGAGACGATCTTGATCGGGTGGCCGCCGATGCCGCCCTTGTACGCGTTCACGTATTTGACCGCGGCCTCTTCGGCCTGGCGGACCTCAGGGAAGGTGACCGGGCCGGACTCGATGTTGAGCAGGCCGAACACGATTGGGCTGCCGGCGGCCGCCTTGGGCGTGCCGAGCACGTTGTCGCCGGTGCTAGCCGACGATGATCCGCCGGCAGCGGTGGAGCTTCCGCCGGCGGAGGACCCGCCGCTGCTTCCGCTGGTGCCGCTGCCGCTGCTGGAACAGGCGGCGAGGAACAGGCCGCACGCTGCGACCGCTCCCAACGTGGCGATGGCTCGGGATCGTGCGGGCATCTCGTCTCCTTCGACGGGTGGAATTTCTGCAGGTCTCCGCGCCCCCGAACGGGGCCCGGCCAATACGTCAAGCTGTGCGACCAAAACGTCAAGCTGTGCTGCGGTCAAGCTGGTTGCGCTGCCTGCGCCTCGGCGACCTCAGCGGCGACTTCGGCGTTGAGCTGGGTCGCGGCGTCGAGGTCGCCGAGATAGCAGGCGAGCAGCAGGTCGCGGCGGCTGCGCAGGTCGGCGGTGCGTCCCTCGAGCACGAGCCGCCCCTGCGCCAGCACATAGGCACGCTCGGCCACATTGAGGGCGACGGCGACGTGCTGCTCGACGACGAGCACACCGGTGCCGAACGACGCGGCGACCGTCCGCAACACCGGCGCCAGCCGCGCGACCACGACCGGCGCGAGGCCCAGGCTCATCTCATCGACGACCAGCAGGGCCGGGCGGGCGACGAGGGCGCGCCCGACGGCGAGCATCTGCTGCTCGCCACCGGACAGCATGCCGGCCTTGCGCCCGAGGCACTTGCGCAGCTCAGGCAGCAGGTCGAGCACGTCGTCCTCGTTCGAGCGGCCGCGCACCCGCGCGAGACGCAGGTTCTCGCGGGTGGTGAGGTCGGCGAACAGCGCTCGGTTCTCCGGCACGAGCGCGAGCCCGCGACGGGCGACGCGATGCGCTGGCGCGCCGGTGAGCTTCTCGCCGCGGAAGCGGATCGCGCCGCCCATGGGCTTGATCAGCCCGGCGATCGCCGACAGCGTCGTGGTCTTGCCGGCGCCGTTGGAGCCGAGCAGCGCGACCACCTCGCCGGCGCCGACGTGCAGCGCGACGTCGCGCACCACCGCGGTGCCGTTGTAGCCGGCGGTGAGGCCCTCGACCTCGAGCAGGGGGTCAGCCGTGGGCATCTGCGACATCTCCGCTTCCGAGGTAGGCCTCGATCACCGAGGGGTCGGCGCGGATCTCGTCGGGGGTGCCCTGCGCGATCACCTTGCCGAAGTCGATGACGACGATGCGGTCGCACACGCCGAGCACGAGGCCCATGTCGTGGTCGACCAGCAGGACGCTGACGCCGTGGCCCGGCAGCGAGCGCAGCCGCCGGCCGAAGGCGAGGCTCTCCTCGGTGTCCAGACCGGCCGCGGGTTCGTCCATCAGCACGAGCCGCGGCCGCTGCGCGAGCGCGCGGGCGACGCCGACGAGCTTGCGCTGGCCGTGGGAGAGCTCTTTCGGATAGCGATGCGCGACGTCGTCGAGCTCGCACAGCGTCATCGCCCAGGCGACGTCTTCGCGCCCCTGCGCCTTCGACGGCACGATCAGGTCGCGCAGGGCGCTTCGCAGCGTCGGCCGCTCGGCGGCGACGAGCAGGTTCTCCTCCACGGTCAGGTCGTCGAACAGCTCCACCGACTGAAACGTGCGCACGAGACCGCTGCGCGCGACGGTGTGCGTCCGCTTGCCGTCCAGCGACGAACCCTCAAAGGAGACGTTGCCACCGCGTCCCGGCAGGTAGCCGGTGAGGCCGTCGATGAAGGAGGACTTGCCCGCGCCGTTCGGGCCGATCAACCCGACGACCTCGCCCGCGTCGACGTGCAACGAGACGTCGTCGACGGCGACGACGCCCCCGTAGGCGACGCGCAGCGCCGCGACGTCGAGCAAGTGGCTCATGCGCGCCCCCGTCCGATCCATTCTCGCTCTATGAAATCGACTTTACGAACTGTTGACGCGACCGTACGGCTCATCGCGCCTTGTGTCCACCGTCACCGTCCAGTTCGAGACCGAACCGAGTCGCCACCCTCAGCTCGGTCCGGGGGGCGAGTGCCCCCGATTTCGTTGACACCGGCGGCAGGGGCGTGAAGACTTCGCGGCAATTGCGAAACCATTGTTCGCACAGTGAGAACGGTCGGGCCAGCGCGAGCTGGCCGAGACGGCGGAGGTGCGGGAGATGGCTCGGACGATCTACACGAACGGCCTGGTGTTCGACGGCAGCGGCAGCGCGCCGGCGCCCGGCGAGGTCGTCGTCGACGACGAGCGCGTCGTCACGGTCCGGCCCGGCTGGCAGGACCACAGCGCGGGCTCTTGGGATGGGGCGCCCGACGGTGTGACAGTCGTCGATGCGAGCGGCTGCACGGTCATGCCGGGCCTGATCGAGTCGCACGCGCACCTGACCTTCCCGTCGGCCGTGGGCCATATCGACCCGTCGTTCAACCCGCCGCTGGACGTGAGCTTCTTCCACCACATCGAGGGCATGCCAGCCGAGCTGGCACGCGCCGAGCGCAACGCGCGGATCCTGCTCGACGCCGGCTTCACCTCCGCGTACTCCGCGGGCTCGCTGCTGCCGATGCCGACCGAGGTCGTGTTGCGCGACAAGATCCGCGCCGGTGCCATCCCCGGCCCGCGGCTGCGCGCGGCGAGCATGGAACGCGACAACCATCCGGTGCGCCCGGACGGGCACCTCGAATCGGACTGGCAGGGGCCGGACGCGTGCCGGGCGTTCGTCCGCGAGCAGGCGGCGATGGGCTTCGACAGCGTCAAGTTCCTGCTGAGCAACGACGACGTCTTCATCGCCGGCGGCTCGCAGATCACGCAGTACACGGCCGAGGAGGCGAACGCCGCCGGCGAGCAGGCCCGCGAGTCGGGCGTCTGGCTGAATTGCCACGCGCAGTCGGCGGAGTCGGTGAAGATCGCCGTGCGCGCCGGTTTCCGGTCGATCTACCACTGCACCTATGCCGATGAAGAGGCGCTGGACCTGCTCGAGTCGGCGAAAGACGACGTTTTCGTGTCCCCCGCGCCCGGCATCATCTACGCCAACGTGCACGAGGGCGCCGAGTTCGGCATCACGCCGGAGGTCGCGAAGACGATGGGCTCGGTCGACGCGCTGGCCGGCATGGCCGCGATCTACCCGCAGATCCGCAAGCGCGGCATTCGCGCGTTGCCCGGCGGCGACTACGGCTTCCCGAACAACCCGATCGGGCGCAACGCGCGCGATCTGCAGCTGTTCGTCGAGATCCTCGGTTACTCGCCGGCGGAGACGTTGAGCGCCGCGACGATGCTCGGCGGCCAGGTCATGGGCATGAGCGACGAGCTCGGGCTGCTCGCTCCGGGTTACCTCGCCGACCTGCTTGTGGTGCGCGGCAACCCGGTCGAGGACGTGCGCATCCTGCAGGACGCCGCGAACATCGAGTGGATCGTCCAGGGCGGCCGCGTGCACAAGCAGCCGGCCGCCGTGCCGGCGTGACCTGCCGTCCCAGCGTGATCATCCGGCCGGCGTGAGCGACATCGACGTCCGGCGCGACGTCGACGTCCGGCGCGACACCGACGTCCGGCGCGACGTCGTTTACGCCGCGCCGGTCGGCTACCGCCCGCTGGCGCTCGACCTCTACCTGCCGCCGCGGCCGACGGCGTTGTGCGTCTACCTGCACGGCGGCGGCTGGCGGGTCGGCAGCCGCCGCGCCGGGCCGGGCGCAGCCGCGAAATGGACCGCGCCGTCCTTCTTCGAGCGCGTCGCGGCAGAAGGCCTCGCGGTGGCCAGCGTCGACTACCGGCTCAGCGGCGAGGCGGTGTTCCCGGCGCAGGCCGACGACGTCCGCGCCGCCAGGCGGTTCCTCGCCGACCACGCCGACGAATTCGGCCTGCCGTCGGCGTCGACGGTGTGGGGGGTCTCGGCCGGCGGTCAGCTCGCCGCTCTCGCGGCGCTGGAGCAACCGAGCACCGACGTGCCGCCCGCGCTCGCCGCCGTGTGCTGGTACACCCCGAGCGATCTCGACGCGCTGTCCGCCGACGTCGCGGAAGCCGGCGGCGAGCCAGATCGGTCAGCCGCCTCGCGCGAGGGCATGCTGGTGGGCGGCGCGCTGGCCGACCAGCCCGAGCTGGTCAGCGCAGCGAGCGCGGTGGCACAGGTGCCGACCGATCGGCAACCGCCGCCGTTCCTGTTCCTGCACGGCGACGCCGACCGCAGCGTGCCGCCCCGGCAGAGCACCCGCCTCGCCGACGCGCTGCGCGCGGCCGGCGGTGCCGCGACCGTCGAGCTCGTGCCCGGCGGCACGCACATGTTCCCCGAGCTGGACGACGACGCGACGCTGTCGCTGGTGCGTCGCTCGACCCAGTTCCTGCTCGACGCGGTCGGCTGAGTTGTCAGGCCGGCAACGGGTCGCGCTCGACCAGCTCGACGAGGTTGCCGTCCGGATCGGCCAGGTAGGACATCCGCACGCCGGGCTCGGGCGACGGCTGCGGGGCCATGACCTCGCGCGCCCCCTGCGCCACGAGGCGGGCGTGCTCGGCGTCGAGGCGCCGCACGTCGAACGCCATGTGGCTGTACCCGGGCAGCAGCGCGGCCTCGGCCGGGTTCGCGCCGCGCGGGCCGCCGGCGAGCCCGGCACGATGCAGCAGCTCGACGCGGTGGCCGAGCTCGGCGTGGCGCAGCATCGCGATGTCCAGCTCGATCGGCTCGATCCGCAACCGCAGCTCCGGGCGCAGGCCGAACGCGGCGCAGTACCACCGCTCGGCGGCGTCGAGATCGGCGACGTTGACACCCACGTGGTCCAGACGCATCCCCGCAGTCAAGCATCGAAAGGACGGCGGACGTGCCAGAGCTGACGGTGGACGTGGTGGTGGTCGGCTACGGGCCGGCGGGCGCAGCGGCGGCGCTCGCGGCGCGGGCTGGCGGCGCCGACGTGCTCGTCGTCGAGGCCGGTTCGCACGGCGGCGGCAACGCGCTCTACAGCGGCGGCTTCCTGTTCGACGTCCCCGGACCGGCCTGCCTCGAGCATCTGGACTCGCTCAGCTTCGGCCGGACGGACCGCGAGGTGCTGAGCGCTTACGCCGAAGGGCTGCACGAGAACGCCGACTGGCTCGCCGCCCTGGGCGCGCCGACCGAGCGGTTCGACCCGCCGCCGATCCGGTTGCCGGCGCCGTTCCCGTCCTGGCCTAATTTCCCGGCGGGCAAGGAGATCGAATACCGGGTCGTCAGCGGCGGCACCGGCCGGCGCGGGTCCGAATTGTGGAACGGGCTGGCAGGCGCGGTCGCCGAGCGGAACATCCCGATCCGGTTCGAGACGCCGGTCGTAGACCTGCTGCTCGACGACGGTCGCGTCGCCGGGGTGGTGACCGCCACCGGCGAGACGGTCCACGCGCGCGGCGGCGTCGTGCTGGCGTGCGGCGGCTTCGAGGCCGACCCCGCGCTGGCCGACGCCTACCTGCCGCTCCCGACCGGCCGGCAGGTCGGCCACGGCCGCAACGACGGCGCGGGCATCCGGCTCGCGCAGCGCGCGGGCGCCGCGCTGTGGCACATGTACGGCTTCTTCGGCTGGTTCGCCTACACGGCGCCGGAGCACCCGAGCGCGTTCGCCATCGACTTCTTCGCTCCGGGGCACCTGTTCGTCAACGCCGACGGCCACCGCTTCGCCGACGAGACCGGGTTCGAGGTGCACGACCGGCTGCGCGCGTTGTCGACCTATCTGCCGCGCAACCCCAACCGTCCCCGCCTGCCCTGCTGGGCGGTGTTCGACGAGCCGACCCGGTTGGCCGGCCCGCTGAACGGGCTGCTCGGCACGCCCAACGACTATGTGTGGAGCGCCGACAACGCCGCTGAGATCGAGCGCGGGTGGATCGTCCGGGCCGACGACGACGAGCAGCTGGCCGCTCGCATCGGCGTCGACCCGGCCGTGTTCGCGCAGACGTTGGCCGAGTACGACGCCGCCGCGCAGGCCGGGGTCGACCCGCGGTTCGGCCGCTCCGCGGACACGCTCGTCCCGTTGGCGCCGGGACCGCGCTACGCCATCCAAACTCAGCCGGGCGTGGCCGGCACGACCGGCGGACCGCGGCACGACTCGGCTGGCCGCGTGCTGCGCGACCACGGGGCGGCGGTGCCGGGGCTGTACGCCGCGGGCGGGGTCAGCATGGTGTGGGGACACCTCATCGACCACGGCGGCGGCCTGACCGACGCGCTCGTCTTCGGCCGGCTCGCCGGCGCCGAGGCCGCGAAGCGCGCGACGCGCTCGTGAGCGGGCGGCCGGTCGCGATCGTCACCGGCGGCGCCGGCGCGATCGGCTCGGCGATCTGCGCGGCGCTCGAGGCGGCCGGGCACGACGTCGTCTCCTTCGACCTGCGGGCGCGCGAGGGACATGCCGACGACATCGTGCTCGACCTGGCCGACGCCGACGCCGTGCGTTCGGCGGCGCGCCGGCTGCTCGCCGATCGCGGGCGCTGCGACGTCCTGGTGCACGCGGCCGCGGACCTGAGCCAGGCCGCGCTCGGCGACGTCGACCTGCGGCTCTGGCGGCGCGTGCAGGCGGTGAACGTCGAGGCGCCGCTGCTGCTCGCCCAGGCGCTGGCGCCGGCGCTCGCCGAATCCGGCCGCGGCCGGATCGTGCTGATCGGCTCGGACACGGTGTGGCAGCCGCCGGCCGTCGAGCTGCTGCCCTACGTCACGAGCAAGGCGGCGCTGATCGGGCTGACCCGGATGCTGGCGATGGCGCTCGGGCCGGCCGACGTCGCCGACACCGTCGCCTTCTGCGTCTCGGCCGCCGGCGGCGCGCTCACCGGACAGACGCTGTGCGTCGACGGCGGCCTGATCACCCGGTAGGCATCACCCGGTAGGCATCAGCCTGCCGGCGTCACCGGCTGTTCAGGCGCGTCACGTCCCCGACCAGGTAGGAGCAGAACAGGCCGCCCGGATCCCGTCGTCGGTTTATCTCCTGCAGCCGGGCGTAGTTCTCGTCGCTGAGGAAGCGGTCGGTGCGGCGCACGAAGTCGGTGTCGCCGAGGTACACGCCCGCGCCGCCGAGCGCGGCGAGCTGATCTGTCCGGCCGTGCACGAACGCGCTGTGCCGCTCGTCGTCGGCCGGGTCGGTGTAGATGACGTAGGTGGCGAGATAGACGTTCGCCTCGACCGAGAAGGCCATGTCCGGCAGCGGCCGGCTGGGCGCCCAGCCGTACCAGATCGAGAACGAATGCATCGTCGGCAGATCGCGCCACAGCGCGCTGAGCGGCTCGGCGAGTTCGGCTGCCGAGGCGTTCGTCCAGGTGCAGTCGACGACGTAGCGATGGCCCTCGGGGTTCTGCTCGGTCTGCGCCTCGTTCTCCTGCGCGATGTCCGTCTCGGCCCGCACGTGTCCGAGCCGGCGATCGGCGAGGGGACAGTCGTCGAACGGCGCGAGCATCGCGTCGATCTCCGCGCGCGACTCGGCCAGCACGGTGGTGTGCAGCAGCAGCACGGTCCCGTCTGGCCGGGCGACGCCGGTGTCGAGCGGCACGTCGGGCAACCGGGTGGCCGCGACCACCGGCTCCACCCGGGTGTCCAGCCCGGGGAGGATGTCGTGCAGCCAGCCGAGCAGCGCGCCGGCGTCGTCGAGCCGGAACGTCCAGGTGTCGTGCGCCATCACCGCCGGCCGCGGGTAGGTGCGCAGGTGGAAGCGGGTGATCACGCCCGGGAACCCGGGCCCGGCGCCGCGCGCCGCCCACAGCAGGTCGGCGTGGTGCTCGGCGTCGGCGTGCACGAGGTCGCCGTCGGCGGTGACGACGTCGATGCCGACGACGCTCTCGCAGGCCCACCCCTGCGAGCGGCTGTTCCAGCCCTGGCCGCCCTGGAGCAGGAAGCCGCCGATGCCCACCGACGCGCAGTGGCCGCCCGGGAACGCGCGGCCGTGCGCCGCGAGCACCGGGTCGAGGTCGAGTCCGCCGCGCGCCGCCGGCCCGGCCGCGGCGACGCCGGTCGCCGGGTCGTAATCGACGGCGGCGAAATGGCCGAGGTCGATCAGCAGGCTGCCGTCGCGCACGCTCCACGCCGCCCACGAGTGGCCGCCGGCGCGCACCGCCACCGACCAGCCTTCGGCGCGGGCCAGGCGCACCCCGGCGACGACGTCAGCCTCGGTCTCGGCCAGCAGCACGGCGATCGGGTGACGGTCCGGCCGGCGGGCGTTGAAGACCCGGCCGACTCGCGCGTCGTCGTAGTCGGGGTCGCCGCGACGCACGAGGCGCCCGGTGAAGACAGGCGCGGAAGCACCGGACATCGGCGTCCTCCTGATGCTCTGGGTGGCTCGGGGTGGCTCAGCCGAGGGCGGCGGCGCCGCCGTCGACCGGGATGTTGGCGCCGCTGACGTGCGCGGCCTCGTCGGATGCCAGGTACAGCACCGCGTGCGCGACGTCCTCCGGCTCGCCGACGCGGCCGAGCGGGATGCGGTCGACCTGGCCGGCGAACGGGCTCGCCGGATCGGTGAGCAGCGGACGCGTGTGCGGCGTGGCGGTCATCGCCGGGCTGACGGCGTTGACCCGGATGCGATGCGGGCCGCCCTCGGTGACGAGCTGCAGGGTCAGCGCGAGCACGCCGCCCTTCGCCGCGCCGTGCGCGTTCTGCGGCATGAAGGCGGCGCCGCGGGTGGCGGAGATGGACGCGATGTTGACGATCGAACCCCCGCCGCGGGCGACCAGATGCGGCCACACGGCGCGGGTCACCAGGAAGACGATGTCGAGCTCGTTGCGGATCGTGAACGACCAATCCTCGACCGAGAGCTGCGTGATCGGCCCGAACCGGATCGCCGACGCGTTGTTCACCAGCACGTCCACGCCGCCGTAGACCGCTGCCGCGTCCGCGACCCATGCCGACGCGCCGGCCGCCGAGGCGAGGTCGACGGGCGCCATCGCCGTCATCTCGCCACCGGCGGCGCGCACCAGCTCGACCGTCTCGGCCGAGCCGTCGGGATACAGGTCGCAGCCGACGACGCGGGCGCCTTCGCGGGCGAAGACCTGCGCGGTGGCGCGGCCGATGCCGCCGCCTGTGCCGGTCACCAGCGCGACCTTGCCGGCGAGCCGCATGCGCCAACCCCGATTCCGCTCAACAAAAGTAACTCTTGCAGAACGAGAACACTCTCCCATAGCTTCGGCGAATGCACACCACCTCGGCCGGCTCTCGGTGACCCGCGGGCTGCACCACATCGGCTACTGGGTCGACAACCTCGACGCCGCGATGGCGCAGGCGAGCGAGCTGCTCGGCGTCGGCCCGTTCACCGTGCTCGAGCACATCGACCTCGGCGACTTCCGCTTCCACGGCGAGTCCAGCGGCGACGTCAGCGGCGACCTCAATGGCGACGTCCCTGGCGAGCCGGCGACCCTCGAACACACCGCCGCCTTCGCCGCATGGGGACCGGTGCTGCTGGAGCTGAACGTCGTGCACCGCATCGATCCGCCCGAGCTGCGCGCCGCGCTCGGCGTCGCGCCGGGGCGAGTCAGCCACGTCGCCTGGACGACCGACGACCTCACGGCCGAGAACGCGCACATGGCCGCCGCGGGCTGCCCGCTGCTGACGACCTCGGTGGGCGGCGCCGTGGCGAACTGGTACGGCGGCGGCCCGCTGTTCGGGCACCCGATCGAGGTGCACCAGCCGCCCGAGGGCGTGCGCCGGTTCTGGCAGTCGCTGTTCGACGCGGCGCCGTGACCGGCTGAGCGTCAGGTCGGCCCGGCAAGCGGCCGGATGTTCTGGTTGAGCTGGAAGACGTTGTCCGGATCCCACACGGCCTTGACCGCCTGGAGCCGTCGCAGGGTCGCGCCGTAAGCGACCTGGCCGCTGTCGGCCTCGTCGCCCTCCATGAAGTTCGAGTACGCCCCACCCGTGGCGTGCGGCTCGATCGCGGCATACGTGTCGCGCACCCAGCCGATCTCGTAGTCGGTGTCGGCCGCGTCGCGCCAGCTCGATGGGACGTTCAACAGCCAGCCGGCGTCTCGGTGCGGGAACGCCGTCGCGTCCGGCGCGACCCGGCGGATGGCGCCGCCCATCGACAGCACCTCGACCTGCGCCAGCGGTGAACGCAGCAGCCGGCCCCGCTCGGCCAGCACGCCGGCGAGGCCGTCGGTCAGCTCGCCGGCGAAGGTCGCCTTGACGTACGTGCGCAAACCGGGCCCGAACTCGACGTCGCCGGCGCGCTGGATGTCCAGGAAGTCGACGACGTCCAGCGCCGCCGCCGGTGGCGCCAGCTGCCGGCTCAGCCCGGCCAGCAGGTCGAGTCCGGCCGTCTGCTCGCCCGACCACTCGATCACCGACATCAGGCCGGGGCGGCCGACGAGCTCCGCGGGCATCCACGGCCGCACCGGCGCCCGCCGCACGAAGCTCGTCCACAGCAGCTCGTCGGGGGCGTCGGCAATCGTGCGTTGCGCGAGCGCGAGCACCTCGCCGAGCTGGTCAAGTGGGTGGAAGGCGGCGAGCAGCGGCAGGCGGGACAGCTCGTGCAGCGCGAACTCGAACTCGACCACGATGCCGAAGTTGCCGCCGCCGCCGCGCAACGCCCAGAACAGGTCGGGGTTCTCGTCGGCCGCGGCGCGGACGAGCCGGCCGTCAACCGTCACGAGCCGGGCGGCGAGCAGGCTGTCGATGGTCAGGCCGAAGCGCCGCATGAGCCGGCCGACACCGCCGCCGAGCGTCAGGCCGCCGACGCCGGTGTGTGAGATGACGCCGGCCGGGACGACCAGGCCGTGCTGCTGGGTGGCGCTGTCGACATCGCCGAGCAGCGCCCCGCCGCCCACCGTCGCGCGGCGTGCGATCGGGTCGACGCGCACCTCGTTCAGCAGTCCGAGGTCGATCACCACGCCGTCGTCGCAGACGCTGTGGCCGGGCAGGCTGTGCCCGCCGCCGCGGACGGCGACCACCAGGTCGGCACGCCGGGCGTGCTCGAGCGCGGCCGCGACGTCGGACGGGCCGGCGCAGCGCGCGATCAGCGCCGGGCGCCGGTCGTGCAGCACGTTCCACACCCGACGCCGTGCGTCGTACTGCTCGTGCTCGGGCGTCAGGACGTCCCCGGTGAATCCGGGAATGCGAGCAGCGGCAACAGTCATCGACCGACCTCCAATTAGTTATGACTTCATAGCTATATTTGGATAACTATCATGCGGAGTGACCCCAACGCAACCAGCTGGAGGCCGCCGTGGCCGGACGCTCCGCCACCCGCTCGCTCGCCGTGGTGCTGCACGACCTCGCCTGGCTGCTGCCGCGCACGGTCGGCGCGGCCGCTGCGGCCGACGATCCGCTGCCGGGCTCGGAGCTGGAGGTGATGCGGCTGCTCGCCCGCCGGCCGGGACTCAGCGTGCGCGAGGTCGCCGACGAATTGGGCCTGCAGCCGAGCAACGCCAGCACCGCGGTCCGGGCCCTGGAGGCGCGCGGGACGCTACGCCGCCGGGCCGATGCCGACGACCGGCGGGTCGTCCGGCTCGAGCCGACAGCGGGCGCGCTGGCCGCCCGGGACCGCCGCGAGCGGTCGTGGGGCAGCGAGCTGGGCGCCGTCCTGGCCGGGTTGTCCGCCGACGACCGGGCAGCGCTGGCCGCGGCGGTCGGCCCGCTGCGGCGGCTCGCCGACGCGCTGGCCGGCGCCGGCAGCGGCTGACCGCCTCCCTTTGCAAGTTGTCCTCGCCCCGCCCCCCCCCCGCCGCAGCGGCCAACGTCTCCTTCGCAAGTTGTCCTCGCTTCGCCGGGTGTGGGCCCGACGAAGCGAGGACAACTTGCAGGGCGGAGAAGACGGCAGTGCGGCCGCGGCCTGGACAGCGACCCACGTCACTCCTACGATGCGAAAGTGACTTTCGTACTCCGAGAGCAGCTCGGTCGTGGCTGATCGGCACCCGCGCGACCTCCCGCTGGCTGACGCGCAGGCGCTGGTGCGCCGCGCGATCGACAAGGGGGCACAGCTCGGTCTGCGCGGCGGCATCGCGGTCGTCGGCGCCAGCGGCGCTTTGATCACCGCGTCCCGGCTGGACGCGGGCGGCCAGGGCGGCATGGGGCGGGCGCGGTCGAAGGCGTGGATCTCGGGCACCCAACAGATCCCGAGCACCGAACACCTGCACCGGATGACCACGATCGCGCCGCCGGTCGCGGCCGGTTTCGCGACGGTGTCGCCCCAGGCCGTCTTCCCCGGCGCCGGCGGCATGCCGGTCGTGGTCGACGGCGTGGTCGTCGCCGGGATCGCGGCGTCCGGCTCGACCGTCAGCCCGTTCTTCCCGGTCGGCGTCGACCCGAAGATCGTGAGCGCGGACGGCAAGCCGGCCAACCCGGAGGACCTGCTGATCGCCTACGCCCTTGGCATCCCCTACGTCGGCCAGCACGGCGACGACGCGGCCCGCTGGGCCCAACGGTTTGGCGAGCTGACGGTCGCGCCGGAAGACAGCCTGGGCATGGCCGAGGCGCCGCCGGCGGCCGACCAGCCCGAACTCGAGTGGGCCCGCTCGTTGAGCCAGCGCGTGCTCGCGGCGGCCGCCTCGGCCGGCAAGGCGGTGTCGGTCGCCGTGGTCGACCGCGGCGGCGATCCGGTGCAGCAGGACCGAGCCGACGACGGCGTGGCCGCCGGTCCGTCGGTCGCGCTCGCGACGGCAACCGCCGCCGCCCTGTTCGGCTGGCCGAGCCACGAAATCGCCACGCGCTACCCCGACTCGCTGACCCAGCTCGCCGCGTTGCACCCCGACCCGATGCTGTTCGCGCCCGGCGGCGCTCCCGTGCTGGTCGACGGCAGGGTCGTCGGCGGCGTCGGTGTCGGCGGCGTGCCGCCGCAGCAGGCGGCCGAGCTCGTCGCGGCCGCCCTCTCATGACCGCCGAGGCAAACGGCGCCAGAGGCGCCACCGCGGGCGGCCCGGTGCGGGTGGCGGTGCTGGGGTGCGGCGCCATCGGCAGCCTCTACGCGGCGCACCTCGCCCGGGTCGACGGCGTCGAGGTGTGGGCCGTCGACCCGTGGGCCGAGCACGTCGCCGCGATCGCCGAGCACGGCCTGCGGGTGACCGGGCTGGCCGACTTCACCGCGCCGGTGCACGCACTCGTCGACGCCGCCGAGCTGCCGCCCTGCGACTTCGGCGTCGTGGCCACGAAAGCGCTGCACACCAGCGCGGCGGTCACCGCGGCGCGCGCGGCGCTCGCCGACGCCGCGGTCGTCAGCGTGCAGAACGGCCTGGGCAACGAAGAGGTCGTCGCCGAGATCGTGCCGCACGTGATCCGCGGCAGCATCATCACCGCCGGCGCCGTGCCCGAGCCCGGCGTGGTGCGCTACGACGCGCCGGGCGACTCGTGGTTCGGGCCGTTCGAGCCGAGCCCGGCCGGCTCCGACGCGATCAGCACGCTGGCGCGGTTGCTCACCGAGGGCGGTCTGGTCACGCACGCGCTGGCCGACGCCCGCGGGCCGCAGTGGACGAAGGTCGTGTTCAACGCGGCGACCAGCCCACTCGCCGCGCTGACCGGCCTGACCGTCGGGCAGGTGTGCGTCGACCCGGGACTGCGCGCGCAGGTGCAGCACCTGATTGACGAGGCGCTCGCAGTGTGCGCTGCCGAGGGCGTCGAACTCACCCGCGACCCGGCCGCATCGGTGCAGGAGGCGATCGACGAGGCCTTCTGGCACAAGCCGAGCATGCTGCAGGACGTCCTCGCCCGGCGGCGCACCGAGATCGACGTGCTCAACGGCGGAATCGCCGCGGTGGGCGCGCGCGTCGGCGTCCCGACGCCATTGCACGACGCGATGGCCGCACTGGTGCGCGGCCTCGAATCCTCGTGGGACGCCGCCGCGTCTCCCGTTGCCCACTGACCGACCAACGAATCGCAGGAGATCTCATGAGCGCATCCCGACCGCTGCACGTCCTCATCGCCGGCGGCGGCCTGAGCGGGCTCGCGCTCGCCCACGGCCTGCTCAAGGACGGGCTGACCTGCGAGGTGTTCGAGCGCGACGCCGACCTCAGCCGCAAGACCGGCTACATGCTGCACATGAACGCCTTCGGCGGCGAGGCCCTGCGCCGCTGCCTGCCGGCGGACCTGTTCGAGCTCTACCTCGACACATCGCGCAAGCCGCCCGAGCGCGGCGAGTCGATCGTGCTCACCGACCAGCTCGACGAGCTCAGCGCGCAGCCGCACCTCGGCCCGCCGAACGAGGGCGAGCGGCGGCACACCGGCGTGCACCGCAAGACCTTGCGGCAGATCCTGCTGTCCCGTCTCGGCGACTCCTTCCGGCCGGGCGCGGCGGTCGTGTCGTATTCGGAGACGGCCGACGGCGTGCGCGTGCAGCTCGCCGACGGCAGCACCGCCGAGGGCGACGTGTTGGTCGGCGCCGACGGCATCCGGTCCGCGGTGCGCGCCCAGCGGCTGCCGGAGGTGCGCGTCGTCGACGCGGGGATCCGCGGCCTGGGGCTCTACGGCCGGACGATCCTCACCCCCGAGCTGCTCGAGCAGATCCCGACGCTGCTGCTGCAAGGCGTGATCATCGCCGCGGACACGAAGGGCGCCCGGGTGCTGCTCGGCGCGTTCCAGCCGCGCCAACCGGTGGCCGCTGCTGCGGCGGCCACCGCGCCGGACGTCCGCCTGGACCCGGTCGAGGACTACCTGATGGTCAGCTGCAGCGTGCCGCCCGGCACGGTCATCCCGCCGGCCGCGGAGTGGACGGCCGAGACCCCGGCGATGGTGCGCGACGCGATGCTCGAGGCCATCGACGGCTGGCACCCGGCGCTGCGGGCGATCGTCGCCGGCCTCGACCTGCCGTCGATCTTCGGCATCCCGTTCGGGCACGTCGAACCCGGCGCGGTGTGGGCGCCGTCGCGGGTCACGGTGATCGGCGACGCCGCGCACGCCATGCTGCCGACCCTCGGCATGGGCGCGAACCTCGCGCTGAACGACGCGCGCATGCTGCTCGACCGGCTGTCCGCGGTGTCCCGCGGCGAGGCGGAGCTCGTGCCCGCGATCGGCGCGTTCGAGGAGCAGATGCGCGAGCTCGTCTATCCGTTCATCGAGATGACCATGCAGCACGACCGGCAGTTCGGCGGCGGCGCGCTCGCCTCGAGAGGCGCGCAGGAGACGACGGTCTGAGGCCATGACGACGCAAGCCTTGACGACGGACGCGAACACCACCGGGGCCGGCGCTGCGCGGGTCCTCGGGCTGTCCTGCGGGCAGCCGCGCGGCAGCGCGGAGATCCTGCTGAAGGAGGCGCTGCAGGCGGCGGCAGCGGCCGGCGCGGACGTGCAGCTGGTGCGTCTGGAAGAGCTGCGCATCCCGTCCGGACCCGACCCGTCCGAGCCCGATGACGCCTGGTGGTTCTGGGAGCGGCTCGTCGAGTGCGCCGGGCTGATCGTCAGCACGCCGATCATCTCGCGGTCGGTCACCGGCCGGTTGAAGCTGCTCGGCGACCGGCTGCTCGGTCCCAACGCCGACGCCGCGATCATCGAACAGCTGCTCGAGGTGCGCCGCGCCGGGCACGAGCCGACGGTGCCGTTCCGACTGGACGAGCGGGTCCTCCGGCCGCGGGTCGCCGGCTTCCTCGCGGTGGGCGGCGCGCTGACCTCGCAGTGGCGCGCGCTGGCGCTGCCGCTGCTGCATACGCTGACGTTCTCGATGTCGACGGCGGTGGTCGACCAGGCGCTGTTCGGCGGGGCCGGCACGCCGCGCTCGATCGTGCTGGACGCGGACGCGCTGACCCGCGCAAAACTGCTAGGCGAGCGCGTGGCCGGCCAACTCGGCCGGGGGCTCGACGACGCCGAGTACCTCGGCGACGCGGGACTGTGCCCGATGTGCCATCTCGACGTCGTGGTGCTGCGCGGGACGGACGTCGAGTGCGCCACCTGCGGCGCGCGCGGGCGATTGGCCGGCGCGGACGGTGCGGTGTCCTGGACGGACCTGACGACCTCGGTGATCGGCATGGCCGACCGGCAGGCGCATTCGGTGGAGATCCAGGAGACCGCCGCGCGTCATGCCGGGCAGCGCGCCGAGATCGAGCGGCGGGCAAGCGCCTATGACGCCTTCGACCCGGTGGTGCGGCCAGCCGCGGACGAGCCGGTTTCGACGAGGTCCTGAGCGCGCCGGCGCCCTGCCGACTGCCACGAGGTCGGCCGCTGTGCCGGCTACAGCGAAGTCGGCTGCCCGCGGTCGAGCGGGCGGACGATCCCGCCGCCGCTCAGGCCGTCAAGCATCCCGGCGTACTTGGCCGGATCTGTCGTCTCGCCCTCGTACACCGGCAGCGCGAGTCGCGGTCGCACGGTGGTCAGGTAGTCGATCGCCTCGGCGAGCTTCAGCCACGGGCCGTCGATCGCCACCGCCAGCACGTCGACGTCCTGCTCGGGCACGAAGAACGAGTCGCCCGGGTGCAGCAGCGCGCCGTCGTCGACCAGGTAGGCGGAGTTCGTGCAGCCCGGGACGTCCCCATACACCGGCGCGTGGATGCCGCCGAGCACGTCCACGACGGCGCCGCCGAACGTCAACCGCTCCCCCGGCCGGGCGACCGAATGTTCGGGCAGTCCGGCGACGGCGCTGGCGGTATCCGCGTCGACGACGAGGGCGGCGGCGGGATTGGCTGCGAGCACCCGCTCGAGCGCGTCCAGGTCGAGGTGGTCCGGGTGCTGGTGGGTGATCAGCACGGCGTCCAGGCCGTCCGGTGTGCCGACGTCGGAAAGCGTGCCGGGGTCGATCAACAGCCGGGCGCGGCCGGTGTCGACGAGCAGGCAGGCATGACCGAGATGGGTGACGTCCACCCGTCGACCATCTCGCTGCTAGGTGACAACCGGTCGGTGCTGCGGTCCGATGTCGATTCGCCGGATAGCGTTGGCGCGTGCTGACCACGTGCTCGCGCGTCAGTTTTTGTCGTGGTAGCTATTGCGGACGGGTGTCTGGTTTGGATCGATCCAGGGTGGCGGGATCCACCACATCCGGCCGTTGATCATGCGGGTGGTCCAGCCTTGACGGACGCGTTCGCGGTGGTCGTAGCCGCAGACCAGTCCGCCGTCGTCGACGCTGGTCTGGCCGGTGATCGCGTAGTCGGTCGCGTGGTGCGCTTCGCACCAGCCCGGCGGGGCGGGGCAGCCGGGGAACGTGCAGCCGAGATCACGGGCAGCCAGCGCGCGGCGTTGCCGGCGGGTGAAGATCCGATGCTCACCGGACAGCGCGGTCACGGCGCGCATGTCGTCCAGCGCGACGGTCACGACCGCGGCGTCGCCGCCGGCCTGCCGGACCGCCTCCCTCGCCGTGAGCACCCCGCCGTGCCCGGCCTGCGCGCAGCCGACCCCGGACAGCCACGCCTGATGGTCGATGGGTGATCAACACCGTGGTCGACACCCCGCCGACGTCGGGCAGCTGCTCGGACCGCAGCAGCAGTTTCAGGGCGTCGAGCAGCGCGTCGTGGCGCCGCTGCCCACCCGAGCGCAAGTCCTTCACTCCCTCTGACGCTGGTTTCGGGGCGGCGAGGGAGTCGAACACCGTCAACAGCGCCTCGGTCAACTCGCAGGTCAGCTCCCCGCCGAGCCGAGACGACCCGTCCGGACGTTCGAACACGTGCACCCCGCGACGGGCCTCGCGGCGCTCGTCGGCCTCCGGCGGCGCGCAGTCCTGCTCCACTGTGACCAGCGCGTGCCGCGCCGCCGTCCCCACCGACTCCGGCCCGCACACCCCCGCCAACGTGAGCAACGCGTCCCGGATCGCGTCCCCGGCCTCGACCGTGACATGCCCGGGCAGGGTGTTCAACGTCTTCACGATGATCCGGGACTGCTCGACCGACACCGTCCCCGCGGCCTGCCCGGCCGCGACCTCCGGATAGACCGGCGGCAACACCTCCCCGGTCAGCGACACCCGCGGCCCCAGGTCCCGCGCCGCCGTCACCCGGGCCCGCGCCTCCCGCCGCGAGACCCGCAACGTCTCGACCAGCAGGGTCTGCGGATCCCGATAGCCCTTCGCCTGCGCCACCCCGCGGCGCTCCAACTGCGTCACCACCCGGTGGTCCAACGCGGCCAGCCGCCGGCGCAACCGCTCCGCCTCGCGCAGGCCGTCAAGGATGTCGGCGTCGCTGGATACGGACAGATCCGCGCCCAACAGCGTGTCGAGCTCGGCGTGCATCGCCGCCAGCGACGCGGCCGGCGAGCCTGCCTGCGGCAGCACAGAACCGTCCCCGCCGGACGATCCTCGAGGTCCAGACTCACGTGTTCTATATTAGTCGAACGTCGTGGGAAGTCAAGCCGTCCAGCACCTGAACCCTTACACGGTAGGAGATTCGGCGATCTTCTACCTGGCAACCGACGCTATTAACCGTCGTTGCTCAGGCGCACGCTCGGACGACCGTCAGCCCAAGTAACGCGTCCAGACACGATCGGCTCGCTCGGGCGCCGGCGGCGGCCCGCGACTGACACGCCCGGCGAGCGCGACGAAGGGGGCACAGCCCTCCCGCGAGCGGCCTACGCTGACGATGGCTGGGCGACGATCGCGACGCACCGGCTCGGCCCGCTCGAGATTCGGACACCATGACGCTCGTTCGCACCGTCAGCGCTGAGCTGCAGCTTGCGGTGCAGGGACCGTGCCGGCTCGCGTTGCAGCTGGCCGTCGCGGACCCGGCGGCGCACCGGGCCGAGGAAGATATCTCGCTGACTCTGAACGGAGCCCGGCAGTCCTGGCGCGAAGTCGCCGCGCCCGCCGCCGGGCGGCTGTGGATCGTCGACGCGCAGCCCGGCGATCTGCTGCTGACCTACCGGGCCGAGCTGCCGGCCACGGCGCCGCCGCCGGAGTACGACGTCGCCGACGAGCTGCTCTACCTGCGGCCGAGCCGCTACTGCGAGGCTGATCGGCTGATCGGGTTCGCAGCGCGGCTGTTCCACGACATCACCGAGCCGGCCGACGTCCTCGCGGCCGTCTCGTCCTGGGTCGGAACGCAGCTCGACTACGTCAGCGGCAGCAGCGGGCCCACCGACGGGGCCGTCGAAACCCTGCTGGCGGGTCGGGGCGTCTGCCGGGATTTCGCGCATCTCGCAGTGGCGTTGCTGCGGGCGAAGGGGGTGCCCGCCCGTCTCGTCGCGGTCTACGCGCCCGGGCTGGAACCGATGGACTTCCACGCCGTCGCCGAGGCGCTCATCGACGACACCTGGCACGTGATCGATGCGACGCTGCTCGCCCCGCGCGCCTCGCTGGTGCGCATCGCGACCGGCCGCGACGCAGCCGACACCGCGTTCTTGTCCAACTATGGCGCCTCGATCGAGTTGCAGAAGCTGACGGTGACCGCCACCGTCGCGGGTGACCTGCCGACCGACGACGTGACCGCGCTTGTCCAACTCGCCTGACTGCTAGAGGTACTGGCCGGTCGGCGCGGTGGGCTGCCAACGGCCGGTGATGACGACATCCAACAGGTGAGCTTCGGTCACCTCGGTGCCGTGCTCAAGCACCGCGCGGCGGACAACCTCCCGCAGGTCCGACCCGGAGGCGCCGTCAGTTCGGCTGGCGAGCCGGTCGACGGCGATGTCACCGAACGGCGCGAGGTACCGACGCAGAATCTGCGCCCGAGCCTCGCGGTCGGGCCGGCCGATCTCGACGACGCTGTCGAAACGGCCGGCGCGGATCAGCGCGGGATCGATCGCCGCGACCTCGTTCGTCGTCGCGACGGTGAGCACAGCCGCCGTCGGCGCGAAGCCGTCCAGCTGGGTGAGCAGCTCTCGTAGAGCGCCGCGGGCCGTCCCTCGTCGGCGGTCGCCGGCCATCAAGTCGATGTCGTCGAGGAATACCGCCGCCGGCGCCAGCAGAACCATCGACTCGTACAACTGACCGAGCCCGTCCGACGAGACCTGCGCGTCGACCACCAGAATCGTCGTGCCGGGCGGCAGCTCGGATGCGATCACTCGACAGAGCGCCGTCTTGCCGACGCCCGGGCTGCCGACGATCAACAGCCCGCGCGACGCGCCGAGGCCGGCTGTCGCGAGCACCTCGCCGTGCTTGACGAGCCCGCCGACGTTCGCGTCCACTTCGGCCCACACAGGCGCCGGCAGCACGATCTCCGAACGGTCGGCGAGCGCCGGCGCCATGGGCGTCAACCGGACGCCGTGGTCGACGGCGTTCACACGCAGCGTTTTGCCCCGGTAGAAGTTGTCGGCCCCGCGCGCCCGCGCGAGCAGAGCTGCCAGCGCCGCATTGGCCGCTTGGTGGTCCGCGCGGCGCACGTGCAGCGCGATCTTGGCCGCGCCGTGTTCCCACGTCAGCACGAGCACCCCGTCGAACTCGAAAGCCTCGCCGGCCGGCAGATACGCGGCCAGGTCGTCGGGAGCGGACAGCTGCTCGCCGATGTCGACGGTCACCAGCTGGTAACCGGGCGAGCCGCTGCCGGCGTCGTCGGCGAGCACCGCCGACGGCGCGCCCGCCAGCAGACGGGCCGCGGCGACCTCGACCAGAGCTTCGTCGACGCCGCGCAACGCAGCTGCCACCGAGGCGACGCCACTCGGCGTCGTGCGCAAGTGGTGGCCGATGAACGAGGTGAGGTTGTGCGGCGGTTCGCTCAAGGCCGCGCCGAGCAGACGACCTAACGCGGACAGCGCGTCGCGGGCCTGCGGCGATTCACGCCGCAGGCCCGCAAGCGAGCCGTCGAGGTCGGCTGTCGGCTGGCTGAACATGGTCTCTTCCTGGATCGAGGACAAGCAACCGAGAATGCCGAAGCCGGTCGCTCCTGGCAACGCGTTTTCCAACGCCAGCAGTGGCAGGGCGGCCGGGACGAACGCGTAGGCGGCGCCGTGGCCGGACCGGACCGTCGCATCGGGAAACGCAGCCGGCTTGTCGACAGCACCGCTCGCGCTGGACAGCCTCAGTCGCGCACCGGGCCTGCTTCGGCCGGACGGGGCCGGTCTTCGGGATGAAACCGGACTGCCAGCAAGGCCACATCGTCGTCCGGCTGATCGCCGACCATGCCCGTGACCACCGCGTCGAGCAGATCCTCCAGACCGAGCTCACGGCAGCCTTCTAGCACCGCGAGCAGTTGGGCCTGCCGCTCATCCAGCTCGTGGTTTCGGGTCTCGATGAGCCCGTCGGTGTAGAGCAGCAGCGTCTCGCCGGCGCCCAGGTCGACGGCTTCGTCGCGTCGCGTCACGTTGCGCAGCGTCGCGAGCGGCGGGTCTACCCGGCTCGTCAACAGCGTGGGCACGCCGTCGGCGTCGATCCGGACCGGGGTCGGGTGGCCTGCGCAGGACCAGCGCAGGCGCCGCAAGCCGGCGGATTTGGCGGCGTCGTCCTGCTCGATCCGGGCGACGATCAATGTGGTCATCGTCGAGATGCCCAGGTCTCTCATCGCCCTGTCCAGCCGGGTGATCAGCGCTGACGGCGGGTCGTCATCGTGCTCCCACGCCATCCCGCGGAGAAGGTTCCGCAACTGACCCATGACGGTGGCGGCGGCGATGTCATGCCCGGCGACGTCGCCGATCATCAGCGTGGTCGCGCCGTCGGGCGGCAGCAGGGCGTCGTACCAGTCGCCGCCCACCTGATCATGGGACTCGGCCGCCCGGTACCGGGCCGCGATGTGCAGGTGATCGGGCTCGGGTAGCCGGGTGAGCATCGCGTCCTGCAGCGCGCGGGCGACGGCATGGTCGTGTCGCGCGGCCTCGCGCAGCCGCTCATTGGCGCGCGCGAGATCGGCGGTCATCGCTTGCTGCAACGCGTACAGCCGGGCGTTGTCAAGCACCGTGCCGGCCCGCTGCGCGATGTTGTTCGCGAGGTCGATCTCGGCCCGGGTGAACGGCTCGCGGCCAGCGTCGCGAGCGATGAGCAACACGCCATGGACGGTGTCGCTGAATACGAGCGGCCAGGCCCCGTAGCACTGTGGCGCCAGTGCGCGGAAGGCGTTCTTGGCCCTTGGTGACCGCAGCGCGGCGAGTCCGGTCTCGAGCGCGCCGGAGTACACCACTCTTGGTTCGCGGGAACTCATCGCCTGAAAGGTCGCTCCGCCCGGGCTCCGGACGCCGACCCATCGCTCATTGGCGAGGTCGTCCAGCACCGGCTTGGCCTCAGCCCGTGCGTGCCACCAGCCGACGTCGCGAAGCATGTCCCCGTCCTCGGCGAGAGCCACCAGCGACCAATCCCCGAGGACCGGGATCACCAGTCGGGCCAGCCGGCCAACCGCGATCTCGGCATCCAAGGTCTCGGTCAGCGCCTGGCTGACGCGCGCCAACAACGCCAATTGCTCGTTCGCAGCGCTGGCACGCCGCGCTGCGGCGCGCAGCGCGAGCTCCCGCCCTGCCGCGGCGGACAGGATGCGCAGGACGTCGACATCGGCGTCGCTCCACTGCCGAGCGCGCGTGTCCACGACGCAAAACGAGCCCAGCGGATGACCATCCGGCGACATGACGGGGAACCCCGCCCAGGCCCGCACTCCCATCGCCTCGATCGAGGGGTTGTCGGCGGTGAGCGGATTCGCCGCCGTGTCGCCTTCGATCAGCGGCTGGCCGGAAGCGACGACGTATTGGCAGAACGACTCGTCGACGGAATTCTGCACCGGACCGTCCAGCGGCAGCCCGATGCGCGACTTCCAATAGGAGCGGCGGGAGTCCATCAGGGTGAGGAAGGCGAATGGCGCGTGCAGCAGCGCGCTCGCCAGGCTCGCCAAGTCGTCGAACGCCGGCTCGGGGTCGGTGTCGAGCAATCCGGTCGCAACCACAGCGGCGAGCCGGGCCGGATCGTCGATGCGGGACGACTTCGGCCGCGTCATCGGCTCAGGATAGGGCGGTGGCCGGCGGTGTGACGTCGGTGCCGGCCGCTCCGGTCAGCGACTCGGCCATCGCGTCGCCCAGCCACCGTTCGAACCGGTCCCAACCCCACCGTCGACGATTCACGAGCCGGTCGGCCAGCTCCGGCGCGGTCAGCGACCACAGGATATCCGGCTTCGTCCGCCGTCAGCCCAGACCGCGGGCCGAAGCGCTGGTCCCGCGGTCCGACCCGCGGCTTGCCGGCCGCGCGCTCCACTGCAATCTGGAATGAACGGCATCCCGGGGTACGTTTGGCCCGACGTGAGCGCAGCTGTGGTCGCTACCGCATTCGGTGGCCCCGAGGTCCTGTCCGTCATCGACCGCCCCACCCCCGAGCCCGGCGCTGGCGAGGTGCGGGTCGCGGTTCGCGCCGCAGGAATGAACCCAGTCGATTGGAAGCTGTTCAGCGGCGCCATGGGCGCCGACGAAAGCACTCTGCCGCGGCCGGTGGGCGCGGAGGCAGCCGGTGTCGTCACCGCAGTCGGCGCGGGCGTCGCGTCGGTGGCCGTCGGCGACGAGGTCGCCGTCTACCCCGCCTCCGGCACCTACGCCGCGGAGATCGTGGTCGCCGCCGACTCCGTGACACTCAAGCCCGACAGCGTTTCGTGGGAGGCGGCAGCGGGTCTGTTGCTCACTGGTGGCACCGCGGTGCACGCGCTCGAGAAGGTGCACGTCACGGCCGGTGACACGGTGCTGATCCACGGTGCGGCCGGCGGCGTCGGCTTGCTCGCCGTGCAGCTCGCGAAAAGCCGCGGCGCGACCGTGATCGCGACAGCCAGCGAGGCTCGCCACGAACAGCTGCGCGCACTCGGCGCGCACCCGATCGTCTACGGCGAAGGCCTGCGCGAGCGTATCGAGCAGGCGGCCCCGGGCGGCATCGACGCCGCGCTCGACCTGGTGGGCACCGACGAGGCGGTCGACGTCACGTTGCAGATCCTGCCGGACGTCACTCGGTTCGTGTCGATTGCCGCCTTCGGGCGTGCGGACACCGGCGTCCAATTGATCGGCGGCGGCCCTGGCGCCGACCCGGGCACCGAGATCCGCCAGGGCGCCCGAGGTCCGCTGCTCGCGGCGGTCGCCAACGGATCTCTGAAAGTCACGATCGCCGCGACCTACCCGCTGGCGCGGGCAGCCGAGGCCACGCGCGAGGTGATGGCCGGCCACACGAACGGCAAGATCATCCTGCTGCCCTGATCTGCCGGGATCCCCCTCCTGACTTACTGCGCGGTCATTGCCGGCGCGCCCGGTCCAGGCGCGACGCACTGTCAGACGTGACCGATCCGATGGGCGCGCGGCGCTGACGCAGCTCGCAATTAAGGTGCTCGCTATGCCTGAGACGCCCGACGTATCGCTGCGACCACGTGCCGACGACGACCTCGACATCCTGTTCGAGATCGCTGCCGACATGGACACCTGGGAGGAGCGGAACCCGGAGCCGCCGGGTCCCCTCACGCGGGATCAGTTCATCGCTCGGATGGCCCGGCGCGCCGAAAGCGAAGCCTCCGGGGACTCCGTGTCCTTCGTGGTCGATGTCGATGGGGCGGCCGTCGGCGGCACCTCGCTGTTCAACTTCGACATGTTCGCCCGCCACGCCGAGGCAGGCATCAATCTGGCGCCGAGCGCGCGCGGCCGTGGCATTGGAACGGCGGCGATCGCCCTGCTTGTCGAGTTCGGGTTCGCACGCCGCAACCTCCGCAGAATTCATCTGCAGGCGATCGCGTCGAACGCGGCCGCGATCCGCGCGTACGAGAAGGCCGGCTTCCTGGTCGAAGGACGGCAGCGCCAGCACGCGTGGGTCCGCGGCGCCTACGAGGACATCGTGCTCATGGGAATCCTGCGCCCGGAGCGCGTCGGACACGACAGCCCGGACTCAAGGTCGACCACCGCACCTGCCCAGCGCGGTCGGCCAAGGTGAATCCGCGGCCCGCCCGGAATGGCGCGGCGCCGCGCTCAGCCATCCCGGAATTCTTGTACTGCTTCGCCGACGGCTTCGATCGACTCGACCGTGATGGGGTCGAGGACGAGCTGCAGGTGTGCGGCCCCGGCGTCGGCCATCGCGCGGAGGTGCTCCGCAAGGTCGGATGCGAGGACCGGCTGCACGGCGGGGTCGTCGGTGTCCGCCGTCAGCCGGCCGGTCCCGCCCGGCAACCGCACCAACACCGCTGCTGTCGCCTCGACCTCGCCAGGCGCGCGGCCGGCCTGTTCGGCGGCTTCCTCGACTCGTGCGCGCAGCGCTGCGAAATTCTCGGCGTTGTTTCCGTAGTCGCTCCACCAGACGTTCCACGCGTCGACGTGCGGCAGACCGATGCGCAGCATGCGCGGGCTGACCGAGCCCAGCATGAGCGGCGGTCCGCCCGCCCGCACCGGACCCGGGTCGAGGACACAATCGTCGACTTCGTAGTAGGTGCCGCGGAAGTCACTACGACCGGTGCGGACAAGCTCGCGGATGATCGTGAACGCTTCTTCGAAGCGCGAGACCCGGTGGTCGTAGGGGAAGCCGTACGCGGTGTACTCGCGCCGATTCCAGCCTGCGCCGAGCCCGAGGATCAGCCGGCCGCCCGAGATCGCATCCACCGTTGCCGCGAGCTTGGCGAGCATGGCCGGCGCGTGAAAGCTCGTCGACGCGACGAACGGTCCCAGCTCGACCCGTTCGGTCACGGACGCTAGCCCGGCAAGCGCCGTCCACACCTCCCACGGCCCGCGCGCCTCGCCGCCAGGCAGGTCGTAGAGCAGGTGGTCACCGAGCCAGATCGAGTCGAATCCCGCGTTCTCGGCCGTCCGCGCCATCGCGACCATCTCAGACCACGGCACCGCACGCTCGACTTCCGGCAGCTGCACTCCGACACGAAAGGCCACCGCCCGAACGTAGTACGCGGTCATCGCACATCGTCGGCTTCGGCGTCCGTGCCGCGATCACGCGTTCGGCGTCGCCCGTTCCGCGGCTCGAGCGCACCCTTCACACCCGAACGTGTTCAATGGTGGACGCGTGACCAGCTCGACCTTCGGTGACTCGCGCCGGCCGCACACCATCCGAGCGACCGAGAGGACCACCATGCCGCTGCCTGTCGTAGCCGTCATCACCGCCAAATCCGGATCCGAGGACGTCGTCCGCGCGGCCCTCACCGAACTCGTCGGCCCGACGCGAGAAGAAGCAGGCTGCCTGTCCTACTCGCTGTACCAATCGAGCGACGACGCAACCGTCTTCGTGACGGTCGAATCCTGGCGTGCGCCAGACGACCTCCAGCAGCACATGCAGTCGGCTCACATCGCGAAGACCTTCGCCACTGCCGGCGACGCTCTGGCCGCTCCGCCCGTCATTCACTCGCTCATCGCGCTGGACGAGTCGTAGTCGACGGTTTCGGTCACGGGCGTCCCGGTTTGACGAGTCCGGTTTCGTAGGCGAGGACGACGAGTTGAGCTCGATCACGTTGTCCGGTCTTGGTCAGGACGCGTCCGAGGTAGGTCTTGACGGTGGCTTCGGACAGGTGCGTCGTCTGCGCGATCTCGCGGTTGGACTGGCCGCGGCCGACGCCTGCCAAGACTTCGAGCTCGCGCTCGGTCAGGCCGCTCAGGGTGCGTCCGGCGTCGGGTGACGGGCCGGCGACGATCTCGGCGATCAGGCGCTGGGTGATGCGGGTGTCCAGCAGGGCCTCGCCGGCGGCGACCGCTCGCACCGCGGTGACGAGTTGGTCGGGCGGCGCCGTCTTGAGCAGGTATCCGCTGGCCCCTGCGCGCAGCGCGGAGTAGATGAGGGCGTCCTCGCTGAACGTGGTGAGGACCAGGACCTTCGTCGTGCTGGGCAGCGCGCGGATCGCTTGGATCCCGTCCAACGTGGGCATGCGCAGGTCCATCAGCACGACGTCCGGGCCCGTTTCGGCGGCTGCGGCGAGCGCTTCTGCCCCGTCTGCCGCCTCGGCGACCACCCGCAGGTCGTCCTCGGACTCGAGGATGAGACGCAGGCCGCGGCGGATCATGGCCTGGTCGTCGGCGATCAGGATGTCGATCACGTGGCGGTGGCCGGGATAGGCAGCACAGCGGTCACCTCCCATCCACCCGTGGCACGCGCGCCGGCGGCGAACTCTCCGCCGAACACCCGCACCCGTTCCCGCATCCCGACGAGCCCGTGCCCGTGCCCGGATGAGGCGTGGCCGCTCGCCGGGAAGTCGATGTCGCCGTCTCCGTTGTCGGCGACGGCGATCGTCAACTCGGCGCGGCCGTAGTCGACCACCACCTGGGTGTGGCTGCCGCTGGCGTGCTTCAACACATTCGTCAGGGCCTCTTGCACGATCCGGTAGGCCGATAGATCGAGCGCGTCACCGACGTCCCGCACCGAACCGGTGACGCGCAGGGTCACTGGCAGTCCGACGCGCACGAGTTCGGCGACCAGCGGCGGGACGGCGTGCAGTCCTGGTTGCATGACCAGCGCCTGGTCCTCGTCCCGCAGCATGCCCAGCAGCAGGTGCAGCTCGTCGATGGCCTTGCGCCCGCTGGACTGGATCTGAGCCAGGCTTTCGCCGACGTCTCCCGATCGATCGGGCAGCCGTCGTTCCGCAGCGCCGGCCTGCACCACCATCACCGCGACGTCGTGGGCGATCACGTCGTGCAGCTCGCGGGCGATGCGTTCGCGCTCGGCGAGCACAGCCTCGCGGGCCTGCACGTCGTGCTCACGCTCGAGTAGATCGGCGCGCGCAGCCTCGAGTTCGGCGCGGTGTCGTAACACCTGCATCGTGCGTCCGGCGGCGAAGGCCAGCACCATGCCCGCCACGATGTAGACGGTTTGACTAGGCGTCAGAAACCCCGGCACCCGCAGCGCGAAGGCGGCCAGGACGGCAACCCCGAGCACGGGAACGACCGCCGCCTGCCGAACCGAGCAGTGCAGCGCCACCGCGTAATAGGCGGCCAGCGACGGCACGAAAGAGGCGTAGAAGTCCGGAAACTCGCCAGTTGCGAGAGTGGGCACGACGCTGCAGACGCCGATGACCAGCGCGGTCGTCATCGGCAACCGGGAACGTGCCAGCAGGATTGCTGCGCAGATCAGCCCGAAGACGGTGGCCAGCGACGACACGCGAGGCGTGGCCAGTCCGGCGATGCTGTTCGCGACCACGGCGGTTGCGACGCACACCGCGACGGCCCCGTCCCACCAGGACGGCGACCACCCGCGTGTGCCATGCACGGCCGCAGCATAAGTGCCGAACCGGCCCGCGGGCCGTCCTCCGTGGAGGACTTCCAGATCGACTTCCGGTGACTGCGCTGTCCCCGGCAAGCCGATGACGTCGACGCACCGGACCAGCGACGATGGAGCCGCTCGTCCATCGACCATGGCGACTACCCGCACAACCAGGAGGACCAGGACATGAGCATGCGTCACACCGACACCAGCGCGGTGCCGGCCGCGTCGCCGAACGACGAACACGACACGTTCGGGACCATCGCACTGGCCGCGGCCGTCATCTCCTTCGTCGGCTTCGCCGTCCTCGTTATCGGGCACCAGGTCGATCCCGCAGACTTCAACAACGGCAAACACCCGAGCCCAGCCAACAACGTCGCGTTTTTCGCATACGTGATCGGCGTGCTCGTCGCACTCGTCCTCGGCGGGGCCGTCTGGTTCTACGGACGTCGGTCAGGACGGACCGGACCCAGATCTCGCGCTGCGCTGGCCACCTACTACGGGGCGGTCTTTCTCGTCGTCGCCGTGATCGCCGCCGCTCTCGGCGTTTGAGCGGGACCCGTTGATCGTCGTCGGTGATCAGGTCCAGCTCCGCGCCGGCGCCCGCGGATATCTGCTCAAAGGCGCCGACGAAGAGACTATCGCCCGCGCGCTGGCCACCGTGTCCTCCGGCGACCTGCACCTGACTCACGCCGCCGCCCAGCACGTCCTGGCCACCCTCAACAAATATGACGCTAGTAGCACAGCTCGGGTACGGCACATCGGCGAACCGGACTATGAGTCTTGGCGAGCCCGACGGGACGAGTCGTAGGCGCGCGGGACGCCCAGCTAGGCCGAGCGCGGCACTGCTTCGTTGTCGGATTCGATGGCCCTTCTTCGTGGAAAGGGTGGAGGGTGGTCAAAGGGACTATCCGCGAACCGAGGAGTTGTGTTGGCCGAGTACCTCATCTTCTTCAACGACGACTGGGTCACCGATGCCAGCGACGAGGACTGGCAGCAGCGGGCGCGCGACGCGCGCGCGGTGATGGAGGAGATGAAGACCGCCGGGGTCTACATCTTCAGCGGCGGCCTCGACAACGACGCGCCGGTCTTCCACGTGGAGCCCGGCGATGGCAAGCCGGTCTTCACGGACGGGCCGTACGCCGAGACCAAGGAGGTCTTCGGCGGTTTCGCCGCCGTCGACGTGCCCGACGAGGCCACGGCCCGCTACTGGGCGGGCAAGGTCGCGGTGGCCTGCGACTGGCCGCAGGAGGTACGGATCTTCCGCACTCCCGCGCAGGTCCCGACGCCCGATGCCGACGCAGCTGCCGCTACCGGCGCCGAGGCCGCTGCGGCGAAGGAGGTCTGAGATGGCGCAGTATCTGCTGTCCGTGCACGGCGCGGACTCCGACTACGACCCCGCCGCGGGCAAGTTCGGCTCGTACACGTCACAGGAAGAGGCCGAGGCGGCGATGGCCGCGACAGGTCTGTTCAACGAGAAGCTGATCGCCGATGGCTACTTCGTGTTCGCCGGCGGCCTGCGGTCGGCGTCCACCGCGACGGTGGTCGACGGCACCGGTGACAAGCCGGTGTTCACCGACGGGCCGTACCTGGAGACCAAGGAGTGGATCGGCGGGTTCTGGGTGATCGACGCGCCGGACCTGGACGTCGCGCTCGAGCTGGCCGCCGAGGGCTCCCAAGCGTGCCGGGGCAAGGTCGAGGTACGCCCGTTCGCAGGTTGATCGCCACCCGCATGATCGGGACCGGCATGATCGGGACCGGATGATCGAGGACGTCTTCCGGGACGAGTGGCCGCGGGTGGTGGCCTCGCTGGCCCGCCGCTTCGGCGACCTGGACATCGCCGAGGAGGCGGCCGGCGAGGCCGTCCTCGCCGCCGTGACCGCATGGCGCGAGCGGATGCCGCCCAACCCGGGCGGCTGGCTGATGACCACTGCGACCCGCAAAGCGATCGACCGGCTGCGGCGCGAGTCGCGGCGGGACGCGAAGCACGCCGAGGCGCTGATGCTGCAACCTGACCGGGAGCTCGAGCCGAAGGCCGCGCACGCAGTCGAAGACGACCAACTCCGGCTGATCTTCACCTGCTGCCACCCCGCGCTCGCGCCCGAGGCGCGGCTGGCCCTCACGCTGCGGCTGGTCGCCGGGCTGAGCGTCGGTGAGATCGCCAGCGCGTTCCTGTCCAGCGAGGCGGCGATCGGGCAGCGGATCACTCGCGCCAAGGCGAAGATCAAGGCGGCGCGCATCCCGTTCGCCGTCCCCGAACGCCTCGAAGAGCGGCTACCGGACGTCCTGGCCGTCGTCTACCTAGTCTTCAACGAGGGTTACCTGCCGGGCAGCGACGCCGAACTGCGAATCGACCTGTCCGACGAGGCGATTCGGTTGGCCCGGCTGCTGCACGCCCTGCTGCCGGCCGAGCCCGAGACCGCCGGGCTGCTCGCGCTGCTGTCGCTGACTGACGCCCGCCGCGCCGCCCGGGTCGACGAGGCCGGCGAGCTGGTAACGCTGGATCAACAGGTCCGCACCAGCTGGAACACGGAGCTCATCGCGGAAGGACACGCCCTGGTGCGCGCCTGCGTCGAGGTGAACCGGCCGGGCCCGTACCAGCTGCAGGCGGCGATCAACGCCGTGCACACGTCGGCGCGCGAGTTCCGCGACACCGACTGGGCCGCGCTCGCCACGTTGTACGACCAGCTCTACGCGCTGGCGCCGACGCCGGTCGTCGCCCTCAACCGAGCCGTGGTCATCGCCGAGCTGGACGGCCCGGAGGTGTCCCTCGCCGCCGTCGACGGGCTGCCCCTCGCCGGATACCACGCGTTCCACGCGACCCGCGCCGAGCTGCTGCGCCGCCTGGGCCGATCGCGCGAGGCGCGCGCGGCCTACACGCACGCGATCGAGCTGGCCCGCAACCCGGCCGAGGTCCGCCACCTCACCCGCCGCCGCGGCGAGCTCGGTTAGGGCAGGCGCGCGGCGAGTTGTGCGATCGCGGTGCGCATGAGCGCGAGGTTTTGCTTGGCGTCGTTGAATCGCACGAGGTGGATCGAGGCCCACAGCCCGTTCTTCTCCACGAAGATGAAGCCGTCCTCCTGCAGGCACTGGTCGCCGACGCCCGGCACCGTCGTGAACTTGTGCTTGAGGTTGTCGCGATCGATGTGCAGCTGCGATTTGGGGCCGTCGCCGACGTAGATCTCGACCTGCGCCGTCGGACCGGTCGTCGGACCGGTGAACTGGCATCCGACGAATTTGCCGGCGGCGTTCGCACCGGCGCCGACCGGCTTCATCAGCTTCGTGCGGGCGAGCTTCTCGGCCTCGGCCTGGGTGAGCAGCGAGCACGCGTCGGGCGCGGCGGCGGCCGCTGCGGATGCCGAGGATGCGCCCGCTGCGTCCGAGTCGGCCGGCGTCGAGGCGCCCCCAGGAGCGGTGACCGTCGCCGTGACGGTTCTGGTCACCGTGGTGGTCCCCCCGCCGCCGGACGTCCCGCACGCGGCAAGGAGCAGCACGAGCGGCAGGACCGCGAGAAATTTCTTCATGACATCCGTCCTAACGCTTGAGACATAGGTGGCTTCGTCCCGGATTCAGCGGGCGCCCGCGTGTTGCCGAACTTCATGTCGCGCCCTCCTCGCCGGGGTGCGCCCAGGCTGCGGGCGTGATGCGGTCCACGCGCCAGCCGGCCGCCGTCAACGCCGCGCTGGTCGTCTGCTCGTCCGTCCCCTCGATCAGGGCGAGGACGACGTCGTCGGCCGGCACCCGAACGGCGTAGACGAGTCGCACGTCCGCAGGCGGGGCGGGCAGCGGCAGCAGCCGGCCGGGCGTTCCGGTGTCGTCGTATCGTTCGACGACGAACAGCTGGCCCGTCACGTCGCTCTACTTCAGCTTCGGGACCATCTTGCGCAGCAGCGCGACGGTGATTGCGTCGGGGAACGAATTGTCGTCGGACGAGATCACCACGCTGCCTACCCGCACCACCGGGGAGACGCCGGTGTCGTATGCCTCGTCGCCGAGTCCGCTGATCGTCTGCCCGTCCGGGGGCACCGCGAAACTAGCTGCAGATCGGACATGGAACGTGACCGTGCCCTGGGCATCCCCCTGGGCCTCCTTGATCGAGAACTTGCAGCTCGATGTCGTGGCGCTACCGGGTTGCTTCGTGACTGTGAGCTTGTAGAACGTCGACTTGTCCTGGAACCCGTCAAACTGCTCGGCGTGGGCGACGCTGTTGGCATCAGCTTGGCTGAGCAGGGCGCACACGTCGACGTCGGCGGGGTTGATCTTGGGGCCCGATGGGCTGGACGCGGTAGACGAGGCTGGGGTGTTCTTGGTCGCTGCGTTGATGCGCGACAACTGCGCCTGAGCTGATGACGACGTGTTGGAACTGCTACTGCAGGCGGTGAGTGCGAAAGCGGCCGCTCCGACGAGCAGAAGCGATCCGGCGTGCTTGATCAAGGGTGGTCCTCTCAGCTGCTTGGTTCTTCGGCCAAGCTATGGCGAGCGGCGCCCTCGACGAATCAGTCGGTTCCCTACGTTTGACCCGGTGCCCGGGCGCCGAGGGCTGCGGCGAGTTCCACCCGTCGGCCGATGGCGAGCTTGCGGTAGATCCGGGCAAGGTTGGCCTCGACCGTCTTTGGGCTGATGAACAGGGCGTCGGCGATCTCTCGGTTCGTGGCGCCAGTGGCGGCGAGCTCGGCGACCCGCAGCTCGGAGGTCGAGAGCTCGTCCGGCGTCGCGATCCGCCCGCCCGTCCGGTCGGCGTCGGCGCGGGCCCGGGCCGCGAAGGACGGAGCTCCGATCGCGTCGAATTCGGCCGCCGCGGCGAGCAGGGCCTCGCGCGCGGCCCGTTTGCGACGGGCTCGGCGGTGCGCGAGACCCGCGACGAGCAGGCAGCGGGCCCGGTCGAAGGGCACGACATCGGCCGGCGTCGCGTCACGAGCGGCCAGCAGCTCCTCGATGAGCGACGAGGTGTCATGGCCGGCCGCGCTCGCGATGAGCACCCGCGAACGGGCGAGCCCGAGCGTCGTCCACGGCCGGGGCAGGCGGTCATGGCGACGGGCGAGCCGGTCGAGGGCGACCTCGGCCGTCGCCAGATCGCCGATGCCGACGCACGCCTCCAGCCAATCCGGTTCGAAGCGGGACGCCAGCGGTTCGGCAAGACCGGTGGCGCTCATCGCCGCATCGAGCTCGACGTACGCCGCAGCGGCGTCGTTCGCGCGACCGTCGGCGAGCGCGGCGAACGCGGTGAGCTGCAGGCTGATCCGGTGCAGCCACGGGTCCTGCGACACGGCGGCCTCGGCCAGGCCGGCCTCGCCTGCGGCCCGGGCCTCGTCCAGCCTGCCGCGCAGCGCGTCGAGCGTTCCGCCGAGCCAGCGCTCAGCCGCAACGCCGGCGCCCAGCTGGGCGGCGAGCTCGCGCGCATTGGCGATCCAGGCCGCGGCCCGCTCGTAGTCGCCGGCGAGGGTTTCGGCCTCGGCGAGGTGTTCCATCAGCTCGTGCTGCAACGGCTCGTCGCCCGCGCCGATCGCCGCGTCGAGCATCGACTGCAGCCGGTTCCGGGCCCGCTCGTGCTCGTCCGTGCCCTTCCACCAGATCGCCGGGATCGTCCCGGCGAGCCAGGAGGGGTTGCCGGCCTCCATCGCGAGGGCGCGGTCCAGCACCTCCACCCTGGGCGGCAGACCGGTGCGCACCTCGTTGAGAAACACCAGCATCAGGACGGACGCGAGCAGCGCGCGGTCGGTGCGGCCGAGCACGCCGGCGCCCCGTAGGTCGGCGGCCTCCGGGCCGAGGCCCCGCAGGTCGCCGGCCGTCGGCTCTTTCTCGAGCAGGGCTAGGGCCGCCTCGGCGTGTTCGCGTGCCGGCGCCGGGAGGTCGACGAAGACCGCGAGATGAGCATGGATCCTGCCGGCCAGGCGGGCCGACGGCGTCGCGGCGTCGAGGGCGCGCTGCGCCGTGGACGTGGCGAGCGGCAGGTCGTCGACGGCGAACGCGATCGCCGCCCGCAGCAGCAGCGCTTCGGCGAGCAGGTCGCCGTGGAGGTCGCGGGCGATGGCGTCGGCGTGCTCAGCGGCGAGTTGGTAGTTGCCGCAGTCGAACAGGCAGTACAGCGCGCGCAGCCGGAGCGTCGTCGCCGAGGCGCTGTCGACGGTGAGCGCGCCGGCTCGCTCGTAGAGCTCGGCGGCCAAGTCCGGGGCGCCCCGCGCGCGGGCTCGGCCGGCCGCCTCGCCGAGTTCGGTGGCCACCTCCTCGCTCGGGTCGGTGGTGCACTGCGCGAGGTGCCGCGCCCGTTCGTCGCGGTCCGTGCTCGACTCTGCGAGCAGCGCGTGGAGACGTCGCCGAACCCCGGTCGGGATGCTGGCCCGGACGGCGCTCGCGTACACCGGGTGCAGCCACCGAACGTGGTCGGCGTCGTCCATCGTCACCAGGCCGACCTCCTCGACCGCGTCGAGCGCGTCCGGCGCCACCCCCGCCGCCTTGAGGTCGGACAGGTGCGGCGCGGAAAGCAGGGCGGCCAACCTGGCTGCCCGCACGCTGTCCGGGCGCAGCGTGGCCAGCGACGCGTCGACCAACTCGTGCATCGACGTGGGGACGGGGAGGTCGCCGCCGGGCCCGGGCATGCGCGGGAGCCGCAGCGCGGCGCGGGTGAGTTCGATCGCGAGCAGGGGGTTGCCGCCGGACTCCCGCGCGAGCCTCGCGGTGGTGGGGCGGCTCAGCGAGACGCCGAAGCGCTGCGCGAGCAGACGATGCAGCGGGCCGACGCCCAACGGCGACAGGCTGAGCCGCTCGACGGGGGCGCGCGCGTCCAGCTCGAGGGGGACGCGCGGATCGAGCCGTTCGCCGGTGCGCCGTGCCGCCACCACCTGGACCCGGGCAGACGAACGACGCAGCGCGAATCGCAGCGCCCGTTCGCTGGGCGGATCCAGCCATGGGACGTCGTCGATCGCGACGAGCAGGCCGGCCGGGCTGTGGACGGCCGCCGCGTCGAGCACCGTGCGCACGGCCGAGGCGAGTGCGCGTTCGTCGACCGGCCCGGACTCGTCGCGCAGGAGCAGAGCGGACAGTGCTGCCTGTCGTTGTGGCGCAGGCAGGCTGTCCAGCTCGTCGGCCACCGGATGAAGAAGGTCGGCGAGGGCGGCCAGCGGGAGCGCGGCCTCGGTCTCGGTCGGCGAGCAGCGCAGCACGACCATCCCCCGCTCCCCCGCCAAGTCGACCAGCGCCTGGAGCAGTGCGGTCTTGCCGATGCCCGCAGGCCCTTCGATGAGCACCCGGCCCGCGGTCTGCAGCGTCGCAAGGGCCAGTTCGAGCACGGCGTCGCGCCCGACCAAGGTGCCGCGCACGAGCCGAGTGTCGCACGGCGGTCGAAATCGTCCCTGGGCCTCGCGGGGAGACAGGTGTAGGGAAACCCCCGATTCACCGCGGCCCCGTTCGGCTCTAGCTTTCGATTATGGTCGACGACCTTTCTCAAACCGGCGTGCTGAGACCGTCGTCGCGCGCCCGAGCTGTTGCGCGCACACGCAGGCTCCTCGCGCTGATCGTGGTTGCGCTGGTTCTGCTGTGCGCCTGCACCGGCGGCCAGAGCAAGTCATCGTCCTCGCCGGCTCCCGGGACGGGCGGCGGAGTCAGCGGTGGTGTCGTCCAGCTTCGATCCGCCGCCACGCCCACCGGCGCGCAACTGCACTACGGCACCACCATCGGGCATATTCCGGGCGTCACCTACCAGCCCGACGTGGTCGTGATCGGCGGCGGGGCGTCGTCGATCCGCTCGGCTGAGGGCAGCGGGTACGTGTGGACCGTCGACGGCTCGGCGCCTGGCGCGAGCAAGCTGCGGGTCGGTTCGATCATGATGGCGACGACGCTTGCGACGGGCCGGGTCCTCGCGATCAAGGACGTCGCCGGCGGCGGCTGGCAGGTCGTCCTCGGGCCGGTCGCGCTGACCGACGTGATCAGAGACGGAAAGTTCACGACGACGACGCCGATCGCGATCGCCAATCCGCTGGCCTACACCTTTCCCTCGGATCCGACCGCGCGACAGATCGTGGACACCGACGCCCCGGTCCGGCCGCGTTCCTTCCAGGAGCGCAGCCTCACCGGCGCCGGACTCGTCAGTGGGAAGAACCCTCCTAAACCCCCGCTGTCGAAGATCCCGACCGAGATCCCGACCGAGATCCCGTCGGAGCTGCCGTCCGAGGGGTCGGCAAACGGCTCGACCGGCATCACGCTGCCGCAACCGACCGGCCAGCCGACGCCCATCAAAGAGGGCGATGTCACGCTGACCCCGAGCTGTTGTTCGCCGATTCACGTCCTGGTGAATTACCAGGGCGAGAACGGCAGGATGCGCGGCGATCTCGGAGTCGACGTGGGCAAGCCGGAGATCAAGGCGTCGGTGACGATCGGCGGCTCCCATCTGCTCGACGCCTCGGTCAAGCTCTACGACGCGGCAGCCGTCTTCTTCGACTTCGAGGCGGCGACGCGGAACGTCGACGGCAACAAGCCGAGGACGATCTTCCGGCTACCGGTTGAGTTCACGATCCCCGTGACGCCTTTCTCGGTGTCGGTGAGCTTCAACCTCAGCATGTCGATTCAGCTCGCCGGTCAGGCCGCGTTGTCATCGCACGCCAAGTACGCGTTGGACGGGCCCATCGGCGTGGCCTACACGGGCGGCGACCTGAAGACCTTCACGCCGACCGTCAAGACCGTGACCAGCGTGTCGAAGAGCGCCTTCTCGGCCGGGGTGTCGGTCAACGCCATTTCGCTGGCCTTCAACGCCTCGCTGAGCATCGGCTTCGGCGTGCCCGGCCTGCACGTCGGCCCGTATGTCGGGATCACCGCGTCGCTCGCCTTCGACAAGGACGGCAGTCCGCCGCCGACGTCGCTCACGCTCGGTTGTTCGGACGCGAAGGTGCTGGTCACCGGGGTCGTCGGCGTCGGTTACTCGATCTCCAAATCAATCGCGAAGGTGATCAACTTCTTCCTGAAGGTACTCAACGTCAAGCCGATCAAACCCTCCGCCGGGCCGAGATGGCCGTTCACCATCTGGAATCCGGAGGAATCGCAACAATGTATGAAACGAAAGTGACGCGATCGCTCGCAGGTCAGCGACCGAGCAGCCGGTCGACCTCGGCGATGTAGCGCGTCTTCGCCTCGTCGGCGGACGTGCCGGCGACCTGCGTCCACGCCTCGTACTTGGCCTTGCCGACGAGGTCGAAACGACCCGGCTTCTTCGCCCCGGACGCCTCGCCGGCAGTGCTTTGCTTGAACAGCGCGTAGAGCGTCAGCAGGTCATCGTTGCTCGGCTTGCTGGTGAGCGTCTTGACGTCGGCCTGCGCCTGCGCGAACTGCGCGTCGAGATCCGCCATGGTGTCTCCCTTCGCTCGTCGGCGGCCCCAGCGCCGCCGTTGTCGTCACCGTAGAACGCCCCGCGAAAGCCGAGTGCTCTACCCCGATCGCTCGGTCTCAAGTGGCCGTTTCGGCGTGTCGCGCCTCGAGCACGGCGAGGTCTCGCTCTGCGTAGAGGCGGTGCAGCCATTCTTCGTTGAGCACCGCCTTGAGGCATCGCGCGACGGGATAGACGCCGGCCGACGGGTACCCGGGTCCGAGGACCGGGGCGGTGTCGCCGGCCAGGACGTCGTCGGTGAGGTCGGCGACCGCGTCGCGCATGAGTGCCGTTCGCTCCGCGCGCAGCTCGAGCACCTCCGCGAGCGACGGCCGGGCGTCCGGGTCGTTGGGCACGGCTGGGTCCGGCTCGTGCTCGGTGTGCGGAAGGTCGAGCGGCGTGTACGGGTCGGGGCGGCCGAGGAAGGCGCGCAGCAGCCAGGCGTCGCTGGCGAAGAGCAGGTGGCGCAGCGTCTCGATGAACGACCACTCGTCACCGACCCGCTCATGCAACAACTCCGGCGGCAGCCGGCGGGCGCGGTCGAGCGTCGACGGCCACGCCTGCTCGATCACCGCCCATGCCTCGCGGAACCCGTCGGCGTCGGTCGGCCGGAGCTTGGCGCGTTCCGGGCTACGGCGGTCCAGCTCGGCCTCGATCAGCGGGCCGACGTCGACGCCGTTGATGCGGACGTTGCGGAGCTCGCCGTCGATGTCGACGTCTTCGAGCCAAGCGCCGCGCAGCGTCGCGCCCACGAAGTACACGTTGCGAAACCACGTGCTGGTGAAGTCGACTTCCTCGAACCGGGCGCCGGACAGATCCCGACGGAAGAACTGGGTCATGGCCTCGAGGCTGCCACAACCCACCGACAAGTAGCCGCCCGGCCGCGTGTCTCGGTGGCTGAACGACGAGCCGCCCGAACGACGCGCGAACCACACGCGCGCGCATCCGGTGAAGCGGTCTCGGTGGGCAGCTGGAGGTCCTAGTCCTCAGGGAGCTCGGCGAATGTTCGCTTCGTCGCTCGGTACCAGCCCATGGACTTTCCTGGGTGCTTCCACCGGCCACTCATGTCGGCGCGGGCCGGCTCGTGCGCGGTGTCGCCGGCCTGGACCGCGTCCTTGAGATGGCGGTCCTGGGCTTTGATGACGTCGTCAGCGGTCTCGCCCTGAAGTTGGACGTCACACGGTCCGCCCAGCTGGCGGCAGGTCATGGTCTTCAAAGGGTTCCTCGGGTTTCTGTTGCTGTCGTCGATCGGGCCTTCCTGCTCGTATGACGAGCCGCCGCGGCCGAGTGTGACCGTCAGCGCGGGCGCAGCGTCAACGCGGGGCGTCGCCTCGGCGCGGGCCGACGCGGGCGAGCACGTCGGGCTCGGCGCGAAAGTCGATGCGCCGCACGACGCCGTCCGTAATCGTGAAGTCGAAGACGACCTTGGCTGTCCCGCGGTGGAACCAGGCCGCTCCCGGACGGTCGCCGATGAAGACGGACGACGCCGCGCGCGCTGCTCCGTTGAAGAAGGCGGCCACCTCTCGCCGGCCGTCGATGCGGGCAGGCGTGCCGAGCGCCACGGCCGCGGCGTCGCCGGCGACGACCACGTCGGGCGACAGCAGCTCCATCAGCCGAGTGAGGTCCCCTCCGCGCGCAGCGGCCATGAACGCGTCGACCAGCGCCCAGTCGGGTTGACGCTCCTCGTCCGCGGGCAGTGCGACCTTCGCGCGAGCTCGAGAAGCGAGCTTGCGGACCGCTGCCGGAGTGGTGCGGAGGATCTCCGCGATCGTGGGGAAGTCGACGCCGAAGCTGTCGTGCAGGACGAACGCCACCCGCTCCCGCGGGGTCAGCCGGTCGAGGACCATCTGGAGTGCCACACCCACCGTGTCGGCCAGCGCGACCTCGTCCGCAGGGTCGGGCGCCGTACCGGGAACAACCACCTCCGCCTCGGGTGCGGGGGTGTGCGACCGCAGCCGGTCCAGGCACAGCCGCGTCGTGACGGTGGTGAGCCAGGCCGGCAGGTTCTCGATCTCGGTGTCCGACCCGTGCAGCCGGAGCCATGCCTGCTGGACGACGTCCTCGGCCTCGATCGGGTCACCGAGGACGCGTCCGGCGATCCGCAGCAGCCGCGGACGCTCGGCTTGGTAGCCCGCTGTCAGGTCCATGGCGGTCACCCTCCCATCGCGACGTCCGGTCACCGAGGTGACGGACGCCGAGCGTGATGTGTGACCGATGCCTGCTGGACGACGTCCGCCCGCCGGATCTCCCTGCCTCGCCGCGCCCGCTACTCAGGTTCGGGGTTCCTAGGCCACGGCGGCCGCGCCGACGCTGCCGGTCGGCGACGTCGAAACAGTGTGAGACTTGCGCTGACGTAAGTCCGTTTTAGCTTATCCAAATCGGATTAGTATTACATTCAGTCCGAGTTCGGAGGTCACAAACATGGCGACAAGCCACGCACCCGCCAGCGTCAGCTGGCCCCGGCATCGACACGAAGCCCACCCCTGGCAGCAGGCGAACCGGGGTGGCGCCAAGGAAGATCGAATGCTGCGAAGGATCACGGTCTCGCTCCCGCCGATGATCGCAAGCCAAGCCCTCAGCCTGGACTCCGAACTGGTCACGGACGTTGAGTCGGCGATGGGCGAGATCTCCCGGCTCGACGCCATGTCCGGCGCTGGTCTGGAGGCATTGGGCGTGATACTCCTGCGGACCGAGGCGGTTGCGTCATCCAAGATCGAAGCCGTGGAGGCCAGCCTCGACGACTACGCGCGCGCTCTGCACGGCATCCGCACGAACTCGTCCGCGGTCTCGATGGCCGCGGCCACGACCGCGCTCGACGCGATGATCAACGACATCCACAACGACCGGATCGAGCTCGCCGCAATCACCTCTGCCCATGACGTGCTTATGCGCGATGACCCAGGCGAAGCCCCCGACGCCGGACGGCTGAGAACCGTCCAAAACTGGATAGGCGGCAGCAACTACTCGCCCCGCGGAGCTCTCTACGTCCCGCCACCGCCGGCCACCGTGCCCGACTACATGTCCGACTTGCTGACCTTCGCCAATCGCGACAACCTGCCAGCCCTGATACAAGCGGCCATAGCCCATGCCCAATTCGAATCGATCCATCCATTCACCGACGGCAACGGCCGCATCGGTCGGGCGCTGATCAACACAGTGCTGCGCCGGCGAGGGGCTACGACTCGCGTGGTGGTCCCGCTGGCTTCCGCGCTCGTAGCGCGGCGCGACCGCTACTTCGACCTGCTCAATGCCTACCGCGATGGCGACGTCGGACCGCTCATCGCGACCTTCGCCGAATCGTCACGAATCGCGGCGGCGGAATCGCAGAAAACCGCGCGCCGGCTAGCCGAGATTCCGACGGAGTGGCGCGCGATGGTCAAGGCCCGCGCCGGCAGCGCCGTGGCACAGCTGCTCGCCCTGCTGCCCCAACGACCGATCTTGTCATCCGAGGACGCGTCCGCCCTTCTTGACGCCCCACGAAGCAGTGTGTTTGCGGCGATCAACCGGCTGCACGACGCCAGGGTCTTGCGTCCGCTGACCAACCGCAAGCGCGATCAGGTCTGGGGCGCCGCGCTCATATTGGATGAGCTAGACGATCTGACCGTCCGGATCGGGCAGGCCGCACTCAGACCCACCTCGGCCGACGGCTAGACCGCGTTCCCACAGGCCGGGCCTCGCAGTCCTGGACGACATCGCGTACGCCCGGCTTGTCGTTGTCACGGTCGGGTGATGCTCGGCTTACTGGCGCCGCGCTCGCTCATGAAGTCGACCCAACCGTGTTCGGTCACCAGCACGAGGCCACCGTCGAACACCGGCGCCAGGTGGTTGCTGTAGCGCCAGGCGAGCAACCAGTCGCGTTCGTCGGCGCCGAACACAGCCAGCCCAGATCGGGCGATGACGGTGACGACCGCGTGCTCCGGGCGCCTCCACGTGTCGGTGTCGATCGGCATCTCGTGCACGCGCTAGCGCAGGAATTCCGATCGCTCGCACTGGTCCAGGGACGCCCATTCCCTCGATGCCACCGGGGTTATGTGGACCACCTCCTGCGCGCCGGGCGGGTCGTGCACGAGAACGAGATAGGCATCGCCATCCTCAGGCCGATGGGCGGCAAGAGCCTGGGCGACCACGTCGCCAGGGTCCGTGAGGTCATAGGCGCGCAAGGTCATGGCTCGCAGCGTGGCAGTCGGTCGGGTCAGAACGCCCGACAACCCACACCCTGTGGATAACCGCGTTTCGCAGTCGCCGATGCGGCAGCGTCGCAGCCATGGGAACCACCACCGACTTCATCGGCTTCGTCGAGATCTCGCCGCCGCTGAACGCGAGCGAGCAGGCCTACCTCACCGCGTTCGCGCAGAGCCGTCGCCACGACAGGCCCGGCGGTCCGTACGAGGTGCCGGACAACCCAGCCGCCGAAAACCGCGAGCCAGTGACGGGCGTCGACCACGACGCTTACAACCGCCCGGGCGACGGGCAGCCGTCATTGTGGTGTCAGTGGGTGCCAGCACTGGACGGGGCGTGCCTGTCGTTCAACGGATGCGAGAAGTTCTACGGCGCCGCAGCCTGGATGCGTTATCTCATCGATCATTTTCTGGCGCCGGACGCGTTGGCGCGCGACAGCCCCACCCCGCTGCTCGCGGCGTTCTCCTTCAATCACGTGGCCGACGGCATGATCGCGGCCAGCCAGCGCGATAGCGGAGAGCTCTACGCCATCCACGTCGAGGACAACGTGGTCACGACCGAGTCACTGTGGGTGCCGCGTTCGCTTCGCGACGGTCTGATGCCGTATGAGGTTGCGCTGGACGACGAGCGCGCGGAACGCGACCGTTGGTCCTGAGACTGCCTGATCACACCAGATCAGCAGCCGTTGCAGACCAAAAGGCAATCCACAACCGGCGGCTCGTTCACACCAGCGGCGCGCAGCCATGCGTCAAGTGCGTCGATGAGCGGCCCAGGGTTACGACGCGTACGCGGGAAAGGCCACGTTGGCTCACTTCGCCAAGCGAGACCGCCGCTGCTGGATCACGCGGCGCAGCTTGCTCACCTGGCCACGGTCGAACGGCAGAGCGTCGAGCTCCGGCAGCCAACGATCAGCACGATCCGTCAGCTCGGCCAAGACACGTCGCGTCGCTCGCTCCGGCACGCCGAGCGCGCCGCCCAGGCCAACGAAGTCTTTCGCGCCGAACTCCGAGCCGGTACGTCCGCCGAGCGACATCGCCATGGTGGTGTCGCCGTACAGGTGTGAGCACGGCACGTCGTAGACCGGCGAGACCCGCCACTCCCCTGACTGCTCCTGCAAGACGGAGAAGTTCTTGGCGTGGCCATCGCCGTTCCCGGTCAGGTAGGCGAACGCGAGCTGCCGAATGAGCTCGCGCGCGGCCAGGACCGACGCATCGCAGACCGCGCTGAGCGCGGCGAAGGTCTGGTCCGTGCCGAGCCGGTACTTGTCTGCCGGTGGACGGCCAGCAGCTTGGCAGCCATCTTCGACGGCGAGCGCACGTAGTTCGCCCGCCACCGTCACGCGGTCGAATCGGCGCACCAGCAGCCCGGGCGCGGCGTCCCGGTCCACGACGAGGTTGTGCGGCGGCACCGTCAGGCCGGACGCACGGGCGGCGTCGAGGAAGAACGCCTCGTTCTCGACCAGGTGCGGGTATTCGCTGATCGGGTTCAGCTTCAGGATGAACCGCTCCCCCGCACGAGCGACCGGCAGGTTGATCATCGCCGCGCTCGTCTTGTCCTGCACGCCGGGCAGCGCCATCCGTTGCGCGCGGATGCCCAGTTCGGCGAGCAGGTCGGCGAAGCTGGTCTCGCCGAGCTCGTCGATCGCTATCCGGGGCGGCACCTCCGCCGGGGTGACGCCGGTGGGCACGACCTGCACGTCACCAACTGCATCCGCTCCCACCGCGAGCAGCAACGAGAGCTCGTCGTCGGCGGAGGTCTTGACTGCACGTCGCAGTGCGCCCAGCCGCCGGCCCTCGGGCAACAGGCCGGCGAAGTAGGACGGCAACGCGCCGGCCGCGCGAAGGACCGGCTCGGCGCGCACCGGCAAGGTCGTCGCTACCGCCGGGCCGCCGGCGGCGATCCAGTCCTCGAGGTAGCGGAACTCGAGCCCGTCCGCCGTCCTCGTCAAGGTCGCGGCACGATCACCGCTCTTGTAGACGTCGGCACGTTCGACCTCCCGGAGTTGCTCGAGCCCTTCGTCGGCGGGTGCGGTCATCGGATCTCGAGATCGGCGCCGCGATGGAGCTCCAAGTGCAACCCCAGGGCGTTGAGGACGGCGAGCACCTTGTCGAGCTGCACGGTCTGCTTGCCGTTCTCCAATGCGTAGACGAAACGCTCTGACACTCCGGCGAGGTCTGCGACTTCTTCCTGCCGCAGGCGCAACTGCGTGCGGCGAGCCCGAACTTCGCCGGCCAGCCCGCTGACGTCGGTCACTCACGTGGCCTCTCTGCTCAGCCGTACGTACGTGCGGCGACGGCCTCAGAGTACAGCAACCCCGCGATCCGGGCACCGATTTCCGCATGAACGTGCGGCAAGCCGTCCGGTGCGGTGTCGACCGCAACCCAAATCTGCTGTGGCCGCACGTATGTGCGGCCAGCCCGCAGCAGGTCGACCACGACGTCGAGACAGCCACCGCCGGATAAACGCAAGGAAGGCTCAGACGCGCTCCGAGACCGAGACGCTCAGACGTCGAGGCTGGTTGCGAATCGGTCCCAGCTGCGGTGTTCCGCGAGGAGCTCGAGCAGCAGGGGTGCGAGTTGCGTGGCTGTGCCGACGACGACGCCGACGTCCTCGGTGGTGATGCCGGCTTCGGCCAACGCCGTGTCGCTGTCGACGGCGCCGATGGCTTTGGCGTGTCGCCATGCCTCGGACAGGAGTTTGACGACTCGCGGGTCGGTGACGGCGGCGCCGTCGCCGGCGCCGGCTTTGGCGTCGCCGCTGACCATGGCGTCTGGCGCGGCTGGCAGCTCCCCGACGAGGACGAGCGCGTCGAATTCGATGGATGCGGCGTTGGCGTAGGTCCGGTGCACCGTCAGCCCGCCGACAAGGCCGCCGTGCGGGCCGACTACGAGCGGGACGACGCCCGCCGCCTGGGCCGCCTTCGTGATGGCGTCGACGGCAGCCGGCTTGACGGTCTCCCCGATGACGATGCCGATCTGTCGTCCCTCGACCGGCCAGGTAGCCCCAAGCTGGGTGAGCGCCGCGCTGATCTCGCCGTCCTCGGGGGCTAGCGTCGGCTTCGGCGCGGGCAGGCCCAGTCCGTCGGCGACCTTCTGGCACAGGTCGGCGTCGATGTTGGCCAGCGCTTGCAGTTGACGTTCGCGGATCGTCTGGTCGTAGCACTTCGACAGTTCGAAGGTGTACGCCGCGACGATGTGGTCTTGCTCGATCGGGGCCAACGATCGATAGAACAGCGTGACCTGGCTGAAGTGATCGTCGAAGGACGCCGGGTGCGCCCGCTCCTTGACCGCCGCGTCGACCGGTGCGGGCAGGTCGATGAACGGGTGGTCGTCGTGTCCTGCGACGAAGGGGCAGCCGCCGTCGAGGCTGTTCGGCCGGTAGGGCGCAGCGCCGCCGTGCACCGCGTCCTGGTGGAACCCGTCGCGCAGCATGTCGTTGACCGGCGCGTGCGCCCGGTTGATCGGGATCTGATTCCAGTTCGGCCCGCCCAGACGGGTGATCTGGGTGTCGAGGTAGGAGAACAGCCGGGCCTGCAGCAGCGGGTCGTTGGTGACGTCGATGCCGCCCACCAGGTTTGACGGGTTGAACGCCACCTGTTCGGTCTCGGCGAAGTAGTTCGTCGGGTTGGCGTTCAACGTCATCGTGCCGACAAGCTGGACGGGTGCGAGTTCCTCGGGCACGAACTTGGTCGGGTCCAGCAGGTCGATGCCCTCGAACGTCTCTTCCGCGGTGTCGGGCATGACCTGCACGCCGAGATCCCAGACGGGGTAGGCGCCGGCTTCGATGGCGTCGGCCAGGTCGCGCCGGTGGTAGTCGGGGTCGTAGCCGTTGCTCAGCTGCGCCTCTTCCCAGGTCACCGAGTGCACGCCTTGGCGGGGCTTCCAGTGGAACTTCACCAAGCACGTCTCGCCGTCGGCGTTGGCGAGCCGCCACGTATGGACGCCGAAACCCTCCATCGTGCGGTACGAGCGCGGGATGGCCCGGTCGGACATGTTCCACATCGTGTGCGCCTGCGCTTCGGTGTGCAGCGACGCGAAATCCCAGAACGTGTCGTGCGCGGACTGCGCCTGCGGTATCTCTCGATCGGGATGCGGCTTGGCGGCGTGGATGACGTCGGGGAACTTGATGCCGTCCTGGATGAAGAACACCGGGATGTTGTTGCCGACGAGGTCGTAGTTGCCCTCGCTCGTGTAGAAGCGGGTCGCGAACCCGCGGGTGTCGCGCGCCAGATCCGCCGACCCCCGTGACCCGAGCACGGTCGAGAACCGCACGAACACCGGCGTCTGGACTCCCGATCGCAGGAAAGCCGCCCGGCAGATTCCCTCCGCGGCCCCGTTGGCCTCAAACACGCCGTGCGCGGACGCGCCGCGGGCGTGCACCACCCGCTCCGGGATGCGTTCGTGGTCGAAGTGGCTGACCTTCTCCCGCAGATGATGATCCTGCAGCAAGGTCGGCCCGCGACGACCCACCCGCAGCGAGTGATCGGTGTCCCGCAGCCGCGCACCGTGCGCCGTGGTCAGGAACTCGCCCTGCTGCCCGACGCTCTCCGGCGGCTGCCCGGTCGCCGCGCCGGTCGCAGTCACCGTGTCCGGGCCACCCTGGTCCGCCTTCGGCGGCAACGGTCCACGCGGGACGGTGGGCTCCTCATAAGCCGGCGCCTCGCTCGACGGGACTCCGGGGACACGGGGTTGACTGCGTTTGCCTGCCATGGGGCTCTCCGACAATGTGGACGGCGGCCTGTTTCCACCAAGCAGGCCCGTACCCGTAACGCGGCGCTCACTCACCAATCCAGCCGTCCACCTCTGCACGCCGTCCTCTTACGCTCAACGGGTCGCTGAACGACTCGGAGGCCCGGATCGGCGGGCAGTCCCACACTCCCTCGTTGCCGATCAGCGTCCCGCTGGGTTGGTGCGCAGCGTGCGCTGCTCGTCGCGTCGGACCTGCACCCGTCCATCTACGACGCGGACTTCGAGGCTGGGTTGCGGACGGGTCGCGGGGCCGGAGACCACGTCACCAGTGGAAAGCTCGAAGACGCTGCCGTGCCACGGGCACGTGACGCAGCCGTCGGCGATCTCGCCCTCGTGCAGCGGGGCGCCGCGGTGCGTGCACCGATCTGCCAGCGCGACGATGTCGCCCTTCACCCGCGCGAACAGCAAAGGAACCCCATCGGCCTCGCCCGTCGCCGATCCGGACGCCGGGACGTCGTCCGCGGCGAGCACGTCCGTCCAGTCCGTGGGGTACTTCTGGAACGCGGTGGTGTCCACGCCGACACCCATCGCGTAGGCGAGGTGGCCACCGAGCCAGCCCGCCGCTCCGGTCAGGGCCAGGGCGGCGAGCGAGAGACCGGCGCCGGTAATGCGGCGGCCACGTCGCCGAGCGACCCAGCTAGCGCTCTGCAGGGAGACGCCGACGAAGTTGGCGAGTCCGTGCACCAGGCCGACGCGGCGCTCGGCCCCCTCGGTGCTGAGCCAGTCGCTCCAGCCCGCGAGCGCTGCCGGTAGCGCGCTCAGCGTGCCGATCGCGACGGCGACATCGGCTGCCGACTCGTCGCCGCCGGTGAGGTCGAGGGTGGACGCCAGCGTCCAGGCGCCGATGGGCACGGCGACGATCGCCGGATGGACTGGATGGCCGACCGCTGTACCGCTCAGCTGATCCTCGATGAACCCCGGACGGATGAGGCGGCGCATGTTGGTCGCGACCTTGTCGGCGAGTCCGTCCAGTCCATTGGCCGACTCGATCCGTGCGAGAGCCGCATCTGCCTTGCGAAGCGAGCTGCCAGCCACGGGAACTCCGTTTCCCCGACATATGAGAGGGCTCATCGCGGTGCGACCAACCCTCTGAGCGACATGCCCCTGCGGCTGCGCACCCAAACGCAGCTCGCGCAGCAATCACCTGGATGAGGACTTCATTCGCGACGCCGCGCGCCAGCTTCGGGTCGCCCTAACCGTCGCGAGTCAATCGCCAGCTACCGGCGGGTGGCACGAGGGCCCGTATCGTCTCGGCGGCTGGCGTCGTGGGCTACCGCCTGAGCAGCGCGAGTACCTGTCGCTGGCGTCGACGGTGATCACCGACCACCTCACCGGCGATGAGGAGATCGGCCTGCACCCAATGCTGAATGGCGATCGCTGCCAATGGTTGGCCGCAGACTTCGACGGCCCGGCCGCGATGCTGGACGCCTTGGCCTACGTCAAAGCGGCACGATCGAAGTGCCCGACAGCAACAGCTGCACGGAGGCGAACAGGCGGTCCAGGAAGCGCAGCCGCGCTGAGCCGGCGTGCGCGACGCGGCAGCACCGACTCGAGTCAGCCACCCGCAATCATCACGGCCCGGCGCCCGGGGCACGCGGTGCCCGAAAGACCGATACGCAGACGCCGAGGACAACCAGCCACACCACCACGAACAGACCCGAGAAGGACTCGACGAGCAAGTACGTCGCAAGGATCAGCGCCGTCGCCGCGAGCAGGAGGTTGCGGGCGCGTCGCCGCTTGGCGCGCACGCGATCGCGGCGTGGCACCCGCCGGACCGCCTGCGAGGTAGCACGGCGGCCAAGGCCCAGCGCACGCCGAAACCCGCCCGCTGTGCGGCGAAGCAGCCCCCGCGAGCGCCCCTTCCGCCTCGCCGACCGCGGCTTCCGCTTCGGCTTGGCCTTCGCCTTGGCACGCCGCCCGGCCTTGCGCTGCGCCCGCCGTTTGGCCCGGCGCTGCTCAGCCTTCGACCGCTCCTTCTTCGCCACCAACCCACGCTAGGACCGCGGCCCAACCCGACACGGCAACGACGCGCCCGACCAAACAGCTGTCAACTGCGCGCTCGCCCATCTGCCGCGCGCGCTCGACGAGCACGACTTGATGAGGTTCAGCGGATAGGAGGTTTTCGAGCGTAGGCAGCGACACCACACAGCTCATCTTTCGGCGACCATGCCGGGTCCAGGCTTTGTCACGTCAGGTGCTCGGAACTGTGACACTCTGCGGTGTGAAGGAGCGTGGGCGGCTTCCGGTTGCCCCAAACCGCAAAGCGCGCCACCTCTACGTCGTGTTGGACACGGTCGAGGCCGGGATCGTCCTCGTGGGTAACGAAGTGAAGAGCCTCCGGCTACGCCGAGCGACCCTGAGCGAAGCGTTCGCCACCGTTGACAATCACGAGATGTGGCTGCACAACCTGCACATCGCCGAGTACGCCTTCGGCACGTGGACGAACCATGCTGTCCGACGCACACGCAAGCTCTTGCTGCACCGGGCTGAGATCGTGAAGTGGGAGCAGATCGTCCACGAGAGCGGTCTGTCGATGGTGCCACTAGCCCTGTACTTCAGCGACGGCCGCGTCAAGGTCGAACTCGCACTCGTCCGCGGCAAGAAGACCTGGGATCGACGACACGATCTCGCAGAACGCGACGCCCGTCGCGACATCGAGCGTGCTCTGTCCGACCACATCAAGCGCCGACGGTGACATGTAACGTGCCGAGCCGTCGACACTCGCGCGACTGACCTGGACCGCACGGCGCGAATGGATCGGTAGGTGCTAATCCGGCATGATCATGCCGTGCGAATCGAGCAACGACTCGACGGACTCGGACTACAGCTTCCCGACGCCCCGCGCATGCCCCGGGTGTCGCGACCGCAAGGCCCGCGGAAGCCGCCTAGGCACGAGGCTCGATCTCTTGGTCGACGGACTGATCGATGTCCGCTCGGAAACGATCCCCATCCAATGGGGGGCCTGCCGGAACACCTCCGTCACCGTGACCGCGTCGACGAAGCGATCACGGCGCATGGGGCGCAGTTCCCCAACCGGCCGGCCGTTGCGGGTCACCACAAACGTGTGCCGTCGTCGAGCGCGCGCATGATGCGGCCGCTGCCGTTGCGCAACTCCCGTTGGCTGATCTGCTCGGCCACCGCTCCGACGTAGCGCCACGTGCTCTAGCGGCTATTCGTTCGCGAGTGGCCGGAAATCAACTGCGGACGAGCACACGACGGGCTCCGAGACACCCGTGCTGCGCCAGCCGTAACGATTCTGTCGGACCCCGCTGGCACGCTTCGGCCATGAACATCTTGACAGCAACCTCGCTCGGGCAGGGTGCTCGCGCCAACGACTTGGACTGGACGATCGAGGGCGAGCTGGTCTGGCTCGGGCTCGTGTGCGCGAAGGATCGGCGCGACCCGGACGGTGGGTGTGGGTGTGGTCGCTCGTTCAGCGGCATGAGCTCGCACCGCGCCACCACCACCGCCCTGGTCCGCGATCTGCCGTTGACGCGCGACGACCTGCTCGGCGCCCTCATCGGTCACTACGACTCGGCCGGCTACGGGTTGTTCACCCGTGCGGAACTGATCGACGAGGTCGACGCAATGCTTGATTTTGTGAGTTCGTGGCCGTCGGGCACGATCGTCGAGCGACGACTGGACGTGTTGCGCACACGCGCACCGGTCACGTGAATTCGCAGAGCGCCGACGAGGGTTCTGACACCCACGGCCGGAGGTTGCGACATTACCGAGACCAGCGTCTAGCAGCACGATCTGGATCATCGACGCGGCGCGCGGGTGCCCAACTCCGCGGTGGCGTTACCGCGTGCGGTCACCAGGGGCGAAGGCCCACTCGATGACGAGCGCGGTGAGCTCTCCTGGGTCAGCTCACCGCCAGGATTGTCGACAGCGCAGATTGCCTCGCTGGCCCTGACCCCCACACTGCTAGCGCAAAACCGGGGGGTTCACCAAAGTCCGTCAGAGTCCAAAAATCCCGTAAACGTTGACCTCCAGCAAGATCACCGGACAACGGCGGTTGTCCACGAACCCCAAATGTCCGGTTTCATTGCAACCAAAAATGCAACCAAACGATCATGGAACTGCCCCGCAAGATCATCTTCGCGTGGAGGGTTGTCAGCGACTACTAATGGCTGCTGGCGATCATTCGCAACCGCGGTGAAAAACTTCAGCCAGAACCATCGGTCGTGTCGTCCAGACCTGATATCGTGTGCGTATGACACGAACGGCGTCAATGCTTGCGCCGTTGCTGCGCAGCGAGACCCAAGCTCGCCTGCTGGCCGCAGTGTTGTTGCAGCCCGACCGTGAGGCCAGCATCGCCGACCTTGCCCGTGAAACGGGAAGCGACCCCGGGAACCTGCACTCCGAGGTCGAGCGCCTCGTCCAGGCCGGCATCCTCGCCGATCGCCGGGTCGGACGCGCACGGTTGCTGCGCGCAGGCGACAGTGCGCTGATCGGTCCGCTCGCGAACCTGCTCCTGCTCGGCTACGGACCGAAGCCGGCTCTCGAGCGCGCGCTCACCGACGTCCCTGGCATCAAGCAGGCCTACATCGGCGGCTCCTGGGCTGCCCGGTATCAAGGCCAGGCTGGCGCCTTCCCCCACGACGTCGATGTCATTGTGGTTGGCGCGCCGAACCGTGACGATGTCGCTGAAGCGATCACCGAGGCGTTGCGCGCAGTCGGCCACGACGGTCAGGTGATCTTTCGCGGCGTCTCAGCGTGGCGCGATGCGAAGGACGCGTTCACCCGAACAGCAAAGGACAACCCGCTCGTAGAGCTGACGATCGGCAGTATCGATGGCTAGCTGGCCGACTGGTGTCGACGAGATCAAAGCGTTGATCGCGGCCGGCAACCTGCAGAACGTCGCACCGTCCCTACAGTCTGCGCGCGGGTTCCTCGCCCAAGCCGCAGGACACCTCGACAGCGCGCAGAGGCTCGCCTGCGCAGACCCGACCGGCGCCTACACCTTGCTCTACGACGCCGCACGAAAGAGCCTCGCCGCAGTGCTGCAAGCTCAAGGTCTGCGGGCAACCAGCCGGGGCGGTCATTACGCGATCCAGGAAGCCATCGCCGCCCAGTTCACAAAGCCGCCCCCACGGGACGCGTTCCGTCCCTTCGGACGCCTGCGGCGCACCCGCAACCAGGTCGAGTACGACGACATCACGCCAATCACGGGCGAAGACGTCGAAGCCGAAATGCCAGTGGTCCGAAGCCTGCACGCGATGGCCGAACAACTCGTCGAGGCGCTACCGGTCTTCGTCGAGTGAGCACGCTGCAAGCCCGATCCTCGACGAACAGCGGCTAGCGCGCGTGACGGGTCGACGAGACTGAGGAGTGTCGCAGTGCCCGACGATCGCCCGACAGCAAGCTCGCTCGACCGTGACCTGGCCGGCTTGCGAGCCGAAATTGAGCGGCTGAGAGCCGAGAACGCGCGCCTCCTGCGACTGCTGCAGCTCACGCCGGCTCACGCTCAACCACCAGGCCCCGTTCAGACCGCGATCTTCGAATCCGCGCCGGGGAGCGTGCACGCCGGTTCGCCGCCAGCAGACAAGGTCGCCTTCTACGCCGCGCTGTTCGCCGCACGCACCGACGCGTACGCGGTTCGCTGGGACAACACTCGCTCGGGCAAGGGCGGTTGGATGCCGGCGGTCCGAGGGGGCTGGCGTCGCGGGTTGCGGCCGGAGCAACGCGAGTATCTGCGCCTTACGCCGCAGGTGATCACCGAGCACCTGTCGGGCGACGGCGCGGAGATCGGTGGGACCCGTCGATGACCGACTCGACTGGGACGGCATCTGCCACGTGCATGACTGGCCTTCGACGACACCACGCGTGACGCGAACCTCGTCAGCCACCGCGAACGGGGCGCCGTTCAGGACCTCACCGGTATCTTAAGCGCGGGCGTAGAGCAGCTTTAGAAAACGATCCATACCTGGACCAGCTGGGTCACTATTACCGACCTCCCTAGATCCTTGGGCGCGGGCGGCGGGCATGTCAGACCGGCAGCTGAACACGCCGCTCGTCCCCGGAATGCTCCATAAGCTGACATTTTGGGATTGCTATCAGGTAACAGGATGAGGCGCGCCCGTTCGGATTGCCCCGGGGGGCGCCCTTGCTTCGTCGCTGCACGGTGGTGGCGAGCGCGTGTTTGCGATGCGCGTGGGACTGACATGAGCACAGAAGCCTGTTATATCGCTTCTACACACGCCTCGATCTCGACATCGCTATGAGCTGTTCGTCTAACAATCCCCGCGCGTGTGCAGTAGCTTATGAGAGCCATGCCTCGATCGATGGCGTCATCACGCCGGCTGTTATATAAGGCCCCGGAAAGCTCAGCCAATTGATCCAACCAAAGCGTTTGTTTGTTCCGCAGCAAATGCAGCAGTAAGACCGAATCGAGCGCCTCACGAAATTCGTCTATCAACCCGGAAACTGCAATGTCACCATCAGTCCAAGAGAAAGCTGTTGCCTCGCCGTCCGGCGTAACCAAAAGCACCTTAGCGGAGCTAAGCAGTTTGGTTATTAGAACTCGAACTTTACTCCATGGATACGGTTTCCCACGTCCGTTGAGGTATTCGTCCATCTCAGTGCGTACAGCTGAAATTGAATGCTTGACAAGCTCCCGAACGAAGACCGGCTCTTCTTTTGCGTCGGCCAAGACCGATGCCATTTCTTCATAAACCTTTGCACGTACGTCCTGGAATGGACCCAGCGACGCCTCGCGCAGCTCCCTTATCAGGTCATCCGAGGTGCGCCGATACGAGTCTCGAGGGGCTAGATTCCCGTCCGTTTCCTGTGCGGCGGCAGCGGCTCTGACGTGGGTTGACACGTCGGAGACGAGCTCCACCCAAGGATTTACATCGTTCTCTTGAGTGTTTATAAGCCGGACCTGATTCCTGCGAATCAAGTGATTGACGACAATGGTCATGAAGCCCGTCTGCGCAGCGACGCCGCCATTTGATTTATCAAACTTCGCATCCTGCATCACAAGTATGCCGCGAATATCTGATTTGCGAACACGACCGCCTCGCGCAGAGAGGGCGCGAATTAGTGCGTCGGCCGCGTCGCTTATCAATGATGATTGCCCAGAAGATAAAGCCACTTTGGGACGTTCGACGGCTTCTGCGGGAGGTGAGTATAAAGCTAGAGGTACAAACGTCACTGCTGCATACTCAGTCATTAGATGGTCACAAACGGCTCGAACTGCGGGTCTGAAGCTCGCGACTAACAATCCGTGGCCTTCAGCTAAAATCTCTCTACCTTGCTCCTGCACAAGTTTGACCAATTCAGCATTGTCGTCTTGCACTACACGAAATGTTAAGTCTGACGGGTTCAAGCTTGAACCCACAGCGCCGGCAGATGCGGAGATCAAGCATAGCACAGGCCGTTCGATTTGTACACCGGACGGACTGTCGAGGAACGCCCGCAATGTGACATCAGCCGTACCCGGCCAAGCGCTGGACAGATCAACAATAGCGCGCACGGAACCTCCGAAAACAAGAAATAAGGACTCCACCTTGATGGTGAAGTCCCTATTCTTAGCGACATAGAACCTTGTTGTACAGATTCAGGCCCTATTGCTCTTCTCGCGATAGCCAACTAACCAGCACGGCCGCGACAAGCGCATAGGCAAAAGCCTGTAGCGCAGCCGGATCGTACTGCGCCATAACAGCGCAGCTAGCAACTATCGCAACAAAGAGAAGCATCTTTAGGTCAGTGCTCATCTCTCGCTCCAAAGTCAAATGGACGACTTTGAGGTGGAGGGCGACTGGGACTACGAGGATGCTTGAGAGTCAGACTGTGAATTTGTGTGCGAATACGACGTAGCATCGGCGAAGGAGTGGGCAACCGCGTTCGCATTTGAGGCAGTATGAGCATGTGCCCTGCAGGGCACGCAGGAAATAGTAGCAGCGGAACCAGGCTAAATCAACTAGCAAGACCGTGCCCACGAGTCTGTACCCGCGCGACGGGGGCAGTGCGAACCACTGGCGACTCGCTCAACGTCGAGGCACAAGCACCGTGGGGGTGTACGCGCAACCGGCCACGAGTCAGTGAGCTCGAAAGTGCACAGCACCTACTTTCGATCAAAGTGTCGGTTGGGTCCGCCTCCAGCAACTACATCGAGACGCTGCGAGCCGCGCCTGAGGCGGAGCAGAAGCGTCTGCTTCGTGGGGACTGGGATTCGCGCGTTCAGTAGTTCTCACGAACGTACGCGTAAGTCTTGTCGAACAGAGGCCCTGTTGGCGGAAGACTAAAATCGTTCAGAGCAGTACGCAGCTCCCGGCGGACGGTCTTGTCTCCATCACTGTCCTCGTGCCAGCCGACGAAGGCCACCTCGACGACGATGCGGTCGATGGCGTGCACGATGTCAGGGATGATCTTGTGCAGGCCGGGCGGGGTGTTCTCCTCGACGATCTGGGTGAGGGCACCCGTCTTGGGGTCATACAGCTCGATGTCACCGGCCTCGGCAGCGCGGTCAGCGGCGACGACGTCGCGCGCGATCTGGAGTGCCTCCTCCAGGAACGCGAGGGACTCCTCGACGTTGGTGACGGCCTGCGCGCGGAGCTTCTCGATGCGCTCGGCGAGTGACTTGTAGACGGCCTCGTCGGTGCCTTCGACGCGGCGCTTCAGCCGGCCCTCGATGTTGTCGAGCACCTGCTCGTAGATGTCGCCGGGCTGCTTGTCGGTCTGTATGGGCATGTTGGCTAGGCGCAACTGCTCGGCGATGCGCTTGACCAGAGCGAGGCCGGCGGCGTCGAGGGTGACGCTGCGGCCGGGCTTGGGCCGGACCTGGACGTTGGACATGCTGGCGTGGATCAGTGCCTGGGTCTTGGCGCCGTACTTCTCCCAGAGGAACGCTTTGGAATGGTCGCGCGGCAGCGCTGACTGGTAGACCTTCGCCAGCCACAGGTAGGTGCTCTTGACGTTGGCGAGCAGGGGGTTCGGGTCGAGGAACTCCCAGATGGCCTGCAACGCAACGAAGGTCTGGACGAATTGCTCACGCGACGGGCTCCCGTCGGGGATGCGCTCGTGCGCCTCGGCGAGCGAGGCGAGGTTCGGGTCGGACTTGTCGATGCCGGCGAACAGCGCGTCGATAGTCGACAGGTCGGTGAAGAACCGGCCGACCAACTGGCTGATGTCGGCGATGTTCACCTGGTCCTTGGCGTCCTCGTCGGCCTGGCGCGGGCCGAGCAGCGCTTCGCCGATGGCCTTCGCCAGCCCGATGTAGTCGACGACGCGGCCGTAGTCCTTGCGTTGTCCGGTGCGGGGGTTCTTCCACGGCCGATTTGGTCGGGTGATCGTCTGGAAGAGGTTGGCGGCCTTCAGCGGCTTGTCCAGGTAGAGCACGCCCTCGATGGGGGCGTTAAAGCCGGTCATCCACTTCGCGGTGACGACGACGAAGGACAGCGGGTCGTCGACGTACTTGAAGCGACGCTTCAGCGCCTCCTCCTGCTCGTCGGTGAGCGCGTACTGCTGGTGGCCCTTCTCGCCGTGCTTGCCGGGGTAGACGTGCATGACCACGCCGACGGTGCGGTTCGAGCCGCGCCGGATCAGCTCGGCCTGGATCGCCTGCGAGTAGGCGACGACGAGGTCCTGGTTGTAGGCGACGACCTGCGCCTTCTGCCCGAGCGGCTCCACGTAAGTGAGGTAGTGCTCGACGATGTGCCGACAGACCTCCGAGATCCGCTCTGGGTTGGACAGCACCGTCTCGGCGTGCGACGCCTTGCCGGCGAGGAACTCCTTATCCTCCTCGCTCAGGCCTTCGACCTCGGCCATCTCATCGAACGCCTCGTCCAGCTCCTGCTTGTTCAGGCGGAACTCGACCGGGCTCGGCTCGACGATCACCGGCTTGGTGAAGCCATCGGCGATCGACTGCTCCGGGGTGTAGCGGGACATGATGAAGCCGGGGTCATCCGGGTCGCCGAAGAGCTTGAACGTGCTCCGCTTGCTGTCCTCGATGGCCGTGCCAGTGGCGCCGAAGAACCGAGCGTTGGGCACCGCCTCGCGCCACGCCTTGCCGAAGGTGCCCTCCTGCGAACGGTGGGCCTCGTCGACCAGCACGATGATATTCGACCGGTCGTTGAGGTGGCCGGCCTCGGCGAACTTATGCACCGTGGTGATCACGACGCCGCTGTCGCCCCGGCGCAGCAGCCGGTGGAGCTGCGCCTTGCTGTCGGGCGTCTCCACCCGAGGCATACCGGTGGTGTTGAACAGCTCCGCGGTCTGGCGCACAAGATCCTTGCGGTCGGCGATGACGATGATCGTCGGGTCGCCCGCGCCCGGGTCCCCGAGCAGGGCCGAGGAGGCGAAGGCCATCAGCTCGGTCTTGCCCGAGCCCTGGTGGTGCCAGATCAGACCGCCGGGCGCGCCGGCCAGCACCTTGTCGTGGATGATCAGCGCGGCCTCGTACTGCGGATAGCGGGGCAACAGCTTGAAGTCCGACTCCGAGGCGTCACGGGCGTGCCGGTACATGGCGAAGTCGTGCAGCATCCGGAGCACCGTCTCCGGCCGCAGCAGCAGCCGCGCCGCACGCTCCACCCGCGCCGGGCCGGTCAGCTTCGCGTCGTCCTCGGTGGAGCCCCACGGCGCCCACAGCTCCGACTCCGGGTCCGGCTCCGAGCGCACCGCCGCCATCCGCAGCGTCAGCCCCTCGGTAGCGACCACGAACAGGTTCGGGGCGAAGAACTGCGGGTACTCGACCTCGTAGGTCTCGTAGAGGTCCCGCGCGGCATCCAGCCACGACACCTTCGTGTTCACCGGCGTCTTCGTCTCCACCACGACCAGCGGAAAGCCGTTGACGTAGAAGACGATGTCGAAGCGGCGGGTGTTCGGGCCGCCCTTGACCGTCACCTCGTCGGCGACCACGAACCGGTTGCGCTCCGGATGCTCGAAGTCAATGAAGCGACGCGGCTCGTGCTTGCCGTCCACGGTCTTGAAAGCGTGGTGACCACGCAGCATCACCGTCACGGCCTCGTTCGCGGCAATCAGCCCGTCCTGAGCCTCCAGAGTCGCCCGCAGCATCTCAGCCATCACGACCTCGGCCGACTCTGCCTCGCCCGCCAACTCCGGGTTCAGCGCCAGCAGCGCCTCCCGAGCCCACACGTCGATCACGACATCGGTCAGCGACTCGTCCCGAGGCAGCTCGACACCGGGCAGGTACTCCCACCCGGCCTCCTCCGCCCACTCCACCAGCGACCGCTGGATCGTCGACGCCTCGGTGAACCCCACGGATCAGGCCGCCTTCACGAACTTGTCGACCGCGGCATCGACGGTGATCTCCTGCGACAGCAGCGCGGAAAGGAGGTCGGCACGAACGACACGGAGCGCGGCGAGTTCGGCGGCGAGAGCGTCGACCGCATGCACGGCCGACAGACACGAGGCGGCGAACTCTCGCTGCACCTCGATCGGCGGGAGCGGAAGCATCACCGTCGAGATCCCGCGCTTGTTGATCTTTCTCATGGAGGCACTCGTACCAGTAGCCGTCGCGGTTACGCGGCCACGCATCACAGGAGACGCGAGGGCCTGCTCCAGAAAGTCGGCGTCGACGCGGTCACTGTCGATTCGCAGGCGCCATACGAGGTCGGGCATGTATGTGCTCGCAGGTACGCCCCGGGCGCGAGCGCAATAGCCAACCCGATCAGGAGTATTCGACCTGGTCATCAGCAGGTCGCCCTCGTTGACAAGGCTTGAATGTGGCATCTCGACGTCGAGAGCTTTGGCCTCATCCGCGCGGAAGAGCCCGGGGCGCAGGGCGCTGATCTTCAGGATGCGCGGCTTTCCGACGCGCGGAGCTTCCCCCGAGGTCTGGACACTCTTCCCACTGTCGATCGCGAGCAGAACGTCTCCGAGCGGGACAGGTGCGAGGGTTGGCAGTTCATTGCGAAGGCGGTCAAGCGCCTCATCTGCGGTTCGCTGCTCGGTCTCCAGGGCCACGATCTGCGAGTCAACCGCCGACAGGACGCTCACGATGCGACGTTGCTCAATGAGTGAGGGAAGGGCGACGCGATAGCTGTTGAACGCAGGCTCATTCCACCTGTTGCGACTCGCCGTCGTGCCAGTGCTAACCCGCTCGATCCACGACCAGACCTCGGGACGCCCGAAGACGAAAGCGAGGTACTCGGGCATGAGGCGAGCCGGGTCGCAGTCGAACAGCGGGAACTCGTTCGACACGTACGAGCCGGCCAGCTCCTCCGTGACGAGCCCGAATGATCCCTTCCAGGCAAAGAGGCGGTTGTAGATGAACTGCCCAGGTCGGACACGGCAGATCGTTCCGGCCTTCGGCGTAACCGTCTCTCGGTGGAATGCGCCCTGCGCGTACCAGCGAACGCCGAGGAGCGGGTAGGTCGTGTCACGATCCACCCTGACGTAGTCGCGACTCTGTGAGGTCACCTCACCAAGGGCGACCAGCGGCCACTTACTCATCGCCGACCTCGATACCGGCTGCGGCGAGCACCTTGAACATGTGTTCCTCGGAGGTCGCTCGCGCAGCGCGAGCGGCTTGGTAGGCGGCCATCGCCGTAGGCAGGTCGGTGGCGGCAGCAGCAGCGCCTTTGACGTAGCGGCCGACGTTCAGGTCGAACCCGCTGGTCTTGATCTCGTCGAGCGGCACAAGGCGGATCTCGATGCCGCCCTCGCCGTCGGGGTCCGTGCCCGTGCGATACGCCGTCAGGATGTCGTCGATGTCGGCCGCGGTCATCGTGTTCTGGTTCTTGCCCTTGGCGAAGAGGGCAGAGGCGTCGATGAACAGGACGTGTTTGCGGCGGTCCTCGTCCTTCTCGGCGCGGAAGATCAGCAGGCAGGCCGGGATCGACGTCGAGTAGAAGAGGTTCGACGGCAGGCCGATGACGGCCTCCAGCCGGTCCTCCTCGACGAGGCACTGGCGAATCTTGCCTTCGACGCCGCCGCGAAACAGGACGCCGTGCGGCATGACCACACCGACCCGGCCGCCATTGTCCTTCATCGAAGTGATCATGTGCTGGACGAAGGCGTAGTCGCCGTTCTTGGCCGGCGGGACGCCACAGAAAGCACGCGGATCGGCCGGCCAGCGGTCGGCGCCCCAATTCTGGAGACTGAACGGCGGGTTCGCGATCACGACCTCGAAGGTCCGCAGCGACCCGTCAGGGTCGCGGAGCTTCGGGTCGCGCAGCGTGTCGCCGCGGGCGATCTCAAACCGCTTGATGTCGTGCAGGAACAGGTTCATCTTGGCGATCGAGGAGGTCGTGAGGTTGACCTCCTGGCCGTACAGGCTCAGGGTGCGTGGATCGCCGTCGTTCTGGCGGACCCAGTTGATCGTCTCGATCAGCATGCCGCCCGAACCGCAGGTCGGGTCGTAGACCGACTCGCCGGGCTGCGGGTCGAGGATGCCCGCGAGCAGGTGGGTCACGCCCCGCGGGGTGAAGAACTCACCGGCCTTCTTGCCGGACTCGTCGGCGAAGTTCTTCAGCAGGTACTCGTAGCCCTGGCCGAGCATGTCGTGGCCGACCGTGTCGGGGTTCAGCGTGATCTCGTTGAACGCCTTGATCAGGCCGAGCAGCGCCGACTGCGGCAGACGGTCCTCGTTGGCCCACACCGCGTCGCCGAAGATGCCGTTGAGCTGCTTGGGGTTGGCCTGCTCGATGCGGCCGAACGCCTTGGTGATCTTCGCGCCGAGCGTCGTCGAGGAATTGGTGACCTGCGCCCAGCGGGTACCGTCGGGCAGCTCGAACTGGTGGAAGTCGGCCTCGATCTCGTCGTCGAGCGCGTCGCCCCACTTCTCGGCCGCCTGGTTGTGCTCGTAGGCCCAGGTGTCGCTGATCCACTTCCAGAACAGCATCGGGAACACGTAGGTCTTGAAGTCGGCGGGGTCGACCGGACCGCGCAACGCATTAGCCGCGTTCCAGAGACTCTTCTCGAGGTCCTGCAGAACGATCGTCATCGGTTCTGATCTTTCACGATCAGGAGACTATGCGCAGGCGCACGTTCTGGCCCGGTCATGCGTGCCGTGCAAGAGGTGTGATCGCCTGGCTTTGCGTGTTGGTCGACTGAGGTGACACGTGTGAGGTGTGGTTCGGTGATGATCATGCTGCCGAGTCGCCGGGGAAATCGGGAACGTCGGCGTCGGTGGAGTGGTCTTCGAGCCAGCGGGCGATGGCGGTAGCTCGGCGTGGCCGGCGACCAGGTCGAGCATGAACGGCTCCCCCTCGTCCGCCGTCGTCTCGAGCCGCTGGCCGTTGATCGCCAGGAACACCTTCGTGGACAACCAGGCCAGCCGCTTGTTGCCGTCCACCAACGCCTGATTGTTGTCGATCGATTGGCAAAGCGCAGCGGCCTTGAGCCACATGGTGGAGTAGGCGTCCTCCCCGAAGACTGATGTCTCCGGCCGGGCGACGGCTGAGGCGAGCAGCCCCGGGTCGCGCACAACGAAGCCTGCCCGGTCGACCTGGCGCAGAATGTCCTCGAAGCTCAGGTAGCGGGTCACTACTGGGCGAGGCGATCGAGCAGCTCCGCGTCCTCAGTTGCGGCCTGGTCGAACAGCCCGTCCAGGACGGCGGCGCGGCGGTCGCCGTTGATCCGCGACTTTATCGCCAGCACCGCGACCTCGTGCATCGACCGGTGCTCGCGGGCGGCCTGCTCGCGCAACGCCTCGGTGTCTTCCGGGTTCAGCTTCACAACAAAGGCCATATCGAAACGATATCTCCGGCCTCCGGTCCTGGCGAACACTTTCCCCTCGTTCGATCTTGCGGCCACTCGGCGACTAAGCCACGATGTGAGGTCAACGTGAAGTTAGGCCGCGGGGGCCGATCTTGGAGCGCTACGTGTCCGTCGACCTCCCTGCCCCGTCCACGCTGAAATTCATGGCACTGCGCCGCCCCGGTGTGTGCAGCTGCGGTCAGACCCTCGCCGCCGGCGAGCGTGCCGCATGGGACAAGAGCAGGCGCGTGGTGCTGTGTCTGTCGTGCGCGGCCGGCGCACAAACGCTCCCTGCGACCGGGCAACCCGAGGTCGCGGTTCTTGAGCCGGCGCCGATCGATCTTGGCATGGCTGGCGGGTCGGCCCGCGCCGAGTTCGAACGCCGTCATCAGAAGCGTGAAGATCGAGTCCGCGAGGCGCACCCAAAGATCGGCGGACTGCTGCTCGCTCTTCGACGATCCACAGTCGACCCAGGCCTGGCGCAAGGGCGGCATCGGCGAGCAGCGGGTCGGCGAGCGGTTCTCCAAGCTGGGCGACACCGTCATCGCCCTGCACGATCGCTGCGTCCCACGCAGCCGGGCCAACATCGATCACATCGTCATCGGGCCGTCCGGCGTCTTCGTTGTCGACACCAAGCGCTACGCGGGCGCCAAGATCGCACTGCACCGATCCGGCGGGTTCCTCAGTCCCTACCGCGAACAGCTGATGGTCCGTGGCCGCGACCAGACCAAGATGGTCGAGGCAATGGAGTGGCAGTTGTCGGCCGTCCGGACCGCGTTGTCCGGTTCGCCATTCGCCGACGTGCCGATCAGAGCCGTGCTGTGCTTCGTCGACGGCGAGCTCCCCTTCTCCGGGAAGATTGACATCGGGGACGTCCGTGTCCGCGGTCCGAAGGGATGCGCGCGGCTAGTCGCCGACGACGGTCCGTTTAATGCTGCCGAGCGCGAGCAGATCGCGCGGTATCTGGCGGAGCGCCTGCCAGCCAAGAGGATGCCGACCACGTAGCACCACGGACCGAGTCGACGTGTGAAGCGGCTCGAGGACGTGTCAGGTCTGCCCTTACCGGCCCGTGGCGGCCGCCTGGCCGAGGAAACTTCCGAACCCCACCGACCGCCCGAAACGACTGGGCCAGAACGGCGTGTGAGGTATTGCCGGGACGTGTGAGGTCTCGCCGACCTCACACTGATCGCTACACGTCTGCGGACGCTGCTCGGCATGAACTTCGCATACGAGCTAAATGCTCAGCGCCTCAACCGACCGTGGACCGCGCACAGGTCGTGTCACCTTTGCTCACCGGCTGTGTCACCTCCCGCGGTTCGTCGTGTCACCCCTGCCTGGACACGTGTCACCTGTCCCGCCGCCGAGCCCGTCAAGTCCAGCTTCAAGATCATCTTCACGGACGCCCGGGAGGCAGGTGACGCCCGGAATTGCTGGGGTGACACGACCCGGACGTGCTTCTCAGCGTTCCTTGGGGTGACGAATAGTTGTACACGTCTGCGGATCGTCGTCCCCATGCCGAACGAGAGATTCCCAAAACTTTTTCGCAACCGGAGGTCCGGTCCGGGTCGAAAAAAGCGCCCTACCCGGGTGAGAGCAAATCTCACTCCCGGAGGCAGGCCATGACGTTCAAACGATCGGCGGCAGCGCAATGATGACGCTGCACAAGCTGAGCGCCGGCAACGGCTACACCTACCTGACGCGGCAGGTGGCCGCGAACGACGCCGGCGACACCGGCTACGCCAACCTCGGCGAGTACTACAGCGAGCGCGGCGAGTCGCCCGGGGTCTGGCTGGGTCGCGGGCTCGACGGTCTCGAGGTCGGGCCGAAGATCGGCGACCGGGTGCACGAGGCGCAGATGGTGGCGCTGTTCGGCCAGGGCCGGCACCCGAACGCCGACGCGATCGAGCAGGCGGCGTTCATTCATGGCACCCCGTCTCCGTCGACCGGGCTCGGCCGGCCGTTCGCGGTCCGGTCCGCAAGCAGCGAGTTCCGCCACGAGCTGGCCCGGCGCCTTGTTCAGTTCAACCGCGACCACGGTGAGCGGCCGGGCGCGGCAATTGCGGATGATGTCCGGGCCGGGTTGCGGACCGAGCTGGGTCGCGAGTGGTTCGTCCGTGATCACGGCCGCGAGCCGGCCGATGTGCGGGAGCTCACCGACTACGTCATCGGCGCCTCGCGACCCGGGGCGCAGTCGGTCGCTGGCTACGACCTGACGTTCTCCCCGGTCAAGAGCGTCTCGACGTTGTGGTCGCTCGCCGACCCCGAGCTGGCGCACGAGGTCGCCGCCGCGCACGACGCGGCAGTACGTGACGTCATCGCTTGGCTCGAGCGCGAGGCGGTTTACACCCGGGTCGGCGCGAACGGCGTGCAGCAGGTCGACGCGCGGGGCCTGCTCGCCGTCGCGTTCACGCACCGCGACTCCCGCGCCGGTGACCCCGACCTGCACACACACGTCGCGATCTCGAACAAGGTCCAGACGACCGGCGGTCGGTGGCTCGCGCTCGACGGTCGGCCGCTGCACCGGGCCGCGGTGGCGGCGTCCGAGCGGTACAACACCCGGCTCGAAGCAGGGCTGACCGCGCGGCTCGGTCTGCGGTTCGCCGACCGACCGGACGAGAGCGGCAAGCGTCCGGTGCGGGAGATCGTGGGCGTCGACCCGGCGCTGGCCCGGTTCTGGTCGAAGCGTCGCGCCGACATCACCGCACGGCAGCAGGTGCTCGCGGCGGAGTTCAGCCGCGCCCACGGTCGCGCACCGGACTTCGCCGAACAGACCAGGTTGTTCGGACGCGCGAACACTGACACCCGGCTGGGCAAGCACGCTCCGCGCTCTGAGGCCGAACAGCGCAACGCGTGGCGGGACGAGGCGTCGACGGTGCTCGGCGGCGATGAGTCGCTGGTGGCCATGCTCGCTCGCGTCAGGGCGCGGGTGACGCCAGCGCCGATCGAGACTGAGGCGACCATCGACGACCGGTGGGTCACCTGGACCGCTGCAGACGTCGTCCGGACGGTCGCCGACAGCGCGAGCACCTGGCGGGCCGGGGTAGTCCGGGCTGAGGTCGAGCGTCGGGTCCGGTACGCGAACGTCCCGCTCGCTCACCTGGACGTCGTGGTCGAGGCGACCCTGGCGCGAGCGTTGTCGCAGGAGCTATCAGTACGCCTCGGCGACCCGGATGAGCTGGCCGAGCCGGGCACGCTGCGCCGGCGCGACGGGTCGAGCGTGTTCGCCGTCGCCGGGGCGCAGCTCTTCACCTCGACGGCCGTGCTCGACGCGGAGGAACGCATCCTTCGCGCCGCCTCCCTACTCGATGGACGGTCGCTGGATGGGACGACGGTCGACGTGGCCCTGCTCGAGGCAGCCGCGAACGGCACGCGGCTCAACGAAGGGCAGGCCGCGCTGGTCCGTGATCTTGCGATGTCGGGCCGGCGGGTCCAGCTCGCCATCGCACCGGCCGGGTCGGGAAAGACGACCGCGCTCGGCGTGCTCGCGGCTGCGTGGACGGACGATGGAGGCACAGTGGTCGGGCTCGCTCCGACGGGCAGCGCCGCGGACAAGCTGCGCCGCGCGATCGGTAGGCCGACGGACACGATCGACAAGCTCCTCCACTCTCTCGACCACAACGCTCGTCCCGGGTGGGTCGACGCGATCGACGAGCGGACGCTGCTGATCGTCGACGAGGCCGGCGCCGCTGGCACGCCAGGACTGGATCGCGTCATCGCCTTCGCGCTCGAGCGCGGTGCGAGCGTCCGGCTCGTCGGTGACACCAAGCAGTTGGCGCACGTCGCGTCCGGCGGGGTGCTGCGGGACATTGCCGAGACGACCGGTGCGGCCAGCCTCGAGACGTTGGTGCGCTTCGCCGATCCGCTCGAAGGACGTGCGTCTTTGGCGCTTCGCGTCGGCGACCCCGTCGGGCTCGGCTACTACCTCGACCACGACCGCATCCATGCCGGCGACCACGGGTCGACGGTCGAGCAGGCCTACGCGGCATGGCGGGTCGATCGAGAGACCGGGCGGGACTCGATCCTGCTTGCCCGTACCAACCGGATCGTCCGCGAGCTGAATATCCGCGCCCAGGCCGACCGGCTCCTCAAGCAGGGCGCACCGGTCGAGCAGGCACGGCTGCATGACGGGACCACCGTGAGCGCCGGCGACACGATCGTCACCCGGCACAACGACCGGCGGCTGCCGATCACCGCGACCGACTGGGTGAAGAACGGCGACCGGTGGCACGTCGACAACGTAGGAGAAGACGGCGGCCTGCGGGTCACACATGCCGACACCCGCCGCTCGATCACCCTGCCGTCCCGCTACGTGCACCGCTACGTCGAGCTCGGTTACGCGACGACGATCCACCTCGCGCAGGGCAGCACCGCCGACACCTGCCACACCGTGCTCACCGGCGACGAGGATCGTGAGTCGCTGTACGTAGCGATGTCGCGCGGTCGGCTGGGCAACCACGTCTACCTCGATGTCAGCACGGCCGGCGACGGTCATGCGGCCATTACCCCCGAGGCCCTTCACCCGTCGACGAGCATCGAGCTGCTCGAGCGGGTCCTGGCTCGCGAGAGCGCCAAACGCTCGGCGACGACGCAACGCCGCCTCGACGAGAACCCCTCGACCCGGCTGCGGACGGCCTGTGCGCGGTACCGATCTACCGTCGAGTCGGCGCCCGCGCACTCGGAGGTCGGCGCTGCGCCGCTGCCGTGGCTGCCCGCACTGCCGATGACCGGCGATCCGACCTGGGACGAGTACCTGGCGCTCCGGTTCGCGCAGATTCTCGAGCGTGCGGACGCTGTCACCGACATGCTGCCGGACACGCGGTGGGCGGCGGCGCTGCAGCAGGAGGAACCGACACTTGCCGAGCAGGTCACTGTCTGGCGGGCCGCCCACAACGTCGGTGTGTCGGATTTCCGTCCGTGCGGAGCACTCGACCGCGATGACGCGGCTCATCAGCGTCAGCTCGAGGCGCACGTCAAGGCTGCCATCGGCCACCTGCTCGGTGAGTCGGACCGTTGGCGACAGCTGATTGAACGAGTCGCGCCCGGTCTCGCGGACGATCCGCACTGGCCGGTGTTGGCGCGAGCGTTTACGCGCGCCAACGCCGCCGGCTTCGACGTGGAAGGCCGGTTGCCTGAGTTGATCGCCGAGCGGCCGTTGCCGGAGACGTACGCCGGGCGGTCGCTGGACTACCGACTCGCCAACGTCTGTCCAGAGGCGTTCGAGCTGACGCGTCGCACGCCCAGGATCCGGCCCCCGTGACGACGACGCACCCGGCTCCCCCACCGAACTACGCACGCGCACTAGGCAACCCACCCATCTCACGAGGAGGACCACACCGATGAACCACGACGGCGACTACACCGACGAGCAGATGCTGCTCACGATTGTTCAAGCAGCCAAAATGCTCGGTATCGGACGCACCACCGTCTACCAGCTAATCAAGGACGGCGAGCTGCACCCCGTGCACGTCGCACGCGCGTGCCGCCTCTCGTGGGCCGAACTCGAGCGCTACGTGACCCGCCTCGACGCCGCGAACCAGCCCGACCTGCCGCCGGCCACCTCGAAGGCGACAAGGAGGTGGCGCCGCGTGACCGACGCCAGCGGGCGCGCCCTGTTCGCCGTCGACATCTCAGAGTCCGGCGGCGATTCCGCGGCGTAACGCCATTGTTCCTGTCAGAGGTAGGGCGGAGCATCGACAGGCAGCGGAGGGAGAACACCATGGCCGGACGAGGCGCCAACGGACGTTCCACGATCGTCAAGAACGCCGACGGACGATGGCACGGCTTCGTGTCGATGGGTTCCAAGGGCGACGGCCGCCGCGACCGCCGCCACGTGTCCGCGGCAACGCGAGCCGCCGTGGTCGCCAAGGTCAAGGAGCTCGAGATCAAACGTGACGCCGGCGTCGCAGCCGCATCCGGACGGTCGATGCTCGTTGAGGACTGGCTGACCTACTGGGCCGACAACATTGCCGCGATCCGGGTGCGGGAGCGCACGCTCGACACCTATCGCGCCCTGATCCGGATGCACGTGGTGCCCTACATCGGCAAGCGGCGTCTCGATCAGCTGCAGCCCGAGGACCTCGAGCAGACGTACAAGCAGCTTCTGGCGAAGGGCCTCTCCCCCGCCTCGGTGTTGCGGGTGCACCGCATGCTGCATCGGGCGCTCAAGATAGCGATGCAGCGCGAGCGGGTCGCCCGCAACGTGGCCACCCTGGTCGAGCCGCCGCGCCAGGAACGAGCGAAAACACCCGAGCCGCTTGATGTCGAAGAGTGCAAGCGTGTGCTCGCTGCCGCAGAGGGTCAGCGCAACGCCGCTCGTTGGACGGTCGCGCTGGCACTCGGGCTCCGTCAGTCCGAGGCGTTGGGTCTGCAGTGGAAGGACATCGACCTCGACGGTGCGCGGCTCTCGGTACGCCGCGGTCTCCACCGGGTTCCTGGTCAGGGGCTCGTCTTCACCGAGCCCAAGACCGACCGCAGCCGCCGCACCATTGCCGTGCCGGCGCCCTTGATCGAGGCCCTGCGCAGGCACCGCGTGGCGCAGGCGTCGGAACGGTTGGTCGCCGGTACGGATTGGGAGGACTGGGACATCGTTTTCGCCCAGCCAAACGGCCGCCCGCTGGACAAGCACTCCGACTACGAGGCCTGGGTCAAGCTGCTCCAGCGTGCCGGCGTACGCCACATCCGCCTGCACGACGGCCGCCACACGGCGGCGACACTGCTGCTCACCGCTGGCGTTCACCCGCGGGTGGTGATGGAGCTACTTGGCCACAGCCAGATGCGCACGACGACTGACATTTACAGCCACGTGATGCCTGCACTCGCCCAGGAAGCGGCCGATCGCATGGCCAAGACGCTCTGGACTTGATCGCGATACCCATCGTCACATACGTGGCGGCCGAGCGATCCCAATAATTAGGGCCTGACCGGAACAGTCAGCTGTCGAAATGTCGATGAGTCGGGTCCCGGTCAGGTTCGATCTGTCCGTCCGGCTGGACTTCGTAACACCACCGATCAGGCCCAGACCACTCGGTTGATGGCACGTGCTGGCTGTCCGGTGCCTGAACGATGCAATCCCGGTCAGCTCGATAGTGCCCACGCCCGGCTATGTCGGCACGCATCGGCGATAAGGTTCCTGGCGGCACGAGGCCGTCACGGACCTTCAGCTTGACGGGCGAGACATGCAGCCAGACGAGGTGGTCGGCGCCCGCGTGCCCATCGTCGCCGACGACGCGAGCGATTCCTCCCATCTAAGCCAGGATGTCTGCACTCCGAATGATCACCTCACCGCCGAGAGAACAAGTGCGACGAGACGATGGGTGTTCTCCAGCATCGGTGCGGCCATGCCGACGGTGAGCACAGACTGCGTCCGAGGGTGGGAATACAAGTTCCTCAGCTCCACGCCGCTTCGTGCGAGTTCGGCGATGTTCACCGGCAAGATTGCATCCTGCTCGGCCTGATTCACGAGCTTCCGTAGGGGACGTCCGTCAGGGTCGGGGTAGAGCGCGCGGAAGCTGGCTTCCATCGCTTGGAACCCGAGGAGGCACGCGACAGTCATGAACTCGTAGTCAAACCAGGAATGCGCGAACAAGCTTCGCGCCATACGGAGCAGGCGGGGCGGGCCGTCGAGTTCTGCCGACTGCGGCGGAACGATGTCTTCCCATTCCGCGGCCAGGTCTGCTAATCGCGCAAACGACATCATCTCGACACCGCCAGGCGTCATTCGCCCAACGATGTTCGCCCACCGGCGGTCGGGTATCGCGTCCACACGAAGATCCTCTCAGGTCGTGAGCTTTGGGCCCGGTGCCACCGAAGCCGATGCGGGCAGCCGGCAGCCGGCAGCGCAACTGAATCCGAACGCCGTCGATCTGCTCGTTCCGCGAGCGCTGGCCGGCGCGCCATATCCGTCGATAGGCGCGGTCGACTCCTGGGCTCGCCGGCGCGCAGATGAGTCGATTTGTTCTTCGCGCAGGCGAGATCGACAAACCGACTCTGCCGATGACAGCGCCACCGTTCGTCTCAGATCAGAGCAAACAGAATGAGTGCCCTGCTGGATCGGCGAACACCAGCCAGCCACGCTCGTCGTCGTGCAGCAGCGTTGCTCCCAAAGACAGGACAGCGTCTCGCGCCTGATCGCGGTCGGGCACGTCGATGTCGAGATGGGACTGTTTCGGACGTGCGGGGTCCGGCCAGTGGGGTCGCTTGAAGTTCTCCGCACGTTGGAATGCGTAGATCAACCCGCCGTCGACGTGCTCCGGTTGCCGCAAGCAGCTCTTCGCGGCCGATGAAGCGATAACAGAGCATTGTGGGTTCAGGCTCGCGCCGTCGGCACACCGGTCTGCACTGCTGCCCAATGTGCATTTCTGGCAGTGTCACCCGACTTTGCGGTCGAGCCGGCGAGTGTACAGAATCGTTGCCGGGCCAAGACGAATCGCATGTGGACGAAATAATTCAGGTTTGTGGCTCGCCACTCACCAGTGTCCACTTCTACGGCAGGAGCGACTCCGCTAGCTCTCGTAACCAGTGCTTCTTTTTCTTTTTCTTCTTGACTGATTCGACTTGGAACTCACTTTGCATCTCAGCGCGGTACTGCCCCGCTCCGCTGAACAGCTGCTCGAACTCGGGCCGCGGCCAGTTGTCTCGTCGGATCTCGCTAATCGCACCCCTTCTGAGGCGAAGGCATCGGTCCCACTCGGGCGCTGCAGGCAGCGCCGGAGAGAGCACAGTCCAAGCCTCCTCGTCGAAGCGGGAGCTCGCGAGCAGCGAGTGAAGCAGCGGGAAAACAAGACGCCAGCCACGTATGCGTATCTCGCGATTGCTGGTCGACGCCGACAGCAGCGCGACTGCAGCGGCCCGGTCACGAATGGCAGCCGACTCGTTTCCTAAACTACGCGTGAGGTTGAGCCACGCGTCTGGCCCGGCGTGCCGCCAGAGGCCAGCCGACAGCTCCGCACTCAGAAGGAGAAGTACCAGTTCATCCCGGGTTACTGGCGGGCGCGGCGGATTACCAATCGCTGCTGCGCCGACTCTCGGTAGCATGATCCTCAACATCGACGCTCTGTGCTCGATCGTCTTGCGGTCGGTCGCAGAATCGGCCGAGGCCAGCAGCAGGTCCCACCAGATGGTGGGTGTGGCGTTGCATAGGGTCAGCAACGGCTCGCTTCCGCCGCCGTCCGCGAGGGCGACTAACGTGCGCGTTCTCAGATCGACAGAGCCGCGTTCAAACAACTCGACAAGCAAGTCGGTGTCGAGCGTGGCCCAAATTGCCGTCTGCCCGAGTAGAGCTGGTCTTTGCGCTGCTAGCAGCAACCCTAGGTCGGGGTGCGCCAACGCCAGTCGACTTACAGCCTCGTCATCGGTATTGCGAGTTATCGCCCCTACTAGCGTTTGAGTAACGGAGGTCGGTAAGTGCTCCAAGTCAATGTCGTGCAAGACCGTCACCGCGGCGTTCGGCGTCGACTCGATAAGCGCTCCCAACCGATCTGCGACCTGCAATTCTTCATAATCGACAGAGCCACTTGCAGCGAAGAGCAAGCTGAGCTTCCCCGCGTCGTCGGCTGGCCAGCCGGGCGGCAGTTGCCAGGCAGATTCCCTATGGGCACGTTGAAAGAGCGACCGTTTCAACATGCGCATTTCAGTGGGTCGCGGGTACTCGCGAGCGATGAATTCCACCGCCTTGAGCGGTTCGGTATCTACAAGCTGTTGGTAAAGGCCAACAAGGTTCGGTAGCTCAGTTCGCCCGTGCTTGGTTTCGGTACCAAACACCCTTAGGAACTGGCGTAGGTCGCTAGGTTGAGGCGCGGAAAGGTCCTTCACCAGGGGCGGCATCCACGATTTGAGAGCTGCGCTCGTGGGCGAGTCTGCCATGCGGTTACGCTCGACTATCTCTAGGTCGAAGGGCTGTGAACCGTCTGAGGCGCGCTGTCTAGTTCGGAAGGCGAACTGGCGGCGGAGCCGAGGCCATTGCTGTTCATAAATCTCCAGGAGCAGCTGCTCTGTCGCGGCCGCGTCGGGGACAACCAGACTCGACCGCTCCTCAGTTCCGTAGATTGCCGCGAACACGTCGATGGCGAATCCCGAATTAACACTTATTGGCCCCGTGTCTCCACGGACAGCGAAGACGTGTCCGATGGGTAGCGGCAACCGGTAGGGAACCAAGTCGTGACTATTGCTGTTGTCGTGAACGGTCGGACGTTGGAAAGCTGCTAGTAGGCCGGAAAGCTGGTGTTGAGCCGCAAGGGTGACGAAATCGACCAACAGGACGTGCGACCACACGCTCCCCGGGCGTAGCCACGGTTCCGCGGCCCAAGTTCGAATGAAGGCTTGCGCTCGCAGCTCCGGGATCGGCAGCACGGTGAGATAGCTCGCGTCCCACCGTTCGACGCTAGTGTCGCTGGCGGCACGTAACAACCGGCCAGCGTCGGTCGGTATCGGCATGCTCGACGCCAACAGACGGTGACCTTTTGAGTATCCGTACAAAGCCTGCGCTATTTGACCCTTAGCCACGGATATTCAGCGCCCACAGGACTGGATCTCCGATTTCGCCGACTGTCCCATCCGCCCACACGAGACTTGCACGGTCGAGGGCATCCTGCGCGAGCAGGCTGGCGGTCAAATCTGGTCGATCGAAACGACCTCCCTGGGCGCTGACACCGAACGTTGTGAATTCGAGCCAGTCGCGGTTGACCTGCACGTACTGCGCTAGTAACGGGAGGTTGCTGGCGACCCACTCGTCAGGCGTCATAGGCTGCGGGACTAAATCAAATGCTGAGACTGCCAAGCACCCGCGAGCTGGACGTGGCCCCCGATCCTCGCGAAGAATCTGCAGCAGCTCGACGAGCTCTACCTGTGTCGGCGAGCGACCTGGCGGGTGGTCCTCACCGGTGAGGCTCGGCGCAGTCTCGCCGTGTGCAGCCGCATCCGCTGCGCCAGCCTCTTCAATTGTTGTTCCTGAGTCGAAATCGTTCTTGCAGTGCACGAAGATGACAACCGCCTCGGCGTTCCGGGCTCGTTCGTCGATTTCCGTTGGCATGTGCCGCTCAACGAGTGCGGCTTCCCACAATTCGCCGCTAGTATCTGGAATTTGCAGGATTGTCGATCTTTCCTCTGGTCCGACAAGTAGAGATAACGAGAGAGTCTTCTGCTCGTCGACCTCGGTACGCACCGCAGGTTCGCAACGTTGCAGGCGGGCGCTGATGCCGTTCAGGTATTCGCGATCGTCGCTGTATCGACCTAACTTTAGTCGGGCGGCACGATCCTCGACAATGGCGAGGTATAACAGGGCAAGGTAGGTTGTCTTGCCGGTGCTCGGCAAACCACTAAATAGGATCCCTGTGGGTTGTGCTTCGTTGAACGGCGTCATGACAGCACCTTGGGTAAGTTCCAGAACACGCGGTCCTTCGGTGCCGCGTCGAACTGCGGCTGGATGAACGGTTCGGGTGCAGGAAGCATCCTGTCGAACAGCTGCTCGAGACCTTGTGCTTGTCCTATGTCATCCGGGCGCGCCGCGACCAGAGTGGTGGACGTGTGTACGCCGCGTTCTTCGCCTCGCGTGCGTAGCTTGTGGAGCTGTTCCTTCACCCACTTGCTTGTTTCCTCGTCCAACAAGTCGCTCTTAGTGACGGCGAGTATCAGCCTGCACGGGCTTTGAATGCCACCTGGTTCAGTTAAACCGCCGAGGAGGAGCCGCGCTCGGCTCATGGCGTTCTGGCGTGTTGCCAGGTCGGACAACGTTCTACCGTCGATGACGAGAACACACAGGTCCGCGCGGGCTGCCAGAGGTATCTCTGCGTCCGCTCCTGCGCCGTCGATAACGTTTTCGAAGTATTCGCCCCGCACGTCCGAGATGAACAGATTTTGCACTCGGCCCTGTCTGAGCAGGCGCAGATGCAAGAGCCGCATGCCTTCTTCGCGGGTTGCTCGCGTGGTCGAACGTTCCCGACCAGACGACGCACGCGACGGTTGCTGAAAAACGTCGAAGGCTCGTAACGTTCGCGACCCGCCGAAGATGCAGTCCGCGAATGGTCCACGAAGAAACTGGGCATATATTTGAACTGCGAGTGTAGTTTTGCCGGATTCGAACTCGCCCGCTACGAGGATCACCCGTGAGGGGGCTGCCGAAGCCAGTTCTTCTGCCTCCGGGAGTGTGAGCGCCGCGTCGCCTCGGATATTGACCAGCGTCTGCGGGCGGCTCAGTACCGCATCGTCTTCGTCCTCGTTGACGCCGTCACCTCGGTCGAGGGACTGGTCGGCGCTGTCACCGGCCGACGCGTCTACGTTCATTTGTAAGTTCGGGCAGCCCAGCCCATTCTCAAAACCCTCCAGGCACTCGCCCTCGGTCGCGATAGGGCAATTATTCTGAAGGCATGAACGGGCGGGGGCGACGGTCACATTAACCTCAAGATCTCAATCTCTCGGAGAGCTTGCTCAGCGAGGTCAACAAGCGGTGCCTTCAGCTTATATGGGACCTCAAATTCGAGGTTGTTGACCGCTGCGTGGATGGCCTTGCGATCTTCAGGACCAACAACGTCGGCAACCGACCTGAAGGTACTCATCGGCAGAAGCGGATCTCGCGGGGCGCCCTGAGGCGGCAGCAGCTCTTGGGCGACCTCACCGAGAGCGTGTTCGTCATCCGCGTCTGCCCCGAGCGCGAATCCCAGCAGACTCTCGGTGCCCGACGGGGCAGGCTGGTACGCGAGCCGATCTGCGACCTGCTGCGCGGCGAGGGCAGCACGTCGTGGAGCAGGAACTGACTCCCACGGTTCGTCGTCTATGTTTGACGCTAGAACTGCCCGCGTCCACCACAGCAAATCCAGCTCCTCTTCGACTAGCTGGAGACGCGCCTCGAGCTGTTCGGCGAGCTTCTCGGTTCGGCGGGCGATGGCGTTGATCGCCGAATCTCGGGCGGACAGAATCGCGCGAACCTTGTCCCAGTTTTCCATGCTGGTGTCGAGCTTGGGCGCGCCGGCGATCGCGGCCCGCACTTCCTTCGGTGTGTCGGTGATCTTCAGTCGCTGACGGCGTCCCCGCCCGAGTCTGTGAAGCGTCTCGGCAGCCGCATCGCTCACCGCGGCGACCGCTGGGGTGTGGCCCAGAAAGCGCGCTGACTCGACCAAAAGCGCAACCAGCGCAGATTCGTCATCTTCAGCGAGTCGGACGATTACGGCCGCTGCCGCAAGGGCCGCACCGAGGCCTGGGGACTGGTCGTAAACGAAACTTGCATCTGCCTCTCGAACAACGGCAACGAAGGCCGGCTGTGCCGCGGCAGGCAGCTCCCAGTGTGCCGCGGCGACAAGTGCACTGGCTGGGTAGGTTGTCGTGGTGGCGAGCATTTCCACGCATGCACGGCGCGCCGAGAGCAAGCCGGGGTCAGGCACGAGCGCGAAGGGTCGCATCCAATCTGCAAGATCCGCTAAGCGATCAGCCACGATCGAGCTCCTGTTCGAGTTTTGATATGAGACCGCGCTCCCGAATTCTCGTCAGCAACAACGGGAAGAGTTGAACGGCGTCGAGTTGAAGGTCTTCATCTTCCAGAACTTGGAGGTTCCTGGCAATGTGGACGCGATCTGTCCATGACAGGCGCATGTACTCTGTCCCCAAGCGTCGTAGTTCGGTTGCTGTGCGCGGCACGGGGTCGCGCGAAGCAGGTGCGTGGCCAGAATCTGGCGTGTCAAGCGGGTTAGCCGACCTGGCCTGAACAACGTCGGTCGTTTGCGAGTCAGTATCCAAGGCGTCATCGGACGCTCGCTTCGGTGTCGCGTTCGCGGTCGATACCGTGAAAAGCGCGCGTCCGTCTTGATGCTCAACGAAGCAGGTGTTGTCTTCGTCCCAGACTCGAGGCTCGATGCAGACCGAGACAGTGTCCTGTCCCCGGCGTTCCAGAGTCAGCACGTTGTACGTCGGCACATATGCACCATGCTCGTCGTCTGCGCGGCGTTCAGGCCCAACGGCTCCGGCAAAGACTTCGACAACGCCGTCGCTCTGCTGCCGTGCGGCGAAGGCGTGCTCGTGTCCAAACAGCATGACATGCGAGCGGCGTAGGTACTGTTCGACGTTTGCCCAGTCCCGGATCCAGGATGGCGGGTGATGCATCATCGTGATGTTGAGCGTGTCGTTTTGCCGCGGTATTTGGCACTGATGTAGACCGAGTACAAGCTTCGAGCGCTCGTCTTTGTCGTCATCGTGCTGGTCGCTAATCAGTACAGAGTTGATACCTATGAGGTGGACGCGAAGGCCGTCACACTCAAGTGTGTCATCGTGCCAATGAGGTTCGTGGCTCGTGACCGAGCAGGTGTATTGTCCAGCGAATTCATTGTAGGCTTTAAGCGGCAGCGACAAGCTCTCAGCTGCGGGGTCTTGTGCTAGGCAACGGTTCAGCATGTCGTCAAGTAGGTTTAGCTCACAATCGCGAATCTTGCTCCGGAACTCTTGCAAGGTCACGCTGCTGCTGATGGTCGCACGGTGAACGTCGTGATTTCCCGGCACTGTCCATATCCGGCCCGTATCTAACCCTCCGCACGCGTTTCGCAAATCGCTCAGCCACGCGTCTGCGATTCGGTATTCCTCTGGAGAAGCCTGAAAGGCAATGTCACCGCCAACTACGATGCCGTCGATGTCTCCCGAGCACTTAACTATCTCGGCAACGTCTCGAAGCAGTTCGTTCCGTTGATCTTGGTTCAGATCCCACCCACCGTCGTAACCACGGAAATGAATGTCGCTGACGTGCACAAGCCGCAGTGGCACGGGCAGTTCCCTCGCTCGATTCTTGACACAACGCCCTATGCTAGGGACACCCGCGACATCTATCGAGGCGACCTCCCGTATGACCGGCAAAGCTTCGGTGTCCAACAGAGGGATCCGCGAAACCCGTGGCCCAAACACCCGTCGAGCGCTCGAGCTGCGCGTGGCGGCAACGGATGCGGGAACACGAGTGTTCATCACGTTGCGGACCGAGCCCGTCGAGGCGGTAGCCAGTCAACGCGAGGGCCGGCCGGCATTCGGAGCAGAGGTCAGCGTCGCGCGCTCCATCCACTGAACGAGCCGGTGACGGCTAGGACGATCCCATCGTTCACTCTCGAGATTTCGAAGCCGTGCGGCTTCGTTCCAAAGAAGGTCAAGGTCACTACGTCTTCCGGTTCCAGATCTTGAACGGCACCATCCGGCTAGCAGGACAGGCGGTACGGCCACTCGGACTCAAAGCAGGAGACGGTGATCGTCTGGCTCCGCGGAGTGCTCATGCTGGACTCTGACACGCGTCGGAAGCCCGCAATTGCCGCGTTGAGCACTACCGCGCTCTTATGCCACGTCGAGCGCGGGAGCGCGCTCATGCTGCGGGTGTTGACAAGTTAGCCAGCTAGACATCGCGGGTCAGTGCGGCGGGTAGTTGGTTGAGCACACCGTTGGCCAAGCGGGTGAGCAGGATGGTCAGCTGCTGCCGCCATGGATCGCACTACAAGAAGCCGACCTTGCCGCCGCCGCTGGACCGACCAGTACGGCTTCGTACTGGATCATGCTCGCCCCCTCCTTGAAGGCCACCGCGCCGACGTCGTCGTGCCGGTCCAGCCAGAAGTGCTCGTCCCCCACACGTTGCAGTGGGCGCCCGAACGGGCGGCGAGCGAAGCCGTTGCGCGCTTCGTGCACACGGTTCTCACCGCGCCAGTACCCGACGGCTGGTGCACCCAGTCAGATCACCTCACTCACCAGCGCTGACACCAACCCGCAGCAGAACGATCGGACCAGCACGGACGTGCGCGTTTGGACCAGCGCATAACCGCCGCGAACCGATCAGCGGCGCCAAGCCACTTCGAAGCCATATTCGGCGCTAAGCACGCCGGCCAGCACGGGTGGCGAAGTCGTCGAGGGCAGCAAGCACTTCGCGCGACTGCCACATGCGGTTGCGCCGCAAGCCGGTGAACTCGGTTAGGACTCCGGCCTCAGCGAGCGGGGCGATGGCGCGCTGAGCGTTCTGCGGCGCGATGCCGAGTTCCGCACCGACGGTCGCGGCGTCGATGACGGGCTGGCGTAGCACGAGGTCGGCGACCCGCCACGCCGACGCCCCCCGGCGGGCCTTGATCGTGTAGTCCCAGCCCGCACGGATCTCCCGAAGCGCCGCCACGAGCTGACGTCCGTTCGTCGTCGCCTCGAACGACGCCTCGGCCAGACGCTGGACGATCGTTGCAGGCTCCCCTTCGCGGTACGCCGTGAGTGCGTCGAAGTAGGCGTTCGTGTCGGTGAGCAGGCCGGCCGAGACCGGAACGGTGACGTTCTGCGTCAGACCGTGGCCACGAAGCATCGAGTGGATCAGCGCGCGCCCGGTGCGACCGTTGCCATCCGGGAAGGGGTGGATCGTCTCGAACTGCGCATGAGCGATCGCGGCCTGCGCCAGCAGCGGGATATCGGTACGACCCATGAATGCGACGAGATCATGGATCAGGGGCTCGACGTGCTCGTGATGCGGCGGGACGAACAACGCCTGGTGAGGCCCGAACGATGTGCCCCCGATCCACACTTGCTCACCACGCCACCGGCCGGCGATGTCTGGGTGCAGATCGCCGAGCAGCGCGGCGTGCATCGTCAGGATCGCACTGGCATCGAGGTGCTCGGCCAGTTCTAGCGCTGCTCTCATCGCCGCGACGTTGCCGACGATCTCGCTGGCGTTGCGCTTCTCGGTGCTACCGAGCTCGGCCAGCGCGATGGCTTTCGCGCCCGACGTCAGGTTCTCGATCATCGACGACGATGCCGACTCCGACCGCAGCAGCACCGAAGCGAACGGCGCCACCTCTGCACCGAGCTCTGCGTCGAAGCGTGCGATCTCGACCGAGGCTTCTTCAGCCAGCGTGACGACGTCCGTCGGCAGCTGAGGAGTCCGGTCCGCAATCAGCGGGACGACGGCGGCGCGGTACGAGCCCGCGTGCTTGCGGCGGACGCTCGCGGAGACCAGCTCCGGCGCGATCGAGGGCTTCCAGGGCCGCAGTTCCGTGCCCAGCTGCGGCCAGCCGGCATCTGAAACCATGCCTCGAGCATACGCTCACTTATTGAATAACTGATACTAAGGAGCCATTTGAAGCTCACTTATTCGGACACCCGCCGTGAGCTCGGATGCACCAATGGCTACCAAGATGGCTGCCACGCGATTATCGTTCGAATACTGAGGTGGCTCTAGGCCAACGATTCTGGGTGGAGCTGAGGGGACTCGAACCCCTGACCCCCACACTGCCAGTGTGGTGCGCTACCAGCTGCGCCACAGCCCCAACTGCACGGCCCGAACTCCCGTCCGAACGCGCCTGCTCACGGTACACGGCGGCGTGGCGCGCGATCGCCCAGGCGCCCGCCCATCCCGACACGCCACGCCCGCACACCCCCCGGTTTACGGGGTTTTCCGGGCTCAGGACCATACTGGGGACCGGAAGACATCAATCGACTCAAGGGAGACCTCGTGAATCGCAAGGAACTGGTGGCAGCCGTCGCCGATGGCGCCGATCTGGAGCAGAAGACGGTGGACGCCGTTCTTCGCTCCCTCCAGTCCACGCTCGAGGGCGCCGCGGCCAAGGGCGAGAAGGTCAGCGTCCCCGGCTTCTTCGCTCTGTCGGTCGGCGACCGCGCCGCCCGCGAAGGCCGCAACCCGGCCACCGGCGCGACCATCAACATCCCCGCCGCGAAGACCGTCAAGCTCACCGCTGGCAGCGCCCTCAAGGACGCCGCCAACAAGTAGCCCTCAGCGCGGACGGCGAAAGGGCCGGCCGCCGCGCATCAGCGTGGTAGCCGGCCCTTCGTCATGCCGAGGAGAAAAACAGCCCGCTCAGCCGCTGCTCGCCGCCGCCTCCGGCGTCACCCGCTGCTCGCCGCCGCCTCCGGCGTCACCCGCTGCTCGCCGCCGCCTCCGGCGTCACCCGCTGGTCGCCGCCGCCTCCGGCGTCACCCGCTGGTCGCCGCCGCCTTCGGCGTCAGCCGCTGCTCGCCGCCGCCTTCGGCGTCGATGTCTTCGGTGCCGACGTCTTCGGCGCCGGCGCCTTTGAAGTGGACGTGGTCGGCGCAGACGACCCGGTCGATTTCGGCGCCGTCGTCGCCGGAGCGGTCGTCGGTGTGACAGCCGGCGTCTTCGACGGGACCGGCGTCTTGGACGGCACCGGCGCCGGGCCCTTCGCGTCCGCCGCGGCGATGGCCTTCTTCACCGCGGCCAGCGACGCCGTCACGCTCTTGCCGTTCACCAGCACGGTCGGCGTGGCGTTGATGCCCTTCTCGCTCGCCCGCTCGGTAATCGCCTGCACCAGCGCCTTGTGCGTCTCCTTCTGCACGCACGTGTAGAACGTCGTCAGCTTCGCGCCGGTGATGCCGGCCTTCTGCCCATAAAGCTCCAACAGCTTGTTCGACCGCCCGTTGGACCCTTCCGCCGGCTGCACCTGTTTACCGTTGATCGTCCCGTAGAGCAGGTTGTGGAAGGCGACGAACGTGTCCACCGAGACGTCCGAGGCGCACAGCCCGGCATTCGCCGCCCGCGAGGAGTACCGGTTCCCGTTCGACGAGCTGTCCAGGATCGAGATCATGTGCACCCGAAGCTGCGCGTGATTCGAGCGCACCAGCGAGTCGAGGGTCTTGCCCGCGGACTTCTCGAAGTCCAGGCAGATCGGGCACTGGAAGTCCTCGTAGGTGTCGACCGTCGCGGCGGCCTTCTTGCCGAACACCACGCCGTCGGCCACCGTCGCGTGTGACGCCGTCAACGAGCCCTCGATCTTCGCGCGGCCGGACTGCACCCCCACGCCGATCAGCGCGATCAGCATCACCAGGATCAACAGCGAGCCGTTCAGCCACAGCTCGCGGGTGCGCGCCGCCGCGCGCCGCTGCTCGAGCAGCGCGTTGTACTTGCGCCGCCCCTGATCGCTGCGCATCCGCTTCGCCGACGGCGCCTCGACGTGGTCGTTGCGCGCCAGGTACTCGTCCACCGAAATGCGCGTGTGCCACCAGACCACGAGGTATGCCGCCAGGACGAGCAGCCCGATGTCGCGCAGGATGTCCAACGTGTACGACGTCGAGCCGCCCGTCGAGCCGCCGCCGCCGAAGCAGCCGCATTCGAGCTTGATGTCGCGCGCGGCCGCCTGGATCAGCCCGATCAGGAACACCAGGAACAGCACGCCGGACAGCAGCGCGGCGAGCCGCACCGCGACGCCCAGCACCAGCAGGATGCCGACGGACAGCTCGAGCACCGGCAGCCCGTAGCCGATCGCTTTGGACAGCCACTCCGGTGTCGCGTCGTAGGCGCGCACCGTCTGGGTGAACTGCCGCGGCGAGCTGATCTTCGACAGCGAGGCCCAGATCCACACCGCCCCGAGGAACAGCCGGATGACGGTGCCGACCCATGGCCGGGCGCTTGTCCACTTCACAGAAGGCGATTGTGCCGCAACCACCTCAGCGCTTCCCTTCCGCCACGAGCGGCAGGTCGTGCTCGATCTGCTGCTGCTGGGTGTTGCTCTGCAGGAACTCGACGTGCGCGTAGTCGTCCGGCCCGTAGAGCAGGAACAGCGCGGAGTGCGTCTTCCCGTCGTCCTCGGCCACCGTGATGTGCGCCGCGGCCTGCGCCGCGTCGATCTGCGCCTGCGAGCCGCGCAACCCGACCCACGTGGCCGGGCTGTTGCGGGAGAATTGCGACAGCCACGTGGCGATGACCGGCCCGGTGTCGTGCTTGACGTCGGTCGTCACGAACACGACATAGGTCTTGGCCGCGACCGCCTTGGGCAGCTTCTTCAGCGCCAGCATCGCGTTGGCCATCGTCAGCGGGCAGACGTCCGGGCATTCGGTGTACCCGAAGTAGAGCAGCGTCGGGTGACCGCTGGTGGCGGTGCCGAACGCGAACTGCTTGCCTGCGGTGTCGGTCAGCGTGAACTGCGGGCGCGGCTGCGCCGGGGAGACTTCCGAACCGAGGAACGGCCCGTTGCCGGGGTTGTCGTTTAGCTCCGACGGCTTGGCCGCGCCGCCCGCGGAGGACGTGCACGCGGCGAGCGTCAGCGCCGCGAGCAGCGCGCACAGCCGGACCAGCCAGCGGCGCGTCACGACGGGGCTCCGGAGGACGCCCCGCCCGGCGGCGTCGACCCGTAGGCGATCACCGGCGCGGACACCTCGATCGAGCCGGCGTCGGCGAAGTCCAGCTCCAGGTTGACGTACTGGCCGGCTTTGACGGCGCCGTACAGGTGCTCGATCATCACGTGTCCCTTTCCGGGTGACAGCACCAGGCTGCCGTGCGCGGGCACCGTGACGCCGGTCGGGCTCATCGCGCTCATGGCGCCGTTCGCCCCGACGGCGTGCACCACCGCCTTCGCGCCAGCGCCGCTCAGCACGCCGTCCAGCCGGTCCGGCTCGCCGGTCGTGTTCGTGACGGTGAAGTACGCGGCCGCGGTGTCGGCCGGCGGCACCGGCGCATACACGTACGCGCCGCTGACCACGATCGGCGCGCCCGACGCCGTGCCGGCTGCCGTCCCGCTCGATTCCGGCGCGGCCGCGCGCGCGAGCCCGGCGGCGCCCAGCGCGATCGCGATCGCGCCGGCCGCCAGCGCGGGCAGGGGCAGTTTCACGCTCGGCCCGACCTCCGCGCCCGGCCGACGACCGCCAGGCCCAACGCCGCCGCGGCGAGCACCAGCGCGATGATCGACAGCACCACCGGCCCGGTGTTGCTGGCCGACTTCGCTGGCGCGGCCGACGCCGTTGCGCTGACCGTCGCCTTCGAGGCGTCCGAGGACGAATCCGACTTCGCCGCCGGCGCGAGATCCAGCGTCGGCGCCGGGTCCTCCGGCTCGTCCTTCGCGCCGGGCGCGGCCACCTGGTTCCAGTTGACGACGCTGCCGTCCGAGTAAGTCTGCACGGCCGGGAAGACCAGCTTCGACACGTCCGGCAGCAGCCCGGCGATGATCGTGAACGCGCCGAACTCCCCCGGCTTCAGGCCCTGCCCGGACTGCGCCGTCCAGGTCACCTGCGACACCGCGCTGGTGATGTCCCCGTCGTCGGTGACGATCGGCTTGGCGAGCTTCACCACCTTCTGCACATGCGTCCAGCCGGGCACCGGCTCGACGTCGACGGACGCGATCGGCGTCGCCGTCGGCAGCGTGACCGTCAGCTTCACCGTGTCGAACTCCTTCTCCACCGGCACCCGGAAGGTGATCTCCTGGTCGCTGCCGCCGCGGACCGCGCCCGGCGAGGTGATCGTGACGTGCGCGGACGCCCCCGCGGCGAAGGCGAGCAGCGCGCAGCAGGCGCCCAGGACGAGGGCCAGCAGACGGACGGGACGAGACATCGGGTTCCTCTCTACAGGTGACAGCTGTGCAAGTGACTTCTGTGCAAGTGACTTCTGTGCAAGTGACTTCTGTGCAAGTGACTTCTGTGCAAGTGATTTCTGTGCAAGTGACTTCGACATGAGCTAATGCAGGCGCAGGACCACGTCGGTGGTGGTCGCGATCCCGCCCTCGGTGACGGCGAGGTCGATGTCCCACGCGCCGGCGACCGGCAGCGTGACCGTCCCCTCGTAGTCGCCTGCGCCGCGGCGGGTCAGCTGCACCGGCAGCGGGCCGAGCTGCGCGGCCTGCTGCGTCGCGCTCGCCGTGACAGCCGTGACAGCCGTGCCGGCCTCGGCGCCCGACGATCGGCTCACCCGCACGGTGAGATCCACCGAGCCGTGCAGCCCGGTGTCCGACTCGACGGTCACCGAGCGGCCGTCGCCGAGCGAGGCGCTGGCCGACACCGACGTCCGGTAGGACGCGATGAGCGCCTCCTTGCCGCGCGGCTCGGCCACCAGCACAGCCGTCACCGCCAGCACGACGACGCCGACGAGCACCTCGACGAACACCGACCGGCGCAGCCGCTCGACGTCGACGTCCCGGTCAGGCGGCGGCGTGTCGAGCAGCGCACCTGCCATCGCCTCGGCGGTCATCGCGTACGCGACCGCGCGCCGCCGGACGGCCAGCCGCGACAGGTTGCCCAGAGCCAGCAGGGCGAGGAACAGCATGATCTTCGCGAAGACGAGCAGGCCGTACACGGTGGTGAACAACGCGTCCACCGTGCCGACGCCCCGGAACGCCGCGTACGTGCCGGTGCCGCCCAACACCGCCACTGAGACGAAGGCGACCGTCGAGAACGTCGGCAGCACCGAGCGCAGCTCGGCCGGCTCGCGACGCGGCAGCACCGCCGCGAGCAGCACCACCAGCCCGCCCATCCACACCGCCATCGACACCAGGTGCAGCGCGTCGAGCGGCATCGACAGCGTGGTCGGGTTCGTCGACGCCGCATGGCCCGTCCCGGCGAACGTCGCGACCAACGCCACTCCGAGCACGGCGGCGCCGACTTCGGTGGGGCCGGCCCGTCCGCCGGGCAGCGACAACGCGCGGCCGAGCACCAGCGCGAGCAGGCCGAGCAGCACCAGCCGCACGCAGTGCAGCTGGCCGAAGTCGGTGTGCAGCGTGCCGTTCAGCAGCGACCAGTCGGCTGCCTCGCCGACCCCGGAGCCAGCGGTGAACGGTCCCTGCAGCACGAGCTCGGCCATGCCGCCAAGGAAGACCGCGCCCCAGCCGGTCCAGACGATCCGCACGGCGCGCAGATCCGTGCGGCCCTGCGGCCAGATCGTCAACGGCAGCCAGGCGCCGCCGAGGAGCGCAAGCCCGGCGTAGGACACCCATCGGGCGATGTCGAAGACGGTGCTCGTGCCGCGGTTCGTCGCCGACTGCGCGACGTTGCCGTGCGCCAGCGCGCCGTCGCCGACGACGAACCGGATCGTGCCGGCGACGGGATGCGAGTCGGCGGAGATCACCCGGAAGCTCGCGGTGTACGTGCCGTCGCCGAGGTTGCCGGTCAGGTCGTCGACGACCTTCGCGCCGTCGCCGCCCGGGTGATACGCCGCGCGGGCATCCACCCGCTTGCCGCTCTGGTTCGTGACGTGCAGGTAGCCCAAGCCGTTCGAGATGCCGACGCTCTCGTCGAAGGTGATCGTCACGGTGTGCGGCGCCGCGCGCAGCCGCGACCCGTCCGCCGGCGTGGACGCGACGACAGAGGCGTGGGCGAGCGCCGGCGCGGCGAGCAGCAGCCCCGTGCCGGCCAGTCCGAGGAGGCCGAGCAGAAGGACAAGCAGACGGCGGCTCAGACGCCGCGTCACGCGATGCGTCACGCGACAGTCCGCAGCGTGGTGTCGCCGTCCTCGCCAGCCCGACGGCCGTCGGCGCCGCCGGCCCACCCAGGCGGCAGCGCACGCTCGGCGCGGTCCAGCCCGATGAGCAACAGCAGGCCGATCACCGCCGCGACGTGCGTGGAGAGCCGGCCGGCGCTCACCTCGCCGACGGCGACGTCGCGGATCGACAGCGCCGCGAGGACAAGCAGGAACGTGCCGAGCAAGGGGATCAAGCCGGTCGCCCGACGCGGGAGCAGGGCGGCGGCGGCGAACGCGACGCCGATCGCGAGGTTCCAGGCGGCCGCCTCGTGCGCCGCGTGCGCGCCCATCGCCATGCCGATGCTGTCGCCGAGCACCGCCGGCAGGCCGATCGCGAGCTGGGCCAGCCCGGCCAGCAGCAGCCCCGCGCGCAACCGGAAGCGCCGACGCAAGACCCGCCGGACGGGCAGCACCACCTCGGCGGTGATCGCAGCGGACAGATCGGGCACCGGCCGCACGTCGAGGCGCGCCAGCCGGGTGGCGTCGGCAGCCGCGTCGGCCCATCGGGCACAATCGGCGCAGGACGCCAGGTGCTGGTCGACCGTGGCGGACGGCAGGCCCAGCGGCTCGCCGTCCAGCCGCGCCGACACGGCCTCGCGGATCCGGGCACATCTCACGTCGTAATAGTCGTAACGAGGCCGCGGAAAGTTCCCGCCGGCGCAAGGGTCAGTTCCGGCCGGCGGCCGACGGCAGGAGAAGGCGGCAGTGGACGACTCCGACACCGGCTCTGCCACTGGCTCCGACCCCGGCTATGACCCCGGCTCCGGACCCGGCGCCGACCCCGTCACCGCGGCGGCGCTGCAGGCCCGCCGGGGCGACGCGACGGCGGCCGCCGCTTTCGTCCGCGCCACCCAGGCCGACGTCTGGCGGCTGTGCGCGCACCTCGGCAGCGTCGAGCAAGCCGACGACCTCACCCAGGACACCTACGCCCGCGCGTTCTCCTCGCTGCACCGCTTCCTGGGCCGCTCGTCGGCGCGGACCTGGCTGCTCGCCATCGCCCGACGCGTCTGCGCGGACGCGGTGCGCGCCGCGCAGCGCGAGCGTCGCCGACCGGCCCAGCGCGCCGAGCAGGTCGCCGACCCCTCGGGATCAGTCGCGATGCGGGCGCTGGTGTCCGCGCTGGAGCCGGAGCGACGCGAGGCGTTCGTGCTGACCCAGGTGCTCGGGCTGTCCTACGCGGAGGCGGCGGACGTCTGCTCCTGCCCGGTGGGCACGATCCGTTCCCGGGTGGCGCGAGCGCGCGCCGATCTGGTCGCGGAGCTGGGCGACGGCGCTCAGTCCGACAGCGGCGTCGGCTGAGCTGGCGTCTGTTGAACCGGCGCCGGCTGGACAGGCGGCTGGCCGCCGGTCGCCGGATCCCGCTGCGCCGCGGCGCGGGCCGCGCGGGTGACGTAATGCTCGGCGACGAACGACATCGTCGGGATCGTGCCGGCCAACATCACCAGCACGTAGCGGCCCAACGGCCAGCGCAGCCGGAACCCGAGCATCGCGGTCGCGATCACGTAGACGAGGTACAGGTAGCCGTGCGCCACCCACAGGATGCCGGTCAGCGGTTCGAGCTTCGTCGAGCTCGAGTACTTGACGATGAGCGCGATCGTCCCCAACAGCAGGACGACGCCGGTGACGAACGCCATCACCCGATAACGCGTCAGATGCTTGCTCGCCGCGCGCAGCCGTTCGGCCCCGACCGGCGGCTGGCGCACCTCGAACACGTTCGCGCGCAGATCGAAGCCGGCGTCGGTCATCGCCCCTCCTCGAGGCCACTCGCAAGCTCGGGCTCACCGTCGGCGGCGGCGAGCCGCGCCAGGTAGTCGTTGTAGGCCGAGTGCACGGAATCGGCCGCGGCAGGCTGGGCGGCGGGCATCACGTACCGACGGTAGGCGACCGGCCGGCCGCCCTCGGCGACGCGCTCAGCCTCCCCTGCGATCCGCTGCGCCTCCGCGCTCGGCGGGGGCGCGCCGCCGCGGCGAGCGGCGTCGCGCATCAGCCGCGCCCACATCCCGAGCGTGAACGTCGCGAACAGCCACCATTGGATGGCGTAGCCGAAGTTCTGCAGGCTGAAGTGCTTCGAGTTCGAGACGTCGAGCTGCCAACGCCCCAGCAACGCCATCGCGACGACAAGCGCGACCGTCACGACGTGCAGCGTCAGCCAGCCCGGGCGCAGGGCGAACCGGAGGCTGCGCGACACCCCGCCACGGTACTTCGCCGCGGCGCAGCTAAGCGTATCGAATGCGTGTTTGATATAGTCGCGATGTGATCGCGTTCCAGGCGTCGCTGCTCGACTCCGCCCCCGCTGCCGAGTTGGGGCAGCTCGGCCCGAGCGTCCGCCGGCGGGCGCTGACCGACGGCGCGTGGGTGGACCTGCGCCCCCGCTGGGTCGGCGGCGCCGACACGCTGTTCGAGCGGTTGCAGGCGACCGTGCCCTGGCACGCCGAGCGCCGCCCGATGTACGACCGGGTGGTCGACGTGCCGCGGTTGCTCAGCTTCTTCGACGTCGACGCGCCGCTGCCCGACCCGCTGCTCGCCGAGGCGAAAGCCGCGCTCGACGCGCATTACCGCGCCGAACTCGGCGAGCCGTTCGCCACCGCCGGGCTCTGCCTGTATCGGGACGGGCGGGACAGCGTCGCCTGGCACGGCGACCGGATCGGCCGCGGCAACACCCACGACACGATGGTCGCCATCATCGTCCTCGGGGCGCCGCGTCCACTGCTGCTTCGCCCACGCGGCGGCGGGGCGGCGATCCGGCTCGAACTCGGCCACGGCGATCTCTTCGTGATGGGCGGCAGCTGCCAGCGCACCTGGGAGCACGCGGTCCCCAAGACCACGCGCGCCGTCGGCCCGCGGATCAGCGTCCAGTTCCGTCCTCAGGGGGTGCGCTGACCCGGTTGCGCCGTGGCACGCGCGGTGCCGGAGGGCATCAGCCAAGCTGTATTACCGCCGTAGCACGGTTCGGCAAGCACGGTTCGGCAAGCACGGTTCGGCGGAGTACCACCGGATTTGACCCGGCTCAGTTCGCGCGTGACCAGCCGATCGCCGGCGCGATCTCGCGCGCGATCGTCTCGAGGATGCGGGCGTTGTAGGCGACGCCGAGCTGGTTCGGAACCGTGAACAGCACGGTGTCCGCCTCGCGCACGGCCTCGTCCTCGGCCAGCTCCTTCGCGATCTGCTCCGGATCGCCGGCGTAGGTGCGGCCGAATCGCGAGCGCACGCCCTCGAGCAGGCCGATCTGGTCGTCCTCGCCCGCGGCGCCGAAGTACCGACGGTCGACGTCCTCGGTGATCGGCAGGACGCTTCGCGAGATCGAGACCCGCGGCTCACGTACCCAGCCGTGCTCGGCCCAGGCCGCGCGATACAGCCGGATCTGCTCGGCCTGCAGCTCGTCGAACGGGACTCCGGTGTCCTCGCTGAGCAGGGTGGAGCTCTGCAGGTTCAGCCCGAGGCTCGCGGCCCACCGCGCGGTGGCCCGGGTGCCGGCGCCCCACCAGATGCGGTCGGCCAGGCCGGGCGCTTGCGGCTGGATCGCCAACCCGCCGGTGAATCCGCCGGTCCGCTCGGGGTCGACCTGGCCGACGGCCGCGCCGCCGATCGCCGCGAGAAAGAGCCGGGTCTTCTCCCGCGCGAAGTCGGCCGCGCTCTGCCCGTCACCCGGGACGTAGCCGAAGACCTCCGCGCCGCGCAGCACCGTCTCGGGCGATCCCCGGCTGACGCCGAGCTGCAGCCGACCGCCGCTGATCAGGTCGGCTGCCGCGGCCTCCTCGGCCATGTACAGGGGGTTCTCGTAGCGCATGTCGATGACGCCAGTGCCGATCTCGATGCGCGAGGTGCGCGCGCCGATGGCGGACAGCAGCGGGAACGGCGAGGCAAGCTGGCGCTCGAAGTGGTGGACGCGCACGAACGCGCCGTCCACGCCGATCTCCTCGGCGGCCTGGGCGAGCTCGATGGTCTGCAGCAGCGCGTCGCCCGCGGTGCGCGTCTGCGAACCGGGGGCCGCACGCCAATGGCCGAAGGACAGGAATCCGATGCGCTTGGTCACGCCTGGTTCAGCGTCGATGGCGCAGAGGGCATTCCGCGCCGCTGCTAGCAGTACAGGTCGGTCTCGAAGTCCTGCGACACGGTGTTGCTCACCGCGCCGGGACCCTGCGCGTTGACCGCTCGGACGGCGAAGGTGTGCGTCGTCGTCGAGCAGTTCGAGTACACCAGTGTGGTGGTGACGTACGGCGAGCCGGCCACGTAGATGGTGTTGGCGTATGGGCCGCTGTCGACCGACAGCTGATAGCCGGTGATCGGCGATCCGCCGTCCGAGGCCGGCGGGCTGAAGTCGACTGTCGCGACGTCCTGGCTGTCGAAGGCCCCGTCCCACACGCCCGAAACGCTGGCGACGGTGGGCGCGCCCGGCGCGGTCGCCGGCGCGAAGCTGACGGTCACGACGTTGCTGGCCGGGCTCGCGCCGGCGGCGCTCAGGGCGCGCACCGCAAGTCGATAGGTGTTGGCGTCGTGCGGGCCGCTTAGCGTCACGGTGAACGGGCTGTGCCCGGTCACGCTGAGCGGCTGCCAGGTCGTTCCGCCGTCGGTCGACAGCTGATAGCCGGTGACCTTGCTCGTCCCGCGCGGCCGGGCTTCGCTGAAGCTGAAGGTCACGGTGTCGGTCGCGCTCGCGGCGCTGATGTGCGGTGCGGGCGGGGCGGTGAGCGGGGCGGGCGGGGCCGGGGTGCGCACGCGGGTGACCTCGATGATCACCCGTCGGTTCGCAGCCCGCCGGCTCGGCGTGCCGCCGACGACCACCGGCCGGTGGCCGCCGTAGCCGATGGACCGCGCGCTGATGTTCGGCTCGACGTGCACGAGCAGCCGCCGGATGGCCCGGGCCCGGGCGGCGCTGAGCCGCTGCTGGTTGGACGCGCGGCCGCCGAAGTCCGCATAACCCTCGACGCGGACGCCTCGGACGTCGGCGAACGCGCCGCGCAACTCGCGGATCTCGCGCCGGGCGGCGGCGGTGACGTGTGCGCTGTTGAACGTGAACAACGCGGCGCCGTCGAGGACCAGCGCCTCGCCGCGCGTCAGGGTGTGCCCGACTGCCCAGCGGGCCGGGACGGCCAGTTTGCCGTCGTGCGCCCGGTAAGTCGCGGTGGTGTGCCGCAGCCGGCCGCCCCAGTGATGACCGCGCACGTGCGCCTCGGCCCGCCGCGCCTTCGCCGAAACCGGGTCGTGGAACCAGGCCGCGCGCGCGGGCGATGCGTGCGTGGGGGATGCGTGCGCGGGCGACGCATGCGCGGGCGACGCCGGGGCGGCGACGGCTGGGCTGGCGTCGAGGACGACGGCGGCGGCGCTGAGCGTGGCGGCCGCGGCGAGCACGCTCACTCCGACCCGAAGATTGCGTGCGGTCATGTGCGTCCATTCATGGGGGGCGTGCTGTCGCTTGAGCCATCGACGGCTCTTCGCGAAACTTAAGCGGATTCGCGCGTATTGCCCGATTCCTGCGCGGACGCAGGTTCAGCCGATCAGGCCGGGCGCGACGGCTGGGCGCAGGTCGCGCCATCGCCCGGCGGTCAGTCGATAAAGGACGTGCCGCTGCAGCGGGTGGCCGTCCGGCAGCCGCGGGTGGTCGAAGTCGTCGGCGGGGTCGCGACGCATCCCGAGCCGGCGCATCACCGCCCGGCTGCGCTCATTCGCCACCGCGGTCATCGAGACGATCTCGCCCAGCCCGTGGCCGTCGAAGCCGGCCGCGAGCGCGACGTGGGCCGCCTCGGTGGCGTATCCGTGTCCCCATGCCGAGCGCGCCAGCCGCCAGCCGACCTCGACGGCGGGCGTGAAGTGCGCCTCGAACGACGGTCGGGACAGCCCGGTGAAGCCGATGAAATCGCCCGTCCCGGCGATCTCGATTGCCCAGAGGCCAAAACCGTCACGGTCGAAGTCGGCTTCGATGCGGTCGACGAGCGCGTCGCTCGCGGCCCGGTCGAGCGGCGCCGGAAAGTGCCTCATGACGACCCGGTCGGCGTTCAGCGCGGCGAACGGGGCGCGGTCGGCATCAGTCCAGCGCCGCAGGATCAGCCGATCGGCGCGCAACTCGGACGGCGGCACGCAACGATCGTGCCGCATGCCCGTGCTCAGGGCAGTGCGCGGCTCGAGCCGCGTCTCAGGCGTCCACCGCGACTGGCTCGCCCGCGCTGGCGGGTTCTGCCTGCGGCGTGGCGGCGCTGCTCGCGGCTGAGGCGCGCATGGCCGTCAGGCGGGCCTTCGAGGGGAAGAACGCGGCGGCCAGCACGCCGCCGACGGCGAAGACCAGGGCCGACACGAGGAAGACCGTGACGTACCCGTGTGTGGCGGCCACGGCGTCGAACCCGCGGACCGGAGCGTGCGCCGACGCATAGGCCGTCGTCGCCGATGCGGCGATGGTGCTCAGCACGGCGGTGCCGATCGAGCCGCCCACCTGCTGCATCGTGCTGACGAGCGCCGCGGCGACGCCGGAGTCCTGCGGCTGCACGCCGGCGGTCGCCGTGTTCATCGCCGGCGCCATCACCATGCCCATCGCGAAACCCATGAGCATCAGCGCCGGCAGCACGCCGGTCGCATATGAGGAGTCGACGTCGAGCCGGCTGAGGTAGAGCAAGGCGAGGACGCCTGTCGTCATGCCGATCGTGATGACCACCCGCGGGCCGAACCTCGGCAGCGTGACGATGTTCGAGGTGTTCGAGCTGATCATCACGCAGACGATCATCGGCAGGAAGGCGAGACCCGAGTCGACCGGGCTGAGGTGCTTCACGACCTGCAGGTAATACGTCAGGAACAGGAAGAGACCGAACATGGCCAGCCCCGTGATGCCCACTGCCGCAAACGCCATGCCGCGCGAACGGTCGGCCACCACCCGCAGCGGCAGGAGGGGGTGCGCCACGCGCTGCTCGACGCGGACGAACGCGACCAGCAGGACGACGCCGGCGGCGAGCGACAGGATCGTCACGCCCGACCCCCAGCCATTGCTCTCAGCGCGGGAGAAACCCAGCACGAGGCCGAACAGACCCAGCGCCGCGAGCGCGGTGCCGACCACGTCGATGCGCGGTCGCACCGGCGGCTTCGCCTCGTTCATGTAAACCAGCGCGCCGACGATGGCCGCTGCTGCGAACAGCACGTTGACGTACATGCACCAACGCCACGACAGGTACTGCGTCAAGACCCCGCCGAGGATGAGCCCGACAGCGCCGCCGGCGACGGCGACGGTGCCGAACACGCCGAACGCCTTGCCGCGGTCTTTGGGGTCGCGGAAGGTTGTCACGAGCGTGCCGAGCGCGGCGGGCGCAAGCATCGCGCCGGCGACGCCCTGCAGAGCTCGGGCGATGACCAGCACCGCGAACGACGGCGCGGCACCGCCGATCGCCGACGCGACGGCGAACGCCACGAGCGCGATCAGGAACGTCCGCTTGCGCCCGAAGATGTCGCCGATCCGGCCGCCCAACAGCAACAGGCTGCCGAACGCGAGCGCATACGCGGTCACAACCCACTGCCGTTGGCTGTTCTCGAAGCCGAGGTCGGCCTGGGCGGACGGCAGCGCGATGTTGACGACGGTGGCGTCGAGAACCACCATCAACTGCGCGATCGACACCACCACGAGCACTCGCCAGCGATGGTCGGATGATCCGGCGCGCGCCTGCGCCGCCTTGGTGTCGGCGTCTGCCTTGCTAGCCACAGCTGTCGTCTCCTGACGCGGGATTAGTGCGTATCGCGGTGAGCCGGTCGTCGGACCTCGCTCAATCGCGTGAGCACCGCCGCCCGCGTCAACAACGGATCAGCTGCGAAAATGCCTGATCGATCTCGATTGCCACGACCGGCTGGTCACTCGCGTACGGCTGTTCGGCCGCGGCGGATGTGCAGCATGCCCAGCCCGGACAGGACGAGCATCAGCGCCGCCGCGACGAACGCGCCGATCGCCGCGACCAGCGCGATGGTGGCCATGGTGCCGAAGGCGTAGGCGTTGAGCAGCAGACCGCGCAGCGTCTCGCCCTTGAACACGGTGGCAACGGTGGCGGCGAGCTTCGTGTTGGTCGGGTCGGCCTGGGCTTGGGCGCTGAGCTGGGCGTAGGTCTTCCCGCCGCCGATCACCTTGAGGTGGTTGGCGATGAAGTGATCGGCGTAGACCTCGGCCTGGGCCCCCGTCGTCAGCTGCTCGCCACCGTATTGGCGCATCGCGGCGAACTCCGGCGCAGAAACGGCCGCGCTGTTCGCCGGCGGGAAGTAGATCTTCTCCGCAGCGAGCTGGTTGTGGATCTGGTTGTCGACGAAGGTGTGCGCCCAGATAAGCAGGCCGCCTGCGACGAGCAGGACGGCCGCCATCAGGAGCCCGCCCGCGGTCAGGACGACGTCGATCATGCGCCGGGGGTTCGGCGTGGCAGCCGGCGTGGCGGGATTGACGGGCGGACGGGCGACAGTGGATGTGGACATGGTTGTTGCCTTTGCGATCACGCGCGCGAGTGCGGACGACCTTAAGGGCGATGCCGCACAGAGGTGCCTGGCTGCGAGCGGATCGCTCACCGCGACGGCCGATGAGGCATGCCGCGAGGTCCAGGCTGGCTGCCAACTCAGCTGGCGAGGACTCTACGCGCACGGGCGACCGGGACCCGATTCGTCAACGCCGTAGCCCGCGTCGTCGTCCACTGCAAGGCCAGCCACCACGACGTGTGTGATGACTGGCCTTGCCGTCGCGGGTGGTCCTGACGGGAACAAGTTCGAACCGCCGAGAGGGGTTCGTCAGCCTGTTCCGTCGATCGCTTCGGGCCCGAAGGCCCTCCGCCGACCTGGTGACCCGCCAAACTCAGAGTCGGCTCTCGTCTGAAGAGATCGACAGCGTTGTGGCTGCCTACAAGGCGGGGCAGGGCACCACCGTGCTTGCGACAACGTTCGGCGTGCACCGAAGCACTATCCAGCGTCACCTCATACGACATGGCGTCCCACTTCGCCGACGAGGCGCGCTCTGAGTCGATGGAGCGCATGACGTACGAGCAGACGATGGCCTGGGGCGCCGATCGGTAACGAGACGTGCTCGACAGACTCATCGACGACGCAGGACTGGAAGGGAGGTTCATCCAGACGGGCGGTCGTACCCTGCTAGTCCGCGTCCGGTTCCTCGACAAAACGCGTTAGCTCTTCCCTGCCCCGAGCTCTTGTTTCCATCCATCCCAGCACCGGGCACGGCGCGAATCGATTCGCTCGGGTCTGGATCATGGTTTCAGGACACCACCGAATCGAGCATGACCGAAGACAGCAACGACCCGGCCAGTGAACCGGCCATCGACCCTTCATGGTGGCGGCCCGTCGTCACCGAGCACCGCAAGAACAACCCGCATCCGTCGCTGTTCGCGCTGTCTCGGGCGTTCGCCGAAGCCGCCGCCGGCTATGAAACGAACTCGCTTCCGCAGTCGACCCTGAACGCGTTGACGCTCGCCACCATGGCCCGGCTTCACCCCGAGCAGTGGAACGACCCAATCCAACCGCTCGTGCCGAACGACATGCCCGCGGGAATCGACGGAGCGCACTTTGCTCTGCTTCATCGCGTCGCCGACGCGATGAACGATAGCGACGACCCGATGCTCCGCGCACGCGTGGCCGACCTCTGCTGGTGGCACGTGGACCGAAGCGACATCGCTCTACGCGACGCTGCGATAACTGCCTACATCGCCGTACCCCTCGAACCGGACAGCTGGCCCACCGACGGCCGGCATGCCCTGCGACGTGCCGTCGAGATCATTCGACAGCTCAGCGAACACGGACGGTCGTTCATCGACCAACTCACCGCAACCGTCAGCGACCGGCTCCACGCCGCCACGTTCGACGACCGGTTCTTCGCCGTCCACCTCTCCGAATTCGCGCGCGACCAGCGACTCCTGGACGGTGCAAAACGAGCCGGACTAGCCAACCTCGCCGAAACGCTCGCCGCTGCCGCCCGCGACCATGAAGACCGCAACCTTGAGCAAGCATGGGAAGCAGAAGCGGCCGCCTGGTACGCCCGCGACAATCGACGCGACCAAGCGAACGCGGCAACCGAGCGCCTAGCGGAATCCCTCACCGCGCAGGCCGAGGATCGCCGCAACGGCAGAGGCGGCGCTGCCATCACCGCTAGCCACTTCGTCGAACGCGCCCTCAAGATCATGCTCGGCCTACCCCGCTCCTACCGCGTCGAACACGGTATCGACCAACGCGTCATCGAACTGCGCGCAAAACTCGACGATGACCGCGCGCTCATCCTTGAAAGCATGGCCGTCATCCGCACCGACGGCCACGACATCACCGAATACGTCGCCGCTGCGCGCAGGCACGTCACCGGGCTTGACCCCGTCGACGCGCTCATCGCGCTCAGCCTCATCCACCACCCCGCCGACTACGACCAACTCGCTGACAACGCCCGCGAATCACTCCGCGAACATCCGTTGTCGCATCTGTTCGGGAACGAGCATTACAGCGCAACCGGTCAGAAAGTCGCCGCCACCCCCGGCGGCCAGTCCGACGCGAGCGGCGGCTCCCCCGAAACCGACCCAGCGCTCTGGGCAGTCATGGTCCGCGACCACACGACCGTCATCGGGCTTGTCGTCGACGCCCTCATCATCCCCGCACTGCAGACCGTAAACCTGCAACACCAGTACACCCTTGAAGATCTTTACAGGCTGTGCGTCGCCAACCCCTGGATCCCCAGAGGCCACGAAGCGACCTGGGCACAGGGGATCCTCCACGGCCTGAACAGCGACTTCGCGTCCGCGCTCGCAGTTCTCACGGCCCAGACTGAGCACCTTGTCCGCGTCTTCCTCAAACGCGCAGGCGTGCACACCCTCGTGACCGACGAGCACGGAGTGGAGATCGAAAAGGGACTCAGTCGTCTACTCGAAGAGCCCGCCGCTCTGGACATCCTCGGCCCCGACTTGTTATTCGACATGAAAGCAACGTTCACGGACAAGCAGGGCCCGAACTTCCGCAACAGCGTCGCCCACGGCCTCATCGGCGACGCTGCCATGGTGACCCGAGAGTCCGTCTACGCCTGGTGGTTCGCCTTGACCCTCGCCATGCGCCCCCACGCTGCGTCACGCTCCGAAGCCGGCACCGATCCCGGTGCCGATGGCCGAGACGACCGCGCAGTCCACGACGAACAAGACCGTACTGCTGACTGACTGCGCGTCACACAGGAGGGAGACACAAGACGGCGGACGCCGGCGCCCATCGGCTTTCTATCTAGTTGCGGCGCTTGTCCGAGGTCCTAAGCGAGTCGCGCCGCGCATCAAAACCAAAGGATCAACACCGTCGGACCTTGAATCTACGGTGTCGGCATGACTATGCCGAGGCCCAACGCTGGTCCTGGCCCTTTGAGCGATCACGTCAGGAAGGGCCGGGTCTTCAAGTCGCCGCTGGCGGCGACCGGCGTGCTTGAGATTGGCGACTGGTTTCGAGACGACCTGCCGGACCTAATCTGGCCAGCACTCGTCCTCGCTGAACGCAACACGACGGACGCTGTCCGTTTCATGCGCTGGCAACAAGACGTCCTGAACGACCTTGCAGACAGCATCGAGCCGCAGTTTGTAGCTGACTGCCTCGATGGTCGGCTCACGAGCCTGGACCGGCTCGCAGCTAGGGACTCACAGGCGGAAGCCATCGTGAGAACACGGGCCAGCGAGCGAGGACTCTTGACCGAGTCTGTCGTACGTGCCCTGACCTCTTACCCGCTCCGTCCCGCCGGCTGGTTGGTAGGTCCTGACTTTCAACCGCCAGATCAAGCGACCATCGATCTGCTCGCCCGCGCGCTACGCGAGGCGATTGCAGATGGACACCGCGAGGCAGTGATCAAATGCCTTCGCATCTGGAGCAATCTGCAGGCCGGCACGTTCAGCAGCAGCGCGACGACGATCGAGCTGCTCCGGCCGTATCCCGGCGACCTGTCGACGCGCCGGCAGGCAGACTCCGCCATCCGCGCAATGTGGGGTGCCCACCGAGGGATGCTCATGCACGATGACGCGAATCACTACGACGCGGCAATCAAATGGGCCAGAGTCTTCTGGGGGGCCAATTCGATGACCACGCGGTGCGTACGACAACGTGACCGGGTCAGTCACATCAGCGACAACGACGCGGACCCGGACTTCTCGGCTGACGGCGACCCATCCGCACCGAGCGAGGTGCCAACGGACGGCACCCATCTTCGCCAACTGGCCATGGACCTGCTGAGCAGCTACGTCGAAGCACTCGAATGCGCACCTGCACGCTTACACGACCACGAACGCCAAGAAGTCCACGCAGGGCTCGTGGCCCGAGCGGGACGCGATCTAATTACGGCGTTAGGTGCGCCGGACCTCTGGTGCATGGAGCACGGATCGCACATCATCCGCGTGCTCGTCGAGGTGCGCATCTACCTCCAGTGGATGGCTACACAAGACGAAACGATCTATCGATCCTTTCAGGAGTACGGCGCCGGTAAAGCGAAGCTGTACGCCCGCATCATGGATGAACTGCCCGCAGAGGCTCGCCGACCCGACTTCGAGAAGGCCATCAAGGAGGTCGAAAGGCTCAGTCACAACGACGGCCCACTCGACCATCGGTCGGTCGACACTCGCGACTCGTTCGCCGAGGGAAAGTCCATACGGGCGATGGCGAACGAGTGTGGATTGCTCGATCTGTATCGGCAGGCCTACTCCATGGCAAGCGGTGTCGCGCACTCGGAGTGGTGGTCAATCGAGACACATGCGATGGAGCGCTGTCTCAACGTGACGCACGGAGGGCACCTCATCGCAAGCCTATCGCTCAGCGCCGGTGGCAATGTCGACCTCGCGACATCGTGGGTGGACCAGTTCTATGCGTTGGTACGACAGAGTCTGCGGATCCTGGGGACCGACGCCACCGCCGTCGCAGCGGCCTTCAGTTGGCTGGAGGACGATGGTGCTGCAGAACCGGAGAAGTCCCCGAATGACGGGACGAATGACGTGGGTGGTATCGGAACAGCCTGATCGAAACACGGTTCGGCTTAGACCCTGCTGCCCATCACCCGGCGGCCGAGTGGTTCGACATCCCGTCAGCTAGCTGACAGGAAGAAGTTCGAACCGATCTGCAAACGTCGACTACGAAGAGGAACGCCGTGCAAATGCAGCCAGGGCGGACTCGCGAGCAGGATCGTTAGCTAAGTCTGGTTCGAACTTCTTCCCTTCAGTCTTGAGTGGAGGTGGCGGGAATCGAACCCGCGTCCTCCGTCGCTTCAGCAGGGCTTCTCCGGGCGCAGTGTGCTGTGTCTCTGCTCGGCCCCGACGATCACGCACACAAGTCGTCAGTGACAGGCCCAGCCGCTGTGGATTGTCCCGTCCTCCCCCGCGGCCGGCGGGGACGGTGAGTCACCTAGCTGATGCCAGTACCCGGGCCGGTGACGAACCCGGACTGACAGACTTGCTCAGGCTGTACTAGGCAGCGAGAGCGAAGTCGGCGCGACTATTGTCGGCGCTTATTTTTGTTTGCATCGCTTTTTTTACGAGGTCAGCAATGCAATCCTCGGCCCGCTTCCCCTGCCTCGACGTCCGGAGTCGAGACCATTCACCCCCTAGGTGCAACAGGGTCAAGGGTAGCCGCCCCACCAAGCCCGACGCCCGCCCCGCCCAGTCCGACCGATTCAGACGAGGCCCAGCAGCCGGGCGCCGTTGTCCCAGCACACCGCGCGCAACCAGTCGTCGCCGAGCCCCCAGCCGTCCAGCGCGGCGAGCTGTTCGGCGTAGGCGTAGGGGATGTTCGGGAAATCCGAGCCGAGCACGATCCGGTCGCCGAGGTCGGCGTAGCGCGCGATCACCGCGGCGGGCAGCGGCGCGAAGTCGGCCAGGTACGGCGTCCCGACCATCGTCGTGTCGAGGCAGACGTTCGGAAAGCGCTCGAGCAGGTCGAGGTGGGCGTCGTACTCCGGGGCGCCGGCGTGCGCGATGACGGCGGTGAGCCGGGGATGCCGTTCGAGCACCTCGCCGAACGGGCCGGGCCCGGTGTGCCGGCCGGGGATCGGCCCGCTGCCGCAGTGCACGACGACGGGCGTGCCGGCTTCGGCGAGCTGGCCCCACACCGGGTCGAGCAGCGGGTCGCGGGGGTCGTAGCCGCCGACCTGGACGTGCGCCTTGAAGATCCGCGTCCCGGCGTCCAGCGCGTCCCGGACGTACCCGGCGGCGGACGGCTCCGGGTAGAAGGTGCCGGTCGCCGCGCAGCCGGGCGTGCGGGCGGCGAACTCGCGCGCCCAGCCGGACAGCCACGCGGCCATGCCGGGCTTGTGCGGGTAGACGAGCGCGGTGAACGCGCGCACGCCGAGCCGGTCCAGGATCGTCAGCCGCTCGGGCTCGGGCAGCTGGTAGTGGACGGGCCAGGCATGGCCGAAATTCCGCTGCGCGTCGGCGAAGTAGCGCCAGACGGCGTCCATCACCGGCTTCGGCATGAAGTGGGTGTGGACGTCGACTAGCCCCGGCCGGCCGAGCCGCTGCCAGAAGGCCGGCACGTCGCTGTCGACGGACACGTCACGCATCGAGGTGGGCACCATCCCTCACCGGAAAGCAGGGCGCCGGCGTCACTCCATGCCCTTGCTGCGCCGGCCGAGCGCCCGGGCGACCTCGCGGTCGGCGTCGCGCCGGGCGAGGTCCTGCCGCTTGTCATACGAACGCTTGCCGCGGGCCAGCGCGAGTTCGACCTTCACCAGGCCGTGCGAGAAGTAGATCGACAGCGGGACGAGCGTCAGCCCGCTCTCCTTCGTCTTGCCGATCAGCCGGGTGATCTCGTCTCGGCGCAGCAACAGCTTGCGGGTGCGCCGCGGCTCGTGATTCGTCCAGCTGCCCTGCTCGTACTCCGGGATGTGGACGTTGCGCAGGAAGACCTCGCCGTCGTCGATGGTGGCGAATCCGTCGAGCAGCGAGGCGCGGCCCAGCCGCAGCGATTTGACCTCGGTGCCGGTGAGCATCACGCCGGCCTCGAACACGTCGAGGATCGCGTAGTCGTGCCGGGCCTTGCGGTTCGAAGCGATGATCTTGCGTCCGGACTGCCGGTTGCTCGACGCCGCCTGTGCGCTCACGCCTTAAACCTTGACGTACAGGCGCAAGGTGGCGAAGGCGGTCGCCGCGGCGAGCACGATGCCGGCGATCAGGCCGATCCCGCCGGCCACCAGCAGGTCGTTCGCGTTGAGGTTCGGGATCACCTTGCGCTCCACGGGCGCCTTGAAAATGCCGTTCAGCACGAACGCCTTGCCCAATGCGAGCAGGCCGATGGATATCACGCCGCCGATGATGGTCGCGAAGATCGTCTCGAGCATGAACGGCAGCTCGGTCATCAAGCGCGAGGCGCCCACCAGCCGCATGATCGACGTCTCGTTCTTGCGCTGCTGCGCCGCGACTTGAATGGTGTTGGCGATCAGCAGGATGGAGGCGATCAGGACCACGATCGCCACCATGATCGAGAACAGCCGGGCGCCGTCGATGATCTTCAGCAGCGTCTTGAGCGTGTCGACCTGGTTCGCCACGCTGTACACGCCGACGTGTTTGGCGTAGTCGCTGGCGAAGCTGTCGAAGTCCTTCGGCAGGTTCTTCAGCACCACGGTGAACGACGCGCCGAGATCGCCCACCCGGGCGACCTTGGCGAACGCCGGCGGCTCGATCTTGACGGCGCGCGCGTACTGCGCCCGCTCGGACACGTAGCTGACCGAGGCGATCCGCTTGTCCGCCTTCAGCGCGGCCTCGAGCGCCGCCGTCTGCGCCGGCGTCGTCTTGCCGTGGCACGGGCTCTGCGTGTTCTTGGCGCACAGGAAGACCGAGACGTTCAGCCGGCCCTCGTAGTCGTGCTTGAAGTTGCTGATCTCGGTGCTGGCCAGGTACGCGGCGCCCACGAAGGCGAGCGCGATGGCCGTGCTGAGGATCAGCGCGATCGTCATCGTCAGGTTGCGTCGGACGCCGGTCCAGACGCCGGAGATCACGAAGTTCGCGCGCATGCGTTCCTCACTGCTTGGGGGCCCTGCTCGTGCGATGGGTGTTGCTGGTGCGACTGGGTTCTGGACGACGTTCTGGACGACGCGGCGCCGGCCGGAACGACGCGGTCAGCGACCGGCGCCGTACACGCCGCGGTTCTGGTCGCGGACCACCCTGCCGGCGTCGAGCTCGATGACTCGTCGGCGCATGGCGTCGACGATGTTGTTGTCGTGGGTGGCCATGACCACCGTCGTGCCGGTGCGGTTGATGCGTTCCAACAGGCTCATGATGCCCTGGCTGGTGTCCGGATCGAGGTTGCCGGTCGGCTCGTCGGCGAGCAACACCAACGGGCGGTTGACGAAGGCCCGGGCGATCGCGACGCGCTGCTGCTCGCCGCCCGACAGCTCGCCGGGCAGCCGCTGCGCCTTGCCGGTCAGCCCGACGAGGTCGAGCACCTCGGGCACGGTGCGCCGGATGGCCTTGGGCGACTTGTTGATCACTTCGAGGGCGAAGGCGACGTTTTCGAAGACGCTCTTCTTCGGCAGCAGCCGGAAGTCCTGGAACACGCAGCCGATCTTGCGGCGCAGCTCGGGCACCTTGCGGCTGCGCATCCTGCCCACGTTGCGGCTGTCGACGGTGACGATCCCTCGGGTCGGCAGCTCTTCGCGCAGCAGCAGCCGGAGCACCGTGGACTTGCCGGAGCCGGACTGGCCGATCAGGAAGACGAACTCGCCCTTCGTGATGTCCATGCTGACGCTGTCGAGAGCAGGTCGCGCGCCGGCCGGATAGACCTTGGAGACGTTCTCGAGCCGGATCACGGGAGCCGACTTTACCCATCGGTTACATGCTCGCCGACCAACCGCGGCCGGCTCTCATCCGCTCCTTGACAGACCTCGGCGCCGGTCAGGTCGCCTGCGCGGCGCGCCGCCAGCGGATGCCGGCCTCGATGAAGCCGTCGATCTCACCGTCGAGCACCGCCTGCGGGTTGCCGACCTCGAAGTCGGTGCGCAGGTCCTTGACCATCTGGTACGGATGCAGCACGTAGTTGCGCATCTGGTTTCCCCAGCTGTTGCCGGCGTCCTTCAGCGCGTCGAGCGCAGCCTGCTCCTCCTGCCGGCGCCGTTCGAGCAGCTTGGCCTGCAGCACCGCCATGGCCGACGCGCGATTCTGGATCTGGCTGCGCTCGTTCTGGCAGCTGACGACGATGTTCGTGGGCAGGTGCGTGATTCGCACCGCGGAGTCGGTCGTGTTCACGCCCTGCCCGCCCGGGCCGGAGCTGCGGTAGACGTCCACCCGGATCTCGTCGTCCGGGATCTCGACGTGGTCGGAGGACTCGACGACCGGCAGCACCTCGACGCCGACGAAGCTCGTCTGCCGGCGGCCCTGGTTGTCGAACGGGCTGATCCGGACGAGCCGATGCGTGCCTTGCTCCACCGACAGCGTGCCGTAGGCGTACGGGGCCTTGACCTGGAAGGTGGCCGACTTGATCCCGGCCTCCTCGGCGTAGGAGGTGTCCAGGACGTCGACGGCGTAGTTGTGCCGCTCGGCCCAGCGCAGGTACATCCGCATCAGCATCTCGGCGAAATCGGCCGCGTCCACGCCGCCCGCCTCGGAGCGGATCGTGACCAGCGCCTCGCGGACGTCGTAGCGGCCGGACAGCAGCGTGCGGATCTCGAGCTCGTCGACGGCGCGGCGCAGGCCCGGCAGGTCCCGCTCCACCTCGGCGTGCGAGGCCGCGTCGTCCATCTCCTCGGCAAGGCCCCACAGCGTCTCGGCGTCGTCGATCCGGCGGCGCAGGTCCTCGACGCGACGCACCTCGCCCTGCACGAAGGACAGCCGGGAGTTCACGCGTTGCGCGTTGTCGAGGTCGTCCCACAGGTCGGCCGCGGAGGCCTGCCGCTCGAGGTCGGCCGCCTCGTTGCGCAGGGCCGCGAGGTCCACGACCGCCTCGATGCTGGCCAGGGTCGCGGACAGCTCTTTGAGTTCGGCGGGGACGTCCACGAGGCTCGAGGATACGCGGGGGGCCGTGCTCGCCCGGCCTGCGCTGGAGGGGCTGGTCAGGCTGCCCCGGGCTCGCGGGTGGCGGCCGCCGGGTGCGGGTCCTAGTCGACGTGGACGTACTTCGATCCGCGCGACAGCGACGCGAACGCGCCGATCAACGACATCGCGATCGCCATCGAGAAGACGATCACCAGGCCGTCGTGGAACGGCCCGGAGATCAGGTCCGGGCAGAACGCGTGGCCGGTCAGCGTCGACCGGTCGCCGGCCGACAGCGAGTCCAGCGTCTTCGAGCCGGCTAGTTTGGCCCCCGTTGGGTTGTGCCGACGCGTGTCGCCGGCTCTGCGACGCTGGGCGGGTGCGCATCGCCACCTGGAACGTGAACTCCGTCGTCGCCCGGCTGCCGCGCCTGATCGACTGGCTGGGCGCCGTCGAGCCGGACGTGGTGTGCCTGCAGGAGCTGAAGACCGGCGACTTCCCCGTCGACGAGGTCGCGGCGCTCGGCTACGAGGTGGCCACGCACAGCGCCGGCCGGTGGAACGGCGTGGCCATCCTGTCGCGCGTCGGCGTCGCCGACATCCGTCGAGGTCTGGTCGACGAGCCGGGCTTCCAGCCGGCGGACGCCATGCTCGCCGCCACCGAAGCCCGCGCGGTCGGCGCCACGTGCGGCGGGCTGCGGGTGTGGTCGGTGTACGTGCCGAACGGGCGCGAGGTCGGCCACCCGCACTACGCCTACAAGCTGGAGTGGCTGGCCGCGCTGCGAGAGACGGCTGCGGCCGAGCTGGCGACGTGGCCGGCGTTCGCGGTGCTCGGCGACTTCAACATCGCGCCGGGCGACGCCGACGTCTGGGATCCGGCCGCGTTCGCGACGTCGACGCACGTGACCGCGCCGGAGCGGGCGGCGCTGACGGCCTTGCGCGACCTCGGTTTGCGCGACGTGTTGCCGCGGGCGCTCAAGCACGACACCCCGTACACGTACTGGGACTACCGGGCCGGGATGTTCCACAAGAACATGGGCATGCGGATCGACCTGGTGTATGCCGCGGCGCCGGTCGCCGACGCGGTGGCCGACGCCTACGTCGACCGCGACGCGCGCAAGGGGAAGGGCCCGTCCGACCACGCTCCGGTGGCCGTCGACCTCGACCTTCCTGCTCCCGCTGCCTGATCGTCACAATGAGTGGTGCGTTAAGGCCTGCGTGGTGCGGTATATCGCGCCACTCAGCTGATAGCGCACCACTCAACTGACGGGCGCTGGTCAGCCGACGACGACGGCGGCGCGGGCGGTGGCAGTCGCGGTGTGCCGCACCCGGGCCCGGCCGAACAGCGCCCCGAAGGCCAGCGGCATGGTCTGGGCGCAGCGCAGCGTGATCCGCTCGCGGTCGGGAGACAGCTGCGCGCGCACCTGCACCGCGCGGCGTTCGGGGTCGCGGGCGAGGTAGTCCGCGACCGAGCGGTCCACGTCGACGAAGCGCAGCGAGGACGCGGCGCCGACCGAGACGTCTCGGTCGAGGTCCGCCGAGCTGGCCGCGGCCGCCGCGGCCGCGCCGTCGCAGACGTCCTGCAGGCCGCGTTGCTGCACGAACGCCTGGCCGAGCGCGACCGATCCGGCGACGAGCAGCAGCGCCAGCAGGAAGAAGCCGAGGATCAGCGGGATGGTCGAGCCGTCGTCAGCCCGCAGCCGGCGGATCACCCGACGGTCCGGAAATCGTCGACGTGCACCACGTACTGACCGACGACGTGGATGCCGCGGCCGGCGACCACGGAGGGCACCGCGGGCAGCGCGACCTGCCGGGAGACGCAGACGGTGAATTCGGCGCCCGGCGCGAGTCGCGGCGCGACTGCCGGGGAGCCGCATTCAGCGCCGTACCGGACGAACCGCACGGCGGCGTCGTCGGGCAGGCCCTGATCGCGCAGCGCGAGCCGCACCGCGGCGCGAACCCGGATGCTCGCCTCGTCCGCGGTGTCGCTGGTGGCGAAGGCCCGACCGGCGTCCCGCGCCGCCTGCGTGACGGCGAGCTGCGCGCGCTGGACGGTCGCCACCGCGGCGATCAGGTAGACGAGCGGCACCAGGACGACGATCGCGACGAAGACGAACTCGATGATCGCGCTGCCTTCGTCTTCACGCAGCTCGCGAAGCCGGGCGCAGGTCGCGAAGCCGGCGAAGGCAGCGCGCGCGCAGCGGCGTCATGGCGCCTGCTCGCGGAGCACCGAGGAGCGGACGTCGATCGTCAGCGGCAGGCCGAGCGGCGAGAACAGCAGCCGCAGCCGGCCGGTGCACCGCACAGTCGTGATCGGCAGCCCTGAGGCGCCGTCCACACCAGCGCTCGCCGCGCAGTGCACGGCCGCCGCGTCGGCGTCGTCGAGCCCCTGGCGGATCAGCTGTTCGGCGCGGGCCGCGCCGGCGCCCGGGCGGACGCCTTCAGCGGCGGCGAACCGCGCGGCGTCCGCGGCTGAGGACGCGGCGACGTTGCGCGCGTAGAAGTAGACCGCCACCTGCAGCACGGCGAACAGCAGCATGAGCAAGAGCACCGACACCAGCACGAAGTCGACGACCGCCGCGCCCGCGTCGTCGGCGCGCAGCCGCCGCGTCGCGACCAGCCGACGCCGGTCCAGACGCCGGTCCAGACGCCGGTCCAGACGCCGGTCCAGACGCAGGCGCCGCCGGGCTTGCCGGGCGCGCACGGCGGCTACTTGCCGCTGACCGAGTCGATGATCCCGGACAGCGCGCTGCGGATCTGCGGCTCGAAGATGCCGAGAATGGCGACGACCAAGATCGCGGTCATCACGGTCACCATCACCCACCCGGGCACATCGCCGCGATCGTCGTCGCGGTCGGGCAAGCGCACGAGCAACCAGGCTCGCACGGCGTCGAACATACTCATAGGTATCTCCCCACTCGTCGTCACCGGGCCAGCGACGTCAATGTCAATAACCCGGGGAACAGCGCGAACAGCACGGTGACCGGCAGGATGAGAAACACCACCGGCAGCATCATGGAAATCTCCTTGCGACCGCCCGCCTCCAGCAGCGCGCGTTTGCCGACCTCGCGGACGTCGACGGCCTGGGCGCGCAGCACGTCGGCCAGCGGGGTGCCCCGCTCGATCGCGACGACCAGGCCCTGCAGGAATCGCGCGAACGCGTCGAGCGTCGTCTGGTCGGCGAGGTCGGACAACGCTCTCGTCATCGGCGCGCCGGCCCGCGCCCGGGCGAGCGCCCGGCTGAGGTCAGCGGCCAACTCGCCGCGGGTGAGCCGGCACACCCGCTCGAGCGCGTCGATCGGCGACTCCCCCGCCACCACCGACAGCGCGAGCAGGTCGGCCACGACCGGGAACTCCGACAGCATCGCCCGCTCCCGGTTGGCGAGCTGGCGGGTCAGGCGCCAGTCCCGGCCCAGGACGCCGCCCACCGCCCCGCCCAGCGCGGCGAGCACGACCAGCACGGGGTCGACGCCGTCGCGCAGCAGGCCGCCGAGGACCATCAGCACCGCGGCGACGCCCGCCGCCGCGACCGACCAGAGCACCTGCTCGACCCGGAACTCCTCGACCGTCATCGTCGCGCCGAGGCCGTTCAGCCGGCGGCGCACCGACGGCGCGCCGCCGACGACGCGGTCGACCCCGCGCACCAGCTCGCCGAGGGCGGGGCCGAACAGCCGCCGGGCGACGGTGAACGGCGCGGATGTGGCGGCCGGCCGGCCCAGCAGCTTCGAGGGCTGCGGCGTGTCGCCCAGATAGGGCGCGAGCCGGTCGGCCAGCCGGATCGGCCGCATCGGCGGCGTCGCGCGGACCGCGATCAGCACACCGGCGGCGCCGAGCAGTCCGACCCCCGCACCGATCAGCCAGGCCCCGCTCACCGCAGCACCCGTTCGTCCTCGGGCAACCGGCCGATCAACAGCATGATCCGGTAGGCCGCGACACACACCGCGGCGCCGATCGCGAGCAGCAGCGTGCCGCCCGGCGAGTCGTAGGCGCGCAGCGTGCTGGACTGCGTCCCGAGCAGCAGCAGGACCGCCCACGGCGCGGCCACCGCGAGCCGCGCGGCGTTGATCACCCAGCCTTGCCTGGTCTCCAGCTCCGAGCGGGTGCGGGCGTCGGCGCGCAACAGCTCGGACAGCGTGCGCAGCACCGTGCCGAGGTCGCTGCCGCCGACTTCGCGGGCGACGCGCATCGTCTCGCACACGCGGTCGCCCACGGGGTCGGCGAGGTCGTCCTTCAACGCGTCGAGGCAGTCGGCGAACCGTCCGGTGGCGCGGTACGCCGCGCCGAACCGGGCGAACGGCGGCCGCAGCTCCGCCGGCCCCCGCACCGCCAGCGCGGCGAGGCCCTCGGGCAGCGACAAGCCGGCGCGCACAGCGGAGGCGAGGTTGTCGATCGCCTCGGGCCACAGCTCGCGCAGGGCCGTCTGCCGCCGGCGCCGCATGCTGCGCACGATCAACGCCGGCCCGAACAGGGCGAACACGCCGAAGCAGGCCGCGACGGTCACGGTGCGGGTGATCGCGAAGACAAGCACGAACGCGATCGCCGCGCACAACGCCTGAGTCGCGAGCAGTTGATTCGGCCCGACGCCGTCGATGCCGGCCTGCTTGAGGACGTCCCGACGGCGGGCGGACCAACTCGCGCCGGCCGCTGTGCGGACCGGCGCGCGCGGTCCGCTGCGCCAGATCAGCAACAGGCCGAGACCGAGCAGCAGACCCAGAAACGCGCCCATCTCAGTGCGCCCCGACGCGGTCGGCGCGCTCGCCACGGGCGGCGAGCACCTCGACCAGATCGATGCCGGCCGCTGCGTACCTTTCGGTATGCGGCGGGTAGCCGTCAGCCCGGTCCAACCGGCCGCGACGCGAGGTGAAGATCTCCGTCGTCTCGATGACGTCGCGCTCGACCCGGCCGGTGACGCCGGCGATCTCGCGCACGCGCCGCCGGCCGTCCCCGTCGATGCCGAGGTGCACGACCAGGTCGACGCTCGCGGCGACCGTCGGGACTACAAAGGCCGCTGAGACGTTCTCGCCCGCGAGCAACGGCAGCGTGCACATCTTGACCAGCGCCTCGCGGGCAGAGTTCGCGTGCAGGGAGCACATGCCCGGCAGCCCGCTGTTCAGCGCGATCAGCAGGTCGAGGCACTCCTCCTGCCGGACCTCGCCCACGATCAGCCGGGACGGGCGCATCCGCAGCGCCTCCTTGACCAGCCGGCGCAGCGGGATTTCGCCGGTGCCCTCGAGGTTGGCCTGGCGCGTCTGCATGGCGACGACGTCCGGACTGCGCAGCGACAGCTCGAAGACCTCTTCGACGGTGACGACCCGCTCGCGGCCGGGAATGGCGCCGCAAAGGGCGTTGAGCATGGTGGTCTTGCCAGCCTGGGTGCCGCCCGCGACGAGGACGTTCAGCCCGGCGACGACGCTCGCCTCGAGGAACCGGGCCGCGTGCTCGGTCAACGACCCGGCCGCGCTCAGCTCGTCCAGCGAGCGCAGGTTCACCGCGAACTTGCGGATGTTCACGGCCATGTGCCGGCGGGTGATGTTCGGGATGACGACATGCAGCCGCGACCCGTCGGGCAGCATCGCGTCCACGAACGGCGTCGACAGGTCGATGCGGCGCCCGGTCGGGCGCAGCATCCGCTCGACCAGCTCGGCGACCTGCTCAGCCGAGAGGATCAGCGTGGTCAGCTCCGAGCGGCCGTTGCGGGCGAGGAACACCCGGCCCGGCTCGTTGATCCAGATCTCCTCGACGCCGGGATCGTCGAGCAGCGGCTGCAACGGGCCGAAGCCGGCCACCGCGTCCAGCACCGCCCGGCTCGCCGCGGCCACATCGCCCATCGGCGGCAACGTCGAGTTGATCGACCGATCGCGGTAGTCGCCGATGACGTCCTCGATCAGGCGCGCCACCACCTCCGGCTCCGCGATCGGATCGATGCCGCGGCGCCGGACGAGTTCGCGCACCTCGGTCTCGACCAAGGCATGCGCAGATGGACCCACGTGGCACCCCCCAGTGGCCGCGCAAGTTGAGTAAGTCGAACAAAGCTTAAAGAAAGTTGAGTCACTTCGCGAATCGGCCGCACACCCTGTGGACGACGCGGCGTCATGCGGGATGACGGACCCAAGATGACTTTGACACGGGCTGCCGTGGACGAATCCCATCGGTGTTCTTCGGCTCGCCGACGATCTGAACGCCCTGCGTGTTGACAAACCGTCACACGCCGCTTGAGCGTGTTATCTTGAAGGAGTGAGTAAGCCCGCAGTCATCCAGCAGGCCGTTGACCTTCTCAAGGGACGGCTCGCTGAGGCAACCGCGCGACGTGACCAACTGACGGCTGAGGCGCAGCAGCTGACGGACGAGATCGAGGCCGTAACGGCGGCGTTGCGCAGCCTGAACGGCCAAGCGTTTGTCGCCCAGGTCCTGGCGGACGTGGGATCGGCAACCCTCAGCGAACTCGCGAGCAGCGGCGTCGAACCGCGGTCGATCCGCGCGGCCGTGAAAGACATTCTTGACTCGGAGCGACGCCCGTACACCTCAACCGAACTGCGCGAGATGTTGCCTGAACATCTGACGGTCAATAAGGCGCCGTCAGCGATCAGCAACAGTGTGCGGTCGGCCGTGTGGAGTCTGACGACAAAGGGTGACGCGATCCGCGTCAACGACGGCGACGCGATCGTGTCCAGCAAGTGGCCTGGCTTCGTTGCCTCGGGCACCCAGAACCGCCCCGACGATTCCGAGTCGGGGAACTTCCGCAGCGAGGTTGAGGGGGGTGCGTTATGAGGAGAGTTGCATGGTCTGCCTGACTGCTGCGGCAAACAGTCGTCAGGAGGTCCCTTAAAAGAGGGCGGCCAGGAGAGCAGCTTTGCCGGCTCTCTCTCCTGGCCCCCTACCGAAACAACACTTCGATGATAACCGAACACCGGGTGCCGCAGGGACATTTGCGCGCCCGGTGTTCGGCGTGCCGTCACTGGATGAGCTGGTACACCCTCGCGCGTGTAACCCCCATCGCCGCCGCGATGGTCTGAACGCTCATCGTCTCGCGCGCGGCGCGGACAGCGTCGGCGCGCAGCTCGCCCAACTTCTCCAGCACCGTCGCAACGGCGGCGATCTCGTCGTTCACGACACGCGCGCGGGCCACGGCGTCGTCAACGTCGTTCAGCTGCGAGGCGACGGCTGCGAGGTAGGCGTCAGAGTTCACGGTCACCATGTAAAGGTACCCCTTGACGTATGTCAAGGGAGGGGTATACATTACGCGTATGCAACAGGAGTTCAGCCTTCCGAAGCTGGCGACGCTCGTCCCCGACGAAGAATCCGCCTACCGCTTCCTTGAGCAGCTCCGCTGGACCGACGGCACCCCCGACGCCTGCCCGCACTGCGAGTCGACCCGGAAGTTCTACTTCCTCACGCCGAAAGACGGCACCGAGGGCCGAACGACGCGCACGGGCGCGAACACGCAGCGGCGGCTCTGGAAGTGCGCCGAGTGCCGCAAGAAGTTCTCGGTGCTGACCGGCACCCCCATGCACGGCACGAAGCTCAGCATCCGCACGTGGGTGATGGTGACATTCGAGGTCGTCGCCTCGAAGAACTCTGTCAGCGCATGGGAAATCAGCCGCAAGTACGGCATCCACAACGAGTCGGCGTGGTTCCTTCTGCACCGCATCCGCGAGGCCATGAAGCTGGACCCGGTCGCCGGTCTGCTTGGCGGCGCGGTCCAGGTCGATGAGACGCGGATCGGTGGCGACCCGAAGAACCGCCACGCCAGCGACCCCCGCGAAGCTGCCCGCAAGGCCCGTCCGGGCCGCGACGGCTACTCGGCCAGCGACAAGCAGCCCGTCGCGGCGCTAGTCCACTACGAGACCCGCTCAGTCCACGCTGTGGCGGTTCCGGACGTGACCGGCGCGAGCCTGCTGCCCGCCATCGAGCACGTCATGGACCTCAAGCGGACCCACCTGCACACCGACGGTGGCTCCGGCTACAAGAACATCGCCGGCCAGTTCCGCGCCCACGAGTACGTCGACCACAAGGCCGGGCAGTACACGCGCGGCAACGTGTCCACGAACCTCGTGGAAGGATTTTTCTCCCAGCTGAAGCGGTCGATCGACGGCACGCACCACTTCGTCAGCGTCGACCACCTGGACCGCTACCTCACCCAGTTCGCGTTCCTCTACACGCACTGCCGGTCGACCGACTCGCAGCGGATGCGCCTGCTGTTCGGCAACATGACCGGACGCCGTCTCGCCTACAAACCCCTCATCGGAGCCTGAGCCCGCGTAACCTCGGCCGCATGGCCGAGCCCGAGGTCCCGGACGGCGTCGACCCCGTGGAGGTATTGCGGGGGCTGCTTCGCATGTCTCCCGCCGACGCGGAACGCGCGCGCGACGCCGCGCGTAAGCGGTCGAGACGGGATCAGCCGGTTCCCAGTAGCGAACCGCCACTCGACTAGCGGTCGATCAGCGGAACACGGGGGATCGTCACGACACCCGAGCTCCGCGGTCGCTGGCAATAAGCTCGTCCGCCGTGTATTCGGACGGATCGCGCGGCGGGGCAAGCGGGATCTCTGTCACGGTCGCCGGCTCGGGCCATAACGGCCCGCGCCGTTCCGTTTTCGGCTTAAGCAGCTCGTCAACGGCCACGAGCTTGATATCTAGATGCTCGTGCCAGCGCGCGCGGGCCGCTTCTTCCCTGGCGCCCTTAGTGAAGCTGAATGCCACAACCCAGCCCGTCGATGAGCGATCGCGTTTCACCGCGGTCTCGAAATTGTCTACGACGTTTCTTCCAACATGTTCGGACTGCTTTACCTGGATCGGGTCGTGGGTGAGGAAGGTGTACCCATCGATACCCATGTCCCCTGTCTTACGAGGCGAGCCCACGCCGTAGAACTGTTGGATGACCCAGTTTTGAAACTCGAACGGTCTCAATGCCCGCAAACTCTCGACGGTCGAGGGAAGGCCGATCAATTTAGGGGCCGCGACGCCTGCAATACGCCTGATTCGCCGGTCCATTATATGGACCGCGGTCGGGCTTATATCGATCCCCACCCACTGCCGCCCGGTCTTCTGTGCAACGGTGACGGTAGTTCCGCAACCGCAGAAAGGGTCCAGGACGACATCGCCCGGATTGGAGCTGGCCCGGATAATCCTTTCGAGCAACGCTTCTGGCTTTTGGGTCGGATAGCCCAGTCTTTCGGCTGCCCTGCTGTTGAGTGGTGGAATATCAGTCCATACGTCACCGATGGGCCGCCCACGCTGCTCGTCCAGGTATCGCTTGAGTTGAGGTACGCGTCCATCTCGGGACTGCACCACAAGGCCGTCCTCGTAGGCGCGTTGCATCCGGTCGCGTGTCCAGCGCCAAACGCGCGTGACACCTAGGAATTCGTAGGTCAGGTTCGGGCGGTCCGCGTTGGGATTTATCAGACTGTCCAGACGGTACAGCCGGCCGTCTGGGTCTCGATGGGTGTACTTGGAGGCGGTTCGCGCGTCCAAGTTTTGCTCGTCATACTTTTGGAACATCTCGTCAGCGTTCCATGTGGGGCGCTTACTCTTGCTGTAGACGAGGATAACGTCATGGTTATTCGGCAGGCGGACGGTGCTAAGGCTTTTCGCAATCGTCCGCTGCCACACTATCTCGTTTCGAAACCACTGCGAGCCGAAGAACTCGTCCATCATGACTTTGAGATAGTGGCTTGCGTGAAAATCGCAGTGCAGATATACCGTTCCAGTGGGCTTCAGCAAGCGCCGGATCTCAATGAGCCGGTCACGCATCCACTCCGCGTACCACTGGATACCGCCTTCCCATCGATCTTCGAACGACCTGACTTCCGCCTCGTCGCCCCAAATCAGTTCGTAAACGCGATTGCTAAAAAACGGCGGATCGAGGTAGACGAGATCAATGGACTCACTCGGTAGTGTGGCCATGCGGGCCAAATTGTCGTCGCAGTACAGGACGCCTGTGTCGATGGCTTGCGGCATGGACCGACCCTCCCGGCGTGCGACTGCGGGCCAACGCCCGGGGAAACTCTAAAGTGACAGTTGAGGCTGGAGAGGTCTCGATACCAAACCGAGATATTACAAGCGTGTAGTTCAAGCCACACTGAACGAATGGGCACCCCGACGAAAATCCGACTTATCGAGCACGACACCGACGACGTCATCGCGGAGTGGACCGAAAGTGACTTCGATGCGCTGAACCCGCCTCCATCAATCGAGCGCGAGGGTGTTGTCTGGAAGAAGACGGCGATGCAATACGCGACCGACGGCAGCGGCGCCCTCAACTATTTCGCGCGCCGCGAGCCCGTCGTCTCCGAACTCACGATCGTCGGGTCAGTTGAAAGCACACAACAGGGCGCGCTTGCCGCATGGGAAGGCGTTGCCAAAGTGCGTGGATACGAACCGGCGGGCACGCCGACCATGACGCACGAGGTCCGAGACGGCCAGCTCTTGCTGGTCATACGCGGACCGGTCACTGGCCCCGACGACTAGCAGCTGCGCGGCACGACCGTGGCTTGGGTCCGTCAAACCGCATGACGCCGACGACGCGCGTGAGGCAAGCGAAGCGCGTGGTGTTCCTCTTCGTCGCGACGCCGGGACACGAGCCTGCAGTGAGCGCGAAACGCGTCGTGCGGACCGGCCGGTCAGAGATCCTCAGCCGCGCATGAGGCGGCACGGAAAGGGGCGTCCAGCCGGTCGGCTGGACGCCCCTTTCTCGAGGTCGCGCGAAAATCGCGGGACTACGTGACCTTCAGCAGCCGGATCATGCCCATGAGCGCGTGCGGCATGCCGGTCTTGCGGTCCGGCCAGAAGCAGGCGAGGAGATACGTGCCCCTGGACAGCGTGTAGCTCCCCCTCTCGCCGCGGCCCGGACTGACGACGCCGAGATTGAGGGCAATGTGCTTGCCCTTCGAGACGAACACCTTGTTCGGGTCTTCGCTGCCCGCGAACGCCTTCTTCACGTCCGCGAGCGTCTTGCCCTTCTTGAGCTTCGCAAGGCTGACGAAGTGCGCGTCGTGCGCCTCATTCGAGAACCTCAGCACTCCCTTTGCCGGAATGGTCTTCGGGTTCTTGCTCCAGTTGTGCTCGCCGCTCGCGACGATCCTGCTCGCGGTCGGGAACGTCGCGTCCTGCTTCTTGCCGGAGACAGTGATCGTGAGAATCTGCCCGACGGTAGGGCTCGCGTTGTTCGAGTCGACGGCGTAGTAGGTGCCCTTCTCCAGCGAGACGTAGAACCTGTCGTGCGGGGACGCGCCGCCCACCAGCGAGAAGTGGCGGAGCAGGTCCGCCGTGTGGCCGGCGTTGACCTCGCCGAGGTCGTGCAGCGCCACGGCCGTGGTGTCCTTCTTGCTGTGCGGCTTGATGAGCTGGAAAGCCTGGGAGGCGAAGCCCTTCAACTTGATGACCGCCTTGCCGGGGCGGAGGTGGGTCGGCCCGTGAATGTCGCCGTCGTGGTCGACCCGGTAGGTGATCACTTTGCGCGCGGCCGGAGCAGCGCTCACGGCGCCGGAACCGGCGGCCACGACGGCCGACGCCCCCACCAGCGCGCCGGCGAGCCCCAGCGCCGTCGCGGTTTTCTTCCGCATTGTCGTCATTCGTTCCCTTTCCCCACGGTCGGTCTCGACGGTCGCCGAGCTTAGCGCGGCCATAGCGACCGCTGGCAATACGCCGTGGAGAGTATTAGACACCCCTGCCGCGACGCGCTCGGCATGTTAGCTTTTCGGCCGTGGTATTTCGATACAGTCGCCGCCCGGCCCTGCTGGCAGTCGCCGCGCTCACGATGGGCGTGGCTGTCGGCGTGCCGGTCCTGTCCGCCGCTCCGGCCACCGCCGCTCCAGCCACCGCCGCGAGTTCGCACACGATCACGATCACCGGCTCGGGCTTCCTCGCAAAGTTCAATCCGAACACGACGACGATCGGCCACGGCGACACGCTTGCCGTCCACAACACGGACACCACGCTGCACACGTTCACCTCGGATGCGGCCGCCGCCAATGGCACGCCGCTGTTCGACGTCAATGTGCCCGCCGGCGGGACCGTCGCGATCCCGGTCGCCGCCAGATTGGCAGCCGGGACCTACCGGTACCACTGCAAGATCCACACGTCGATGCACGGAGCGCTGGTCGTCACCGGCACGGGCGGCGGGATTAAGCCCGCGCCGACCCGCTTCCGGCAGCGGCTGACCTTCCCGAAGGTGCTGCGCGGCGCGCACCCGCACATCGTCGTGAAGCAGGCATACGTCCGACTGCTGCCCACCGGCCCGAAGACGCTGATGTGGACCTACAACGGGACCTACCCCGGCCCCACGATCCGCCGCCCCGCCGGGCACGACACCAAGCTCACCTTCACCAACAGGCTGCCGGCGGCCGCCGGCGCGATCACCGTCCACCTGCACGGGGACCACCACTCGGCGGCGAACGACGGTCGGCCAGACAGCGGGCTGATCGCCATCGGCAAGTCGCGCACCTACGACTACAAGCTGAAGAACGCCAAGCGCCGGTCGCCGGCGGCGACGGACTTCTACCACGACCACCGCATGGGGCTGACGAATCGCAACGTGTGGAACGGCCTCGAAGGCATGTTCATCGTCGACAACACCGCGCAGGCGAAGCGGCTCGGCCTGCCGACCGGGCGCTACGACCTGCCGCTGATGTTCAGCAACCGCAGCGTCGACAGCGCCAACCAGCTGATCAGCTCGGTGAGCCTGCATCACGCGGCGCCGAATGACGCGACCGTCGGCAACCTGGACCTCGTCAACGGGCGGTACGCGCCGTATGCGAAGGTCCGCGCGCACCGGTACCGGCTGCGGCTGGTGAATGGCTCGAACTTCACCAATTACACCTTCAAGTTGTCCAACCACCGCAAGTTCACCCAGATCGGCACCGGTGACGCCCTGCTGCCGAAGGCCGTGCGCCGCTCGTCGATCCCGCTCGGCCCGGGCCAGCGCGCGGACGTCGTCGTCAATTTCCGCGGCGAGCTGCACAAGAACGTGGTCCTGCGCAGCGGCGGCACCGCGATCATGCAGTTCCGGGTCGTCCGGAGGGCCGCGGACAAGGCGAAAGAGCGGACGAAGCTCGTCAAGCCGGCGTCGATCAAGGCGCCCAAGAAGGTGTCGAGCACGCTCACCTTCAGGTTGCGCACGGGTAGCTCGCCGGCGTGGACCATCAACGGCCGCACCTTCGACCCGCGCCGGGTCGACATCGAGGTGCCGCTGAACTCGACTCGCGTGTGGCTGCTTCGGAACAAGAGCACGATGGTCCACTACGTGCACGTGCACGAAGAGGAGTGGCACACCCTCGCCCGGGACGGGAAGAGGCCGCCGCCCTGGGAACGCGGGCTCGAGGACACCTGGCGCCTCGCGCCCGGGGAATCGGTGAAGATCGCGGCGAAGTTCACCGACTACACCGGCGTCTTCATGTTCCACTGCCATATGCTCGACCACGAGGACGACGGCCTGATGGGGCAGTTCGCCGTGTACAGGCGTGGGCACAAGAAGTTGCCCGTCGGCTATTACCTGGCCGGGACGAAGCCCGCGACCGCGTACTCAGGCGGCATGGGCGTGGCGTTGGCGGTGGCGGCGATCACCCCGACCTCCGACGTGGCAGCCATCTCCAGCGGGTCCGCGCTGTCCGGCATGTCCGGCATGTCGGGGATGACTGGCGCCGCGGGCGCGAGTGTCGGGAAGGTCGCGGCAGCGCGCCCGGCGGCCGACGGCGCAACCGCAGACGCCTCGACGCCGGCCGCCTGGCAGCGCATGGCGATCATCATGAGCAGCCTGCTGGGCCTCGGCGCGGCGGCCTGGCTCGTCGGCGCCGCGGCGCGCCGCCGCCGCCGCGCCGCCCGCTGACCGTCCCCCCGCCCGAAACTTGTCCTCGCTCTACCGGGCCCCACGCCGACCTGGCGAGGACAACTTCCAGGTCACCCGAAAGTTTGTCCCCCCGTAGGGTCGGCTCATGTCGCTCACGCGGGCGCTCGACACGCTGCTGGATCGGACGATCGTGCCCGGATACTCGCGGGTCGGTTACGCGCTGCGTCGGACCTGGTGGTCGGACGACGTCCCCGCCGGCGCCCTGACCGGCCGCACGGTCGCGATCACCGGCGCCAACTCCGGCCTCGGCCTCGCGATCACGATGGGCGCAGCGAGGCTCGGCGCGGCGGTGCGCATGCTGTGCCGCGACGAGGCGCGCGGAGAATCGGCTGCCGCCCGGGTGCGGGCCGCTACGCCCGGCGCGCACGTCGTCGTCGAGCAGTGCGATCTCAGCGAGCTGAAGTCCGTGCGCGCCTGCGCCGCCCGGCTGCGCGACGAGCTGCCTGGCCTGCACGCGCTCGTGCACAACGCCGGCGTGCTGCCGCCGCAGCGAGCCGAGACGTCGGAGGGCCACGAGCTGACCGTCGCCACCCACGTGCTCGGCCCGCACCTGCTCACCGGCGAGCTGCGCGACGCCCTGGCCGCCGACGGCGACGCCCGCGTCGCGTTCGTGTCCTCCGGCGGCATGTACGCCCAGCCGCTGCGCGTCGACGACCCGGAGTTCCACGAGGGCGACTACAGCGGCGCCGCGGCCTACGCGCGGACGAAACGGATGCAGGTGGTGCTCGCGCAGCTGTGGGCCAAGCGCCTGGCCGAGCAGCACATCGCCGTGCACGCCATGCACCCGGGCTGGGCGCAGACGCCGGGCCTGCTCGACTCACTGCCACGCTTCGCCCGCGCCGTCGGGCCGATCCTGCGCACCGCCGCCCAAGGCGCGGACACCGCCGTGTGGCTCGTGGCCGCGCCGGCGGCCAGCGCGAGCACCGGGCTGTTCTGGCACGACCGCCGGCCGCGGCCGACGTCCTACCTGCCGTTCACCCGAGCGAGCGCCGAGGACGCCGAACGGCTCTGGGACTACTGCGAGGTCGGCACCCGCTGAGGCTCGCTCGGCACCGCGTTCGACCGGCTAGTTGATCTCCGTAGCCGGCCCGATGGGGTGCCAAGCGAGATTCATCCGGTCGCGACCTCCGGACCATGCGGTGATTGGCCGTACACGGCTGCGCCGACGAAGCCGCTGCGTTCGGCGTCGACCGAGACGCGGATCTCCGGCAAGGGGCGCGCGTTCCGGCCCGGCGGTTCCGCGCCGGTGCGAAACCACGGTTCGAACAGGTCCCACGACGCCGCCATCGAGCCGCCGATCACCAGCACGTCGGCGCGGAACTCGGCAACCGCACGCCCCACGGCCATGCCGAGGAAGCGAAGCGCGCGCGTGAGCGTCCGGGTGGCCCGCCCGTCCCCGGCACGGGCCAGCGCGGCGACCTCCCGGACATCGGCGGCCGGGTCGCCGCCGGCAGCGGCGAACGAGGCGCGGATCGCACGTCGGGAAAAGAGGTCCTCGAGGGGCTCGTCCCAGATCCCGAGGAGCTCGTCCGAGATCCCGACCTGGTGGATCCGTCCGCCGGGTGGGAAGCCCGGGTCGACCACCTGCCCGTCGACCACCCAACCCGAGCCGACGCCGGTGCCGAGGGTGATGCCGGCCAGCCGCTGCGCGCCCCGGCCGACCCCAGCCGTCCACTCGCCGAGCGTGAACGCGTCGGCATCGTTGAGAAAGAAGACGTCGGCGTCGAGGTCGGCCCGCAAGGCCGCGCCGACGTCGACCCCGTGCAGCGCGCCGAACTTCGCCACCGCGGCGTCGAACAGCGCCACCCCGCGCCGATAGTCGAACGGGTCGGGCATGGCCACGCCCCACGGCATGCCGGGCGGAGCAGCGACCGCCCGGGCGGCGGCCACGAACGCGCCCACGAGTTCGTCGGCGTCGGCGTTGGCGTCGAGCGGGCGGCGGACCGCTCCAGACACCGTCCAGCCGTCGGGATCGACCAGGGCGGCGGACACGTGCGTGCCGCCGACCTCGAGGACCGGCACGCGCACTGCGGCTACTGGGCGATCTTGTACTCGCGCAGCAGGCCGCGGCTGATGATCGTCTTCTGGATCTCGGAGGTGCCCTCGCCGATGAGCAGGAACGGCGCCTCGCGCATGAGCCGCTCGATCTCGTACTCCTTCGAGTAGCCGTAGCCGCCGTGGATGCGGAAGGAATCCTGCGTCACCTCGGCGCAGTACTCCGAGGCGATCAGCTTGGCCATGCCGGCCTCGACGTCGTTGCGCGCGCCAGCGTCCTTCAGCCGGGCCGCGTTGACCATCATCAGGTGCGCGGCCTCGACCTTGGTGGCCATCTCGGCGAGCTTGAACGCGATGGCCTGGTGGTCGGCGATCTGCTTGCCGAACGTTTTGCGCTGCTGGGCGTAGGCGACGGCGAGCTCGAAGGCGCGGATCGAGATGCCGCAGGCGCGGGCGGCGACGTTGACGC
>NZ_CAXULP010000006.1:0-251787 GCF_964251945.1 uncultured Jatrophihabitans sp.
CACCCACCGATGAACGACTCTCACACCGAGTGGATCAGTTCTCGGGGTCCGGCCAGTCCCACGCGTGGCGGTTGCGGATGCCGGTGAGCGAGTCCGTGGTGGCGTAGGTGAGCACGGCGTCGGATTCTGCTCTCGCGGCGTGGAGGGCACGGTCGGCGGCCAAGGAAATGGTGAGGAACTCGGCCAGCATGTCGAGCGTCGGCACGAACTGGACGAGGTCTTGGCGGGGGACGCGGTCCACGCCGAAGATCACGCCGAACAGGCTCCCGTCCGGTTCGGCGATCGGCGCTCCGGCGTAGGCGCCGATTTGGACCGCCGCGTTGGCGGCTGCGGCGGCATAGACGGGGACAGCTGCGGCGTCGGGCGCCACTCGGGGGGCGGTGCCGGCCACCATGTGCACGCAGCAGGAGGCTTGCCACGGCTGGCTGCAGCCGACGGTGAGTCCGTAGTCGTTCTCGTTGAGGTACAGGTGGGTTTGCCGGTCGTTCTCGACACGGGTGATCGACCAGATCGCCATCGGCATGTTCGTGCGCAGGTAGTTCAGCGCGACCTGCGCCGCCGCGCGGAAGCCGCCGGAGTCGGCGGTGACCATCCTAAGAAACGATTCGAGCCCTGGCACGTCGTCGGCGGCCCGTCCCGGACGAGATTTCATGTCAGTTTTCCGCGCCTCGCGGAGCTGTGCGCCCGGGAGCTCACTGCCCTGCTCGGCGTGTCCGTGGGTCATGTTTTCGACAGCTGTGCCGACCGCGCCGGGCGGGTAGCGGTGCGCGGGGTTCGCTGCGAGGTTTTGGGTGAAGCTTCGGGCGGCGTCGATGACGGCGTCGCGATTGTGGGTGTAGATGAAGTCGAATTGGCGATTGCGATCGGCGCTCGGGTCGCCGCAGTCGCGGGCCACGAGCGCGGCGGCGAAGTGCGGGGACAAGACGATGACGAGCCATTCCTGACCCAACGGGCTGTGCGGCGCCAGCGGTCCGATGTGATAGGTCGGCTCGTCGTGGGATGCCAGCCCGTCCGCGAGGACGACCGTGAGCGCGTTGGCGGCGGCCAGTTGTCGGTAGCGGGCCTGCTTGGCGGCGGTGAAGTACGTCTTGTGCTGAAATCCCGCGAGCAGAACGGAGGCATGCGTGTCCTGAGCGGCTTGCTTCTCCAGATGCGAGCTGATGTGCGATAGGTACTGCTTCTCCGCGCGTTGCGGCGTGATCGTCGTGGCCAAGACCTCGAACGGCGTCCGCCCATCCAAGGGCGCCACGTATTGGCGCAGCGGTATCGGCGCGGCGGGTGTTTCAATCGAGTCCGGCAGCGGTCCTGGCCTGCCGTAGTAATAGCCCTGCCCATAGGTAGCGCCGAATATCTTGGCCAGTTGCTCATGAGCGTGCGTTTCGATCCCCTCGGCGAGAATCACGGCGCCGCGCTGTTCTGCGTAGGCCCGGACAGCGGCAGTGATGGTCGCCGCTGCTTCATGCGGCACACCCTGCACCAGGGACATGTCTAGTTTGACGACATCCGGGCGCAGGAACGGCAGCAGCGCCAGCGATGCTTCGTCAGCGCCGACATCGTCGAGCGCGACGCCCCACGAGCTGAGCCGGGCGTCGTCGGTGGCGCGGATCAGCTCCCACACCTTGCCGTTCACATCACGCTCGACTATTTCCATAATCACCCGCAAGTCGATCCGCGCCCGCTCCTGAGCGGCGCGCAGGTGCGCAGGGCAGTCGATGGCGAGCCCAGCGGGTTCGACGTTGATCAGCCAGGACAGCGTGTCCGGCAGCCGCGCGTCGGCCGCGATCTGCATCGCCCGAGTGCGACACAGCCAGTCCAACTCGCCGAGTCGGCCCGCCTGCGTAGCCGCCTGGATCAGCGTCATCGGCGACTCGAAGGCGGTGCCCGCCGGTCCGCGCGACAACGCCTCGAACCCGGCGATCGAGCCGGTCGCCAGGTGGACGACCGGCTGAAAGACGGTGCGCACGGCCTGATCGTCGATGATCGCGTCGATCGACCATCCTGAGCCGATCCGCCCTCCGGGCGACCAAGGCTTGGCGGCGGTCACCGGCCTGCCTGTAACCCGATCGTTGGTGGCAAGGACGGTGTTGGGCCGACGCGTGGTGTCTTAACCCATCCGTTTCGGCGCAGCAGCATTCGAGTCCAGGCGCGCAGGGTCGTGACGATCCAGACGTAGGAGTAGGCCGAGAAGATGAGCGCAAACGTGGGCACTTCCCACCACCTGTAAGGGTGCCGCGAGTTCATTTGGTAGGTCAGCATGAAGATCGCGAGCGGCAGGATGCTCAGCACGAGCGAGGTGACTCGTAGGCCGAGCCCGTCGGGCACGAACGACAGGAACGAGGAGGTGAGGTGGACCAACCCGAGACCGCTGGCCAGCACGGCCGTCATGCTCAAGCTGATGACGACCACCGTCACCACGAGGAACAGGTACGTGACCAGGTCGAACCGTCCGGCATAGCTGGCCCCTTTGGCACGGGCCAGTTTGGGGATGTGCGACCAGCACTGGTAATGACCTTGAATCCATCTGGTGCGCTGGCGCAGCAGCGGTTTCCATCTCGTCAGACCCTGCTGGGCAACGGTGGTGTGGTGGCAAAAACGGGTTCGCCAACCGGCTTCGATCAGACGCAAGCCGAGGTCGAGGTCCTCGGTGAGAGCCGACGTCTTCCATGGTGCGTCGCCCAGCGAGATGAGCGCGGAGAGCCGGGTGAATTGGCCATTGCCGCCCAGCCCGGACGAGCCGATCTTGTCCCTGGCGATCTGCACGAGGTAGGTGAAGCCGACGAACTCCATGTCCTGCATGCGGGCCAGCGTGCTGTCGCCGGCGTTGTAGATCCTGACGCCGACTTGGGTCGAGCCGACGGATGGGTCGATGAAGTACGGCGCCACGACGGTGAGGCTGTCCTTCTCCAGGCGTCCGTCCGCGTCGACGATGGCGTAGACGATGTCGGCAGGCGCGCGGCCGGCCAGCCACGGATCGCCGTCGGCGGCGGCGTCGCGGATCAGCCGGTACGCGTGGTTGAGAACGTCGCTCTTGCCACGGCCGCCCTGCTCCGCTGTCCGCGACAGCAGGCGCACCCTCGGGTCCTGCGAGACATGCGCTGCGATGACGGCGGCGGTGGTGTCGGTGGATGCGTCGTCGACCACGAGGATTCGGCACTCGCCGGCGTATTCCATACCGCGAAGGTTGGCGATGGTCTCCCCGATGACCTTGTCCTCGTTCCGCGCGGGAACGACGACGATCATGAGCGGTGCTTCCCAGCCCGCCGGAGCGGTGTCAGCGCGCGGTCGGCGGAGGGAGACGACGAACAGGACTGCGTAGTACAGCACGACGACGCCGGTGAACCAGCCCGCCCAGGTCAGGTCGATGGTCACGAAATGTCTCCTGTGTGATGCGCGCTCATGCGACGCGCTCGGTGACGGCGCCCGGGACGAGATCGGCGAGCAGCCGCTGGGTGATCCGGCGGGCGGCGCGGCCGTCGCCGAACGGGTTCGCGATCCGCGACATGTCGTGGTAAACGCCCGGGTCATTCAGCAGCAGATCGACAGTGCTCTCGAGCACTGACGGGTCGGTGCCGATCAAGCGGGCGCAGCCAGCCTCGACCGCTTCGGGCCGCTCTGTGGTGTTGCGCAGGACGAGCACTGGCTTGCCGAACGACGGCGCTTCTTCCTGGACTCCGCCGGAATCGGTGAGGACGAGATCGGCGTCGCGCAGCGTGGCGGAGAAATCGAAGTAGTTCAGCGGGTCCAGCAGCCGGACTGCGGCGTTCTCGCCCAATGCTGGCAGGACCGTGGCGCGCACGGCGGGATTCGGGTGGACGGGGAACACGACCTCGAGGTCGTGCCGCCGCGCCAGCCGGCCGATCGCCGTAGCGAGGGCCCCGATCGTCGCGCCGTGATTCTCCCGGCGGTGCATCGTGACCAGCACCCTGCGCCGCCCGGTGGCCTGCGAGGCGAACGCCGAAGTGCCCAATCCACGTTCGGTCACCCAGTGCAGATTGTCGATCACGGTGTTGCCGGTGACCTCGATCGCGGTGGGCGCGAGGTTCTCCAACTCCAGCGCGGCCCGCGCGCGCTGCGTCGGCGCGAAATGCCAGGTGGCAATACGGCTGAGCAGCTGCCGGTTCGCCTCTTCGGGGAACGGATCGGTGATCGAGCCTGAACGCAGCCCGGCCTCGACGTGGGCGACCGGGATGCGGGCGTAGCAGGCGGCGAGCGCCCCGGCGAAGGCTGTGGTGGTGTCACCCTGCACGAGCAGCACACCAGGCCGATGCTCGGCGAGGTCCTCGGCGACCGCCTCGATCACCCGCGCCGTCAGAGCGGGCAGCGTTTGCGCCTCGCACATGAGGTCCAGGTCGCGGTCGGCCGGCGTGCCCAACGCCGGCAGCAGTTCGGCGACCAGGTCCCGGTGTTGTCCGGTGGCGAGGACGCGGGTGTCGACGCCGACCGCCCGCAGATCGCGGGCGACTGGCGCCATCTTGATCGCCTCGGGGCGGGTGCCGACAAGAACGGTGGCGCGGAAGGGCGGTTTGCAGGCGGTCTGGTGAATTGACTCGGACAACAACGAGTTCGGACATCTGGCGGTCATGCGCCGCGCTCCTCACGCTCTGGTTGTCCGGGGCAAAGGCGGAAAGCCTTTGCCCCGGACAGTCGATCAGTAGGTGGAAACGGGCAGGAAGCTGAACAGCGCGTGCTTGGAGACGTGGCCGCCCAAGCGGTACGAATGTCCCGGCCTGAGATGGAACACCTTAATGGCGTGATAGGTCCTATGACCGATACGCGCGGTCACCCTGATGCGATAGGTGCCGCTGTGTTTGCGGTGCAGCACCTTGCGGTAGATGCCCTTCTTGTTGGCCGAGAACCCGATGATGTGCACCCAGTGGCCGGATTTGTTCTTCCTTGCGATGTTCACGCGAACGTGATTCGCAGGCTTTCCTTTGGCGTTGGTGAACTTGCCATAGAGGACCTCGGTCCGGTGTGGCGCCTTTCCGGCGGAGCTCGCCTGCAACGTCAGCGCTGTGGAACTCGGGGCGACCAGGAACAGGGCGACGGCGACGAGCGCCACCACCGAGCTGATGGCGACCACGACGTGACGAGTGCCTCGTCGAATGGTGGGGATTGGCGACACTAGCTTCTCCTTCGGTCGAATACCTGCCTGGGGGTGGCGGGCGTACGTCCATTCGGCGGCACCCCGATGAAGCTGAGCGTCAATAAAATCAGTCTCGAAACCGCTCGCATTTTGAATAGCGAATTCGTCCTCGCACTGATAAACACGTCGCGTCGAGGATTGCAAGAGATCAAAGGCCTGTTTCGTTTTCGACCGATTAGCGCCTTAATCCCGGATTGAAAGACGGTGCGCACGGCCTGGATTCACTGTATGGACGAAGTGTCCAAAGCCATGGGTGTTTTCGGATAAACCGGATAAACCGCAGCCAGGTTTCGCTATGCGCTGGGCGCGGGCTTACGGCGCAGGAGGTCAAGCAGCTCCTGCTGCGAGCCGACGTGGAGCTTCGCGAACACCAAGCCCAGGTGGCTGCGCACGGTGCTCGGACTCAAATACAGCGCGGTGGCGATCGCGGGCACCCGGTCGCCGGCGAGTAGCCGGCCCACTATCTCCCACTCCCGGGGGGAGAGTTCGCTGAGACCGGGCAGGTCACGGTCACTGAGGTCACCGAACCGATCGGCGAGCCCGGCGACCGCAGCGCCACTGTGCAACTGAAGCAACAGCCCCGACAGGTCCGGCGCGGCGCGGTCCGGCGCGTGCGCGGGTGGTACCACCGCCGAGATCTCTGGCAGGCGCAGCAGGACGAAGGCACAACCCGGCGGCGGCGCCATAGGCAAGATCATCAGCTGGTGGACCGCGTCGAGGCCGTTCACGCCGGCAACGGTGGGCTCCCGCATGCGCACGGTGACCGCTCGGTGCGTTGCTGCTGCGGCATCGATGGCAGCTGCCAGCTGGCCGCGCTCATCCTCGGCCACCAGGTTCGTCAGCGGCTGGCCGAGCAGCTTTGCGGTGGACTCGCGGATGGGCGCCGAGCCACCGCTCGTCTCCCGCTCGATCACCAATGATTTATCCGTGGTCCCCACGACGAGTGGCTGGCCGGAGTCCGACCACGGCTCCGCCACGACGGGCGTGTCGGGGACGGAAAACACCGCCAGCGCAAAGCGGGCGCGGGACTGATGGTCGAACTTGAGCATCCGCACGCTGACAGCGAGACTGTCCCCCTCCCTTCTGCGCAGCATGCGAGTTGTCTCGTATCCCGTCACGCGCCCGGACGCGAAGAGGTCGAGAGCGCCGCTGGCGGCGTCGGTGGTGAACTCCTCGACGTGGTGTCCGATCACCTCGCCACCGTCTGGGTCGAGCAGCGAAGCTCCGGACGAACTCGCCGCCACGACGCGTCCGCTCGGAACCTCTAGCACCACAGCAGGCGCCAGGCTTCCTCGCAACTCTTCGGCGGAGTCGAAAAACGCCTGAGCCTCGTCCGGCGCAGAGCCGCGACCGCTGGAGGCGACTGCGTCACCTGGATCGACCACAACGACCAACTCCGTCGGCTTGCGGGTCGCGTCCCAGGTGCGTCGTCACTATCCACGGACCGGGTTACTTGTTGGTGATGCTAGGCGACTACCGCGACAGGTTCTAGTGGGTGAGAGCTTGATTGTCCTGAGCGGTCTCGTGATGTTCGCCTCGATCGTTTGACGGCGTACATCGCGCGGTCGGCCCGCCGCATGGCAGTGGCCGGCGCCTCGCCGGGGACGGCGAGATATGCGCCTACGCTCGCCGGCACCTGCACATGCTGGCCGTGCACTAGATGTGGCTCCTGCAAGGCGGCGGTGATCCGAGCGGCAAGCGCCTCGAGACCGGCAGCGGTGATCCGCGGAGCGACGACAGCGAACTCGTCGCCGCCAAGCCGGGCGACCGTGTCCTGCGGACGAACCAGCTTGCGCAGACGGTCGGCGGTCGTGAGCAACACCTCGTCCCCGGCGTCGTGGCCAAAGGTGTCGTTGACAGGCTTGAAGCAGTCGAGGTCGAGATAGAGCACGCCGACGCCGCCTCGCGCGGTTCGCCCCTTCGGCGGGTTGAGCGCGTTCGTGAGCTTCGCGGTGAATAGCGTGCGGTTGGCAACCGCGGTCAGCGGGTCATGGGCAGCTTCATGCGCGAGCTCACGTTCGGCCTGCTTGCGACGAGTGATGTTCACGTGGGATATGACGGCGCCATGCGCGGGAGCGGCGAGCGGCGCGATCCGGAGCAGGAACCAGCGGCTGACGGCCGGCGAAGGGCAAGGGTATTCCAGCTCGACGTGATGGGTCTGCCCCTCCAGCACAGTCCGGATCCCGTCGGCGACGACAACCGCGTCCGCGCACCCCGCGGCCGCCGACCGCTCGCAGAGCTGGAGATAGTTCACGCCGACGCCGGTGGCCTCTGGCCGTCCCCCGTTGTCGACGGCAAACATCCGCCACGCCCTGTTGACGGCGACGATCGCTCCGCTGCCGTCAATCACCGCCATCGCGTCCGGTAACGCGTCGAGCACCGCGTCGGCGAACCCGACGACCGTGGATCCGGTCATCGATTGCCTCCTCGAGGTCGCCGGCAGGTTGGGTTCTCACCAACCAGCATCGGCAGGAGCGGCCGGTATCTGAAGGTTGTGCGTCGTCGGCTCAGTGAGTCGATGAGCCGAAGTACCCGCGCCGTCAGGACGCGAGCGCACGCGTCTCTTGCTCGGTCGGGCTCGGCGTTGCCGCGCTCCCGCACGAACGAGCGGCGACTAGGACCACGTCCAAGGTCTCACGAGTCCGCACCAACGACGCGATCTCGGCGTCGATGCGGTCCCGTTCCCGGTGCAGCAGGTCGTGCGAGTGCGGCACGTCGGCACTCCCCGGCGTGTCAACACACGGCAGCAGCATGCGGATCGTGTTACTCGACAACCCGGCCGCGTAAAGCTGCTGAATCAATTCGACGCGCTTCACCGCGCCACTTGGATACAGCCGTTGACCAGCAGCGCTCCGCTCGGCTGACAACAGCCGCTGCTCCTCGTAATAGCGCAGCGCCCGCACGCTCACTCGGGTCCGAGCGGCAAGTTCTCCGATGCGCACCTCGCGGCCCCCTTCGATAGCCTGGTCCGGATCGGCGCGTCGGCGCCGGCTCACGGCGTCGCGACGTCCGTCGGATTGCTCCTCGCCAGATTCTCCAGCACAACGGCGAGCCCCTGACCCACCCCGATGCAAATGGCCGCGACTCCCCACCGGTGGTGGCCGGCACGGAGGACCGCGGCCAGCGTGCCGAGGATGCGCGCGCCGGACGCGCCGAGCGGATGGCCGATTGCGATGGCCCCGCCGCGAGTGTTCACGATGTCCGGATCGATCTTCCACGCGTCGAGGCAGGCGAGCGACTGCACGGCGAAGGCCTCGTTCAACTCGACCGCGCCGACGTCGCCCCAGCTAATCCCTGCCCGGTCGAGGGCGCGGTTCGCCGCCTCAACGGGCGCGATGCCGAAGTCCAGCGGATCGAGGGCCATCGCGCCGCGGCTGGCGATCCGCGCCAGCGGAGGGCGACCTAGTCGGTCGGCCGCAGCGGCCGATCCGAGGACGACCGCGGACGCCCCGTCGCTCAGCGGTGACGCGTTGCCGGCGGTGATGGTCCCGTCCGGGCGAAAGGCGGGCCGCAGTCGAGCCAGGGTCTGCGCCGAGGAGTCCGCTCGCACCCCTTCGTCCTGGGCGAGCTCCACTCCGCCGACCGGCACGGTGAGCGAATCGTAGAAGCCGGCGTCCCACGCGGCCGCGGCGAGCGTGTGCGACCGCGCGGCGAACTCGTCCTGCCGCTCGCGGGAGATTGCGAGGCGCTCGCCAAGCCGCTCGTTCGCCTCGCCCATGGACACGGTCCACAGCTCTGGCATCGCCGGGTTCACCAGCCGCCAGCCGAGCGTCGTCGACACTGCGGACAGGTCGCCGGCCGGGAACGCGCGCGCTGGTTTCGGCAGCACCCAGGGCGCGCGGGTCATCGACTCCACGCCGCCGGCGATCATCAGGTCGGCGTCGCCGGTCTCGATTTGCCGCGAGGCGCTCATCGCGGCGTCGAGGCTCGACCCGCAGAGCCGGTTCACCGTCGAGCCGGGAATCGACACCGGCAAGCCCGCCAGCAGCGTGGCCATCCGGGCCACGTTGCGGTTGTCCTCACCCGCGGCGTTGGCGGCGCCGAAGATGATCTCGTCGAGGTCCGAAGGGTCGAGCGCTGGACTGCGTTCGACCGCGGCGCGGAGCACGGTCGCCGCGAGATCGTCCGGGCGGACTCCGGCCAGCGCCCCGTTGAACCGCCCGAACGGGGTGCGGACGGCGTCGTAGAGAAAGGCGTCAGGCACCGGCGACCTCGATCACGACACGTCCGACGTTGCTCATCGCCTCGAGGCGCCGATGGGCGTCGGCGACGGCCTCCAGCGGGAAGGTCGAGTCGATCACCGGACGCAGCTGATGGTCCTCGACGAGCTGCCAGAACAGCGCGCGGGACGCCTCGTTCGCGCTCCGGACGCCGATGATCCGCTGGCTCGCCAGGTACAGCGCGGCGAGATTCAGCTCGACCTTTCCGCCGAACATCGCTCCGGAGCTGACCACCCGGCCGAGCGGCGCGAGCGCTCCCATCGTCAGCTTCCACAGCTCGGGGGACCCGACGTTGTCGACCACGATGTCCACGCCACCGCCGCTGCGCTCGCGGATCTGATCGAGGGCTCCTGGCTCGTTCGAGTCCACCACGGCGTCGAACAGCTCCAGCCGCTCTAGCTCAGCCAGCTTGGCCGCGCTGCGGGTGGTGCCGAGGACCCGGCAGCCGAGCGCGCGGGCCACGACGGCCGACATCGTGCCGGTCGAGGACGCGGCGCCCTGCACCAGCACCGTGTCGCCGGCTCGCACGCCGGCGTCGGTGAGCTGCACCGTCGCCAGCGGACCGTTGACGCTCATCGCCGCCGCCTCGACGAAACTCACGTGCTGCGGCAGCGGCCGCAGGTTGGCGGCCGGCACCACGGTGAACTGCGCGTAGGCGCCGGGTCGCGTGACGCCGACCAGCTCGAGGTTGGCGCAGCTCTCGGCGCGCCCGTCCGAGCACGGCTTGCATGTGCCGCACGAGATCGCGTTGTGCACGACCACCCGCGAGCCGAGCGGGAACTCGGCTTCGGTGTCGGGTCCGTACTCGACGAGCTCGCCGGCGTGCTCGGAGCCCAGTACGTGCGGGAAGTCGTAGCGCGCGAACGGCACCCGGCCGGCCCGATTCGCGACGTCGAGAAAGACGTTGACCGAGACCGCGCGGACTCGGATGAGCGCCTCGCCGAAGCCGGGCCGCGGGGTCGGCAGGTCAGCGGATTCGAGCACGTCCGGATCGCCGTGTCGGCGGATCACCATTGCCTGCATGACGTCCTCGATCCTCGAGCTGTTCACGGTGTCGTGCTCGCGTGTCACGCGCCGGCGGGCGCGCGCCCGCCGTCCAAGGAGGTGATCTGCTCGATGTCGTAGCGGGTGCGGAGCTCGGCCACCGCCTGCGGATCGGGCTTGCCGGCGGAGGCGGCGAGCAGCTCCATCAGCTCGTCGAAGTAGTGCTCGTGGCCGCCTGGAACCGACGACTGGAAGAACACCTTCGCCGGCTGGTCGCTGCTGTTGCCGAACGCGTGCGGGGTGTTGGGCGGCACGAACAGGAAAGCGCCCGGTCCGCCGCGCAGGAAACGCTGCCCGGTTGCCGATTCCCACTCGTGCCAGTCGGCCACCGAACGGTCGAGCGGTTCGAAGGCCAGCACGTCGAGCTGCCCTTCGAGCACGTAGAAGATCTCCTCGCCCACCGCGTGGACGTGGGCGCCGACGTCCCAGCCGGGCCGGACGACGACCTCGAACGTGGACGTCAACGCCGGCTGGTCCATCGTCGTCTTCACGGTCGCGTCGAGGCCGCCGCCGACGATCCGGCGGCCGGCGCCCGGCGGCAACATGAGTCCTTCAGACATCGGCTCGCTTCCTGCTCGTCGCGAAGCTCAGCGGGCCGGCGGCAGATCGCCGCCGGCCCGCCCGGGTGGAACCTCAGCCGAGGCCCCAGAGCTTGGTGTACATGGCCCGGAATCCGCCGTTCGAGTACCACGAACCCGACGCGTAGGCGGCTGCGCTCTTGGTGTCCGACGGCACGTTGGCCTTGTCGAACAGCCGCAGCGCCGGGAGGTAGTCGACCTGCTTGGCGCCGGTGATGATGCGCAGCAGCGAGTCCGCGGCATTCCACATGGTCTCTGCGGTGTCGACTCCCGGGTCGGCGGCCTGCTGCCCACTGGCCACCCGCTGCAGGCCCGGCGGCTGGCCGGTGACCGTCAGGTAGGTGAATTTGCGGCCGGTGACCTGCTTGGCGCCCTGCAGGGCGAAGATGCCCGACGGGGCGTCGTAACCGCCGAACACGTAGTTGATGTTCGGGTTCGCGGTCATCGCGGAGCTAACCGCGGTGGGCAGCTTGTCGATCGTCGGGTCGCTGAAGCTGACGACGGTGAGCTTGCAGCCTGGGCACTGCTTGGCGAACTCGGCCTTCACCGCCGACGTCTGGGTGACGCCTGCGTTGGAGTTGTCGGCGACGTAGAGCACCTGCGCCTTGCCGTCGGAATCGGCGATGATCCAGTCGGCGCCGAGCGCGGCGTACACCGGGCCGCCGATGGTGAGCCGCCGGACGTCCGGGCTGTTCGGGAAACTGCCGGGCTTGTCGTTGTCGGTCGCGACGATCGGGATCTTCGCGGCGATGGCGGCGCCGTAGGCCTGCGAGGCGAAGGAGTAGTCCAGCGCGGCGGTCACGATGCCGGCCGCGTGGCTCGACACAGCCTGCTTCAGGCAGCTGTCGGCGGTGGACGGGTTGGTCGCCGCGTCGCACACGTGCACGGTCGCGCCCGCTGTCTTGAGCGCGTCGGTGAGCGCGATTGACTCGGCGGTGAAGATGGGCGCCTGCAGGAAGATCGGGATGTACCAGACCGTCTTGCCGGCGAGCTTGCTCTTCACGTCGGTCAGCGCAGGTCCGGGCTCAGGGAACGTCGTGCGCAGGGGCGAATACTTCGCCACCTCGCTCTTGGCGTAAGCCACCCCGGTGGCGCCGGGCGAGCTGGTCGACGACCCACCGCCGCCGGTGGTGGTGGCGCCGCCGCCCGATGACGGCGAGGAGCCGCCGCTGCTGCTGCTACTACACGCCGCGAGCGCGACAGCCGCGCTCAGGGCGAGGCAGGCTGCGCCGATCCGTGCGCGGCCTCTCGGCCGGACGAAACGCATCATGATGACACTCCTTCTGCTCTGCTTTGAGCGGGGTTGGTGGGTTGGCGATCAGACGCGCAAGGCGCGTTTGCGGGTGAGGGTCGATGCGATGACAGCGGTGATCAGCGCGGCGCCGTAGAAGACGTCGCTGATCCAACCGGTGTAGCCGAGCAGCTGAAGGCCGACGATCCCGGTGACCAGGAAGTAGATCGCGATCATGGTGCCGATGGGATTGAATCGGCCGGGCTGCACGGCCGCTGTCCCGAGGAACGTCGCCGACAGCGCCGGCAGCAGATACGTGGGCGAGCTGTTGGGGTCGAAGCCGCCGACGGTCGCGGTGACCAGAACGCCGCCGATGCCGCACAGCAGCCCTGAGGTGACGTAGGCCCCGATCCTGATCCGGGTCACGTGCACGCCGGCCAGTCGGGCGACCTCGCGGTTGGCGCCGACGAAGGCCATGTGCCGACCGAGCGAGGTGTACCGCATCAGGTAGGCGATCAGAATCGCCAGCGCGAGGCCGTAGAAGAAGCTGATCGGCAACCCGAAGACGACGGTGGTGTTCGCGATCTTGCTGAAGCCGTTGCTGAGTCCGGACACCGCTTGCGAGCCGGAGAACCCGGAGGTCAGGCCGAGCAGCAGCGTGCCCATGCCGAGCGTGGTGACGATGGCGTCGATGCCGAGCTTGACGACGATGAACCCGTTCACCGCGCCGACACCGCAACACAGCGCGACGGCGACGAGCGACGCGACGGCCGGATTCCACCCGTGCTGGACGACCATCACGGGAATGAAGGTGGCCGACAACCCGAGGATCGCGGAGATGGAGAGGTCGAATTCGCCGACGGCGAAGGTGACCACGGCAGCCATTCCGAGGAAGACGAGCGCGGTCTGCGAACCGAAGATCGTCTGGAAGGTTCCGGACGTGAGCAGCACGTCCGGCTCGATGATCGCGTAGACGGCGGCGACCACCAGCCAGACGCCGACGAGAGCGTACCGGCCGAGGAATCCGCTTTGGCCGCGGCGGTGGAAGCGGCTCATGAACCCGCCGGTGGGCTCCGGCAGGGTCGTCTCCCCGGGCTCGGCAGGCTCACCGGCGACGCCGGCTATCGGGTTCTCGGTGTCGATGCTCACGAGTCCTCCGTCGTTTGGTCGGTCAGCCGGCCGCAACGGGCACCGGATAAGTGGCGGCGGTGATGGTGTGTGGCGACAGGTCCGTCGTCAGTTCGGCCGCGACGACGCCGTCGCGAAAAACCAGAACGCGGTCGCAGACGGCGGCGAGGTCCTGCGTCTCGATCGAGGCCAGCACGACGCCGACGCCGCGGTCCGCGGCGGCACGGATGGCTCGCAGGATGTCGATGCGGGCGCCCACGTCGACGGCCTGCGTCGGCTCGTTGAGCAGCACGACCTCGGGATTGTTGAGCAGCCACTTGGCGAGCAGGATCTTCTGCTGGTTGCCGCCGCTGAAGGACGAGCAGGGCAGGTTCCGCTTCGCCGGGACGATGCCGAGCATGGCGACGGCCTCGCGAAACTCCGCGGCCTGCCAGCCGGATCGCAGCATCAGGCGGCCCCGGGCGCGCGCGCGGGGCAACGTCAGGTTGTCCTGTGCCGAGAGCTCGACCGCCAGGCCTTCCTGGCCGCGGTCTTCCGGGACAAACGCGACGCCGGCTGCGATCAGCTGCCCAGGGCGCGTCGAGGGCAGTGTGAACGCCCGGCCGAGGATGTCGATGTTGCCGCGGCCCTTCGCCGCGACGCCGGCGAGGATGGCCGGCAGCTCGGCGTGTCCGGAATTCGCGCCACCGGTGATCCCGACCACCTCGCCCGGCGCGACGTCGAGGTCGACGCCGCGCAGGAACTCGCCGTGGATGCCGCGCGCCCGCAGCACTGCGGCGGTGTGTCCGGCGTGGGAGGGCGCCTGCGCCGGCGCGCGCTCTTCGAGCAGTTCGATCTCGCGGCCGAGCAGCAGACTCGCCAGCGACGCCTCGGTCAGCGTCTTGGTCTCCCGGTCGCCGGCCACGACTCGGCCGTCCTGCAGCACGGTCACCCGGTCGGTCAGCGCCAGCACCTCGTCCAGGCGGTGGCTGACCAGGATGATCGCTGTGCCGGTCGCCGCCAGTCGCCGGATCGTCGCGTAGAAGTCGGGCAGCAGGTCGCGCGGCAGCGCGCGCGTCGACTCGTCGAACACCACGCAGCCGGTGCCCGGCAAGAGGTTCTGCAGCGCGCGCCCGATGGCGACGATGGCCTTCTCGCCGGGGTGCAGCGTGCTCACCAACCGCGAGGTGTCGATGTCGGAGTGCAGCCGTTCCAGGGTTTGCCGCGCGGCCGAGCGTTCGGTTCGCCAATCGATGCGCCGGCTCAGCCGATGCGCGGAATACTGACCGAGCCGGATGTTCTCCAGCACCGTCAGCTCTTCGACGAGCCCGAGGTCCTGGTGCACGAAGGCAAGGCCGTGCTCGCGCAGTTCGCGGGGCCGGACCGGGTTGGCCAGCCGGGTGCCGTCGATCTCGACCGCGCTGCCGGCGTCCGCCGGATGCACCCCGGAGAGCACCTTGATCAGGGTCGACTTGCCAGAGCCGTTCTGACCGACCAGCCCGTGGATCTCGCCGGAGCGAGCGGTGAAATCGACGTCGCGCAACACCTGCGCCGGCCCGAACGTCTTGCTCAGCCCGCGCACCGACACCCACGGCGGCCGCGAGGCGCCCGGCTCCGCCGTCGCCGTGGACGGGGCCGTCGCCTTCGTCATCGCCGTCGTCGTTGCCGTCGGCTCGCGCGTCGCACCGGGAGGAGACATGGTCACGCCATCTGCCATCCGCCGTCGACGTTGAACGACGCGCCGGTGATGTTCTGCGCGCGGTCCGAGGCCAGGAAGGCGGCCATCTCGCCGATGTCCCTGGGCGTCTGGAAGCGGGCCAACGGGATGCGGCTGCGGAAGAACTCCCAGCCTTCTTCCTCGGTGGTCTCCTGCAGCGTCGCGAATTGCCCGACGACGGCGGAGTGCAGGTCGGTCTCGAGAATGCCCGGCATGATCGCGTTGACGGTGACGTTGTGCGGCGCGAGCTCGAACGCGAGCGTGTGCGTCATGCCGCGGACCGCGAACTTCGACGCGACGTAGGGCAGCACCATGCCGAAGCCACGCTGTCCGACGATCGACGACACGTTGATGATCCGGCCGCTGGACTGCGCGATCAGATCCGGCACGAAAGCGCGCGTGGTCAGAAAGGTGCCGCGCGCGTTGACGTCCATGACGCGGTCGTACTCGTCCTCGGTGAGGTCCTGGATCGGCGCGGGGTGCGGTCCGACCCCGGCGTTGTTGATCAGAATGTCGACCCGGCCGAACGCCTCGTGCGTGGCGTTGCGCAGCGCGGTCGCAGAGTCGGCGCTGCGCACGTCGTGCCGCACGGCGACGGCCGGGCCGGGCAGCTCTTTCGCCGACAGCTCGCCCTGGTCGCTGTCGACGTCCGCGATCACGATCGACGCGCCAGCCGCGCTCAGCGCCTCGCAGCAGCCGAATCCGATGCCGCGGGCGCCGCCGGTGACCACGGCCACCCGCCCGTCCAGATCTCCCATGGCTTGTCCCTTCGTCGTCGTGTGTCGAGCGAGAGCGTTGTCGAGCGAGATCGAGGTGACCGGGCCCACATGAGCCACCTCACCACACCACCTACTGAAGTAGGTAGCAATGTTTCAAATTGTTACTGTGAATCGTCGGCGGCCGGCGCGATATGCAGCAGGGTCTCGGCGTTGACGTGCGCGATCGAGCGGCGATCGGCCTCGCTGATCGCCGCGCTGTCCAGGAACTCGGTCGCCGTCGTCATGTCCTCGAACGGGTAATCCGTGCCGAACAGGACATGGTCGGCCCCGAGGGCGCTCAAGGCGCATATCAACGGCGGATCGGAGCACACTCCGCTGGTCGTGATGAACAGGTTTTGGCGCAGGTACTCCGACGGCTTGCCTCGGCGCAGCTCGATCCCCTGATGGTTGTGGAAGTCCCAGCGCGAGTCGAGCCGCCACAGGACGTAGGGCAGCCCCTCGCCCATATGACCGAGCAACAGCTTCGCGTTCGGGAAGTCGTCGAACACCCCGCCGAAGATCAGCCGCAGCGCGTGGGTGGACGTGTCGGTGCCCCAGCTCCACATCGGCCCGATGAGCTCAGGATGGCCGCTCAGCACGTGCCCGGCGTCGAAGCCGTTGCCGGGATGCAGGTAGAGCGGGACGTCCAGCCGTTCAGCGGCCTCCCAGACGACCCGCAGCGAGGGATCGTCGAGATAGACACCGTGGGTGTGCGCGTTCACCAGCGCGCCCTTCAGGCCGAGCTCGGTGACCGCGCGGTCAAGCTCCTTCGACGCCGCGAGCGGGTCCTGCAACGGCAACGCCGCAAACCCGGCGAAGCGGGTCGGGTGCGCTGCGATCACTTCGGCCAGGAAGTCGTTGACGCGCACCGCGGCGCGGGCGGCGAGCTCCGGGCGGGTCTCGGCCTGGATGCCCGGCGAGTTCAGCGACAGGACCGCGACGTCCACGCCGGAGCGGTCCATCTCTTCCAACCGCTCGCCGGTTAGGTCGAGCAGGCGGCGGGAGGCTTCGCGCCAGACCTCGGGCTGGGCGATCGTCGCCGTCGCGGCGCCGTAGCCGGCCAGCTCCTCGGTGACGAAGTGCTCTTCCAGCGCGATCTTGCGCATGGTCCTCCTCGCTTGCTGCTCGCGACCGGCGGCAAATTTCGTTCACCATGTCGCATTGACTTCACGAATAGTGGAACCTATCGTCGGATCCGTCAAGGGCCAGTTATTCGTCAGGAGCGACGCGTGCAGCGAAACGGACGGGGTAGCGAGGGCTTCGACGCCGATGTGGCCGTCGTGGGATATGGGCCGACGGGGATGGCGATGGCCGGGCTGCTCGCCCAGGCCGGGCACCGCGTGCTGGTGCTGGAACGCTATGCCGGGCTGTACAACCTGCCGCGAGCGGCGATCTTCGACGACGAGACCATGCGGACGCTCGACAAGCTCGGCATCGCCGAGCAGATGGCGCCCAAGTTGCATGTCCAGCGCAACTACGAATGGGTCAACGCGGCCGGCCAGCTGTTGATCGACCACTCGTTCGCCGAGCGTGGTCGAAGCGGCTGGGCGGAGTGGTACATGATGTACCAGCCCGAGTTGGAGGACGCCCTCGACGCTGCCTGCCGAGCGCTGCCGAGCCTCACCGTCGCGCACGGCGCCACCGTCGTCGATCTCGAACAGGACGACGCAAGCGTCGTCTTGCACGTGGAGGACCTCGACGGCGCCCGCCGCGCGATCTCCTGCCGCTACGCCGTGGCGTGCGACGGCGGCAACAGCGCCGTCCGCCGCCGGCTGGACATCGGCGAGCATGACTACGGCTTCTCCGAGCCGTGGATGGTCTGCGACTTCCGCCTCACCCGCGACGTGGAGCTGCCCTCAGCACGGCAGGTGGGCGACCCGGCGAAGCCGGTGTCGATCATCTCCCTCGGCCCCCGGCACCACAGGTTCAGCTTCATGCTCGACTCCGCAGCCGATTTCGAGGTGGCCAGCGAGCCCGCGTTGATCTGGGCACGAGTCGCCGACTACCTGGTTCCGGACGACGCCGAGCTGATCCGGGTGGCCACTTACACGTTTCGGTCCTTGGTCGCCGACCGGTGGCGCGACGGCCGCATCGTGCTGGCCGGGGACGCCGCGCACCAGATGCCCCCGTTCCTCGGGCAGGGCATGTGCTCGGGCATCCGCGACGCCCAGAACCTCGCCTTCAAATTCGACCTGCTGTTGCGCGGCCGGCGCGATGAGGAGCTGCTGGACACCTACCAGCTCGAGCGCGAGCCGCACGTGCGCGCCGTCGTCGAGAAGGGCATCGAACTCGGCAGGCTGCAGACCGTGCGCGACCCGGTCGCCGCGGCCGAGCGCGATCGGCGGCTGATCGCGGCGCGCTCCGAGGGCCACGACACCGGATCCATGCGCTTTCCCGGCCTCCATGCCGGGTTCTTGTCCAGCTCGCCGGCAGGCGGCCGAGGCGAGCTCTCGATCCAGGCGGACGTGGACGACGCGGGTCGGCGCGGACGATTCGACGAGGTGCTCGGCCGCGGCTTCGCACTGATCGTCACCGCGGAGGTGCACCGCCTCCTGAGCTCCGACGGCACCGCCGACGCGCTGCGTTCCGCGGGAGTCGTGCTCGCCGGCGTCACCCAACAGGCGCCGCAAACCGTGCCGGGCTCGGTCGTGCTGGACGTCGACGGCGCCTACGCGCAATGGTTCGCCGACCACGACGCGGTCGCGGTCGCGGTCCGACCCGATTTCTATGTGTACGGCGCCGCGGCTGACGGGCCGGCCGCCCTTGAACTGGCTGCCGAGCTCCTCCGCGACCTCGGCGCCGCAACGTCGACAGCTTCGGAGACGGCTACGGCTACGGACACGGGCACGGACACGCACGCGCTGGCGGTTTCGCTGCGCTCAGGGGCGTCGGCGTGACCGCCTTCCACTATGACGCGCTGCCGGGACGGGTCGTCTTCGGCGCCGGCTGCAGCACGCGGCAACTCGAGCCGGAGCTCCAGCGGCTCGGCGCGCGCCGAGTCCTGCTCGTGGTGGCCGAGCAGGAGCACGCACTAGCGGACAAGCTCATCGCGCCGCTGGGCGCGCTTGTCGCCGCCACCTTCACCGACGTCCATCAGCATGTCCCGGAAGCGACCGTCGAGCAGGTGCTGGCAGCAGCGCGAGCGGCGGACGCCGACGCGGTGCTGAGCATCGGCGGCGGGTCGACCACCGGCACCGCGAAAGCCGTGGCCTTGCGGACGTCGCTGCCCATCGTGGCCGTGCCCACCACCTACGCCGGGTCGGAGATGACGCCGATCTGGGGCATGACCGCAGGTGGCCGAAAGACCACCGGCCGCGACCTCGCGGTGCTGCCGAAGACGGTGCTCTACGACCCCGATCTCACGCTGTCGCTGCCCTCGTCCATCACCGTGTCCAGCGCATTCAACGCCGTGGCGCACTGCGTCGAGGCGCTGTACGGGCCTGGCGCCAACCCGATCACCAGCCTGGTCGCCGTCGAAGGAATCCGCGCGCTCGCTGCAGGTCTCGTGCCCGTCGTCACCGATCCGCACGACGGCGCCGCGCGCGCTGATCTGCTCTACGGCGCCTATCTGGCCGGCACCGCGTTCGCCACCGCCGGCTCAGGCCTGCACCATGCGATCTGCCATGTGCTCGGCGGCGCGTTCGACCTGCCGCACGCGCAGACACACGCCGTCGTGCTGCCGCACGTCGCCGCCTTCATCGAGCCGGCCGTCCCGGACATGCGGCGCGCCGCGCAGGCGCTGGGCGGCGCCTCGGTGGCCGACGGGTTGGCCGGATTGGCCGCCACCACAGGCGCCCCGACATCGCTACGGGAATTGGGCATGCCGGCGGACGGCGTGGAGGAGGCGGTCCGGGTGATCATGCAGAAGGATTTGACCGGCAATCCCCGGCCAGTCGGAGAGGGCGACGTGCGCGCCATCCTCAGTGCGGCGCTGGACGGCCGGCCAGCCACTGTCGACGCCTACGCGACGACGGCCCCGGCCCGATGACGACTGACATGAATCCGACCCTCGCGGGCGTCGCCTCCTCCGTCGATCCGGCCCTGACCCAGCGCGTGCTGGACAGCTTCGACGACTCGGCCTCGCCCCGTTTTCGGCAGGTGATGCAGAGCCTGGTGACCCACCTGCACGCGTTCGCATCCGACGTGTCTCTCACGGAGGACGAGTGGGCGTCGGCCATCGAGTTCGTCACCCGCATCGGCCAGATCAGCGACGACTCGCGGCAGGAGGCGATCCTGCTGTCCGACGTGCTCGGGCTGTCCATGCTGACCATCGGCATCAACCATCCGCCCGCCGCGCCCGTCACCGAATCGACCGTGATCGGCCCCTTCTTCGTGGCGGGGTCACCCGAGTTCGCCAACGGCGACGACATCTCCGGCGGGGCAAGCGGTCAGCCGTGCTTCTACTCGGGCACCGTCACCGGACTCGACGGGCAGCCCCTCCCCCACGCGCTGCTCGAGATCTGGCACTCGGACGAGGAAGGGAACTACGACGTCCAATACGCAGACCGCGAATCGGCGCAGGGCCGCGGGCACCTGCGCGCGGACTCGCGCGGCCGCTACTGGTTCTCCTCTGTGCTGCCCGAGCCGTACCCCATTCCGCAGGACGGCCCGGTCGGCGACCTGCTGACCGCCGCTCGGCGCAGCCCGATGCGGCCGGCGCACGTCCACTTCATGATCGCGGCGGCCGGCTTCGTCACGCTTATCACGCATGTGTTCCGCGACGGCGACCCTTACCTCGGCAACGACGCGGTGTTCGGCGAGAAGGACTCCCTCGTCCGCGCGTTCGAAGCCCACGGGCCCGGACCGGCGCCGGACGGGCGGCAGCTCGATGAGTTCTTCACCATGAGCTACGACTTCGTCCTGCAGCCGTCCCCCGACGCACCCGCCCGGCTGGACCCGCGTGACCCGCGTGGCCCGCAATAGGATCAGCCGATGACATCCGAGGTTGACGGCCGGGCCCACCGCTTGTCAGTTCCGGTTGCGCACAGCGGCCGCGACAGCGCCGAGACCGGCCGCGACCAGGGCGCCGAGGACGGTCGCCAGGGCATTCAATCCGTCGAGATCGCGATGACGGTCCTGCTCACCCTCGAAGAGGGCGGCGGCCCGATGAGCCTCACCCAGCTGGCCACCGCGAGCGGCATGCAGCCCAGCAAGGTGCACCGGTATCTGGTCAGCTTGAGCCGCGTGGGCCTGGTCGCGCAGTCCGCGACGTCGGGACGCTACGACTTGGGGCCGTCGTTGCGGCGCCTCGGCGCCGACGCGCTGCGGCGCATGGACGAGGTGGGGATCGCCTCAGACCACCTGCCTGCGTTGCGCGATCGAACGGGACACGCGGTCAACCTGGCGGTGTGGGGCGATCACGGTCCGGTGATCGTGCGGTGGGATTACGGCGCCTACGCCCTGCCGATCACCGTGCGGGTGGGGTCGACGCTGCCGTTGCTTACCTCGTCCGTGGGGCGCGTCTACCTCACGTACCTGCCTGCGACCCTGACCTGGCCGGTGCTGCGCGCGCAGGGCCCGGACGTCGCCCGGGCCGATCCGCGGGTCGTCGAGGAGATCGCCGCCACGGTGCGGCGCGACGGCTTCGCCACGACAGCCGGCGCGGTCATCCCCGGGATCTACTCGGTGGCGGCCCCGGTCTTCACCACCGAGGACCAGTTGCCGCTGGCGGTTTCCATCGCACTGCCCGAACGACTCGCCGACGCGGCGCTGCTGCAGTCGGTGACCGCGACGCTGCTCGAGACCACCAGCGCGATGTCGGCCGACATCGGCTACGCACAGCCCACGAAGCTCGAACCCAGGAGATCCCGATGAGAGTCAGCGGTTTGCTGCACTACGGCCTGCAGGTGCCCGACCTGGACACGGCCGCCGATTTCTACGGCACGTTCGGCCTCGACGTGAGCGAGCGCTCGACGTCGCTGGCCGTTCGGTGCGTGGGCCGCGATCAGGACCAGACCGTGCTGGTCGAGGGTTCGGACAAGCGGCTTCATCACGTCAGCTTCGCCATCACGCCAGGCTCCGGGCCGCAGTGGCAGCGCCATCTCGAGGCGCAGCACATCGAACTGCTCGACGGGCCCGGCGGGGACATCGGCGCCGGCCTGTGGTTCGCCGACCAGGACGGCAACCTGGTGAACCTGCTCGAGCGCGAACTCGCGGCGCCCCGGGCGGTCGACACGATCCCGGTGAATCTCGCCGGCAGCTACCAGCGGGTGGACCGCGCCAGGTGGCTCGACGCGGACGCGCCGGCTGTCCCCCGTCGGCTCGGCCACATGCTCATCTTCACCACGGACAACGTGCGCGCCGAGCAGTTCTACGCCGCCGCGCTCGGACTGAAGCTCTCCGACCGGGTGCCGGGCAAGGCGAGCTTCATGAACAGCGGGCCGGGCGACCACCACATTTTCGGCTTCATCCAGAGCAGCCATCCCGGCCTGCACCATTCGAGCTGGGAGGTCGAGACTTTCGACCAGCTCGCAATCGGCGCTCGGACCATGGCAGACAGCGGTCACCGGGTGGGCTGGGGCCTCGGCCGGCACACGCTGGGATCAAACCTGTTCCACTACATCCGCGACCCCTGGGGCAGCTGGATCGAGTACTTCACCGACATCGACCAGATCACCGAGGAGTGGCAGGCCCGCACGGACTGGACTGCCCCGCCCGCCGTGTGGTGCCCGATGATGCCCGAGGACTTCCTGCAGAACCAGGAGGACAAGCGAGACTGACGCACTCGCCCTACCTACGCAGGTAGGTAGTATGGGGGTCGATCCGATCTCCGACGGAAGGGCACCTCATGAGGCTGGCAGGCGTGACGCCGTTCCCGCCGGAGTACGCGCGTCGATATCGACGCAAGGGGTACTGGGAGGACCGCCCGCTCGTCGACCACTATCTCGACGCCTTCGAGCAATACGGCGACCGAGTGGCGATCATCGACGACACCGAGTCCGTGACGTATGCCGAGCTGGCGGCGCGCGCCGCGACCGTGGCGCGCGCGCTCGTCGACCTCGGCTTGCGCCCGCTGGATCGCGTCGTGGTGCAGCTGCCGAACACGGCGCTGTTCGCGTCGCTCTACATCGCGTTGCAACACATCGGCGCGATCCCGATCATGGCGCTGCCGTCGCACCGCTACCGCGAGATCGAACAGTTCGTGCGGCTGTCCGGCGCGGTCGCGCTGGCATCGCCGGCCACGTCCAAGGACGCGGACTTCGTCTCCATCTTCGACCGGATCGCCAGCGCGCAGCCGTCGTTCACGCTGCACATCGTGCAGGGCGCGGCGCCGGATTCCAGCGCGGTGCGGCTGGAGACGTTGCACGAAGCCCAGCCCCGCACGTCGGCCGACCACGTCAAGGAACTGCGCAGCGCCATCGACCCGGAGGACCCGGCGGTGTTTCAGCTGTCCGGCGGCACCACCGGCATCCCGAAGCTGATCCCGCGAAGCCACAACGACTACGCCTACAACTCCAAGCTCGCCGTCACCGTGTGCGACGTGCGCGCCGGCGACGTGTTGCTCGATGTACTGCCGATCTCGCACAATCTGCCGCTCGCCTGCCCGGGCATGCAAGGCTTCCTGTTCTCCGGCGCGACGGTCGCGATGAGCGCCAGCACCAACGCGGCCAACCTCTTCCGTCGGATCGAGCGCGACCGCGCGACGCATGTGCACGTGGTGCCGGCGCTGCTGATCAAGCTGATCAACGACGGCTCGGCCGCCGACTTCGACCTCAGCTCGATGCGGGTCATCCAGAGCGGCGGCCAGCGATTGCAGCCGGAAACGCGCGCCCGCGCGCAACGGATCTTCGCCAATGCCACCGTGCAGGAGAACTTCGGCATGGCCGAGGGCCTGATCATGTTCGTGCGGCTCGACGACCCGCTCGAGGTGCGGCTGGAGACCGTCGGCCGGCCGATCTGCCCCGACGACGAGGTGCGACTGGTCGACGAGGTCGGCGCCGACGTGCCGATCGGCGAGACCGGCGAGATGTGGACTCGCGGGCCGTACACGCTGCGCGGCTACTTCGACGCGGCCGAGCACAACGCGCACGCCTTCTCACCCGACGGCTTCTACATGTCCGGCGACTTGATGTGGCAACACCCCAGCGGAAACTACGTCGTGGCGGGCCGCCGAAAAGATCTGATCAACCGCGGCGGCGAGAAGATCTCCGCCGAAGAGATCGAGAACCTGCTGCTGTCCCATCCCGCGGTCCTGAACGCCGCGTGCGTCCCGGTCGACGACGACGTGCTGGGCGAGCGCATGTGCGCCTGCCTCGTGCTCCGCCCGGGAAGCTCGGTCACCCTGGAGGCCTTGATCGCGCACTTGCAGTCCTTCGAACTCGCCCGGCACAAGTTGCCGGAGTACCTGCGGATCTATCCCGAATTCCCGCTGTCGCCGGTGGGCAAGATCTCGAAGAAGCAGCTGGTCGCCGACCTGCGCGAGCAGCCGCCGCGCCGGTGATCGGCGCCCGCCAGCGCAACGTCGCCCTGCTGGTGGCCGGCTGCTTCTTCATGGAGAACCTGGACGGCACCATCGTCGTGACGGCGGCGCCGCGGATCGCCGCGGATCTGAATGTGACGGCCGCGTCGGTCGGTCTCGTGATCACCGCCTATCTGATCACCCTCGCCGTCCTGATCCCGCTCAGCGGCTGGCTGGCGGCCCGCTTCGGCAACCGCCGCGTCTTCTTCGCGGCCATCGCCGTCTTCACGCTGGCGTCGGTGTTGTGCGCGGCCAGCCCCAACCTGAACGTGCTCGTCGGCGCCCGGGTCCTGCAGGGTGTCGGCGGGGCCATGATGGTGCCGGTCGGCCGCCTCACCGTGCTGGCCGGGACGCCCAAGGCCGATCTGCTGAGGCTGATGTCCTACATCGTGTGGCCGGGACTCATCGCGCCGGTGATCGCTCCGCTCGCCGGTGGGCTGATCACGACATATGCCAGCTGGCGGTGGATCTTCCTCATCAACGTCCCGCTCGGCGCCGTCGCGCTCGTGGCGGCGGTCCGGCTGTTGCCGGCGTCGCCGCGGGGCGACGTGCCGCCGCTCGACTGGAAGGGCGTCGGGCTCACCTGCACCGGCTTGGGCGGACTGACCTACACCGCTCACCTGCTGTCCATCAGCACCTCGTCGTGGACCCCGATCGTCGTCCTCGGCACGCTGTCGGCGCTCGTGCTGGCCGGCACCGTGCGCTACCTGCTGCACGCGCCCTCGCCCGTGGTGGACCTGCGGACGCTGCGCATCCGCTCGCTGCGCCTGTCGCTCTCGGGGCTCTGCCCGTTCTGGTTGACGGTCGGCGCGGTGCCGTTCCTGCTGCCGTTGCTCTTCGAGGACTTGTTCGGGTGGAGCGCGGTCAAGGCGGGCGCCGTGGTGCTCGCCGTCTTCGTCGGCAACATCGGGATCAAGCCGGCGACGACGTTCCTGCTCAATCGCTACGGGTTTCGACGCAATCTGATCTGTGCGAGCGTCGCGGTGGCGGCCACCGTGGCCGTCGCCGGACTGTTCACCGCGACCACGCCGATCCTGATCATCCTGACGGTGACCGTGCTCAGCGGCGCCGCTCGCTCGCTGGGTCTGACCTCGTACAACGCCCTGAGCTTCAGCGAGGTCCCGGAGGACCAGATGCGGCACGCGAACAGCCTCGCGGCCACGGTGCAGCAGCTGTTCGCGGGCTTGGGCGTCGCCGCGGCGACCGTCGCCCTGCGCGTGGGCGCGCCGATCGGCAGCGCCGTGTTCGGCCGCCACACGCCGGCGACCCCGTACACGATCGCGTTTCTGCTGCTCGCGTTGGTCGCGCTGCTGGCCACCGCGCAGGCCTTCCGGCTGCCGCGGGACATCGGCGACGCCGCCCGCCGGCCGTCCCGGCCGCCCCCGGCGGCGAACCGCCGACCCCCGCTTAGCAGTCCTGACGCGAGCGCGCAACGCCCTGGCAACCTACCGCGGTAGTATGCATTCTTGACCGACGAGGAGGGTCCCCGAATGGCGACGTTTCCCGGCTCCGCGCACGCGGCCGACGCACGATTCACCGAAGCGCTGTCCAGCCTCGGATTTTCCCAGTACGAAGCCCGCTGCTACGTCGGCCTGCTCGGTTCGACGCCGCAGACCGGGTACGCGGTGGCCAAGGCGACCGGCGTGCCGCAGCCCAAGGTGTACGAGGCGCTGCGCAAGCTCGTGACGCGCGGCGCCGCCCGCCAATTGCCTGGCGAGCCGGCGCGCTTCGTCGCGCTGGATCCGGCCACGCTGCTCGACGGCCTGCAGGCCGCGTTCGACGAGCGGCTCGACGACGCGCGTCGATCGACGCCGGACGTCGCCGACATCGCGCAACCCTCGACCCAGGAGGACGTCGCGGGACTGGCCGGGCGTGAGTCGGTGCTCGCGTCGGCAAGCGCCGCCCTGCACGCTGCTGCGCGCCGCGTGTACCTGTCGGCGAGCGCAGCCGAGATCACCGCGCTGGCCGACGACATCGCGGCCTGCGCGGCCCGCGGCGTGGACGTCGTCGTGCTGGCCTTCGGGCGCATCACGCTGGACGTCGACGGCGTGCGCGTGTTCCGGCACGCCAGCACAGACGGCGCGGTGTTCCGCCACCACCAGGCCCGGCACGTCGCCATGGTGACCGACTCGCGCGAGACCGTGTTCGGCCTGGCCGCGGACGGCCGGGCGTGGTCGGGCATCCACACCGCGAACGCCGCGATCATCGCGGCCGTCAAGGGCTACATCCGCCACGACATCGACATGCAGCAGGTGTTCAGCGACTTCGGCGCACAGCTCGTCGCAGCCTATGGACCCGGCCTGCAGGAGCTGGAGAGCTACCGGGCCGAGCAGCCGCGCGCCGCCGACCGCGGCGCGGCGTCGGCCCGGCGCACCGGCTGAGGATCACGTCGTCGCGGTGTAGCCGCCGTCGATGACGATCACCTCGCCGGTGACGAACGGGTGGCTGACGGCCAGCGCGTGGATGCTCTCGGCGACGTCCTCGAGCGTGACGTTGCGCTTGAGCGGGGTGTGCTGGGCGCGGCGCTGCATGAGCCGGTCGTAGTTGTCGCCGAGGGTGCGCTCCATCCACTCCCCGGCGATCCAACCCGGCGCGACCGCGTTGACCCGGACCTCGGGCGCGAGCACCGCCGACAGCGTCCGGGTCAGGTTGACGACCGCGGCCTTGCTGGCCGCGTAGACCAGTGGCTGCGGCCCTGGCCGCAACCCGACGATGCTGGCGACGTTGACGACCGATCCGCGCGCCGCGCGCAGGGCCGGCGCCGCGGCGCGGACGACCTGGACGAGCCCGCGCACGTTGGTGGCCATGACGCGGTCCCAGTCGGCGAAGTCGAGGGCGTCCAGGTCCTGCGGCGGGGTCTCGCTGGTGGTGCCCGCGTTGTTGACGAGGACGTCCAGCGTGCCGGTCCGCTCGACGGCCCGCCCGACCAGCTCGCGCACCGCCGCGTCGTCGGCGACGTCAGCCCGCACCGCCTGGTGAGCGCCGCCGATCGCGTGCAGCTCGCCGAGGACCTGCTCGGCGCGATCGGCCGACCTGCTGTAGTTGATGGTGACGTCGAAGCCGGCGCTAGCCAGCCGCAGCGCCGCGGCGCGGCCGATGCCAGCGGCCGAACCGGTGACCAGCGCAGCAGGGCGTCGGGTTTCGGTCACGCGCGTCTCCCGTCGTCTTCGCGTGGCCGCGCCGTCAGCGCCGCTCCTCGCGCGGGCGCCATCAGGCTGCCGCCACCCGGTCGAAGCCGAGCACCCGCTCGGCGTTGGCGTGGAACACCTTGTTCATGACGTCCTCGGAGTAGCCGAGGTCGGACCACTCGTTCAGCAGCCGATCGAACGGGATGCTCGGATGGTCCGTGCCGAACATGATCTTGTCCTGCAGGCGGGCGCGGATGTCGGTGCGCAACCCGGGCGGAAAGTGCTTGGGCGCCCAGCCGGACAGCTCCCAGAAGACGTTGCCCTTGTGCAGCGCGACCGCCGTCATCTCATCGATCCACGGGTAGCCGGGGTGCGCCGCGATGATCGTCAGGTCCGGCAGGTCGGCGGCGAGGTTGTCGATCGCGAGCGGGTGCGCGTTGCTGATCCGGCTGCCCAGCCCGCCCGGCAGCCCGGCGCCCATGCCGGTGGTGCCGACATCGATCATGACCGGCAGGCCGAGTTCGGAGATTCGGGCGAACAGCGGACGCCACTGCGGGTCGTCGACCCGGAAGTGCCCCATGATCGGGTGGAAGTGGAAGCCCAGCACGCCGTCTTCGCGAGCGGCCCGTTCGGCTTCGGCGACGGCAGCGGCGCCCGCCAGCGGATCGACCGCGCCCCATGCGCCCAGGAAGACGTCCGGGTGTCGGTCGCGCATGGCCGCGACCGACGTGTTCCCGCAGGCTGGCGCACCGGTGGAGCTCTCGATGTCGAACGCGACGAGGACCGCCTCCATCCCGGCCGTGCGGATGTCGGCGACCACGTCCTCCTCGGCGCGGCCCACCCACGGCTTTTTCCAGTAGCGGGCCAGCGCCTCGGCGAACGGGCCCTGCGAGCGCACCCACTCGTCGGTGCCTGGGTAGCAGTGCAGATCAATGCGACGCATGGGCTCACCCTAACTACTTCAGTAGGTACTACGCTACTGTCGGGTGGACCACAGGAGGCGAGCCGATGACAAGTCCGAGCACGGCCAACTGGGCGCTGGTGACGGTGACCAGCCCGACCGCCCCGGCGCCACGAGTCGGCGTGCGGCAGCTGGGCGGGACGCAGGTGCGGATCCCGGAGTTCCTGCGTGGCTACGGCGGCGTGCTCGACGTCATCCACGATTGGGCCGAGCTCGAACCGGCCTTGCGCGCCCATGACGGCGCCACGGGCGAGCTCGTCGCCGATCCGGAGATCCTGCTGCCGCTGCGCTACCCGGCGAAAGTGCTCTGCTCGGGACCCAACTACCGCGATCACCTCGCGGAGATGAAGCAGGCCGGGCTCGGCGACTCGTGGACGGCGTACTTCTTCTTCAAACCCCCGACCACCAGCCTCGTCGGCCCGACCGATCCGGTGCTGGTCGGCGAGGACTGGGCGACCGATCAGGTCGACTGGGAAGGCGAGCTCGCCGTCGTCATGGCCCGCGGTGGCCGCGACATCGCCCACGGCGACGCCTTGTCGCACGTGGCCGGCTACTGCGTGGCCAACGACATCTCGCTTCGGGGCCCACACCGCCGGGACACCCCGGCGGCGCCGTTCGTGTGGGACTGGGTCGCGTCCAAGGGCGCCGACACGTCGCTGCCGATCGGTCCCGGCGTCGTGCCCGCGTGGCAGATCGACGACGTCCAGCAGCTGCCCATCCGGACCCGGGTCAACGGCGAGCTGCGCCAGGACGGCAACACCTCGAACATGGTGCTCGACGTCGCGACGATGGTCGCCCAGGCAAGCGAACTGCTGACTCTCGAGCCCGGCGACGTCATCGTCACCGGCACGCCCGCCGGCGTCGGCGCCTCGAGCGGCACGTTCCTCACGCCGGGCGACGTGGTGGACGTCGACATCCCCGGGGTGGGCCAGCTGCGAAACACCATCGAGCGCAGGAGCGCGCGATGACGCTCATCACGCGCCTGCGCAGCATCGCCATCTCGGCGCAGGACCCGGCTGCCTTGCTGCCGTTCTACGAGCAGACCTGGGGCCTGGAACGCGTCGCCGAGACGACCGACGGCGCGATTCAGCTGCGCGCGCGGGGGCCGGAGCACCATGTCTTCACCCTGGTGCCGGGCGACGGGCACAGCCTGGAGCTGATCAGCCTGGCCGCGTCCTCGCCGGACGCCGTCGACACCATCGTCCAGCGGGCGCGTGACACCGGCGCCGAGGTGGAGCAGCGCCCTGCGGCCAGCACCGAGCCGGGCGGCGGCTACCGCGCGATCATCCGCGATCCAGAGGGCCGGCGGCTCGAGGTCAGCGCCGACCTCGCCGAGCACGACGGCGCGCCCGGGCGGGACTTCGGCCCCGATCGCCTCAGCCATATCGTCCTGAACTGCACCGACATGACCGCGGCCAAAGACTTCTACCAGCAGGTGCTCGGGTTCCAGATCTCGGACTGGTACGAGAACGACCAGATGGTCTTCCTGCGCTGCAACGAGCTGCATCACTGCATCGTGCTGGCGCCGGGCCGCTGGACGTCGCTCAACCACGTCGCGTTCGAGGTCGAGTCGGCCGATGAGGTCATGCGGGCGTTGGGCCGGATGCGCAAGGCCGGCTTCGACACCATCTGGGGACCGGGCCGGCACGGTCCCGGCGGAAATGTCTTCTGCTACTTCATCGACCCCGTCGGCAACGTCATCGAGTACACGGCCGAACTGCTGGTCCTCGCCGACGACTGGCAACCGCACTCGTGGGTGCGCAATCAGGAGAACGCCGACGTGTGGGGAACCAGCGGCGGCATCAGTCCCGAGGTCATCGCCGCGATGGCGAACCCGCCCGCGGGCGAGCGCTCGTGAAGGCGATGGTGATCAACGGTTTCGGCGGCCCGGAGGTTCTGGTCCCGGCGGAGCTGCCGCTGCCCGAACCGGGCGCCGACGAGGTGCGCATCCGGGTGCAGGCCATCGCGGTCGCCCGGACGAAGGACGTCGCGGCGCGTGCCGGCCGGCCGCCGTTCGCACCGATGATCACCGCGTTCCCGCACGTGCTGGGCACCGAGCACGCCGGCGTGGTGGACGCCGTGGGCTCAGCCGTGGGCGACCTGGCGCCGGGCACGCGCGTGGCCGTCTCGGCGGTGCTGTCCTGCGGCAAGTGCCGGGGCTGCGTGATCGGCCACGAAGAGGCGTGCGAGACGTTCGGCTTGATCGGCGTGCACCGCCAGGGCAGCTACGCCGAATACGTCGTCGCTCCCGCCGGCAACGTCCATCGGCTGCCCGACGACGTCGACGCGGCGTCCGCCGCGGCGGTGGCCGCGAACGGCCCGGTCGCCCGCGCTCAGCTCGACGCGGGGCTCGTCGGCGAAGGCAGCACGGTGCTCGTCATCGGCGCCGGTGGCGCGTTGGGCTCGATGGCGGCCACGATGGCGGCCTGGCGCGGCGCGCGTGTGATCGGCGTCGACCGGCTGGCCGACCGTCCCGACCGGCTCGACGGGCTGCCGCTCGCGGCGAGCGTCGACGGCGACGCCGAGCAGCTCCCCCAGCTGATCGCGTCCGCGGCCGGCAGCTCAGGCCTGGACTGCGTGATCGACAACCTCGGCCTGCCGGCGGTCTGGACCGCCTACCGGCCAGCCGTCGCCTACCTGGGCCGCATCGTCGTGTCCGGCGCCATCAGCCACGACGCGCTGCCGATGCAGTTGCTGCCCTTCTACCTGCGCAGCCAGTCGCTGATCGGCGTCCGCACCGGCAACCGCGCCCAGATGGCGGCGGTTTGGCGCGATGTCCACGAGGGATTCCGGCCGCCTCGCGACCATGTGCGACGGTTGCCCTTCGCGGACGTCTCAATCGCCCACGCCCAGGTCGAAGCGGGCGCCGCGCACGGTCAGATGGTCTTGGAGATGTCGTGAGTCCGACTCAGGAGGCACCGATGAGCTTGCCGGATCAGGTCGCGTTGGTCACCGGCGCCGCCCGGGGAATCGGGCGCGCGATCGCCGAGGCGCTCGCCGCAGACGGCGCCGAGGTCGTCGTCGCCGACATCGACGCGGACGAGGCGGAGCTGACCGCCAAGGCGATCACCGCCGGCGGCGGCCGCGCTTTCGCGGCGGCGCACGACGTGCGCGACGAGCAGTCCAGCGCCGACGTCGTCGCGCGCATTCTCGAGCGGCGCGGCCGGCTCGACATCCTGGTCAACAACGCCGGGGTGGGTCCGCGACCCGGCCCGTTCCACACGCTCACCGCCGACGAGTACGACCGCGTCATGTCGATCAACGCGCGCGGGCTGTTCCTGACGACGAAGGCCGCGGCGCCGCCGATGATCGAGCAGCGGTCCGGACGCATCATCCACATCTCGTCGGTGGTCGCCAAGCGGGCGTCGCCGAACATCCTTCCCTACGCCGCGTCGAAGTGGGCGGTGATCGGCATGACGCAGACGATGGCCCGCGAGCTCGCGCAGTACGACGTCACGGTCAACGCGGTCTGCCCGGGAGTGATCCGCACGCAGCTGCACGAGGGCGTCGTGGAGAAGATGTCGACGCTGTACGAAAAGACCGAGGACGACACCTGGCAGATGTTCTACGACCGGATCGCGCTCGGCCGGTTGCAGGAACCCGCCGACATCGCCGACATGGTCGCCTTCCTGGCCTCGGCGAAGGCCCGCAACATCACCGGGTCGGCGTTCAACGTCAACGGCGGCATGGAGTTCAACTGACGCCGCGAGGTTGAGCCGGCCGCGAGTCAGCTGACCCCCTGCCGCGCGGCGGGCTCAGATCGGCGAGCCGGTCCACACGCCGCGGTCCGGGTCGTTGAACATCGCCGGGATCATCTGCTCGGTGATCGGGTTCGACGTCCCCCACTGGTCGGCCTCCTCGGGCGTCGCAACCCAGACCCGCGGCTCCCACGCCGCGTCGTCCTCGATGCGTTCCAGCTCGGTCGTGTACTCGACGATGTTGCCGTTCGGGTCGAGGAAGTAGGAGAACGTGTTGTCCCCCGCGCCGTGCCGGCCCGGTCCCCAGATCGGCGGCCGGCCGGACCGCTTCATCCGGCCGGTCCCCCGCATGTACTCGTCGATCCCGCGCATCTCGAACGACACGTGGTTCAGCGACGTGTGCGGCCCGTGCGCGATGGCGAGGATGTGGTGGTCGACGCGGGTGCGCAGGAAGCACATCTGGTCCTCGAGCCAGTCCGACAACCGGAAGCCGAGCAGCGTCTCGTAGAACTTCTTCGTCGCCACCACGTCGGTGGCGTTGACGACCACGTGGCTGAGCTTCTGCGGAATGGACTCGCGAGGTTCGAGCGGCCGGTAGGGCCGCTCGGCGACCTCGGCCGACACCTCGATCAACCGCCCGTCCGGGTCGAAGAAGCGCATGCCGTAGCCGCCGCCGGGCGTGCCGAGCTTGTCCGGTTCCCGGTCAACCTGCACGCCCGCGGCGATCATGCGCTCGGTGACGGCGTCGACGTCGTGTTCGGTCTCGACCGCGAACGACAGCAGGTCGAGCCGCTTCTCCGCCGCCCGGCGCACCCGCAGGATGTACTGCTCAGGATGGGCAGGCGTCGCGAAGAAGGTGATGTCGGAGTCGTTCGCGACGGGCACCAAGCCCCAGATCTTGTCGTAGAACTCGACCGACTCCCGGTAGTCGGGCATGGCCAGGCCCACGTGACGCAGGTGCGTGATGGGCGAACGGGTCAGCGGCTCGGACACCGGCTGTCTCCTTGGGACGGGTCGCTGCGGGCGACGGTTTCAGGCGTAGCAGGCAAGCGGGCCGCCGTTGTAGGCGACCATGTCGCCGAGCGCGGCCGCGATGTCGAGCGGGTGCCCCGCGGGATCGAGATCGCAGTAGGCGCGGTGCAGGTTGCCGACTATGCGTTCGGCGTCGAGCCACTCGGCGTATTGGCCGAGGTCAGTTTGCCGCGCCGCGTCGAGCGGCCCGACACCGGCGTCGAGACCCTGTCGCGCGACGCTGAGCACGAAGCGCAGGTAGCCGACGACGGTGTCGATGAGGCTGCTCGTGCACGGCGCCCCGTGGCCCGGCACGATCACCACCGCCGGATACGCGGCGACGACGTCGGTGAGCACGCCGATCGCCCCGCTGACCGATCCCATCAGCAGGAACGGCGTTCCGCCGTTGAACAGCAGGTCTCCGCAGAACAGCACCTGCTGCCGGGGCAGCCACACGAGGCTGTCGTTGTCGGTGTGCGCCGGCCGGCCGACGTGGCTGACCTCGATCGGGTCGTCGTCGGACCACAGCGTGACCCGGTCGGTGAACGTCAGCGTGGGCGGCGCCAGCTCGATGTCCCCCCAGTCGACCGGATCCCACACGCCCGGCCGCGGCGGCAACCCGGCCTGCAGCAACGAGGCGCGGCAGTTCTCGTGCGCGACGATGGTCGCCGTGCCGAACAGATAGTTGCCGAACGTGTGGTCGCCGTGGTGGTGGGTGTTGATCAGCGTCGTGACCGGCGCGCGGGAGACGGTGGCGATCCGCTCGAGGTAGGCCGCGGTGCGAGCTCGCGTCGAGCACGCGTCGACGCTGATCACCGCCTTGCCGCCGACGACGAAACCGGTGTTGTTGATCCACCATGAGCCGTCAGGCTGGATGTAGGCGAAGACCTGATCGGCGACCTCCACCAGCTCTGCCGGTCCGAACCCCGCGCTCACGTCGGGGTGCTCACGTCGGGCTGCTCACGTCGGGCTGCTCATGCTGGCGCGTCGAGCAACCTGTCGACGGCTCGCGACTGTTCCGGCAGGTGGGTGCGCATCGCCTCCACCGAAGCGGCGTAATTGTCGGCGTTGATCGACATCTCGTTCGCCAGGATCTGGTGCGACACGTCCTGCACCAGCTTGGCGCGCGGAAACCGGCGCTCGCCGAATTGCCGCAGGGTCTGCTCGATCGGCCCGCCGGCGGCCAGCATCTCGGCCAGCACGACACCGTCCTCGAGCGCCATGCCGGCGCCCTGGGTGAGGTGCGGAGCGCACGCGTGCGCGGCGTCGCCCAGCACGCCGACCCGACCGGCAAACCACGGCAGCGGCAGCATGACGTCGGAGATCGGGCTGTACACGATCCCGGCCGGGCCGCTGATCGAGTCGCGAACGCGCCCGGGCAGGTCGCCGAAGGGCTCGAGCTGGCTGCGAAGCAGATCGCCCAGCGTCGCCGGATCGTGTACGACATCCGCCGGCTGCGCCGTCACGACGAACATGTACATCGAGTTCTCGCTCAGCGGGCAGAAGCCGAGCTTGACGCCGAGGGCCTGGTAGACCCGCATTCCGGTGACCTCCGCCGGCCGCGGCAGCGTGATCCGCAGGACGCCGAACCCGGAGTGCACCGGATCGTACTGGTCGCCGAAGATCTTGCGCCGCGTCCAGGACTTGATGCCGTCGAAGGCGACCACGAGGTCGTAGGTCTCGTGCCGGCCGTCGGTCAGCTCGACCTCGACCTCGTCGCCGCGATCGGCGAGGTCGGCGACGCTGGTGTGGTAGCGGATCTTGATGCCGACGTCCTCGGCCCGCTCCAGCAGGATGCGGTGCAGGTCCAGCCGGGACAGCGCGTTGTTGCAGGGCACGTCCTCGCCGCTGAAGCCGTAGGGGATGTTGACCAGATGCTCGCCGTCGGCGCCGTAGAAGTCGCACTGGTCGAATTGGTACCCGACGGCCAGGCAGCGTTCGAGGACGCCCAGCGACCTGAGGGCGCGCAGGCTGTTGGCAGGCTGGTTGATGCCCACGCCGTAGACCGAGAACTCCGGCTTCACTTCGACGACATCGACGTCGATCCCGCGTTGGGTGAGTGCGATGGCCGCGCCGAGACCGCCGATCCCGGCGCCGACGACGAGAACTCTCACGACCGCCTCCGAGGGATGCTGTAGTGCGACGCCCTGCACGATAGGACGCCGAGGCCATAAGGCACAGACGACCTTTGCGATGTGCGGCATCGACGCTGTCGATGGAACGCCGTCGTTCTGGGACGATGAGCGGTGTGGACGTGTCCGGGACGCTGCGTCGTGCCGATCTCAACCTTCTGCTGCCGCTGAACGCGTTGCTCGAGCACCGGCACGTCACCCGCGCGGCAGAGGCAGTTGGGATTGGCCAGCCGGCGATGAGCGCGGCGCTCGGCCGGCTGCGCCGGCTGTTCGACGACCCGTTGCTCGTGCGCAGCGGTCGGGTTCTCGAGCTGACGCCGATGGGTCAGGCGCTGCTCGAACCGGTCCGGGCCGCGCTGACCGGTCTGGAGCAGCTGTTCGTGACGACGCCGCGCTTCGACCCGGCCGTCGACTCCCGCACGTTCACCGTCGTGGCGAGCGACTATGTGACGCTGGTGCTGCTGCGCCCGCTGCTCGAGCTGTTGTACCGCGAAGCGCCGGGAGTGGCCGTCAACGTGGTGCCGGTCGACGGCGCCACCGCGGTGCATCTCGAGCGCTCGCAGGTAGACCTCGTGATCATGCCGCGCGAGCTGCCGGACACCGGGATGGCCGGCTTCCCGCATCGCGCGTTGTTCACCGACCGGTACGTGCCCGCGGTCTGGAGCCAGAACCGCGACGTCGGCGACGTCCTCGACCGCGACGCGATCTCGCGGCTGCCCTACATCCAGTTCAACCCGGTCGGCGGGAACGCCGCCTATGTCGACGTGCAGCTACGCGCGCTCGGGATCGAGCCGAAGGTCGCGTTGTCGACGCTCAGCTTCACCCTCGTCCCGGCGTTGCTGCCGGGCACCGCGCTGTTCGCGTTCGTGCACGAGCGGCTCGTCGCGGCGTCGCACGTGCGCCGCGATCTCAAGATCCTCCAGACAACGGTGCAGCTGGCGCCGATCGTCGAGACGATGTACTGGCATCCGGTGCTGCACAGCGACCCGGCGCACCTGTGGCTGCGCGAACGGGTGGCGACGCTGGCGGCGAACCTGTGACGCGCGGCGAGCCCATCGCCGCCGTCGATGACGGATATCGGCGAGCACGTCTTTCCCACCTGGGGTGGTCAGACCTAGGGTCGCGACGTCGGACGAGGTGACCGGCGTCGCATCGCCCGCCAAGCCCGACGGAGACCTGATGGCTTACCAGCTCGGCACGTTCCAGCCCGCGGTCGGCGACGCCTTCGCCGGCGTGCTGGTGGGCGAGCAGGTGGTGCCGCTGGCCGAGCTCGGCCTCGGCGCCACGACCGTCGAGGCGCTGCTGGCCGACTGGGCCCAGAGCAGCGCCGCCCTGGACGCCGCGGTCTCAGCGGACGCTGTGCCGGCGTCGGCGCTGGCTCTGTCGTCGCTGACCGCCGCCGCGCCGTTCGTCCCCAACCAGATCTTTCAAAGCGGCGCCAACTACCGCACCCACGTGGTGCAGCTGATGGTGGCCGCCGCGGCGGAGCAGGGCGCCGACGATCTGGACGACGTCCGCGCCCGAGCCGTCGCGACGATGGACGAGCGCGCCCGCTCCGGCACGCCGTACGTCTTCCTCGGCCTGCCTTCGGCGGTGTGCGGACCAGAGGACGACGTCGTCCTGCCGCCGACCGGCGTGCAGCACGACTGGGAGCTCGAACTCGGCGTCGTCATCGGCGCGCACGCCTACCTGGTCGACCGGGAAAGGGCGATGGACTGCGTCGCCGGCTACGTCGTCGTCAACGATCTGAGCACGCGCGACCGGATCTTCCGGCCGGACATCCCGTCGCTCGGCACCGACTGGCTGGCGGGGAAGAACGCGCCGACGTTCCTGCCGCTCGGACCGTGGGTGACGCCCGCCCAATTCGTGCCCGACCCGATGGATCTGCGTATCCGCCTCTCGCTCAACGGCGAGGTGATGCAGGACGAGTCCACCGCCGACATGATCTTCGACATCCCGCGCCTGATCGAGCACGTCAGCGCCATCACCCCGCTGCGCCCCGGAGACCTGCTGCTCACCGGCTCGCCCGCCGGCAATGGCGCGCACTACGGGCGCTATCTGCGGGCCGGCGACGTCATGGAAGGCGCCATCACCGGCCTGGGCACGCAGCGCAACCGGTGCGTGGTCCGGTGAGCCGGCCGCAGACCGTCGACGTGCACGCCCACGTGGACGTGCCTGCGATCGAGGAGCTGGTCGACGGCCAGCCGGGGCTCGCCGCCGAACGCGCCGCGCAGCTTGCCACGTTCGGCGCCGAGTCCACCGCGCGGAACATCGAGCTGGCGAACACGTCGTACCAGCCGTTCCTGACGACGCCGGCCGCCCGGCTGAGCCGGATGGACGCCGGCGGCATCGACGTGCAAGCGGTCAGCGTCGTGCCCACGCTCTACCACTACTGGGCCGACGAAGCGCTCGCCGCCGACCTCGTCGCCGCCGCGAACGGGCACATCCTCGACCTCGTCGCGCTCGAACCCCGGCGTCTAGTCGGGTTGGCCACGGTCTCGCTGCAGCATCCGGCGCTCGCCGTCGATCAACTGCGCCAGGCGTTCACCGCGGGCATGCGAGGAGTGCAGATCTCGACCTCGGTCGCCGGCCGGGAGCTGTCCGACCGATCGCTCGACCCGTTCTGGGCCGCCGCCGAGGAGCTCGGCGCGTTCGTCTTCATCCACCCGTGGGGGTGCAGCCTCGGATCGCGATTGGCGACCTCCTACCTCGGCAACATCGTGGGCAACCCAACCGAGACGACGCTGGCGCTGACGCACTTGGTCTTCGGCGCGGTGTTCGACCGGTTCCCCAGGCTGCGGGTGTGCGGCGCGCACGGGGGCGGGTACTTCCCGCACTATCTGGGCCGGGCTGACCACGCCTACCAGGTGCGCCCGGAGAGCCGGACGATGAGCCGGCCGCCGAGTGAGTACCTGGACAGCATCTGGGTGGATTCCCTGGTCTACGAGGCCGACATCTTGACCGCGCTGGTGAAGGTGCTGGGCGCCGAGCACGTCGTGCTCGGTTCGGACTACCCGTTCGACATGGGCGTGCTCGATCCACTCGAGCGGCTGGACGCCGCAGGGTTGTCGCCAGCGGACCGCGACGCCATCGCCGGCGGCGCCGCCACTCGGCTCTTGAACTTGGCGACGGAAGGCTAGGACATGCGCTGGTGCACGTACTCGACCCCGACCTCCGACCCAGGCGTCGGGCTTGTCGAGGATTCCGTGGTCTACGGCCTTCGCTCACCCGCGACGCTGATCGAGATCCTGGGCTCGCCCGAGTCGTTGGCGGCAGCGGCTGGATCGGCCCGCACGTCCCCGTCCGAGGTGCTGCCGCTGGCAGACGTGCGATTGCACGCGCCGGTGCCGGTTCCGCCGTCGGTGCGCGACTTCATGGCCTTCGAGGAGCACGTGGTCACGTCCACGACCGCGCTGGGGCTTCGGGTCGACCCGCTCTGGTACGAAGTTCCGGTCTTCTACTTCACCAACCCCGCGGCGATCCGCGGACCGCACGACGACGTCCCGATCGCGCCAGGAAGCGCGGCGTGGGACTTCGAACTGGAGATCGCGGCGGTGATCGGCACACCCGGCTCGAACATCGCCGCCGACGACGCCGACCGGCACATCGCCGGCTACACGGTGCTCTGCGACTGGAGCGCCCGAGACCTGCAGGAGCGCGAAATGAGATTGCATCTGGGCCCGGCGAAGGGCAAGGACACCGCCACGAGCATCGGGCCGGTGCTGGTCACCCTCGACGAGCTGGAGCCGTATCGCGCCGGGAACGCCTACGACCTGACGATGACGGCGACGGTCAACGGAAAGCCGTACAGCAACGGCAACTTCTCGACCATCCACTGGAGCTTCGGCGACTTGCTCGCGTACGCGTCTCGCGGCACCGAGCTGCGCACCGGCGACGTGATCGGCAGCGGCACGGTCGGCACCGGATGCATTCTCGAGCTGTCCCGCACGCACGGGCTGGACGCCTATCCATGGCTGGCGCCAGGCGACGCCGTCACGCTGTCGATCGAACACCTCGGCGAGATTTCTGCCTCGGTCACACCGAGCGTCCCTGGACCCGGCGCATGAGCACCCAGCCCGGCAGGCTCGACGGACGTGTCGCCGTCGTCACCGGCGCGAGCTCGGGCAACGGCCGGGCGACGGCGCTGGCCCTGGCCCGCGAGGGGGCCGCGGTCGCCTGCGCCGACCTGCGCCCCGATCCGGCGAGCGGCGGCTTCGAGGGAACGGGGGTCCTGCCCACCCACGAGCAGATCGAGGACCTGGGCGGGTCCGCGTCCTACGTGCACGCCGACGTGACCTCGCCGGAGGAGATGGATGCGCTCGGTCAGCACGCGGTCGACCGGCACGGCCGCATCGACATCTGGGTCAACAACGCGGGCATCGTCGTGCCGTCTCCCATCGACGACATGCCCATCGACGCGTTCAACAAGGAGCTGGCGGTCGATCTGACCGGCACCTGGCTCGGCTGCAAGGTGGCCGCCCGGGCGATGCGCTCCCAGCCGCGCATCGGCCGCGCGGCGGGTCACATCATCAACCTGGGCTCCATCGCCGGGTCCTTCGGCAACGCGAATATCACCGCGTACGCCGCGGCCAAGGGCGGGGTGCACGCCATGACCCGCGCGCTGGCCACCGAGCTCGGCGGGGACGGGATCACCGTGAACGCCGTGCTGCCGGGCTTCTTGCCGACGGCGATGAACCGGGGGTTCTGGGATCATCCGCAGATGCTCGCGGCGATCCTGGCCGCCACCGCGCTCGCCCATCCCGGGATGCCGGAGGATGTCGCGAACGCGATCGTCTTCCTGGCCTCCGAGGACGCGGCCTGGATCACCGGCGTGCTGCTTCCGGTCGACGGCGGCTTCAGCGCGATCGGCGCCTTCACCTCGATGGTCGACGTCATGCTCGGCATGTCCGAGGACGCCTAGCCGCTTCGCCCGGCGACAGTCGCCGCGTGCCAGTCGTCGGCGAGCAGCGCCATCACACGCAGCGCGCACCGCTGTCTATCGCCCACGTCCCGTTCGGCAGCCGCACGGCATGCAGCGAGACCGTTCCGTCGATCAGCGTGGCCGCACCGCGACCGACCTGCCCGGGGTCAGCCAGCACCCACACCGATGACGGTGTCCCAAATCCCGCCACTTCGCCGCGACGTACGAACGACCGGGCGGCCGCGACCGGATCAGCCGCGCCTCGGAACCCGGCGGCAAGCGACAACCCAAACCCGCTGCCCTGAGCCCGACATGGGGGCACAGCACGCCCCGCGGCCTCCGGCGAGATCGCCGTCGACGTCGCCGCGAGCGAGGTCGCCGACGACGCCCGACGGCCAGTCGCGGCGGTCTTGCTTGCGCAACCCGACAACCAAACCGCGGCCGCCAAACCAACGAGCACCGCTCCCGCAGAGGTCTTCGAACGAGCCGTCATCGCACTCCCCCTCCACAACTCCATACGCCAGTGTGGGACTTCGCGACCCGCCCGGCGAGCTGGCCTGGTCGACCACCGGTCGTGTGATGCGAAGCTTGAGGCGGCAACGACGACAGCCGGGAGTTCTCGCTGATGCGCACTGTGCAGGTGGACGGACAGCATCTGTCCGCCGACGATCTGGCCGGGGTGTGCAGCGGGCCGATGCACGCCGTGGTGACCGACGAGGCGATGGCCCGCGTCCGCGCTTCGCACGACTGGGCCGTCCGGCTGCGCGGGGAGCGGCCGATGTACGGACGCAGCACCGGCGTGGGCGCGAACCGCGAAGTAGTCGTCGAGCCGAGCGTCGAAGCGGCGCAGGCGCTGCTCGTCAGCCACGCGACGACGGCCGGTCCGATCCGAAGCGCAGAACGCGTGCGCGCGATGCTGCTGGTCCGGCTCAATCAGCTGTGCGCCGGAGGCTCGGGGGTCAGCCCGGACGTCGTCGCCGGGCTCGCTCGGTTGATCTGCGACGACGCGTTGCCCGTGATCCACGAGCACACCGGCGTCGGGACCGCGGACCTCTCGGCGCTCGCCGCGACGGCCCTCGCGATGCAGCGGCACGAGCGCTCGTCCGGGACCGATCCGCTGGTCCTGGGCACGGACGACGCGCTGCCGTTTCTGTCGAGCAACGCCGCCGCGTTGGCCGACGCCGCGCTCGGCTTGTCCCGCCTGTCTGTCGCGGCACGCGCGGGGCTGGCCGTGGCCGCGCTCGCCTTCACTGCGCTGGGCGGCAACCTGGAGGCGTTCTCCCCCGCTGTCGAACGAGTGACGCCCATGCGCGGCGCGCGCGCCACCTGCCGCGCGATGCGCGCCCTGATCGGCTCGCAGGCCAGCGCGAGCCTGCGCATCCAAGACCCCTACGGCCTGCGCGCCCTGCCGCAGAGCCACGGCGTGCTGCTCGACGCCCTGGCCGCGCTGCGCGACACCGTCGACGCCTACGTCAACGCCCCCTCGGAGAACCCGGTGGTGCTGCCCGACGGCGCGGTCGCGCACCACGGGGGCTTCCACGCCTCCTACCTCGCGGTCGCAGGCGACACCGTCCGCAACGCGGCCGTGCAGTCGGCCCAACTGGTGATCCACCGGCTGACCTATCTCAGCGAGCCGAACCACACGGGCCTGACACCGTTTCTGGGCGACGGGACTCCCGGGGCGTCCGGCGTCATGCTCGTCGAGTACGTCGCAGCGGCGGCGCTGGGCGACCTGCGGTCTGCGGCCAATCCGGCCGCGGTGCAGACCACGAGCCTGTCGCGCGGGGTCGAGGACGCGGCCAGCTTCGCCTCGCTGTCGGCTCGGCAGCTGGTGGCGAGCGCCGAGAGCTATGAGTTGCTCGTCGCCGCCGAGCTGCTCACCGCCGTCCGCGCGAACCGGATGGCGGCCACACCGCCGACGGAGACGCTCCGCGCCGTGCTGGACACCTGCGCCGACCTGCCCACCGCCGTGGCGGACCGCGACCTCACCGTCGACATCGACATCGCCCGCCGACTCGTCAGCAAGCTCACCCGATTCGTCGATCTGCAACTGCCCGAGTCGAGCTGGGAGAACGAACTCGATTGACGGGCCGGCCAGCCGGCATCGCCTATCGCCCTACTCGGTGAGCGAGATGTCCGAGGGATGCGTGGCGAGCGGCGTGACCTCGATCGTCATGAACTTGAACAGCGGCAGGTTCCAGAGCAGGTCGTGCAGCTCGGCGTTGTCGACGACGTCGAAGACGCTGAGGTTCGAATACTGGCCGACGATCCGCCAGATGTGCGGCCACTTCCCGGAGCGCTGGAGTTCGTGGCTGTAGGCCTTCTCCCGGGCGAGCGTGTCCGCGCGCTCGCCCGGGTCCATGTCGAGCGGCAGGTCGACATCCATCTTCACCGCGAAGAGCATCGGCTCAGGCCGGGTCCAGGATGAAGTCGTACTCGACGTCGACACCCGCGCCGTCCGAAGTCGGCTTGGGGTCGAGCATCAGCTCGGGCTTGACGGCCGCGGCGATGTCGTCGTCGTTGTGCGGATCGCCCGGGAAGTACAGCTGCGTGGTAATGAGCAGATGATCGGGAGCCGAGACCTTGAGATGCAGGTGCGCCGGTCGCCAGGCATGCCAGTTCGCGGCGCGGATGATCGCGCCCGTCGCTCCATCGGTGGGGATCTGGTACGGCGCCGGCTGGATGGTGTGGATGGTGAAGTGGCCGTTCTCGTCGGTGGTGAACACGCCGCGCAGGTTCCACTCCGGGATGCCGGGGGCGAACTGGGCGTAGAAGCCCTCGTCGTCGCAGTGCCAGATGTCCACAGTCGCGTGGGCCAGCGGCTTGCCGGCGACGCTGCGAACCTGGCCGTGGAAGGTCATCGGGGTGCCGGCCTCGCCGTCGCGCATCGGCAGCGTGCCGTCGGAGCCCAGCTGCGGCGCGCCGGGGGCGTAGAACGGCCCTTCGATGGTGCCCTTGCTGCCCTCGCGCGGCGCGTTTACGACCTCTTCGACGACGTGCTCGACGAACACGTCGAGGAAGAGCGGCCACTCACCGTCAGCGCCGACCTGGATCAACCAGGATTTCAGCGCGTCGTACTCGGCGTAGGTGACCTGGTGCTTGCGGATCGTGGCGTGGACGGCGTCGAGCACCTCGCGGGCGAGCAGGCTGACGCGCTCAGGCGAGGTGTCGGCGGCGACTGCTTTGTCGGTTCGGAATCGTTCGGTGGCTGACGCGCCCGTGGCGGCGGCGGTCGCCTTCTCTTCGACGGTGGTCATGTTCGGTCCCTTCGTTGGGTTCGTCCGGCCGCGTGTGCCGGAAGTTCAGTTGTCCTGGCGGTAGCGGGTGAGCTTGTCCTCGTCGATCTCAATGCCGAGGCCGGGCGCCTCGCGGACCCGCAGGCTTCCGTCGCGGATCTGCAGGGGCTCGGCGAGCAGGTCGTCCGTCATGTCGAGGAAGTTGGACAGCTCGCCGGCGCGGCGTGAGGTGAGTTCGAAGGCGGCGCCGAACGCGAGGCTGCACAGCGACCCGATCTGGCCGTCGATCTGGTTGCCCATGACGACGTCGACACCCAGTCCCTCACACTGGAACAGCACGCGCTGGGAGTAGGTGAAGCCGGTGCGGGCCGTCTTGATGCTGATCCCGGTCGCCGCGCCGTCGAGCAGCTCCCGGGTGACCTCGCCGGGGCGCGAGACGCTCTCGTCGGCGAACATCGGAATGCTGCTCTGCGAGACGAGCCACCGGCGGCCGAGGACGTCGTCGGCCGGGCACAGCTCCTCGGCGAACTGCAGGTCCAGGTCGGCCATCGCGCGCAGCGCGCGGGCGGAGTCTGCGGCGGTCCAGCCACGGTTGCCGTCGATGTAAAGCTCGATGCCGTCGCCGAGCGCTTCTCGAAGGGCTCGGCATGCGGCGACGTCCATGTCGATCGGCCGGCGGCCGACCTTGACCTTGAAGGTCGTGATGCCGTACTCCTCGCGCACGCGGCCAGCCTCGGCGACCATCTCAGCCGGCTCAGCGAATCCGACCATGTGCGCGACGCGCATGCGGTTGCCGTAACCGCCGAGCAGGTCGGTGACCGGCAGGCCGACGGACTGGCCGATGATGTCCCACAGAGCCATGTCGAGGGCTGACTTCGCGGTCGGATTGGCGATTGTGCGGTTGAGTCGCGTGTGGACGCTTTCGCGCTCGAGCGGGGACAGACCCACGATCTGCGGGGCGAAGATCGTGTCGATGACGCCGATGATCGACGCCTGGGTCTCGCCGTAGGTGAACGCACGCGGCGGCGCCTCCGCCGTGCCCACCAACCCGTCGTCGGTGTGCACCCGCACCAGGACGTGCTCGGCGGCGAGCACCTCGCCAGAGGCGAAGCGCAGCGGCTTGCGATACGGGATCGAGAACGGGATCGCCTCGATCTTCGTGATCTTCATCGATGCCTCCCCAGCGGTTGTGGTGGCGGGTCAGCGTCTGCCAGTCGGTGCGACCAGCGGATTCGACGAGTGTCACACCGCGCGAAGGGCCTTGGGAAATACTAAATTCGTTGCGAATAGGACGTTGAGCGTCCTAGCGAGATCGGTTGCGCACTCGGCGCGCGCCGCCGATGAGTGTCTCGGCGCGCGCGCGAACGCGGGCGACGTGTGGGGATCGATCGTCCACGCGGGTTGCCAGGGCGAGTTCGACTTCTTCGGTGTTGCCGGCAAGCGGCAGGTAGTGGGCGCCCGTGATCTTCAAATGCTGCACCGACGCTGGGACGAGCGCGACGCCGAGCCCGGCGGCGACGAACGAGACCAGCGTCGAGGTCTCGCCGACCTCGTGCACCAATGATGGAGCGAAGCCGGAACGCTGGCAGGCGTCGATGACCGACTCGTAGACCACGGAGCGGTGGTGCGACGGGTAGGTGATGAACGGTTCGTCTCGGAGGTCGGCGAGCTTGACCTTGGCCCGACCCGCCAGCGGATGCGCCTCAGGCAGAACAGCGATCAACGGTTCGCGGCGCAGCACCCTGACGTCGATATCCGCGCTGCGCACAGGGGGCCGGAGGAAGGCCAGATCCAGCGTGCCGTCGAGCAGCGCGGAAACCTGATCCGGCGTCAACATCTCGCCCTTCAGATCGAGCTCGATTCCTGGGAGCTCCGCCCGGAGAACCCGCGCCAGGGAGGGCAGTAGATCGTAGGTCGCCGATCCGGTGAACCCGATGGCCAGCGTTCCCACCATCCCGTCCGCGACCCGCACCGCCTCGTCGACCGCCTCGTCGACGGACAACACGATCTGTCGGGCACGGTCGAGGAAGCGCTCGCCGGCGGGGGTCAGCTCGACTTTGCGGGTCGAGCGGGTAAACAGGGTGACACCCATCTCGGCCTCGAGATGCTTGATCTGCTGCGACAACGGCGGTTGCGCCATTTGCAGCCGGGCGGCGGCGCGGCCGAAGTGGCACTCCTCCGCCACCGCGATGAAGTAATGGATGCGCCGCAGTTCCATCGCCGCAGGCTAGTTCTCCCCGCTGAGTAGATCCAGACCTTGCGCGTCTTAGTCGCACCGATTTGAGTCATTGCCTCTGCAGTCGGCAGTGCTCGAGCAAACGCATAGCCGAACCCGGCAGAGGAATCGCTCGTCATGCCATCATGCGATCATGCGAATCGCCGTTGCCGGAGCCACCGGAAACATCGGTGCGCTCACCGTCGTCGCGCTCGAACGGGCGGGCCACGATGTCGTTCACATCAGCCGTTCGCTCGGTGTGGACCTGCTGACCGGCGCCGGGCTCGACGCGGCATTGGCCGGCGTCGAGGCCGTCATCGACGCCACGAACTCCGCCGCGACCGACCTCGCTGAGGCAGTCGAATATTTCCGCGCCACCACCCGGAACCTGCTTGCCGCTGAAGAGCGGGCCGGCGTCCGCCATCACGTGCTCCTGTCGATCGCCGGGGTCGACCGCGTCGAGGGAGACGCGCACTACGTAGGCAAGCAGGAACAGGCACGCCTGGTGGCTGCGGGTGCGGTGCCGTGGACGATCGTTCCGGCCACCCAGTTTCATGACTTCGCCGCGATGGTCGTGCAATGGAGCGAGCACGAAGGCGTCGCCACGATTGCGCCGCTGCTGGTGCAGCCGATAGCGCCCGCGGACGTCGCAGACATCCTCGCCGAGATCGCCGCGGGCCCGCCGCAGGGCCGCTACGTCGACATCGCCGGACCCGACCGGCAGGACCTGGTCGACATGGCCCGCCGCACCAACGACGCCCGCGGGCACGTGGTCAAGCTCGTGCCGACGTGGTCGGGGATGTTCGGCCTGGCGATGGCCGGCGACGTGCTGCTGCCCGGCGCCGGCGCCCGCATCGCCCCGACCACCTTCGAGGACTGGCTCGCGACGCAGCGTTAGATCCCGTGCCAGCACGCACGGCAGCGTAAGGATCCCGTGTCGATGGCGTGGCTTTCGCGTGGCTGCCGCTGCGGCGCCGTTCGTCATCGGCGCATTGTCCAGGTTGGGCGGCGGCAGTTCGTCACCAGCGCTCATCCCCCAGTTGGTTCCCGAGCCAGGAGTCCAGCCATCGGCCCTATCGAGTTGCTCGTGGGGTTTGCCCTCGCGTTTGGCGGTGTCGTCGCCACCTTGGCGGCCTACGGCGGGCGCTGGGCGGACCCGGACGCGCCCAGCGGCCTGCGGATGACGGGACCTGCAGAACTGATCGTCGGTCTCGTCCTGCTCGCGGTCGGCCTGGCTACGGTGTGACCGCGTGGCCGCCGCGCGCCGGGATCACGTGCTGCGGTGAGACACGTCCAAGCGATCGAGTTCGGTCACCAGCAGGTCGTAGCGTCGGCGCACCTCGCTGCGATCTTCATCCTCGTCGATCCCGGCGGCGCTGCCGCGCAGGATCATGTCGGCCTGCCGCAACAGCACGGCACGCTGCTCGCTGCTCTGCGTGTAAGCGAAGACCTTCCCGAGGCTCTCCATGAGCCTGATCGCGACGGCCGGCATCGCCGCGCCCGCCTGGCGGATCTTGTCGTAGGACCGGTCGACCATCCGTCGATAGCTCGGGCCGAGACCGATCACCCGAATGGCGCCGGCAGAGTCTCGGTGCACGCCGTCGGGCAGGTCGCGCTCCGACGCGGTGCACAGGCCGTCGGCCAGCCAGTCGATGCACGTCAGGGCGGTGAAGGTGTCGTTCACCGCCGGCGACAGCGCGCGGATGGCGATCTCGACGAGTTGGTCGATCGCGAAAACCGGGTCTTGGTCCAGCGTGCGGTGCGGGCCGGTGATGTGCGCATTCTCGAGCGACGCGAGCACCTCGCGAGCGTCCGACGGCGGCCACACGCGGGCAAGCGGCAGCCCGTGGGTGACGAAATGCCCCGGGCGATGCATGACTTGCAGCACGACGTCGTGCTTCGTCGCGATGCGGACCAGCCGTTCGTAGCCGACGAACTGGAGATATCCGCTCTTCGTCGCGACTACCGGGAAACCTTCGCCTGCCAGCAGTTCGCGCAGTTGCTCAGCGGAGCGGCCGGTGGCAAAGACACGGCGAGCCGGCGGCTGTGACGCGACCGGGAACTGGACGTCGATGGCGCGCGACAAATTGCCGGCGATGGAGGAGATCACCACCGGAAGCTGGATGCTGACGGTGATGTGGTGAATGAAGTAGATGAGCACCAACACGTTGACGAGCACGAGGATGAGCGCAACCGTCACCGAGATCTGCGGGACGAACGTCTGCGCCGTGCTGCCTCCGCCGATCGCGCCCAGCGTGAGGACCGAGTACACGAACGTCGCGACGAACGTGCCCAGCGTCGCCTGCGTGCCGAAATCGCGGATGAAGTTGCGCAGCATCCGCGGCCCGAATTGTTGCGACGCCAAGGTCAACGCGACGATGGTCACCGAGAACACCACGCCCAGGACGGTGATGACGCCGGCCGCCAACGCGCTGAGCAATTGACGGGCGCCGTCAGCGCTTTCGAGGCGTATCCACGACGGCAAGACCGTGCCGCGGTTGTAGACGTGGTAGTCGACGTTGTACGTCACGACGAACAGCGCCACTGCCGCCAGCAGCAGGGCCACCGGCACGACCCACAGCGTCGTGCGCAACGCCTCCCTGCGCCACGGCGACAGGCCGAAGGTGACTGCCCGCAACGCCGCCGCCCTCCGACCGTTCCGCCGTTGCAGACCATCCGGCCGACCCGGGGCGCAATCGACGCTCGCCTGGAGAATATCGATCCGAACGGCCGACTCCGGACGACATCTCACGACTCGATGCGAACCGTCCGGTCTCGATGTGAGCAGCGCGTGGGGATCGCGTGACAACGACGTGTTCGGGGCGGCAGCGCCGCACTCCGGGGGCGACGCTGTCGGTTGGGGGCGACATGGCGCCACCCGTGAGCGTCGAGATCGGGAGTGTGGTCGGTGACTTCGGCCAATCTCGTGCGGCCCAGCCTCGCCAGTCGCCGGGCCGACGTGGTGATCACGTGGGCAGACGTCGTGGACAGCTACCTCTGCCTGCGATACGAGGTCTCGCCGGCTCCCACCGTTCTTCGTGACGGCGAGCTGCTCGAGGGCGGCGGCGCGGGCGTCGCGATCGATTCCAAGCGCCACGGATGTCATGACGGCCGCAGCGCGTATCGCAGGTCCCACACGGGAGCGCAGGTAATCGGAGCGCTGATATTCGGCCCCACCTCGTGGCCAGAGAACTGTTCGATCGCGGTGCTGTTCGCACCGTTTGCGCACACCGCGGCGCTGCACGCGCACCTGTGCGAGGTTCGCCTGCTCGTCGACGACGGCCGCGTCCGCGTCGTGTCGGCCCGCGCCGCCTGATCCGGTTCGCCACGTGCTCACTGCCGTAGTGGTGGTCGCCGTCCTGATTGCGGTCCACGTGCCGCTCGGCGACTACATCGCCCACGTCTACACCAGTGATCGACATTGGCGCGTCGAACGAGTGGTGTACCGCGTGGGCGGCATCGACCCCGAGTCCGAACAGCGCTGGCCGACATACCTCATGTCGGTCCTCGCGTTCAGCGCAGCCGGGATCCTCGGCCTCTACGCGCTGCTTCGCCTGCAGTCACACCTCCCCTTCGCAGAAGGCCATCCGGGCGTGCCTGCGGCGCTGGCGTTCAACACAGCCGTCAGCTTCACGACCAACACCAGCTGGCAGGCCTACGCCGGCGAGTCCACCATGGGCCACCTGGCCCTCGCCGTCGGACTCGGCACGCAAGCCTTCCTCTCCGCCGCCGTCGCGATGGCCGCCGTCGTCGCGCTCATCCGCGGTCTGACCCGGCGCAACACCGACCGGCTCGGCAACTTCTGGGTCGACGTCACTCGCAGCTGCACCCGAATCGTGCTGCCGCTGGCGCTCGTCGGCGGCGTGGTGCTGCTGATCCTCGGGGTGATCCAGAACTGGCACGGCCCGCTCACGATCACCACGCTCGCCGGCGCGCACCAGACGATACTCGGCGGCCCGGTCGCCTCGTGGGAACCGATCAAGCTGCTCACCGGAGACGGCGGCGGGGCGTTCAACGCCAACAGCGCGCACCCGTTCGAGAACCCCTCGCCGATCTCTAACGCGGTGGAGATCATCCTGATGCTGCTGATCCCCTCGGCGTTCCCGCGCGCGTACGGCCGGATGGTCAAGGACCGCCGCCAGGGTTGGGCCCTCGCGGCGGTGAGCCTGGCTCTGCTCGCGATGGCCATGGTGGCGGGAATCGCGTCGGACGCGGGACACCACGGGACTGTTCCCACCTCGGTCGGCGCCTCGGTCGAAGGCACCGAGACCCGCAACGGGGTGGACTCCTCGGCGCTGTTCGGCGTCGCCGCGACGTCATCTGCCGATGGCGCGGCCGACGCCAGCTATGACTCGTTCAGCGCGCTGGCCGGCGGTGTCCTGCTCGGCAACATGATGCTCGCCGAAGTGAGCCCCGGCGGCGCCGGCAGCGGGCTCTACGGGCTGCTGGTCGCCGCAATCCTTGCGGTGTTCGTCGGCGGGTTGATGGTCGGCCGAACGCCGGAGTTCCTCGGTAAACGCATCCGGCGACGAGAGATGACCTTTGTCGCCCTCTACTCGCTCGCGTTCCCCGCGACCTTGCTCATCGCAGCGGCGGTGGCGGTCGCCCTGCCGGCGGGACGCGCGACGCTGGGCAACAGCGGCGCTCACGGCCTGTCCGAAGCGCTGTACGCAGTGACGTCGACGACGGCGAGCAACGGCAGCGCGTTCGCGGGGCTGAACGCGAACACCGACTTCTACAACATCCTGCTCGGCATCGTCATGCTGATCGGCCGCTACCTCCCGCTCGTGTTCATCCTCGCCCTTGCCGGGGCGTTCGCCCGGCAGCGCCGCACCGTCGCGGCCACGGCCGGAACACTGCGAACCGACACACCCATGTTCGTCGGGCTCGTCCTCGGCGTCGTCGTGCTCGTCACGCTGCTGTCGTTTCTGCCGGCGTTGGCTCTCGGCCCGCTGGCCGAAGCCCTGCATTGAGGCGCGCACCGAGATCGGTTCGGTGATGCGAACGAGGCCGCGGGTATCGCGTTGGAGACTGTGTTACTTCCGTAGCACAGTCCTCGGCACAGTCCTCGGTACGGATGCTGCCGGTCGATGCGCGTAGTCGGCCACGTCGACGGCCGGTTAGCCGAGGAAGGCGTCGGTGTAGTCGAGGGGTTGTTGGGTCAGGCCGGTGCAGGTGTCGGGTTTGGTGTCGCCGGTCCCGCAGGCCTGGTCTCGGTTGAGGTCCCAGAACGCGAGTCGGCGGACCTTGTTGGTGTGGGCGAAGGCGACGATGGTCCCCGCGTTGGCGTACGTGAAGGTCTCGCCGGCCGAGTCGTTGGCGCCGATCATCGGGGTTATCCCGATGTTGTTGTAGGTGTCGGCGGGCCAGATGGTCTTGATCTGGGCCAGGGCGTCCTTCGCCGCGGTGGTCGCGGCGGTAGCCATGTTGGCGACGCGGCTGCCGTAGTTCATGGTCATCAGGTTCACGACGTCGATGCGCGCGCCTTGGCTCTTGGCCAACTTGAGAAAGGCGAGCGCGTTGCCGTAGGTCGCGTTGGCGTTGATGCCGGACAGGCCGACCGGGATGGTGACTGACACCTCGAGCTTCGGGAAGTTCTTCTCGAGCGTCTTGATCGCTTGATAGCGCCGCGTGTTGGTGGTGGTGTCGTTGAGCGGGCCGACGCCCTCGATGTCGAAGTCGATCTTGCTCACGCCGAACTTGTTGATCACACCGGTGTAGGCGGTGACCAAACTGGTCGCGCTGGTGCACACTTTCGCCAACTCGTTGCCCGACTGTCCCCCGAAGGACAGGATCGGGGTAGCCCCAGCCGTCTTCGCCTTCTTCACCAGCGCACTACGCGCGTCGGTGCTGGTGATCGTGGAGTAGTCATCCCAGGTCGGGGTGCAGCCCTTGCCGAGCACAAAGGCGGCGGTGAACGACTTCAGCCCGTGCTTGGTGACCGCGGTGTTCAGATTCGCGCTATGCGGCCCGGTCGTCTCGAAATACGGCGCAATCTCCAGGGCCGAGGTCGCCGCACTCGCTGACGGCGCGGCCAGCATCGGCGCAACCGCGCACGTCACAGCCGTACCGATGATCGCCGCAATTCGCCCCCGCACGAACAGCCTCAAGACATCTCCCCCGTAAACACCCAATAAGGGCGAATCGGACGGATCAATCTGCCCAATTCACCCTGCCGCGCTTCCGCCGCCGTCCAGACGATATGGACCGACCCGGCGGTGCGTCAACTTGCCGCGATCTACGCATTGCTCATCGCCATGGCTTCGATGGCGCGGCTGAGTATTTGCAGCGGCAGGCGTGGGCGAGGTGGACGAGGGCCTCGGTTATCGACCTCCCAACCTCATCAACTCAGATACGCACCCGCAGTGGAATTGACAACCGATGTCATTACGGAGTTGGCTGTCTCAGTCGGCCGATCGTCCGACCCACTGCGCGAAGGAGCTGTCGTGAATCGTGCCTGGACGGCGTCGGTTGCTGTTGTTGTGCTCGCCGCGACAGCAGGGTGCAGCACAACATCGGGCGGCTCGGCCGGCGGTGAATCGAGCAAAATCGTGCAGGTGGGGGCGAGCATCAACGCTTGGGGCAGCATCCTGAAACAGCTTGGCGGCGCCCATGTTCAGGAGACGTCGATCATCACGAATCCGGACACCGACCCGCACGACTACGAGCCCACGCCGAAAGACGGCACGGTGATCGCCAAGACCCAGTTGTTCATCGAGAACGGCATCGGCTACGACTCCTGGGCGGCCAAGTCCCTGGCGGCCAGCCCGGATCCGAGCCGCGCGGTGATCGATGTCGGCGAGCTGGTCCACGTCCCAGACGGTGGGAACCCGCACCGCTGGTACTCCCCCGCCGATGTGACCACCGTCGCCGACACGATCACCGCTGATCTGAAGAAGCTGGACCCAGCCGACTCGTCCTACTTCGACGCGCGGCGGCAAGAGTTCGCGACCGTCGGCCTGGCGACCTACAACAAGCTGATCAAGGACATCCAGACGAAGTATGCTGGGACGCCGATCGGTGCGAGCGAGTCGATCTTCGCTCCGCTCGCGGCGGCGCTCAAGCTGGAGCTGATCACTCCGCCCTCGTTCCTGAAGGCGATCAGTGAGGGCACCGATCCGTCGGCGGCGGATCTGTCGACGATCAACTCGCAGATCAGCGGGAAGAGGATCAAGGTCTATGTGTTCAACAGCCAGAACGCCACCCCCGACGTGGCGCGCCAGGTGAAGGCGGCCAAGGCCGCCGGCATCCCGGTGTCGACGGTGACCGAGACGCTGTCCCCCGCCACAGCCAGTTTCGAGCAGTGGCAGGCCACGCAGCTGCAGGCTCTGGAGACAGCGTTGCACCAGGCGACCGGCAAGTGAGTCCACGTTCTTTCCCTCACCAGGGCGCTGTCACTAACGGCGCCAGCGGCACCAGCGGCACCAGCGTCACCAACGGCGCCGACGGCCCGGCGACCAGGCGGCCCGACGAGTCGACGGCTCGGCGCCCGGGGCAGCCGGTCATCGAGCTCAGCCACGCCGCGGCAGCCGTCGGCGGACGCCGAATCTGGTCCGACGTCAACCTGACCGTCGCGGCTGGGGAGTTCGTGGCCGTGCTCGGCCCGAACGGGGTTGGCAAGTCGACGCTGCTGAAGATGGTCCTCGGCCTGATCCCGGTCGCCGCGGGAACCGTCTCGGTGCTCGGCGCCCGCCCAGGGCAACGGAACAAGCGGATCGGATACCTGCCCCAGCGCCGCGCGTTCGATCCGGCCACCCGGGTGCGCGGCGTCGACATCGTGCGCCTCGGGCTGGACGGCGACCGGTGGGGCGTCCCGGTGCCGGGCTGGGTGCCGGGATCGCGCGGCACGCAGATCGCGCGGCGCGTCGACGAGGTCATCGACCTGGTCGGCGCCTCCAGCTACGCCCGCAGACCGATCGGACAGTGCTCCGGCGGCGAGCAGCAACGGCTGCTCATCGCCCAGGCGCTTGCCCGCCGGCCCGAGCTGCTGATCCTCGACGAACCACTCGACAGCCTCGACGTCACCAACCAGGCTTCGGTCAGCGCGCTGATCCGCGAAGTCAGCCAGAGCCAAGAGGTCGCAGTCCTGCTCGTGGCCCACGACGTGAACCCGATCCTGTCCTACCTCGACCAGGTCATCTACCTCGCCCACGGCGGCGCGGTGATGGGGCCGCCGGCGCAGGTCATCACCGCCGACACCTTGACCATGCTCTACAGCACCCCGATCGACGTGCTGACCGACCGGACCGGACGCCTGGTCGTCGTCGGGCAGCCGGACAGCCCGCCTCAGCACCACGTGCCCGGACCGACCCGACGGCGATGACGCACCGGGCGACAGACGCTCCGGGACGGACGCGGTGAACGGCGGGCTGAGCTGGAACGTCATCGACGACGCCCAGCGGATGCTGGCCTTCCATTTCATGCTCAACGCGCTACGCGCGGGCACGATCGTCGCGGTGGTCGCCGGCGCGATCGGCTACTTCATGGTGTTGCGCCGGCAAAGCTTCGTCGGCCACACCCTGGCCGTCGTCGGATTCCCCGGCGCGGCCGGCGCGACCTACCTCGGCCTGGCGACCCCGCTGGGGTATTTCGGATTCTGCGTCGCCGCCGCGCTCGTCATCGCCGCGCTGCCCGGCGCCGGCCGCGCCAACTCCGGCCTGGGCGGCTACGGCGAGGAGTCCGCCGTCATCGGCACCGTGCAAGGCTTCGCGCTTGCCTGCGGCTTCCTGTTCGTCAGCCTCTACAAGGGCTTCCTCACCGGGCTGAACAGCCTGCTGTTCGGCTCCATCATCGGCGTCACCGACGACCAGGTCGTCACCTTGCTGATCGCCGGCGGCCTGTGCCTCGTCGTGCTGGCGATCATCGGCCGGCCGCTGCTGTTCGGCAGCGTCGACCCTGCCGTCGCCCGAGCCCGCGGCGTCCCGGTCCGCCTGCTCAACGCGCTGTTCCTCGTCGTGCTGGGTGTCGCGGCGGCCGGCGCCAGCCAGGTCACCGGCAGCCTGCTCGTCTTCGCGCTGCTGGTCGCGCCCGCGGCCACCGCGAGCCGGCTCACCGCCCGCCCCGGCCTCGGACTCGCGCTGTCGATCGTCATCGCCGTCGTCGTGGTCTGGGTCGGTGAAGCAGTCGCGTTCTTCTCCCCGTACCCGATCGGGTTCTGGGTCACCACCTTCGCGTTCGGGCTGTTCCTGCTCGCCACGGCCTACCGGGCCGCCGTCGACGCCGTCGGCCGCCGACGGATCCGGACGAGCCCCGAACGAACGGCGGCGACGGCATGACCCCCGCGGCTCTGCTCAACGGGTTGACGAACATGCTCTCGAGCGGGTTCATCGAGCATGCCCTGCTCGCCGGGACGTCGATCGCGCTGCTGTCCGGCCTGGTCGGCTACTTCGTGGTGCTGCGCGGCCAGGTGTTCGCCACCGACGCGCTGTCGCATGTCGCCTACGCCGGGGCGCTGGCCGCGCTCGCGGCTGGCGTCGATCTGCGATTCGGGCTGTTCGCCTCCTGCATCGCGGTCGGCCTCGTCCTGGGGCTGCTGGGCGGTCGGGGCGCGGCGGACGACGTCGTCATCGGCACCACCTTCGCCTGGATCCTCGGGCTCGGCGTGTTCTTCCTGGCCTACTACTCCACCCATTCCGCGACCGGGAACGGCGCCGCGAACGTCAACGTCCTGTTCGGTTCGATCTTCGGCATCAGCGCCGACGACGCGCGCGCCGCGACCTGGATCGCGCTGGCCACGATCGCCGTCCTGCTGCTCATTGCCCGCCCGCTGCTGTTCGCCAGCCTGGACCCGGCGGTCGCCCGGGCCCGCGGTGTCCCAGTGCGCCTGCTGGGCCCGCTGTTTCTCGCCGTCGTCGGCGTCACCGCCGCCGAGGCCAGCCAGGCGATCGGGGCGCTGCTGTTGTTCGGGCTCGTCGCCGCCCCACCGGCCGCCGCTCAGCTGCTCACCGACCGACCGTGGCGGGGCTTCGTGGTCTCCGGACTGCTGTCGGTCACGGCGATGTGGATCGGCATCGTGGTCGCCTACGCCGCCCCGAAGCTGCCGGTCAGCTTCGACATCATGAGCGCCGCCACCCTCATCTACCTGATCGCGGCCGTGATCGCCCGGTTGCGCCGACATCGCTCACGTCAGTCCGCGGCGCCGGCGCCTGGGTCCGAGGCGCCGCAGGCTCGAGCCGCTTCGTGAGCTGCAGGCCCAGCGCTGCGCGGCCTTCCGCTAGCTCTCGACGGTGACCACGGTGTCGCCGACGCCGACCCACCGGTAGAGCCACGCCATGGTCGCTGTCGGCACGTGGACGCAGCCATGCGAACCCTCGGTCGGCCAGTTCTTCGACCCGAAGGGCATGGTCTGCCAGGGCGCGTCGTGCAGGCCGAAGTCGCCGTTGAACGGCACCCAATAGTGGACGTAATCCTTGTAGTCCCGGCCGATGAGGTAGCGGTCGCGCTGTTTGGCCTGCACGCGCCACGAGCCGAGCGGGGTCTGGTCGTCGTCGACGGTCGCGCCCGTGGTGACGGCCGTTTCGTCGACCTGTCTGCCGCCCTCACATGCCCACAGGTGCTGCTTGCTGATGCTGACCAGGACGAGGTGCTGGTAGGTGTTCGTCGCGCACGAGGTGGTGTCGTCGCCGAGGTGGACGACCACCGGCGCGGGGGTGGACCCTGCGCCGAAGCCGGCGTCTCGGCCGGTCAGACCCTCGATCCGAACGCTGGCATCGGCGTGGCTGGGCGCGACGACCGTCGAAGCGCTGGAGCCACCCGTCGGCTGGGTCGCCTGGGTCGGGCGGGTCGCTGCGCCGCGATGAGCCGAGGCGGCAGAGACTGGCGCCGCAGTGGGGGTGTCGTGCACGAGGGCGAGCACAGTGATCGCGCTCAGAATCGGCAGCGCGTAGGCCCGCCAGCCGTAACGCCGGACGAATCGCGCCCACCGGCCGCCGCGTCGGCGTTCGACGGGGCGGCGATTCGCGCTCATCTTGGCGTCCGGAAATACAGGCATTGCTTCCCAGCCTGACACAATCTGGCGTCCTGCCCGAATCGCCACGCCTGGCTGTGCTGCGACGCCAACGGCGAGCTATCGGCGGGCTTTGCCCGTCGTGCTCCGGGGCGGCGCGCTCCGGGGCGGGTTGGGCGAGTGTTGCGGGCAGAGGCCGAACAGCTCGACGGTGTGCGTGATGTCGGTGAACCCTGCGGCGGCGGCGACCCGGTCGGCCCACGCCTCGACTTCTGGGCCGGACACTTCGACGCTGCGACCGCAGAGGCGGCAGACGATGTGGTGGTGATGCCCGTCAGGATTCGACGTGTCGCGGGGGCCGCACAGGCGGTACTGCGCTTCCCCTTCGGCGGTGTGCACGACGTCGGCGCGATCGGTGTCGGCGAGCAACGCGAGATGGCGATAAACGGTTGTCAGGCCGATGCGCTCGCCGCCGGCGCGGATGTCGGTGAACAGGTCGTGGGCTGTGCGGAATCCGTCGGCGCCGGCCAAGGCGGTTTCGATCGCCTGAGCCTGTCTGGTGTTGCGTTGCCGGCCGGCTGCGTGGCTCTGCGCGGGCGCGGCGGCCGGCTCGGTCCGCACGGCGGCGTCAGCATGTGCTCGCGTGGCCTTCACGGAATCCATGCTGGCTACCTCCGCTCGTGCTCGACATGCCCAACCGCCACACTCGACCTCAGCCTAGACAAGCGTGTCTCGCACAGCGGTCGACCACGCAATCGACCGGGCACCAGAAGTGTCGATCCGCCCCGGGCCCCAACAGCAGCTCGGTTTACGAGGTCGGCGCTGAATCCTGGAAGACGCCGAGGTCGTCGCGCTTGGCGGCTCGATCGATGGGGAGGACGAGGCCGCTCATGGCGACGTAGACGCCTTCCGGGAGGAGCTGGACGGCGGCGACGGCGAGACCGAGGTTGGCGGCGGCGTCGCTGTCGCGCATGCGCGCCGGTTGCATCGCGCCGGTCAGCACGATCGTCTTTCCAGGGAGGCCGCGAAGCGCCAGACCGGTCCTCACCATGGTGTCCGTGCCGTGGGTCACGATGATCTTCGTATTGCCGCTTCTGGCGACACCGGCACGGATCGCTGCTCGATCCTCGTCGCTCAGTTCCAGGCTGTCCTTTCGGCAGACCGCCTCAAACGACACCTCGATGTTCGTGCGGGCGGTCGCGATGAGGGACGGCGCCATCGCGTCACCCACAACGAGTTCGCCGCGGATCGAATACTCCTTGTCGATGGTGCCGCCCGTCGTGATGATGTGGATGGACGCCGTCCCCGCCACGGTCATGCGTGCAGCCCCGTGTCCTTGGGAGATTTCAGCCCCGCTCCACACAGCGGGACCACCACGTCGGCCGCTCGCAGGTGTGGTGTCGCGGCCGCCCAGGTCGAGTTCGGCGATGCAGGTGAATCAGCTGCAGCCGCCAGCACCGCCGCCCAACAGACTGCGGACGTGGGTTCCACGAATAGGCCCTGCCGCGCGAGATCGGAGCGCGCGGCCGCCGTCTGCGGATCCGTCACCGCTACGATGGTGCCGCCGGTCGCGCGGATGGCGGCGAGGATCTGCCGCCCGCGGGGCGGCGCCGCGATCGCGATGCCCTCGGCGATCGTGCCGGCCGCCTCGACCGGGAGCGCAGCCGTCGCGCCAAGTTCCATCGCCTGCTCGAGGGGCGAACACCCTTCCGCCTGCACGCCGATGAGCACGGGAACATGGTCGGCCAGGCCCGCCGCGACAAGCTCGTTGAATGCCAACGCGCAACCGAGGACCATCGTCCCGTTGCCGACGGGCACGACGATCGTGTCAGGCAGACGACGCCCGGACTGCTCCCAGATCTCGTATCCGTAGGTTTTCACGCCGTGCAGGAAGTAGGGGTGATAGACGTGACTGGCATACATGACACCCGGCTCCCCCGCTGCGGCTGCCGCAGCAGCCGAGGTGTCGGCGCGCGTGCCCGGGACGAGCTCGACTGACGCTCCGTGCGCGCGCATCTGGGACAGCTTGCCGCTGGACGTGCTCGCTGGAACGTAAACGGTGCAGGCGATGTTCGCCCGGGCGAAGTACGCCGCCACCGCCGTCCCGGCGTTCCCGCTGCTGTCGACCATCGCGGCATCGATCCCGAGCCTTTTCGCAAGGGTTGCCAACACGACGGCGCCGCGATCCTTGAACGACAACGTGGGCATGAGGAAGTCGAGTTTGAGTCGGACATTGGGGTGCCCAGCTGCCACGACGATCGGTGACATGCCTTCGCCCAGGCTGATCGTCGGATCCTGTGGAACCGGCATCGTCCCGGTGTAGCGCCACATGGTCGGCGGTTGTCGCGGGAGATCGTCGACGTCGAGGAGCACCGGAAATTGCGCGACATCCAACACGCCGCCGCATTCGTCGCATCGCCACGCCAGCTGCGCGATCGGGAACCGTCGATCGCAACGCGCACAGACGAGATCGGGCACAGCCTGCTGCCGCCCAAGGTCGTCGGCCAGTTCTCGGCTACTCACAGGGGCCTCTGTCTGCGCGGGGACCTGTCGGCGTCAGGTCCGAGTGGTGGTCGGGGTGGCGGGGCGTGTGGGTTCGAGCAGTTGCTCTTCCAGTGTGGCGGGATCGAGTGGGCGAGACATGAGGAAGCCTTGAGCTTGGTTGATGTCGGCTCCGCGGAGCAGATCCATCTCCTCGGGGGTCTCCACCCCTTCGGCGAGAGTGCGCAGGCCGAGGTCTTTGCCGAGCTGAACGAGGGTGCCGACGAGCGCCTTGGATTCAGGCGAGGTGGTGATCGCGTTGGTGAACACCCGATCGATCTTCAGGCAGTCGACCGGAAACTGGCGAAGATAGGCCAGGGACGAGTAGCCGGCGCCGAAGTCATCGACCGCGATCCTGACGCCGAGCGCTTTGATTGCGTTCAATCGACGGGCAGTCGCTTCCACGCCGTGCATGAGCGTTGCTTCGGTGACCTCGATGATCAGTGATGTTGCCGGCAAGGCGCTGACCGCCAAGGCGGCGCGGACGTCGGCGATGATGCTGTCGTCGTCGAGTTGGCGACCGGAGACATTGACCGAGATGTCGAGGATGTCGCCCCTTGCGTGCCAGGCGGCCATCTGCCGGCAGGCGTGTTGCAGGACCCAGCCGCCGACCTCGCGGATCTGTCCGGTCTGCTCGAGGATCGGTATGAACTCGTCCGGAGAGATCAGCCCGCGGGTCGGATGGTCCCAGCGTAGGAGCGCTTCGACACCGACGACGGTGAGGTCCTCGAGGTTGTAGATCGGCTGGTAGACGAGCCGGTATTCCTGCCGATTCAGGGCTGACCGGAGGTCGAATTCCAGATCGGTTCGGCGGCTGATCCTGGTTTGCATGAGCGGGTCGAAGACTTCGTAGCGGTTCTTGCCGGCCGCTTTGGCCTGGTAGAGCGCGATATCGGCATCCCGGAGCAGTTCCCCGGCGCTGTCGCGATCGCCGCTGGCGATACCGATGCTGATGTTGACTGACAGCGGCATGGTCGTGCTGTCGAGTTCGAAGGGTTGGCGCATCACCTCGAGGAGGCGTTCAGCGACCAGTTCGGGGGCGACGTCCACGGAGGCGCCGTCGATGAGCACGACGAACTCGTCACCGCCCATCCGAGCGATCGTGTCCGCGTCGCGCAGAGTGCTCGCGAGGCGGGCCGCGACCGCGATCAGGAGCCGGTCGCCGGCGCCGTGGCCGAGAGTGTCGTTGACGTTCTTGAAGTCGTCTAGATCGAGGAAGAGGAGGGCCCCGGTGGTGTGGTGGCGGCGGTCCCAGACCAGCATCTGCGCGATGCGGTCCATCAGCAGCGCCCGGTTCGGCAGTCCAGTCAAAGCGTCGTGCAGGGCTTGGTGATGCAATTGGCCGGTCCGCTGCTCCAACTGGCGCCGGGCGCGCTCGCGGCCGGTGCCCAACACAAACATCAACAGACCCAGGAGCGCGCTGAGCGCGATCCCGGCGAGCAACACGGCGAGCGCGTCGCCGGTCGTGATCGCGCCGCGACTGACGACGCCGAAGGACTGCACGGTCCACCCGTTGTGCAGGTCGATCGTCGCCGATCGCGCGCCGGCCGCCACGGCGCCGTGGGTGAACGCGACGTCCTGGGCGCCGACGTGATATCGCATCGCCACTGACAGGCCACGCTGATCTCGTAGGGCCCGAATCAGTAACACTGCCGGATCGACCGAGGTGCCGACCCAGCCGACGAACGCTGCCCGGCGGCCGGCGACCGTGGCCGGCTGCACGCCGCCGCGATAGATCGGAGTCTGGATCGAGAGCAACGTCCGCCCACCGACCGTGTAAGGCAAGTAGTCGCCCTGGCCGGAGTCGCGAGCAGCAATGAGCGGAATGTCATTCGCCGGGTCGGCGCAATAATCCAAGCCCGCCGGGGTCGCCGTCGCCGAGGCGCGGGTGACACCAGCCGACGCCAGGCAGTAGAAGGGCCGGGCGCCGGCCGGCACGACCGCGAAGGTGCCGTCCACCGCCAGCGTTCCCGCCGGATCGGCCACCGCCCGCGCCGCGAACGCAGGCAGCGCCGCGGCGTCAACCAGCACCACCGTTCCGATGCCGGTCATCTCGGGGTAGCGGTCGAACATCCGGGCGGCACTCGCCCACTCGTCGAACTCTGTCTTCGTCAGGTTCGGATTGGCGAGGAGCCCACCCGCGTCGGCGACGATGTCGTTGTCGTGCTCGATGGCGAGCTGCAGCGTCGAGGCGACGCTCGCCGACGACTTCTGAAACGACTTCAGCGACTCGTCAGCGTTACTGCGCCTCACCGCACCTGCCGCCAATACGGAAGCGACTGCGCCACACCCAATCAGCACTGCGGTCGCCACTACCCACGCGGAGTGCCGACGCGACCGCCCACCGGCAGTCGGCCGTCCGCGAGTGACGTCGGTCAGAGAATCTTCGTCACGCTTGACCATCGAATGCTCCGAACCCAGGCAGCTAAGCCCAAACGGACTGCACTACTTGCGACGGCGGAGACTCGGTGTCGCTGACTGGCGCCCCGTGGTCGACGTCGTCTGCCGTCCACCACAACCGTCAACGTGTGATCGCCGTGAAGTGTCAACCTATCACAGATAGCGAGATATTGAACACGCAGAGTAACCATCTCGGCCCGCGGCCGGCGGGGCCGGCGTCATCCGCCCGATTGCCTACTAAGTAGGTAGACAACATTGACAATGTTGCGTCCCTCGGTGAGACTGACCGCTGTGAGATCGAATGCGCTCGTCGCGAGACACCCCATCAACTTGATGCGCGCCTGCGGCGCGGTCTGTCCCCGCTGAGCGCTCGGCTCCGCCGCCACACGGCCAGATCGCACTGATCGCCGGGTCACGACCGCGGCCCGACTGACACGCGTGCCTCTCCCCCGAACGGTCCTGTCGGCTGATATCCGCCGTCTCACCCCGTCTGTGCTCACCTACGTTTGGAAGCTCTGCCATGACTACCGATACCTCTTCGCCAACACCGGCCGGGTCGGCGCGTGCGGCGTCTGGCTACAACCTGGCCCGGTCCGGCAAGACCCAGTCCGGGGTGCACATTGCCGACCTCGACGACCACCGTCTCCGTCGCGTCAGGACACAACCTCTCGGCCCGGGTGAGATCGTCGACGCCCAGAGGCTGGCGGTGACCGTCCTCGTGTTCGCGGGATCCCCCGATCAGGAGTGGCTTCGCGAGTTTGCGGCGACGCATTTGCTCAGCTCGACCGAGCTCCCCCGCCTCGAGCAGCCGGGCCGCATCTCCGCAGACCCGGCTAGCGAGCCGGCCGATGCCCAGCGCGGCTCGATGGACTGCTTGACGGTGGGGGAGCTGCGGATGGACCTCGACCAAATGCGGGTCCAACTCGCTGGCCAGCCGATCACGCTGAGGCGACGGGAGTTTCTCCTGCTGAAGGCGTTCATGGAGCACCCGGGTCGCGTGCTCAGCCGTGAGCAGCTGCTCGAGCAGGCCTGGGGCGACAGCGATTGGAAGGGCGATCGCACCGTAGATGTGCACGTACGGCGAGTACGAGTCAAGCTCGGCGAGCGGGCGCCGCAGATCACGACGGTGCGCGGCTTCGGGTACCGCTTCGAGCCGTGCGAGGACAAACCGACACCGCCCATGACCGCAGCCCGCGGTCGACCACGACTTCGGTAGTCGTGATCGACTCGAATCCTCGGCGCCAACTCACCACGCGACGCGGCATACTCGCGTTGCACGATGAAACGCTGCGCAGTTTCGGCAAGGGGTCGGAGGAGTCGGTGGTGATCGGCTCAACCGAGCACGCCGACGCACAGCTGCTGCCCTATCTCGCGAACCAGCTGGCCGGCGTGCGGGCGGCGGTCGGCGCCGGGCAGGGCGTCGCCTGGCTGGCGACGCAGGGCCAGACGCCGGAGGGCCTGATTGCCCGCGACGATCTTCCCGCGCCGGAGCCGCTCGGGCTGCGCCGCGTCCCGGACCGCGAACTCGCCAAGGGGGCGTGAACCGATGTCCGCCATCCACGTCCCCGCCGGGGGCTCTGACCCGGGACTGGTCCGCACGCCGAGCGGGGTCCTGCTCCCGGCCGACATCGACGCCTTCCACCGGCGGCTGCACCACGTCGCCCCGAGCGGACTGATCGGCCAGACCACCCAGACGTCGGGCATGCGACGCCTCGAGGCGATCAGTGGCAAGACCGTGGGCGCGGCCAAGCTCTGGATGGGGCAGACGCACGTCCCGGGCTCGACCAACTCCGGCAACCACCATCACGGGGCGTCGGAGACCGCGATCTACGTCGTGTCTGGTGCGCCGGTGTTCGTCTTTCTCGACGTCGACGGCGACGAGCCGGTCGAGACCCGCGTGCAGACCGCGCCCGGCGACTACGTGTTCGTCCCGCCGTTCGTCCCGCATCGCGAGGAGAACCCCGATCCCGACGTCGAAGCGGTAGTCGTCATCGCGCGGACCACCCAGGAGGCGATCGTGGTCAACCTGGCCGGCCTGGACTGGTCCGCGGTCCGCATTGGCCAGCCGGCCGACACGGCCTAGGCGACCGCGCACGCCGCTGGGCGTCGTTCAGCCGATGTCGACCTTGTCGCCAGCGCGGGTACGGACCGCTCGCCCCGGGCCGGCGAGCTCAGCCGCTGCGGGCGGCGTTGCCGCCGACGATCTCGTAGGACCACAACTCGCTGTGCACGCCGACCGGCGGCGGCGCATCGCCCCCCGAGCGCTCCTGCGCTGATCGGTGGCCGTGGGCGAAGGCTGGCGAGTTGACCCAGGCTTGGAAGGATTCGTCGTCACGCCAGCGGGTCACGACCAGCCAAGCGGTCCGCTCGTCCGTCGGCTTGAGCAACTCGAAGCCCTCGAACCCGTCCTGGTCGTCGATTGCGCCGGCGCGAGCGGCGAACCGATGGGCGAGCTCGTCGCCGCTGGCGGCGGGCACGGTGATTGCGTTGATCCTGATGACCGTCATGAGGTCAACGATCCCAGCTGCCCGCGCACGCGGCCCAAATGCCCGTTTTGAATCTTGGGCACATTCAATCTCTACTTTAGGTTTATCTTGCCCTCATATGCGGAAACCTATGTGCATATCGGTGCGCAGTTCCCCCCGAGCTGTTAGCCGGTCAACTCACTCGTAAGGCGCTCGGCGAGAGCGGGGGCTCAGGCGAGCCGGAGAGTGCGGGCGGCAGCGGCGCTGGTCGCTGCCGCCCGCTCTCAGTTGCAGCGAACGCACTGCGGTTACCGCGATCGACGCGTTTACGGGTCGCACCGCGGGTCGCGCTAGGTCTACACGCACCTGTTGCGCGAACGCTGCAAGGAGGGCCGGGGCCGGTTTGGCGACGTCCTGCGCGCGGACGCGGAGACGAACTTGGCCGTCTACGGCGTCGGCGGCCTGTCCGTCTGGGTCCCCGCCGACGCCGCGGGCGAGGAGGCGCTGCTCGCGACCAAGCTGCTCTCGCGCATCGCGCCGCCGGCCGAAGGCACGACTGTTCGAGCGATACGACAGGGATCCCGCAGCGCTCGTCTGCGGGGTCGACGGCACACACGGCGCGAGAATCCCCGGCCGGTCATGCTCCGGTCGCGGATGCGCTTGTGCCGACGCTGTTCACGGGCGTTCGCCGTAGGTCTCGAATCGTGATCCGCAGTCGTTGCGCGATGGCAGGATGCCGGCATGGTCATCTACGACACCATCGGCCGGTCGTATCGGGCCACTCGGCGTCCTGATCCTCGGATTGCCGCTGCGATCTTCGAAGCCATTGGCGAGGTGGGCACCGTCGTCAACGTGGGAGCAGGATCCGGGTCATACGAGCCGCCAGAGACCGTGGTTGCGGTGGAGCCCAGCACGGTGATGATCGACCAGCGCCCCGCAGGGAGCGCACCGGTCGTGCAAGCCGTCGCCGAAGCGATACCGCTCGCCGATCAGTCCGTCGACGCCGCGTTGGCTGTGCTGACCGTGCATCACTGGACTGATGTCGCCGCCGGTGTCGCCGAGATGCGGCGCGTAGCCCGCAAACGGTTGGTGTTCTTCACCTGGTGGCCAGAACGCGTCGCGCAGTTCTGGCTGCTGGAGGAGTACTTGCCTGAGGTGGCAAAGACCGACGCAGCGCAGGCGGTCCCGATTGAGGTCCTGACCGGGCTGCTGTCCGACGCTCACCTCACGATTCGTCCTGTGCCGGTGCCTCACGACTGCATCGACGGTTTTGGTGCCGCGTTCTGGCGCCGGCCCGAGGCTTACCTCGATCCTCATGTGCAAGCCGGGATATCAATGCTCGCCAAGACCGACCCGTACTCACTGCGCCCCGGCCTGGCCATGCTTGCCGAAGATCTCCGAACCGGCCGCTGGCGGGACCAACACGCGGAGTTACTCCAACTCGAGGCCCTCGACGTCGGCATGGCCACCGTGTCGGTCGACCTACAAGGGCCACGCAGACCAGGGCCGTCGCCGGAGGTCGAGTAGCCGAGTCAAGGCCCGATCGCCCGGTGATGGATCCCTTGACGCAGCGGCTCGATACTCACGCGCGTTGGCCAGAGACGCATGTCCAGGACCATCGCTCGCTACGGACGGGTCGATCTCCTGATTTGTGACAAGCTCGGCTACCTCGAGCTCGACCGCCGTCGGCCGAGTTGCTGTTCCAGGTCCCGATCCGAGCGGGAGGAGGAGTCGGCCCATCGCGATCGCTTCTTTCACACCACCCAAGCTGGGTAGCAAGACCACCATGAGGCGAGACCACCGGCCGGGCCGCCTGGCCGGTTCGATGAGCGTCGCGCTCGGCCCACGCAGTCCTTGCCGCGCTTGTAACGCGCGATGGCGGCGCTTCCCGAAATCAAGGTAATCGCAAGCACCAAGAATCCACACAGCCAAAGGAAGACTCCTCGCCCGCCCAAGAGAAATCCCACGATGATCATCACCGCCCCGATGGCAAGACCACTAGCAATCAGCTTGTATAACTGAACGACTGGCGGCCGAGGTACACGATCACTTGCATCCGGCCGCGCCATCAGCCCCAATCTCCGTTCGCACCAAGACGCTCGCTGAATTCCAGGACCGTGACTGTGAAGTGAATACCTGGGCGCTGGGAAATCGCCGCTCGCTCGATCAAGGTCGTCTGACCGCATACAAGGCAGGACGCGTTGATCGTCCGAAACCGTCGGCCGCGCACCCAGCAAGCATGCACCACGGGCTGCTAGCAGCCCGCCGTACAGCACGCAGAGCATCGGCGTGCCGCTTTCACGGGCGCTCATAGCCGCGGAACGGCTCTACACACTCATGCCGCGTGCGGAACGCTCCCGGTCCTTCCGCGTCACGGATGCCGCGCCCGGCACCATCGAACGAGTCGACGCCGCTCGCCACCGCAGCAAGGGATGCTCCGGGAGCGCCCACGATGAGTCTCCCATTGGCTCGCAACTAGCAAGATCGAACAACCGTTTCTGCCGCGAACCGGGCGACTCTGCCGATGAGCGTGCGTCGTCGGCGGCAGGACGCTGTCTAGGGCTGCCAGCGCTCAGCCGAGGGCCCTCCCCACCATTGCGACGAGGAGAAAGAGCAAGCCGAGCAATATCGCGGCCGCGATTGGCACGCTGATCACGAAGGCGACGATCCAGGCGCGCGCGTTACCGCGAAAGGACGGTCGGTCATCAGTGCCCACGGGCTGACGTTACGGGTCGAGCCGTCGAGACCAATGATCTTCGTGTGATTCGTGACGAGGTCGATCGTCCCAGGTTGAGCTCTGCCGCGCTCTCTATGCCGCGTTGAGCGCTGCCGCGCTGTCATGCCGCAGATCGCTTGGTCCCGGGGTCCCGAGATGCTGATGAGCGCGGCCCGCGCGACCGTGTCGATGGAGCGGCTGTTCGTTAGAACTGCTCTTAGGAAACCGATCTGCGCTATACGGTCACGGCGTGGACCGTGTCGGCTGGACTGCATCAGTGACGAGCTGGTGCGGGCTTAGAGTCTTCACGGCTCGGTGGGCAGTTCAGTCCCGATGGCGACGGATCCGCGGCCGGTCCGGCGAATTCCGAGAAGTGGAGATCAGTCCTCGAGCGCTGCACCTCACGCAGCTCTGGGAGACGAGATTCGGGCAATTGAATCCGGGTTGGCCGTTTCGTGGCCTCGATTCGGACCGTTGGGTTCGGTTTCACAGCCTGCCGGGCTCGAAGCGGTACGCCGACACCGACGACGAGCACCAAGAGGTCCTACGTCGTCACCGCACCGTCCTAAACGAATTGCTCGCCCACCAACCCGTCGAGACCCTGATCGTCATCGGCACGGACTGGGATCATCGCGACCTGATGTCCGGGAAAACCAAACAATCCATGCCGGGTGCGTGGCCGTGGCGGCAGCTGCCAGAGGACGAGTACTGGGAACGCGTCAGGTACATCTGGGTCACGTCTGGGCTCGCGAGCGAGGTACTGGACCGGCTGCTCGCTAGCGTCGCCGACGATCGCGCGAAGGCCATCATCAGCGACGCGGAACTCTCGTGGATCTACGCGCCCTACGACAGCGGCGCTGACGTATGGCTCGAAACCCGCTTCGAACGGGACCTCCTTCGAGATCGCCACGAGGACTGGCTCTCCTCACGCCAAGACGGCTTGTGATCAGCTGGCGGGACGGCTACGGCACCGACCGCTCATAGCCGCGAGCCGGGCGACTCTGCCGATGAGCGAGCGTCGGATCCTGTTGCTGGGCGGGCCCCCGTCGCGGGGAGTTCTGTCGGCTCGCGGTCGGGACCGGGGACGCGTCGGCACCTGTCTACACCTTGACACCTTGGCGCGTCAGTCACAGGATGCTGCCGCGTGGCGCCACCCACTGATGCTTGAAAGCGATCACCTCGGCGGCGACGTCGAAGTCGGCGTCGTAATGGACGAGGGTCAGTTGGTGCTCATCTGCGAGAACTGCGTTGAGCAGGTCGGCGATCCCGACCGCGCGGTGTCGGCCGGTCCGGGCGAGGCTGCGCTGAGCGTCGACGGCGGCTTGCCAGTGCTCGTCCTCGGTCGCCAGGTATTCGTAGGCGTGCCGCCGATCAGAACGCAGCTGCTCGTATTCGGTCGGGCTTCGTGCGCTGTAGAGCGCCTCGGCGTCCAGGGTGGCGCATGTCGCTACCGTCCCCGCCTCGATGAGCGGTGACAACCGCTGTGCGACTACTGGGTGTCGCATGCGAGCGGCGGCGCTGGTATCGATGAGGTAGCGGGCGATCAGCGCCACACTGCGGCCCGAGTTTCCGGGTCTTCCAGCTGCTCCATTCCACCGTCGCGTAACCACTCGACCTGACGCGCTCGCGCCGCTGCGGCGGAGGCCTGCTTCAACGCGGTGCGCACCGTGTCAGACACGCCGGTGGTGTGCAGCTCGCGCTGCGCGTCGGCAAGCAGATCGTCGTCCAGCTCGATCAGCCGCTTCGTCATCACGGACCTCCATATACGGGCGCGATCACAAGTATATAGCTTGCACGCATCCGTGCACTTCCGACTCGCACCACCCGACGCCCATGGCAGCCGCGGATGGACTGATGGGCATGAACTCGCCGATGCCGCCAAGATCAACGCACTCATCTGCCGCGTCTAGCGCCACGACTCGGTCGTCATTTCTGCGCTGGTCGCGCTAGTCCCAGGCGGCGCTGACGACAAGCAGTTCCTTCGCTCCAAGATCAACGAGAACCACTTCGGTGTAGTCGCCCAGAGCTTCGTAGCGGGGGCCTGCGACAGCTTCGTCCGGGCGGGTGCGGAGTCTGTAGCGGATCGACATCTTGCGTATCTGACGGAGGACACGAAAGTCGATGTCGGCCCTCACATCGTCGCTGAGCACAGGTTCGGCGGCGTCCTCGTCCTCGTCCTCGTCCTCGTCCTCGTCGTCGTCACGGTCACGGAACGCCGTGATGGTGCCGATCGCGGTCTGTTCGTCGACATGCTCATAAGCGTCGACGCTCAGATGGTCAAAGCGGTAGGGCCCGTGCATCAAGGGGTCGCCGTCCGGGTGCTCGCCTTGATAGTTCAGTTGGTACCGCGGGTGTGCCATCAACAGGCGAAGCGCACTGACGCCGCTCGTGGGCGAGTGGTGGTGTCGTCCTGTTCGAAGACGAGTATTTACCGGAGTTCGGCACTGTGGTTGTGCGCGACCACGTCGGTCCGGATGGATCGAAGGTTTGGCCTGCGCGGACAGCCTGTACCGGGAAGAACTCGACGAGTTCTTCTTGGATGCGCTGGGGTGCGGATCGGTGGTGCGCGGGTGCCGAATGGACGCAGTTGGCTGCGCCGCCGAACTCACAACTCCGCACAGTGTTACTGCCACTCCTCCGGCGTCTGGATTTCAAGTAGGTGTGCGGCGTGTTGGACGGCGCGGCGGTGGTGGCGTTGGACGGGGTTGAGGGGCTCGATGTCGACGCGGACGTCAGTGGTGTCCCAGATGGCCCAGCACCATTCGTCGTCGTCGAGGCGCGAGCGGTAGGCGAGGCCGGCGATGTCGGGCAGCCATTCGCGGGCGGCGCGGCTGAGCGCTTGGGTGACGGGCCGCCCGTGCGGGCCGCCGAGGCGGACGATGCCTTCGTCTAGGCGGGGCGGGTTGAGCGGGGTGCCGAGGCCGCTCTCGGCGAGCGCGTCGCGGACGAGAGGGTGCTTGTCGAGGTCGCGCAGCAGCTGCGGGTCGTGCACGTCGATCAACGGCTCGCCCGCGGCGAGGGCGACGCGTGCGACGTTCTGGACGGCTAGCCAGCCGGCGACGCCGTCGCCTGGATCGAGGTGTCGCTCGTCGTCAGATTCGACGCCCTCGACGGCGGCGAGCAGCGCCTCGGCGGCCGGCGCGCGGCGGAACCGCGCCATGGTTTCGACGAGGGCACCAGTGAGGTTCTCTGCGACGTAGCGGACCGCGTAGCGGGCGTGTGGGTCGTCGTAGCGGTTCGCGCCCGGACCGTCGTCGGTCAACCTCGGTAGCACGTCCGGCGCGGGGTGAACCCGCCACGCGCCGGTCTCGGGCAACGGCCGCCGAGCGTAGAGGGCGTAGTCCGCCATGCGGTCAGCCTTCGAGGAACGCGCGGGTCGCGGCGAGCAGCCGGCGTTGCACGTCGTCGACGGGGCTGGTCGCCAGTAGCACCAGCGGGGCTTCGTCGTCGAGCTGGGGGTTGGCCGAGCGCAGGAAGCTGGCCGCCACCGACGCCCGCCCGTAGACCAGCGTGATGGCGTAGGCGATGCGGAACAGCAGCTGCAGCCGGCCCTGCTCGTCATGATCGCGGGGCTCGGTCTGGTCATCGCGCCACCGGCGCACCGTGCGGGCGTCTCGCACGCCGATCCCGGCGGCAGTGAACCTCGGCCCGATCTGCTCCAGCAGCCATCCAGCCTGATGCCAGGCCAGGCTGGTCGCCGCCTCTTTGTAGGCGCGCTCCCACGCCAGCTCGACCGGCACAAGCTCCACCGCGTCGAGGGATTCCGCGGCCATGCGCACCACTCCCGACTGATCAAACGACCTGATAACTGACCGTACTACACACGCCGCTATTGACAACTCTGACGCACCACCACTGACAGCACTACAGCATCACTGATGCTTCGTGAAGCGAGCGGATTCTGATCCGGCATCGCCCGCTGCCGGCGGATCTCTAAGTGGCGCCACCGCCTCATGGATCCGCAGCCCGGAACCCCGACGATGATCTTCGCCGTGGCCCGGTGCCAGGTGGTCAAGACAGCCGACCTGTGGTCAGTTTCGAAGCGCTGCTAACAGCGTGCCCCGCTGCGGGGCTCTTAATAGGCGTGTTATGAGTAGCCCCGACCGGATTCGAACCGGCGCTACCGCCTTGAGAGGGCGGCGTCCTGGGCCACTAGACGACGGGGCCCCAGAAACTTCATGTGCACTGCGCTGGGGTACCAGGACTCGAACCTAGACTAACTGAACCAGAATCAGTTGGGCTGCCAATTACCCCATACCCCATGGGCACGCCCGCGCGATGTTCCGCTCAGGCCGACGCCGAAGTTTACCGGACCGCCGAGGCGGTTCAAAACGGCACGGCAGCCGCTCGAACGTCTCGAACCCCGGCGCGAACTCCCGGTCGTCCGCCGCGCCGCGAAGCGCCTCGAAGTCCCGCGTCGACCTGCTGCGCGCCGGTGGCTCACAGGAACCGCGAGATGATCTCTTTCATGATCTCGTTGGTGCCGCCGTAGATCTTCTGGATGCGCGCGTCGGTGTACATCCGCGAGATCGGGTACTCCTGCATGTAGCCGTAACCGCCGAAAAACTGCAGGCACTCGTCGGCGACATCGCACTGCATCTGGGTGGTCCACCACTTGGCCATCGAGGCGGTCGGGATGTCGAGCTCGGCCCGCAGGTGCTTGGCGACGCAGTCGTCGATGAACACCCGAGCGATCTTCGCCGTCGTCGCCATCTCGGCGAGCTTGAACCGGGTGTTCTGGAAGTTGAACACCGGCTTGCCGAACGCGTGCCGGTCCTTGGTGTAGGCCAGCGTGTGCGCGAGCGTCTCCTCGATGGCGGCCACCGCGCCGACGGCGAGCACCAGCCGCTCCTGCGGCAGCTGCTGCATCAACTGGACGAAGCCTTGGCCCTCCTCGCCGCCGAGCAGATTGGCAGCTGGGAGGTGGACGCCGTCGAAGAACAGCTCGGCGGTGTCCTGGCCGTGCTGACCGATCTTCTTCAGCACCCGGCCGCGGGAGAAGCCGTCGACCTCGTCGGTCTCGACGACGACCAGGGAGATCCCCTTGGCCGCGTCGGCCGGGTCGGTCTTCGCGACCGTGACGACGAGGTTGGCGAGCAGGCCGTTGGAGATGAAGGTCTTCGAGCCGTCGAGCACGTACTCATCGCCCGTGCGGATCGCCTTTGTCGTGATGCTCTGCAGGTCCGAGCCGGTGCCCGGCTCGGTCATCGCCACCGCGCCGACCAGCTCGCCGCTCGCCATTCGCGGCAGCCACCGCCGCTTCTGCTCCTCGGTGCCGTACGCGTTGACATAGTGGGCGACGATCGTGCTGTGCACCGCAGTGCCGAGGCTTGGCGCGAGCGCCCGAATCTGCTCCTCGGCGAGCACCGCCTCCAACGCGAACGTCCCGCCGCCGCCGCCGTACTCGATCGGGATCGACGGACACAGCAGCCCGAGCTCGCCGGCCTGATTCCAGACCTCGCGGTCGATGTGCTGCTGCTCGCCCCAGCGCTCCTCGTGCGGCGCGCATTCCTTCTCCAGGAACCGGCGGGCGAGATCGCGAAACGCCTCCGAGTCGTCGTCGCTCCATGTGGGGCGCGCGGCGTGCGGACGGGCAGCGGTCATCGAAACTCCCGGCGCGACTGTGACAGTGCTTCCGTCATCGTAGAAGCGCGCGGCGCCGAGCGCTACCGCGACCAGGCCGCCTGCGACAACTCAGCTCGCTCGGCACGGCCCGGAGAGCGACGCGCGATGCGAGGCTGGCTCAGGCGGAACGGGCGGTGCGGCTGATCTCCTCGTGATCAGCGGCGCGGTGCTCGGCCCGCGAGGCGCGCAGGAAGGGCAGCACCTCGCTCAGCAGCGCGGCCGGCTGGTCGATCTGCGGGCAGTGGCCGCAGCCCGGCAGCACGACGGCGCCGCCCGGCCGGCCGATCCGGCGCAGCACCCGAGCGGGGGTCAGCACGTCACGCGCGCCGAAGACGACGAGCGCCGGCGCCTCGCTGCGGGCGACCAGGCCGCCGAGGTCGGCCGAGCGGAGTTCGCGAACGAGCGCGCGGCCGATCGGCATCAGCCCGGCGACGCTGTCGCGCAAGGCGTACGGGTCGCAGAACCCCCGTCGGACCGAGGGGTCGAGATCGCGGGGGCGCGCGACCGCAATGTGGCTGTAGACCCAGCCGAGGCCGAACTGCGCGGTGCGGGACGGCACGCAGCGCAAGGCGGCGCGCACGGCCAGCTCCGCCGGCCGGGAAAGCCCGAGCCGCCACAACTGCGGCACCCCGCGCATGCCCGGCATGTCGATGAGCACCATGCCGTCGGTGCGCTCGGGGTAGCGCGCGCCGAACAACGTGGACACGGCCGCGCCCATGGAGTTGCCCATCAAGGAGACCGGGCCGTCGACGCCTTCGGCGTCGAGCACCTCGCGCACGACGTCGACGTAACCGCTCAGCAGCGGCGTGGACCATGGGCGTGAGCTGGCGCCGAAGCCGGGCAGGTCGATGGCGATCACGCGATGGCTCGCGGCCAGCACCGGAACGACGCGCTGCCAGGTGGTCACATTGTCGGTGTAGCCATGCAACAGGACGATCGTGCGCGGCGCATCGCCGGTGACGACATAGTGCACGCCGGGCACACGGGTCCGGGGACGCGGCGCCGTCATGGCCTGCATGCCCGAACGTTACCCAGGTCACACGTCCCATTAACATTGTCGACACACGAACGCCAGCTCGCCGCAGCGGAAACTGGCCGAGCGGCAGGCCAGGGATTGAGACCATTTCGACCTTTTGTGGAAGTTCGGCTACTCGCGGGTAGGTCTACTGCGAAGCGGGCGAGCACAACCCGACGCCGTCCGCCCGGACCGAAACGACCCCGAGGGAGGATCATGCAGATCCCGCGAATTGACCCCAAAAACGTTCTCGGCTTGGCCGACAAGATCATCGGCCTGGGCAAGGAGATCATCGGCACGCTGACCAGACAGGATCGGTTGAGCAAGGCCGGCCAGGTGCAGCAGGACAAGGGCACTGAACGCATCAAGGCGATCAAGGCGCAGGTCGAGGCAGACGCGCACGAGACCAAGGCGGCGGCCGCCGGCCGCGCACAGAAGAGCGCGCAGAACACCAAGGAAGCGGTGAACAGCTGATGGGCATCGGCGAGACGATCAAGGGCACGATCAAGGAAAAAGTCGGCGACGTCACGGACGACGACCAGCTCAAGGCCGAGGGCGACGCCCAGCAAACCAAAGGCGAGGCGCAGACGGACGAGTCCAAGTCTCGCGCCGAGGCCAAGGCGCACGAGGAGAAGGCCGACGCGCTCGAGCAGGAGCAGAAGTCGCTCGAAGACTGACCAATCCGGTTGAGTGGCGCGAAATCTGGCTGAGTGGCGCGGTGTTCCGCGCCACTCAGTCCGTTAACGCACCACTCGACCTCGGGAGCCGAATCACGCGGTGTGGGCCGCGCGCAGCCGGGCCAGCGAACGCTGTTGGCCGAGCAGCGCCATCGACTCGAACAGCGGCGGCGACACCGTCGAGCCCGTGATTGCCACCCGCACCGGCCCGTAGGCATTGCGTGGTTTGAGGCCCAGACCGTCCACCAGCGATTCGCGCAAGGCCGTCTCGATCGGCCCGGCTGACCAGTCCCCCAGCGCCGTCAACGGCGGCAGTGCCGCGGCGAGCACGGCTTGGCCGGCCTCGCCGAGCTGTTTGTCGGCGGCCGTCGGGTCGATCGCGAAATCCGCGTCGTCGATGATCAGGAAGCGGACCATCTGCACGCCTTGCCCGAGCGTCTGCACGCGCTCCTGGACCAACGGCGCCGCCGCGTGAAGAGTCGCGTCGTCGGCCGGCAGCCCCGCCGCGCGAACCTGGTCGGCGAGCCGTCGCGCGAAGTCGTCCGGGGCGAGCAGCCGCAGGTGTGTCGCGTTGATCGCCTCGCACTTCTTGCCGTCGAACCTCGCCGGGTTCGCGTTCACGTCCCGGACGTCGAACGCCTCGATCATCGCCGTCATCGAGAATACGTCGTGGTCGTCGGCGATCGACCAGCCGAGCAACGCGAGATAGTTCAACAAACCCTCGGGTATGTAGCCCGCCTGGCGATACGTGTTGAGCGCGGCCTGCGGGTCGCGTTTCGAGAGCTTCTTGTTGCCCTCGCCCATGACGTACGGCAGGTGGCCGAACTCCGGGGTGAAGTCGGTGACGCCGATGTCGATCAACGCGCGGTAGAGCGCGAGCTGCCGCGGCGTCGACGGCAGCAAGTCCTCACCGCGCAGCACATGGGTGATGCGCATCAGCGCGTCGTCCACCGGATTGACCAGCGTGTACAGCGGATCGCCGTTGGCGCGGATGACGACGAAGTCCGGGACGGACCCCGCGGCGAAGGTGACCTCGCCGCGCACCAGGTCATCCCAGGTGAGGGCGTGGTCGGGCATCCGCAGCCGGAACACCGGCCGCCGGCCCTCGGCCCGATACCCGGCGAGCTGCGCCTCGGTGAGCGTGCGGTCGAAATTGTCGTAGCCGAGTTTGGGGTCCCGCCCGGCGGCGCGGTGCCGCGCCTCGGTTTCCTCATTGGTCGTGTACGACTCGTACAGGTGGCCGGCGGCGACCAGCTGCCCGGCGACGTCGCGGTAGATGTCGCGGCGTTCGCTCTGCCGGTACGGCCCGTGGGGGCCGCCGACCTCCGGTCCCTCGTCCCAGTCCATGCCGAGCCAGCGCAGCGCGTCCAGCAGTTGGTGATACGACTCCACCGAATCGCGCGCGGCGTCGGTGTCCTCCACGCGGAAGACGAACGTGCCGCCGACGTGCCGCGCGTAGGCCCAGTTGAACAGGCAGGTCCGGATCAGCCCGACGTGCGGATTGCCGGTCGGCGACGGGCAGAACCGCACGCGAACATCGGACGCTGGGCTGCTCATTCGGGGTCTCCGCGGAATCGTGAAGCGTTCTTTGCCGAGCGATTGCGTGGGGTGCGGCTCACGCTGCGACCACCGGATTGGTCAGCGTGCCGATGCCCTCGATCTCGACGCTGACGGTGTCGCCGGCGACGATCGGGCCGACGCCAGCCGGCGTGCCGGTGAGGATCAGGTCGCCCGGCAGCAGCGTCATCACCGCCGACATGAAAGCGATCTGCGTCGCCACGTCGTGGATCAGCTGGCTGGTCCGTGCGTCCTGCTTCACCTCGCCGTTCACCCGGGTGACCAGGCGCAGGTCGCGCGGGTCGAGCACCGTCTCGACCCACGGTCCGAACGGGCAGAACGAGTCGTGCCCCTTCGCGCGGGTGAACTGGCCGTCCTCGCGCTGCTGATCACGAGCCGTCACGTCGTTTGCCGCGGCGTAGCCGAAGACGTGCCGCAGCGCGTCCTGCGCTGTCACATTGCGGGCCGGCGTGCCGATGACGACGGCGAGCTCGCCCTCGAAGTCCACGTGCGCGGTGGACGGCGGGAGCCGGATCGAATCGCCGTCGCCGATCACCGAGGTCGATGGTTTGAGGAAGATCAACGGCGCGGTCGGGGCGTCGTTGCCCATCTCCGCGTTGTGCGCGGCGTAGTTCCGCCCGATCGCGACGACCTTGCTCGGCAGGAACGGCGACAGCAGCCGGACGTCTGACAGCGCCCACCGGTCGCCGGTGAACTCCAGCGCCCCGAACGGGTGGCCGGCGATCGCGGCCACCGTGAGCCCGTCCACCTCCGCGCCGGCGGGTCCTTCAACCGTCCCCCACGCCACGCCGGCCGGCGCCGAGGCGGATCCGGGATGGACGAAGCGGGCGATGCGCACGAAGAACGAGGCTACCGACGTGGGCGGCCGGCTCCGGCGTCGGTGACCCCGCGGCCGGTCAGCCATAATCGCGGGGTGAGCTCTCTGACCGCGGTGCCCGCCGCGAAACGTCGACAGCTGGCCGCGACCCTCGGCCTGTTCAGCGTGCTGTTCGTGGCGATCGGCGCCGTGGCCGCCACTGGCCTGAGCAGCGGCCTGGTGCTCTCCTTCGTGGTCATCGCGTTCGTGCTCGCGCTCGTGCTGGCGTTGATGTCGTGGGGCGTCGCGATATCGATCAAGGACGAGATCGCCGAGCGACGCCTCGATGACGCGCTCGAGGCGGCGCTGGCCGCCCACGGCGCCGCCGGCGGCGGCGGCGGCGGCCGAGTGTGCGGCTGCGGGCATGAGCACGACCCGGACGAGCTGCACATCGTCGATCAGGACGACGCTGCCGACGCGGGACCGGCAGCCGGCGCCGTTGCCGCCGACGTCTGCGCGCACGACGGAGCAGGCGCCGACTGCGCCCACAGCTGCGACACGTGTGTGCTCGCCGGGGCGCGCGCGGACGACCTCGCGCAGGACCGGCCGCGGCCGGCGCCGGCACGCCGGCCGTCACCCACTCGCTGACCGTCACCTGCTCGGTAACCGTCACCCGCTCGGGGTGACCGTTGCCCACTCGCTGACAGCTAGAGCGCCGGGGTCGCCGAGCCGAGCAGGCCGAAACGCACCGCGTCGTGCAGCGCGAGCCAGGACGCCTCGATGACGTTGCCGTGCACGCCGACCGTCGTCCACTCGCGCTCGCGGTCCGTCGTCTCGATCAACACCCTGGTGACCGCGTCGGTGCCGTGCCGGCCCGCCATGATCCGCACCTTGTAGTCGGTCAGCTCCATCTTCGCGAGCTGCGGATACGCGCCCTCGAGCGCGCGCCGCAGCGCGCGGTCCAGCGCGTTGACCGGGCCGTTGCCCTCTTCGGTCGAGATCACCCGGTGGCCGCCGGCGCGCAGCTTCACCGTCGCCTCGCTCACCAGGGCGCCGTCCTCGCGGCGGTCGATGATCACCCGGTAGGACTCGAGGTCGAACGGCGTGCTGACGGCCCCGGCCAACTCGTCGCGGACCAGCAGCTCGAACGACGCGTCCGCGGCCTCATACGACCAGCCCGCCGCCTCGCGCTCCTTGACCCGCTCGACGACCCGGCTGACGACGTCCGGGCGCGACGACACGTCGACGCCGAGCTCTTGGGATTTGAGCTCGACCGACGCGCGGCCGGCCATCTCGGTGACCAGGATGCGCTGGCCGTTGCCGACCACGGATGGGTCGAGGTGGTTGTACAGCTCGGGCGACACCTTGATCGCGCTGGCATGCAGGCCGGCCTTGTGCGCGAACGCCGCCGCCCCGACGTAGGGCGCGTGGGTGTCGGGCGCCAGGTTCGCGATCTCGGCGATGGCGTGCGCGACGCGGACGAGCTCGGTGAGACAGCCGTCGGGCAGCACGTCGCGGCCCATCTTGGTGACCAGGCCGCCGATGACGGCGAAGATGTCGGCGTTGCCGGCGCGCTCGCCGTAGCCGTTCGCGGTGCCCTGCGCGTGAGTGGCGCCGGCGTCGACCGCGGCGAGGGTGTTGGCGACGGCGCAGCCGGTGTCGTCCTGGGTGTGGATGCCGAGCCGGATGTCCGCGCGGCGGGCGATGTCGGCGACGACGTCGTGCACGCCCATCGGCAGCATGCCGCCGTTGGTGTCGCACAGGACGCCGACGTCGGCGCCGGCCGCGGCTGCGGCATCGAGCACCCGCACGCCGTAGTCGGGGTCGTGCTTGTAACCGTCGAAGAAGTGCTCGCAGTCGAGGAACACCCGTCGGCCGTGCGCGCGCAGGAAGGCGACGGTGTCGCGCACCATGGCGAGGTTCTCCTCGAGCGTGGTGCGCAGGGCCCGCTCGACGTGCCACACGTCGGACTTCGCCACCAGGGTGACGACGGGCGCCTGCGAGTCGATCAGCGCGCGGACCTGCGTGTCGTCCTCGACCCGGACGCCGGCCTTGCGGGTCGCGCCGAACGCGACCAGCGTCGCGTGCCTCAGCGTCAACTCGCCGGCGGCCGCGCGGGCGAAGAACTCGGTGTCCTTCGGCATCGCCCCGGGCCAGCCGCCCTCGATGAAGCCGACGCCGATCTGGTCGAGCAGCCGCGCGACGGCGAGCTTGTCGGCCACCGAGTAGGTGATGCCCTCGCGCTGGGCGCCGTCGCGCAGCGTGGTGTCGAAGACGTGGAAGGCGTCGGTCTGCATGGCAAGTCCCTGTTTTCCTAGATATTCGAGAGCAACAAAAAACCCCCCGCGGATGCGGAGGGTCGGCGCGTCGGTGAAGAACCTGCTACCGACGCGCTCCGATGATAATGATCGAGGTGGGGCGCACGTGCTCAGTCTGCCACAGCTGCGTCGAGCGCGTCAGTGGTCAGTTTGCGCGGTCAGTGGTCATCCGCACGTGACCACTGTCGGTCCTAACTGACCACTGACGTCGGCGAGCCAGGAGCCCGACCCCAACCTGCCGAGCCACTCAGCCGGCGGCGGCCTTGGCGAGCCGCTCGCCGATCTCGCCGGTCGAACCCGGCTGACGCGGGTCGCGCGAGGCGAGATCTGCGGCGACGGCCGATTCCACGCGCTGCGCCGCGGCTGCCTCGCCCAGGTGCGCGAGCAGCATCGACACCGACAGCACCGCGGCGGTCGGATCGGCCTTGCCCTGCCCGGCGATGTCCGGCGCCGAGCCGTGCACCGGCTCGAACATCGACGGGTGCGCGTGGCTCAGGTCGAGGTTGCCGCTCGCCGCGAGGCCGATGCCGCCGGCGATCGCGGCGGCGAGGTCGGTGATGATGTCGCCGAACAGGTTGTCGGTGACGATCACGTCGTAGCGGGCCGGGTCGGTGACGAGATAGATCGTCGCGGCGTCGACGTGGTTGTAGGCGACGGTGACGTCGCCGAACTCCGTCGACACCTGCTGCACGGTGCGGAACCAGAGGTCGCCGGCGTTCACGAGCACGTTGTTCTTGTGCACGAGGGTGAGGTGCTTGCGCGGGCGGGCCTGCGCCCGGGCGAAGGCGTCGCGCACCACCCGCTCGACGCCGAAGGCGGTGTTGAGGCTGACCTCGGTGGCGATCTCGTGCGGGGTGCCCTTGCGAAGCACTCCCCCGTTTCCGGCGTATGGGCCCTCGGTGCCCTCGCGGACGACGACCAAGTCGATGGCCGGCTCGCCGGCCAGCGGCGTCCGCACGCCGGGGTACAGCTTGGCCGGGCGCAAGTTGACGTGGTGGTCGAGCGCGAAGCGCAGCTTCAGCAGCAGCCCGCGCTCGAGCACGCCGGACGGGACCGACGGGTCGCCCACCGCGCCGAGCAGGATCGCGTCATGCCCGCCGATCTCGTCGAGCACCGAGTCGGGCAGCACCTCGCCGGTGCGGTGCCAGCGCGCCGCGCCGAGGTCGTAGTGCGATGCGTCGACGCCGGGCAGGACCGCGTCGAGCACGCGCAGCGCCTGCTCGGTGACCTCGACGCCGATGCCGTCCCCGGGAATGACCGCCAGCCTCATACGGCGAACCCTATCGAGGCCACCCGTCGGCAAGTTGTCCGCGCTTCGGCGGCGGCCAGCCCGACGAAGCGAGGACAAGTCGCGTAAGGGCGGGGTCAGCGCGCGGCGGTGCCCTCGGTGTAGTCGTCGTCGGAGGCGACCCAGGACATCAGCCCGCGCAGCTTGCGCCCGACGTCCTCGATCGGGTGCTGCTCGCCCTTCGCGCGCAGGCCCTTGAACTCCGGCGCGCCGGCGTCCTGATCGGCGATGAACCGGGCGGCGAACGCGCCGTCCTGGATGTCGCGCAGGACAGCCTGCATGTTCTCCTTCACGTGCGGGTCGATGACCCGCGGCCCCGACACGTAATCGCCGTACTCAGCGGTGTCCGAGACCGACCAGCGCTGCTTGGCGATGCCGCCCTCATACATCAGGTCGACGATCAGCTTCAGCTCGTGCAGGCACTCGAAGTAGGCGATCTCCGGGGCGTAGCCAGCCTCGGTCAGCACCTCGAAGCCGTACATGACCAGCTGCGACGCGCCGCCGCAGAGCACCGCCTGCTCGCCGAACAGATCGGTCTCGGTCTCCTCGGTGAAGGTCGTCTTGATCACGCCGGCACGCGTCGCGCCGATGCCCTTCGCGTAGGACAGGCCGAGCGCGAGCGCGTTGCCGGTGGCGTCCTGCTCGACGGCGACGAGCGCCGGAACGCCCTTGCCGTCGGCGAACTGCCGGCGCACCAAGTGCCCGGGTCCCTTCGGCGCGACCATTACCACGTCGACGTTCGCGGGCGGCTTGATGTAGCCGTAGCGGATGTTGAAGCCGTGGCTGAAGAACAGCGCGTCGCCGTCCTGCAGGTTGGGCTCGATCGCCTCGGCGTACAGACCGCGCTGCGCCGGGTCCGGCGCGAGCACCATGATCAGGTCGGCCTCGGCGCACGCCTCGCCAGGGGTCAGCACACGAAGGCCCTCGTCCTCGGCCTTCGACCGGCTGCGCGAGCCCTCCGGCAATCCGACGCGCACGTCCACGCCCGAGTCGCGCAGCGACAGCGCGTGCGCGTGCCCCTGGCTGCCGTACCCCAGGACCGCGACCTTGCGCCCCTGGACCAGTGACAGGTCGGCGTCGTCGTCGTAGTAGATCTCCACTGCCATCGGAGGCGTTCCTTCTTCCGTCGTGTTCGGTTAGGCGCTGCGCTCGACCGAGCGCAACGCGGTCTGGGTCATCGATCGTGGGCCGCGGCCGAGCGCGACCATGCCGGACTGCACCATCTCGCGGATGCCGTACGGCTCGAGCATCTTCAGCATCGCCTCCAGCTTGTCGGGCCGGCCGGTGAGTTCGACGGTCAGGGCTTCCGGGCCGACGTCGGCGATCTTCGCCTTGAACAGCTCGGCGATCTGCAGCACGTCGCGCCGGCTCGTCTCGTCGGCGCGGACCTTGACGAGCAACAGTTCTCGCTGGACTGCTTGCTTCTCCTCCAGCTCGACGATCTTCAGCACGTTGATGAGCTTGTTCAGCTGCTTGGTCACCTGCTCAAGCACCGCCCCCTCGACGCTGACCAGGATCGTGATGCGCGAGACGTTGGCGTGCTCGGTCGGCCCGACGGCGAGGGACTCGATATTGAACCCGCGGCGGGCGAAGAGCCCGGCCACCCGGGTCAGGACACCGGGCTTGTTCTCCACCAGCACGGACAGCGTGTGGGTGCTCATCGGTCCTCGTTCCGGATGGTCGCGCCGCTGGGGGTCGGATCGATGCTCACTCGTCGCCGTCCCACACGGGGCGCATGTCGCGCGCGGCCTGGATGTCGTCGTTGCTCGCGCCCGCGGCGACCATCGGCCACACCATGGCGTCCTTGCCGACGGTGAAGTCGACGACGACCGGCTGGTCGTCGATCGCCATCGCCTTCTCGATCGTCGCGTCGACTTCGGACGTGGTCTCGCAGCGCAGCCCGATGCAGCCCAGCGCGTCGGCGAGCTTCACGAAGTCGGGGATGCGCTTGGTCTTGCGGCCGGTCGAGCTCTCGGATCCGTGGGTGCCGAGTTCGGTCTGGCTGTACCGCTCGTTGTAGAACAGCGTCTGCCACTGCCGCACCATGCCGAGGTTGCCGTTGTTGATCACGGCCACCTTGATCGGAATGCCCTCGATGGCGCAGGTGGCGAGTTCCTGATTGGTCATCTGGAAGCAGCCGTCGCCGTCGATCGCCCAGACGAGCTTGTCCGGGCAGCCGACCTTCGCGCCCATCGCGGCCGGCACCGCGTAGCCCATCGTGCCGGCGCCGCCGGAGTTGAGCCAGGTATAGGGGTGCTCGTACTTGATGAACTGCGCGGCCCACATCTGATGCTGGCCGACACCGGCCGCGTACACCGCCTCCGGCCCGGCGATCTCGCCGATCCGCTCGATCACGTACTGCGGCGCGAGCGCGCCGTCGGCCGGGTCGTCGTAGCCGCGCGGGTAGGTCTCGCGCAGCCGGTCGAGCTGGCGCCACCAACCGGTGAGGTCGGCCCGGCGATCGGCGGCGTACTCCGTCTCGATCGCCGGGATCAGCTCGAGCAAGACCTCGCGGACGTCGCCGACGATCGGGACGTCTGCCACCCGGTTCTTGCCGATCTCGGCCGGATCGATATCGGCGTGGATGACGGCCGCGTGCGGCGCGAAGCTGTCGAGCCGGCCGGTCACGCGGTCGTCGAAGCGGGTGCCGAGCGCGATGAGCAGGTCGGCCTTCTGCAGCGACGTGACCGCGGCGACCGAGCCGTGCATGCCGGGCATGCCGAGGTGCTGGCGGTGGCTGTCCGGGAAGGCGCCCCGGGCCATCAGCGTGGTGACGACCGGAATGCCGGTGATGTCCGCGAGCTGACGCAGCTGCTCGGTCGCGCGGCCCTTGAGCACGCCGCCGCCGACGTAGAGCACCGGCCGTCGCGCGGCGGCGATGAGCTTGGCGGCCTCGCGGATCTGCTTGCCGTGCGGGCGCAGCACGGGACGGTAGCCGGGCAGGTCGAGCCGCGGCGGCCAGCTGAATGACGTCGGCTCCTGCAGCACGTCCTTGGGCAGGTCGACGAGGACGGGACCAGGGCGGCCCGTCGCGGCGAGGTGGAAGGCCTCGGCGATCGCCTGGGCGATGTCCTCGCCGCGCTGCACCAGGAAGTTGTGCTTCGTGATCGGCAGCGTGATCCCGGAGATGTCGGCCTCCTGGAACGCGTCGGTCCCGATCATCGGACGGCCGACCTGGCCGGTGATCGCCACCATCGGCACCGAGTCCATATAGGCGTCGGCGATCGGCGTGACGAGATTCGTCGCGCCCGGCCCGGATGTCGCCATGCAGACGCCGACCTTGCCGCTCGCCTGCGCGTATCCCTCAGCGGCGTGTCCCGCGCCCTGCTCGTGGCGGACGAGGATGTGCCGGACCTTCGTGGAGTCGTAGAGCGGGTCGTACGCCGGCAGGATGGCCCCGCCCGGAATGCCGAACACGACGTCGGCGCCGACCTCCTCAAGCGACCGGACCAGCGCCTGAGCGCCGGTCATCGTCTCGCTGTGGGGGGTGGGGGTGTCGGCCATGGTCGATCGCTTTCTTCCGGTCCTACGTCGGGTTTGGCTGCCGAGTGCTGCCTCGTGACTGCAACAAAAAACCCCCCGTGCCAATGCACGAAGGGGTTGCGCGCCGCGAGGTGTGGTGCTTGCCTACGCGGCGCGCTCGATAACGAGTACGAGTCGACGCACGCGCCGACACTACCGCTCCCGACCCGCGCGGGACAACCACTGAACGGCGCGACGTCCACCTGGCGACGACCGGACGACCCCGGGACCACCCCGGGACCACCCCGGGGACGACGAGCCGCCGGCCTCGGTCGGCCGGGACCGCGCTAGCCCTTGTGTGGTTCTCGTAAAAACTTAGTCACTGCAAGTGAGGGACCTTTGGCCCTTGGGTAAACCCTGATTACCAGGAACCGCCCGGGGGGGATGGGGTTCTGGCAGTCGCCGAACAGGCGGCATCGCACGTCTGGCGGGGGTCGTCCTAGACCGCACCTCGACCAGGAGTGCCCCCATGAACACGCTCACCGCGCCCCGCTGCACGCTCCGGCTCACCGCGCTTGCCGGCGCCCGCCTGGGCCGCCGACTGGCCGCCCTGACCGCCGTGCTCGCCTCGCTGGCCGCCTTCGCCCTCGTCCTCATCGGCGGCACCACCAGCGCCGACGCCGCCACCCACACACCGGCCCTGCGCCACGCCCGCACCCACTACGAAGCCTCGATCGCCGTCGCGGTCCAGCGCGCCCTGAACGCCGAGCGCCGCGCCCACCACCTCGCCCCGCTCACGATGAGCAGCAAACTCAAGCACTCCGCCCGAGTGCACAACCTGCGGATGGCCCAGGCCAACACCCTGTCCCACCAACTGCCGCACGAGGCGTTCTTCGCCAACCGGATCACCAAAGCCGGCTACCACTGGACCTACGCCGGAGAGAACATCGCCTGGAACTCCCGCATCTCCACCGCCGCCGTCCTCCAACTCGAAACGATCATGTACAACGAGCGCCCGCCGATGAACGACCACCGCCAAAACATCCTCAGCCGGAACTACCGCAACGTCGGCATCGACGTCTTCATCGACCGCATCCACCACAAAGTCTGGCTCACCACCGACTTCGGCCACCGCTAAACCCACACCGCCACGCGGGGAAGCGAGCGGAGCCACCCACACCCGGGCGGCCCCGCTCGCGGCATTTAAGCCCGCGGTCGGACTAGCTACACAGAGTGACCGTTCGCCGTGAAGCGCGGTCTAGTCGCACACGGCGCCGTGCGCCGCGGAACCGACGAGCTTGGCGTACTTGCGAAGCACGCCGAAGTCGAACTGCGGCTCGATCGGCTTCCAATTCGCCCGTCGCCGTTCGAGCTCGGCGTCGTCGACGAGCAGGTCGAGGGTCCGCGTGGCCATGTCGAGAAGGATCCGGTCGCCGTCCTCGACGAACGCGATCGGCCCGCTCATCGCGGCTTCCGGCGCGATGTGGCCGATGCACAACCCGGTGGTGCCGCCGGAGAACCGGCCGTCGGTGAGCAGCAGGACGTCCTTGCCGAGCCCGGCGCCCTTGATCGCGCCGGTGATCTGCAACATCTCGCGCATGCCCGGGCCGCCCTTGGGCCCTTCCCAGCGGATGACGACGACGTCGCCGGACTGCAGACGGCCCGCAGCGAGCGCTTCCATGGCCGCCTGCTCGCGGTCGAACACCCGCGCGACCCCGTCGAAGCTGTCGGCGTCGAACCCGGCGCTCTTCACGACGGCGCCGTCCGGCGCGAGCGAGCCGCGCAAGATCGTCAGTCCGCCGGTGCGATGGATCGGGTCGCTCATCGCATGGATGATCTTGCCGTCCGGGTCCGGCGGGGCGATGTCCCGCAGGTTCTCGGCCACCGTTTTCCCGGTCACGGTGAGCGCCTCGCCGTGCAGCAGACCGGCGTCCAGCAGCGCCTTCATCACGACCGGGACGCCGCCGATGGCGTCGACGTCGGTCATGACGTATTCGCCGAAGGGTTTGACGTCGGCGAGATGCGGCACCTTGTCGCCGATCCGGTTGAAGTCGTCGAGGGTGAGGTCGACCTTCGCCTCGCGGGCGATGGCCAGCAGGTGCAGCACGGCGTTCGTGGAGCCGCCGAGCGCCATCACGACGGTGATCGCGTTCTCGAAGGCGTGTTTGGTCATGATCGTGCGGGCGGTGACGCCGGCGTCCACGAGGTGCACGGCGGCCTCGCCGGACCGCACCGCGTAGACGTCGCGGCGGGCGTCCGGCGCCGGCGGCGCGGCGCTGCCGGGCAGGGACATGCCCATGGCCTCGGCCGCGGACGCCATTGTGTTGGCGGTGTACATGCCGCCGCAGGCGCCTTCGCCGGGACAGATCGCGCGCTCGACGGCGTCGACCTCTTCCCGGGTGATACGCCCGGCGAGGCACGCGCCCACCGCCTCGAACGCGTCGATGATCGTGACGGTGCGGTCGCCGAGCTTGCCGGGCAGGGTGGAGCCCGCATACAGGAACACCGCGGCGACGTCGAGTCGCGCGGCGGCCATCAGCATCCCGGGCAACGACTTGTCGCAGCCGGCGAGCAGCACCCCGCCGTCGAGCTGCTCGGCCCGGAACACCGTCTCGACCGAGTCGGCGATCACCTCGCGGGACACCAGCGAGTAGTGCATGCCGCTGTGGCCCATCGAGATGCCGTCGGACACCGAGATCGTGCCGAACTCCAGCGGGAACCCGTCCGCGCCCTTGACGCCGACCTTCGCCTGCTTCGCGAGCCGGTCGAGCGACAAGTTGCACGGCGTGATCTCGTTCCACGACGAGGCGACGCCGATCTGCGGCTTTCGCCAGTCGTCGTCGCCCATGCCCACCGCGCGGAGCATGCCGCGGGCGGCGGCGCGCTCGATGCCGTCGGTGACGACGGCGCTGTGCGGCTTTCGGTGGGCGGGCCGGGCAGGGCCGGTCTCCTCGCTGGTCACCGGCCAAACGATACGGGTTACCGTGCAGACGTGAGCTCGGCCTCGGACGCGACTGCGCGCGCATTCCGGTTGTCGCCGGCGGCATACCTGGTGGTGCTGTTCCTGCTGTTCGGCTCGGCGCCGATCGCCTTCTCGAACCTCGACCTGACGACGAACAACGGCGGCAACGACAACGGCGACCCGCTGCCGGTCGGCTGGCAGACGCTCGTGCTGCTGGCGCCGATCGCGGCCGCGGTGTTCATCGCCCGGACGGCCACCTTCGCCGACTCGACCGGGTTGCGGGTGCGGGCCGCGTTCGGTTCCCGGCGGCTGCCGTGGGACGACATTCGCGGGCTGTTTGTGCGCGGCCGCAGCGTGTACGCGGTGAGCGACGGCGGCGCGCTGCGGCTGCCCTGCGTGCACGTCACCGAGCTCGGCGCGCTGTCGCGGACCAGCGGCGGGCGGCTGCCCGAGCTCGCCGACCCGAAGCCGAAGCACGCTCCGCAGCGCCGCCGGCGGCGCTGAGCACGCCGGGGTGACGTCGGGCCGACCCGGCCGCGAGCGGCACAGCCGTCAGTACCCGTCGACCTCGTTGAGCAGCGGCTCCCCCGCCGCGTAGCGGCGGATCTGCTCGCGGACGAGTCGGTAGACCCGACGCTCGCGGGCGGTCGTCGCGCCGCCGATGTGCGGCGTCACCATTAGGTTGGGCGCCGTCCACAGGGGATGGTCCGCGGGCAGCGGCTCGGGGTCGGTGACGTCGAGGAAGGCGCGCAACCGGCCGCTCGTCAGCTCGGCGAGCAGCGCGTCGGTGTCGACGATGCCGCCGCGCGACACGTTGACGACCAGCGCGCCGTCGGGCAGCGCGGCCAGGAAGCCGGCGTCGACCAAATGATCGCTCTCCGGCGTGTGCGGCAGCGAGAGCACCACGACCTGCGCCTCCGGCAGCAGGGCGGGGAGGTCGGCGAGTTCGCGCACGCCGGCACGCCCGTGCCGGGCCACCAGCGTCACCTCGGCGTCGAAGGCGCGCATCGCCACGGCGACCCGCTCGCCGATGTCGCCGGCGCCGAGGACGAGCACCTTCCGATCGGCCAGCGTGTCCGCGTCGGAGCGCTGCCACTGCCTCGCCGCCTGCGCCTGCACGAGCTCGGGAAACCTGCGCAGTACGGCGATCGCGCCGGCGACGGCGACTTCGGCCGTCGACGGGCCGTGCGCGCCGCGCGCGCTGCACAGCCGCACGCCGTCCGGCACCAAGGGCAGCCAGGCGTCGACGCCCGCTGACGGGGATTGGACGACTTGCAGCGCGGCGAGGGCGGCCAAGGCCTCCCGCGGCGGCGGCATGAGGTCGTCCCGGCCGATGAGGAACTCGATCTCGTCAGCCCGCCTCGGCGCCTCGCCCGAGCCGTTCCAGACGATCAGCTCGACACCGTCCGGCGGATCGCCGAGCAGCTTGCGTCCAGACTCGGAGGGAACGCAGATCAGCACGCCTTGAGCCTAACGACCAGGATGTGTCGACTCGACGCCTCCGAGTGGAACGCGTCCGTCTCGATCAGCGCTTCGGCTGCGGCGCGGGAAGGGTGACGAACGTGTGGCCGCGGCGCAGCAGCACCGGGATGACCCGCTTCAACGCCGCGTAGGTCTCCGCGCGATTTCCTCCGCCGTCGTGGCACAGGATGATGTCGCCGCTGCGCGCGGTGAGCATCGTGTGCTCGATCGCGGCCACGCCGGGCAGCGCCCAATCCTGCGGGTCGACGTCCCAGCCGAGCGGCATGAGCCGTTGCCGGTGCAACTCGGCGAGCAGCGCAGGGCCCCAAGTGCCGCCGGGGGCGCGGAACTGGCTCGGCACGAAGCCGGTCGCGTGGTGGATGGCGTGTGTCGTCCGGCTGATCTCCGACCGGATGTGCCGTGGCGACGCGTACGTCAGCTGCTCGTCGTGGTCCCATGTGTGGTTCGCGATGACATGGCCGTGCTCGACGACCTCGCGGGCGATGTGCCGGTTGGGGTGGATCTGCTCGCCGATCATGCAGAAGGTGGCCCGCACGTCGTGCTTCGCGAGCAGCCGGAGATAGCGCGGCGTCCACACCCGGCTCGGACCGTCGTCGATCGTCAGCATCAAGGCCCGGCGCGGGAAGTGGACCGCCGGGCAGCGATGCCGGAACTGCCGCAGATCGCGGATCGCATGCCGCCATTCGCGCGTCCACGGCGGCGGGCGGCGCGTGCCGTCGGCGGCGTGCGCGGCGGCCGGCAGCAGCGCTTCGCCGAACCCGGCGGCCGCCAGCGGCGCGATGGCGGCAGCGCCAAGACGCAGCACGCTTCGACGGCTCGGCAAGTTGTCCATCAGCGCGTCCCCTCCCCTCCTCGATCAGCCGATCGAGGACTTATCAGCCCCGTCGGATCTTCGCCGACCGACGCCCCCAGCGCGCTGAGGACACGGCAACGAAACGGTCTCGACGCGGCCACAGCGACGCCAGGCACACTGGGGCGGTGCGACGTTCGCGACTGGGGCTGCTCGTGGCGGCGGCCGCGCTGCTGGCCGGCTGCACGTCGGCCCGCGCCGCGCAGACGCCGACCTGGGCGCCCAGCCCGGACTTCGGCACCGCTGGCGAGGGGCCCGGCATCCAGCTGACCCCGATCATCCCGCAGCCGGGGCAGTCGAGCAGCGCCCAGCGCCCGGCCCCGGGCGGGATCGGCGGCGGATCGTCGTCCGGCGCGGCGGGTCAGGGCGATCCCGACGTCGTGGCCACGCACCTGACCTCGCCGGTCGGGCTGGCCGTCCTGCCGGACAACACCGCGCTCGTCGGCGAGCGCGCCACCGGGCGCATCGTGCGGGTTCAGCCGACCCCCGGCCGGCCGGTGCCGACCGTGCGGACGCTCACCGGGCTCGACACGAGCGGCGACGGCGGTCTGCTCGACCTCGCGCTGTCGCCGACCTACGACCAGGACGGCCTCATCTACGCCTACATCACGACGAAGACCGACAACCGCGTCGTCGACTTCACGTTGACCGGGCCGGTCACCCCGGTGCTCGCCGGCATCCCGAAGGGCCGCACCGGCAACACCGGCCGGATCGCGTTCGGCGCGGACGGCCGGCTCTACATCGGCACCGGCGACGCCGGCGACCCCCGCGCAGCGACCAACCCGCGCAGCCTCGCCGGCAAGGTGCTGCGGGTGACCGACATCGGCGGCGCGGCGCCGGGCAATCCGCGGCCGGGCTCGGCGGTCTGGACGTCCGGCCACTCCGAGGTCGACGGGCTGTGCACGGCCGACGGCACAGCCGTGTTCGAGACTCAGCCTGGCGGCGCCGGCTCACCGGCCGAGGTCAACGCGCTCGCCGCCGGCGCGAGCTACGACGCGACGTCGGGCGCTGGTCGCCCGCCGGCCGCCACGCTGCCGGCGCCCGACACCGCGCCTGGCGGCTGCGCGATCCAGGACGGGGTGCTGCACGTGACGACGCTCGACGGCCGGGCCCTGCTGTCCGCCCGCGTCGGCGGCGGCTCCGCGGCGCCGGCGGTCGGCGCGTTCTCGGCGAGCCTGACCGGCAAATACGGCCGGCTGCGGACGGTCGTCGCCGCCGACGACGGCGCGCTGTGGCTGACGACGTCCAACCGCGACGGCAAGGGCAACCCGGTCGCCGCCGACGAGCGGGTGCTTCGGATCCTGCCGCCGCAGGGCGGCGGCAGCAATCCCGCCTGACCCGGCCCCCGCCTGACTCAGCCCCGCCAGACGCTGCCCGCGCTGGTGGTCAACTGTCCCGTTCGCGGACCGCGCGGCGGATCTGGGTCACGTTGTCGCGCAGCATGTCTGAGACCAACTCGTCGGTACGCGGGTCGGTCAGGATCTCGAGCAGCACCCGCAGCGTCGTGTCGCTGGCCTGTTCGATGATCCGGTCGTGGAACGGGATGAGGTTCACCCGCCCGGCCGTCGGATCGTCCTTGATCTTCTCGAGCACCATCTGCTTGATCTCCTCGCGGTTCTCCTCGAGCGCGGAGGCGATGTTGCGGGTGTAGTGGCCGGTGCGCAGCACCTCGGCGACCTCGTCGAGCACCGCGATCGTCAACGGACGCTTGACGGCGTTGACGAAGCGGTCGGAGATCCGGTTGAGCAGCCGGACGATCATCGGCTCGCGCATGCCCCGCTTGTGAAACACCCGCCGCAGCACGGCGGCGACGACCAGCAGCGCCACCACGCCGACGACGATCCAGATCGTGATGGTGGTGGCCTCGTGCTTCGCGGCGAGGGGCATATGCCGATAGTGCCCTGAATGACGCTGCCGTCAGCGCGCCGGGCGGCGCAGTTGCGCGATCCACCAGGCGCCCGCGCCGACCAACGCCAGAGCGAGGATCACCAGGCCGGGCAGCCAGCTGCCGCTGCCGCCCTTCGAGCCGGACGCGGACGACGAGCTGCCCGTGGCCGACGGCGACTGTGCGGCCGCCGAGCCGGAGGCCAACGCCGGGGTGGCGCGGGAGTCCGTCGCTGGCGACGTGCCGCGCGGAACGCTCGGCGTGGCCAGCCGCGGCGCCGCGATCGTGTCGATCGACGTGCCGACGCCCTCGGAGTCGAGCAGCACGTGGTCGCCGTCCAGTGCGATGCCCTCGCCCTGACGCTGCCGAGGCAGCGCGACCCGCTTCGGCGCGGACTTCAGGGCATCGGCGAGGTCGCCGTCGCGGACCGGCCAGAAGTAGGCATCGCTGTAGGTCCGGACGGCGAACACCGCGCCGTTGCGCGAGAACGCCGCTCCGGTGGCCGTCAGCTCGCCGGGCATGCCGAACGGGTCGTCGGTGCCGGTGGGGTTGAACGGGATCGCGCCGACGCGCTGCAGAGTCTGCACCCGGCGCCGGTCCGGCTTCGCGGGCAGCCGGAAGACCTCCGACTGGCCGAGCACTGACTTCGTGACGATATAGCCGACCCCGTCCGGCGTTACGGCGAAGGACTCGGCATTGTGCGCGCCGTCGGGATAGCGCAGCCGCCACTCGTCGGCGGTCGCGGCCTTGACCGCCCGGTCGCGGCTGCCGGCGGCAATCCGCGGCTCGTCCACGCGATAAACCTCGACCGAGCTGCGGATCTCGTCGTTGTCGCCGATGTCGGCGAGCCACACCGATGGCGTGCCCTGCGCGTCCGGGGCGGCGGCGAGGTCCTCCCAGTCGACGTTCGCAGCGCCCGGCACCGTGACGACCGCGGCGGTGGCGCAGGTGCGACGGTCGACGGCGAAGAACCGGTTGACGTCGCCGCTGTCGTTCTCGACATAGAGCACTCCGGGCGAGCGGATGCCGCGGGCGATGCCGCTGGCCTCGTCGATGCGCGGGTCGCTCAGCCGGCACTCGACACGCGAGGTCCGGGTCGACGCCTGCGCTGGCAGCGCCGCGGACATCACCGGCGACAACACCACCGCGAACAACACCACCGCGAACAACGCTACCGAGCGGAGCGCCACCGCGCTTGAGACCACCGCCGCGAGGCGTCGCCGCATCAAGCGAACGCGGCGCGCGCGGCGGCGTACGCGGCGACGTCTTCGAGCAGCGCGCCGGGCAGGTCGCTGCCCAACGCCTTCGCCGCGACCGCGCGGTAGCGGACACCGCCGAAGGACCAGCTGGCCGCCGCCGCCGCGCTCAGCGCGACCGTCCGCGCGGGCGCGACACCGGCGCGGCGGCCCAGCACGAAGCCGCACAGGGCCGCTGTGGCGATCCGGCCGGCCAGCGAGGGAGGCGCGGTGCGCGACGGTGTCATCGGCAGCTTGTCGCCGATCACCTCGCCCCACGCGCTGGTCGTCACGATGTGCCGGGCAGCCGAGGAGGTGAGCCGCTTAGGTAGCGGGTCGCCTCGGCGCGGACGCGCGACGAGCAAGGACAGCGCGCTGAAGGTGCGGCCGCCGGTGGCCAGGCCGGCCAGCGCCGCGCGGCCGTAGGCGTTCACGACGCGTCCAGCTTGGCCAGCAGGATGTCCTTCACCGCGGCGGCGTCGGCCTGGCCGCGGGTCGCCTTCATGACCGCGCCGACGAGCGCGCCGACCGCGGCGACCTTCCCGCCGCGAACCTTGCCCGCGACATCGGGGTTCGCCGCGATCGCGTCGTCGGCCGCCTGTTCCAGCGCGCCGGCGTCCGAGACGACCTGCAGCCCGCGTTCGGCGATGACGGCGTCGACGTCCGCGCCGGTCTCCAGCACGCCGTCGACGACCTGCCGGGCGAGCGCAACCGACAGCGAGCCGTCGGCCACGAGGGCGATGACCCGGGCGACCTGCGCCGGGGTGATCGGCAGCTCGGCGGCGCCGATCTCCTGCTCGTTGGCCCGCTGCGCCAGGTAGCCGAGCCACCAGTTACGCGCCTCGCCGACCGGCGCGCCGGCGTCGACGGTGGCGCCCACCGCGTCGACCACGCCGGCATTCGTCATGTGGATCATGTCCTCGACGCTGACCCCGAGGACGTCGCGCAGCCGGACGCGGCGCGCCGCCGGGAGCTCGGGCAGCCCGGTTCGCAGCGACTCGACCCAGTCGACGTCCGGCGCCATCGGCACGAGGTCGGGCTCGGGGAAATACCGGTAGTCGGTCGCCTCTTCCTTGCTGCGGCCGGGCCGGGTGTCGCCGCTCTGCTCGGAGAAGTGCCGGGTCTCCTGCTTGATGCGGCCGCCGGCGTCGAGGATGTCCGCCTGCCGCAGGATCTCCGAGCGCACCGCGCGCTCCACCGAGCGCAGCGAGTTGACGTTCTTGGTCTCCGTGCGGGTGCCCCATGGCGCCCCCGGCCGATTCAGCGAGGTGTTGACGTCGCAGCGCAGCGAACCCTGCTCCATCCGCACGTCGCTGACCTCGAGCGTGCGCAGGATGTCACGCAACTCGGCGACGTATGCGCGGGCGGTCTCCGGCGCGAGCGCGCCCGTCCCCTCGACCGGCTTTGTGACGATCTCGACGAGCGGGATGCCGGCGCGGTTGTAGTCGACGAGCGAGTGATCGGCGCCGTGGATGCGACCCGAGACGCCGACGTGGGTGTTCTTGCCGGTGTCTTCCTCGAGATGCACCCGCTCAATACCAACCCGCACGGTGTGGTCGCCGACCACCACGTCCAGATAGCCCTCGACGCACAACGGCTCGTCGTACTGCGAGGTCTGGAAGTTCTTCGGCATGTCCGGATAGAAGTAGTTCTTGCGCGCGAAGCGGCACCACGACGCGATCGAGCAGTTCAGCGCGAGGCCGATGCGGATGGTGGACTCGATCGCCTTCTCGTTCGCCACGGGGAGCGCCCCGGGCAGGCCGAGGCAGACCGGGCAGACGTGCGTGTTCGGCTCGGCGCCGAACTGCGTCGAGCAACCGCAGAACATCTTCGACACGGTGCCGAGCTCGACGTGCGTCTCGAGCCCGATCACCGGCTGGTACGTCTCAAGCACCGATTCGTAGGTCATCTGACCAGCTCCGGGATGCGGGCGAGGACGGGGGCGACGGCCGCCTCGAAGGCGGCGGCGACCCGGTAGCAGCGGTCGTCGGCGAGCGCCGGCGCCATGATCTGCAACCCGACCGGCAGCCCCTCCGACAACCCGCAAGGCACGGAGATGGCAGGGGTCCCGGCCAACGACGCGGGCAGCGTGCACAGGTCGTTGACGTACATCGCCATCGGGTCCGCGACCCGCTCGCCGATGCCGAACGCGACGAACGGCGACGTCGGCGACACGAGCACGTCGGCCGCCTCGAACGCGGCCAAGAAGTCGCGGGCGATCAACGTGCGCACCTTCTGCGCCTGCCCGTAGTACGCGTCGTAGTACCCGGACGACAGCGCGTACGTGCCAATCATGATCCGGCGCTTGACCTCCGGCCCGAAGCCGGCCTCGCGAGTGAGCGACATGACGTCCTCGAGGGAGTTGACGCCGTCGTCGCCGACCCGCAGCCCGTAGCGCACGGAGTCGAACTTCGCGAGGTTCGACGAGCACTCGCTCGGCAGGATCAGGTAGTACGCGGCGAGCGCGTACTGGAAGTTCGGGCAGCTGACCTCCACGACCTCGGCGCCGAGGCCGCGCAACGTCGTCACCGCCGCGTCGAACGACGCCAGCACGCCGGCCTGGTAACCCTCCCCGCCGAGCTCGCGCACGACGCCCACCCGCACGCCGCGCAGATCCCCGCGCGCGCCCTCGCGCGCGGCCGCCACGACAGCCGGCACCGGCGCGGCGATCGACGTCGAGTCGAGCGGGTCGTGCCCGCCGATCACCTCGTGCAGCAGCGCGGCGTCGAGCACCGTCCGCGCGCACGGCCCGGCCTGGTCGAGTGACGAGGCGAGCGCGACGAGGCCGTAGCGCGACACGCCGCCGTAAGTGGGCTTTGCACCGACCGTGCCGGTGACCGCGGCGGGCTGGCGGATCGAGCCGCCGGTGTCGGTGCCGATGGCGAGGGGCGCCTCGAACGCGGCTAGGGCGGCCGCGGACCCGCCGCCTGAGCCGCCGGGGATCCGGGTGAGGTCCCACGGGTTGTGCGTCGGCCCGTACGCGGAGTTCTCGGTCGACGAGCCCATCGCGAACTCGTCCATGTTGGTCTTGCCGAGCATGACGATGCCGGCGTCCTTGATCCGGGTGGCGATAGTCGCGTCGTACGGCGGCGCCCAGCCCTGCAGGATCTTCGAGCCGGCCGTCGTCGGCACCCCGGCCGTGACGACGACGTCCTTCATCGCGAGCGGGACGCCGGCCAGCGGGCCGAGGGGGCGGCCGGCCGCCCGCGCGTCGTCCACCGCGCGCGCCGCGGCGAGCGCGCCGTCCGCGTCGACGTGCAGGAACGCGTGAACGCTGCCATCGACGGCGTCGACTCGGTCCAGGTGGGCCTGCGCGACCTCCACGGCGGAGGCCGACCCGTCGGCGACCAGCGCCGCCAGAGCCGCGGCCGTCATCGTCGTCAGGTCGCCGCCCGCGGCGCCCATCAGGCCTCCTCGGTGAGGATGCGCGGCACGCGGAACTTGTCGTCCTCGACCGAGGGGGCGCCGGCGAGGACGGCCTCGCGGGGCAGCGACGGGCGCACGACGTCCGGCCGGTAGACGTTGGTCATCGGCACCGCGTGCGACATGGGCGCGATGTCGTCGGCGGCGACCTCGCGCACCCTGGCCACCGCGCCGAGGATCACGTCCAGTTGGCCGGCGAAGACGTCGAGCTCGTCCTCGGTCACGGCGAGCCGCGCGAGCCGGGCGAGATGGGCGACGTCGGCGCGGCTGATCCGGCCGGGCGGGGATGCGCTGGAAGAGTCGGACACGACGTCGAAGTCTACGTTCCACCAGGTCCCCTGCCTTGGTGCCCGAGATGGTCGCTTCAGGGGGGCCGATCTCGACCATCTCAGACACCGAGGCGGGAGGTACCCGTAACCGGGGTGACACGTCCATGCGGCAGGCTGGCGGCCGTGTCCTACCTGCTGCGCCTCGTGCTGCCCGATCGGCCGGGCGCGCTCGGCGCGGTCGCGTCGGCCCTCGGACTCGCGGGCGCGGACATCCTGAGTGTGGACGTCATCGAACGCTCCGCGGGCAAGGCGACCGACGACCTCGTCGTGGAACTGCCCGCAGATCGGCTGGCCGACACGCTGGTGAGCGCCGCCGCGACGGTCGCCGGGGTCCAGGTGGAGTCGATCCGCCCGTACGCCGGCCAGCTCGACCCGCACCGTGAGCTGGAACTGCTCGAATCGCTCGCGCGGGAGCCGCAGTCGAGTCTGCCGCTGCTTGCCGACGGTGTCGCACGGGTGTTTCGGGCCGGCTGGGCGCTGGTGCTCAGCGAGCCGGTCGCCGGCGACGCCGTCGACGGCAAGGGGCAGGTCCTGGCCCGGGGCGGGGCCGCGCCCGAGCTGCACACGCTGGCCATGCCGTGGTGGCCGCCGGGCCCGGCCCGCCAGCTGGACGCTGCCGCGGAATGGGCGCCTGCCGACTGGGACCGCCTCGGCACCGAGCTCGCCGTCGCGCCGTTCGGCAAGGCCGCGCTCCTGGTCGGCCGTCCCGGACTGCGCTGGCTCCCGTCGGAATTGGTGCGGCTGGCCCACCTGGCCGCGATCGCGGCCAGCGTCACCCCGCCGGCGCCGGTGGGGCCGGGTCCCTGAGCGCGTCAGGGGGCACGGGGGACCCGGCCGGCTCGAAACGTGGCGTCGGGTCCAGCCAGGCGACCCATCGCCAGCGACGACCGAGCCAGCCCACGAACTCGTCGGCCCACTCCTGGGCGGTGGGCAGCACTGTCGGCAAGCCGAGCAGCACCACCGCGCCGGCGAGCAGCCCGGCGATGAGATCGCTGAACCAGTGCGTGTTGAGGTAGACGGTGCCGGCGCTGACGCCGAGTGACAGGAACACCGCCGCCGCGACCGCGCTCTTGCGAAATCGCAGCGAGGTCCAGGCGACGATTCCGTACAGCACCACGACGTTGGACACGTGCCCGGAGGGATAGATGTCCCCGCCCATGAAGACCTCGTGGGCGAACCGGCTCTGCTGCGGCCCGAGCCGGCTGGTGACCACCTTGACGATCCCCACGCTCAGATTCAGCAGGATCAGCGACGTGAACAGCATCACGAGCGGCCGGGTGCTGCGCGTGCGCCAACAGACCCACAGGAAGAACGGCAGGAACGAGATGGTCGCCGGCCCGCGCTGGCCGAACAGCTCGAAGTAGTAGATCAAGCGGTAGTACGACGGGTGGTGCACGTGCAGATGCAAGCCGTACAGCTTCTGGTCCAGGTCGATCACCGGCGACGGGAGGATGATCAGCACGGTCAGCGCGAGGTAGAGGCCGAGCACGACCCAGAACGTCACCACGCGGGCGGCGGACCAGGTGCGGCCCGCACCGGGTTGCGCGGGCGGCCGCGCCGTCGTCGTTCGCGTCGCGGTCACTGCGTTCCTCCTTCCGGGACCTCGCCGGCAGGCTCCTCGCCGGCAGGCTCCTCGGCGGGCGGCTCCTCGGCGGCAGGCTCCTCGGCGGGCGGGCCGTCGGCGAGCAGCGCGCGGAAACCGTCCTCGTCGAGGATGCGCAACCCCAGTTCGGCTGCCCTTTCCGCCTTCGTCCCGGCGTTCTCGCCCACCACCACGTAATCGGTCTTCTTCGACACCGAGCCCGAGGCCTTTCCGCCGTGGGACAGGATCGCCTCTTTCGCCTGGTCGCGGGAGAACCCGGCCAGCGAGCCGGTCACGACGACGGTGAGTCCGGCCAGCGTGCGCGGCGCCGAGTCGTCCACCTCGTCGGCCATCCGCACGCCGGCAGCGGCCCACTTGTCGACGATCAGCGCATGCCAATCCACGTCGAACCACTCGACAACGGCCTCGGCGATGATCGGGCCGACGCCTCCCGCGGCGGCCAGCTGCTCGACGGTGGCCGCCCGCACCGCGGTCATGGCGCCGAACTCGCTGGCAAGAGCGCGCGCGGCCGTCGGCCCCACATGGCGGATCGAGAGCGCGACCAGGATTCGCCAGAGCGGCCGGTTGCGCGCCGTCGCGAGATTCGCGATCAACTTCTCGCCGTTGGCCGACAGCACCCGGCCGTCGCGCACGCGTTCGGGCGGATCGGACTTCTTCGCCGCGCGGGTGTACGCGGCGACGCCCGACAGCAGTTCGCGCGCAGCCGAGTCGTCGCCGTCGAGGTCCGGCGCGAGCGCGAAGAGGTCGCCCTCGTCGGCGATGGCCGCGCTCTCGAGCAGAGCGTTCGCGCCCTCGTAGCCGAGCGCCTCGATGTCGAGTGCGGACCGCGAAGCCAGGCTGAACAGCCGTTCGCGCAACTGCGCGGGGCAATAGCGGGTGTTGGGACAGCGGATGTCCTTATCGCCCTCCTTCTCCGGCTTGAGCTCGGTGTCGCACGACGGGCAGCGGGTCGGCATCACGAACGGCCGCTCGCTGCCGTCGCGCAGGGCGACGACCGGCCCGACGATCTCGGGGATGACGTCGCCGGCCTTGCGCAGCACGACGGTGTCGCCGATGAGCACACCCTTGCGCTCGACCTCGTGCATGTTGTGCAGCGTCGCCATCTCGACCGTGGAGCCGGCGACCTTGACCGGTGTCATCAGCCCGAACGGCGTCACCCGGCCGGTTCGCCCGACGTTGACCTGGATGTCGAGCAGCTTGGTGTTGACCTCTTCGGGCGGGTATTTGTACGCGATCGCCCAGCGCGGCGCGCGACTGGTCGCGCCGAGCTGGCGCTGCAACGACAGCTGGTCGACCTTGATCACCACCCCGTCGATCTCGTGCTCGACGTCGTGCCGGTGGACGCGGTAGTCCTCGATGAAGTCCTGCACCGCGGCGAGGTCGGGCAGCACGCGACACCGCGGCGACGTCGGCAATCCCCAGTCCGCGAGCCGGGCGTACCACTCGGACTGCCGCTCAACCTTCGGGCCGCCCAAGACCCGGCCGACGCCGTGCAGCACGAGCGCCAGGCGCCGGCTCGCGGTCACCCGCGGATCCTTTTGCCGCAGGGAGCCCGCCGCGGTGTTGCGCGGGTTCGCGAACGGCGCCTTGCCCGCCTCGACCAACGAGGCGTTCAGCGACTCGAACTCGGCGACCGGAAAGTACACCTCGCCGCGCACCTCAAGCAGCTGTGGGACGTCCGCGCCGTCAGCGCCGCCAATGCGGTCCGGGACATTCGCGATCGTGCGGATGTTGGGCGTGACGTCCTCGCCGGTGCGGCCGTCGCCGCGGGTGGCGCCGCGCAGGAGTCGGCCGTTCTCGTAGACGAGGTCGACCGCGAGGCCGTCGACCTTCAGCTCGCAGAGATAGTCGGGCACCGCGCCGATGTCGCGCTCGAGCCGCTGCGCCCACGCGTTCAGTTCGTCGGCGGTGAAGACGTTGTCCAGGCTGAGCAGCCGTTCGAGGTGGTCGACCGCGGTGAACTGCGTCGAGTACGTGCCGCCCACCCGCTGCGTCGGCGAGGACGGCGTGCGCAGCTCGGGGAACGCGTCCTCCAGGGCCTGCAGCCGGCGCATCGACTCGTCGTACTCGGCGTCGCTGGCGGTCGGCGCGTCCAGGATGTAATAGCGGTACTGGTGCTCGTCGAGCACCTGAGCGAGTCGCGCGTGCTCGACGCGGGCGTCGTCGAGCGGGGGCGCGATCACGTCGACGGCCGCGTCGTCGATCGTGCGCCCGTCCGCCACCCGTCCGTTCGCCACCCGCCCGTCCGACATGGCCGAGACGATAGCGAGCCCTGCTGACAGACCGACGTCACTGCCGGTCGATCATGTCCTTGCCGAGGTCGCGCAGCAGCGCGAGCGCTCGTCGGACATAGGCGGGGCTCGCGCCGGCGAGGCCGCACGCGGGCGTCGGCACGACGGTGCGGGCAAGCAGGGCGGGCGGGAACCCCAGCTGCGACCACAACCGGTCGAGCGGGCCGCGGGCGGTGTCGAGGGTGATTGCCGCGTCGGTCGACGGGAGCAGGCCTAGCCACAGGCTCACCCCGGCGTCGACGGCTTCGCCGAGCGCGTCGAAATCGGCCTGGGTGAGCAGGCTCGCGTCGAGGGAGATCGCGTCCGCGCCGGCCCGGCGCAGCAGCTCGATCGGCACGTCCGCCCCGCAGCTGTGCACGACCCGCGCGCCGGCTGCGGCGACGGCCAGCACGCCGGCGAGCGTCTGCTCGACGACGCTCTCCTCGACCGAGCGGATTGTGCCGTAGCCCGACGGCGTGGACACGCGGCCGCCGAGCACCGCGGGCACCGACGGCTCGTCGAGCTGGAGCACCGGCTGCACTCCGGAAACGCGCGCCGACAGGTCGGCGAGGTGCACCGCAAGACCTTCGGCCAAGGATTCCGCGAGATCGCGGGTGGCGCCGGGGTCGCTCACCACCTTGTGGCCGTTCGGCAGCTCGAGGTGCGCGGCGAGGGTCCACGGGCCGGCCGCCTGCGTCTTCAGCGCGCCGGCCCCGGCCGCGGCGGCTTCCAGGGCGTCGAGGTCGTAGGCCAGGAAGTCGCGGGCCCGGCGCAGGTCGCGCCCGGCGTGCGCGGCCAATCGCCAGCCCGAAGGGACGATCTCCACCGGCAGGTCGACCAGCAGCGCCGCGGTGCGACCGATCATGTCCGCGCCGGCGCCGCGCGCCGGCAGCTCGGCCAGATGGGGCAGGTCGGGCAGCTCGCCGACGACGAGCGCCGCGGTGTCGGCCGGATCGTCGCCAGGCAGCGAGCCGATGCCCGTCACGGCGCCGGGTGGCCACGGTCGCGTCGAGGAGGTCACCGCGCCCATCATCCGCGTCCGCTCATGTCGACGGTGCAGCGCCCGGCGGTGCACGAGCCCACCTGGCAGAGTGCGCGTCGTGGATCTCATCTGGGAGCAGATCGTCGTCGACGCCCACGATCCAGTCGCGCTCGGCCGATGGTGGGCCGAAGCCCTCGAATGGGTAGTCGTGAGCGACGCCGCGGACGAGTTCGAGATCAGGCCGGCGCCGGACCGGCTGCCGGGGCTGTTGTTCGTGCCGGTGCCCGAGCAGAAAGCAGGCAAGAACCGGCTCCACCCCGACTTCCGTCCAACCGATCAGCGCGCGGAAGTCGAACGGCTCCTGTCCCTCGGCGCGCGGCAGGCCGACGTCGGGCAGCAGGAGCAGCCGTGGGTGGTGCTGGCCGACCCCGAGGGCAACGAGTTCTGCATCCTCAGTGGGCGGCCTTGGCCCGACACGGCGCAACCGACGATCTGAACCGTCTCGGCGATCCGCGCTCGACGGCCCCAGAAGCGGCCCCGGCCTCGGCAGCCAGTTTCTGCCTTGCTCGTACCACGCAGTTCTGTCGTACCCTCGTTCTATTCTCGGGTTATGTCCGAGAGTTGCTGTCCGAGAGTTGCTTGGCTGACGCGGTCAAGTTTTTCCGCGCCGCGGTCGAGAGGCTGCTGGATGCCCTGTTGACGCCGGTGGCGTCGGTGGAGTTGGCGCAGACGCTGGTCGAGCTGGAGACCCAGCGCCGCCGCCTGGAGGCGGTGGAGCACCGGCTGCTGCCCGAGGTCGCCGAGCGCGGGCTGGCCGGGGACTACGGGCGGGCCTCGACGGCGGATCTGCTGGTCGAGCTGCTGCGGGTCGCCCCGGCCGAGGCGAAAGCCCGGGTCGCCAGCGTCCACGTGCTGGTTCCCAACCGCCCCTGCCCGATCGGTTTGGGTTGGTTGTAGTGGCCCGGAGTTATCGCATAGGTGTTCTCGACGTAATGCGACTTTGGTTCGGAGCTGCACACGCGACGACCATGCCGCGCGCTTGGAAGTAGATACGATCCGCCTGACCTCGGAAGGCAGACCAGATGACTGACGCTCCAGCCACACCGGCGAGCGGCGCTGTGCTGATCGACGGACGGATCGAGCGGGCCACAAGCAACGCGCTGCGCATGGTGTTTCGCGATGGGCCCGGCGAACCACTCGGTGTCGCCAAGCAGGGCGCCGGCGACGGTCGCGGCAAGAAGCTTGGCGTCCTGTTCGGCTTCAAGAACGGTGGCACCGGAACTCACGAGCTGACCTTCGCAAACGGGTCAGTCCTCACCGTCGAATCTAAGGACGGCAGACCTTCGGAGCTGACCAGCGGCGGGAAGCCCTTCGCGACCATCACGCGATCGGACACCGCGACGGCCACGCTCGCCGACGGCACGGTTGTCGCTCGGTTCCTCCCCGACCCGGACGAGCCGAAGTCGTTGGAACTCTTCCGCCTCGTGATCGCTGATGCCGCCGACCATGAAATCGGCCGTCTCGACGTGGTGCGCCGCAGCACGGGCTGGTCGCTCGCACGAACTTTGTGGCGAGCCGACCAAGTCGCCTATTGGTGGGATCACGCCGGCGCCGCGCTGTCGATCCCGATCCTCGGCACCCGCGTCGTTTTGAACGCCGCGCCGGACGACGCGCTGCGCGACGTTGTGCTGGGCGCGTGCACAGACATCGCGATCGGGCTGCGCCCGTACGTCTCGGCGATGAGCTGACGGGCGCCGCACGGTTCGGCGAGAAGCGACACGACACGATCGCGCGGTCATCCTTCAGCTTCCGGCAACCAGTCCGCTTGTGGCGTCTTCTTGCAAGTGCGCGGCCGCAGTCAGGAACTGACTGATGAGACGGATCTGATCAACCTCGTACTGCTGGCACAGCTGTCGGATCGAGGTGACGAAAGCGGTGAACAGAGTGTCATTGCGCTGGGCGTAGCCCGGATCGATCTCCACGAGCACCCGGCGTTGGTCAGTGGGATGCGGCGTTCGTCGAGCGACCTTCTTGGTAGTCAACCGGTCCACGAGCGCGGTGACCGACGCTGGGGCCAGCCCTGACTCACGGGCAAGTTCGCGGGGCGTGAGCGGACCGAGCCGTTGAATTATCTCCATCGCCTTGCTTTCGGTGACCGTCAGGCCGGCGTGGTCGGCGACCGCCGTATGAAACATGACCACGGCGGTGGAGTGCAGTCGACCGGCTGTCAGAAGCTCGTCCACGGCTTGGCGTTTGTCGCTTGACATCCGTCTACGATACCGGAATTCTTTCGTTCGATCGAACGAACGAATGAGGGGCGGCCGTGAGAATTTTGATCGTGGGGGCCGGTATCGCCGGAACCGCAACGGCTGTGGCGCTGGCGAAGGCCGGGATCAGAGCCGAGATCTGTGAGGCCTACGACCGGGGATCGGAGGGCGTGGGGGCCTGGCTGACGTTGGCCAGCAACGGCATCGACGCCGCAGCCACCCTCGGCCTCGGCGACGCGGTGATCGCTGGCGGGTTCCCCACGCCTCTGATGCGCATGTACACCCACCGCGACCGGCTTCTCGCCGAGTTCCCGTTCGGTTCGCCCCGTCGCGACGGTTTGCAAGTTCACTCCGTTCGCCGCGCGGACCTGTATGCGGCGCTACGAGATGCCGTCGCAGCGCGTCAGGTGCCCGTCACCTACTCGCGTCGCCTCGTCGGGATCGACGCTCCCGACACCGGCCCGGTGCAGGCGCACTTCGACGACGGGAGCACGACCATCGCCGACGTCCTGGTTGGGGCCGACGGCTTGCGATCGGCCACCCGCGCGATCATCGACCCCGCGGCGCCGCCGGCCCGGTACGGCGGCCTGCTCAACACCGGCGGGTTCGCGCCCGCCGGCGTCTTGCCGGCGCGGTACGAGACCGCGCCGGGAACCCTGTGCTTCCGCTTCGGGCGACGTTGCTTCCTCGGCCACGTCAGCTCGCCAGCAGGCGAGACGTGGTGGTTCGCGAATCCGCCGTCCAAACGAGAACTCTCGCGACAGGATCTGGCCGCCATCGACGACCACACCTGGCGCGAGACACTCCACGAACTCTTTCGCGGCGACGACACTCCCGCGGCCGAATTGATCGACGCCACCGAGAACATCTTCGCCGGGTGGAACACCTACGACTTCCCCACCGTGCCAACCTGGCACCGCAACGGCATGGTGATCGTCGGCGACGCCGCCCACGCAGTCAGTCCCGCTTCTGGGCAAGGGGCCTCGCTGGCGCTCGAAGACGCCGTCACCCTCGCTCGCGCTCTGCGAGACGCGACCGACGTTGCCTCAGCGCTCACCCGTTTCGAAACCGAAAGGCGTGAGCGGGTTCAGAAGATCGTCGAACTCGGAAAACGAAACGGCGACGGCAAGTCCGCCGGCCCACTTGCGCGCGTGATCCGCGATCGCGTCGTCATGCCCCTGGTCGCCGCGCGCTTTCAGCGTCAGCACACCCATCCAGAAGCCTGGGTGTTCGATCACCACATCGGCTGGGACGAAACACAGATCACGTAGCCGTCAAGGCGCCACATCATCGCGCGGGTCGCTCGCAGTGCGTCACGCCGGCCCTGGCCGCAAGCTGCTGTCGCGTCAGATGCGCGCGCTTGGCTGCGCCCGTACATCTCGGCGATGAGCTGACGGCGCCGCACGGTTCGGCGAAGCAACCGGGGGCGGTGGATCGGGGCCGACGACCTAGGCGCTGTCGCTGTCTTCCTGGGCACGCAGGAAGGTCAGCACCGCGGCGACGCGCCGGTGCACAGGCGTCTCAGGCGGGAGATCCAGCTTGCCGAAGACAGCGGCCACGTGCTTCTCGATGGCGGACGCCGAAAGGTGCAGGGCCGATCCGATGGCCGGGTTGGTCAGCCCTTGCGCCATGAGCCTGAGGACATCGCGTTCCCGGTCGGTGAGCCGGTCGAGCGGTGAGGTCGCTCTGGCGCGCTGCCGCACCAGCGCGTCGACGATCACCGGATCGATGACCGACCCGCCGGCCGCCGTCTGGCGCAGGGCGTGCAACAACTCGTGATGGTCACCGACGCGGTCTTTGAGCAGGTAGCCGAGGCCGGCGCTGCCATGGGCGAGCAGCGCCAGCGCGTAGCTGCCTTCCGCGTGCTGCGACAGCACGACCACGCCGATCGCCGGCCATTCGCGGCGCACTGCATGCGCGGCCTCGATGCCCTCGGTGCGCAGCGTGGGTGGCATCCGGATGTCGGTCAGGACGGCGTCCGGACTCAGACGGCGCACCGCATCCAGCAGTTCCGGCGCGGTGCCGACCGCGGCCACGACCTCGACGTCGCCGGTGGCGTCGAGCAGTTGACGGGTTCCCTCTCGGACGAGGTAGTTGTCCTCGGCGATCACGACGCGCATGAGGTCAGTCATCGCCCGCCTCCGCCGCTGGATCGAGTGGCAGCACGCCGACGAGAGTGGTGCCGGCGCCCGGCGTAGAGGCGACGTCGAGGCGTCCGCCCAGCGCCTGCAATCGGTCGGCGAGTCCGCGCAATCCGTGCGTGGTCACGGCGTCGGCGCGGAAGCCTGATCCGTTGTCGACGATCTCCACGCGGAGCTCATCGACGCTGCGGGACAACCCGACGGACGCGGTGGCGACCCCGGCGTGACGCATGACGTTCGTCAGACCCTCGATCGCCACGAAATAGGCCGCACCCTCCAGGTGCACCGGCAACCGCCGCTGGCGCAGCGCGGCGTCGGCGGTCACTGTCACCGTGACCGGCAGCGCCGCGGTGCGATCCTCGATGGCGCGCACCAGCCCGTGATCCTCAAGGACGGCCGGATGGATGCCGCGCACGACTTCGCGTAAATCGAGATGCGCGTGGCGCACGGCAGCGGCCAGCTCGTTCAGGGTGTGGGCCACCTGCTCGGGCCGAGTTTCGTGCAGCAGCCGCGCAAGATCGACCTTGGCGGCGACCGCGACGAGCTGAGCCTGGATGCCATCGTGCAGGTCTCGCTCGATGCGTCGCCGCTCGCGCTCCTCGGCCCGGACGAGCCGGGCGCGCGACGCTGTCAGTTCGGCCAGTTGCTCCGCGAGTCGGCGGTTCAGCTCAGCGTTGTGCAACGCCGGCGCCACCTGGCGGGCCAGGTCCTCGACGAGTCGCCTATCGGCGCCCGTGGTGCTCCGCGGGCGGCCGCATCCGATGGTGGCGACGAGCTCGCCAGCATGCCGCACGTCGACGATGAGATCCGCCGCGGCCTTCGGCGGGCACGTTCCGTCGACGGCGAGAAATGCCCCGTCGGGCCGTGCGACATTCGTCCATTCACAACCCAGGCCGCGCCGAACGGTCGTGGCCACCACCGCCGCGATGTCGTGGACGTCGCCGGCGCGTTGCAGGGCATCCCCGAGGCGACGCATCGCATCGGCGTCGGAGAGCCGGTCGCCGTAGACCCATCGGTCGGCCACCCGTTCGAGCCGGGTGCGTGCGGGCTGGAACAGCACTGCAGTCAGAATGGCGATCGCGACGGCGGGCCCGAGCGCGAGCTCGTGTCCGGCGGCGAGCCCGAATAGGGCGGCGACCGAGGCGTACACCGCTGCGATCACGATCCACAGGACGCCATAGATCAGTGATCGCAGGACGAGGCGGTCGATGTCGAACAGCTCGCCGCGGATCATGCCGAGCAGCAGAGCGACGGGCAGAGTGGCGACCAGCAGGACGAACACGTAAGACTGCGCCGTCTCGCCGAGGAGCTCCGAGACCGGCGCGGACGTGACCAGCGCGAGCGCGGCGAGCGCCGCGGCGCCAAGCGGCAGTCGCAGCTGCGCGCGCCTGGCCGCCGCCGACCGGCGATAGCGCAGGACCAGGAGCAGGACTCCGCCCAGCACCGAGGCCGGGATCGCCTCGGCGGCGGTATGCAGCGGCCCCAGCGCGGACGTCCAGATAGGAACCGGCGTGCTCGGCCGCGACACTGCGCCGATCAACGGCTGGCGGGCGGCCGAGAAGAAGCCGGCCGTCGGCAGGATGACCGCGGCGACGGGAAGCAGGACGACGAACACCCGCTCGGCCCGGGTCTCGAGCCGGCCGTCGGGAAAGATCACGAGGACGACGGCCCAGGCGGCGAAGCCGCCGACGAAGGCGACCTGGGAGAGCAGGTTCACCCACCACAGCGACGGCGCGTGCGCGGCCGCCGGCAGCACGGCCAATGCGTGCGCCACCGCGATGAGCGTGCCGGCCAGGCACAGCCACCGCGCGCACCGTAGCTGCGGACGGTAGGCGAACGCCACGGCCCCCGCCGACCAGAACACCGGAACCAGGACGGCGGGATCTGCGTAGTCGGCCGCGTCGTGGATCCCGGCCAGCAGTTGCAACACGACGGCGAGCACCACGGCGAGCGCGCCGAAGACCAGCACTGCGGTGCGGGCCAACCTGCTCACGATCAGGAGTGTGGGCCACCGGCGTCGGAATGGCGAGGGGGCTGACCACACGTCGCGGGTGTGGGCCTGCCTCAACGGGTTCTGCGCCGCGCCGTACCGGGCCGTCCGGCCAACCGGATGCCATCGCGTTGCCTGCGTTCCTAGCGTTTCGGCCTAGGCGACGTCGGCTCGCCACTCTCGAGAGGACGACGCTGGTGAACACTCTCACGCTCCAACGCAACTGCGGCGTGGCCCTTGCCGTCGGTTCGGTGCTGGCCGCGGCCGCGATCGCTCTGGAGGCGGTGACCGATCCAGATGATGCCGACCGTGCTCCGCACTACATCCACGGCCTGGCCGTGCCGGTAGCGCTACTGCTGCTCGGCGGTGTCCTGGTGCTGCTCGTCGGTCTGGTCGGCCTCGCCGTGCGGATCCAGACCATCCGGGGCCGTGGCACGGCGTGGGTCGCAGCTGTCGGTCTCGGTCTGACCGTCGCCGAGGTCCCGCACACGATCCTCGACATGACGGCGATCCCGGTCCTCTTCGATCGACTACCCCATGCGCAGGCGCGCGATCTCGTCGACAATCACATCGACTCGCTGCCCGGCGCGCTGTCGGGCATCGGCATCCTGCCGCTGCTCATCGGCTCGGTGCTGCTGGCCCGGGCGTGCTGGAACGGCGAGATCGTCCCGCGCTGGTCCCCGCGCTGGGCGATCGCCCTGCTCGTGGTCGCCGTGGGCACGCTGCCGCTGTCCGGGCTGGCCTGGTGGTTCCCGCACGGACCAGTGCTGCTCTACGTCGGCATCGCCGGGTACGGGATCGGGCTCGTGCGGGCGGTGGCGACAGCCGACGCCCAGCCCACCCAGCGTCGGACCGCCGACGCCGCCAACTCCTGAAGCTTTGGGGTCGCGAGGTCATCCGTCACCCCGTGGTGTTCCGGCAAAGCCATTACTTGAGTTCGATCCAATAGCGGTCTTTCGCCGTGGCGCCGCCCAGCGGGAATGCTGCGTTGGCGAGAATGACTCGCTGAGACGCTGCATTGTCCGGGTCGCAACAGAGCAGCGCGCGCGTCATGCCCAGAGCCGCGCACTGCTCGAGTCCGGCAGCCAGCATCCGTGTCGCGTGTCCGTGTCGTCGCCACGGAGCGACGACGTGGTAGCCGATGTGGCCGCCTTCTTCCTCGGCGAGTTCGCCGTCGAGCTGATGACGGATCACCAGCGTCAAGCGCATCCGAGTGATTTCCTGGCATCCAACCGCAACGCGAGACTGACCCCGACGCCAGTCTCTGGTGCCAGTCAGCAATGCGACCGATGGATCGGTCCCGCTAAACGGCAGCGAGCAGGAAGGGTAGGCGCTGCGTCAGGAAGCGGCGTGGGAACTCGTCGCGCAGCCTCCAGAGCCCGGCGTCGATGACGAAGTGCGCCATGACCGCGCCCAGGTAGACGCCGAAGATCGCGCGCTCGACCGGGCCGCCGCCATGCAGGTGCGACGCCTGGTTCAACGCCAGGCCCAGCACCAGCGCGATATTGACCAAGATCAGCACGCCGACGCGCCCGGATTGCCCACCGCTCGGCACCCGGGCGAGCAACCCCATCAGCAGCAGGTATTGCAGACCGTGGGCCATCGTGAGGCCGGCGACAGCGGCGTAGGGGGACGAGAAGCAGAACACCGGCAGGAAGAACAGCAGCGAGATCAGATAAACGATGACGAACTGGCCTGGACGGGTCGATCTTTGCCGCCGAGCCAGGCAGGCCGCTCCGAGCAGCACGCTGGCGGCGAAGATGACGGCGCCGACGCCGAACAGCAGCGTTGCCCGGTGCTGCGGCGCGAGCTGAAGCAGTGCGGGGTGACCGACCAGCGCGCAGACGCCGCCCACGCCGACGCCGGTCAGCGCGAACCGCTCCCAGTGGCTGAGCCGGCCGGCCCCGTTCGCGCGGGCGGCCAAGGCCGCAATACCGAGGTTCTGCTTCTGGAAGTGAAAGAACTGCCAGGCGAAGTAGGCCAGCAATCCCCAGATCAGTGCCGAGGCCGAGGCAACGATCGACGCAATTGTCGCCGCGACCACGAGCCCGACCGGTGCCAGCTGATAGCGCAGCCGGTGCGCACGCATGTGCGCCCGCACCTCGGGAACGCAGTAGAACCAAGCCGTCGCGCCGACGTGGGCTGATGAGCCGACGAACAGCAGCCAGACCAGCGCCACCGACGGGGCGGCTGAGCCGGCCGGAGCCAGTAGCACCGCGGCTACGAACGGTGTCAGCGTGAGCAGCACTGTCGCCGCGAGCCACCTGCGGCGAAGGTCTGCGCCGGCCGGGCTGACCGTCACGCTCAGGTCAGCCGCCGCCACAACCACCCGCCGCGCTGGCTGCGGAGTTCATCAGCAGCACGCCGCCGACGACCAGCAACAGGATAAATCCGATCATCAGCGACAGCGCCAGGTATTGGCGACTCACCCACCGACCGGGCGTCCCTGCGTCCTCGAGAGCCGCCGCGGCGCCGGGCTCGCTCTCGATCATCGCCGGATACTATCGAAAATCGACGAAGACGACGAGCGTGATGGCGTCGACGCGTTCGCACTCGCACCTCTGTACGTAGCCGCATTCGTGTCGACGCGGCTGATTGGGCGGGCCGCGCAGCGGGGCGACACGCCGGGCGCGCGGCGGCCGCGGGGGGCAAGACGGTTAGCAGGCGGAGGTGATCGTCGCGGAGCCGAGCACGGTGTCGCCGTCGTACATGACGAGCGCCTGCCCGGCGGCAACTCCGCGCTCCGGCGTCGCCAGCCGCGCCACCACCTCGCCGTCGGCGCGCACCTCGACGGCGGCGTCGGTGGTCGCACCGTGGGCGCGCAACTGCACGACGCAGTCGAATCGCTCGGCCGGGCGATCGCCGGCCGTCCACACCGGCGACCCGGCAGTGACGACATCGGTGTCCAGCATGGCTCTCGGCCCCACGACGACGGTGTTGTCCGCCGGCTGGATCGCGAGGACGTATCGCGGGCTGCCATCAGGCTCGGGCCGGCGCAGGTCGAGGCCGCGGCGCTGGCCGATGGTGAAACCGAACGAGCCCTCGTGCCGGCCGACCTCCGCGCCGCTGCGAGCGTCGACGACCGGCCCGTTCACCGCGCCGAGCCGAGCAGCCAGGAAGCCCCGGGTGTCCCCGTCGGCGATGAAGCAGATGTCGTGCGAGTCCGGCTTCGCGGCGACGGCGAAGCCGCGCTCGGCGGCCTCGGCACGCACCTGCGCTTTGGTCGAGTCGCCGAGCGGGAAGATCGCGTGCGCGAGCTGGCGGGCGGTGCACACCGCGAGCACGTAGGACTGGTCCTTGCTCGCGTCGACCGAGCGCATCAGCCGGCCGTCGGCCAGCCGGGCGTGATGGCCCGTCACGACCGCGTCGAAGCCCAGCGCCAGCGCTCGATCGAGCACAGCAGCGAACTTGATCTTCTCGTTGCAGCGCAGGCACGGGTTCGGCGTGCGGCCGGCCGCGTATTCGCTGACGAAGTCGTCGATCACGTCGGCGCGAAACCGCTCGGCGAGATCCCAGACGTAGAACGGAATGTCGAGCAGATCGGCGACGCGGCGGGCGTCGTGCGCGTCCTCGACGGTGCAGCACCCTCGCGCGCCGTGTCGCAGCGTGGCCGGCGCGGCGGACAGCGCGAGGTGAACGCCGGTGACGTCGTGTCCGGCGTCGACGGCGCGCGCAGCGGCCACCGCGGAGTCGACGCCGCCGCTCATCGCGGCCAATACCTTCATGATCCCAGCACCCTCATGATCCCAGCACCCTCATGACGTAAACACCCTCACGACGCGAGCACCCTCATGACGCGAGCACCCTCATGACGCGACGGTCGCCAGGCCGGCCGCACGGGCGCGCTCGACCGCGGGCACAACGGCGGCCACCGCCGCGTCCACGTCCGAGCGGGTCGAGGTCGAGCCGAGGGAGAAGCGCAGCGAGCCACGGGCCCGCGCGGCGTCCGCGCCCAGCGCCCGCAGCACATGCGAGGGCTGGGCGACCCCGGCCGAGCACGCCGACCCGGTCGAGCATTCGACCCCGGCCGCGTCCAGCAGCATCAGCAGCGCGTCGCCCTCGCACCCGGCGAAGCTCAGGTTGGCGATGTTGGGCAGCCGTGCCGCGTCGCCGCCGTTTCGCACGACGTCCGGCACGGCCGCGGTGATCCGCGCCTCGAGGTCGTCGCGCAACGCGGCAACCCGGGCCGACGTCGCGACGCGCCGCTCGACGGTGACACCGGCGGCGACCGCGAGCCCGACTGCGCCCGGCGCGTCGAGCGTGCCCGAGCGCACCTCCCGCTCCTGCCCGCCGCCGTGCAGCAGCGGCACGCAGGCCTGCGCACGCCGCAGCAGCAGCACGCCCGCAGCGGGCGGCCCGCCGATCTTGTGCCCGGTCATCGTCAGCGCGTCCAGCCCGGAGGCGGCGAAGTCCACCTCGACGCCGCCGACGGCCTGCACGGCGTCGCTGTGCATCGGAACGCCGAACTCGTGCGCGACATCGGCGAGAACGCGCACCGGCTGGATCGTGCCGATCTCGTTGTTCGCCCACATAACGCTCACCAGCGCCACGGCGCCGGGGTCCTCGGCGAGCACGCGACGCAGATCGGCCGGGTCGACAGCGCCGCTCGGATCGACCGGCAGCACGACGAGCTCAGTGCCCTCGTGCTCGACCAGCCACTCTGCGGCGTCAAAGATCGCGTGGTGCTCCACCGCGCTGATCACGACCCGGCGCCGCGCCGGCTCGGCGGAGCGCCGCGCCCAGTACAGGCCCTTGATCGCGAGATTGTCCGACTCCGTGCCACCGGCGGTGAAGATCACCTCAGACGGCCGCGCCCCGAGCGAGGCGGCGATGCTCTCGCGCGACTCCTCGACGCGACGGCGAGCCGCGCGGCCCGCTGCGTGCAACGACGACGGGTTGCCGACAGTGCCCATGGCAGCGGTGACGGCGGCGACGGCCTCGGGCAGCATCGGCGTCGTCGCAGCGTGGTCGAGGTACGGCATCGCGTTTCGAGCTTACGTGCGTCGCGCCGCTGCGCCGCGTGCCGCCGCGTGCTGCCGAGGCGCACGGGCCGGCCGCTCGACGCCCGGCCCGTGCGGTCGAGCGGTCAGCCCTTGCGCTTGCTGATCTCGTCGGTCAGCTGCGGAGCGACCTGAAACAGGTCGCCGACGACGCCGAAGTCGGCGAGCTCGAAGATCGGCGCCTCCGCGTCCTTGTTGATCGCGACGATCGTCTTGGACGTCTGCATGCCGGCGCGGTGCTGGATGGCCCCGGAGATCCCGACCGCGATGTAGAGCTGCGGCGAGACCGTGACGCCGGTCTGGCCGACCTGCATCGTGTGCGGGACCCAGCCGGCGTCGACGACCGCCCGGGAGGCGCCGACGGCCGCGCCGAGGGAGTCGGCAAGCTTTTCGATGATCTCGAAGTTGTCGGCCTTGCCAATGCCGCGCCCGCCGGAGACGACCACCGACGCGTCGGACAGCTGAGGGCGGGAGCCCTTCTCCTCGACCACCGTGTCGAGCACCTTCGCGGACTTGGCGGAGTCGGACAGCGTGAACTCGACCGTCACCTCCTCGGCCGCGCCGGCAGCCGGCTCGGGGGCGAACGAGTTCGGCCGGACGGTGACGACCGGCGTGCCCTTCGCCTTCGACTGGACGGTGACCGCCGCGCCGAAGATCGACTGGGTGACCGTGCCGTCCGCGCCGAAGCCGACCGCGTCGTAGAGCAGGCCGGACTCGAGCTTCAGCGCGAGCCGCGCCGCAATCTCCTTGTTCTCCGCGCTGGAGGACAGCAGGACCGCGGCCGGCGACCCCGCCTGCTGGGCGGCGGCGGCAAGCGCCTCCGCCTTGGGGGCGACCGCGTACGCGGCTATGTCGTCGCTTTCGACGACGTAGACCTTGCCGGCGCCGAACTCGGCCAGCTGGTTGGCAAGCGGCGCGGCCGTGCCGGGCGTGCCGACCACGACTGCGCTGGGCTCGCCGAGCTGGCGGGCCGCGGTCAGCAGCTCGAGCGTGGTCTTCTTGACGTTGCCGTCGAGCGAGTCGACGAGCACGAGGACCTCTGCCATGACTTTGTCTCCTTCGTCTCGCCGGGTGTCAGATCAGCTTCTTGGCCGCGAGGAAGTCGGCGATCTTCGCGCCGCCGTCGCCCTCGTCCTTGACGACCTGGCCGGCTTCCCGAGGCGGGGCGTTCTCGAACGACTCGACGGAGGACCAGGCGTTGGCCAGGCCGACCTCCCCGGCGTCGAGGCCGACGTCAGCCAGCGACAACGTCGCGATCGGCTTGCTCTTGGCGGCCATGATCCCCTTGAACGAGGGGTATCGCGGGTCGTTGATCTTCTCGACGACGCTGATGACGGCCGGTGTCGAACCCTCGACCTTTTCATATCCCGTCTCGGTGACGCGCTCGATCGTGACGGTCGAGCCGTCGACGCTCACCTTGCGCGCCTGCGTCAGCTGGGCCGTGCCGAGGACCTCGGCGAGCAGGGCCGGCACGACCGCCCCACGCGCGTCGGTGGCCTCGGAGCCGGCGATCGCGACATCCCACTCGAGGGTGCCGAGCGCCTTCGCGATCGTCTTCGCGGTGGCAATCGCGTCCGAGCCGTGCAGCGCGTCGTCGAGGACGTGCACCGCTTTGTCCGCGCCCATCGACAGCGCCTTGCGGATGGACTCGGTGGCCTTCGCCGGGCCGACGGTGAGGATGGTGACCTCGCCGCCGTGCGCCTCTTTGAGCAGCAGACCCTCTTCGATGGCGAACTCGTCGATGTAGTTGATCACCGGGTCGACCGCGGCGCGATCGACGGTGTTGTCGGCGGAGTCCAGCTTGCGGTCGCCCTCGGTGTCGGGCACCTGCTTCATCAGCACCACGATGTTCATTCGGCCTGCGAACCTCTCAGTCGGTCGCGACGGTCGCCGCCGCGGGTCGAGTGACGCGGGTCCGGATCGGCCGCCGGCGCCGCGACATGTTCACGAAACACTCTGCCTAGGTTACTCGCGAGTAGCAACATGAGCCTGGTCTCCCGCGACTCGTCGTCCGCGCCTCCTCGCTCATGACGCCGGACCTCCATCACCTTCCGTTCACCCTCCCACGCCCGAGCGCAACACGCGCCCCTGGCCATCCGCGGCGTTGTCGCGCCGCGCGTCCGCTGCCGCGGCGGCGGTCACCGCGCGTCACATTCCATCGCTCTGGGTAGAAGTAGCCGTAAGGCGGGTATCAAGACTTCACTCTCAGCGGGGGCCGAGCACATAGGTTCGACCACCCTAGGAGATCGCGATGTACCGGGTCCCCCGCCCCCTCCGCCTCATCACCGCCCTGCTCGTCTCAGCGCTGGCCGCCATGTCGGCCGTCATGGTCGGCAGCACCAGCGCGTCGGCCAAGACCATCTTCGTCGCCGCCGGCGCGAGCACAGCGCACCCGTTCTCCGACCCAGTTTGGTACCCGCTGCGTGGCAGCGACGCGACAATGGACTGCGCGTCGAGCAACCCCGGCTGCTCAGGCGCAAAGCTGCACAAGAGCGACAAGGCGATGACGCTCTTGTCGCGGCACATGTACGGCAAGACGCCGGTGTACACCGCAGAGCCCGTCTACGCCGCGGGCGCCGGCATTCTGCACATCGGCCGCAACGTCGGCGACCGCTGCGAGAACCCCTCGACGATCGGCAGCTGGGTGTGGATCGACCACGGCGGCGGCATCACCTCGCGCTACGGCCACCTCGACGGCATCCTGGCGTCGATCCACGAGGGCGAATACGTCACGCCGTCGACGATCATCGGCTACACCGGGCACAGCGGCGAGAAGACCACGGGCGATTGCAACCGGGCCACGCACTATCTGAACTTCCAGATCACCCGCAACGGCATCTACGGCAAGGGCGTCAAGCAGAGCGCATTGAAGGTCTGCGAGGGCAACAGTGCGGTTTGGTGGCCTCAGGCCGCGTACCGCGGCGCCGCCACCTTCCAGCAGCTGCCGCAAAAGTCGGCGCTGTACAACAGCGGCCAGTCCGCAACCTCGTGCGTCGGCAAGCCGGCGGCGCGCACGACCACGGCACCGGTCGCGAAGAGCCTCAAGCGGGTTCCCAAGCACGCGCTGCGGTTCAGGTGGCAGAGCCAAACCGGCATCCGCTCGATCCAGGTGCTGGCGCAGATGTGGCACCGGCACAATCACACCTGGTCGGTTGAAAGGCGCAGCACGCTGCACGTCAGCGCGGCCCACCCGGTCAACTCATGGAAGTTCTGGCACCCGGTGAGGGGTCGGATCTATAAGGTTCAGGTCGCGTTCCACACCAGCGCCGGCTGGAGCGCGTACTCCCGCCCGCTCACCGTCAAGGTGAAATGAGATAGGCGGACTGAGATTACAAGGGGCAAAGCCTGACCCGGCCGCTCCGCACACCGCGACGAGGCCACCGCCCTAGGGCGGTGGCCTCGTCGCTGTCCGAGCTCAGGTCAGCAGCCCGAGCTGCTCGGACTCGGCGTCGGTGAGCAGCCGCGAGCGGATCAGGAACCGGACGCCTTCCGGCGCCTCCACCGAGAATCCGCTCCCCCGGCCCTTCACGACGTCGATGGTGATGTGCGTGTGCTTCCAGTACTCGTACTGGCTCACCGACATGTAGACCGGGATCACCCGGTTCAAGCCGACATCGAGATCGCCGAGATGGGCGTCGGCCTCGCTGATCAGGAAGTCGCCGTCCGGAAAACACATCGGCGACGACCCGTCGCAGCAACCACCCGACTGATGGAACATCAGCGGGCCGTATTGGCGGGTGAGGCGGCGGAGCAGTTCCGCCGCCTCGTCCGACACGTCCACGTGCCTCGTCACCAGTTTCTCCGGGGTGCCCGGGGTTCCCGAGAAATCGTGCAGCGTTCTGCGCGGAGCGATTTCACGCCGGCGCTTAGAAGAAGCCGAGGGCGTTGGGCGAGTAGCTCACCAGCAGGTTCTTGGTCTGCTGGTAGTGGTCGAGCATCATCTTGTGGTTCTCGCGGCCGACGCCGGACTGCTTGTAGCCGCCGAAGGCCGCGTGCGCCGGGTACTGGTGATAGCAGTTCGTCCACACCCGGCCGGCCTGGATCTCCCGACCCGCCCGGTAGGCGCGTGCGCCGTCGCGCGACCAGACGCCGGCGCCCAATCCATACAGGGTGTCGTTGGCGATCTTCAGAGCGTCGTCCTCGTCGTCGAACTTCGTGACCGACAGGACCGGCCCGAAGATCTCCTCCTGGAAGATCCGCATCGAGTTGTCGCCCTCGAACACGGTCGGCTCGACGTAATAGCCGCCCGAGAGGTCGCCGTCCAATGTCGCGCGCGATCCGCCGGTGAGGACTTTCGCGCCTTCCTGCTTGCCGATGTCGAGGTAGGACATGATCTTCTCGAGCTGGTCGTTGGACGCCTGGGCGCCGATCATCGTCTCCTCGTCGAGCGGGTTGCCCTGCTTGATCTTCTTGACCCGGTCGATGGCGTCGTTCATGAAGTCGTCGTAGATCGACGCCTGGACGAGCGCGCGCGACGGGCAGGTGCAGACCTCGCCCTGGTTGAGGGCGAACATCGTGAAGCCCTCGAGCGCCTTGTCATAGAAGGCGTCCTTCGAAGCGGCGACGTCCTCGAAGAAGATGTTCGGGCTCTTGCCACCGAGCTCGAGCGTGACCGGGATCAGGTTCTGCGAGGCGTACTGCATGATCAGCCGGCCGGTCGTGGTCTCGCCGGTGAACGCGATCTTCGCGATCCGGCTGGACGACGCCAGCGGCTTGCCGGCCTCGACGCCGAAGCCGTTGACGACGTTGATCACGCCGGCGGGCAGCAGGTCGGCGATCAGCTCGATGACCTTCAGCAGCGACCACGGCGTCTGCTCGGCCGGCTTGATGATCACGCAGTTGCCGGCCGCGAGCGCCGGCGCGAGCTTCCAGGTCGCCATCAGGATCGGGAAGTTCCACGGGATGATCTGGCCGACCACGCCCAGCGGCTCGTGGATGTGGTAGGCCACGGTGTCCGCGTCGATCTCGGAGACGCCGCCCTCCTGCGCGCGGATCGCACCGGCGAAGTACCGGAAGTGGTCGACCGCGAGCGGCAGGTCCGCGGCCATCGTCTCGCGGATCGGCTTGCCGTTCTCCCAGGTCTCGGCCAGCGCGAGCGCCGGCAGATTGGCCTCGATCCGGTCGGCGATCTTGTTCAGGATGTTCGCGCGTTCGGCGGCCGGGGTCCGTCCCCAAGCCCGCTTCGCGCCGTGCGCGGCGTCGAGCGCGAGATCGATGTCCTCGGCGGTGCTGCGCGCGACCTCGGTGAACGCCGCGCCGGTGACCGGCGTGATGTTCTCGAAGTAGTCGCCCTTGCTGGGCGGAGTCCATTCGCCGCCGATGAAGTTGTCGTAGCGGCTTTCCACCTTGACCGGGCTGTCTGCGGTGCCCGGGGCTGCATGTAGCGCCATGGGAAGAACCTCCTCGCGGTCGGCCCGCCGCCATCGGCGGGCTCACTCGCGACGCTAGGTCCCGCGACGCTGCAATCTCGCTGCGTCGTGGCTAACGCATTCCCAGCTCGCGGTCGAGGCGGGACAACTCGCGCGCGGCGATTGCGTGCAGCGGCGACCCGGCCGTGGAGAGATCGAGCTGGCGCTGCCACATGTCGAGGTCGTCGGCGCCCCACCGCGAGCGCGTCCACGCCGCCATCAGGTCGACCTGGCCGCTGGCGAGCACCGTCGCGCGCAGCTGCCGGTCCAGGCGCTCGCGACGCTGCACCACGCCGGGCGCCTCGGACTGGGGCAGCAGGGGGCCGCGGTAGGCGCGCAACGCGTCGGCGGGCCGGACGGCATCGATGGCCTGCTGCACGTCGAGCCAATCGGCGCGCAGCTCGCTGCGCAGCCGGTAGGGCCGCGAGTCGAGCAGGTCGGCGCCGAGGAGCGCGCGCAGCCTGCTGAGCTCGGCGCGCATCGTCGAGGCGCTGACGTCGTCGGCGTACATCTCGACGGCGAGCTGATCGCCGGTCAGGCCGTCCGGCAGATCGGCGAGCAGCACGACGATCTCGCTGTGCCGCGGGCTCAGGCGCATGGTTCGCCCGCCCCGCTCGAACAGGCAGTCCGGGCGGCCGAGCGCGCTGACCGCGGGCCGACGCTCGGCGGCGGGCGGCGTCCAGAACAACGTGGGCGACGAGCCGGACGACCAACCCGACGGCTGCCGCGACGACGATCCGGCGGCCTGCGCCGTCGCCAGCAGCCGGCCCAGTTCGGCCTCGGCCATCCGCGCGGCCGCTCGCACCATCGCGAGCGTCTGCGGCGAGGCGACCGCTTCGCCGCCGGTGACGTCGAGGATGCCGAGGATCGCCTGGCTGACCGGGTCGTGGATCGGCGCCGCGGTGCACGTCCACGGCTGGACGCGACGGGCGAAGTGCTCGGTGGCGAGGATCTGGACCGGCGCGTCGAGCCGCAGCGCGGTGCCCGGGGCGTTGGTGCCGGCGTGCGCCTCGTCCCAGGCGGCGCCCTCGACGAAGTCGATGCGTTCGGCGCGGCGAAGCTCCGCCGGCTTGCCGCAGACCCACAGCAGCCGACCGGCGGCGTCGCCTACGGCGAGCACGGAGTCGCATTCCTCCGCCGCCCGGCCGAGGACGTCGTAGAGCAGCGGGAACACCCGCGACAGCGGATGCGCCTCCCGGTAGGCGAGAAAGTCGGCGTCGCCGTCCGAGAGCCGGGCGGCGGGCGCGTCGACGTCGACCCCGGCCGCGACCGAACGCCGCCAGGACTCGGCGACCACGGCGCGCACTCCAGGGGCGACGGTGCCCGATGTGAGGAACTGCTCGTGCGCGTCGCCGACCGCGCGGACGTCGTCCGCGCGGGGTAGCAACCGCATCGTCTCGATGGGCCGATCCTACGTCGCGGAAGTGACGCGCGTCACGCGAACGCCGGCCCGCAGCGGTCCGCGGATCACGCGGGGCGAACCGTCAGAGCTCGGCGATCGCCGGGATCACGCTTTCGCCGAGGACCTTCAGCCGGGTCAGCGACGCGACGTCGGGGACGATGCACTGCACTTGCTGGATGCCGAGGTCGGCAAGACGGCGCAGCGTCTCGAGCAGGTCGGCCACCTGCTCGCCGTTCTCGCCCGGGTCCAGCGGCATCATCACCGTCTTCTCGATCTCCGCGTAGTCCCGGCCGACATCGGCGCAGTGCCCGCGCAGCACGTCCAGCTTGTGCTCGAGGTCGGGCGAGGGGAACAGGTTGCACGCCTGCGCGTATTGGGCGACGAGGCGCAGCGTCTTCTTCTCCCCGCTGCCCGCGACCATGATCGGCGGGTGCGGTCGCTGCAACGGCTGCGGCGAGTTCAGCGTGCGGCCGAGGTGATAGTGCTTGCCGTCGAAGGGCGATTCGTCCTCCCCCCACATCTGCAGGAAGATCTGCAGCGCCTCCTCCAGCCGCTCGAACCGCTCGGCGGTCGGTGGGAATGGCAGCCCCAGGCCGCGGGACTCCGCCTCGTTCCACGCCGCGCCGATGCCCAGCCAGGCACGGCCCTTCGACAGCACGTCGAGCGTCGTCACCGCCTTGGCGAGCAGGCCGGGCTCGCGGTACACCACCGCGGTCACCCAGGCGAGCAGCTGGATCCGCTCGGTGCGCGCGGCGAGATAGCCGAGCGTCGTGTAGGCCTCGAGCATGTCGAGCTCCGGCGGCCCGACGACGTCGATCTGCCACACGTGGTCCATCACGCTGAGCTTCGCGAAGCCGACGTCCTCGGCCGTGCGGGCGATCGTCGCCAGGTCGTCGGCGAGGGTCGGCGGCCCGCCGGGATAGGTGAAGTTGGGCAGGTGCAAGCCGAGTTCCACAGGCGTCGTCTCCTTCGGTCGTGCGACGACTCGACGGTAGCCCGCCGGGCTGCGCGGTCGACGGGCCGCGCGGCGCGGCCGACGGGCCGCGGCCATCGCAGCCTGGTGTTCACGCTCCGCGGCTAGGGTCTTCAGCCATGCCCGATCGTCGCCACCTGCCCTTGCCGGTGGGCCGCATCCGGCGCAAGCCGCGCGAGGACGAGCAGCGCCCGGCGCTCGACGAGCCGAGGCATGTCGACGAGAGGCGACCGGGGGTCGTCGACTCCGCCGTCTACCGCGACGGCAAACGCCAGTGCTCGCCGAACACGCTGGCCGAAACTTACGACGCGCTGCGGCATGAGCAGGACGGCATGGCCTGGATCGGGCTGTACCGGCCAGGCGCGAAACTGCTCAGCTCGCTCGCCGCAGAGTTCGGCCTGCACGAGCTGGCCGTCGAAGACGCGATCAACGCGCACCAGCGGCCGAAGCTCGAGCGGTACGGCGAGACCTTGTTCGTCGTGCTGCGCGCCGCCCGCTACCTCGATGACGTCGAGGAGGTGGAGTTCGGCGAGCTGCACGTGTTCCTCGGCAAGGACTTCGTGATCACCGTCCGGCACGCGGAGAGCCCCGACCTCGCGGTCGTCCGGCACCGGCTCGAAGACGATCCGGACCTGCTCGCGCTGGGCGCGGAGGCGGTCCTCTACGCGATCCTCGACGCGGTCGTCGACGGCTACGGCCCGGTCGTCGCCGGCATCGAGAACGACGTCGACGAGATCGAGACGCAGGTCTTCGACGGCGATCCGGCGGTGTCCCGGCGCATCTACGAGCTTTCCCGCGAGGTCGTCGACTTCCAGCGCGCGGCTCAACCGCTCGTCCAGATGATGGACGCGCTGGCGGCCGGCTTCGACAAGTACGGCGTGGACGAGGAGCTGCGACGCTCGCTGCGCGACGTCGCAGACCACGTGACGCACGTGAACGAGCGCGTCGACGGCCTGCGAGTGCTGCTGCGCGACATCCTCCAGGTGAACTCGATCCTGGTCGCGCAGAAGCAGAACGAGGAGATGACCGCCCTCAGTCGCACGAGCAACGCGCAGAACGACGAGGTCAAGAAGATCTCGGCGTGGGCGGCGATCCTGTTCGCTCCCACAACGATCGCCTCGATCTACGGCATGAACTTCAAACACATGCCCGAGCTGCACTGGTTCCTGGGTTACCCGTTCGCCATCCTGTTGATGGTGATGGTGAGCGCCGGCCTCTACATCGTGTTCAAGCGGCGCGGCTGGATCTGACCGGCGGCTGGCGGCGCGCTCAGGACGATCGGGCGAGCTCGACTGTGACGCTGGTCCCTCTGCCGACCTCGCTGTTGATCACCGCGTGGCCGCCCTGCAGCGTGAGGAGCTGCTGCACGCTCGCGAGGCCGAGACCCGTGCCGCCGTCGTCCTCGGCGAGCCGGCCGCGCACGAACTCGCCGAAGATGTGCTCGAGGTCTTCCGCCGCGATGCCGCGCCCTTCGTCGTGCACCGTGAGCCGCACTCGGTCGTCGGCGACGTCGGACGTGACCCAGATGCGGGTGCCCGCCGGCGAGTACTTGGCCGCGTTCGTGAGCAGGTTGTCGAGCACCCGGGTCATCGCGCTGCGGTCGGCCATCGCGACGGCGTCGGAACTCTGGACGTCGACCTGGAATCCGGAGAGCACCCCGCTCAGGTTGTCGACGCACTCGGCGGCGAACGGGGTCAGCGGCAGCGGTTCCAACACGATCGGCACGACGCCGGCGCGCACCTTCGCGTAGTCGAACAGGCCGGTCACCAGCTTCTCGATCTGCGCGGCGTTCGTCTCGATGCGCTCCGCGAACTCCGCGCGCGCCTTCGGCTCGGCCTCCTTGACGAGCGAGGCGAAAGCACGAATGGCGATGATCGGCGTGCGCATGTCGTGCGACACCGCGGCGAACATCGACGCCTGCGCCTCGTCCAGGCGGCGCTGATCGGTTTCGTCGCGGATCGTCAGCGCGAACCCGGCGGGTTGGCCGTCGTCGTGCAGCGCCCGCAGCGCGACTTCGCCCCAGACCTTCGCGCCGCCCGGGCCGGCCAGCCAGCGTCGGTGCGCCGCCCGGCCGCGGGCCGCCGCGTCGCGAAGCAGCGCGCCTGGCAAGCCGGCGGCGGCGTCCGCGCCCGGATACAGGACGGCGAAGGGGCGGCCGAGCGCCTGGGACTCCGCCAGGCCGGTCACCCGTGCGGCCGCGGTGTTCCAGGACAGGATCCGGCCGTCCCGGTCGAGCGCGGCGAGGGGGTGCTCGACGCCTTGCTCGACGAGCAGTCGGTAGCACCGGTCTGCCGCGCCAGCTGCCGACGGCGCCTCGACTGAAGTCGCGGCGCCGGCGGCCTCGCTGGCCCCGGTGTCGGCGGGAACCGAATCGGCGGCGTCGAAGCTCGTGGCAGCCAACCAATCATCCGTGGGGTTCGGGATAGCGCTGTCCAAGTCGGCGCCGAGGCACCCTCCGATGGTCTCGATGATGTCGCTTGGCGATGCGCCTTTGTGGATGTAGGCCGCCGCGCCGGCCGCCAGCGCCGCCGGCCCCGCCTGTTCGCTCTCGAAGGCGGACAGCACGACGACGGCGCTGTTTGGCGACGCCTCGCGGATCAACGGCAGCGCGTGCATGCCGTCCATCCCGGGCATGGCGAGGTCGAGCAGCACGACGTCGGGCTTGAGGCTGCGCGCGAACTCGACGCCCGCCTCCCCGTCGCCCGCTTCGCCGATGACCGCGAAACTCCCCTGCCTGCGCAGCGCCACCCGCAGCAACAGCCGCATGTCGGGCGAGTCGTCGACGATCACCACCGACACCAGGCGCTGCCGCACGACGGCCGAGGCGCCCGGGCGCGGCACGGCGCCTGGTGCCGGGCGTCCCGCCGCGAGGTCAGCTGCGCGGTCAGCTGCGAGGTCGGCCGGCTGGCTCATTCGCGACCCGGCCGACGTGAAGATCGCCGAGCGCGCACTGTGCCCGCGCAGTTGTGAGCGTTCTGTGCGAGCGATTCGTGAGGTGATGTCATGGCCGCTCGTCCACGTCAGCCTTGCCCGCCGAAGCTTTGGCCGCCGAAGCCGCGCCCACCGATGAGCCGAGCCGATGTCGCGGACCGGGCGGCCAGCCCGAGTGACGCTGGGGGCATCGCGGAATCTTCCCTATCGCTGACAGGACTCGATCGCGGGGGTTCGCGCACGAACCGTACCGCCCCAGATACGGGCCGCGTGAGCCAACACGCGCTAGTCGCGGCGTGCGTCGGCGACTCGCTCACGCGAAACCGGGTTCGCTCACCGGACATCGCAGACATCGTCGGACAAGTCGGCGACCGGCGCGGCTTCAGCGGCGCCCCCACGCGGACGCGCCGGCCCGGCGACAATCAGGACTCGTGGAATCTGCGGTGTACAGCGAATCACGGCCGGGCCGGCCGGGCGTTCCACCGCGCCAGGTCCTCGGCGGTGTCCAGGTCGGTCGGGTCGCCGTCGACCGCGATCTCGTCCACGGCGGCGACTTCGGCCCGCAACAGCGCCCGCGCGCCTTCATCCGGCCCGGCCAGGGCGATTGCGCGTCGCCACGACGCGGGCGCCATGACCGTCGGGTGGCCGCGCCGGCCGTCGTAGGCGGCGACGGCGATCCGGCCCGGGCGCCACGCGGCCAGCACCGCGCGCACTCCGGCCGGCGCGATTCCCGGGGTGTCCACCAGCACGACGACGACCGCGTCCGCGGCAAGCGCCGCCGCGGCTTCGACGCCGAGTTCGAGAGACGAGCGCATGCCGCGATCCGGGTGGTCGTTGACGACGACCCGCGCATCGCACACCGTCATCCCGCGGCGGGCGACCACCACGACCTCGGCGCACCCGCCGTCGGACAGCGCCGACCGGGCCCGATCGACCAACCGAACGCCGTCGACCCTCACCTCGGCTTTCGGCCGGCCCATGCGGGCGCCGGCGCCCGCGGCCAGCACCACCCCGATGACGCGCGCCACGCCCGCGAGACTATGCGGGCCGGCGCTCCGCCGAGATGGCCGCGGATTGGCTGTCTTCGGCCAGCCAGTGCGGAGGAGGTGAGCGTGCGTGCGTGACGTGATGCCCGAGCTCGAAGCGTGGTGGCGCGCGGGCTGCGGCGTCGCCGTCGGCACGGTCGTCGGCGCCTGGAAGTCCGCGCCCCGCCAGCCCGGCGCGGCGATGCTCGTCGGACCGGACGGCGCCGTGGTGGGCAGCGTGTCCGGCGGGTGCGTCGAGGGCGCTATCTACGAGCTGGCCGTGGCCGCGCGCGAGTCCGGCCGTCCGTCGCTGCAGCGCTTCGGCGTGCGCGACGACGACGCGTTCGCGGTCGGCCTGACGTGCGGCGGGGTGATCGACGTCTTCGTCGAGCGGGTGGACCGGCGCACCTTTCCGGAACTCGGCGACATCGCCGACGACATCCGCGCCGGCCGGCCGGTGGCCGTCGCGACGTTCATCAGCGATGTCGACGGCGACGTCGACGGCGACGTCGACGGGGCTGTCGACGGGGCTGGCCACGTCGACGCGGGTCCGCGGGTTGGACGCAGACTCGTCGTGCGCGGCGGCGTCACCACCGGATCGCTGGGCAGCGACCGGCTCGACGCCGCAGTGCACGACGACATGCTCGGCATGCTGGAGCAGGGCCAGACCGGCATTCTCCGATACGGCCCCGACGGCGAGCGCCGCGGCGACGACATCGCGGTCTTCGTCGCCTCCTACGCCGCCCGGCCGCGCATGATCGTCTTCGGCGCCACCGACTTCGCGGCGGCGGTCGCGCGGATCGGGGCGTTCCTCGGCTACCGGGTGACCGTGTGCGACGCCCGCGCCACCTTCGTGACGCCCGCGCGATTTCCGGACGCCGACGAGGTGGTCATCGACTGGCCGCATCGGTACCTGGAGAAGACGTTCGAGAGCGGGGAGGTCGACGAACGCACCGTGGTGTGCGTGTTGACGCACGACCCGAAGTTCGACGTGCCGCTGCTCGAACTCGCGCTGCGCATCCCGTTGGCGTACGTCGGGGCGATGGGCTCGCGGCGCACCAACGACGACCGCGCCGCCCGGCTTCGCGACCTCGGCGTCACCGACGACGAGCTGTCCCGCCTGCACGCGCCGATCGGCCTGGATGTCGGCGCGCGCACGCCGGAGGAGACCGCGGTGTCGGTGGCGGCGGAGATCATCGCGCTGCGCTGGGGCGGCAGCGGATCGCCGCTGCGCCGCACCGACGGGCCCATCCACCACGACTCGCACCACGAAGTCGGGCATGATCACGGTTTGCCACACTGGCCATCGTGAACGCTCCATGCGTCGAGCTGACCCGTGCCGGTGGCGGCCCGGCGCAGATCCCGGCATCGAGGCGCACGACTTACCTCGTCAGGACACCGTGACGCGCACCTTGGCCGAACTCGTGCCGATGTTGGCCGCTGTCGCGGCCGACCAGACGCGCAAGGTGGCCCGTCCGCGCCAGCGCGGGGTGAACCTGAACCGATAGCGATGGCTGTAGCGGGCAGTGGCGAGCGTGCGCCAACCGTGCCTGGTCTTGCGTTGCACCCAGACGACACCGCGGCGGTGCAGCGGCTTGATGACGCCCCGAACGGTCAGCCGGTGGCCGTGCCGCAGCCTGCGCGCGCTCGTGCGGATGGTCACCGCCTGCTTGACGTGCACGCTGACCACGGCGGTGTGGGCGGCGTGCTCATCGTCGCCCCGGTAGTCGAACTGGTAGCGGGTGTTCGTGGCGGCGCGGATCGTCAGGCTGGCGCGGCCCGCCCGGTCGGTCCGCAGCGTGCTCAGCGGGTGGTAGGCCGTCGCCCTCGCTGGTCTCACGCGGACGACGACAACTTGGCCCCCGAGCGCGGTGCTTGCAGACGCGTCGAGCAGCCGGACGGCGATCCGAGTGCGATGGCGGTAGCCGATGGCGTGCGGGTCTGCGACGGTCAGAGCGGTGCGGTCCGCCGGCGTGCCGCACGGGCCGTGGCCGACAGCGTCGCAGGCCGCCGGCTGGGGGTACTGATCGAACGCATCGTGTGGTGGGTCGCCGGCGAAGGTGGGGTTCGCGCAGTGACCAATGTCGTCGTCGCCGAGATCGACGGTCGGGTCGGCGTCATGCAAGACCTGCAATTGGGCCAACCCCTGCTGCACGAGCGCCAGCGGAAGTGGGGCGTAACCGATAGGCGCGGCTTCAGCCTGGCCCTGGCAGAGGCCGTAGAACATGAAGTCCGCGACAGTCTGCAGCTGCGCGGCAGTCGAGGTCTTTGTGTCGTGCTGGCCAGCCGGGATGACGGCGTAGGTGTATCCGGACAGCGGGTAGGTGCGCGGGTCTGTGAATTCGTAGACGCGAGAATAGTCGGCGACGAGGTAGTCCGGTGAGGTCTCGTCGGTGTTGAACTGCGTTTGGGTGAGCGCGACGGTTACGTCGCCCGCCGACGGCGCGGCGTAGTAGCCGGCCGCGTTTTGAATCTTTGCGACTGGCGCGTTCGCCAACAACGCGTAGGTGTATTCGTCGACGCCGATCGCGCCGTCGCCCTCGTTAGACTCGACGTAGTTGATGACGGCGTTCGAGCCGGGCTCGGCAATCTGGTCGTCGCTCACCGGGAAGTAAGCGGTGGCGGTGGGAGCTCCGGAAAACTCGTTCCATTCCTCTGGGTACTCGTGCGCGAGGTAGGACGTGAACTGATACGTCACGCCCGAGCCTTCGATGTGGACGACAGGTCTGACGGCCAGGTGGGGCAACGCGAGCCGATTGTTGTTGTCGGCGCGAATGGCCGGGGCGTCCCAGTATCGGATCCGCCCGGTGAAGATCCCGCTCAGCGTGGCGCCGGAAAGCCGCAGGTTGCGAATCAGACGGCCGCCCACCTCCAGGTGATACGGGAAAGCGACTCCTCCTGCGACCAGCGGGATGTACCGGTAGGGACGACCCTCGGAGTCATCTTCCTGCCCGGTGACCGGATCAGTGCCCTGGTACGGAGTATCGGTAACGGCGAAGTCCGTCGTGCGGCGGGCGAAGTCCAGGCGTCCCTGCGCCGAACCTGACGAGGTGTACACGACCTGCAGGCCTTGCCTATTCGTGTCGGCGGCCCACTGATCCAACGCGTTCGCGGCGAAGCTGGATCCCGATCCCCCGATCTGGGCGTGCATGACGGCCGGGGCCATCACCACGGACGCGCCAGCGCCACCCGACGCCAAGCTGGTGACGAGCGGAATCAGTGCGAATAACACCAGGATCGGACCTGCGCCGCGCGTCATGAGCAGATGATCGTGCCGACCTAGCGGTGTGGCGTTTCTGCCGTCCGAACAGAGGATGAATTGGTGGGTCATTCGAGCGAAGCGGCTGTCCGCACGCCACCCGTCAGGTTCGGCGCTCTGGTGCGAGCAGCTACGACGGGCTGGCTGGCGGGCGTCGCATGTCTCGAGCAGTCATGATCCATCGACCGCGAGTGTTTCGTTGACCGCGAGCTCTTCGGGCGGGGTCGGACGGGCGATGAGGAAGCCTTGGATGGTGTCGCACCGCATTCGGCGTAGCGCGGCCAGCTGTTCGGGACGTTCGACGCCTTCAGCTGTCACGGTCAGGCCGAGCGCGTGGGCGGCGCCGATGACTCCTTCGACGAGCATCTGGTTGGCCGGGTCGGAGTCGATGTCGTCGATGAACGCTTTGTCTATCTTGACTGCGGTCAGCGGCAGCGACCGCAGCATCGACAGCGACGAATGGCCGGTTCCGAAGTCGTCCAGGTCGACGGCCAGGCCGGCTGAGCGGAGCTGGTTCAGCTGTGTGAGTGTGCGCGGCAGATCAGCGACCGCCGAACCTTCGGTGATCTCGATCCGCAGCAGGCGGGGCGGGAGCTGGTGTTGCCGCACCGTGCCGAGCAGCTCGTCGACGAAGGAATCGCTGGCGAACTGGCTGGGCGAGACGTTGATTGCGACCGTGCGTGGCGTTCCGGCAGCGAGCCACCGCGCGGCCTGGGCGCAGGCTTCGCCGAGCACGTACTGGCCGAGGTGATGGATCTGTCCGCTGCCTTCCGCGGCCGGAATGAACTCCGCCGGTGAGACGACGCCCAATTCGTCGTCGGTCCAGCGCAGCAGGGCCTCGACGGTGTCGGTGGCGCCTGTCTCGAGATCGAGCGTGGGCTGGTAATGCAGAGTCAGCCGGTCGTGGTTGAGGGCGTGCCGGAGCCGACGCCGGATGTGCGCGGCGCGCGCCATGGACGAACCCGCCGAAGCTTGGGTCTGGGTGAGCCGTCCGACCTGGCGTTTTCCGGCTCGCTTGGCTTTGAGCATCGCGCCGTCGGCGTGTCGGAGGAGGACGTCGAGCTGCGTCATTTCTGTTTCCGAGGCCGTGTCGTGGGCCATCGCGACGCCGACGCTAGCCGAGATGTGCAGCGGCTCGTCATCGAACACAAATGGAGCGGTGGCGTTGAGCACGATGCGGTCTGCGATCGCCAGCGCCTCGACCTCGGTGACGTCCAAGAGCATGGCCGCAAATTCGTCGCCGCCCATCCGGGCGATGATGTCGCTCGGCCGCACGCAGGAGCGCAACCGGTCGGCGAAGGCGATGAGCAGCTCGTCGCCGGCACGGTGTCCAAAGGTGTCGTTCACCGCTTTGAAGCCGTCGAGATCGACATAGAGGATGGCCACGCGGCGCAGATCGTATCCTCGCCGGGCAAGATCGGCGCTGTGCTCGTCGAGTCGGCGGCGGTTGGGCAAACCGGTTAGCGGGTCGTGCAAAGCGACGTGCCGGAACATCGACGCCAGCCGCTCGAACACCGCCGACACGGACACCGTCCGCGGGCCGTCCGGGGTGAGCACCAGCACGTCCCGGTATCGACTGGCGATCGGGCGGTCCAAGATGAGCTGCGCGACCTCGGTCAAGGTCGCGTCGCCCGACAGGCAGATCACGTCATCAGGCACCAAGTCGGCTGCCGTCGCCCGAGACCGTAGCGACCTGCCATAGCCGAATCGACCGCTCAACTCGAACTGCAGATGTTCCCGCGGCAGCAACGACACGGCGTGACCCGTCCGCACCACGATCGCGCTCAACGCCCGGTCTGCGCCGAACATCCGGTCCACCTCAGCGATCGGCGTCGAACCCGGCACAACTGGCACCGACACCGCCAAGGGCATCACCGACGGCGCCAAGGCGGCATCGCCGAGATGGCCGGGCAACAGAAGAGTCACCCGCTCCGGTTCGGCAGGATCGCGGCGAGATTAAGGCTCTGAGCAAACGATTCACTTGACGTTCACCTCGGGGGCCGCCGCACCAGCCATTCCGCAGGGCGTAGCCCCTGCCGAGTCGTGAGCGAAGCCCGCGGGTCCACGAGAGTGGATGCTGCTGCCGGACGTCGAGGACGAACTCAGCCGGTGTCAGGGCTTGTCGTGAATCGTGACGTCGTAACCGTCGAGGTCGCTGAAGGTGAAGGTGCGACCGAACGGCCCGTCGAACGGCGCCAGCGTGATCTGGATCCCGTCGGCGGCAAGGGCGTCGTGTAGTGCCTGCGCGTCGTCGGCGTGCAGCCACAGCGCGACACCGACACCGGGATGGGGGCGGGCGGCGTCGAGGTCTACGCCAGGTAGCGGTTCCCGCACGGCGAACGACGCCGGCGCGGTGTCGAAGACCACCGCTCCTGGCGGGGCCACGGGCGCGCGGACAAGTCCGAGCTTCGTCTCGTAGAAGTCGGCGGCGCGCTCCAGCTCGCGCACCTGAAGTGCGATGAAGGTTGGTCCGGTCACGGTCATCAGGATCCTCCGATGGTCTTGTCAGTACATTGACATAGCCCAGTATGTGTCAGAATGTTGACATGGGTCAAGTCGAGCTGGTCGGGCCGGTGGACGAGGCGGTGGGTTACGTGCTCAAGCAGGCGGCCACCGCCCTAAGAGCGGCGATGGACGTCGCGTTGCGCCCGCTGGAGCTGACGGTTCCGCAGTACTCGTGCCTCGAGCTGCTCGGTCAGCGGTCGGGACTGTCCGGCGCCGAGCTGGCGCGAGGCACGTTCGTCACCCGCCAGTCCATGAACCTGGTGCTGCAAGGACTACAGCAGCGAGGGCTGCTGACCCGACCAACCACTCCCGACCACGGCAAGGCACTGCCTACCGAGCTCACCGCGGCCGGCCGCAGGCAGCTCAAAGCCGCCAGCGTCGCCGTGCGCGCCGTCGAAAAGCAGATGCTCACATCGCTGAGCGCCGGCGCCCAGCGTCGGCTACGTGCCGATCTCGCCCGCTGCGTCGCCGCTCTGAACGACAACCGAACCCCGCCCAACAGTCGGTGACGAGGTCAACCGCCCCTCACCCCTTGCTCGGCAGGCGGACCGATCACAAGACCGAACCTCGACCCGACCGTGAGCCGACCTCAGCTGTCGACGGTGTTGTTGGCGAGTGTCACGGCGTCGTGGGTCAGGGCGCGGCCGGTGAGCGCCGCGCCGTCGCCGAGCGTCACCGCTCCGGCCGACATGATGGTGCCGGCGAAGGTCGACGAGGCGCCGGTGTTGGTTGCGCCGGCGACCTGCCAGAACACGTTCGAGGCCCGCGCGCCGTTGGTCAGCACGACGTGGCTGCTGGCAGCCGTGTTCAGCGCGGCGCCGACCTGGATGATGAACACCGCATCGGGGTCGCCCTGCCCGTCGAGGGTGAGCGTGCCGGTGAGGGCGAACGCGGCCGCGGTGTGGTGCACCCCCTCGTGATAGGTCTGTCCGTTCTGGTCGCCTGCGAACTCGCTGCTCGGCGTGCGCTGCGCCGCGTCGGCGTAGGCCAGCACGAGGGCGGACTGCGCCTGGTCCGCTTGCGAGTCCCCGGCATGGGTGGCGCCGCCGACCGTGCCCGGTGGGAACCCGGTCACCGCGGCGCCGGGACTCACGCCCAGGTCGCCGCTGAGGGCGGTGAATCCCGTTCCGACGACAGCGGTGCCGGCGAGCACGGAGTACGTGCCGGCAGCGCCGAGCGACACAGCGCCGGGATTGACCTCGATCGTCAGCGTCTGCCGCGCGGAGCCCGCGTTGCCCGCCGCGTCGCGCACCGTCGCCGTGACCAGGTGGTCGCCGGCGGTCAGGGCCGCCGACGCGACGTCCCACGTGCCGTCCGAGTGGACGGGGCTGGTGAGGGTCTGTCCCGCGACCGTGACCGTCACCGTGCGGCCGATCGCGGCGTTGGTGGCGCCGCTGATCGTCGGCGTCGTGTCCTTGGTCTCGAGCGCCGCCGCGCCGTCGATCGAGATGGTGGGCGATGCAGCGTCGCTGAAGCTGATGGTGTTGCCGGCGAGCGTGACGTGGTCCTGCGACAAGGCCCGGCCGATCAGCTGCGCGCCCGCCCCGAGGGTGATGGCGCCGGCGGCCATGATCGTCCCGGCGAAGCTCGACGAGGCGCCGGTGCCGGCGGCGCCGAGCACCTGCCAGAACACGTGCGAGGCCTGGGCGCCGTTGACCAGCACGACATGGCTGGCGGCGGCCGTGTTCAGCGCCGCGCCAACCTGGAAGACGAACAGCGAGTTGGGATCGCCCTGCCCGTCCAGGGTCAGCGTTCCGGTCAGCGCGAACGCGGCGCCGGTGTGATAAACGCCGGGGGCGAAGGTCTGGCCGCCCTGATCGCCGGCGAACTGGGCGTCCGCGCTGCGCTGCGCCGCGTCGTCATAGGCGTCCGACAGATCCGACTGCGCCGCGGCGGCCGCCGCGTCGTCGGCGTCGACGTCGCCGGCGACGGTGCCCGGCGGGAACCCGATGATCGTGCTGCCGGGGCTCGGGTCGACGCCGAGATCGCCGCTGATAGTGGTGGGGCCGGTGTTCGTGACGCCGGTCGCCGCCAGCACGGAGTACGACCGGGCGTTGCCGAGCGGGGGGCCCCCGGCGGACGGGTCGACCTTGGTGACGCTCGCGCTCGTCGTGACGCGGACGTTTCCAGCCCGGTCGCTCACGAGGTACCGGTAGCGATAGCACGAGCCGTCGGCCACCGTCTCGTCGACGTACGGCGACGTCGGGTCGGCCGCGCCGAGGTCGGCGAAGCCGGCGAACACGCCGCAGACGCCGTCGGCCAGGGCGGCTTCGGCCCGCTGCAGCTGGGCGCCCGCGATGCCCGAGGCGGCGTCCGTCCCGGCGGCGAAGCTGATCGGGACGGACTCGTCGGCCAGGTAGCCGTCCGGGTAGCTGATGGCACCCGCAGTGGGCGGGTCGGAGTCGTCGACGAAGGCGAGCGTGGACGTGGCGGAGTTGCCCGCGGCGTCGCGGCCGGTCACGTCCTCGGTCGGCGAACCGGTGGTGCCGGCGGCCCAGCTGAACGGGTTCGAGACGTACGGGCCGCCGGCGGGCGAGGATTCGGTTGACGGGGTGTGGGCCCAGCCGGTGTCGTCGCCGGCCAGCGCGGTGGTGGTGCTCGAGGCTGGTCCCGAGGACGAATCGGCGACGGCGTTGGTCAGGGCGAACGACCCGGCAGCGACGCCCCGGTAATAGATCGTGGCACCCTCCTGCACCGCGTTTCCGGCGCCGACCGTGGTCGTGATCGCGTTGGCCGGCAGAGTCGAATCGGTCGTGACCGCGTCGCCGAGCGGGCTCTCGGCGCCGCTCCAGTGGGCGCCGAGCACCGGCGTGACGGTGTACGCCCAGCTCCCGTCCGGCAGCGCGGCCTCCATGCAGCTGGTGTCGGCGACGACGCCGGCGCAACCGGCCCCGACGGGCTGGGCGGTCAGGGTCGCGGTGTCGTAGCGGGCGATCCGGTAGCCGCCGACCGGGTCGCCGGAGGCCGTGGTGCTGGCCGCCCAGCTGACCGTGACGTCGCCCCTGGCGGCAACAGACGAAGGCGTGGCGCCCCGGTCGAGCGTGGTGGCGGCCGCAGCGCCGTTGCCGCGCGAGTTGGCGCCGACGCTCCAACTCGCGGCCGCGACGCCGGACATCGCGACTAAGAAGACAGTGGCCGCGGCAAGCAGCCGGCTCGAGCGCGTCATCAGCCGGCCGACAGATAGACGGTGAACTGCGCGCCCTGGCAGGCGTCGACCGCGTCGACGCTCATGGTCAGCGCGTTCGGCAGCGTGATCGCGAGCGTGCCGTCCGTGCCGCCGACCCTGGCCGGCACGCGCCAGCCCGCGCCGGCGTTGATCTGCGTCGTGAAGCTCAGGCTGGACACCGCGCAGCCGGCGTGACCGGAATCGACGGCGAACCCGCCGGCGCCTTGGGCGGTGTCGAGCGTCAGCGAGGCGATGATGACGGCCGTGTCGTTCGGGCTCGTCGCGACGGTCTCGACGGCTGCCTGACCGCCGGGGTAGAGCGTGTCGGTCGGGGTGCCCGACGTGAGCGTCACGGCAAGCGCGGACCCGGTCGTGGCCGCGCCGGTGCCGTGGCCGGCGCCGGACCAGTAGGCGTGGGCTACGACTGCGACGCCGACCAGGGCCGCGACGGCGAGGGCGGCGATGAGCGAGCGGGCGCGCGTCATGTGCCGACCCGCGACGAGCTGACGTAGCGCAGGCTGACGACGGCGCCCTGGCAGGCGTCCTGGTTGACAGCCCTGTTGCGGAACCCGATCCGCGCGCCGGCGAAGTCGGCGGACGCGCCGGCGGCAAGCGTCCGGGACACCGGCATGACCGCGTCGAGCAGGACGTAGTCGGCCGGGGTGCACGTGCCGGTCGACTGCGCGGTCACCAAGGTGATGCTGACCGTCACGGTGGCGACGAAAGCGCTGGCCGAGCCGCTATTGGTGATGACGCCGGCGATGGCGGCCGGAGCGACGCGCGGCGCCAGCCCGGACATGGTGGAGGTCTGCACGATCCGCAGGTGCGCCGAACCCGCCGGCGACGGGGTCGATGTCGGCCTCGGGGTCCGCGTCGGCGACTGCGTCGGCGTCGGCGTCCGCGTCGTCGTCGGCGTCCGCGTCGTCGTCTGGACCGGAATCCCGCCCGACGGGCAGTCGGCGGAGGCGGCCCGGGCCTTGGCGGTGAGCGCGTCGCCGGTGAACATCGCGCCGGTCAGCGCCAGCAACAGCAGGATCGCCGTCCCCGTGCCGGCCCGACCGCGAGTCGTGCCGGCGCGACCGCGCCGGGACAGCACGAGCAGCACGCCGCCGGTGACGAGCAACGCGGCGCCCATCGTGATCACCCAAGCGACGGGCGCGCCGGTGCCGGCCAGCGACGAGCAGCTCACGGCAATCAGCTGGCGACGAAGTAGAGCGGGACGCTGACGCCCTGGCAGGCATCCTGGTTCAGGCCGGTGTCGTTCATCGAGACCGAGACGGCGCCATCGCTGGTGCCGCCGGCGACGATCTCGCCGAAGCCGACGACCGGAGTCGCGACGGTGTAGTCGTCGGCCGAGCAGCCGGGAACGGCCGTCCAAGCGCTGCCGTCCGCGTTGGCGATCGTGGCGGTGACGGCGGACAGCAGTTGTTCGCCCGCCCCCGGATTGGTGACGGTGAACGGGACGGACTCTGCGCCGCCCCCGGGGGCCAGCGGCCCGCCGGTCGGGGTGCCGCCCGCGACGGTGAACCCGGTGCTGGTTCCGGTCGTGGCGGCGCCGGTGCCGGTGCCGTCAGCAGTCCAGTACGCGAAGCTGATGCCGCCGCCGACGGCGATGACTGCGGCCGCGGCGACAAACGCGGCGAGACGCCGTTTTCGGGTGAGCACGAAGCGCATGACGCAGCTCGATCCGTTCGGGGTGGCACGCAATCGAGCGGCTCGTTCCCCCGAGCGGGCTACGTCAGCGACGTGTGGGCCTCATCCAGCCCTGCGACGAAGCTAACAGATTCTTTACTTGGGGTCAATCGGGCGCATTGCTTCGCTCCACAACGTCGCCGCAGCCCCTGCGGCCGTCAGCTGACGAGCGCGGCTTCGATCGCCTCGATCAGTTGCGGGTTGTCCGGGGTGACGCTGGGCGCGAACCGCGCCGTCGTGTCGATCGGAATGGACTGCAGAGAGGTCATCGAGGGACGACTCCGTAGGCGGCGATCGGGTGTTCGGCCGCGACTCTTGGACGCTCGCTCAGCCGGTACGCCGCCGCCGCAAGAACGGGTCGGACAGCGACGGCGGCACGTATCCCTTGTCGAAGTCGGCCAGCGTCGTTCCCGTACGACCCTGGCCGACGACGCGGCGCGCAGCCTCGGCCGTTACCGTCGCGCAAGAGCGCTGAGTGCAGCGCGGGAGCAGACAGGGGCGTCGCGATCGAGCCACGTGTGCTGGGACTTCCGGCCGGTCTGCCGCTGACCGGCGAGCGGACGGCGCCGGACGTCCCGGCGGAGAACTATTGGTTCCGCCGCCACCAGGCGGCCTACGCCTGGGCGGTCCAGCACGCTCGCGGCCGGCGGGTGCTCGAGGTCGGTTGCGGCGAGGGTTACGGCGCCGACACCCTCGCCGCCGTCGCCACGCGGGTCGTCGGCGTCGACTACGACGCGCTCGCGGTGGCGCACGCCGCCCGGCGCTACTCCCGGCCGCGCTTCGTCCGTGCCAACCTGGCCGCGTTGCCGGTGCGCACCGGCTCGGTCGAGCTCGTGGCGACGCTGCAGGTGGTCGAGCATGTGTGGCACCACGGCCAGTTCCTGCGGGAGTGCCGCCGAGTGCTCGCCGCCGGCGGGCTGGTGCTGGTCACCACCCCGAATCGGCTCACCTTCTCCCCCGGCCGGGAGACGCCGCTGAACCCGTTTCACACCGTCGAGTTCAGCGCGGCTGAGCTGCTCGACCTGCTCGCCCGCTGCGGTCTCGAAGCGTCGTTCGTCGGCGGCCTACACGCCGGCCCGCGGATCGCGGAGTTGGACGCGGCGCACGGCGGATCACTGGTCGACGCGCAACTTGCCGCCCCGCCGGACGAGTGGCCGGCCGCGCTCGCAGCCGCTGTCGCCGCGGTGCGCAGCGAGGACTTCGCGGTGCTCGACGCCGCCGCGCACGACGTCGACCTGGCGCTGGACCTGGTGATGCTGGCCGCCCCGGCAGGCGCGCCCGACCGGCGCGCGGCAGGATTCGTCGGATGAGCGACGACGAGCAGCTGACCCACCGCTCCGCGACCCAGCTGGCCGCCGACATACGCGAAGGTACGGTCACGTCCGCCGAGGTCGTCGAGGCGCACATCGCAGTGCTGCAACGCCTCGGGCCGCTGCACGCCGTGGCGGCCGAGCGCTACGCGCTGGCCCGCGACGAGGCCGCCGCCGCGGACAAACGCGTGGCCGACGGCGGGGCCGGCCTGCCGCCGCTGCACGGCGTTCCCGTCACGATCAAGGAGATGCTCGCGGTTGAGGGCATGCCGAACACCGGCGGCTATCCGCACCGTCGCAAGCACCGGGCGGCGCGGGACGCCACCGTCGTGCGCCGCCTGCGCGACGCCGGCGCGATCGTGCTCGCCGTGGGCAACACCGCGGGCGCGTTCGTCTGGTTCGAGTCGAACAACTGGCTCTACGGCCGCGCCGCGAACGCCTACGACCCGAGCCGCACGGCGGGCGGCTCGACCGGCGGCGACGGCGCGATCGTGGGGTCCGGCGGGGCGCCGGTTGCGCTCGGCTCGGACCTCGGCGGCTCGGTGCGCATCCCCGCCTATCTCAACGGCGTGTTCGGCCACCTGCCGTCGCCCGGCCTGGTGCCGCTGACCGGCCATTACCCCGTGCCGGAGGGCGCCGTGCGCCGCATGCTGTACCCGGGCGTGCTCGCGCGCCGCGCCGAGGACCTCGCGCCGGTGCTGCGGATCATCGCCGGTCCGGACGGCGTCGACGAGTGGGTCACCGAGCAGCCGCGGATCGGCGACCCGGCGACGGTGGCCATCGACGGACTGCCGGTCGTCGTCTCCTACGACACCGTGACGCCGTTGCGACCGGTGCTCCGGGCGGCGGTCGACCGCGCCGCCGAGGCGCTGGCCGCGCGAGGCGCGCAGGTGCGCGAACAGTCGCTGCGCCAGTTGCGCGGGGCGTTCGCGCAGTTCACCGCAGTCGTGTCCGCCGAGATCGACTTCCTGGCGTCCTGGGAGGGCATCTTCGCCCCGTCCGCAGAGAAATCGGCTATGGGGAAGCCGGCTGCGTCGCCGCCGCTGCTCGTCCGTGCGCCCGCGGCGCTGCTGAAGGTGCTGGAGGCGACCCCGGTGCGCCACGCGCGCAAGCTCGCCGTCGGCCGGCTCGTCGACGCCGCCCGCCGCGCGCAGGACGAGATCGCCGAGGTCATCGGCGAGGGAGCGCTGCTGTACCCGCCGTTCCCGCGCGAGGCGCCCAAGCACCGGCGCACGCTGGGCCAGCCTTGGCTCGCGATCAACACGGCGATGTTCAACCTCTACGGCCTGCCGGCCACCCAGGTGCCGCTCGGCATCGGGCCGTCCGGCTTCCCGCTCGGGCTGCAAGTGGCGGCGGCGCCGAACCACGACCACGTCTGCATCGCGGTCGCCCGGGAGCTCGAGCGCGCGTTCGGCGGCTGGGTCGACCCCGCAGACCTGTGACGCCAGCTCGTGAGCCGGCGGCGCGTCAGGCGGCGTGCGCGCCAACCGCTGCCTGCGGACGCGGCGCGTCACGCGTGCGGAGCCCGGACAACGTGAGCGGCACGCCGATCGCCAGGGCGATCGCGGCCAGCACGAGCAGATAACCGGACGGGTCGCTCGTGGCGGTGTCGACGCCGGCATTGGGCAACCCGGCGCACGAGACATGGGCATGGCCGCTGAACGGGGCGACAAATGAGCCGATCTGAGTCGTCGCCTTGGTTCCTCGCTGCTCGGGGGTGACAGACAGCCGCACGCTCTCGCCGGCCAAGTTGGTCAACGTGCAACGCAGCGCAGAAGGCGCGACGCCGCGAGCGATCTCCTGATCCACGCCGCCGGCCAACCCCAGCCAGTACGTCGAACCGCGGGCGAGCACGACCTCGCGCGGCGGCGTCCCCGAGCCGTACGCATGGTGTTCGCCGCGCAGGACGACGGCGCCCAGCACCCACGCGATCGCGCCGACGGCGATCAGCAGGGCGCCGACGGCGGTGGCGCGGCCTGATCGGCGACCGCGCTGGTAAGGCAGCTGGGTCACGGGGAAAAGCGTAGTCAGCCCTTGCGGCGGCGGTCCCTGATGACGCGCGCCGGCACGCCGACCGCCACCGAGTAGGGCGGAACGTCGTGGGTCACCACCGCGTTCGCGCCCACCACCGAGCCGCGGCCGACCACGACGCCGCGCGTGATCGTCGCCTTGGTCCCGATCCAGACGTCGGGCTCGATGCGCACCCGCGATTTGACGATGCCCTGGTCCTTGATCGGCATGCTGAGGTCAGCGAACTTGTGGTCGAAGTCGGAGACGTAGATATCGTCGGCGAACAGTGCGGCGGCGCCGATCTCGATGTCGAGGAAACAGTTCACCGACACGTTGCGGCCGAGCACCGCCTTGTCGCCCACCGTCAGCGTGCCCTCGTGGCAGCGCAGCGCAGTGTGCGCGCCGAGGTGCAGCCAGCGGCCCAGCACGATGCGGGCGTGCCCCGGCCGCGCCTGCACCTGCGCGCCGCGGTCGAAGAACACGAAGCCGCGCGTGACGACGTGCGGGTTCGCGAGTTTGAAGCGGAAGAAGCGCCAGTACCGCACGAGATGCCACGGCTTGTAGGCGCGGTGGCGCAGCACCCAGCGCAGCGAGGCGAGCGTGAGGAACCGCGCGCTGCCGAGTTCTGGATCGGGACGCCGCAGCATCACGATCCGAGCCCGACCGGAGCGAGGCCGAGCGGGGCGAGCAGGTCGGCCGGCGTCGCGCAGACCTCGCGCGCGCCGGCGCGAGCGAGCTCAGCTTCGCCTCCGTAGCCCCATGCCGCGCCCAGGCAGTCGATGCCGTGCGCGCGGGCGCCGTACACGTCATGCTCGCGGTCGCCGATCATGATCACCGACTCGGCCGGCGGGTTGCCGAGCCGGCGCAGCACCTTCGCGATGACGAGCGCCTTCGTCGACAGCGAGCCGTCCAGCTCGTCGCCGCCGACGGTCGCGAAATGCTCCGCGAGACCGAGCCGCTCGACGATCGGCGTCGCGTAGTGCTCGGGCTTGCTGGTGGCGACGGCGAGCGTGCGGCCGGCGCGGCGCGCGGCGGACAACACGTCGTCGACGCGGCGTAGACGGTCGTGTCGAACATGCCGCCCGCGCCGTAGCGCTCGCGGTAGGCGGCGATGACGTCGCCAAGTTTGACGTCGCCGATCAGCCGCGGCAGCGACTCGTAGAACGGCGGGCCGAGCAGCGCGCGCTCGGTGTCCGGATCGAGCTGCGGCAGGCCATGCGCCGCGAACGCGTGCCGCAGGGCGGCGAGGATCCCCGGCGCGGAGTCCGACAGTGTGCCGTCGAGGTCGAACAGGACGACGTCTGCTGCCACGAGCGGCAAGGTAGCAGCCGAAGCCGGCCCGGCCCGACCGGCTGACTGGCCGCCTTGCTTGGCTGGGCGTCCGGGCGACCCGACGAGCAGCCACTCTCTGCTGTAGGACTGTGTTACCGCGGTAATACAGTCCTACAGCAGAGCATCCACGATGGCGTGGACGCCCGGCAGCAGGTCACGCCGGCTTGCGGCCGGTGATCTCGGCGTTGTAGAACAGCCCGCGCGGCACGATGCCCTCGAGGCTCGCGTCCAGGCGCGACAGCCGCTGCCAGCCGCGCAAGGCGAAATTGGCCCAGCGCATGCCCAGCTTCTCCCGCGGGACCGCGCACTCGAACGTCCGAACCGGCCAGCCGAACCACGACGCGAGCAGCTCCGACGTCACCACCCGCACCTGCGTGGCGCCAGCGTCGCGGGCCAGCTGTTCGAGTTCGGCGGGCACGAACGTGTGGATGTCCACGACCGCCTCGAGCGCCGCCGCCCGGGACGACTCGTCCAGCTCGACCTGCGGACGCCGCCAGGCGGCCAGCGCCGACAACCGAGTGGCGTGCGTGGCCGCCCACCACGTGAGCCGCGACAGCCGACGCGCCACGATGTCGCCGTGCCGGGTCGGCTCGCCGGCGAAGACGAACCGGCCGCCGGGCTTGAGCACTCGCAGCACCTCGCGGAACGCTCGGTCGAGGTCGGGGATGTGGTGCAGCACTGCGTGCCCGATGACGATGTCAAAGGCGCCGTCGTCGTAGGGCAGCCGCTCGGCGTCGGCAACCTCGCCGTGCACCTCGAAGCCGAGGGATCGGGCGTTGCGCTTGGCCACCTCGACCATGCCCGGGCTCAGGTCGGTGACGTGGCCTTCGTCGATGACGCCCGCCAGCTTGAGATTCAACGTGAAGAAGCCGGTGCCGCAGCCGAGCTCCAGCGACGTCGGATACGGCCAGCCGCCGACGCCCGCGACATGGGCGAACCGGTCGCGGGCGTAGTCGATGCAGCGCTGGTCGAACGAGATCGACCACTTCTCGTCATACGTGCCCGCCTCCCAGTCGTGATAGAGGACGTTCGCCAGCTTCTTGTCGTGCCAGGCGGCCTCGACCTCGTCGGCCGTCGCGTGCGGATGCGGCAGCGGGCGTGGTAGCGCGGTCACGAGAAGACGGCCTTGCCCGGGCCGTTCTCGAGGAACGACTGCATGCCGATCGTCCGATCCTGCGTGGCGAACAGCGCGGCGAACAGGTGCGACTCGAGCCGCAGGCCGCTCGCCAGGTCGCCGTCCAGGCCGCCGTCGACGGCGGCTTTCGCCGCGGCCAGCGCCAGCGCCGGGCCCTTCGCGAACTTCGCCGCCATCTTCAGCGCGGTGGGGTACACCTCGGCCTTCGGAGCGATCGCGTCGACGAGGCCGATCTCGAGCGCTTCGGCGGCGCCGACGAACCGGCCGGTGTAGATGAGGTCCTTCGCCCGCGCCGGGCCGATCAGCCGCGGCAGCCGCTGCGTGCCGCCCGCGCCCGGGATGATGCCGAGCAGGATCTCCGGCTGCCCCCAGCGCGCGTCGTCGGCGCTGATCCGGAAGTCGGCGGTCAGCGCGAGCTCGCAGCCGCCGCCGAGGGCGAAGCCGGTCACTGCGGCGATCACCGGCTTGGGAATGCGCGCGAGCGCGTCGAGGGCGGACGTCAGACGCGCCGCGTCGCGGGCCATGTAGGCGTGGTCCTGGTTGGCGAACTCCTTGACGTCGGCGCCCGCGGCGAACACCCGCTCGCCGCCGAACAGCACGACGGCGCGGACGCTCGGATCAGCGGCGACCTGCCCGGCGGCGGCGCGCAGCTGCTCCTGCAACTCGGTGTTCAGCGCGTTCATCGGCGGCCGGTCGAGCCGAATCGTCGCGACGCCCGCCGGCGCCTGCGCCGAGCCGTCGCCAATCTCGACCCGCACAAACTCGTTCGCCATCGCGCGCCTTCCCGATAGGTTCCACGGCTCAGCGGAGCCTACGGTGTGACGCGAACACTGCCGTCGAAGGAGAGCGCGTGCCCAGTCTCGGCCGGATCGAGCAACTGCCCGCCGTCAAGGCGATCGGCATCCAGTTTCTGAAGGCGCACCAGGAGGTGTACGTGCGCAGCGGCGGCCGGATCGGCCATCGGCTCTTCGGCACCCGCAACCTGATTCTGCGCACGGTCGGCGCGAAGACCGGCGCGCAGCGGGTGAACGCGCTGACCTATGCCCCGGACGGGGACAGCTTCGTGATCGTCGCGTCGAACGGCGGCGCGGCGAAGTCGCCTGGCTGGTATCACAACCTGCGCGCCCGGCCGGAGACGGAGGTCCAGGTCGGCACCCGGCGCATCCCGGCGCGGGCCAAGGTCGTGCTCGGCGACGACCCGGACCGCGATCGGTTGTGGCGGCTGGTGAACGCCCACAACGACAACCGCTACCGCGGCTACCAGCGGGCGACCGACCGGGTCATCCCGATCGTGGTCCTCAGCCCGCGCTGATCGGCGCGCGTCGGACGCCCGCCGGACGGTCCGCCGGTCAGCCGTCCGCCGGTCAGCCGTCCGCCGGTCAGCCGTCCGCCGGTCAGCCGTCCGCCGGTCAGCCGGCGTCGACGGCGCGTGCGGACCAGCGTCCGTCGCGGCGGTCCACGTCCAGCGCCAGGCCGAACGTCTCCGAGAGAGCGCGCGCGGTCAGCACGTCGCGAGCCAGCCCGGCGGCGACGGCCTTGCCGCCGCGCAGCAGCAGCACGTGGGTGATGCCCGGCGGCAATTCTTCGACGTGATGGGTGACCAGCACGGACGCCGGCGAGTCAGGGTCGGCGGCGAAGCGGGTGAGCCGACGCAACAGGTCCTCGCGACCGCCGAGGTCCATGCCCGCGGCCGGCTCGTCCAGCAGCAGCAGCTCGGGGTCGGTCATCAGCGCGCGCGCGATCTGGACCCGCGCGCGCTCCCCCTGGCTCAGCGTGCCGAAGGTGCGCTCGCCGAGGTCGCCGACCCCCATGCGTTCCAACAAGCTCGTCGCGCGGCGGACGTCGTGTCGACCGTATGCCTCGCGCCAGCGGCCGATGACGGAATACCCGGCGCTCACGACGACGTCGGTGACGAGCTCCTGGGCCGGGATCCGGTCGGCGAGCGCCGAACTGGCCAGCCCGATCCGCGGTCGCAGGTCGAACACGTCGACGCCGCCGAGCCGCTCGCCGAGGATCCGGACCTCGCCGGCGGACGGATGCAGCCGGGCGGCGGCGATCTGCAGCAGGGTGGTCTTGCCGGCGCCGTTGGGGCCCAGCACCGCCCAGCGCTCGTCTTCCTCGACCGTCCAGTCGATCGCGTCCAACAGCACCTTCGCCCCGCGGCGCACCGTGACGGCGTCGAACTGCACGACGGCGTCCGGATTGGGCTCGACCACGGCACCATCAAAGCGCACCGCCGTCATGCCCTGCGCGCGCTATAGCGCGCGTGGAGCATGACGGGGCACCTCAAAGCGGCGGCCGCGGAGCGCTGGCTCAGTCGGCTGGGCCGGTCGCGAGGGTGACGGTCGCGCTGTGCGTCGCGCCGGCAGCGTCGGTCCAGGTCACGCGCACCGACGAGCCTGGCTTGTGCCCGAGCAGCGCCGTCTTGAGCGAAGCCGCGGAAGTGACGGACTTGTCGCCGACGCCGGTGATCACCGAGCCGGAGGAGATGCCGGCGTTGGCGGCCGGTCCGCCGTCCAGCAGCCGGGTCACCGCGGCCCCGCTGCCGTTGGAGTCGGCCACCGACACCCCGATGAACCCGGGCAGGCCGATGTGGACCGTTGACGTCTGCACCCCCGACTCGATCTCGGCGGCGACCGAGAGCGCCTTGTCGATCGGGATGGCGTACGCGGTGGTCTCGCCCGCCGACCCGGCGCCGGCGCCCGAGCCGGCGCCGAGCCCGCCCTGGCCGGTCGCGGTCGAGGCCGCGGTGTTCATGCCGATGATCTCGCCGCTCGCGTCGTACATCGGGCCGCCCGAGTCGCCGGAGATGATGCCGGCGTCGACGCCGATCAGGCCGGTCAGCTTCTCGGCGTTCTGCCCATCTTCGTCGGTGGCGGTGATCGACTGGTTCAGGGCGGTCACCGAGCCCTTCGCCGCCCGCAGGGTGCCCGTTCCGCCGGCGTTGCCGACGCCGGTGATGGCGTCGCCGGTCGCGACGTCAGAGGAGTCGCCGACCTTCGCGGTCTGCAGCCCGGACGCGTTGGTCAGCTGCAGCACCGCGATGTCGTCGCTGGGATCGGTGCCGACGACCGAGGCCCGGTATGACTTGCCGGTCGAGGCGACCGTGACCGTGACGCTCGTCGCGCCGGCGATCACGTGGTTGTTGGTGAGCACCTCGCCGTCAGAGGTGAGGATCATGCCGGTGCCGGCGCTCTCCGCGCTCTGGTACTTCAGCACCGACACCACGGTGACAACGCCCTTCTGCTGCGCGCTCGTCGCGACCGCCGCGCTGGTGGTGCCCCCGCCGGCGCCGGTGCCGCCACCCGGGAAGATGCCGCCGTTCGGCGTCAGCCCGCCGTTGCCCGACCCGGTCCCGCCGGAGCCGGTCCCGCCGGAGCCGGTCCCGCCGGAGCCGTTGATTGAGGGGAGCACCGAACCGGAGCCCGCGAGGCTGCCGGACGACGCGACGTCGTTGCCGATCGCCACTCCGCCCGCGACGAGCCCGGCGGCGACGAGCGCAGCGCCGACCCCCAGCGCAGCGCGGCGACGCCGGCGCGGGCGGCTCGGCGCGGCCGCGGGCGGGGCCCAGCCGTAGGACGTCGCGTAGATGGCTGTCGCGTACGGCGAGCCGTAGCCGGCCGTCCCGTGCGGTGAGCCGTAGCCGGCGGTCCCATAGGGCGAGCCGTAGCCGGCCGCGCCATAGGCCGTGCCGTAGCCACCCGGCCCGTACAGCTGGGTCGAGCCGTAGCCGGCCGCGCCATGGTCCGTGCCATAGCCAGCCGGCCCGTACAGCTGGGTCGAGCCGTCGGGGTCTATCGGGCGCTGGTCGGCGGCGTCGCCGAGTGGGTCGTTCGTCGTCATGAGTTCAGAAAACCCGTCCGGCCCAGTGTTGAACTGAGCGCTGTCCATGAGATGTCTGAGAATACCGGGCCACGCTGGCGATACTGCGCGATCCACTACTGTCCGATCGGTGCAACCCGAGCGAACCCCCGCTCTCGCCGCCCGTCTTCCGCGCGCGTGGCCCGGGACGCCGTTCCCGCTCGGCGCCCACTGGGACGGCGACGGCACGAACTTCGCGCTCTGGTCCACCACCGCGACGGCAGTGACGGTGTGCCTGTTCAACGGCCAGCACGAAGTGCGAATTCCGCTGGACGAGTCGACGTATCGCGTCTGGCACGGCTACTTGCCGGAGGTCGGCCCGGGGCAGCGGTATGGCTACCGCGTCGACGGGCCGTACGACCCGCGGCGCGGACTGTTCCACAACCCGAACAAGCTGCTGGTGGACCCCTACGCCCGAGCCCTGGAAGGCGACTTCGTCGACCATCCTGCGACGTACTCGGACAACCCGGCCGACTCCGCGCCCTACGCGCCGCGCTCGGTGATCATCCACGGCGCGTTCCCGTGGGGCGGCGACCTGCCGCCGCGGGTGCCCTGGGCGGACACCGTGATCTACGAGCTGCATGTCAAAGGTTTCACCTATAACCACCCCGGCATACCGCCGGAGTTGCGCGGCACATATGCCGGCCTCGCGCACCCGGCGGCGATAGACCACCTCATCCGACTCGGCGTCACCGCGGTCGAACTGCTGCCGATTCACCAGTTCGTGTCCGAGCCGCACCTGCAGCGCCGCGGCGCGCGCAACTACTGGGGCTACAACTCCCTCGGCTTCTTCGCCCCGCACGAGCAGTACGCGTCTCGCCCGGGAAACCAGGTGCGCGAGTTCAAGTCGATGGTCCGGGCGCTGCACAAGGCCGGCATCGAGGTGATCCTGGACGTCGTCTACAACCACACGGCCGAGGGCGGCCCGGACGGTCCGCTGCTGGAGTTCCGCGGCATCGACAACGGCTCGTACTACCGACTCGACGACAACTGCGACTACGTCGACTACACCGGCTGCGGCAACACCTTCGACCCGCGCCGGCCGTTCCCGCTGCAGCTGATCACCGACTCGCTGCGGTACTGGATCACCGAGATGCACGTGGACGGGTTCCGCTTCGACCTCGCGTCCGCGTTAGCGCGCTCGCTGCACGACGTCGACAAGCTGTCCTCGTTCTTCGACACCATCCACCAGGACCCGCTCATCGCGCAGGCGAAGCTGATCGCCGAGCCGTGGGACGTCGGCGCCGGCGGGTACCAGGTGGGCGAGTTCCCGCCGCTGTGGACGGAGTGGAACGGCAAGTACCGCGACACCGTGCGGACGTTCTGGGCGCGCGGCGGCGAGGGCGTGCGCGATCTCGCGTCCCGGCTGTCCGGCTCGTCGGACCTCTACGGCGACGACGGCCGGCTGCCCTTCGCGTCGATCAACTTCGTCACGGCGCACGACGGCTTCTCGATGCGCGACCTCGTCTCTTACGAGCGCAAGCACAACGAGGCGAACGGCGAGGGCAACCGCGACGGCACCGACGACAACCGGTCGTTCAACTGCGGCGCCGAGGGCGACCCCGCGCCGCCCGCCGTGCAGACGCTGCGCCGGCGGCAGGCGCGCAACCTGCTGGCGACCCTGCTGCTGTCGACCGGCGCCCCGATGCTGGTGGCGGGCGACGAGATGTGGCGCACCCAGCGCGGCAACAACAACGCCTACGTCCAGGACAACGAGCTGTCCTGGCTCGAATGGGCCGAGGACGAGCCCGCCGCCGACATGCTCGCGCTGGTGCGCCAGCTGCTTGCGTTGCGCCACCGGCACCCGGTTCTTCGCCAGCCCGCGTTCTTCGACGGCCGGCCGATCACCACCGGCGACGGCGACGGGATCGTCAAAGACCTTGCGTGGTTCCATCCCGCCGGCCGCGAGCTGAACCGGGCCGACTGGTTCGACACCGGTCTGCGGACGATGGGGATGTATCTCGACGGGCGCGGGCTGCGGCACCGCGACGTCCGCGGGGAGACGATCACCGACGAGTCTTTTCTGCTGCTGTTGCACGCCGGCGACGCCGACCTGGACTTCCGGCTGCCCGGCAAGCCGTGGGCCGACGGATACGACGTCGTCATCGACACGACGTCCTTCGGCGGCGCGTCCGTCGGCGGAGATGTCGGCGGAGCTGTCCGCGGAGGTGAGCCGTTGGCGATGGCCGCCCGCTCGGTGGTGCTGCTGCAAGTCGTCCGCTGACGCGGGCGCGCGAGTCGTCCGCTGACGCCGTCTCGCGAGTTGTCCTCGCTCGGCCGGGCTGGCGGCCGACGACACGCGGACAACTTCCGAGGGACGGCGGCTGACACACTGGCGGCATGCGCGGTACGGCGGAGTGCTGGCTCAGCGACATGGACGGCGTCCTCGTGCGCGAGGAGGCCGCGCTGCCGGGCGCCGCAGAGTTCCTCGCCCGGCTGGAGGAGCGCGGCCGGCGCTTCCTCGTCCTGACCAACAACTCGATCTTCACCCCGCGCGACCTGTCCGCGCGGCTCGCCCGCTCCGGGCTCGTCATCCCGGAACACGCCATCTGGACCTCCGCGCTGGCGACGGCGACCTTCCTCGCCGACCAGCTGCCCCGCGGCTCGGCGTACGTCATAGGCGAGGCCGGCATGACCACCGCGCTGCACGAGATCGGCTACACGCTCACCGACCGCGCGCCGGACTTCGTCGTGCTCGGCGAGACGCGCACGTACTCCTTCGAGGCCATCACCCGCGCGATCCGGCTGATCGGCGACGGCGCGCGGTTCATCGCGACCAATCCCGACGTCACCGGTCCGTCGGACGAGGGCCCGCTGCCGGCCACCGGCTCGGTGGCGGCACTGATCACCACCGCCACCGGCCGGCAGCCGTACTTCGTCGGCAAGCCCAACCCGATGATGCTGCGCAGCGCGATGAACCGCATCGAGGCGCACTCGGAGAACACGATCATGGTCGGCGACCGGATGGACACCGACATCATCGCCGGCATCGAGGCCGGCCTGGACACCATCCTGGTGCTGTCCGGCTCGACGAAGCCCCCCGACGTCGAGCGCTACCCCTACCGGCCGGGGCGGGTGCTCGAGTCCGTCGCCGACGCGATCGAGCTGGTCTGAGCGCGAAACGCTGTCAGAGCCTGCCTCTAGGCTCGGCTGCGCTCGACAGAGTCGTCGATGAGAGGAGGCCGGCGTGCCAGACGTGATCCACGCCGAAGGCCTGGTCAAGGTGTACGGCGAGCTGCGGGCGCTCGACGGGCTCGACCTGTCGGTGCCCGAGGGGACCGTGCTCGGCCTGCTCGGTCCCAACGGCGCCGGCAAGACCACCGCGGTGCGCATCCTGACGACTCTGCTCGAGCCCGACGGCGGCACGGCCACCGTCGCCGGGATCGACATCCGCCGACCGGCCCAGGTGCGGGCGCGAATCGGGCTGTCCGGGCAGTACGCCGCGGTGGACGAGTACCTGACCGGCTTCGAGAACCTGGACATGATCGGCCGGCTCTACGGCCTGCGCTCGAAGTCCGCGAAGGCGCGCGCCCGCGAGCTGCTCGGGCGGTTCGACCTCGCCGACGCGGGCGACCGGCCGGTGAAAACGTACTCCGGCGGCATGCGCCGGCGCCTCGACCTCGCCGGCGCGCTGGTCGCGTCGCCGCCGGTCCTGTTCCTCGACGAGCCGACCACCGGCCTCGACCCGCGCAGCCGCAACGACATGTGGGACGTCATCCGCGAGCTGGTCACCGGCGGCACCACGTTGCTGCTCACCACGCAGTATCTGGAAGAGGCCGACCGGTTGGCCGACGACATCGTGGTGATCGACCATGGCAAGGCCATCGCCCACGGCACGGCCGACGAGCTGAAGGACCAGATCGGCGGCGAGCGCGTCGAGATCGTCATCGCCTCGGCGGCCGACCTGGCGACGGCGCGCGAGGTGCTGGCCACCCTGTCCGACGGCGGCGTCGAGGTCGACGCCCACACCCGCCGGCTCACCGCGCCGGTCAGCGGCGGCGCGGCGGTGCTCACCGAGGCGTTGCGCGGCCTCGACGCGGCCGGCGTCGCGTTGCAGGACGTCGCGTTGCGCCGGCCGACGCTCGACGACGTCTTCCTCACCCTGACCGGCCACCGCAGCGAGGACGCGCCGGCCGGCGGGGCGCCCGAACTCGCGGAGGCGAAGCCATGACGACCACGTCCGCCGAACCAAACGAGCGCGACCTGGTGAACGGCGGCCTGCGCAAGGCGCTCGTCGACGGCGCCATCGTCACCAAGCGCAACCTGATCAAAATCAAGCGGGTGCCGGACCTGTTGGTGTTCACCACGCTGTCGCCGATCATGTTCATCCTGCTGTTCGCTTACGTGTTGGGCAGCGCCATCACGGTCGGACCGGGTATCAGCTATCGCGAGTTCCTGATCCCCGGCATCTTCGCCCAGACCGTGATCTTCGGGGCGACCGTCACCGGCGCCGGCCTCGCCGACGACATGCAGAAGGGCATCATCGACCGCTTCCGGTCGCTGCCCATGTCCCGGTCGGCGGTGCTGGTCGGCCGGACGACGAGCGACGTGCTGAACAACGTGATCGTCATCGTCGTGATGTCGGTGACCGGGTTGATCGTCGGCTGGCGCATCCGCTCCTCGGTCGGCGAGGCGATCTGCGGCTTTCTGCTGCTGTTGCTGTTCGCCTACGCGTTCTCATGGATCATGGCGGTCGTCGGCCTGACCGTGGCCAGCCCGGAGGTCGTGAACAACGCGTCCTTCATCGTGATCTTCCCGCTGACGTTCATCGCGAACACCTTCGTCGCGTCGTCGAGGCTGCCCGCCTTCCTGCGCGCGATCGCCGAGTGGAATCCGGTGTCGTCGGTGACGCAGGCCGCCCGGCAGCTGTTCGGCAACACCGGCACGGCCCCCCTGCCCCGCGGGCCGTGGTCGCTGCACCACCCGATCATCTACACCCTGCTGTGGGTCGCTGTGCTGCTCGCCGTGTTCGTGCCGCTGTCCGTACGCCAGTACAAGCGCGCCGCCACCCGTTGAGCTGGCCGGCCGGCGCCGCCGAGCTGGCTCGCCGGGAAGAAGCGATCTTGCGCTAGCTTGACTACCGACTTGATAGACATCGCCGGCTCGAACACCGAGGAGTTCCCATGACCGAATCGCCCGCGTCCGGCTGGTCCTTCGAGACACGCCAGATCCACGCCGGCCAGTCGCCGGACAGCGTCACCCACGCCCGCGCGCTGCCGATCTACCAGACGACGTCCTACACCTTCGAGAGCACCGAGCAGGCCTCGAACCTGTTCGCGCTGCAGGAGTTCGGCAACATCTACACGCGGATCATGAACCCGACGCAGGCGGCGGTCGAGGATCGGATCGCCTCGCTGGAGGGCGGCGTCGGGGCGCTGCTCACCGCGAGCGGCCAGGCGGCCGAGACGATCGCCCTGTTGAACCTCGCCGAGACCGGCGACCACATCGTGTCCAGCGCGCGCCTCTACGGCGGCACCTACAACCTGTTCCACTACACGTTCCCGAAGCTGGGCATCACGGTCAGCTTCGTCGACGACCCCGACGACCTCGAGCAGTGGCGCGCGGCGGTCCAGCCGAACACGAAGGCCTTTTTCGCCGAGACGATCAGCAACCCGCAGATCGACGTGCTGGACATCGAGGCCGTCGCCGGGGTGGCGCATGAGGTCGGCGTGCCGCTGGTCGTCGACAACACGATTCCGACGCCGTACCTCATCCGGCCGCTCGAGTGGGGCGCGGACATCGTCGTCCACTCCGCGACGAAGTACCTCGGCGGCCACGGCACCGCGATCGGCGGCGCCATCGTCGACGGCGGCACGTTCGACTACGCGGCCCAGCCCGACCGGTTCCCGCAGTACAACCAGCCCGACGAGAGCTACCACGGCCTCGTGTACGCCCGCGACCTCGGCGTCGGCTCGCCGCTCGGCGCGAACCTCGCGTTCATCCTGAAGGCCCGGGTGCAGCTGCTGCGCGACCTCGGCTCGTCGATCTCGCCGTTCAACGCGTTCTTGTTGGCGCAGGGCATCGAGACGCTCAGCCTGCGCGTCGAGCGGCACGTGTCGAACGCGCTCGCAGTCGCGCAGTGGCTGGAGCAGCGCGACGAGGTGCTGTCGGTGAACTACGCCGGCCTGCCGTCCAGCCCGTGGCACGAGCGGGCCGGCAAGTACGCGCCGCTGGGCGCCGGCGGCGTGCTCGCCTTCGAGATCTCCGGCGGCGTCGACGCCGGCCGGAGCTTCGTCGAGGCGCTGGAACTGCACAGCCACGTGGCGAACATCGGCGACGTCCGCAGCCTGGTGATCCACCCGGCGTCCACGACGCATTCGCAGCTGAGCCCCGCCGAGCAGGTCGCGACCGGCGTGACGCCGGGCCTGGTGCGGCTGTCGGTCGGCCTCGAGAACGTCACGGACATCATCGCCGACCTCGACGCCGGATTCCGCGCCGCGAAGGCAAGTTGAGCCGTGCCGGGCGCCGTGTGGCGCGACGGCGATCCGGTCGGCGGCCGCCAGTTCGCAGCGCTCGGCCAGCTCGACCTCGAGCTCGGCGGCCGCCTGCCGGAGGCGCGCCTCGCCTTTGAGACCTGGGGCGAGCCGCGCCGCGACGCGCACGGCGACATCGACAACGCAGTGCTCGTGCTGCACGCGCTGACCGGCGACGCGCACGTCAGCGGGCCGACCGGGCCGGGCCAGCCGACCCCCGGGTGGTGGGACGGGCTGATCGGCGCCGGCCGGCCGCTGGACCCGCAGCGTTGGTTCGTCGTCGCGGCCAACGTCCTCGGCGGCTGCCAGGGCTCGACCGGGCCGGCGTCCCTCGCGCCGGACGGCCGCGCGTGGGGTTCGCGCTTCCCCGCGGTGACGATCCGCGACCAAGTCGCCGCCGAGGCGCTGCTCGCCGACGAGCTGGGCGTGGCGCGTTTCGCCGCGGTGCTGGGCGGCTCGATGGGCGGGATGCGCGCGCTCGAATGGGCCGTCGGCACGCCTGATCGGGTCGGCGCCGCGCTCGTGCTGGCGGTCGGCGCGGCCGCCAGCGCCGACCAGATCGCGACGCAGACCACCCAGCTGCAGGCGATCTACGCCGACCCCGCGTGGGCCGGCGGCGACTACTCCGGCGACGGGCCGGTCGTCGGCCTCGGCATCGCCCGGCGCATCGCGCACCTGACGTATCGCAGCGAGCGCGAGCTGGACGCCCGCTTCGGCCGCGCCGTGCAACATGACGGCCGCTACGCGGTCGTCTCCTATCTCGACCACCACGCGGACAAGCTCGCCGGCCGCTTCGACGCCCGCAGCTACGTGGCGCTGACCTTGGCGATGAACTCCCACGACGTCGGCCGGGGCCGCGGCGGCGTCGAGGCCGCGCTGGCAGCCGCCGCGACCCCGGTCGTGGTCGCCGGCATCGACACCGACCGGCTGTATCCGCTGCGCCAGCAGCAGCGGCTCGCAGACCTGCTGCCGGGCAGCGACGGCCTGCACGTGGTGCGTTCCGATTACGGCCACGACGGATTTCTGCTCGAGGCCGACCAGGTCGGCGAACTGGTGCGGCGCACTCTGGCGGCGCGGGTGCCGGCCTGACCGGACGGCCAGCAAGGCGGAACTGCGTCGCCAGGTTTGCCCACCGTCAAATCGTGACGTATCGGCCGTTACGCCGAGTCGTCACGCCGGGTAGCGTGAGCGGGCCGGATAGATGTGAGGAAGCCGTGGCCTCGCCGTTGACCACACCGAGCCGCGTGCCGAGCGGTGAGCGTAGCGCCGCGGGCACGCGGTCCTCGATGCTGCTCGGCCGCCATGCTGGCTCGCCGCGCCGGCGCTGGATCGTGGTCGGCCTCGGCTTGCTGCTGCTGGCCAACGCCGTCGTCGCCGTCGTCGCCCTCGCCGGGCTCGGCACGAACCCGTCTTCGGGGAGCTCGAAGAACCCCAGCCCGGCCGCGCAGCCGCTGGCGAGCGCCACCGCGTCGAGCTCCACGGCGGCGCGAACGCCCCCCGGCGTGGTCTCCGCTGTGCAGTGGATGGCCCAGACGCTGCCGAAGACCGTCGTCGTGCTCGCCGACGCCCAGGTCGGCGACGCGCTGCGCGCGCAGGGGTTCTCCGCCGTGCGGCCGGTGACCGGCGCGACGTCGACGCCGGCCGCCGGCGTCGTCGTCTCCACCCCGCAGTTGCGCGCCGCGGCGACGAACAGCGCAATCGACGCGGCGGTCCGCTCCGCCATCCCGCTCGCAGTGGTCGGCTCGGGCGGCAGCCAGATCACCGTCGCGCAGCTGTCCAGGCTGTCCGCCGCCGAGCTGGCCACGCATCGCGCGGCGGACGCGGGGCTGCGCAAGAGTTCGGAGCCCGAGCTGCTGGCCAATCCCGCGGTGCGCGTCGATTCCGGCGCCGCGGCGGTGCTGCGTGCTGGCGCGCTCGACCTGCGGGCCGCGACCGTCCTGGCGCAGATGGCGTCGATTGGCGCCGTCCACCTCCGCGCCGTCGTCGGCGATGCCGCCGAGCAGCGCGCCGGACTGCCCGCGCGGGTCGTCGAGCTGACGGCGACGCCGTTCGATGAGCAGAGCGTCTACCTACGGGGCCTCAACCCGCCCTACCGTCCGGCGGCGCAACAGTCGCTGTCCGGCGGCGTGCTGCGGCTGACCTGGTCGCTGCGCCCAGACCCGACCGACATCTCACGCTGAGCCGACAGTGGAGAGCCGAACAGTGCACAGCCGAACAGTGGAGGAGCCCACCATGCCCAACCGTCTCGCCATCCGCAGGACCCCTTTGCACGGCGCCGCCGCACTCGCCGGCGTCGCCGTAGCCGCCGCCGCGCTCGCAGTCGCGGCGCCCGCGGCCGCGTCCACACACAAGCAAGCCGCGCAGAGCGCGTACGTGCGCGTCGCCCACCTGTCCCCCGACACCGGCGGGGTGGACGTGTATCTGACGGCGTTCACCGGCGGCAAGCAGACGCTGTGGGTGTCTGGCGTCGGCTACGGCGATTTCAGCGGATACCGCCGGGTGCCCTCCGGCACCTACGCGGTCTCGATGCGCCCGCACGACGCGCCGGCGTCCACCCAGCCCGCGCTGTCGTGGACGCTACGGCTCGGCTCGGGCCAGGCGTACACCGCCGCGGCGATCGGCATGCACGCGACGCTGCACGGCGTCATCCTCGGCGACTCGACGGCGACCCCGAAGGCGGACACCGGGCTGGTCCGGATCATTCAGGCGTCGAACCGCGCCGGCTCGGTGGACGTCACCGCGGGCGCCACCGAAGTCGCCAGCGACACGCCGTTCGGCAGCACGACGCCGTATCGGGACGTCGCCGCGGGCCAGACCACGGTCGTCGCCCGCTCGGCCACGCAGTCCGGCGTGCGTGCGCAGACCTCGCTCAGAGTCGGCAGCCGGACGATCTCGACGGTTGTCGTGCTGGACAAGAAGGGCGGCGGCGTGACGCTGCGGACCCTCACCGACGCGGCCGGCGCGGCGACCGCGCCGAGCGGCGCCGTTGACGCCGGCGGCGGCGGCACGGCTGGCACGGTGATCAACGCCGGCGGGGCGTCGTGGCACGACTGGCTGCCGATCGGGCTTGGCGCAGCGCTCGTCCTCGCCGCCGGCGCCGGGCTATGGCGCCGGGCGGCGTCGCGGCGGTCCTGAACCTGCGGAACGCGTCGCTGCGGTACGCCGCGGCGGCGCTGGTGCTTGGCGGGGCGGCCGCGGGAATCGCGGTCGCGGCCTCCGACGGTTCGGACGGCAGCTCCGCGGCGGCACGTCCGGCGGGCGCGGCCAGCTCGCCGGCGGCCGCACGAGTGGCCTCGGGGTTGCCGACCTCCGCCGCCAACGGCGGTCCGGCGCTGCCGACGCTCGCCGCGGGCGACGTGGGCGTGGCCGCCGTCAACGCCGGCCCGCAGGCGGCGGCCCGGCCGGTGCGGGTGGAGATTCCGGCGATCGACGTCGACTCCACCCTGCAGGCGCTGGCGCTGCTGCCCGACGGGACGCTGCAACCGCCGTCGAAGTGGCAGCGGGCCGGCTGGTACGCCGACGGCGTGGCGCCCGGCGAGGTCGGGCCGGCGGTGATCGCCGGCCATGTCGACTCGACCGCCGGCCCCGCGGTGTTCTTCCGGCTCACACAGCTGCGTCGCGGCGAGCGGGTGTACGTCACGCGCCGCGACGGGCGACGGCTCGCGTTCGTCATCGATCGGGTCGCCGAGTTTCCGAAGCGGCGCTTCCCGACCGAGTACGTCTATGGCGCGACCCCCGACGCGCAGCTGCGGCTCGTCACCTGCACCGGGGACTTCGACGCGGCGAAGCACAGCTACGTCGACAACCTGGTGGTCTCCGCCCACCTCGCGTGAGCGCCTCGGCCCGAACTCGCCGTCTGGCCCGAGGCTGAACGCAGCTCGGCGATGAGCGAGCTGTGCGTCGGCGGGAAGTCGGTACTAAGGCCCGGTCCCGACCGTTCTCACACCACCACCTCATCAAAAGGAGCCCGAGATGCCCATCTGGGATCAGCTCAGGACCAAGACGCAGACCATCAACGACCAACTCAAGACGAAGAAGGACCAGTTCCGCAGCAAGGAGTTCGCCGACGCCACCATGGCGATGTGCGCGCTCGTCGCGGCGGCCGACGGGTCCATCGACGCCACCGAGCGGCAGAAGACGGCGGCGCTGATCGTCAGCAACGACGTCCTCTCGGTCTTCGCCCCCGACGACCTGCGGACGAAGTTCGACGCCTACTGCGACAAGCTCGCCCGCGATTTCGACTTCGGCAAGGTCGAGGCGATCGCCGCGATCGCGAAGCTCAAATCCAAGCCCGACCAGGCCCGGGCCGTCGTCTCGATCGGCCTGATCATCGGCGGCGCCGACGGATCGTTCGACGCCGACGAGCGCAAGGTTGTCAAGGAGGCGTGTTACGCCGTCGGCATCGAGCCGGCCGAGTTCGACCTCTGATCCGCTAGCGCACCACCAGCACCCTCGGGCAGCCGCATCCCGCGGCCGTCCGGTCCCACGAGAAAGGAACTGTCATGAGTGTCAGCCTTACCAAAGGCGGAAACGTCTCCCTCACCAAGGAGGCCCCCGGCATGACCGACGTGCTCGTCGGCCTCGGCTGGGACGCCCGCACGACCACCGGCACCGACTTCGACCTCGACGCCTCGGCCATTCTGGTCAAGTCCGACGGGAAAGCGCTGTCGGACAAGCACTTCATCTTCTTCAACAACCTCACCAGCCCGGACGGCTCGGTCGAGCACACCGGTGACAACCTCACCGGTGAGGGCGACGGTGACGACGAGGCGATCAGGGTCGACCTGACCAAGGTGCCCGCCGACGTCGACAAGATCGTCTTCCCGGTGAGCATCTACGAAGGGTCCTCGCGCGGGCAGGGCTTCGGCCAGGTGCGCAACGCCTTCATCCGGATCGTGAACCAGGGCAGCAACGCCGAGGTCGCCCGCTACGACCTCACCGAAGACGCCTCCACGGAGACCGCGATGCTCTTCGGCGAGCTGTACCGCAACGGCCCCGAGTGGAAGTTCCGCGCCGTCGGCCAGGGCTACTCCTCCGGCCTCGCGGGCATCGCGCAGGACTTCGGCGTCAACGTCTGACAACCGAAGACAACCAGAACCCCCGACAAGAGAGGCACACCCGTCATGGGCACGATCGACTACAGCAAGCGGCCACCCACGGTGCTCGCCGCAGGAGGGGTGTCGCTGTCGAAGGTGACGCTAACCAAGAGCAGCCCGAGCGTCTCGTTGAGCAAACAGTCCGGCCAGCTGCGGGTGAACCTCAACTGGGACGCCCAGCCCGCCGAACCGCAGAAGGGCGGGTTCCTCAAGAAGCTCGCCGGCAACCCGGGCATCGACCTCGACCTGGGCTGCCTGTTCGAGCTGGCAGACGGCCGCAAGGGCGTGGTGCAGGCTCTCGGCAACTCCTTTGGCAGCCTCGACCAAGCGCCTTACATCCTGCTCGACGGCGACGACCGCTCGGGCGCCAACAGCGCGGGCGAGACGATGTTCGTCAATCTTGCCCATGCCGCCGAGATCGCGCGAATCCTCGTCTTCGCCTGCATCTACAGCGGCGCGCCCAACTTCGAGGCGGCGAAGGGCGTCGTGACGCTGACGCCGGCGTCGGGCCCGCCCATCGAGGTACGCCTCGACGAGGCCGCCGGCGGTGCGCGGATGTGCGCGATCGCCCTCATCGAGGGCGGCCCGAACGGCCTGTCGGTGCAGCGCGAGGTCCGCTACGTCGAGGGGTCGCAGCGAGCGCTCGACGAAGCCTACGGCTGGGGCATGAAATGGACCGCCGGCCGCAAGTAGCCGACGCTCCAACCGACGAGGTCCTGGTGCGCCGAGCCGGCGCGGGGTCTGCCACCGTTGTCGGCATGGATGTGTACGCGGTTTCCGAGGCAGGAATAGAGCGACGTGATTCTGGTGAGCTGCGGCAGTTGCTAGCTGACCCGGATCTGCTCATCTGGGTGGACATGACGGTGTGCGCTGACGATGAGGCGTCGGTGCTGAGGGAGGTCTTCGACTTTCACGACCTCGCGGTCCGCGATTGCGTGCAGCGTAATCACGTCTCGAAGATCCACGTCTATGCCGACCATGTGTTCACGGTGGTGCACGCTCCGGAACTCAGGACGGGCGGTCACGTGCACTACGTGGAGCTGGATCAATTCGTCGGCCCGAACTACGTGGTGACCGTGCACGGCCCGCTCAACCCGGCAGTGAATCCAAGCGTCGCGGTCCGCGAGACGAGCGCGGTGCGTCACCGGATCGAGGAGGGCGTCCTGCGGCCGCGATCGCCGATGGAGCTGTCAGTCGCGATCCTGTCCGCCGTCGTCCGCCACGAGACCGGTGTCGTCGCGGGCCTGGCGCGCGCGTCTGGGCAGCTGGAACAGCAAGTGACCGACGACCAGCGCGACGACGACCCCGAGGCGCTGCTGGAGGAGCTGTTCGTGGTGCGGCAGGAACTGCTCGCAGTGCGCACCATGGCCGCGCACGCGGGCGCGACCTACGGACGGATGGCCCAGCTGACGGTGCTCCGCGAGGACGACCGGGCGCTGGTGTCCGACCTCGCCGACCGGTTCGAGCTGGTGTGCAGCATCGCGGAGGATCAGCGTGACTTCGTGCACGGAGTCATCGAGTTCTTCCAGACCCGGACGAGCACGCACATGACGATCGCGACGGAGAAGCTCACGGCGACGTCGGTGCGGCAGAACAACGACACGCGCAAGATCTCGGCCTGGGTCGCGATCATCGCGGTGCCCACTGCGGTGACCGGCTTCTTCGGGCAAAACGTTCCGTACCCCGGGTTCGCGGCGCACTCGGGCTTCTACGCCTCGAGCGCGATCATCGTCGTCGTGGCCGCGGCGCTGTACGTGGTGTTCCGGCTGAAGAAGTGGCTGTAGCGAGCCTGCGACGTGATCTTCGGCGGACGGCGGAATCCTGACCGTGGTCCGCTCGTTGAGCGCGATGATGACAGAGCTCGCCTTCGACTACGCCAACGTCACCGGACGTCCGCGCGGCGCGATCGTCGCGACCGTCGGCCGGGTGCTCCCCGGCGTCGCGGAAGTGCAGCGCCAGGTGCAGCCCTACGCCGCGGCCTGGCGCGCCGCCAACCTGGCGGCGCTGTCCCGGCCCGGCCGTCGGTGGATCGTGCTCGGCGACTCGATGTCGCAGGGCATCGGCGCAGATCCGTTCGCCGGGTGGGTGAACCAGCTGCTGGACCGGCTGCCCGAATCCCTCAACGTCGTCAACCTCTCGGCGAGTGGCGCGCGGGTGCCCGATCTGCTCGAGCAGCAGATGCCGGTCTGGCGCGCGCTGCCGGCCGCCGCCCCGGGCGCCGCACCCGACATCGTCACGGTGCTGGTCGGCTCGAACGACCTGATGAGCCGCCGACACCGCGACGCCATGCCCGAACTGTTCGGCCAGCTGCTCGAGCAGTTGCCGCCCGGCGCGATCGTGGCCACGCTGCCGCAACCGCGCGCCGCGGCCGCAGCGGCGAACAAGCTCATCGACGCCGCTGCCCGCACCCGCGGGTTGCGAGTCGTCGACATGCGCAAGAGCGGCCCGCGATCGTGGCGCGGCAAGCTGGCCGCCGACCACTTCCATCCGAACGAGATCGGCTACGCCAGCATCGCCGACGCGTTCGAGCCGGCCGTCCGCAAGGCAGTGGCCGCGCCCCCGAATTGAGCGTGGCCCCGGCCGAATTGAGCGTGGTCCCTGGCAATGTCGCAGCTGCTGTAGATAATCGACGGGTGCAGGGGCACGAGAATGTCGCGACCGTCCTGGTCGACCCTGCCGTGCTGCGCGATTTCGAACTCGATCTGATGGCCTGCGACTTTCGGGTGTGGGCCGTGCACACCGTGCCGATCGTCCCGGACGCTGCTCGGCTGGCATTCCAGATCCGCAGGTCGCTGATCGACTGGAGCCAGGGCCGCTGGGCCGACGCCGCCGCCTGGACGCTGGTGTGGATCACCTTCGGCGAGAGCTGGCTCGACGGCGACGAGCCGATCCCGTGGCCCGCGCACGCGGCGCTGTGGGACAAGCTCGCCGAATACTCCGGCCAGGTCCGTTACAACCTCGGGCTCGGCGGGGTGCCCCGGCTGTCCGTCCCGCGCGACCAACGCTGAGCAGGACCAACGCCGAGCTGATTGGCCGCCGCGGTCTGACGTCGTTTCCAGCAGGAGCTCGTCACGAGCCTGCTGCTGATCGGCGCGATGATCGGCGCCCTGGCCGCCGGCCGGGTGGCCGACCGGATCGGCCGCCGCGCGCAGGTGCTGCGCCGGCTGGGCGCCGAGGGCGACATCGAGGCCGAGATCGAGGCCGAGATCGACGAGGTGCACAAGGTCGCGGCCAAGGAAAAGGAGGGCAGCGCCCGCGAACTGCTCAGCCGCGGCGTGCGGCCCGCGCTGTGGGTCGGCGTCCTGCTCGCGGTGTTCCAACAGGTCACCGGCATCAACACCGTCATTCTAGTACGCGCCGTCGCTGCTGCAGGGCGCAGGCTTCGGCGACAACGCCTCGCTGCTCGCGAACGTCGCCAACGGCGGGGTCAACGTGCTGCTGACGATCATCGCGATCCGGCTGCTCGACCGGATCGGCCGGCGGCCATTGCTGCTGGCGGCACCGCGGGCATGGCCGTCGGCATGGTGCTGACCGGCTGCGCGTTCCTCGGCGGCGACACGCTCCACGGAGCGGCGCCTGGGCTCGCGATCGCCGGGCTGCTCGTCTACACCGGCTCGTTCGCCATCGGCCTGGGCCCGGTCTTCTGGCTGATGATCGCCGAGATCTATCCGCTGCGGATCCGCGGCCAGGCGATGAGCGTGGCGACGATCGCCAACTGGGGAGCGAACTTCGTCGTCAACGCGTCCGTCCTGACGCTGCTCAACGCGATCACCCCGAAGGGCGGGTTTTTCCTGTTCGCGTTCCTGACGGTGGTGGCGCTCGTCTACCTCGCCAGGCGGGTGCCGGAGACCAAGCAGCGCCCGCTCGGAGAGATCGAGCGCGACCTCGGCGCGACGATGACCAAGCACGGGGCGCTGGAAGCGCCGCCTAGAGCAGATGGTGTCCGGGCCGGCATGAGCGGCTGGCCACCCGCTCATCCGATGAGCGGGCGTCAGAACGTCGCCCACCTGACGGTCAGCAAGCCGAACCGGGAGTCGGCGCGTGCTTGACGGCCAGTGTTCGGGTGAAGGGTCACGGCTTCGTCGCGCCGATGGCGATCACGACGTGCTCGGATTACCACCTCATCCGTCTTGGTCGCTACCCCGAGGGGTAGCGCTGCACGGTTCGCAAGCTGACTCGGGCGCCAGCCGGCACGGCGTTGTAACTTTGCTGGAAAATTTCGGGCCGCGTGGTGGATTGGCCCGGTCCGACGTCGTTGACGAACGCTTCCTTGGTGCCGAGCTGCATGCCATTTGCCGACACGAGCGCAAGTTCGACGACGTAGTCGCTTCGCTGACTCGAGTGATTCGTCACGGTCACTTTCACCGACGCCAAGCCGAGCTCACCCGAAGTCACCTGTTTGCCGACGGCGACATCTCCAGCCGCGCCGTTGCCGGCCGGCGCAGGGGCAACGCCAGTGGCCTCCGACCCCGAGGACGATGCCGACTGGGTCGGGGATGGGCCGGCGGTTGCGGAGCTGTTGCGAGCAGCAGTCGAGGCCGGGCTGGTGTCAATGGCGTTGGACTTGCTGTCGCTGCCACAGCCGGCCACGCCGCTGAGGGCGATGACGAGTACGAGTGGGGTGACGACCCGGTAATAGTTCGGCTTCGAGGTCGTCGACGACCTGAATCCTTTGTGCATAGGAGTTCTCCTCGGTCACGCGGAAGACGACTGCGCGGCAACGCTGTTGACATGGGCCTCTGGCACGTGACGTTGGGCCACGGCGATCCCGGCGCACGAGCTGCTGTCCGCCTAGGACGCTAGTTCCGACGGCACCTCGTTGAATCGGGCGAAACCCTAGGCGTGAGAACCCCGAGCCCGGCAAGGCCCAGTCTGGTCATCCCGCTTTGGGGATCCGCGGCCGGTCGAGCATGCGATGCCCCAACCTGTTGTGGGCCCTGTAGTTGGCACCGTGACCCCCGCCCGGCGACGCGTGCAACAGCGCACCATGTCTTCGGACTCGAGCGCAGCGACGGGTGTACGGATCGTGAAGGGTTCCTGCCCAACCCGACTGAGGGACCCGGATGCGGCGTATCGAGCCCGGTGGGCTCACCCGCGAGGGCGGGCAGCCACGTTGAGCGCTACCGCGCTGTCATGCCGCATTGAGGTGCCGCGCTGTCATGCCGTGTTGAGCGCTACCGCGCTCTAAGTAGCCGCGAGCCGGGCGTCACGCCAGGCGTCCGCACAACGCCAGATGTCGCGGTCACCGGTAGCGGTGAAACCGCCAAGGACGAAGAACAAGCGACACCAACGCCGCAGAGATGGCGATTCCGATCAGGACCGACATGCCCATACCTAGGCCGCCCCGGGCGGTGCCGACGGCGAACCCGATTACCGCGAAAACTGTGTAGACCAGATACAGCCTGCGCGCGGGCGACGTCACGCGGAAATGATCGCACGCTCAGGTCACCGCGAGGTGGTAGAGGCTGCTGGGCACTACGGTGCGCGGTCCGGCCGCCGACGACGGAGCAGGACCACGGCGACAGTGAGGAACAGGTAGAGCGAGAAACCAAAGCCGGCCGACACAAGCGCCCAGCTCAGCGCGTCGCCGTTATGGATCGCATGGTCAAGGCCCGACGCTCCCGATACAGCGGCGGCGAGCCCGAGCACGGCCAGCTGCGCCGGAGACACCGGACGCCATCGCACCCCGACGTGGTGCCCGCCGGCAGCCAGAGTCTCCCCCGTTTGCCGTTCCTGCGGCCCTTCGCGGCGCGCCTCTGACCGGTTGGGTTTGTCAGGTAGAACAACGCCCTCTTGGCAAGTACCGGAGAACCCACGAGGGACGACGCTCTCTAATGCCGCGTTCCCGCTACCGCCCGCTCATAGCCGCGTTTCGCGCTACCGGCTCTGCCGGGGTCTGCTGCACGGATAGGTGACGCCTTGATCTGATCTGCTTTGGCCGAGGAGCGGGCTGAGGAGGATGCCACGGCACCCTGGGGACCGGCTCGAGGACGCAGGCAGGAAATCGTCGAGATTTCACCTCCGGCGCACCGATCGTCCGGTTAGATGTGTCTGCGGGAGGGGTCACCTGTGTGCCCGATCAGATCTCCCAATGAACAGGAGAGGGACGTCAGCCGATGCATCAGATCCCCATCACCACCCGCGGCCCGGGCCGCCTGTCTCGACGGCTGAGTACCTCCGTTGTGGCGGCCGCAGGCGCTGCGTCGGTACTCGTCGCGCTGGCCTGGCCCGCGGGTGCCGTGGTGGCGCCCAATCGGACCCAACGCCTGACCTCGGCGCAGGCTGCCGCGCTGCACTCCGACCTGCGCGCGGGCACGCTGTCTCATTCGACCAGCTCGCTGCAGCTGTGCCGAGCCGCCAAGCTGCGCTGCGATCTCCAGGTCATCACCAGTAAGAAGACCGCCGCGAAGAACGCCCCGACGATCCTTACCTCGACTGCGTCGCCGAAGTCCTCGGGCGTGCACCCCAACGCCGTCGCCCCGCCGGTCGGCTACGGGGCTGACGAGCTGTCCACGGCTTACGGCCTCCGCTCGGCCCCGTCCCGCACCGGGACCATCGTGGTAATCGGTGCCGGCGCGTACCCGACGCTCGAGTCGGATCTGTCCATATACCGCTCCACCTATGGGCTCCCGGCCTGCACGAAGTCCAGCGGCTGCTTCAAGCAGATGAACTACAAGGGTGGCGCGCCGTACGCGCCCGCGACCGACCTCGACGACCAGTTCGGTGAAGAGGACATCGCGGTCGAGACTGCGCTCGACGTCGACATGGCATCGGCCGCCTGCCCGAAATGCAAGATCATCTCAATGCAGGTCCCACTGGCAGACGGCTTCTACGGCGACGAGCAAGCGACGCACAAAGCCATCCTGCACTTCGCCACCGGCGTTCAGACCGCGCGCAAACTCGGCGCGTCGGCTGTCAGCATCAGCTACGGCTACCCGACCGACAGCTACGCCGATTCCGGCACGGTCGCGAAGCTGATGAAGCAGCCCGGCATGCCCATCGTGTCCAGCTCCGGCGACAGCGGGTTCCTCGGTCAGTACTCCGATCAGGGCGACACCCTGGACGGCACGTCCTGGCCCCAGGACCTGCCGACCGTCACCTCGGCCGGCGGCACATCGCTGTTCCCGAGCCAGACGGCGCGCAAGTACATCGAGACCGCGTGGAACGGTGCCGGTAGTGGCTGCACCTACGACGTCGCGCCGGCCGTGGGTCAACCGAAGTCCGTGAGCGACCACTGCTACGGCGGCCGCGCCGCCAGTGATCTGTCTGCGGTGGCCGACCCCTACACGGGAGTGGCCGTCTACGACAGCTACGCGCCGGGTTCGGGAGTGCCCTACGGCTTCCTTGTCGTGGGCGGCACCAGCGTCTCCTCGCCGTTCCTGGCCGGCATGTATGCGCGCGCCGCGGCGAACAAGTCCGTCCTCGGCCCGAACACGATCTACAAGGCGCCCAAGTCGTCCATCAACGACATCGCCGTCGGATCAAACGCCCCGCCGAACTACTGCCCGAACTACGGCTGGGACGTGCAGCTGTGCGTATCCGGCAAGGGCTGGGACGGCCCGACCGGCGTCGGTTCGCCGAAAGGTCTCGCCCCGTTCGCGTCCGCTTCAGCCTGAACCCAGACGCGGAGCTTGACCGTTTGTCTGCGGCGGCTACGGCTATGTGCCGTGGCCGCCGCACGGGGGCGGAATCGCGGCGTCGCCGGCCTCGTGGGTAGCTGGTCGGCACTCGTGTGCACGGCACGGTGACTGGCTGGGGCCAGTGTCGGGTCAGCGGGACTCTCTACCGCCAATCCGATTTACGTCATACGATATTTACATGGTGAGCGAAGAGCAGATCCAACGGTGGGCGGACGAGGCCGAGACCGGATACGACGTCGAGGAGTTGAAGCGTCGCGGGCGTGGTCGCCCCGGGCGCGGGGCTGAACCTATGCAGGTTGTGGCTGTGCGCCTGACGGCGGAGGAGCTCGCCGCGCTGGATGAGGTGGCCGAGCGGGAGCACATTTCGCGCTCGGAGGCGATCCGGCGGGCTCTGGCCGACTTCGCCGCGTGAAGGTTCACGGCAGTGCGCTCAAGCACGGCGTGTCGAGCGAAGACGCAATTCAGGCCGCCGACTGGCCGCAATGGATCGAGCCTCCTCAGGACGACGAGTGGCCGCATCGTGAGTTGCGGCTCGGCTTCGATACGCAAGCGCGGCTGCTCGAGACCGTCGTGCTGATCTTCGATAACGGCGAGGAGCTGGAATCCACGCCATGCCGGCGCGCGAGCAGTTTTGGGAGCTGCTGCCCTGAGACCGACGGCGCCCTCGGGCCGACTCAACTTTGGCGAGTCGGAACTTCCCGGTAGCTCATCCGGTTGCGGCCTCCGTGCAGGCGAGGGTCGCGCTCAGCCATCAAGATCAAACGCCCTCATCTGCCGCGAACCGGTCGACTCTGCCGATTACAGCGCGACGACTCCGGACGTGCGATAGTTACGATCCGCTATGCTGTTGCGCGTGGATGGAGCGGTCGTGTTGCGGTCGGCGCGGCAGCGCGCGCATCTGACGCAACAGCAGCTTGCGGCCAGGGCCGGCGTGACGCAAAGCGTCGTCAGCGCCTACGAGTCGGGTAGGCGCCAACCCTCGGTGCCGACCCTCGCCGCGCTGATCGCGGCGACCGGTTTCGAGCTCGACCTGCAGCTGCGAACAACTCCGCGCCGTCTAGATGTATTGACTGGCCCGATCGGCCGGCGGGTGCGACGACACCGACGACAACTGCTCGACACCGCGACCGCGCACGGCATCCATGGCCTGCGGGTGTTCGGCAGCGTCGCCAGAGGTGAAGATCAACCCGGCAGCGACCTGGACCTACTGGCAGACCTGCCGCCCGGCATGGGACTGATCGGGCTCGGACGCGCCCGCGACGCACTTGGGGCGATCATCGGATGCAGCGTTGACCTGGTCCCAGTAACCGACCTCAAGGCCGGCGTTCGTGAACACGTCGAAGCCGAGATGGTCGCCCTATGAATCCTCGCGACAAACGGCGCCTGACCGACATCACCGACGCGATCACCGCCATCGAGTCCCACCTGTCCCGTGGCGACCTGAGCGACGGGTTGATCTTCGACGCCGTCCGGATCCGGCTGCTCGAGATCGGCGAGGCCGAGAAAGCAACCCGTACCCATTCCTAGATATTAGAACCGGGGTACGACAAAACCGGGTGGCACGAGTCAGACCCGGCTAGCTGCCTCGGTGAACCCCGTCAGGCTGAGGACACCACGCCGAGTTCGGCGGGGCTCGCCAGCAGCGGGTGTTTCGGCAGCACGCGGACGGTGTAGCCGAACGCCCCGGTCCGCCGCAGCGGCACCTCGCCCTCCCACCGGCTCACGCCGTCGACCTCGACGGGTTGCAGGGTGAGCGTCGAAATGTCGGTCAGCCGGTCTTCGGCGTCGACCGGCCCGTACACCGCTTCGACCTCGACGTCCTCGGGCTGCAGCGGGCCCAGCGCGACTTCGGCGCGCAGCGCGAGCGACTGGCCGACCTGCGCGTCGCCGGCGCCGGAGAGCTGCGAGTCGACATGCAGCACGGCCACCTGCGGCCAGGTGTCGACGACCTGCCGGCTCCACGAGGCGAGCGATCTCGCGGCGGCGTAGTCGTCGGCGGCCATCTGCGCGGCGGACGCGGCGGCCGGCGCGTAGAGCCGGGTCACGTACTCGCGCACCATCCGCGAGGCGAGCACCTTGGGACCGAGCGAGGTCAGCGTGTGCCGCACCATCTGCACCCAGCGCGTCGGCACACCGTTTTGCCGGTCGTAGAAGCGCGGCGCGACGTTGTTCTGGATCAGCTCGTAGAGCGCGTTGGCCTCGAGGTCGTCGCGGTGGTCGGGGTCGCTCACGCCGTCAGCCGACGGGATCGCCCAGCCGTTGTCGCCGTCGAACCACTCGTCCCACCAACCGTCCATGATCGACAGGTTGAGGGCGCCGTTCAGCGCCGCCTTCATGCCCGACGTGCCGCACGCCTCCAGCGGGCGCAGCGGGTTATTCAGCCAGACGTCGACGCCCCAGTACAGGTAGCGGGCCATCCCGATGTCGTAGTCGGGCAGGAAGGTGATCCGGTGCCGCACGGCCGGGTCGTCGGCGAAGCGCACCATCTGCGCGATTAGCTGCTTGCCGCCGTCGTCGGCCGGGTGGCTCTTGCCCGCGATGACGATCTGGACCGGCCGTTGCGGGTCGAGCAGCAGGGCGCGCAGTCGCTCCGGGTCGCGCAGCATCAGCGTCAGCCGCTTGTAGGACGGCACCCGGCGGGCGAAGCCGATCGTCAGGACAGCCGGGTCGAACGTGGAGGCCGTCCAGCCGAGCTCGGCCGGGGCCATGCCGCGCACCAGCGAGGACTCCTGCACCCGCCGGCGGATCTCGCCGACGAGCTGCGCGCGCAGCGTGTTGCGCACCTTCCACAGCTCCGCGTCGTCAACCTTGTCGATGGCGTCCCAGCCGCCGCCGCTCTCCAGCGCCGCGGCGCCGACCTCGCGCTCGGCGATCTCGGTCATCTCCCGCGACATCCAGGTGGGCGCGTGCACGCCGTTGGTGACGGAGCTGATCGGCACCTCGCTGACGTCGAAGCCCGGCCACAGCCCGGCGAACATGCCGCGGCTCACCTCGCCGTGCAGCAGCGACACGCCGTTGGCGCGCTGCCCGAGCCGCAGGCCCATGTGCGCCATGTTGAAGATCGCCGGGTCCTCCTCGGCGCCGAGGGCGAGGATGCGCTCGGCGGACAGCGCGGAAGGGCCGGCGATGCCGGTCAGGTGTGCGGCCACGAGGTCGCGCTCGAAGCGGTCGATGCCGGCCGGGACGGGCGTGTGCGTGGTGAACACAGTGCCGGCGCGGACCGCGCGCAACGCCTCGTCAAAGCTCAGCCCGTCGCTGTCGACGAGTTCGCGGATGCGCTCGACGCCGAGGAAGCCGGCGTGCCCCTCGTTGGTGTGGAACACCGCGGGCGCGGGCGTGCCGGTGGCCGCGCAGTAGGCGCGGATCGCCCGCACGCCGCCGACGCCGAGCAGCAGCTCCTGCTCGAGCCGGTGCTCCTTGCCGCCGCCGTAGAGCCGGTCGGTGACCTGACGGGCGTCGGCGTCGTTCTCCTCGATGTCGCTGTCCAGCAGCAGCAGCGGCACCCGGCCGACCTGCGCGACCCAGATCGCGGCGTGCAGCGTGCGCGACTCCGGCAGCGCGATCGCGACCCGCGCCGGGGCGCCGTCGGCGTCGGACAGCGCGATGATCGGCAGCCCCTGCGGGTCGAGGGACGGGTAGTGCTCGAGCTGCCAGCCGTCGCGCGAGAGCGACTGCCGGAAGTACCCGGCGCCATAGAGCAGGCCGACCCCGATGATCGGCACGCCGAGGTCGCTCGCCGCCTTCAAGTGGTCGCCGGCGAGGATGCCGAGGCCGCCCGAGTATTGCGGCAACACCTCGGTGATGCCGAACTCCGGGGAGAAGTAGGCGATGGACGCCGGCAGCGTCGGGTCGTCCTGCCGCTGGTACCAGCGCGGGGCGCTGAGGTACTCGGCCAGGTCGTCCGCGACGTCGTTCAGCCGCCGCAGGAACCGGCGGTCCTGCGCGAGGGTGGCGAACCGCTCGGCGGTGATCTCGCCGAGCATCCGGCCGGGGTCGTGCCCGCAGGACTGCCACAGCTCGGGGTCTACCGCCTGCAGCAGGTCGAGGGAGTCGGCGTGCCAGGACCAGCGCAGGTTGGCGACGATCTTGCCGAGGGGGCGGAGCTCCGGGGGGAAAGCGGCGCGGACGGTCAGTCGTCGGAGGGCCTTCATCGCCACGACGCTAGCAGCGACGTAAGGGCTTACGGCGCCGGTGCGAGGCAAGACGCCCACCTGGGTATGTCCCAGGCGTGGTTGGACGCTTCGGACTCACCGACATCACCCCCGTCGTCGGCTCCACCAGTCTCGGCGAGTTCCCGGCGCGAGCCGTCGTGGGCGAGCCGCTGCCGATCTGCGCAACCGTCTTCCGCGAGGGCCACGACGCCGTCGCCGCGACCGTCGTGGTCCGCGACGCCGCCGGCAAGAGGGCGCAAGTCGTCCGGATGGAACTCGTCGACAAGGGCACCGACCGGTGGCGCGCCGACGTGACACTCGACGCCCCCGGGCAGTGGAGCTTCGCGGTCGAGGCGTGGAGCGACCCCTTCGCCACCTGGCACCACTCGGTCACGGTGAAGATCGAGGCGGGCCAGGGCGCGGCCGACCTCGCCAACGACTTCGAGACCGGCGCGCGGATCTTCGACCAGCTCGCCAAGACCTTCCCGCGCGCTGAGCGGCCGCGGGCCGCCGCCGCCGCGCGGGCACTGCGGGACACCTCGCTCGACGTCGTGCATCGCGTCGCCCCAGCGCTCGACGCCAATCTGCGGGGTCTCGCGAACACCCACCCCGTGCGCGAGATGGTGACGTCCTCGCCGCGCTACCCGCTGTGGATCGACCGGCCGCGCGCGCTGTTCGGCTCGTGGTACGAGTTCTTCCCGCGCTCGATCGGCGCGGAGCTGGCCGGCGACCCGCTCGCCCCGGCGAAGCCGGCCCGGCACGGCACCCTCAAGGACGCGACCGAGCATCTCGACTACGTCGCCGCGCTCGGCTTCGACGTCGTCTACCTGCCGCCCATCCATCCGATCGGCGAGGTGAACCGCAAGGGCCCGAACAACACGCTGGCGGCCGCCACGTGGGACGTCGGCTCGCCATGGGCGATTGGGTCGAAGGACGGCGGGCACGACGCGATCCACCCCGAACTCGGCACGCTCGCGGACTTCAAGGCGTTCACGAAGCGCGCCGGCGAGCTCGGCATGGAGGTGGCGCTCGACTTCGCGCTGCAGTGCGCGCCCGACCACCCGTGGGTCGCCGCGCACCCCGAGTGGTTCACCACCAAGCCCGACGGGACGATCGCGTACGCGGAGAACCCGCCGAAGAAGTACCAGGACATCTACCCGCTGAACTTCGACAACGACCCGAACGGCTTGTACGCCGAGTGCCTGCGGGTGGTGCGGCACTGGATGTCGGCCGGCGTGCGGATCTTCCGCGTCGACAACCCGCACACCAAGCCGATCAACTTCTGGCAGTGGCTGATCGCCGAGGTGCGCAAGACCGACCCGGACGTGTTGTTCCTCGCCGAGGCCTTCACCCGGCCGCCGATGATGCACGAGCTCGGGAAGGTCGGCTTCCACCAGAGCTACACCTACTTCACCTGGCGCACCGAGAAGCTCGAGTTAGAGGAGTACGTCGAGGAGCTCGCCGAGTCCGAACCGCACATGCGGCCGAACTTCTTCGTCAACACCCCGGACATCCTGCACGGGTACCTGCAGACCGGCGGCCCGGCGGCGTTCGCGATCCGCGCGGTGCTGGCGGCGACGCTGTCGCCGAGCTGGGGGGTGTATTCCGGCTACGAGCTGTACGAGCACCTGGCCGCCCGGTCCGGCAGCGAGGAGTACCTCGACTCGGAGAAGTACCAGCTGCGCCCGCGCGACCTCGCCGGCGCGCTGGCCGACGGCCGCTCGCTGGCGCCGTTCCTGGGCAAGCTCAACCAGCTGCGCCGCGCGCATCCGGCGCTGCAGCAGCTGCGCAACGTGACCTTCCACCAGGTCGACAACCCCGACATCCTCGCCTTCAGCAAACGCGACGACGCCAGCGGAGACACCGTCCTCGTCGTCTGCACGACCAACCCGCACGAGTGGCGCGAGGCGACCGTGCACGTGAACCTCGAGGCGCTCGGCCTCGACTGGGACACCGGCTACACGGTGCTCGACGAGCTGAGCGGCGAGCAGTACGCGTGGTCCGAGCACAACTACGTGCGCCTCGACCCGTACTTCCGCAGCGCGCACGTGTTCTCGGTGCTGCCCGGGCCCAGGTAGCCCCCGTCGCGTCCGCTCAGCGCGCGCGCCGATTCGTGGCCGCGCTTCGTCCGCCCGCCCGCACAAGGTAGGAAGGTTCGGTGACGACCCCCGCCGTGACGACCGACGTCGACCCGATCACCAATCACCCCGGCCCTGCCGCAGCCGGTGAGCCGGAGGTCCACCGTGATCCCGAATGGTTCAAGCGCGCGGTGTTCTACGAGGTGCTCGTCCGCGGCTTCGCCGACTCCAACGGCGACGGCACCGGAGACCTAAACGGCTTGCGCGACAGGCTCGACTACCTGAAGTGGCTCGGCGTCGACTGCCTCTGGCTGCCGCCGTTCTACTCCTCGCCGCTGCGCGACGGCGGCTACGACGTCAGCGACTTCACCGGCGTGCTGCCGGAGTTCGGCACGATCGAGGACTTCAAGGCGTTCCTCGACGCCGCCCACGAGCGTGGCATCCGGGTGATCGTCGACTTCGTCATGAACCACACCTCCGACCAGCACCCGTGGTTCCAGGCGAGCCGGTCGGACCCGGACGGCCCATACGGCGACTTCTACGTGTGGAACGACGACGACCGCCGCTACCCCGAGGCGCGGATCATCTTCGTCGACACCGAGCCGAGCAACTGGACCTTCGACCCCATCCGCAAGCAGTACTTCTGGCACCGCTTCTTCAGCCACCAGCCCGACCTAAACTTCGACTCGCCGGGCGTGCAGCAGGCGATCATCGAGGCGTTGCGGTTCTGGCTGGACCTCGGCATCGACGGCTTTCGGCTCGACGCCGTCCCGTACCTCTACGTACGGGACGGCACCAACGGGGAGAACCTGCCGGAGACGCACGAGTTCCTGAAGCGGGTGCGCAAGGAGGTCGACCGCGACTACCCCGACCGCGTGCTGCTCTGCGAGGCGAACCAGTGGCCGGCCGACGTCGTGGAGTACTTCGGCGACCCGTCCGTCGGCGGCGACGAGTGCCAGATGGCTTTTCACTTCCCGGTGATGCCGCGGATCTTCATGGCGGTTCGGCGCGAGTCGCGCTACCCGATCTCGGAGATCATGGAGCAGACGCCGCAGATCCCGTCCAGCTGCCAATGGGGGATCTTCCTGCGCAACCACGACGAGCTGACGCTCGAGATGGTCAGCGACGAGGAGCGCGACTACATGTGGGCGGAGTACGCCGCCGACCCGCGGATGAAGGCGAACATCGGCATTCGCCGCCGGCTCGCGCCGCTGCTCGAGAACGACATCAACCAGATCGAGCTGTTCACCGCGTTGCTGCTGTCGCTGCCCGGCTCGCCGGTCCTGTACTACGGCGACGAGATCGGCATGGGCGACAACATCTGGCTCGGCGACCGCGACGGCGTGCGCACGCCGATGCAGTGGACGCCGGATCGCAACGCCGGATTCTCCACCGCCGACCCCGGCCGGCTGTACCTGCCGGTGAACCTGGACTCGATCTACGGCTACCAGGTCACCAACGTCGAGTCGCAGACGCGCAACACGTCCTCGCTGCTGCACTGGACGCGGCGGATGATCCGCGTGCGCAAGGCCAATCCGGCGTTCGGCGTCGGCACGTTCACCGACATCGGCGGCAGCAACCCCTCGGTGCTGAGCTTCGTCCGCTCCTTCGGCGACGACATCGTGCTGTGCGTGAACAACCTCTCCCGCTTCCCGCAGGCCGTCGAGCTGGATCTGCGCCCGTGGATGGGCGCGCACCCGATCGAGTTGTTGGGCGGCAATCAGTTCCCCGGGATCGGCGAGCTGCCTTACCTGCTCACCTTGGCCGGGCACGGCTTCTACTGGCTGCGCATCCCGCGCGTCCCCTACCAGAGCGGCGAGCCGGCGGCCGACCATAGCGGCGGCAACACGGCGGAGAGCCAGTGAGCACCGTCGACGCCGACGCTCTACGACCGCTTGTCGAGGGCTGGCTGCCGACCCAGCGCTGGTTCGCCGGCAAGGGCCGCGACGCCCGGCTCGAGGTGGACCTGCTCGCCGACCTGCAGGAATCGCCGCTGGTGTCCGTCTGGCTCGCCCGGGTCCGCTACGCCGACGGCGACGTCGAGACCTACCAGTTGCCGCTGGTGTTCCTCGACCACCCGCAGGCCAGCCTCGAGCACGTGCAGCTCGGCACCGTCGAGGCTGACAGCAACGACGGCGGCGGCGATAGCGGCAGCACGCGGTGGGTGTACGACGCGCTGCACGACAAGGGGATCACCCCGCTCTGGCTCGCCGGGCTGCAAAGCCCGGAGGCTGAGCTGGACGGGCCGAGTGCGCCGGCGGCGCCGGCCGAGCCGCTGCGATTCCTCCGGTACGCCGAATCGCCAGACGACATCCCGGTGCACGAGCCGAGCCTGGTCCTCACCGGCGAGCAGTCGAACACCTCGATGGTCTTCGGCGACGTCGCGATCATGAAGGTCTTCCGGCGGCTGCAGCCCGGCGTCAATCCGGACATCGAGGTGCAGGGCGCGCTGTCCCGCCTGGGCGCCAAGCACGTGGCCCGGCTGCTCGGCGCGGTCGAGGCCGACGTCGACGGCGTGCAGACTTCGCTGGCAATGGTGCAGGAGTTCCTGCGCACGGCCACCGACGGCTGGGTGCTGGCGACGAACAGCGTCCGCGACCTGATGGCCGAGGCCGACCTGCACGCCGAAGAGGCCGGCGGCGACTTCGCCGGCGAGGCCGAGCGCCTTGGCGCCGCCGTCGCCGAGACGCACGCCGACCTCGCGCTCGCGTTCGGCAGCCGCGACGCCGCGGCCGACGAGCTGCGCGAGCGAGCCGACGGCATGCGCGATCGGCTGCGCCGGGCGCTGGAGATCGTCCCGCAGCTCGAGGGCGTCGCCGAGGGGCTCAACGACATCTACCACGCGGTCGGATCGCTCAGCGGGTCGGCCACCGTGCAGCGCATCCACGGCGACCTCCACCTCGGCCAGGTGCTGCGCACCGTCTCCCGATGGGTGCTGATCGACTTCGAAGGCGAGCCGATGGCCGAGATCGAGGCTCGGCGGGAGTTCGACTCGCCGCTGCGCGACATCGCGGGCATGCTCCGCTCCTTCGAGTACGCCGGGCATCACCGGGTGATCGACGTCGGCTTCGACACCCAGCTCGCGTACCGGGCGAACGAGTGGTCGGCCCGCAACCGCGACGCGTTCCTGTCCGGCTACAGCGCCGCCGCCGGGGCCGACCCGCGCGAGCACGACGTGCTGCTGCGCGCGTTCGAGGCGGACAAGGCCGTCTACGAGGCCGTCTACGAGGCACGCAACCGGCCGGCGTGGCTCGCCATCCCCCTCGCGTCCCTGACCCGACTTGCCCATGCCACTGACGGAGGAACGTCATGACGACAGCTTCGGTCGCCCGCGACGAGCTGGATCGGCTGGTCTCCGGGTCGCACCACAACCCGCACGGCGTGCTCGGCGCGCACCCGACCGGCGAGAAGACGACGATCGTCCGCACCCTGCGTCCGGAGGCGTCGTCGGTCACGGTGCTGTCCGGCGGCGCGCGCCAGGAGATGCGGCGCATTCACGACGGCGGCGTCTTCGAAATCGAAGTTCCGGGCGCGCCTGGCGACTACCGCCTCGAGGTCAGCTACGGCGGACACGTGTCGACCGTCGACGACCCGTACCGGTGGCTGCCGACGCTCGGCGAGGTCGACCTGCACCTGATCGGCGAGGGCCGGCACGAGAACCTCTGGGAGGTGCTGGGCGCGCACGTGCGCGCCTACGACACGCCCGGCGGCACGGTCAGCGGCACCTCGTTCGCGGTGTGGGCGCCGAGCGCGCAGGGCGTGCGGGTCGAAGGCGACTTCGACTACTGGTCGGGCCGCTCGCTGCCGATGCGCTCGCTCGGCTCGAGCGGCGTGTGGGAAATCTTCGTCCCCGAGGTCGGCGACGGCTGCAAGTACAAGTTCCAGATCCTCGGCGCCGACGGCGTTTGGCGGCACAAGGCCGACCCGATGGCCTTCGCCTGCGAGGCGCCGCCGGCGACAGCCTCGGTCGTGACGACGCCTCGGCACGAGTGGGCCGACGCCGACTGGCTCGCCCGCCGAGCGCAGACGCAGTGGCACAAGGCGCCGATGTCGATCTACGAGGTGCACCTCGGGTCGTGGCGGATGGGGCTGTCCTATCGCGAGCTCGCCGACGAGCTCGTCGGCTACCTGCAGGAGACGAAGTTCACCCACGTCGAGTTCCTGCCGGTGGCCGAGCACCCGTTCGGCGGCTCGTGGGGCTACCAGGTGTCGTCGTATTACGCGCCGTCGGCGCGCTTCGGCAGCCCGGACGAATTCCGCTACCTCGTGGACAGGCTGCACCAGGCAGGCATCGGGGTGATCGTCGACTGGGTCCCGGCGCACTTCCCCAAGGACGAGTTCGCGCTCGGCCGCTTCGACGGCACGCCGCTCTACGAGCACGGCGACCCGCGGCGCGGCGAGCAGCTGGACTGGGGCACCTACGTCTTCGACTTCGGCCGCAGCGAGGTGCGCAACTTCCTCGTCGCGAACGCGGTCTTCTGGCTCGAGGAATTCCACGTCGACGGGCTGCGGGTGGACGCCGTCGCGTCGATGCTGTACCTCGACTACTCCCGGCCCGAGGGCGGCTGGACGCCGAACATCCACGGCGGGCGGGAGAACCTCGAGGCCGTCGCGTTCTTGCAGGAGATGAACGCGACCGTCTACAAGCGCGTCCCCGGCGTCGTCACGATCGCCGAGGAGTCGACGTCGTGGCCGGGCGTCACCCGCTCGACGCACCTCGGCGGGCTCGGCTTCGGCTTCAAGTGGGACATGGGGTGGATGCACGACACCCTGAGCTACATCTCGCACCCGCCGGTCTACCGGCAGTACCACCACAACGAGCTGACGTTCTCGATGATGTACGCCTACACCGAGAACTTCGTCATGCCGCTGTCGCACGACGAGGTCGTGCACGGCAAGGCCTCGCTGCTGAACAAGATCCCGGGCGACCGGTGGCAGCAGTTCGCGACGCTGCGCTCGATGTACGCCTACATGTGGGCGCACCCGGGCAAGCAGCTGCTGTTCATGGGCCAGGAGTTCGCGCAGGGCGGCGAATGGGCGGAATCCCGCTCGCTGGACTGGTGGCTGCTCGACGACCCGGGGCACCGAGGCGTGGCGCGGCTGATCCGCGATCTGAACACCGTCTACGGCGACACTTCCGCGCTGTGGTCGCGCGACACCACCGAGGACGGCTTCCACTGGATCGACGCGAACGACGCGTCCGGCAACGTGTACTCGTTTCTGCGCTTCGGCGACGACGGGTCGGTGCTGGCGTGCGTCGCGAACTTCTCCGCCGTCCCGCACGAGGGCTACCGGCTCGGGCTGCCGTTCGCCGGTCGCTGGGAGGAGATCATCAACACCGACGCCGAGACGTACTTCGGCTCCGGCGTCGGCAATTTCGGCGGCGTCGAAGCTGTCGACGAGATGTGGCACGGCCAACCGGCGTCCGCCCGGCTTCGGGTGCCGCCGCTCGGCGCGCTGTGGCTGCGCTACGCCGGCGGGCCCTTGGGGCTCGGCGGCGGGAGCGCGACGACCCTCGCCTGATTGCTCAGAAGAGGGCGCGGGCCAGCGCGCGGCGGGCTGCGGGCACCCGCGGGTCGTCCGGGCCGAGCAGCTCGAAGAAGTCGAGGAGCCGCTGCCGCACCCGGTCGCGGTCGTCCCCGGACGCCCGGGCGACCGTCGTGACCAGCCGGTCCAACGCGCCGGCCACATCGTTGGCCGCGATCGACAGGTCGGCGGCGGCCAACTGGGCGTCGACATCGTCGGGTGCGTTGTCGGCCCGCGCGGCCGCGCCGCGGTCGATACTCTCCAGCCGCTGCAGCAGCCGGACCTGGCCGAGCGCCAGTTTCGCGTCCTCGTTTGCCGGCTCGCTGGCCAAGATCGTCTCGTAGCGCTGCTGGGCAAGGGGGTAGTCGCCGGCATCGAGCGCCTCTTCCGCCGCGACGAAGCGCGGGTCCTCCGGCGGCTGGACCGGCTCGGCCGTCGTGGACGCCTCGCCGCCCGTCTCAACCTGGTGGCCGTCGGCCGGCGCGGGGCCCGTCAGCCCCGCCTGGGCGGCCGCCTGCAGCACCGCGTCGACGAATTCGCGTACCTGCGCCTCCGGCAACGCGCCCTGGAAGCCCGGCACCACCTGGCCGCCGATCACCGCGAACACCGACGGGATGCTCTGCACCTGCAGGGCCTGCGAGATCCGCGGGTTGGCGTCCACATCGACCTTCGCGAGGATCCACGCGCCCGCGGCCGCGGTGGCCAGCTTTTCGAGCACCGGCGACAGCTGCTTGCAGGGCTGGCACCAGTCGGCCCACAGGTCGAGCAACACCGGCACCTGGAAGGACCGGTCGAGCACCTCGGCCTGGAAGCTCGCCTCCGTCACGTCGACCACGTAGTTGCCGGCGGCGGGGGCAGGCGCCTCGGCCGCCCGCTGCGCGGCCTCGGAGCGGGCCTTGACGGCCGCGAGGTCGACGGCGCCGGCCATCGCCACCGCGGTGGCCGGGTTCACTGGCGGTTGACGCTGGGCCTGACGTGGAGCACCGGGACGCATGGGCTCCAGTTTTCCACGCCGCCGGCAGCGCCCGCCGCGACGGCCGTCCCCAGACCCGCGGCCAGCTGACCGTGCTCATGACGCCCGCGCAGGGCCGCCGACCTGGTGCGAGCGCGTTGATCGACTCGACCAGGCAGAATCGGCGCAGTACTTGGCGGCTTCGAGGGCGACGACGGCGACGAGTCCGAGGAACTGTCCTACCGCTCGCCGGCCGCCGAGCGGCGGACGAAGGTCGTCGCGCTGTGGGCGCTCGGCATCGTCGTGGCGATCATCGTGGTCGTGATCGTCAGCGTGCAGTTCCTCGACACCGACAACAGCGCGGTCCGAGCGTCTGCCACACCGTCACCGTCCGGCGCCGCGGCGACGAACTCACCTGGCGGCGTCGCCATTGAGTGGCTCCGAGCGGTGCTGCGCGGCGACTCCGCCCGAACGGCCGCCTTGAGCTGCGACAGCGCCAACACCTTCATCCAGATCACGGGCGACCAGTCGGCCGTCACCGTCGCGAAAGTCCAACGGGCGGGCGACCGTTGGCGCGTGACGCTGCGCATTGGCTCGCACGAAACGGTTCCGCTGAACCTCGTCCGACAGGCCGGCCACTACGTGGTCTGCTGACGGGTCTGCTGAGTCGTCGACCCACCGTCGAGCGCCGCCTCGATCCGGGCCAGCTGCGCGGCCAGCCGCTCGACGTCGGCCTTGGTCGCGCCCTGCTCGCTCGACTTGAGGGTGAGCACTAGTTGCCCGCCTGGCTCCAACACGCCCGTCTCCACCTGGCCGACGTCATCGCCGTTCTGCTGGCGCACCGCGTGGTCGAGGGTCGCCGGCCGCAGGCCCACCCGGCGCATCGCCCGGTCGACGATCGCGCCGTGGTCGATGACCCGGGTCTCGACGCCGTCGAAGATCTTCGCGAACAACGGGCTGGCGAGCGACGCGCGGTTGAGCAGCGCGTTGACGGCGACGAGCGTCCCGGCGCCGATCGCTCCCCCGGTGACGCTGACGTCGTCGCCGATGATCGCGTTCTGCACCACGTTGGACAGCAAGATCATCACGACGACGTCGAGGTTGTTGAGCCCGGTAAGGCCGCGCTTGCCGGTGGCGCGGACCAGCACCGCGACGAGCGCGTAGACGAGGACGGTGCGCAGCACCTTTTCCGCCACCGGCCCCTGGATCACGAACATGTCGTGCCACATCGCGTGCTCCTCTACGTTGACGATCAGCTCTTGTGCCGTCGGCCGGGCCATACCGGACCCGGCAATCAGCACGAGGTCGGAAGGCGGCCGCCGATCTCAGGCTTGAGAGTCGGCGGCGAAGTCGGCGGCGGCCACGCGCACCGCGCGCAGCGTCTCGAACAGCCCGCGCAGCTCCTGCGCCGACAAGGCGGACATCCCGAATCGAGCGGCGTTCAAGTCGGCGGTGGCCTTCTCGGCGACGGCCCGGCCCTCGGCGGTGATCACCGCGAGCGTGCCCCGACCGTCGCGCGGGTTCGGCTCGCGGCGCACCAGCCCGGCCGCCTCGAGCCGGTCGATCACGTTCGTCACCGACGTCGCATGCACCTGCAGCCGCTCGCCGATCTTCGACAGCGGCAGCGCGCCGGCGCGGGAGTGGACCAGCAGGACAAGCGCCTCGTACCGGCTGAACGTGATGCCGTGCGGGCGCAGCATGGCGTCCAGCTGCGCGATCAGGATCTGGTGCGCCCGCATGATCGAGGTGACCGCCCGCATCGACGCGTACACGTCGGGTTCCTCGTCCGGCCAGCGCTCGGCCCACAGTTGCGCGGCGCGGTCGATCGGATCGAACCCGAGCGGCGGCGGCATAGCCGAAAGGCTAGTCAACGCCAGCCGCCGCCGGCGTCGACCGCGCCGTTCGGCGGTCTCCCGCAGGACGACGACGGCGTAGCGTGCCGTGGCATGACTGACGCTCTCGACCGCCTCGACCTGCTGGATCTGGACGACGACCTCGACGGCGACGACCGGCTGCTGCGCGACACTGTGCGCAAGTTCGCCGACGACCGGCTGCGTCCGCACATCCGCGAATGGTTCGAGAGCGGCACGCTGCCCGCACGCGACCTCGCCCGCGAGTTCGGCGACCTCGGGGTGCTGGGCATGCACCTCGAGGGTTACGGCTGTCAGGGCGCGAAAGCCTCGCAGTACGGCCTGGTCTGCGCCGAAGTCGAGGCCGTCGACTCGGGTTTGCGCTCGCTCGTCAGCGTGCAGGGCTCGCTCGCGATGTACGCCATCCACGCCTACGGCAGCGAGGAGCAGAAGCAGCGCTGGCTGCCCGGCATGGCCAAGGGCGAGCTGATCGGCTGCTTCGGCCTCACCGAGGCAGACTCCGGGTCCGACCCCGGGTCAATGCGCACCCGGGCGCGCCGGGCCGGCGCCGGACCAGACGCGGACTGGGTGCTGAACGGCTCGAAGATGTGGATCACCAATGGGTCGCTGGCCGACGTCGCCGTCGTGTGGGCGCGAACCGAAGACGACGGCGTGCGCGGGTTCCTCGTCGAGAACGGCATGCCTGGGTTCACCAGCCAGGACGTCCATCACAAGATCTCGCTGCGCGCGTCGGTGACCAGCGAGCTTGCCCTCGACGACGTCCGGGTGCCGGCGTCGTCGATGCTGCCCGAGGTGCGTGGTCTCAAGGGGCCGCTCGGCTGCCTGACCGAGGCGCGGTTCGGCATCGTGTGGGGCGTCACCGGCGCGGCGCGCGACGCGCTTGCGGCGGCGCTCGACTACGCAGGCACGCGCACGCAATTCGGCAAGCCGATCGCCGGATTCCAGCTGACGCAGAAGAAGCTCGCCGACCTGGCCGTGTCGCTGCAGCACACCCAGCTGACCGCGCGCCGCATCGGCGAGCTGAAGGACGCCGGCCGCGCCGAACCGCACCACATCAGCTTCGGCAAGTTCAGCAACGTCCACGCGGCGCTCGCGATCTGCCGTGAAGCGCGCTCCATCCTTGGCGGCAGCGGCATCACCACCGAATACCCGGTGCTGCGGCACGCGGTCAACCTGGAGACCGTCTACACCTATGAGGGCACCCACGAGGTGCACACGCTTGTGCTCGGCTCGCGGCTGACCGGCCTCGACGCGTTTCGCTGACCGGCAGCCGGGCACACCCGCCGTGGACTGGAACCTGCGCACCTGCGCCCGCAAGGGCCACGTCACGTATGCGCCGTCAGAAGCCGATTACCGCGACCGATTGCACGCCGACACCCCGCTCGGCGACGGGTGGCGGTGCCTGCGCTGCGGCGACTACGTGCTCGGCGAGCCGGCCGGCAACGGCGCGGCCGACGACGCCCCGGTGCTGTTGCGCGGCCGGGCCCTGCGCAGCGCGTTCATCCTGCGACTGCTGGCGCTCGAGCGGTGGACGCGCGGAGTGATCCTGATCCTGCTGGCGATCGCCGTGTTCCGGCTCAAGAGCGCCCAGGTGAGCCTGCAGGAGCTGTTCGCCCGCGACCTGCGCGCGCTCGGGCCGTTCTTCCGCCAGATCCACTTCAACGTGTCGGACTCCTCGACGATCCACTCGGTCCAGAACGTGCTGCACGCCAAACCGTCGACGCTCAACCTCGTCGGCATCGCCGTGCTGGCCTACGGACTGCTGCAGGTGCTCGAAGGAATCGGCCTGTGGTCGCTCAAGCGCTGGGGCGAGTACGTGGCGGTCGTCGGCACGACGCTGTTCATCCCGCTCGAGGTCTATGAACTCAGCGAGAAGGCCAGCTGGCTGAAGATCGCCGTGTTGGTGATCAACGTGGCCGCGGTGCTCTACCTGCTGCTGTCGAAACGGCTGTTCGGCCTGCGCGGCGGTCATCGCGCCTACGAGGAGACGCTGCACGAGGAGTCGCTGCTCGAGGTGCAGGCGTCGGCGGCGCCGGCCGAGCAACCCGCCAACTGACCGGCGACACGATGCCGCGAGGTGACGTTACTCATCGGTAAGTACTTGGCCCGTCGGCTTTGACGATCATCGGGGAAACTGGGCTCGTGCCGGACAACGATCTACTGCCGCTGCTGCGGGATCGACTGCGCGGCACCTACTCGCCGCTGCTGTCCGACGTGGACGCGACGCTGCTGTTCACGGCGGGCGGCATGGCGAACTGGACGGTGCGGATCGAGCAGGGCCGGGCTAGCGCGACCGGCGGCGGCCCGCCGCATCCGACGACCACGGTCCGGGCGTCGCTGCCCGTGTTGCGCCACGTGTTCTTGGGCGAGCGCTCCGGCGTCCAGGCGTTCCTGGACGGCGACCTGACGGTGCGCGGCAACCTGGCGCTGGCGCTGCAACTCGACGGCCTGTTCCCTGGCGACGCCGCCGACGTCACCCGCACCACCACCCGGCTCGTGCGCGCGGGCGGGATCGACACCTTCTATCTCGAGTCCGGGCCGGTGGACGCCCCGCCGGTGGTGCTCGTGCACGGGCTCAGCGCCACGAACGCGTCGATGCTGCCGTTGATCCCCGCGCTGTCGAAGGACTTCCACGTCCTCGCGCCCGATTTGCCCGGGCACGGCGGCACGCAGGCGACGAGCGCCCAGCACGCGGCGCGGTTCCTGGGCGACTGGCTGATCGCGTTCCTGCGCGAGACGTGCGACCAGCCTGCGGTGCTCGTCGGCAACAGCCTCGGCGGACGCACCTCGCTGGAGGCGGCGCTCAACTCGCCGTACGAGGTGCGCGGGCTTGTGCTGTTGTGCCCCGCCGTCGCCTTCCGCAAGCTGCGGCAGCTCGTGCCGTTCGTGCGGCTGGTGCCCGATGAGATCGCCGCTCTCCCCTTCCCCATACCTCGACGTATGGCGATGGGCGGTCTGCGCAACCTCTTCGCGCATCCGGACCGGCTGCCGGAGGCTTGGCTGGACGCGGCGATGGACGAGTTCATCCGGGTGTTCTCGATGCGCCCGAACCGGTTGGCCATCTTCTCCGCCCTGCGGCACATCTACCTGGACGAGCCGTTTGGCGAAAGCGGCTTCTGGGACCGGCTGCCCGCGTTGAAGCCGCCGTCGCTGTTCGTGTGGGGCGACGTCGACCGGCTCGTGCCCGCCGGCTTCGCGCGCTTTGTCGAGGAGGCGCTGCCGACGGCCGAGTCGATCGTGCTCGCGGACTGCGGCCACGTGCCGCAGTTCGAGTACCGCGAGAAGACCGCCCAGTTGACCCGCGACTTCATCACCGCGCTAACGGTGTGACGTCAGTGGTCACTTGCGGCGTCAGTGGTCGCGCAGAACCGACCACCCATCCGGTAAGTGACCACTGACGGACAGCTCAGGCCAGCGCGCCCACGACAACCGCAGCGACCGCGAGCAGGACGGCAGCGGCCATCGTCGCCCAATCCACCTTCCGCAGCCGCGACGGCCGGGCGAAGGTGCGGCCTGACCCGGCGCCGAAGCCGCGCGCGTCCATTGCCGCGGCCAACCGCACCGCGCGGCGGATCGCCGTCACCATCAGGGCGAAGAGCAGCCCGAAGCCCACGCCGACCGCGCGCAACGGGTTCGCGCCGGCCGCTAGCCCGCGCGCCCGCCGCGCCCGCCGCAGCGACACCCAGTCGGCCCCGAGCAGCGGCATCAGCCGGAACGCCGCCAGGGCGCCGTAGGCGAATCGCGCGGGCGCCCGCCACACCTGAACAAGCGCGTCGGCCAGGTCGACCGGCTCGGTGGTCAGCACGAGCACGATGCCGGGCAACGCCAGCGCCGCCACGCGCGCGGTGATCGGCAACACCACTGCGATGTCGCCGGACGCGAGGTAGTTCGCCGCCCAGATCCCGGCCAACGCGACCAGGAACGGCCACCCGTAGCGCACCAGCACCCCCGGCCACAGCCCGAGCGCGGGCAACGCGAGCAGCTGGCCGGCAAGCAGCACCAGCGCGACAACCGGGTCGCCGGTGATCAGCACCGGCAGCGAGAGCACGGCGAGCGCGACGATCTTGGTCACTGGGTTGAGGCGCGTGCCCCGGATGTCCATCACGCCGGACGTGAGCATCGCCGTCACGAACGGCTCACCACCCCAGCGCGCATGGTCAGCCGCCGATCGGCGAGCGCCGCGGCGAACTCGCGATCGTGGCTCACGACGAACAACGCCGCGCCGGCGTCGCGGGCGTCGGCGAGCATGCCGGCGAGTTCTGTCCAGGTCAGCGCGTCCTGGCCAAACGTCGGCTCGTCCAGCACGAGCAGCGCCGGCGCGGTGACGAGCGCGGTCGCCACCGACAGCCGCCGTTTCTGCCCGCCCGACAGGGTGAACGGGTTTGCCGCCGCCAGCCGGCTCAGCCGCAGCCGCTCGAGCAGCTCATCCACGCGGGCGACCGTGCGCGCCGTCGGCCAGCGGAGCCGCCGCGGCGCGACCTCCAATTCGGCTCGCACGGTGCCGCGCACGAACTGGTGCTCCGGGTTCTGGAACACCGTCCCGACGTGTTTGGCCAGCGCGCGCGCCGGCCAGCGGTGCAGCGGCCGCTCGCCTCCGGGGGCCCGCACCACGCCCGTCGACGGGCGGGCCAGCCCCGCCACCAGCGTCGCCAGGGTGGACTTGCCCGACCCGCTCGGCCCCTGCACCGCGGTGAGCTCGCCGGCCCGCAGCGCGAGGTCGGTCGGAGCGAGCGCCGGCTCGGTCGCGCCGCGATGGCGATACCCGGCGCCGTCGGCGACGACAACGACCTCGCCCGGCTCGTGTCGCGCGGCTCGACGGGCCGCGACCTTGCCCGGGACCCACACCCCGGCCGCGGTGAGCTCGGCCGCGCGGCTCGCGAACACGTCGGCTGGCTTGCCGTCGGCCAGCAGCGCGCCGTCGACGCCGAGCACGACGACCCGGTCGACCTGCTCGGCCCACAGCTCGACCCGGTGCTCGACGACGACCAGCGTCGCGCCGGCCGCCGCCACCGCGTGCGAGACGGCGGCGACGAGCGCGACAGCGGAATCCGGGTCGAGATTCGCCGTCGGCTCGTCCAAGAGCAGCAACCCCGGCTGAACGGCGAGCACCCCCGCCAGCGCCAAGCGTTGCTTCTCGCCACCGGACAGCGCGCCGGTCAACCGGCTCCGGCCGTAGGGAAAGCCCACGAGCTCGAGCGCCTCGTCGACGAGGCGCCAGATGCGATCGGGCGCGACAGCGTGGTTCTCCGGCCCGAACGCGACGTCGTCGCCTACCCGGTTCATCACCAGCTGGGTGTCCGGGTCCTGCAGCAGCAGGCCGGCCCGCCCCCGCGCCTCATGAGCCGCCACGCCGTCCAGCGTCAGCGACCCGGCGCGCTCGCCGCTGTCCGCGCCGAGCAGACCGGCCATACCCGAGAGCACGGTCGATTTGCCAGACCCGGACGCGCCGAGCAGCAGCAGCCGCTCCCCCGCGCCCACGTCCAGGTCGAGGTCGCGCACCGCCCAGGCGCGCCGGCCGGCGTGCCGCCAGCCCCACCCCCGGGCGCGGACCGCGACCCCGCGCTCACGGACTCCGGGCCCGCGGGCGCTCACACCAGCCGCTGGCCGCGCCCGGACGCGAACGGCGCGAGCACCCCGGTGACGGCGAGCGCGCGGACCAGCAGCCAGGACAGTCCGCCGGCGATCACCAATCCGCTCAGCGCCACGATCGCCAGATAGCCGACCTGCCAGCCGCCGGAGAAGCCGGGGTAATACCGGTAGACCCACAGGTCGAGCACGGCCGCCATCGCGCCGGCCGCAAGGCCGCTCAGCAACGCGACGGGCAGCGTCCAGCGGCGGTACCGGGCCAACGCGAACACCAGCTCGGCGGCCAGGCCCTCCAGCAGGCCGTAGACGATGATCGACGCGCCGCTCCAGGTCACCGCGACCAGCGCGGAGAACAGCCCGGCGAGGAACTCGGTGAACAGCGCCGCGCCGGGCTTGCGGACGATCAGCGCGCCGAGAACCCCGGCCATCACCCACACGCCGTAGAACATCGCCTTGGCCGGCACGGCGACGCCGGCGAGCGTGTTCCAGAGGTTGTCCCAGGCCCAGAAGACGACCCCGAACACGACGGCGACGGCGGCCGCGACGACGATGTCGACGGTGCGCCAGCGGGCGTCGCCGGTAGGCCGACCGGTGAATCCGGTGGTGGCGGCAGAGCTTGCCATGATGATCCTGCTTTCCGTTCGACGGGTGACGAACGGGGCCACCGGCGTCTCGGCGTCGCCCATGTGGGACGACGTGCGGATGCCGATGCGAGCAACCGACTCCCTGCGCTGGCATGACCCAGATCAGGTTCGAGGGTCTGCGGCCGTGGCCGCACTCTCAGCGCGAGGTGCGCTCCCCTGTCGTATTCAGTTGTGCGTGCGTGCTCACCCTAGCCCGGCGCGACCAACAGCGCGGCCTACAGCGCGGCGACGAGCTCGTCGGCGGCCGTGTACGGGTCCGTCTCTCCGGCGACCACCCGGCCCGCCGCGTCGTCCAGCGCCGCCGAGCCATGCACCGAGGTGAAACGCAGCTTGACGGTGCCGAGGGTGATCGCCTCGATCTCAGCTGCCGCGCGCGCCTGCCGCCGCCGGTCGAGCTCGCCGTGCTCGGCCAGCCAGCCGCGGTGCTTCTCGATGGCGGCGAGCACGTCGTCGACGCCTTCACCGCGTGCCGCCACGGTCTTCACGATCGGCGGTCGCCATGCGCCGGCGGCCGAGTGCCGCCCCCCGAGCGACTGCATGTGGCGCAGCTCGCGCACGACCTGGTCCGCGCCGTCGCGGTCGGCCTTGTTCACGACGAAGACGTCGGCGATCTCGATGATGCCGGCCTTCGCGGCTTGGATGCCGTCGCCGAAGCCGGGCGCGACGACGAGCACCGTGGTGTCGGCCAGCGAGGCGATCTCGACCTCGGCCTGCCCGACGCCGACGGTCTCGACCAGCACCACGTCGCAGCCCGCCGCGTCGAGCACGCGCAGCGCCTGCGGCACGGCGGCTGACAGCCCGCCGAGCTGCCCGCGCGAGGCCATCGAGCGGATGAACACGCCGTCGTCGGTGGCGTGGTCCTGCATGCGCACCCGGTCGCCGAGCAGCGCGCCGCCGGAGAACGGCGAGGAGGGGTCGACCGCCAGCACGCCGACCCGCTTGCCCGCCGCGCGCAGAGCCGCGACGAGCGCGTTGGTCGACGTCGACTTGCCGACGCCGGGCGAGCCGGTCAGCCCGACCACCTGCGCCGCGCCGTCAACGCGCTCACGATGCGCGCCGCCACCGCCCCGTGCGAGCAACGCGGCGACCTCGCGCAGGACCGGCGAGTCGTTCTCCACGAGCGAGATCAGCCGGGCGACGGCCCGCGGCTGGCCGTCGCGCGCGCGCTCGACCAACCCCGCCAAGTCGTCCTCGCTTCGTCGGCTTCCCGCCCGACGACGCGCGGACAACTCCGAATCAGGCAAGGCGAGTTCGGGCAGGTCGCCGGTCAGGCGGATTTGGCGACGTGCAGGATCAGCGCGTCGCCCTGGCCGCCGCCGCCGCACAGCGCGGCCGCTCCGGTCCCGCCGCCGCGCCGCTTGAGCTCGAGCGCGAGGCTGAGCGCGAGGCGGGCGCCGGACATCCCGATCGGGTGGCCGAGCGCGATCGCGCCGCCGTTCACGTTGACGATCTCCTCGCTGACGCCAAGCTCCTTCGTCGACTGCAGGCCGACGGCGGCGAATGCCTCGTTAATCTCGACGAGGTCGAGGTCCTCGACGGTCAACTGCTCCTTGCGCAGCGCGTCCTTGATCGCGTTGGCGGGCTGCGACTGCAGCGAGTTGTCCGGGCCGGCGACGTTGCCGTGCGCGCCGATCTCGGCGAGCCAGGACAGCCCGAGCTCCTGCGCTTTGGCCTTGCTCATCACGACCACCGCGGCGGCGCCGTCGGAGATCTGCGAGGCCGACCCGGCGGTGATCGTGCCGTCCTTGCGGAACGCCGGGCGCAGTTTGGCGAGCGACTCGACGGTCGTGTCGGCGCGGATGCCCTCGTCGTCGCGGAACTCGATCGGGTCTCCCTTGCGCTGCGGGATCAGGACGGGGGCGATCTCCTCGTCGAACACGCCGTTCTTGGCGGCGATCGCGGCGCGCTGGTGCGAGCGCGCGGAGAACTCGTCCTGGTCCTCGCGGGAGAGGTCCAGCGTCTTGTTGAAGTTGTCCGTCGACTCACCCATCGGGATGTGGTCGAAGATGTCGGTGAGGCCGTCGAAGGCCATCGCGTCGACCATCTCGACGGCGCCGTATTTGAACCCGCTGCGCGACTTCGGCAGCAGGTGCGGCGCCTGGGTCATCGACTCCTGCCCGCCCGCGACGATGATGTCGAACTCGCCGGCGCGGATGAGCTGGTCGGCGAGCGCGATCGCGTCCAGGCCGGACAGGCAGACCTTGTTGATCGTCAGCGCGGGCACGGTCAGCGGAATGCCGGCCTTGTGCGCGGCCTGGCGGGCGGGGATCTGGCCGGCGCCGGCCTGCAGCACCTGTCCCATGATCACGTACTGGACCTGGTCCGGCGAAACGCCGGAGCGCTCGAGCGCGGCCTTGATCGCGACGCCGCCGAGATCCGCGCCGGAGAAGTCCTTCAGCGAGCCGAGCAGGCGGCCCATCGGGGTCCGCGCTCCGTGGACGATGACCGATCCAGCCATGGGCAAGAGCCTCCTCGAAGTGCCCGCGGATAGCGCGCTGAGCACGGGTATGCCAGGGTTTCGCGCCATCGGGCGATCAACCCACTCTATCCCGGCCACTTCGCCGCGCCGATTGTGAAGCAGGGCACGAGAGCGCCGCGTCGATTGGCCCGTAAGCGGTTGAGGTTGCCACGATCGGCAGATGAGCAGCCTGTTTGCCAAGATCGACCACGTCGGCATCGCGGTGCCCGACCTCGACGACGCGATCGCCTTCTACGCCGAGACGTTCGGGATCGTGAGCGTGCACGAGGAGGTCAACGCGGAGCAGGGCGTCCGCGAGGCCATGCTCGCCGTCGGAGACGGCGCCACCCGCATCCAGCTGCTCGCCCCGCTCACCCCGGAGTCGACGATCGCGAAGTTCCTCGACCGCAGCGGCCCGGGCGTGCAGCAGGTCGCCTACACCGTCGACGACATCGACAAGGTCTCGGCCACGCTGCGCGAGCGCGGCATGCGGCTGCTCTACGACGAGCCGCGCCGCGGCACCGCCAATAGCCGGGTGAACTTCATCCACCCGAAGGACGCCCGCGGCGTGCTGGTCGAGCTCGTCGAGCCCGCGGCGGGCGCGCACTGACTCGGCACACCTCTGGTTACCGTCCGGTAACATATCCCGACCTCCTGCTGGCGAAAGGCAACCTCCCCGTGGACGACATCCGCAACGCGATCCTCAGCGACGATCTCGCCGCCGTGGCCGACCTTCCGGTGCCCGACAGCTACGAGGGCATGGTCGTGCGGGCCGACGAGGTGGAGATGTTCGCCGGGCTCACCACCAAGGAGAAGGACCCGCGCAAGAGCCTGCACCTGCAGGAGGTCCCGACCCCCGAACTCGGGCCGGGCGAGGCGATCGTCGCGGTCATGGCCAGCGCGATCAACTACAACACCGTCTGGACGTCGATCTTCGAGCCGGTCTCGACGTTTTCCTTCCTCACGCGCTACGGACGCTCGTCGGACCTGGCGAAGAAGCACGACCAGCCGTACCACGTCGTCGGCTCCGACCTCGCCGGCGTCGTGCTGCGCACCGGGCCGGGCGTCACGAAATGGCAGGCGGGCGACGAGGTCGTGGCGCACTGCCTGTCCGTCGAGCTGGAGGATCCGCAGGGTCACGACGACACGATGATGGACCCGCAGCAGCGCATCTGGGGGTTCGAGACGAACTTCGGCGGCCTCGCCCAGCTGGCGCTGGTGAAGTCCAACCAGCTGATGCCCAAGCCCGGCCACCTCACCTGGGAGGAGGCCGCCGCGCCGGGGCTGGTGAACTCGACCGCCTACCGGCAGCTGGTCTCGCACCACGGTGCGGCGATGAAGCAGGGCGACACGGTGCTGGTGTGGGGCGCGTCCGGCGGCCTGGGCGGGTACGCCACCCAGTACGCGCTGAACGGCGGCGCGACGCCGATCTGCGTCGTCTCCTCGCCCGAAAAGGCCGAGATCTGCCGTGCCATGGGCGCCGAGCTCATCATCGACCGAAGCGCGGAGGCCTACGAGTTCTGGAAGGACGGCGTTCAGCAGCCGTCGGAATGGAAGCGGTTCGGCGCCAAGATCCGCGAGCTCACCGGCGGCGACGACATCGACATCGTCTTCGAGCACCCTGGCCGCGACACCTTCGGCGCGTCGGTCTTCGTCACCCGTCGCGGCGGCATCATCACGACCTGCGCCTCGACGACCGGCTACATGCACGAGTACGACAACCGCTACCTCTGGATGCCGCTCAAGCGGATCGTCGGCTCGCATTTCGCGAACTACCGCGAGTCGTGGGAGGCGAACCGGCTGATCGCGAAGGGCGCGATCCACCCGACGCTGTCGAAGGCGTATCCGCTGGCCGAGACCGGGCAAGCGACCTACGACGTGCACCGCAACCTGCATCAGGGCAAGGTCGGCGTGCTGTGCCTGGCGCCTGAGGAGGGCCTGGGCGTGCGTGATCACGAGCTGCGCGAGCGGCACCTCGAGGCGATCAACCGGTTCCGCAACCGCTGAGGGCGCGGGCGAGGTGATGGAATCCCCCGCCCGGTAGTGACACCATGGCGGCATGAGCGATCCAAGCTCGGACCTCCTGCCTATGTACGATTCCAGCCGCGGCTTCGACTCCGCGCTGCGCGGCTACGACCGCGAGCAAGTGGATCGCGAGATCAGCCGGCTCGACGACGACGTGCGGGTCACCGCCGCCGAGCGCGATCAGGCTGCCGCCCGCAACGCCGACCTCGCCGCCCAGCTGGGCAGCGCGCAGGCCAAGCTCGAGTCGCTGCGCCGGCAGCTGCGCGCGGCGTCGGAGGCCGTGACCGTCGACAACGTCGACGACCACGTCACCCAGCGGCTGAAGAGCGCCGCCGAGGACGTCGCCAAGCTGCGCCAGGAGGCCGAGCAACAGGCCGAGCAGCTGCGCACCGCCGCGTCGGACAGCGCCGCGCGCACCCGCTCCGCCGCGCAGGCCGACGCGGACCGGATCGTCGGCGAGGCGACCGCGCGCAAGGCGGAGGCCGACGAGATGTTCCGCGTCCGGATCGCGGAGGCAGATGCGCACAAGGCGGCGGTCGAGGCCGGGCTGGCCGAGTCCATCGCCCGCACCCGGGCCGAGGAGGATCGGTTGTCCGCCGACGCCGAGGCCGAGCGCGAGCGACTCAACGCCGCCGCGCTCGCCGAGCGGCAACGGCTCGACGCCGAGGCGCTGGCCGAGCGCGAGCGGCTGGAGGCGGAATCACGCCGCGCGCGCGAGCTGCAGACCGAGGACTTCGAGATCACCCAGCGCATCCGGCGCAGCGCCGCGAACCGCGAGCAGGCGGAGCAGAAGGCGGCCGCCGACGCGCTGGCCGCGAAGACCGTCGCGGACGCCCGCGCGCAGGCCCGTCAGCTGATCGCCGACGCGGTCCGCGAGGTCCGCAGGCTGCACTCCCTGCGCGACGACACGCATGCGCGGCTGTCCGGTCTGCAGGATCACCTGGGCGCGGGTTTGCAGGAATCGCTGGCCGCCACACCGGACGAGCCGGACCTGCCGCCGACGGACTCGCTCGCGACTCTCCGCGACCCGGACGTCTGACCGATCCGGACGTCTGATCGCGAGCTATTTGAGCCAAATCCGACTCCAGCTCGACCTCAGGTGTAGTCGCGGAAGCCCTTGCCGGTCTTGCGGCCGAGCCGGCCCGCCGTCACCAGATGCTCCAGCAGCGGCGCCGGCGCGAAGCCGGGCTCGCGGAACTCCTGGAACAGCTCGCGCTCGATGGCCAGCGACACGTCGTTGCCGACGACGTCCAGCAGCTCGAACGGCCCCATCGGGTAGCCGCAGCCGACCTTCATCGCTGAGTCGATGTCGTCGGCCGAGGCGTAGTGCGCTTCCAGCATCTTGATCGCGTCGTTCAGGTACGGGAACAGCAGCGCGTTGACGATGAACCCGGCGCGGTCGCCGCAGCGCACCGCGTGCTTGCCGAGCGTGCCGGTCACGGCGAGCACGGTGGCCTCCACGTCAGCCGAGGTGGACACCGTCGTCACCACCTCGACCAGCCTCATCACCGCGGCCGGATTGAAGAAGTGCATGCCGATGACGTCGGCAGGGCGGGACGTCGCCGCAGCGCACTCGATCACCGGCAGCGAGGACGTCGTGGTGGCGAGCACCGTCCCCTGCGCGCAGATGTCGTCGAGGTTGGCGAATAGCGTCTGCTTGACCGTCAGGTCTTCGACGACGGCCTCGACGACGAGCTGCACGCCGGCCAGGTCGTCCAGCGACGTCGACGGGATGATCTTGCCGAGCGCCGCGTCGCGGGCCGCCTCGGTGAGCTTGCCGCGGCCCACCGCCTTGTCCAGCGAGCGGGTGACCGCCTTGACCACCTTGTCGGTCTTCTCCGCCGACCGGGCGACGAAGGTGACCTCGTAACCGGCCTTCGCGAACACCTCGATGATGCCGGTGGCCATCGTCCCCGAGCCCACGACGCCGACCTGGGACACCACGCGCGCGCCCTGCGCCGCGGCGCCCGCAGCCGGGGTGAGCGCGTCCGGGACGACGGCGGAGGAGCCGGGCGCGTCGTAGGTGTAGAAGCCGCGGCCGGACTTCCGGCCGAGCAGGCCGGCGGTCATCATCTGCTTGAACAGCGGCTGCGGCGCGTGCAGCCGGTCGCGCGACTGCGCGTACATCGTCACCAGGATCTCGTAGGCGGTGTCGATGCCGATCAGGTCGAGCAGCGCCAACGGGCCCATCGGCAGCCCGCAGCCCAGCTTCATCGCCGCGTCGATGTCCTCGCGGGTGGCGTAGCGGGTCTCGTAGAGGGACACGGCGTGGTTGAGATAGCCGAACAGCAGCGCGTTGGCGATGAAGCCGGCGCGGTCGCCGATGGTGACGTCGACCTTGCCGAGCCGCTGGGCGAACGCCTCGACGTCGTCGATCACCTCCTGCTCGGTGACCACCGTGCGCACGATCTCGACGAGCTTCATCACCGGCGCCGGGTTGAAGAAGTGCAGGCCGACGACCTTGCCGGGACGCCCGGTCGACACGGCGATCTCGGTCACCGACAGCGAGGAGGTGTTGCTGGCGAGCACGGTGTCGGGCTTGCAGAGGGTGTCCAGCTCGGTGAAGATCGCCCGCTTGAGCTCGAGGTGCTCAGGCACCGCCTCGATCACCAGGTCCGCCTCGGCGAGCGCGCCCAGGTCGCTGACCCAGGTGATCCGGCCGAGCAGGTCCTGCTGGTCCTCGGCGGCGAGCTTGCCGCGTTCGACCGCGCGCCCGGTCGAGTGCTCCAGCGTCGCCCGGCCGTGCTCGACGCTGGCGGGGTCCTTATCCACGGCGACGACCGTGAGCCCGTTGCGCGCGAAGACTTCGACGATCCCGGCGCCCATCGTGCCGAGCCCGACCACGCCGACTTGCTGGAATTCGCGCGCCATACCCGTCCTCTCGTGCGTTTTGTTGCCGCCCGACCCTAACGCGGGACGCCGATGCGGCTGAGGTGCCCTGCCTTGGCGCCTCAGCTGGCTGCGTTTTGGCGTCGAAACGCGGCCACCTCGGGCACCAAGGCAGGGCGACGGGTCAGCCGCTGAGGCGGGCGATGGCCTCCTGCAGCAGCGGGCTGCGGGTCGACGCGGCCTGCGCCCAGCCCTCGAAGTCAAGCGTGGCGTCGAAGCCGGCCGTCTCGGCCAGCCCGACCGCCCGCTTGATGTCCTGCGCGAGCGGCGGGTCGATCGCAGCCCAGCGCGCGGCCCGCTCGAGCGCGGCGGCCAACGGATCCTCGGCGATCTGCAGGACGAGCCCGAGGCGCAGCGCCTCGTCGGCGTCGAGCACGTCGCCGTCGAGCACGATGGACAGCGCGCGTTGCCGGCCCAGCGCCTGGGTCAGGAACCAGGTGCAGCCGCCGCCCGGGTGAATCCCGAGCTTGGTGAAGGTGACGCCGAACTTGGCCCGCGCCCCGGCAATTCGGACGTCGCAGCTCATTGCCAGATTGACGCCCGCGCCGACTGCAGCGCCGTGCACCGCGGCGATCGTCGGGATCGGCAGGCGGCGGACACGCAGGAAGCTGTCGTAGATCGCCAGCAGTCCGGCCCGGATCTCGACGACGTCGCGATCGGCGCCGCCGAAGACCGCGGGCAGGTCGGCGCCGGCGCTGAACGCCGAGCCTGCGCCGGCGACGACGAGCACCCGGGCGCCTGGATCGGCGGCGACCTGGTCGACGGCGGCGCCGAGCGCCTCCTGCAGCGACGGCGACATCGCGTTGCGCTTGTCGGGGTCGTTGAGGGTCAGCACCCGAACACCGTCGGCAGGTCCGTCCGTCAGCAACACGAGAGACATGCCGTGCACTGTCCCAGAGGGGGCGGGCGGCGCAGCGGGGGCCCTCTGCCGACAGTGGTCACTTTCGCGGTGAGTGGTCGCGGATTTCCGCCCACTGACGGGTCCAAGTGACCACTGATGACTAGAACAGACGGTCTTCGACGTTGTCGATGCCGCGCAGGACGTCGTAGTCGAGCACCAGGCACTCGATGCCGCGATCGAGCGCGAGCGTGCGGGCCTGCGGCTTGATCTCCTGAGCGGCGAAGACCCCGCGCACCGGCGCGAGCAGCGGATCGCGGTTGAGCAGGTCGAGATAACGCGTCAGCTGCTCGACGCCGTCGATCTCGCCGCGGCGCTTGATCTCCACGGCCACCGACATGCCGCCAGGGTCGCGCACGAGCAGGTCGACCGGGCCGATCGGCGTGGGGTACTCGCGCCGCACGAGCCGGTAGCCCGCGCCGAGAGTGTGGACGTGCTCGGCGAGCAACTTCTGCAGGTGCGCCTCGACGCCGTCCTTGACCAACCCCGGGTCGACGCCGAGGTCGTGCGCCGAGTCGTGGTCGACGGACTCGAGGGTGATGATCAGCTGTTCGCCGGCCTTGTTCGTGACCGTCCAGGCGCCGTCGCCCTCGACCAGCGAGCACGGCGGGCTCATCCAGTTCAGCGGCTTGTACGACCCGCCGTCGGAGTGGACGAGCACCGAGCCGTCGGCCTTGACCAGCAACAGCCGGGTGGCGAGCGGCAGGTGAGCGGTCAGCCGGCCGACGTAGTCGACGCTGCAGCGGGCGATCACCAGGCGCACAGGAGGCAGGCTAGCGGCGGCGTGAGTGCCGCGGCCGGCTCGGGTAGGCCGATCGGCGAGCAGACTTGGCCCCGCTGCGGCTCGACACGCCGAGCGCGCCGCACGCGCCGCCGCAGCGGGGCCAACCCACGCCGAGAAGGAGTTCAGCTCACGTGACCACATCCCACGTCCCAGGCATCACGCTCAACGACGGCCGGACGATCCCGCAGTTCGGCTTCGGCGTCTTTCAGATCGAGCCGAAGGACACCGTGAAGGCCACCCTCGCCGCGTTCGAGGCCGGCTACCGGCACATCGACACCGCGGAGATGTACGGCAACGAGAAGGAGGTCGGCGAGGCCGTTCGGCAATCCGGTTTGCCGCGCGACGAGGTGTGGGTGACCTCAAAGCTGAACAACAACGCCCACCGGCCGGACGACGCCCGGCGCTTCTTCGACCGGACGCTGAGCGAGCTCGGCTTGGACTACGTCGACCTGTTCCTCATCCACTGGCCGCTGCCCACCCGCTACGACGGCGACTTCGTCTCGACCTGGAAGACGCTCGAGGAGTTCCAGCACGACGGGCGCGCCAAGTCGATCGGCGTCTCGAACTTCCAAACCAACCATCTCAACCGGCTGCGCGACGAAGCCGACATCACCCCGGCGGTCAACCAGGTGGAGGTGCACCCGTACCTCGCGCAGAACGAGTTGCGGCGTTATTGCGTCGAGCACCAGATCGCCGTCGAGGCGTGGTCGCCGATCGCGCAGGGCAAGGTGCTCGACGACCCGACGATCATCGAGATCGCCCAGCGCGTCGGCAAGTCGCCTGCGCAGGTGGTGCTGCGCTGGCACATCGAGCGCGGGGACATCGTGTTTCCGAAGTCGGTGAACCCGGAGCGGATCACGGAGAACATCGACATCTTCGACTTCGAACTCTCCGGCGAGGACGTCCAGGCCATCACCGGGCTGGATCGCCACGAGCGCACCGGACCGGACCCGGACACGTTCGACATGATCCCCGACTGACGAGGCCCTTCGGAGCGGCTTTACGGCCCCCTCCGTCATGCCCAGCGGTCGCCATGGCGGCCGCAGAGCATGACAGGACGCGACGACGCTCAGGCGCGGGCGGCCTCGATGGCGTCGACGATCTCGGCGAGCACGTCGCTGATCGCGAAGTCCTTCGGCGTGAACACCCGCGCCACGCCCGCCCTCGCCAAAGTGGCCGCGTCCGCCTCGGGGATGATCCCGCCGACGACGACCGGGACATCGTCCAGGCCCTCGCGGCGCAGCCCCTCGACGACGTCCGGCACCACCGACATGTGCGACCCGGACAGCACCGACAGCCCGACGACGTCGACGTCCTCCTCGACAGCCGCGGCGATGATCTGCGCCGGCGTCAAGCGGATGCCGGAGTAGACGACCTCGAAGCCGGCGTCGCGCGCGCGCACCGCGATCTGCTCGGCGCCGTTTGAATGCCCGTCCAGGCCGGGCTTGCCCACCAGGAACTTCAGCGGCCGGCCGAGCCGGTCGCCGAGCGCGCGAACCCGCCGCTGGACCTCGGCCAACGACCCCTCGTGCCCGCCGCCGCTCGCGCCGGCCACACCCGTCGGCGGCCGGTACTCGCCGAACACCTCGCGCAACACGCCCGACCACTCCCCGACGGTGACGCCCACCTTCGCGCACCTCAGCGACGCGGCCATCAGGTTCTCCTCGGTCTTCGCGGCGTCGCGCAGCGCGGTGAGCGCGTCGTCCACGTCGGCGGCGTTGCGCCCGGCGCGCCACTCGCGGATCGCGCTCTTGGCCGACTCCTCCACCGCCGGATCGACGGTGAGGATGCCGCCGTCCGAGCCGCCGACCAGCGGGTTCGGCTCGCTCTCGGTGTAGGAGTTCACGCCGACCACGACGTCCTCGCCGGATTCCATCCGCCGGCGGCGCATCGCGAGCGAGGAGACGAGCGCGGACTTCAGGTAGCCGGACTCGACCGCGGCCACCGCGCCGCCCATGTCCAGGATCCGGTCGATCTCCGCGCGCGCGCCGGCCGCGATCTGCCCGACCTTCGCCTCGACCACCTTCGACCCCTCGAACAGGTCCTCGTACTCCAGCAGGTCGGACTCGAACGCCAGCACCTGCTGCATGCGCAGCGACCACTGCTGGTCCCACGCCCGCGGCAGGCCGAGCGCCTCGTTCCACGCCGGCAGCTGCACGGCGCGGGCCCGGGCGTCCTTCGACATCGTCACCGCGAGCATCTCGAGCAGGATCCGGTAGACGTTGTTCTCCGGCTGGGCCTCGGTGAGCCCGAGCGAGTTCACCTGCACGCCGTAGCGGAACCGGCGGTGCTTCGCGTTCTGCACGCCATAGCGCTCGAGGGTGATCTCGTCCCACAGCCGGCCGAACGCGCGCAGCTTGCACATCTCTTCGACGAACCGCACGCCGGCGTTGACGAAGAAGGAGATGCGGGCGACGACCTCGCCGAACTCGGCTTCCGGCACCTGGCCGGAGTCGCGCACCGAGTCGAGCACCGCGATCGCCGTGCACAGCGCGAACGCGACCTCTTGCACGGGCGTCGCGCCGGCCTCCTGCAGGTGGTAGCTGCAGACGTTGATCGGGTTCCACTTCGGCACGTGCGCGACGGTGTAGGCGATCATGTCGGTGATCAGGCGCATCGACGGCGCGGGCGGGAAGACGTAGGTCCCCCGCGACAGGTACTCCTTGATGATGTCGTTCTGCGTCGTGCCGGTCAGCTTTGCGAAATCCGCGTCGTGCTCCTCGGCCACCGACAGGTAGAGCGCCAGCAGGTACATGGCCGGCGCGTTGATCGTCATAGAGGTGTTCATCTGCTCCATGGGAATGCCGTCGAACAGCGCCCGCACGTCGCCGATGTGCGACACCGGCACGCCCACCTTGCCGACCTCGCCGCGCGCAAGCTCCGCGTCCGGGTCGTAGCCGGTCTGCGTCGGGAGGTCGAACGCGACGGACAGCCCCGTCTGCCCCTTCGACAGGTTCCGCCGGTAGAGCGTGTTGGACGCGCCGGCCGACGAGTGGCCGGCGTAGGTGCGCATCAGCCAGGGGCGGTCGGGCTTGTCGTCGCTGGGAAAGGGCATGTGCTTGGACCTCCGAGTATTTCGCGGAGTGTATTCCCGCCCGCGGCGCGCCGCCCGGCGATCGCGCGGGCACTGTGGCTGACTTCGCAGCTCTGGCAGGCTGTCCGGCGTGACGGTTGCCGCGGCCGACGAGCACGAGATCCTCAGCTGGCAGCTGTTCGGCCAGGCCAGCCGCGAGCTGGCCGAGACGGTGCACGCGGACGGCTTCGCGCCAGACCTGATCCTCTCGATCGCCCGGGGCGGGCTGTTCGTCGCGGGCGCGCTCGGCTACGCCCTGGACGTCAAGAACCTGCACGTGATGAACGTCGAGTTCTACACCGGCGTCGACGAGCGGCTGGAGATGCCGGTAATGCTGCCGCCGGTGCCCGAGCCGGTCGACCTGCGCGGCGCGAAGGTGCTGGTGGCCGACGACGTCGCCGACACCGGGGCCACGCTGGCGCTGGTCAAGAACTACTGCCAGCAGCATGTCGCCGAGGTGCGCTGCGCGGTGGTCTATGAGAAGCCGCGCAGCACCGTGCACTGCGAGTACGTGTGGCGGCGCACCGAGCGCTGGATCGACTTCCCGTGGTCGGACCGGCCGCCCGTCACCGGCGCCCGCAACAAGGACGCGTGAGGCCGGGCCCGCGCTCGACGCGATCTTGTGCAGACGCCCCGGGATCGCGCGGCGCGTCTGCACATCGACGGCGGGCATCATGGAGCGATGGGCGACGATCCGCGGGCCGGCATCGTGGCCATCGTCGTCATCCTGCTGCTCGGGCTGGTGTTGCGCTGGATCTTCAAGCCGTCCCGGCCGCGCTCGATCACCCGCCCGGTCGACGCCGCGCAGTCGCCTGACCTCGGGCTGCTGACCGTCGTGCTGACCGGCGTGAGCCGGCAGGAGGCGCTCGAGCGCCGAGCCCGGCTGGGCGAGGCGGACATCCGCTCGTCGATGTCGCGCCGCCGGGACGGGACGATGGACGTGCTGGTGTTCCACGGCGACGCGGACGCCGCCCGGATCCTGCTCGGCACGTGAGCGACGGGGTGTCCAACTTTCGTCGGGGCGCCGCACCGCTTACTGTCGAGCAATGACCTCGCCGTTTCGCCACTCCGGGGACGAGTTCTCCCCAGGCCAGTGGGGCTCCGCGTGGCTCGTGCACACCTTCACCACGCTGGGCATCGTCGCCGCGATGCTGGCGCTGCGCGACGTCCTCGTCGGCCGGCCGGGCCCGGCGATCATCTGGCTGCTGATCACCCTGCTGATCGACGGCGTGGACGGCCCGATCGCCCGCGCGCTGCAAGTCGAGCGGCGGGTGCCGCTGATCGACGGCTTCCTGCTCGACCTGATCATCGACTACGTGACGTGCGTCATCGTCCCGGCCTGCTTCATGTACCAGTTCGCGGTCGTGCCGCAGAACAACTACGGCATCGCCGTGCTGTGCGTCATGGTCTTCACGTCCGCGATCTGGTTCGCGCGCAAGGACATGATGACCGACGACAACTGGTTCCGCGGCTTCCCGGCCGCCTGGAACATCGTCGGCCCGCTGCTGTACCTGATGGAGGCGCGCACCGTCGTCGGCGCCATCATCACGCTGGTTCTGTCCGTCCTGACGCTGTCCAACATGCCGTACCCGCACATCGCCCGGGCGAAGTTCATGCGGCCGTACACGCTGGTCGGCGCAGTGGTGTGGATCGGCGGGGTGGCGCTCGGCGCGTTCGCGCTGCCACACCACCACCTCTACGTGAAGATCATGCTCTACGCCGGCAGCGCCTATTTCGTCCTGCTCGCCGCGATCCGCGCCCTGCACGACCGCCGCCAGCGGCAACGCGGGGCGGCCGTCGCCGCGGCGCAACCGGCGTCAACCGCCGAAGCTCGCTGACTCGACCCGCTCGATCTCCGCGCCGAGCCCGCGCAGCTGCTCCTCGAACCGGACGTAGCCGCGGTCGATGTGGTGGATCTCGGCCACCTCGGTGACCCCCTCGGCGACGAGCCCGGCGATGACCAGGCCGACGCCGGCGCGGATGTCGGTGGCCCGCACCGGCGCCCCGGACAGCCGTTCCTTGCCGCGAACCACCGCGTGGTGGCCGTCGGTGCGCACATCCGCGCCCATCCGGGAGATCTCGTCGCAGAACATGAACCGCGCCTCGAACAGGTTCTCGGTGATCATCGCGGTGCCGTCGGCGACCGACAGCGCAGCGATCGCCTGCGGCTGCAGATCCGTGGCCAGCCCCGGGTAGGGCAGCGTGACGACGTCGAAGCTCTTCGGCCGACGATCGATGGCGACCCGGAAGCCGTCGGCCAGCGCCTCGACCTCGCCCCCCGCCCGCGCCACCTTGTCCAGGGCGATGCGCAAGTGCGCCGGATCCGCGCCGCGCACCGTGATGTCGCCGCGGGTCGCGAGCGCGGCCATCGCCCAGGTGCCGGCGACGATCCGGTCCGAGACGGCGTCGTGGCTGGTGGGCCGCAGCCCCTCGACGCCGGTGATCTCGAGCGTGGACGTGCCGATGCCGTCGATGAGCGCGCCCATCGAGACGAGCATCCGGCACAGGTCGACGATCTCCGGCTCGCGGGCGGCGTTGTCGATGACCGTCGTGCCCTTCGCCAGCACCGCGGCGGTCATGATGTTCTCGGTGGCGCCGACGCTCGGGAAGTCCAGCCAAATCGGGGCGCCGCGCAGGTCGCCCGCCTCGGCGACCACGTAACCGTGCTCGACGCGGATGTCGACGCCCATCCGCTCCAGGCCGGCGAAGTGCATGTCGAGGGGCCGGGTGCCGATCGCGTCGCCGCCCGGCAACGCGACCTTCGCCGCCCCGGTGCGGGCGATCAGCGGGCCGAGCACGCAGATCGACCCGCGGATCTTGCGGACGAACTCGTAGGGCGCCTCGGGGCTGAGCTCGTCGGGCACCGTGATGGTCACCCGGTCGACCGGGCCGTCCTTGATCTCGACGGCGCCGCAGCCCATGCCCTCGAGCAGCTGGCGCATGATCGTCACATCCGAGATCGCCGGCAGGTTGCCGATCGTCGTCGCCCCGGGGGCGAGCAGCGTGGCGGCCATCAGCTTGAGGACGCTGTTCTTCGCGCCGACGACGTCCACGGCGCCGGCCAGCCGCGCGCCGCCCGTCACTCGCAAGACCTGCACCCGGGCAAGGCTAACGTCCGCGCGGCGGCGGCGGCGCACGTCCTAAGGTCGGCGGTATGGCCGTGCACCTCACCCGCATCTACACCAAGACCGGCGACGACGGCACGACCGCGCTGGGCGACATGTCCCGGGTGCCGAAGACCCACCCCCGGGTCGGCGCCTACGCGGACTGCGACGAGACCAACGCCGCGATCGGGGTCGCGCTCGCGCTCGGCGACCTGCCCGCCGACGTCGCGGCGGTGCTCCAGACGATCCAGAACGACCTGTTCGACGTCGGGGCGGACCTGTGCACGCCCGTGGTGCCCGATCCGCCATACGCGCCGCTGCGGGTCGAGCCGGCCTACGTCGAGCGGCTGGAGGGCTGGTGCGACCGGTTCAACGAGGAGCTGCCGAAGCTGAGCAGCTTCCTGCTGCCGGGCGGCACGGCCGGGGCTGCGCTGCTGCACCAGGCGCGCACGCTCGCGCGCCGCGCCGAGCGCAGCGCGTGGGCGCTGTGGGAGGCGGAGCCGCAGCGGACGAACCGCGACGCGATGCTGTATCTGAACCGACTCTCGGATCTGCTGTTCATCCTCTGCCGGGTCGCCAACCCCGGCGGCGACGTCTTGTGGCGCCCCGGCGGCGAACGGTGAGGCTTGGCCCCATAGGGGCACGACCCGCCGAGCGCGCCGCCGCCCCAAGGCCGCCACGGTGCTGAGCTTCGAGCGGCCGCCGGTGCTCGTGCTGATGGGCGTGTCCGGCTGCGGCAAGTCGACGGTCGGCGGCGTGCTGCACGGCCGCGTCGGCTGGCCGCTGTGCGAGGGCGACGACCTGCACCCGCCCGCGAACGTGGCCAAGATGGCCGCCGGCCATGCGCTGACCGACGAGGACCGGCGGCCATGGCTGGCGCTCGTCCGGGCCTGGATCGACGCACGGGTCGCCGCGGACGGCGCGGGTCTCGTCACCTGCTCGGCGCTCAAACGCGCCTATCGCGACGTGCTGCGCGAGCCGCACGTCGTGTTCGTCCACCTCGACGGGACCCGCGAACAGCTGCTGGCCCGGCTGGCTGGCCGGCACGGGCACTTCATGCCGGCAGCGTTGCTCGACTCGCAGCTCGCCACCCTCGAGAAGCCGGACGCCGACGAACAGGCGATCCGGGTCGACATCGCTGCCCCCGCGGCCGTTCAAGCGAACGAAATCGTGGACATCCTTCGCCTGTGACCCACCTCTCCGTCGGTCCGGCAAGCGTGGTCGCGGCCAAGGCAACGTCGAGCGCCTGGCACGTGCACGACACCCGGCTCATCCTGGTCGCCGTCGTCGGCATCGCGCTGATCGTCGTGTTGATCGCCGCGCTCGACCTGCATCCCTTCCTCGCGTTGATCCTCGGCTCCGCCTTCGTCGGGATCGCGTCCGGTATCGACGTCCAGGACGTGATCAAGAACTTCGAGACAGGGGTTGGCGCGACCCTGATGGAGGTCGGGCTGCTCATCGCCCTCGGCGCGATGCTGGGCAAGCTGCTGGCCGAGTCCGGCGGCGCGGACCGGGTGGTCGACACGCTGGTCCGGCGCGCCGGGCCGCGCATGCTGCCGTGGGCGATGGGGCTGGTCGCGTTGATCGTCGGCCTGCCGATGTTCTTCGAGATCGGCCTGGTGCTGTTGCTGCCGGTCATCGTGCTGGTGACCAAGAAGTCCGAGCTGCCGCTCATGCGCATCGCCATCCCGGCGTTGGCCGGGCTGTCGGTGTTGCACGGCCTCATCCCGCCGCACCCGGGCCCGCTCGTGGCGATCAGCCAGATCCACGCCGACCTCGGCATCACGCTGGCCCTGGGGGTGGTCGTCGCGATCCCGACGGCCATCATCTGCGGCCCGCTGTTCTCCATCCTCGCCGCGAAGTGGGTGCCGGTCGGGCCGCCTGCGCAGGCCGGCGGCGTCGTCACCGAACGGGAGGGAACGGGCGTGGCAGCCGACGACGTGACCCGTCCGCCCTCGTTCGCGGTCACGCTGGCGACGATCCTGTTCCCGGTCGTGCTGATGCTGCTGAAGGCCCTCGCCGACGTCGTCTGGGACGACAGCATGCCGACGGCGCGCAAGATCGCCGACTTCATCGGCGAGCCGCTGGTGGCGCTCACCCTGGCCGTGCTGCTGGCGTCGGTGACGTTCGGCTACGCCGTCGGATTCAGCGGCAAGGCGATCTCCAAACGTCTCGGCGACAGCCTCGGGCCGATCGCGGCCATCCTGCTCATCGTCGGCGCGGGCGGCGGGTTCAAGCAGACGCTCGTCGGGGCGGGCGTCGGAGACTCGATCGGCAAGGCCGCGCACAACTCCGGCGTGCCGCTGCTGGTCGTCGGCTGGCTGCTAGCGGTCGCGATCCGGCTGGCCACCGGCTCGGCGACGGTGGCGACCACCACTGCCGCCGGCATCGTCGGTCCGCTCGCCGGCTCGCTCGGCTCGGCGCACCTGGCGCTGCTCGCCCTCGCCGTCGGCTGCGGATCGCTGTTCCTGTCCCATGTCAACGACGCCGGCTTCTGGCTGGTCAACCAGAGCTTCGGGCTCACCGTCGGACAGACGTTCAAGACCTGGTCGGTGATGGAAACCCTCGTCTCGACGGTCGGCTTCGGCTTCGTCTCGATCCTCTGGGCGGTCACCTGACCACCCCTCCCCCGACTTGTCCTCGCTCGGACGGGCGATAGCGCGACGACGCGCGGACAACTCGCGACAGAGGGAGTGAGTGGAGTGGCGGGAGGTGCCGCTAGAGCGGGGCGGACGATTCCAGCCAGGAGACAAAGCCGGTGAAGGCGCTCTCGCCGATCGCCAGCTGAAAAGTCTCACCGTCCGCTCGACATTTGACCACCACGACGGACGCGGGCAGCGAACCGCGCTCGGCGTCGGTGATGCCCCGCCGGTCCAGCAGCTCCACGTGCCCGCGACGGAGCACCCGGGACGGCCGGGTGCCGACGCCGAGCGCGCGGTACCACCGCAGCTCGGCGCCGTCGTAACGGCCGATTCCGTAGAGCCAGCGGTTGTTGCGCTGCACCGCCAGAGGCACCGCGCCGGTGGTGCGCAGCATCTGCCGCTGCCGGGCCAGCACCGCGATCATCACCAGGACGAGGGCTATCGCGACGCAGACCAGGATGACATCGACGGTGTGCACTGGCCTGGCGTCGTTCCGCGCTCGTCAGACGTCAGACGTCAGACTTCTTCGCCGGCGGCCCGCAGCCGGGCCAGCGCCCGGTTGCGCGCGGCCTGCTCGTCCGGGTCGCCGTCCTCGGCGTGCCGGTTCAGCGCTTCCCGCGCCCGCGCCACATCGATGTCGTCGGCCAGCTCGGCCTGCTCGGCGAGCACGGACACGCCGTCCCGGCTGACCGAGAGGAAGCCGCCGTGCACGGCCACCCGCAGCTCGTCGCCGTCTTCGCGGTCGATGCGCACCATGTACCCGGGCTCGAGCGCGCCGAGCAGCGGAATGTGGCCCGGCAGGATGCCGATCTGCCCCTCGCTGGTGCGCGCGAAGACGGCGCTCGCCTCGCCGGACCACAGCTGACGTTCGATCGACACCAGCTCGACGTGCATCGTCGCCATGCGCTTGTCAGTCCCGTTCCGTGTGTGTGCGGTGTCGTCAGGTGCTGCCGGTTGGAGCGGTCAGCTGTTCTTGAGCTCGTTCGCCTTGCGCTCGAGGTCCTCGAGGCCGCCGCACATGAAGAAGGCCTGCTCGGGATAGCTGTCGAACTCTCCCGCGGTCAGTCGCTTGAACGCGTCGATCGTCTCCTCGACCGGCACGAACGAACCGGGGATGCCGGTGAACTGCTCGGCGACGAAGGTGTTCTGCGACAGAAACCGCTCGATGCGTCGAGCCCGGTTGACCGTCACCTTGTCCTCTTCGGACAACTCGTCGACGCCGAGGATCGCGATGATGTCCTGCAGCTCCTTATAGCGCTGCAAGATCTGCTTCGTGCGCTGGGCGACGTCGTAGTGCTCCTGGCCGATGTACTGCGCGTCCAGGATGCGCGAGGTCGAGTCGAGCGGGTCGACCGCCGGGTAGATGCCCTTCTCCGACACCGGACGCGACAGTGTCGTGGTCGCGTCGAGGTGGGCGAAGGTCGTGTGCGGGGCCGGGTCGGTGATGTCGTCGGCGGGCACGTAGATCGCTTGCATCGAGGTGATCGAGTGACCGCGCGTCGAGGTGATCCGCTCCTGCAGCTGACCCATCTCGTCGGCGAGCGTGGGCTGGTAACCCACCGCGGACGGCATCCGGCCGAGCAGGGTCGACACCTCCGAACCCGCCTGGGTGAACCGGAAGATGTTGTCGATGAACAGCAGGACGTCCTGCTTCTGGACGTCGCGGAAGTACTCGGCCATCGTCAGCGCCGACAACGCGACGCGCAGCCGGGTGCCCGGCGGCTCGTCCATCTGGCCGAAGACGAGCGCGGTCTTCTCGATGACGCCGGACTCGGTCATTTCCGCGATGAGGTCGTTGCCTTCGCGGGTCCGCTCGCCGACGCCGGCGAACACCGAGACGCCGCCGAAGTTCTCCGCGACGCGGTAGATCATCTCCTGGATGAGCACGGTCTTGCCCACGCCCGCGCCGCCGAACAGGCCGATCTTGCCGCCCACCACGTACGGGGTGAGCAGGTCGATCACCTTGATGCCCGTCCAGAACGGCTCGGTCTTGCTCTCGAGCTGGTCGAAGGCTGGCGCGGTGCGGTGGATCGGCCAGCGCTCCTTGATGTCCAGTTCGGAGATCTTGACGTCGAGCGGCTCGCCGAGGGCGTTGAAGACGTGGCCCTTGGTGACGTCGCCGACCGGGACCGTGATCGGGCCGCCGGTGTCGACCACCTCGGCGCCGCGGACCAGCCCGTCGGTCGGCTGCAGCGCGATCGTGCGGACCATGTCGTCGCCGATGTGCTGGGCGACCTCGAGCGTCAGCGTCTTGGACAGCTCGCCGAGCTCGACCTCGGTGGTCAGCGCCTGGTTGAGGTCGGGGATGTTGTTGCGTCCGAACTCGACGTCGACCACGGGGCCGATCACCCGCACGACCCGGCCGGTGCGGTTGCCGGTGTCGGACTTCTGCTCGGTGCTAGCTGCGGTGGCTGTCATTGCTCGCTCCCTGCTGACGCGAGGGCGTCGGCGCCGCCGACGATCTCGCTGATCTCCTGGGTGATCTCCGCCTGGCGGGCCTGGTTCGCCAGGCGGGTATAGGTCTTGATCAATTCTGTCGCGTTGTCACTGGCCGACTTCATCGCCCGCCGTCGCGCGGCGGACTCCGACGCCGCCGATTCGAGCAGCGCCGAGAAGATCCGCGAGCTGACGTAGCGCGGCAACAGCGCGCCGATCAGCTGCGCCGGCTCGGGCTCGAACTCATACGACCCCGCGGCGCGCTCGCGGTCACTGTCGCCGTCCTCGTTGCCCCTGCCATCGCTGTCGTCCGAGCGGTTCGCCGACCGCTCGTCGTCGTCCAGCCCGACCTCGCTGTCGTCTTCGGCGTCGCTGTTGACCGGCGCGGCCTGAATGGCGACCGGCGTCTGGGTCACGCTGTTGACGAATCGGGTGAAGACGATCCAGAGCTCGTCGATGCCTGGCTTGCCCTCGCGTTCGCCACTGGTGATCTCGCCCTCGGACGTCGCCGATAGCGCCGCGACGATAGCGTCGGTGGCCGCACGCGCGTCGGTGAAGTTCGGCTGCTCGGAGAAGCCCGTCCAGGCGCCGGCCAGCTCGATCTGGCGGAACCGGTAGTAGACGACGCCCTTGCGGCCGATGATGTAGCGCTCGATCTCCTTGCCCTCGCCAGACAGCCGCTCGGCCAGCTCGTTCGCCCGGCGCAACGCGTTGGCGTTGTAGCCGCCGGCGAGGCCGCGGTCGCTGGTGACCACCAGGATGCCGGCCCGGCGCGGGTTCTCGACGCCGGTCAGCATCGGGTGCTCGAGCGTGCGGTCGCTGCTGAGCTGCTCCAGTGCGCGCCGAATCTCCTGCGCGTACGGACGTGCGTTGCGCATGCGGTTCTGCGCCCGCACGATGCGCGAGGCCGCGATGAGCTCCATCGCCTTGGTGATCTTCTTGGTCGACTCGACCGAGCGGATCCGCCGGCGCAGAACCCGGATTTCTGCTGCCATTAGCTCTTTTTCTTGTCAGCGTCGGGTTGGAACTGCTTCTTGAACTCGGTCACGACGTTGTCGAGGTCGCTCGCCATCTCGTCGGTGAATTTCGAGGCGCCGGCGAGGGTGTCGAACAGCTCCGGCTGGCTGTGCTGGATGTAGTCCAGCAGCTCCTGCTCGAAGCGCCGGACGTCGGAGATCTCGATGTCGTCGAGCTTGCCGTTGGTGCCCGCCCAGATGGACACGATCTCGCGGCCCACCGGGAACGGCGAGGCGGCCGGCTGCTTGAGCAGCTCGACGAGTCGGCCGCCGCGGGCCAGCTGCTGCTGGCTCGCCCTGTCCAGGTCGGAGCCGAACGCGGCGAACGCCTCGAGCTCGCGGTACTGCGCGAGGTCGACGCGCAGGCGGCCCGCGACCGCGCGCATCGCCCTCGGCTGCGCCGCGCCGCCGACCCGGGACACCGAGATGCCGACGTTGATCGCCGGCCGCACGCCGGCGTTGAACAGGTCGGTCTCGAGGAAGCACTGGCCGTCGGTGATCGAGATGACGTTGGTGGGGATGTAGGCCGAGACGTCGTTGCCCTTGGTCTCGATGATCGGCAGGCCGGTCATCGAGCCGCCGCCGAGGTCGTCGGACAGCTTTGCGCAGCGCTCGAGCAGCCGGCTGTGCAGGTAGAACACGTCGCCGGGGTACGCCTCGCGGCCCGGCGGGCGGCGCAGCAGCAGCGACACCGTGCGGTAGGCCTCGGCCTGCTTGGTGAGGTCGTCGAAGACGATCAGCACGTGCATGCCCTGGTACATCCAGTGCTGGCCGATGGCCGAGCCGGTGTAGGGCGCGATGTACTTGAATCCGGCGGAGTCCGAGGCCGGCGCGGCGACGATGGTCGTGTACTCCATCGCGCCGGCCTCTTCGAGGGTGTTGCGCGCCGCCGCGATGGTGGTGCCCTTCTGGCCGACCGCGACGTAGATGCAGCGGACCTGCTTCTTCGGGTCGCCGGTCTTCCAGTTGTCGCGCTGGTTGATGATCGCGTCCAGGCAGACGGTGGACTTTCCGGTCTGCCGGTCGCCGATGATCAGCTGGCGCTGGCCCCGGCCGATGGCGGTCATGGCGTCGATCGCCTTGATGCCGGTGAGCAGCGGCTCGCGGACCTCTTGCCGCTGCACCACCGTGGGCGCCTGCAGCTCGAGGGCGCGGCGCTCGCTCGACTCGACGTCGCCCTGGCCGTCGATCGGGTCGCCGAGCGCGCCGACGACGCGGCCGAGATAGGCGTCGCCGACCGGCACCGAGAGGATCTCGCCGGTGCGGGTGACCTCTTGGCCCTCTTCGATGCCCTCCTGCGCGCCGAGGATGACGACGCCCATGTCGCGGACGTCGAGGTCGAGGGCGATGCCGAGCGCGCCGTTCTTGAAGCGCACCAGCTCGTTGGCCATCGCGCTGGGCAGCCCCTCGACGCGGGCGATGCCGTCGCCGGTCTCGGCGACGATGCCGACCTCTTCGCGCGAGGCGTCGGGCGAATACGACGAGACGTAGCCCTCGATCGCGCTCCGGATCTCGTCCGCGGAGATCGTCAGCTCTGCCATGAATGTCCTCTATTCCTCAGTGCTCGGTCGGTGCTGGGTGAAGCTGGGTGGTGCTCGTCGAAGTCTCGAAAGTAAGGGCCAGAACGGTCTTGCTCAGCCGGCGATCGCGCTGCGCGCCTGCGCGAGGCGGGTGGCGACGCTGCCGTCGATCACCTCGTCGCCGACCCGCACGATCAGGCCGCCGCGCACCGCCGGGTCGAGGGCGGTGCGCACGCTGATCTCGCGGCCGTAGATCTCGGACAGCACCGCTGACAACCGGGTGCGCTGCTCGTCGCTCAGCTCGACCGCGGAGGTCACCCGGGCGACCGACCGGTGCCGGCGCAGGGCCGCCTTCTCGAGCAGGTCGTCGATGGCCAAGGTGACCGATCGCTTGCGCTGGCTGGTCACCGCGTGGTGCAGCAGCTCGAGGGTGACGGCGCCAACCTTGCCCTCGACGAGCGCGTCGAGCAGCGTCAGCCGCCGCTCGGCCGGGACGGATGCCTCGTCGAGCAGGCTGCTCGCCTCGCTCTGGCCGTCCAGGATGCGTTCGAAGCGGAACAGCTCGTCCTCGACGGCGTCGAGCGCGCCGTTCTTCTCCGCGGCGGCGAACAGCGCGTCGTCGGCCGCCCCCTCGATCGCGTCGGTGAGGTCCCAGGGAGTCGACCAGCGCTGTTCGACGGCTGCCTTGACGAGCTCCAGCGCCTGCTTGCCGATCTTGCCCGACAGCAGCTGCTCGGCCAGACCGGCACGCGCGTCGGGCGAGGTCGCCGGGTCGCCGAGGGTGCGCCGCAGGCGTGGCTGGCCGACCAGAAGTTGGGCGACCGAATACAGCTCGCCGGACAGGTCGGCCAGCGTGTTGGCCGACACCCGGCCGCCGAAGACCGCGTCCTCTTTCTCGCTCAGCTCGTGCTGCGCGCGTCGGCTCGCCGAGCGCATCGTGCGCTCCGTCATGTGCTTGGCCCCGCCTTGTCGCTCGATTCCAGGCCGGCTAGGAACGCGTCGACGCTGGCCGACACCTGGCCCTCGACCGCGAGCCGCTCGCTGACGATCTTCTCCGACAGCTCGACGGCCAGCGTGCCGATCTCGCCGCGCAGCTCGCGCACCAGCGAGGCACGTTGGCTGGCCAGCTGCTCGTCACCGCGGGCGACGATCCGCGCGTGCTCTTCCTGCGCGGTCGCACGCAGCTCGTCGATGGTGCGTTGCGCCTCTTCGCGGGCGTGTTCGCGGATCTGCGCCGCCTCGGTGCGGGCCTCGTTCACCGCGTTCTGATAGGCCCGCTCGGCCTCGGCGAGCCGCTTCTGCGCCTCATCGCTGTCCTCGACCTGCTTGGCGATCAGCTGCTGCCGCTCCCCCAGCGGCCCGCGGATGCGCGGCACCACGTAACGCCCGAGCACCGCCAGGATGATCAGGAACGCGACGAACTCGGCGATGAACGTCATGACGTGTCCGTCCCGCTGCGCGCGCGGTCGTCGGCGGCCAGACCGGCGAGGAACGCGCTGACCGTGGACGAGACGTCGGAGTCCTGCGCGAGCGGCTGGTCGACGATCTTCTCCGACAGCTCGACAGCGAGCGTGCCGATCTCGGCGCGCAGCTCGCGCACGATCGACGCGCGCTGGCCGGCCAGCTGGTCCTCGCCGCGGGCGATGATCCGCGCGGACTCCTCCTGCGCGGACGCGCGGAGCTCGTCGACGGTGCGCTGACCCTCCTCGCGAGCGTGTTCGCGGATCTGCGCCGCCTCGGTGCGGGCCTCGTTCAACGCGTCCTGGTAGGCCCGCTCGGCCTCGGCGAGGCGCTTGCGCGCCTCGTCGCGGTCCTCGATCTGCTTGGCGACCATCCGCTGCCGCTCGCTCAACGGACGCTGGATTCGAGGCAGCACGTAACGGCCGAGAATCGCCAGGATGATCAGGAAGGCGATGAGCTCGACGATGAACGTCGCGTTGGGCACGAGGAAGTTGTTGCTCGCGGCCTCGACGTGGGACATGGGGTTCCGATCCGCGACGGTTACTTGCTGCCCTGGACGAAGACGAAGAGAACGGCGAAGGCGAGGTTGATGAAGTACGCCGCCTCGACCAGGCCGACGGTCAGGAAGAACAGCGTCTGCAGCTGCCCCTGCGCCTCGGGCTGGCGGGCCACGCCCTGGATCAGCGAGCTGCCCGCAATGCCGTCGCCGATGCCCGCGCCGATCGCGCCGCCGCCGAGGGCGATGCCACCGCCGATGAGGCTGCCCGAGATAACGGTTTCGTGAACTGTTGCCATGGTCCTCTTCTTTCCTTACTCCTGTGGTGGTCGATGAGTGGCTGGTGCGCGGTCAGTGGTGCGCGCCCTCCTCTTGCGGCCGGATCGAACTCAGGTAGAGAACGGTCAGCAGGCCGAAGATGAACGCCTGGATCAGCCCGATGAACATGTCGAACAGCTTCCAGGCGACCTGCGGCGCCCAGAGGATGTAGGCCGGCAATGCCGCGAGGAGCGCGACCATGATCGTGCCGGCGAAGATGTTGCCGAACAGACGAAGGGCGAGCGTCACCGGCTTGATGATCTCTTCGATCAGGTTCAGCGGGATCAGCAGGCGCGGCTTGGCGAACAGGTGGCCGTAGTAGCCGCGCAAGCCGCGCTTGCGGACGCCGACCACGTGCATCGTGCCGATCACGGTGATCGCGAGGGCGTAGGTCAGGTTGACGTCCGAGGCCGGCGGCGGCGCGTACTCCGGGTGGTGGCCGGTCGGGATGATCGAGATCCAGTTCGCGATCAGGATGAACAGGAACAGCGTGAACGCAAACGGCACCACCCACGGGGCGGTCTTGATCCCCATCGAGCCCTCGACCTGCGCCTCGACCTGCTCGGTGATCGTCTCGAAGGCCAACTGCAGCTTGGACGGTTTGCCGACGCTGGGCCGGCGGGCGACCAGCAGGCCGAGCACGATGATGATCACGCCCGCGACAAGCGTGCCGGTGATGGTGTCGCCGTTGAGCGTGAGCCCGAAGACGTGCCAATGCGTGTGCTCGCCCGGCGTGATGTTGATCGCGACCGGTCGTGCGCTCATCGACGAACCCCCGAACTGTGCACGTGCCTGTGCACGCGGCCGGCGCAGGTCATGCGCTCGGCCGCAGACTACGGAACACCGGCAGGGCTGCGCCCACCAGCATGAGGACCTGGAAGACGGCGAGGCCGGCGAAGACGCCTAGGCCGTCCGGCCGGACGAGCAGGACGAGCGCGAACGCCACCAGGGTGATCGCGCCCAGCCGCATCAGCACGCCGCCGCCGAAGGCGCGCTTGCTCGCGTCGCCGCTCGCCCGCGCGATGACCGAGCGCTGCAGCAGCTTGTTGTTGACCGCGCCGAGGCCGAGACCGAGACCGAAGAAGACGCCCATGAGCGGGTGGCCGGCGAGCGAGCAGACGGCGACTGCCAGCACGGTCAGCCCGGCGCTGATCAGCGACGAGCGCCGCAGGTTGACCACGGCGGAGGTCGGGGTGTAGACGCCCGGTTCCACGCTCTTTGTCTCCAATTTCAGGTCTTGAGGTGCTGACGGAACTTGCTGACGGTGTACCCCACGGCTGCTGCCATGCCTAACAGCAACCCGACGAGCAGAAAGATCGGCGTCGTCCCGGCGAGCGAGTCGACCAGCAGACCGAGACCAAGGCCGACAGCCAGCTGGACGGCGATGACGAGGCCCATGCCCAGCAAATCCGACCAGCCCAGCGGCTTGTCGGGCGCGGGCATGCGCCTACGCGCTCGTCGTCCGGGAACCGATATCGCTCACAGGGCGCTCCTTGACCATGGGACTTGGCTGCCACTCACGCCGAGAGCCCATAGGTCGACGGCCGCGCGGGCCGACGTTGAGTCCACGTGCGCCAGAGGCGATGCCCACACCCTACCGGGGACCCTGAGCATGCACTGAACCGGGTCGCGCGCTCTCCGCATCCATGGCGCGTGCGACCCGACGCCGCGTGCGCTGAATTCGCCGCCGCCGCAGCGCGGGCACGGCCAGCGCCAGCACCGCGGACGCGGCGAGCACGACGAGCACGCTGACGACCAGCCAACCGCTGTCGCTGATCGAAACGCCCACGCCGCCGAAGGCCACGAGTCCCGACCAGAAGTACATCAGCAGCACCGCCCGCCGGTGGGTGTGGCCCATCTCGAGCAGCCGGTGGTGCAAGTGCCGCTTGTCCGGCGCGAACGGCGAGCGGCCGCGCGAGACCCGGCGCACGACGGCGAGGAGGAGGTCGATGAACGGCAATGCCAGCACAGCGACGAGCACCAGCTCGGGCAGGAAGATCGGCAGCGAGCTCAAACCGTCCCGGTAGACCTGCGGATCGGTCGAGGTCGTCGCCGTCGTGGACGCCGCGGACAGCAGCAGCCCGAGCACCATCGACCCCGAGTCGCCCATGAAGATCCGGGCCGGGAAGAAGTTGTGCGGCAGGAAACCGAGGCAGGCGCCGGCGAGCACCGCGGCGAGCAGCGTGGCCGGCGAGACGATGTCGGCGAAGCCGGCGCGGCCGAGGTGGTAGCTGTAGACGAAGAAGCCGCCCGCGGCGATCGCGGTGATGCCGGCGGCCAATCCGTCCAGCCCGTCGACGAAGTTCAGCGCGTTGATCGTCAGGACGGTGAACAGGATCGTCACCGGCACGCCGAGATCGCGACCGAGCACGAGCGTCGTGTCGCTCCACGGCACGCCGACCTCGGCGATCTGCACGCCGCCGAGGGTGACCATCAGGCCCGTCGCCAGCACCTGGCCGGCGAGCTTGGTGAGCGAATCGAGCTCGTAGCGGTCGTCGAGCACGCCGACCGCGCAGATAACCGCCGCGGCGATCACCACCCACATCATCACCACCGTCCCGCTCTGGAACGACTCGTGCAGCGTCGGCAGCCGGGATGCCACAAACAGCGCGAGCGCGAAGCCGCCGAACAGCGCGACGCCACCCATCCGCGGCGTTGCGACGGCGTGCACGTCACGGTTGCGCGGCTTGGCGACCGCCCGCCAGCGAATCGCCACCCTGCGGGCGAGCGGGGTCAGCAGGTAGGTGACGATCGCCGCGACGCAGGCGACGAGGAGGTATTCCAGGCTGGGGTGCTTCACCGGCCGGCGGCACTGTCGATGTCCGGCACGTTGTCCGGCACGATGTCCGGCACGAATTCGCGCAGCTGCGCGAGGCCCACGGCGCCGGCGCGCAACAGCACCGGCCGGGCCCCGCTGACGTCGACGATGGTCGACGCGACGCCGCCGGACGCGGGGCCGTCCTCGAGGTAGACGGCGACGTCGTCGCCGAGCTGCTCGCGCGCCTGCGCGGCCGTCTGAGCCGGCGCGACGGCGTGCCGATTCGCGCTCGACACCGCCATCGGGCCGGTCTGCTCGAGCAGCTCGATCGCGACCGGATGCAGCGGCATCCGCACCGCGACCGTGCCGCCGGCGTCGCCGAGATCCCAGGTGAGCGACGGCGCGTGCCGCACGACGAGGGTCAGCGCGCCCGGCCAGAACGCCTCGACGAGGGTCCGGGTGCGCTCGTCCACCATCGCCACCAGGCCGTCGATGGTCGACCAGGAGCCGACGAGAACCGGCACCGGGAAGTCCCGGCCGCGGCCCTTCGCCCGCAGCAGGTCGGCGACCGCGGACGCGTCGAAGGCGTCCGCGCCCAGGCCGTAGACCGTGTCGGTGGGCAGCACCACCAGCTCGCCGGCCGCGACGCTCACCGCGGCCGTCTCGATCGCGTCGGCCCGGACGTCGGGGTCGGCGCAGTCGAAGAACAGGGCCACGGCGGCCATCCTGCCGCACCGGCGCATGCGGACGGCAGCACCGGCTGCCGGGCGTCGCCACGCGCCGGCGCCTGGCGACGCCCAGCCGGCCGGCTCACCGGCTGCGTCACCGGTTGCCCACCGGCTGCCTCACCGGCGGAAGGCGACGGTGTATCGCGGGCGGCCGGCGAGGTCGCGGTGATCGGCGATGTCGCGCCATCGGCCGTCGGCGGCGAGCAGCGCCGGCACCGACTCGCCCTGTGTGTCGTCGTGCTCGAGCGCCAGCAGACCGCCCGGCCGCAGCAGAGTCGCGGCGCGCGAACCAACGCTCGGCATGAGGTCGAGCCCCTCCGCGCCGGCGAAGACCGCGTCCGCCGGATCGGCGCGCACCTCGGGATCTACGGCGGCTGCCGACCGGACGTACGGCGGGTTCGACACCACGGCGTCCACCTGGCCGGCGAGTCCGCTCAGCAGGTGTTCGTCCCGGACGTCGCCGACGACGATCTCGACGTTCGGCGCCGCGGCCGCGTTGCGCTCGAGCCAGCCAAGCGCAGCCGGCGAGCGCTCCACCAGCACGACCCGCGCGGCCGGGATCTCGTCGGCGATGGCGAGGCCGAGCGCGCCGGAACCGGCGCACAGGTCGACGGCAAGCCGGCCGGGTCGATCACCCAGGGCCGGCAGCACGGCGTCGACCAGGAGTTCGGTCTCCGGCCGCGGAACGAACACTCCCGGGCCGACCGCGAGCTCGAGATGGCGGAATGGCGCCCGTCCGACGATGTGCTGCAGCGGCTCGCGCGCGGCCCGTCGGTCGAGCACCTCGGCGAAGCGCGCGGCGTCGGCGGCCGAAACCCCGGGGGCGGTGAGCAGGCCGCCGCGCGATGTCCCCAGCACGTGGCCGAGCAGCAGCTCGGCGTCGACCCGCGGCGACCCGACGCCGGCGGCGGACAGCCGGCGGGCGGCGTCGGCGAGCAGCGTCTGGACGTCGGCCACGGTGTCAGTTGGTCGGGGTCGGCCGGTCAGCGCTGACGGCCGGTCAGCGCTGACGGCCGGCGAGCAGGGACTCGGTGTCGGCGTGTTGCAGCGCGGCGATGAGATCATCCAGGGCGCCGTCGAGCACCTGGTCGAGGTTGTAGGCCTTGAAGCCGATGCGGTGGTCGCTGATCCGGTTCTCGGGATAGTTGTAGGTGCGGATCCGCTCCGAGCGGTCGACGGTGCGCACCTGCGAGTGCCGGGCGTCGGCGGCGGCGGAGTCGGCTTGCTCCTGCGCGGCGGCGAGCAGCCGTGCGCGCAGCACGCGCATCCCCGCTTCGCGATTCTGCAGTTGGCTCTTCTCGTTCTGCATGCTCACGACAGTCCCGGTCGGCACGTGGGTGATGCGCACCGCGGAGTCGGTGGTGTTGACGCTCTGCCCGCCCGGCCCGGAGGAGCGGAAGACGTCGATGCGCAGGTCGTTGGGGTCGATCGCCACTTCGACGTCCTCGGCCTCGGGCAGCGCCAGCACACCTGCCGCGGAGGTGTGGATGCGGCCCTGCGACTCGGTGGCCGGGACGCGCTGCACCCGATGCACGCCGCCCTCGTACTTCAGCTGCGCCCACACCGCGTGGTCGGCCTTGCGCGAGCGCACGGCGATGGTGACCGACTTCTTGCCGCCCAGGTCGGTGGGCTCGTCGTCGAGGACGTCGATGACCCAGCCCTGCCGCTCGGCGTAGCGCAGGTACATCCGCAGCAGGTCGCTGGCGAACAGCGCGGACTCCTCGCCGCCCTCGCCCGCCTTGATCTCCAGGATGACGTCCTTGCCGTCGTCCGGGTCGCGGGGCAGCAGCAGGTGCCGCAGCCGGGTCTCCAGGTCGTCGATACGGGTCACGAGGGCGTCGGCCTCGGCGGCGAACGACGCGTCCTCAGGCGCCAGCTCGCGGGCCGTGCCGAGGTCGCCGCGGGCGGCGTCCAGCTCCGCGGCCACGGCGACGACCGGCGCGAGCTCGGCGAAGCGCCGGCCGAGCGTGCGGGCGCGGGCGGCGTCGCCGTGCACGGCCGGGTCGGAGAGCGCCTGCTCGACGTCGCGGTACTCCGCGATCAGCTCGGGCAAGCGGCCCGCGGTCGCGTTCACTGTTCCGCCTCTCCGCACTTCACTGTTGTCGTCGCCTTCCAGCTGAGTGGAGCGTTGTCGCTGCTGCCTTCGGCTTCCAGCGTGTCGTTAAGCGCGAACGGCGCCCGCCCCTGGAAACCGGGGTCGGGCGCCGTCAAGGCAGTTAGCTGTTGCGTACTCGCTTGCCGTAGCGCTTCTCGAACTTGTCGACGCGGCCGCCGACGTCCATGATCTTCTGCTTCCCCGTGTAGAACGGGTGGCAGGCCGAGCAGACGTCCGCGTGCAGATGACCGGTCTTCGATGTGCTGCGCGTGGTGAAGGTGTTGCCGCAGGAGCAGGTCACCTCGGTGACCTTGTACTCCGGATGGATGCCTTGCTTCATGTCCACAGATCCTTTTTCGTGGCCGCCGGGTCGCCTGCGTGCGGGCGTGAACCGGAGCCGGGTGGCTGTTCGGCGCGAGCGCGCCGACTGTCCAGTCTGCCAGCCGCGAGGCGGGCGAACCAAACAGGCAGCAGAACGTCGCCGGGGCCGCGGTTGTTCCGACCACGTCACTGCGGACAGCGGTCAGTGCTCGCCCGGGTTCGGCACGAGCACGCCGCGGGCCTCCTTCACCTGCAGCGGCGTCTGCGCGGTCGGACCCGCGATGGCGCCCGGAATGGTCTGCGTCGCGCCGCCGTCCACGCGGAACGTGGCCACCCAGCTCACCGTCGCCGACACCCGCACCGCGCCGGTGGCTGTGTAGACATGGCCGAAGTAGCCCGGGCAGGTGACAGTTCGGCAAGGGTGGCGCGCGCCGTCATAGGACTGCCCGGCGTCGTGGGTCGTGGCCGAGACGCCGTCGCCGAACCGCCAGTCCACATGATCGATCTTGATGCCGATCGTCACCCGCCGGCCCAAGATCGCCACCGCCGGCAACTCGCGGATTGCCGGGGTGTTCGCCCACATCACCGTCTGGATGTTCACCAAGGTCGCGGTGTGCGGAGCGACGCCCACCGACGCGGACGGGATCAACCGCACCGCCCGCGCCCGCACATCCGCCGCCGTCACCTGCGCTGGCGCCAACAAGGTGCAGGCCGATCCGGTAAGCGACCAACTGTTGTCGGCTACCTTCTCGACGCGGACAGCTGCGGAGGCAGCCGCCGAGCCCGCCGCCACGGCGCGACACTGGTTGACCCAGGTGGTGCACATTGCGGCATCTTCAACGGCGTTTGCATCGGATAGGGCGGACAATTGGGACTGCGCGTTGGGGCCACATCCAACGAGGGCTACCGAGCCGATTGGCACGGGATGGCTCGATCCCTTTCGGCCGTGGCCTGAGTCTTCGCCGGCAATTTGAACGGACCCCCGTGCATTACATCCTGTTATATAAAAGCTCGTTTCACACGGACCGGCGGTTGCTTCGCTGAAGGCGGGATAGAACGCAAAGCTGGCGAGCAGCAGAGCCACCGGCGCAACCAGGCGCCCAATCACCGAACCACGCCCTTCTGAACTACCAACCAACGCGACCCTGATCGAGCCAGCCAGAGCCGGAATGTAACCTCACGTGTCGCCGGGGACGAGCTCACGGTCTCGCCGGACGCATTGACCAAACGAGCCTTCGCCGCCGTAAAAGAGACGTCCACGGCTCGCGAAGCATTGAATTGACCTCCGGTAGGAGCCAGCTGCGCCGACCGCAGGCTTAGCCGACCACCCACGAAATGATCACCTGCCGCTCTCGGCTCGTCGAAGTTCCGCATCAACAATGCGCAGTCCGTGCAACTCGGGGCGAACCAGGCTCGGCTTAGAGTCGAACTCGTCGTCGCGTATCCCCAATCGAGCGTCTCAACCCAAAACTGGGCAAACGTTATTGCGCCTGCCGCCGAATCGCGTTTCCCGACACCCGGTAGCAGAGGGGGCTTTTCGCCGGGACGGACATTCGGGCCGGTGGTCGGCACTGCCGGACTCGTCGACACAGGCACCGTGGTCGACGCTGGCAAGAAGCTGCTGCTCGCGCTCGACTCGCTTGTCGCGCTCGACGGCGCGCTACTTCCAGAACCGCCCGTGCAGCCGGCAACCAGCAGCGCCACAAGCGCGCTGGCCCCCCGCCATCGACACCCCACCGCTGGATTTTGCCATGCATCGCCGCGCGCCGCCCATTTTTTCCACAGGCTCGGCGCAAACCCTGCCCGCACGACCGGCTGCGGCCCCCGCTCTTCGCTTCTCCTGGCTCGGTGCTGCTCGTTTTCCGGCCGAATCCGGACGTCACGGAACCAGGAGAAGAACCGTGCTCATCTCGGAGATGTTCGAGGTCGTCGCCGCATCGAGCACGCCGGGGCCGGCGCCACTCGAGCTAATGGCTCAGTCCTGGCCGGGCGTCGACTTCGCAATCTGCATCAGGAACTCGTAATTCGTGCGCGTCTTGCGCAACCGGTCCATGAGCAGTTCGATCGCCTGCTGCGGATCCAGTGAGTGCAGCACCCGGCGCAGCTTGATCGTCACGCCGAGCTCGTCCGGCGACAGCAGCAATTCGTCCTTACGGGTCGAGGACTGGTCGACGTCGACCGCGGGAAAGATCCGCTTGTCGGCGATCTTGCGGTCGAGCTTCAGCTCGGCGTTGCCGGTTCCCTTGAACTCCTCGAAGATCACCGAGTCGCCGGCCGAGCCGGTCTCCACCAGGGCGGTGGCGATGATCGTCAGCGAGCCGCCGTTCTCGATGTTCCGCGCGGCGCCGAGGAAACGCTTCGGCGGGTAGAGCGCGGTCGAGTCGACGCCGCCGGACAGGATGCGGCCGCTCGCCGGCGCCGCAAGGTTGTACGCGCGGCCGAGACGGGTGATCGAGTCGAGCAGCACGACGACGTCGTGGCCCATCTCGACGAGCCGCTTGGCCCGCTCGATGGACAGCTCGGCGACCATCGTGTGGTCCTGCGGGCGGCGGTCGAAGGTGGAGGCAATGACCTCGCCCTTGACCGAGCGCTGCATGTCGGTGACCTCTTCCGGCCGCTCGTCGACGAGCACGACCATGAGGTGGACCTCGGGGTTGTTCGTCGCGATGGCGTTGGCGATGGCCTGCAGGACGCTCGTCTTGCCGGCCTTCGGCGGCGAGGCGATGAGCGCGCGTTGGCCCTTGCCGATCGGCATCACCAGGTCGATGACGCGGGTGGTGAAGATGTGCGGCTCGGTCTCCAGCCGCAACCGCTCCTGCGGATACAGGGGCGTCAGCTTGGTGAACTCGATGCGGTTCTTGACCGAGTCGGGACCACCGCCGTTGACGCTGTCCAGCCGCACCAGGGGGTTGTACTTCTCGCGGCGCTCGCCGTCCTTCGGCTGGCGCACGACGCCGGTGATCGCGTCGCCGCGGCGCAGGCCGTGGCGGCGGACGAGGGAGTTGGCGACGTACACGTCGTCGGGGCTGGCGAAGAAGCCTTCGACCCGCACGAACCAGGCGTTCTTGTCCTCGATGCAGTCGACGACGCCGGCGACAGGCAGCAGGACGTCGTCGTCGGTGACGGTCGGCTCGTTCTCGTTGCCGCCGACCGGCCGGGGCTCGCTGCCGACCGGCCGCTCACGGTTGCGGCCACGACGGTCGCGATAGCGCCGGCCGCGGCGTCGGCCGCCCTCGAAGTCGTCGTCGTCGACGCTCGCCTGCCGGTTGGCCTGATTGCCAGCGTTCTGGCCGGTGCCGTTCTGGCCGTTCCCGTTGCCCTGGTTGGCATTGGCGGTGCCCTGACCGGCGATCTGACTGCCGTTGCCCTGGCCGTTGCTGGCGCTGCCTGGGCCGGCGCTCTGGCCGTTCACGGGCCCCTGGCCGGCCGCAGCACCGGCACGCTCGCTGCCCTGCTGCCGGAGGTCCTGATTGCGGTTGGCGTCCTCGTTGCGGTTGGCGTTCTGGTCGCGGTTGGCGTTCTGGTTGCGGTTGCGGGGGACGCGCTGCGGTCGCTCGGTCGCCGGGGTGTCGCCGCCGTGGCTGTCGCTCCCGAACTCGACGGTTGAGTTGGCGTCGGCGGCCCGGTTCGGAGCGCTCTCGACGGCCGGTGCGCCGCCGCCGAACTCGACCCGGCCGCGCTCGGACGCGCCGGACTGCGCAGGTGCTTCGGGCGCGGACTCCGCCGGAGCGGACGCCGCGGACTGAGCGGCCCGCGAGGCGGCCCCGGCGCCATTGCGACCGGCGCCGCTGCCGGCGGCGCGGGTCTGCTGGATCGCGGCGACGAGGTCGCTCTTCTTCATCTTGGCTGTGGTGATGCCGAGGCCTTTGGCCATCTGCTGCAGCTCCGGCAGCAGCATCGTGGTCAGCGAGCCCTTCCTTGCCGCGCCGCGCGTTGCGCCGGCGCGACCGGCAGACCCGTTCTCAGTCGGCGCGGAGTCCGAGGCGGACTTCTCGGCGTCGACAGGCAGGGTCTGCTCGTGGGTGTCGGTCACGTAGATCGGAACCTTTCGACAAGGTGGTCGGCGCACGGAAGTGCAGCACGACGGTCGTTCTCGGATCAGGCCCGAATGTTCGACCGATCCGCGTCCCGGCGACAGCCGAGAAGTCTGTGGTGTGTGTCAGCGTCTGCCGCAGAACCACGATTGGGATCAGGGTTCGAACGACGACGGGTCTGCATCGGGAAGTTCACCGACTCGTCCTGACGGTTACGAAGCGTAGACGCCGCAGCTGATGGCAGCAACACCCGGGCCTCACGGCGTGTTCCCCGACCTCGCGGGCGAGCCCTCAGTCGGCCCGGACCATCGCCCCGCCGACGTCGACCCCCGGCAGCAGTGCGAGCCACCCGGCAGGCGCTCGGGCGGCGGCAGTCTGCGCCTCCACGTCACCTCGAGCCAGCACGAGCACCGACGGGCCGGCGCCTGACACGACAGCGGGCAGCCCGTCCGTCCGCAGCTCGGCCACCAGCTTGGCGGTCGCCGGCATCGCGGGCGCCCGGTAGCCCTGGTGCAGGCGGTCCTCGGTGGCGTCCAGCAGCGCCTGCGGCGTGCCGGTCAGCGCTGCGACGAGCAGCGCGGCGCGACCGGCGTTGAGCGCCGCGTCCGCGTGCGGCACCAATTTCGGCAGCAGACCGCGGGCGTGCGCGGTGGACGCGGCGAACGGCGGCACCAGCAGCACCGGGACCACCGCCGGGTCCGGATCGCGGCGGACCGCCAGTGCGGCGCCGTCGTGCAGCCAGGCCACCGTCAGGCCGCCGAGCAGGCACGGCGCGACGTTGTCCGGATGCCCTTCGAGCTCGCTGGCCAAGCCGAGCAGGACGCCGTCCGGCAGACGATCCCGGCCGTCGACCACCAGCCCCCGGGCGAGCAGCAGGCCGGCCACGATCGCCGCCGCCGAGGAGCCGAGGCCGCGACCGTGCGGGATGCGGTTCAGGCAGCTCAGGTCCATGCCGTCCGGGTGGGCGCCCAATTCGTCGAACACCCGACGCATGGCGCGCACGACGAGGTGGCCCTCGTCGCGCAGGACCTCGTCGCTGCCCTCGCCGGCCACGTCGATCCGCAGGCCGTCAGGCGCGAGCCGAACCGTCAGCTCGTCGTGCAAACCGAGGGCGAGGCCGAGCGAGTCGAAGCCGGGCCCGAGATTGGCGCTGGTGGCCGGCACTCGCACCGCGACGACCCCGGAGACGAACGTGGCGGTCACCGCCGCGCTGCCGTCGCCTTGGTGCCTGCCGTGGTCGCGTTTTGGCCCCGAAAAGCGACCACCGCAGGCACCAAGGCAGGGGATGCGGGGGTCATGCCAGGCCGAGCGCGGTGGCGGCCGCGTGGCCGTCGACCGGCACGGTGATCGGCTTCGGCGCGCCGGAGATCGCCCACTCGGGATCCTTCAGGCCGTTGCCGGTGACCGTGCAGACGACCGTCGAGCCGGGTGCGAGCCGTCCGTCGGCCGCGCTCATCAGCAGCCCGGCGACGCTGGCCGCCGACGCCGGCTCCACGAACACCGCCTCGCGCCGCGCGATCAGCCGGTACGCCTCGAGGATCTGCTTGTCGGTGACGGCGTCGATCAGGCCGCCGGAGTCGTCCCGGGCGCGCTCGGCGAGGCGCCACGACGCCGGGTTGCCGATCCGGATGGCGGTGGCAATGGTGGTCGGCCGGGCGACCGGCGCGCCGCGCACGATCGGCGCGGAGCCCGCGGCCTGGAAACCGAACATCGCCGGCGTCGCCGGCACGACGCCGTCGCGGGCGTATTCCTGGTAGCCCATCCAATACGCGCTGATGTTGCCGGCGTTGCCGACCGGGATGCAGTGCACGTCCGGCGCGCGGCCGAGCACGTCGCAGATCTCGAACGCGGCGGTCTTCTGCCCCTCGAGCCGGTCTGGGTTGACGGAGTTGACGAGCGCGACCGGGTAGTCGACGGCGAGCTTCTGCGCGAGCTCGAGGCAGTCGTCGAAGTTGCCGTCGACCTGCAACAGCTTCGCGCCGTGCACGAGCGCCTGCGCGAGCTTGCCGAGCGCGATCTTGCCCTGCGGCACGAGCACCGCGCACTGCATACCCGCGCGTACGGCGTAGGCGGCGGCGCTGGCCGAGGTGTTGCCGGTGGACGCGCAGATCACCGCCTGCGCGCCGGCCTCGGCGGCCTTCGAGATCGCCATGGTCATGCCGCGGTCCTTGAACGACCCAGTCGGGTTGGCGCCCTCGACCTTCAGGAACACCTCACAGCCGGTGCGCTCGGACAGCACCGGCGCGGGCAGCAGCGGCGTGCCGCCCTCGAACAGCGTGATCACCGGCGTGGCGTCCGTGACCGGCAGACGTACGCGATAGGCCTCGATGACACCGGGCCAGCCGGCCAGCGCGCGCGCCGCGGTGTCGGCCACGTCAGTCACCCGCCATCCCCTCGACGCGCATCACGCTTGCGGCGCGGCGCACGAACGGCATCTGGGCGAGCTTCTGCACGGTGGCGTCGAGAGCGGCGTCCGGCGCGGCGTGCGTGACGAGCACGAGTGTGGCGGCGTCGCCGCGGCCCTCCTGCCGGACGGTCTGGATGCTGACGCCCTGTTCGGCGAACGCCTGCGCGGCGCCGGCGAGAACGCCTGGCTCGTCGTTGACGTCGAGCGCGACGTGATAGCGGGTGTCGACCTCGCCGATGGACTGCACCGGCAGGTGTGCATACGCGCTCTCCCCCGCGCCGCGGCTGCCGCTGACGCGGTTGCGGGCGACCGCGACGATGTCGCCTAGGACGGCGCTCGCGGTCGGCGCGCCGCCGGCGCCGCGGCCGTAGAACATCAGCGAGCCGGCGGCCGCCGCCTCGACGAACACCGCATTGTAGGCGTCGCCGACAGTCGCCAGCGGATGCGCGCGCGGGATCATCGCCGGGTGCGCGCGCACCGCGACCCGCTCGACGCCGTCGGCGCCGACGATGCGCTCGCAGATGGCGAGCAACTTGACGGTGCAGCCCATGGCCCGGGCGCTGGCGAGGTCGGCGGCGGTGACGTCGCCGATGCCCTCGCGGTGGACGTCGGACATCGTGACCCGGGTGTGGAAGGCCAGGCCGGCGAGGATCGCCGCCTTGGCCGCCGCGTCGTAGCCGTCGACGTCCGCGGTCGGATCCGCCTCGGCGTAGCCGAGCGCGGTGGCCTCGGCGAGCGCGTCGTCGAAGCCGGCGCCGGTGGCGTCCATCCGGGACAGGATGAAGTTCGTCGTGCCGTTGACGATGCCCATCACGCGGTTGATCCGGTCGCCGGCCAGCGACTCGCGCAGCGGCCGCAGCAGCGGGATGGCGCCGGCGACCGCGGCCTCGTAGTAGAGGTCGACGCCCGCGCGGCTCGCGGCTTCGTGCAGCGTCGCGCTGTCGTCGGCGAGCAGGGCCTTGTTCGCGCTGACGACGCTCTTGCCGGATTCCAGGGCGGCGAGCAGCAGTGTGCGGGCCGGCTCGATGCCGCCGATCACCTCGACGACGAGGTCGACGTCGTCGCGCGCGACCAGGGCTGCGGGGTCGTCGGTGAGCAGGTGCGCCGGCACCTCGGGATGCCGCGCGGGACGGCGGACGGCGACGCCGACCAGCTGCAGCGGCGCGCCGACCCGCGCGGCGAGGTCGGCGGCCTGTTCGTCGAGCAGCCGCACGACCTGCGAGCCGACGACGCCGCAGCCGAGCAGCGCGATCTTCACCGGGGCGCCGCCGGTCATCGCGCAACTCCCATGTCGAGCATCAGCAGGTCGTCCTCGGTCTCCCGGCGGACGAGCACCTCGGCCACCCCGTCGCGCACCGCGATCACCGGCGGCCGGGGCACGTGGTTGTAGTTGCTCGCCATGCTGCGGCAGTAGGCGCCGGTCGCCGCGACGGCGAGCAGGTCGCCGGGCCGGATGTCGGCCGGCAGCCACGCGTCGCGCACCACGATGTCGCCGCTCTCGCAGTGCTTTCCGACGACACGGGCGAGCGCAGGCTGCGCGGCGGACTCGCGGTTGGCGATCACGCAGGTGTATTCGGCGCCGTAGAGCGCGGTGCGGATGTTGTCGCTCATGCCGCCGTCGACCGAAACGTACTTTCGGGTATGTCCGCCGTCGAGGGTGACCTCTTTGACGGTGCCCACCTCGTAGACGGTGATCGCGCTCGGCCCGGCGATGGCGCGGCCGGGCTCGACGGACAGCTTCGGCGCCGGCAGCCCCACCGCCGCGCACTCGAGCTCCACGATGCCGCTGAGCCGCTCGATGGTCTGCTTGGGCGACTCGGGGTCGTCGCTCGGCACGTACGCGATCCCCAGCCCGCCGCCGAGATTGACTTCCTCGACGACGACGCCGTGCAGATCGCGGATCGTCGCGGCAAGCGTGATCACCCGGTGGGCGGCGACTTCGAAACCGGCGGTCTCGAAGATCTGCGAGCCGATGTGCGAGTGCAGCCCGCCCAGGCGCAGCGACGGCGCGGCGAGCACGGCGGCCACCGCCCGCTCGGCGGACCCGTCCCGCAGCGAGAAGCCGAACTTCTGGTCCTCGTGCGCGGTCGCGATGAACTCGTGGGTGTGCGCCTCGACGCCGACGGTCACCCGCACCAGCACCCGCTGCCGCGCGCCGGCGGCCGCGGCGATGCCGGCCAGCCGCTCGATCTCGGCGAAGGAGTCGACGATCACCGTGCCGACGCCGACGTCCACGGCCCGGCTGAGCTCGCGGACGGACTTGTTGTTGCCGTGCAGTTCGACGCGCTCGGCCGGAAAGCCCGCCGACATAGCGATCGCGAGCTCGCCGCCGGTGCACACGTCCAGGCCGACGCCCTCGTCGGCGAGCCAACGCGCGACCGCGGTGCACAGGAAGGCCTTGCCGGCGTAATAGACGCCGACGCCCGGAGCGGCAGCCTGGTAGGCCCGAGCTCGCGAGCGCATGTCCTCCTCGTCCAGGAAGATCGCCGGCGTCGCGTGCTCGTCGACGAGCGCGGTGATCGGCGCGCCGGCGAGATGCAACACGCCGTCCACCCGCTGCGCGGACGCCGGCCAGACGGGGGGGTCCAAGCCGTTGACGTCGCGTGGCGCGGCGGACGGCGCGGCGTCGGGCAGCACGTCGGCGTGCCGGGGGCCGGCCGGATGGGCGTTTCTCGACACGGCGCTACATCCGCTCCGGCGCGCTGACGCCGAGCAGGCGAAGACCGTTCTCGAGCACCACCCGGGTCGCCTCGCACAGCCACAGCCGGGCATCGGTGGTGGGTGTCGCCGGCTCGTCGCCCATCGGCAAGACCCGGCAGGCGTCGTAGAAGCGGTGGTAGGTGCCGGCCAGCGACTCGAGATAGTGGGCGACGCGGTGCGGCGCGCGCAGGTCGGCTGCGGCGGCGACCACCCGCGGGAAGTCGGCCAGCGCGGCCAGCAGGTCGACCTCGCGCGGGTGCTCGAGCAGCGTGAGGTCGGCGCCGGCGGTGCGGGCGATGCCGAGGTCCGCGGCGTTGCGCTGCAACGAGGCGAGCCGGGCGTGCGCGTATTGCACGTAGTAGACGGGGTTGTCACTCGTGCGCTTGGCCCACGCGTCGAGGTCGAGGTCGATCGTCTGCTCGACGGAGAAGCGGACCAGCGCGTAACGCGCGGCGTCTGCGCCGATTGCGTCGACCAGGTCGGCGAGCACCACGACGTTGCCCGCCCGCTTGCTCATCCGGACCGGCTCGCCGTCCTTCACCAGGTTGACCATTTGGCCGATGAGGATCTCGAGCGTCTGGTCCGGGTCGTCGCCGAAGCAGCAGGCCATCGCCCGCAGCCGGCCGAGGTAGCCGTGGTGGTCGGCGCCCAGCATGAGCACGACACGGTCGAAGCCGCGCTTGCGCTTGTTCAGGTAGTACGCGCAGTCGGCGGCGAAGTACGTCCACTCGCCGCTGGTGCGCACCAACGGGCGGTCGCGGTCGTCCCCGAAAGCCGTGGTGCGCAGCCAGACCGCGCCGTCGGCTTCGAAGACGTGCCCGCCGGCGCGCAGCCGCGCCAACGCGATGTCGAGCGCGCCGCTGGCATGCAGGTCGCGCTCGTTGAAGTAGACGTCGAAGACGACGCCGAACCCCGCGAGCGAGGACCGGATCTCGGCGAACATCAGCTCGACGCCGTCGCGGTGGAAGACGGCCAGCTGCTCGTCGGGCGTCAGGTCGAGGACGTGCGGGTGCGCCGACACGACCTGCTTGGCGATGTCGTCGATGTACGCGCCGTTGTAGCCGTCGTCGGGCACCGGCCGGCCGTTCGCGACCTCGCGCAGCGTGCGCGCGAACCGCTCGATCTGGCTGCCCGCGTCGTTGAAGTAGTACTCGCGGGTGACCGCCGCGCCGCCGGATTCGAGCAGCCGGGCGAGCGCGTCGCCGACGGCGGCCCAACGCACCGCGCCGATGTGCACCGGGCCGGTGGGGTTGGCGGAGACGAACTCGAGGTTCAGGTTCTGGCCGGCGAGCGCGTCGCCGCGGCCGTAGGCGGCGCCGGCCTCGACCACGTCGCGGGCCAGCGCGCCGAGCGAGCCGGCGGCGAGCACGATGTTGAGAAAGCCCGGGCCGGCGACGTCCACCCGGTCGATGGCGTCGTTCGCCTGCAGCCGCGCGGCGATCGCTGCTGCGACCTGCCGCGCCGGCCGGTCCGCAGGTTTCGCCAGGCGCAGCGCGACGTTGGTCGCGTAGTCGCCGTGCTCGGGGTTCTTGGGCCGTTCGACCACCACCTCGCCCGGCGCGTCGCCGGCGAAATCGCCGGCCGCGATCGCCTCCACGACGGCGGCGCGCACCACCGTGGCGAGGTCCGCTGGAGTCACCGGTCAATCGTAGTGGGCTCACAGTGGCGCGTTTTCCTCAGCAGATCGGGCGCCCGGGCGGCCCGCACAGACCGTTCCTAAGCCGCGGCGACCTACACTTGGCGGTTGAACCGCGTTCGCTCTCGCGTCCACGACTCAAGGGTCGACGACTCAAGGATTAGGCAGGTCTATGGCCCAGCGCAGAACCGGCCCCGGGCAGAAGACGGGGTCCGGCAACCCGGCTGGCGGCGCGGCTGCGGCCAACGGCGCCAACGAGGCCGCTGACGACGCCGCGGGCGGCGCTGGCGCCGCGCGCAAAATCCCAACTGGCTCGACGAGCAAGCGGCCGGCGGGCGCCACGGCGGTCAAAGCCGGCGGCGCGAAGACAGCGAGCGGCAGGGGGCCGAGCGGACCCAAGGGCCCCGGTGGCCCCGGTGGCCGCGGACCGAACGGACCCGGCGGCCGCGGTTCCGGCGGCGCCGGCGGCCGGCAGCCTCCGCGTAAGCCAGGCAAGTCGATCGTCAACCAGAAGCAGACGCCGTGGGGGCTGGTCGCCGCGACCGTCGCCGTGGTGCTATTCGCGGCGGCGATCGTGGTCGTCGTCATTGCGACTCATAAGTCCGGCGGCGACGGCTCCGCCACGACCGCCACGAAGGGTGGCCAGTCCGTAGACGCCAACGACCCGTACCGGCAGCCGGAGCTTCCCGCCGCCAAGGCGATCAAGGGCGTCACCTATCGGGTTGAGGGAAATCACACGCACGTCGACGGCCACATCAAGTACGACTCCAGCCCGCCCGTCGGCGGCAATCACAGCCAGTACTGGGCCGACTGCACCGGCACGGTGTACCCGAAGGCGATCGCGAACGAGAACGCCGTGCACATGCTCGAGCACGGTGCCGTTTGGGTGACCTACAACGCTAAGACGCTGTCTGCCGCCGGCGTTGCCAAGTTGAAGACCTACGTGTCCGGCCAAGACCGGATGGCGATGTCGCCGTACCCGAACCTCAAGACGCCGATCTCACTGCAGTCATGGGGTTACCAGCTGTTCGTCGACAGCGCGTCCGACCCGCGGATCCCGCAATTCATCTCGACGCTGCGCTACAACTCCAAGACCACGCCGGAGCCGTCGGCGACGTGCTCGCAGCCAACGTTCAAGACCCATCCGAGCACGTACGGCAATCCGCTGTGGCAGCCGTCCGACGGCGCCTCCGGCAACACGTCCGGCCAGTGAGCCGGCGATGACCGCGACGCTGGACGCGCCGAAGGCCGCGGTGGCGCCGTCCCCGCCAGGGCGGCTGCGCGTGATGTTGCTGGCGGTCATTGCGGTCGCTGTGCTCGTGATCGCCGCCGGGGTGGGCTGGCTCGTCCGTGGGGACGGCGGTGCAGGCAGCAACGCGATGCCGACGGCGTCGTCCGTCGACGCCGGGTTCGCTCGGGACATGGCCACCCACCACACGCAGGCCGTCACGATGGCCGGCTACGAGCGGGACAACACGACCAATCCCGCCTTGAAGAACCTCGCCTTCGACATCGAGACGTCGCAGGAATCGCAGGTCGGCGAGTTCCAGGGCTGGCTGGACACGTGGGGGCTGAGCCGCAACTCGCCGGACCCGATGTCGTGGATGGGCTCGTCGCATATGGCGATGGGATCCGACGGGCTGATGCCGGGCATGGCCACCCCGGCGCAGATGTCGAAGCTGGAGACGCTGCACGGCAAGGCGCTCGACGTCTTCTTCTTGCAGCTGATGATCCGTCATCACCAGGGCGGCATTCCGATGGCGCAGTACGCCGAAGAGCACGCGAGCGAGCCCTATGTGCGGACGGTGGCCGGGCACATCGTCGCCGGGCAGAGCGCGGAGATCATCGAGATGGAGCAGCTGCTGCGTCAGCTCGGCAGCTCGCCCCTGTCGCCGCCCAGTTAGTCGAAGGGGCGCGCGTCGGCCGTCACCACCCCGCCGACGATCACCTCTTCCGATCCCAGGGACGCTGCGCCGCCGCTCAGGCGTCCCTCGCGCCGGAATACGTGATCGTCCCTGGTCGCTGCCTCTCCGGACCGCCGGCGAGGCTGACGACCTGTGCCGCGCTGCTAGGCTGATTTAGGTTTTGCCCCCGTAGCTCAGGGGATAGAGCACCGCCCTCCGGAGGCGGTGGCGCAGGTTCGAATCCTGCCGGGGGCACCACGCTGCAGGCCGGTTTCCGGGACCTGTAGCTGTCTGACATCAAGTTCCATGATCACGATTCAGCGCTTGGGTACACATCGGGTACACATCAGGTCCAAGCTTGCGCGCTTGTTTTGTAGATCTGGCGACCGGATCAGTCCTTGTTCGATTTGCAGCGGCGGCTCGAGGGATTCCCCATTGGCGACCGCTTCGATTGCGCAGACTGCATGCGATCGCGTATCTCTCGCGTCGAGACGCGCCCGCGAACGCCGAGTACGTGCGGTCGAGAGTTCGCCGTCTCGTAACTGGAGCCGACAACTGCGCGGGCACCGGACCTCGGTCCGACTCACGCCAGACGCCGGAAGAGATGCAGTACACGGACGCTCGCCGACGGCCAGACTATCGCTGGGATCCGCGGGGCCAGTCCGAACGCTGTCTTGCCATCTGTTCTCCTGCCAATTGGGCAGATCCGCAACAGCGAGCCTAGGCGTACCGGTATTGCTAATGGTACACCGTGGTACGAGCCGCAGGCCGTGTCAGACCTGCCCGCTACGCTGCCGTCCACTAGCGAATGGGGTTATGTTATGCGGTTTGAGCGACTCAAAATTAACAATTTCCGAGCGATACGTGAATTCGCTGTTACGGATCTGAAAGATTTGGTCGTAATAGCTGGACCGAACGGCTGCGGCAAATCTTGCATCCTTGACGCCATACGCCTGCTTAAAAGCGCCTATGGCGGGTATCAAAGCAATGAATGGCAGATGTGGTTTGGCGAATTCCAGCTCAATCTTGGTGACCGGGCGACTCTGAAGGGTCTGTTCCGCGATGTCAGTAAACCCGTCAGGATTGAAGCCGACCTGTCGTTAGCGCCGACGGAAATTCGGTACCTAACCGAACACGCTGAAGAGTTGTGCGAATCAGTAATCTGGTTCGAACAGACCCGCGTCGGACCCGAAGCCCTTGGATACTCAAACCTCGCGTACGCCGTTCAATTTCCGCATCTAGTTGCGGACATAAAGCAACGAGCCGTCGTAGCTGCAGTAGCCTTTCGCGAGGAGGCGGCGAAACCCGTTCATTCGCTGCATTTAGAGATCGCCCCTGGAGGGGAGTTCTCTTCGTCTTTTTCCCTCCTGGCCAAGGTCCTATTCACAACCTATGATCCCGATAACCTTGGCATAATCGACTTTCACAGCGCGTCCCGTACTTATGCAAGAGAGAACGTAGCAGCCGTAAATCTTGATCTGAAGTCAATTGAGACAACCAGGCGCGCATCGACGCTTTACAACTGGCAGTCCAAGTATTCAAGCGTGAAATCCGAGCTCTTGGCGATGTACTTTCGTACCATGGTCGCCAAGCAAGCCGGCCAGGACAGCGACGCGTTCGAGCGATTCGACGCTATCCTCAAGGAGCTTTTTCGGATCTTTTTTCCGGACAAGACTTATCTAGGTGCTCGCGCGAATGCCGATGGAGCAGTGACATTCCCCGTCCTCCTTTCAAGCGGGGAGGAACACGATATTAACGATTTGAGCTCTGGCGAGAAAGAGGTGCTGTATGGATACCTCCGGCTCAGGAGTTCTACACCTGCTAATTCGACAATCTTGCTTGATGAGCCTGAACTTCACCTCAATCCTGCGCTGCTCCAGGGTTTTCCAGACTTCTACTACCGGCACCTGGCCAAAGCTGACAACCACCAGGTTTGGCTCGTGACCCACTCCGATGTGTTGCTGCGAAAATCCGTCGGAAATCCCAACTTCACCGTTCTTCACATGGTAAGCGGATCTATGTCCCCGTCTGGCACTAACCAGGCGGTGCTTATTGGGCAGGACGAGTTGCAATCCGCTGTCCTTGACTTAGTTGGCGATCTTGCCGCCTACAGACCTACAGGGAAGTTGATTATCTTTGAAGGTGGCGGCACCTCTGAATTTGACGTTGAGATGGTGAACACTCTTTTCCCTCTTATAGGGCAGAACAACAATCTAGTCAGCGGTGGCCATAAATTGCGCGTCGCATCGCTGTATGAGGCGTTACAAAGAGCAGCTGAAAACAGCGGGCTTGCCGATAAGGTCTACGCGATTACGGACCGGGACAGCGACGTCACCAGCTCTGGCCGAAGCGAAGATAGCGAAGTATTTTCGTGGGACGTTTACCACATCGAGAACTATCTATTAGAGCCCAAATACCTGCTCGGAGCTTACAAATCTCTTACTCACGGTCAGGAGCTGAATGATGAAGCGGATGCGGAAGCGGCTACTGCCGAGCTTGCCAAGGCGGAAGTCGACCGTCTAGTCCTTGTTCAGCTACAGAACGAGGTGAATGCTGCATTCACGGGCGCGCTGGCCGCGAGGGCGGCGCCCGACAGTAAGGCGCCCGCAGCGGATTTGTTGCCATCTATCGAAGCAAGCCTGGACCGCGTCGATTCATTCCGCGAGACGTGGGGAACGCTGCAGTACCTGGACCAAAGGGAAGCGCAGATTCGGGCTGATTTATCGGCCATGTTCGAGCCTGGTGGTGAGTGGCAGCGGCACTTCCCGGGTCGAACGGTGCTCAAGGCGTTCGCAAATAGATTCTTGAAAGGTGTAGCTTCGTACGAAGGCCTCGTCAATATTGTGCTAAGTCAAATGGTGGGCGACGCGTTCAAGCCGACGGGAATGGTAAGTATCCTAGAACAGATCGTCCCAGCCTCGCAGATTGCTACAAACGAGATTGAGTAGCGATGCGGAGGCTCAACTATAGTTCACTCGGGAGTGCTGCGGCCGAGTTCTCGAATGGCCCTCTGCATCTCGGTTGCCAATTCACTACGCTCGTACGCTAGTGCGTCAAGCGTGTGGTGCGCGCCCCTGCTTGTGGAGCACCGCGGGCCCGGATCTCGCGGCAACGAGACAACGCACTGCCAGCAATCCATCAGGTCGCACTTTGGTTCGGTCAGTGCTCATAACGATGGATACCGCGTCGGCGGCGAGTTCGATTCTCAACGCCGTTTGCTGCTCAGCGAGATCACTTCACCGGAGCCCGCGGCTCGTGTTCTTGGCGATGTCCGCCGCGTTCGACCCGCGAGAGGGATGGCTGGTACGCCGTCAGCTGATTGGACGGGTGTCCAGTCGATCCACCGCGAGATCATGTATTCGTTGAGTCCGACGACTCGGGCGGCGATCGCTCTCGATTCCGCTGCGATCGGTTCGGTCTTAGCGCGTTGATCCAGTGCGCGCTGGAGCCAGATCGGTCGTTCGTTGGTGGTGGGGACGGGTTCGTTCTTGTTCCAACCGCGTTTGGAGATCTGCTTGTAGAGGCTGGTTGCTTGATCCGCGTCGATGATGCTGAGCTGTTGAAAGCGAACGACCAGGGCCTTGATAGCGATGCCCCAGGTCGCTTTGAGGTCGGCGAGGGTAGTCAGTGTGACTCGGCCGCCGAGTCGCTCCCAGTCCTCCAGGAGGGGGGCTGCCGGAGCGAGAAAGGCACTGGCAAAGCGATGCGCTTGGCGCTCGATCCGTTGGGCTTCGGCGGCAGTGTCCGGTGGTGGCATGTGGGAGTGAAGGCCCAAATGACCGATCTCGTGCGCGACCGTAAATCGCTGCCGATCCCCTGGAACGCCGCCGTCTCCAGGTCGGCTCACGCGTACGAATGGGGTGCCATCGATGCGGTGCGACATGCCGAGGTGCCGGCCGAGTTCGCTGATTAGAGGGAGCACCACGCAACCGAGTCGATCAGCTGCACGCATCGCGTTGCCCACGACGGCGTCAGGGCCCAAGTCCGCCGCTGCGCGAACCTCGCCGGCGAACATCTCGATCGCGTCGCCGTCGTTCAGGTCGCCATGGAATAGCGGGATCTGGTCCGGGACCTGCTTGAGGCGAAGCGTCGTGATGACCTCGTGCGCGATCAAGTCGTCTGCGATGACGCTCTCGACAACCTTGGCATTCGCGTCTGCGTAAGCGCGCAGCCACGGACGTGTGGAGACCGCGTCGTGCCGACCGCGGGTCAGGAAGTCAGGCGCGCACCGCAGAGCCTTTGCCAAGGCAGAAAGCAGAGCGTCGTCAATCGGCTGCCGGCCGTTCTCGATCTGTGACACCAGCTTATTGCTCGGTTCGTCACGGCCGGTCACGGCACGGGCGAGTTCGTTCTGGCTAATGTTCGCAGCAAGCCGCAGGACGCGCACGCGCTCGCCGACGCTGGCAGATGATGTCACCGGGAAGCCTCTCAACAACACGGGGGAGCGGAATAGGGTGCGCCAGGTCGCTCAAGCGACTCCGGCGTCACCTTCTTCCTCGGTGTCCTCGTCGATGTCGTCGAATCCGGACAAGCCTTCGTCTGTCGACGTGAAGCCGGGAGACGGGGGCGAGTCAGTTAGACAGATGATGGTGCCCAGACGCAGTCGTACCGGACCGTTGCCGCTGCCGTCGCTGCCGATGACCTCGGCGGCGATGATCTCCTCGATAGTGTGGTCACCGCTGCTGATGTACCCGAGCAGCCACTGCGTCTCGGTGTAGAGCGCGCCGGCTTCAGAGGTCAGCAGGCTCGATCCCTGGCCGCAGAGGAACCTGTACGGACCGTCGACGGTTCGGGTACCCCGCTTGACGCGGTACTTGCGCAGGTCTCCACCGTCGCCGGCGATCAGATCCAGTCCGCCGTTGGCCTCGTCGGGGAAGAAGCCTTCGCGTGACGCCGCGCGACGAGCCGCGTCCAGGTACAGCTCACGCTCGAGCGCACTGGACGGTCGCCGTGAACGGCGGAAGGCGCTGTGCTGGCCGGTGGCCACAGCGACCAAGTATCCCGACTCGTCACCGGACTCGGACATCTCCCGGGCGACCAGCTTGAGCCGCCGAATCTCGTCTTCAGGTGGGTGAACCATGGCGGAATAATATTCCGCCAATATTCACCTTGTCCAGCGACTCGCCGAAGACGGCGAACGGCACCTACCAATCAATCTGCCCTCCGACGGCGCTCAACGTGCGCCAAGACGGTTCTTGCGCTTCAAGTCGGCAGCGATCGGACGTTGTCCCGGGGCTGGCTGTTCGGAACGATGTAGGCATCCGCCGCCGCGTCGAGTCGGTCCGCGACGTCATCGAGGCGGTCGTCGAACAAGTGACCGTACTGGTCGAGAGTCATCGTCGCCGACTTGTGGCCGAGCATTTTCTGGACGACCTTGATGTCAGCTCCAGCGGCGATAGCCAGGCTCGCGGCGGTGTGACGTAGCTCGTGCGGATGCAGACCGGGCAGGCCGATTGCCTCGGCGGCACGGTCGAAGGCGGCGCGGCGGAAGATCGCGCCGCGCAGCGCTCCCCCGCCGCGCACACCGGCGAAGACGAGGTCGTCGGGCGCCTTGCCACGGACGTGTTCGGCGAGTTGGTCGATGAGGAAGCGCGGAATCGGCACCTCTCGCTTCTCGTGACCCTTGGGTGTCCCCCACACCTGAGTGGCTCCCACCAGCGTGACCGATTCGGCGATCATGGCGCGGCGGCGCAGGAAGTCGATGCGGCGAACGCGCAGTGCGGCCATCTCGCCGAAGCGGACGCCGGTGTAGGCGAGGAACAGCACGATGAGCCGGTACTGGTCGTTCTGGCGCTCGTCGAGACGTCGGTGCTTGCTTGGGCTGGCCGGTCCGGCGGCGGCGCGGGCGAGCTCGTGTACCTGCTCGTGGGTGAGGTACGGCTGCTCGCGCGACTGCGGCCGCGGCAGCTTGATGTCCGTGGCCGGATTGCGCAGCAGTCGCCCGTCGCGGACCGCGAGCGCGAGGACGAGCGACAGCACCCGGTGGATCTTGCGGACAGTGGCCGGCTCGGCGCTGCGGCTCAGCTTCGTAACCCAGGTCTGCACGTCGGAGTGCGTGACGTCGGCGAGCCTGGTCGTGGCCCAGCGCGGATGGATGTGCTTGCGCACGATGCCGGCGTACCGCTCTCGGGTTGTCGGCTTGAGGTGCGCATGCCCTGCTAGCCAGCGGTCTTGGACCGGGCGGGGGTGGGGGGCCACTCCCCTGGGTTGGTTCGGGTGTGGCTCAGCGCTGCGGCGTCGGGATTGCCGGGCTGCGTGGGCTTGTCGTGCAGTGCGGCCCATGTGGCAGGTTTGGCAGGCGGAGCGGAGCACTTCGAGTCTGTGGTCGTGTGGCCCTTGCGCTTCGTCGGTGTGGTCGACGTGTGTGGCTCGGCCGGTGCAGCGTGGGCCGGCGATGCGGCAAGCGTAGGCGTCGCGGGTGAGTACGGCTAGGCGTATCTGCTGCCAGTTGGCGGGTAGTTCGTCGTGGCGTCGAAAGCGTTGCGGCCAGGCCATCAGCGACTTGGGGTGTCACCGCATAGGCATCGTGAGATGCGCCAGCCATTCTCGATCTTGGTGACGGACGGCTCGTGGTCGCAGCGTGGTTCCGGGTTCGGGTCCGGGTTGTCCTCTAACCAGACACGGACAGCACCACCAGGCGGCAACGCAGAGGCCATACGCTGGACGTCTTCAAGAGTGGCTACACGCATCACTTGCTCCCGTGTCCGTCGCCGCCTTCGGACGGCGCGTGTCCTGGGCGGAAGCCGGTCGCGCGTTTGTGAAGGTTGGAGCAGAGGCCGTTGACAATCGCTGGTCCGACGTACTTGCCGAGTTCGACGCGGCAGCGGTCGAAGTCACCAGCGACGCCCAGTCGATCTTGGCCGCGCCCTCGCTGTGTGACCAGTACTCCATCAACCGCTCGGTGCTGGCTGCATCCTTCGGTGCGACTTCGCGGCCTGCGACCATGCGTGTCACACCGCCTAACTTGAGTGTTGCTGCTGGATGCTCGGCAGTTATGTCGCTACCCGCTGATATGCCGGAGCCGTGGCTGCTGCCTGGGTTGCCGCATGGACTGACCGAGCGGCATTTCGTGGTGGCGTCGCGGGTGCTGCTCACGGGCCGGGTTCCGGTGGCCGCCTAACCGGTGACCGGACGGCCCGGCCGGGAGCGGGACTATCGCCCCCGGCCGGGCCGCAAGTCCTTGAGTATCCGCCTCCACCACAACGAAAGGGAACCCACATGAGCACCAGTTTCAACGCGGTCGCCGTCGTGCCCGTCAGCCCCACACGGAAGCGCGCCGAAGCGTGGTTGGAAACGCTCGCCTCGTACTCGCCGGCCGTCGGCCGCACCGACCGCGGCCTCAGCGAGCTCGTGATCACTTTCCCCGCGAAGGACATGAGTCAGGCCGTCACCACCGGATGGCGTTTGCTGCTGTCCGCCGCCGGCGCGCTCGAGCCGGGATCGTTCCGTGTTCTGCCCACCGACGACTACGACCGCGAGGTCGAAGCCGTCGACCTGGCGCCGCTCCCCAGCCTCGCGAGCGTGTCCGAAGCCGCCGAGATCATCGGCGTGAGCCGTCAGCGGGTGCAGCAGCTGATCGACGCCGGGCAGCTGCGCGCAGTCAAAGCAGGCAGCACGTGGGCGGTGCCGCGGTTGGAGGTTGAGCAGATCGCGGACGCGCGTGCTGCCGGCACGACCGTTGACGGGTAACCGTCGACAACATCCGGTTACTTGCTTCTACTGGTGCGGCGCAAGAATGTCTCGGAGCTTGGTCGAGGGAGGCTGTCCGAGTTGTGGAGAGCTTAGAGCGAGGACACGATCGCGCCGACAGGCGACCGGTCGTGCGCGAACCGCCAGTTGGTCATGTGGACGACGTGGCGCGAGCCTCGATCGCTTCCGCTTCGGCGATCCACGTGTCGATCTCGTGGGGATAGCTCGACCAGTAGCGCACCGACGCGTCGATCAGCCGCGCCGGCACACCGGTGTTCAACTCGACGAGCGCGACGACGCTTGTCGTGTCGAGGTCGAGGTCGGGCTCGGCCGCGCGTGCCGACTTCACGGCACGGATCACCTCGCGCACGTCCGGCCCGCCGACGAGTCCCGCTCGCAGGCCGGTCGCTCCGTCGCGAACACAACGTCCGGGTGTTCGTCCATGTGCGGCGCCTCTGTCTTATCCATCGGCTGGTTCCGAAGCAGGTTTCGCTGCTCGCGCTTCCAACGCGGCGGCGACGGCCTCGAACTCAGCGAGCGCGGCAGTCAGGTCCTCGACGATCTCTCGGGCGATGACCTCCGGCGCCGGCAGGTTGTCAGCGTCTTCGAGGGACTCGTCCCGCAGCCAGGTGACGTCGAGGTTGGCCTTGTCGCGGGCGATCAGCTCGTCGTAAGTGAACGGTCTCCATCGCTCGGACTCGAGCCGCTCGTCGCGTGGCTTGCCCGGCAGGTACGACGAGACGAAGTCGTCGAGGTCGTCGCGGCGAAGCGGATTCTTCTTGAGGGTGAAGTGCTGGTTCGTCCGCAGGTCGTAGACCCACAACCGCTGCGTCCAGGGCTCCTCGGCGGCTGGCTTCTTGTCGAAGAACAGCACGTTCGCCTTGACGCCAGGCTTGTAGAAGATGCCGGTCGGCAGCCGCAGCAATGTGTGGAAGTCGAACGCGGCCAGCAGCTTGCGGCGCAGCGTCTCGCCAGCCCCGCCCTCGAACAACACGTTGTCGGGCAGCACGACGCCCGCGCGGCCGTTGATGTCGAGGATCGTCATGATGTGCTGCAAGAAATTCAGCTGTTTGTTGGACGTGGTGACGACGAAGTCCTGCCGGAAGATCTCGGCGCCGTCGTCGTCCCCGCCGCCGATGTCGGTGCTCGAGCTGCGGCCGAACGGCGGATTCGCGAGCACGACGCTCCACCGGTCATTCGGATCTGCGATCAGGGCGTCACGCTGATCGATCAGCGCATCACCGCTGATCGATCCAAGCCCGTGCAGCAGCAGGTTCATCGAGGCCAGCCGAGACGTAGTCGCGCCGATGTCGACACCGGTCACGAACCTGGTCCGCAGGTGCTTGCGCTGTGGCGGCGTGAAGCCGGCCGCGTCCCGCGAGACGTGCGCATGAGCGGCAAGCAGGAACCCGCCGGTGCCGCACGCCGGGTCGACGACCCGGTCGTCGATCGTCGGCTGGACGACCTCGACCATCGCCTGGATCAGAGCACGCGGAGTGAAGTACTGTCCCGCGGTCGACTTCGTGTCCCCGGCGCTGCGCTCAAGCAGTTCCTCGTAGGCGTCACCATTGACGTCGGCGCCGGCCGCCGACCAGTTCTCCTTGTCGATGTAGTCGACGATCAGCGTCTTGAGGTGCGACGGGTTCGAGATCTTGTTCTGCGCGCCGCGGTACACCGCCCCGAGCACTCCAGGCTGGCTCGCCAGTCCGCGCAGGATGTGGTTGTACGTGTCCTCCAGCGCCTCGCCCGACAGCCCGAGCAACTGGTGCCACGCATATTCGTCGGGCACCACCCGCTCCGGGTTCAGCTGACGGGTCGCGCGTTCCTCGGCCATCTTGAGGAAGAGCAGATACGTCAGCTGCTCGGTGTACTCATACATGTTGACGCCCGAGTCGCGCAGCACATTGCTGCCGGCAACCAACTTTGCGACGAGATGGCGCGAGTCGGACACCGGCCGAGTCTGGCACGGGTAGTGCTAGCAATCCGACGCCGTTCGTGGGTCGCGGTCCGATTGTCGTTGGGCTCCGGCATGATGAGCACGTTCGCTTCGCGCCGAGAGGAGGCTGCTGTGACCACCCTCGCTCCCGAGAAGTCAGCGATCGACAAGTTCGACGCCCCCCTGTACTCAATCGCCGAGGCTGCCCGCTACCTCGCGATGAATGACGGCACGTTCCGAACGTGGGCACGGGGCTACACGACCCACATCGGTGCTCGGACGGTCACGGGGAAGCCGATCATCACCGACTTGGGTCATCCCGGTCAGCGTGGCCCCGCCATTCCGTTTGTCGGGCTGGCCGAGGGTTACGCGCTGGCTGCCATCCGCAGAGCCGGTGTGCCGTTGCAGCGCATCCGGCCTGCCCTCGACCGGCTGAGCGAGGAGATCGGGCTAGCGCACGCGTTGGCCTCCGAACGGCTGTACACCGATGGCGCTGAGGTGCTCTACGACTATGCGCAGACAGCCGATGGCGAAGAGGCGGAAGCGCTCGAGGAATTGACGGTGGTCCGCCACGGGCAGCGCGTCTTCGCCGAGGTGGTCCGCGACTACCTCAAGCGGGTCACGTGGGGCTCCGACGGGTACGCCGTCGTCATCCCTTTGCCGGGCTATGCGCAATCAGAGGTCATCGCCGACATCCGGCGCGGGTTCGGTCAGCCAACGTTCAGGCACGGCGGCGCGCGGCTCGAAGACGTGCTCGCGCTCTTCTACGCGGGCGAGTCCGCGGCGACGGTTGCCGACGAGTTCGGTCTGACACAGATCGAGGTCGAGGACGCTATTCGGGTCGACAAGAAGAGCTGACGGAGCCCATGCGTGGATTCGCCCCACTTCTTCGTCGACAGGAGTCTCGGCGGCGTGAGCGTGCCGAGACTGCTGCGTGAAGCCGACTGGGAGCTGACCACGCTCGCCGAGCACTACGGCAAACCCGCGGACGAGCACGTCCCCGATGTCGAGTGGCTCGATCTCGCCGGTCAGAACAACTGGCCCGTCCTGATGAAGGACGAGAAGATCCGCTACCGCGCCGCCGAAAGGGCAGCGCTCGTCGACGCCGGGGTTCGCGCGTTCTGCCTCGCTTCGGGCAACCTCAAGTCCGCGGACATGGCCGAACTGTTCATCCAGCACCGAGCCACGATCTGGCAGCGGGCTTCAGGCGACGGACCCGGACTCTGGGTCGTCTCCCGGTCAGAGCTTCGCCGCACTGACGTCTGACGTCTGACGGCACCCGGTCACCAGCCGCGCTCGGCGAAGAGCTTCATCAGGTTGCGCTTGCGCCGGTGCGCCTCGCGAACGCCCGCGACGTACGGCGCGAACTCCTCGCCTCGCCCGGCCGCGGACATCAGCCTGCCCACTCGCTCGGTCGTCGCGACAGCGCTGACGTATGACTGGTTGTTCATCGCGCCGATCTCGCGGTCCACCTCCTCCCTCCAGATCGGGAGGGCGTCCTCGGGGTGCTCGGCCTCGCGCAGGCGGGCAAGTTCGAGCCACTGGTCGCGGCGGCACCCGCCGGCCTGCGCCTCGATCCAGGCCTGCTCCGGGTTGCCGTCGAGCAGGAGCACCGCGACGAGGGTGGAGTTGTCGGGCCCGTACCGGTCGCGGGACTTGGAGGCGATGCGGTCGCGCAGCAGCGTCAGGGCCTCGTCGTGCCGGTCCTGCCAGAGTCCGACTCGCCGGGCGTGCTGGGCCAGCCGTTGATACGTGTCGACGCCAGGTGAGCCTTCGTAGGCCGACCACAGCACGTCGACCGCCTGCTCGGGACGTCCGACGCGATGGTGCTCGTCTGCGACCAGCTCGACCAGGCGGTGGTCGTCGAAGCCATGCAGCGCGACGCCCTTCAACGCCCAGCCCAGCGCGTCGTCGTGCCGCTGCGCGTTTTGCAACGTCTCGGCGATCTTCACGAACTGGTAGGGCGAGGACTGGTCGTGCGCCAGCACGGCCACCTCGGCGTCGACGTCCCCCGAGAGCTCGGCGAGGGTCCGCATGATCTGCGTCAGGCGGAATCGGCCGGAGGACCAACTTCGCTCGTCCTCCGGACCGAGCGGGGGCAGCTCATCCCATTCCCGCTGCGCGAGCCGCCGATACTCGGCCAGGCCCTCGTCGCCGAGCACGTTGACGTAGGTGCCCGCCGCACCGTAGAAGATTTCCAGGTCACCCTCGTGCCGCTCGCGGTCGTAGAGGCTGCGGGCCAGCGCGATCGGATCGGGTCGGGACAACTGGCACGCGGCCAGGTGCAACTCGCGGATGTGTTCGGCGACGCCTGACATGCCGCCGTCGGAGTCGTCGATGTAACCAAGCGCTTCCTCCGCCAGTTCCGCGGCGTGCTCCGCGAGCTGCACCACCGCGTCGGCATGCCCGTCCTCGAGCAGCTGCCCGAGCGAATCGAGCACCGAGTCGATCCCGCTCGTGTAGTCGGAGGCCTCGCGGTAGCCGACGAAGCCGTCGGTCTCGAAGGCCGCCGCCAAGGCGTGGCGGAAGGCCGCGAGCGAGAGACCACCGGCGCTGGTGCGGGCGGCGGCCATACGCAACCGCCCATCGAAGAGGTCGTCTGCGGCAGCTCGCTCGACGAGCCGCTCGACCAGCGCCTCATGGTCCAGGCCGCGTAGATAGGCCGCGAGGTCGACCTCCTCGCTCGGGTCAGCGGTGGGGCCCTCGTCCGCGACGACCGCGTCGGTGACGACCAGCGCAACCGCGACCGCGTGCTTGCAGAAACGCTCCTCGCCGCCCATCGGGCAGCTACAGGCGTACCCGGCTTGATCGCCGTCGCACCACAGCTCGACCTGATAGTCGGCCGACCCCCTCACTGTCGCCGTCGCACCGTGGGACGTCAGGCTCACCTTGCTGACGCGCCCTTCGGCCGCACACTGCAACCCCCGCTCGAATGTCCGCCTCCCGCTGATCGCTTGCAGCTCCCGTCGGGCGAACACGCGCCGGAATTCGCGCCCCACACCGTCAGGCAACAGCGACCTCGCGCTCGCCGGTCAGCCGCCCCGAGAACGCAGCAGCGAGAAGTGATTGACCTAGCCGCGCTCCATGGAGCCGGGCTATTTCAAGTTCCGACTGGAGACGCAAGCGCGCGTCGTCGAACTCTGTGCGGTGAGCCAGGAGTTCGACGCGCACGCCGGGGACGGGAATCGGTATCTCAATCGCCTTGACCATCGACTGGTTGAGGTTCGGTTGCACCCCTCCGGCCGCGAGGCGCCGTAGCTTGCTGTAGTTCGCATCCAAGACCAGCCGGACCCACTGCCGTAGATCGGGGTCGTGGAGCACCACCGCGGCACAAGCCTGATTCGTTGCTGCGTCGATTCCGAGCTCTGCTGCGGTACCGCGTGTCTTGCCTTCGCCGTACATCGCAATCAGGATTGCGCCCGCCGGGACCAACTTGAGCGTTGTCTCATCGAGCGCCGCCTGGGTAACGAAATGCTTCGCTTCGGTGATTACGCCTTGGTGCAGGTCACCGCTGGTAATCCATGGGATGGTGCCACCGTCGTAGAAGGCCTTGTTCCCCTTGAGTGGGGTGAGCCCGCTACTCACCCTGGCGAGATCACCGATGGCTCTCACATGGGCACCGGGCGAGGCGGATGCTAGTTCCACTGCCTCCGACAAGACGGCGTCGCGGAGCGAAGAAAGGCGGCGGAGCGATCTCCGGATCGACTGTTCCGCGGCTTCGAGGCGGGAGAGGTGGTCTTCAAGGAGGTCCACGATCCGCCGCTGCTCCTCCATCGGCGGGAGCCATATACGAAAGTCGGCAAGCTCTACACCCGCGAAGCGCATCCTCCCAGTTGTGCCGGTCATAAGCGATTCTGCGCGATCACGAACAGCGGGGCTAGCACACCAGTAGTAGAGAAAACCAGGGTCGAGTTCCGGGCCGGCACGGACAACGATGAACTCGGTACTCCCGCCAGTCGGCTCAGCATCCGCCGGCAGCTGTGCAAGCTTCCCGTTCTCAAGACACGGCGTTATACGCGCGAACAGCACGTCGTTGCCGCGCGCCCGAATGCCGCCCCGGGAGCCTCGGCGTTCGTAAGACACTGGGTATCGCCGTCCGACTTCGACTGAAGCCATAGGAACAAATGGCGCATCGTCGGACAGAGACGGGTCGCGCGGCCCAACTTCAGCCACCTGCGCCAGACGCAAATCTCGCCAGGTCATGCGGTGAGATCCGCATTGAGTTGGTCGATGAGGTCGGCGGCACGCGGGCCGAGGTCGCGGAGGGCTCCGTCGGTGCCGCCGTTCTCGATGAACGGTGGTTGATCGAGGTCGGCGGCGCTGATGCCGGCGGACGACGCGACGACCTGCACCATGCGGTCGAGCCACCAGCGCTCGGCGTCGGAGAACGTCACACCTGCTTGTTCCTGCTGGGCCAGCCACGCGGCGTACCTCTCGGCAACGCGGTCGGCGTACGGAACGAGCCTGTCGTCCTCGCCGAGCGTGTAGCGGATCAGCGAGACCAGATCGGTCAGCGTGCGGCGCGGAGCATGACCGATTGACCGCACCTCCAAGGCACCGTAGGCGTTCCAGATGATGTCGGGCGTCCAGTTGTACGGCGGCCGGGCAATGCGGTCGGCGAGCTCCTTGATGTCGCCGAACGAGACCCGCCGTTCACGAGCTTCGGCGAGGAGCTGGATCGCGGTGATCTCCGAGCGGTGCTCGTCCAGGTACGCCCGCCACGACTCGACGACGGACTTCGCCTTGCCGGTGTCAACCACTCCGTGCGCGTCGAGCAACACGTCGGCCGAGACCTCGTCGACGACTCGATCGTGGGCGCGACGAAGTTCGAGGATGCGCGAGCGCAGGTCGGGGTTGGCGGCAATCGGCCGCACCGCGTCGACGATGAGCTGCTGGCGCGCCTCGTCGGGATCCGCGGCGCCCGCGAGGGCCTTCGCCTGAACATCGGGATCGACCGCGTCCACCAGGTGCCGGACGACCGCGCGCAGCGACCCGCCGGCCACAGCGTCCAGTTCGGCTCGCTCGTCCGCCGTGATCTGCGCTTCGAGGGCGGCCAGACGAGAGGCGAGCGTCGCGGTCTCGTCCTCGGTGATGGTGAGGTGGGCGGCCTTCTCCAGCAGCTTCGCCAGGCTGATCGACTTCTCACGATTCAACGGCGGCTCGACGAACTCGTGCTCGGTCACGCCGACCGCGTCGACCAGCACGAAGCGCGACTTTTGCTTCGCGTCTGGCGTGACCGCCTGGAAGTCCGCGCTCGGGATCGTGCGCGCGCCGCGGCCCTTCATCTGCTCGAAGTACTGCGGCGAGCGGACGTCGCGCAGGAAGAACACGCACTCCAGCGGCTTCACGTCGGTGCCGGTGGCGATCATGTCCACAGTGACGGCGATGCGCAGCGCGGCGCTCGTGCGGAACGCCGCGAGTTGCTGATCGGCGTTGCGAGCGTTGTAGGTGATCTTCGCTGCGAAGTCGTTGCCCTTGCCGAACACCTCGCGCGCCTGGGTGACGATCTCCTCGGCATGAGCGTCGTCTTTGGCGAAGATCAACGTCTTGGGCACGACCGAACGGCCAGGGAAGATCTCTGTGAACAACCGGTCGCGAAACGTCTCCAGCACAGTGCGGATCTGGTCGGTGGCGGTGACGGCGCGGTCGAGCTGTCTGGCGGTGTAGTCGAGGTCCTCGTCCAGCGCCTCGTAACGCTGTGCGCGGGTGCGGCGGTCGACCTTGGGAACGACAGTGCCGGCGTCGATGGTGGAGCCCTGCTCGCTGATCTGCGTCTTGATGCGATAGATGTCGAAGTCGACGTTGACGTTGTCGGCCACCGACTGCGGGTAGGTGTACTCGCTGACGAGGTTCTGCTTGAAGAACCCGAACGTCTGCTTGCCGGGCGTGGCGGTCAGACCGACCACGTGGGCGTCGAAGTACTCGAGCACGCCGCGCCACTGGCCGTAGATCGAGCGGTGCGCCTCGTCCACCACGATCAGGTCGAACGTCTCCGGCGGGATGTTCGGCTGGTAGGCGACTGTCACGGGTTGGTCGGGCACCCATCCGTCGAGGGCTGGATCGTCGGTCTCTCCCGGCTCCTCGTTACGCAGCGCCTTGAAGACCCGCTGGATCGTCGAGATCGCAACACTGGTCGCATCGGGCATCGGCCCGCGCTTGAGCCGGTTGACGTTGTAGAGCTCGGTGAACTTCCGGCCGTCGTCCGGAGTCTGGTAGTTCTCGAACTCGGCCGTCGTCTGCTTGGCAAGGTTGTTCCGGTCGACCAGGAACAGGATGCGATTGAACCCGCCGAACTTCAGCAGCCGATACGACAGGGTGACGGCGGTGTAGGTCTTGCCGGCGCCAGTGGCCATCTGCACCAGGCTGCGGTCGAAGCGCTGCCCGCGCAGGCTGGTCTCGACGCCATCGATCGCCGTGATTTGCGCCGGTCGCAGCGGCTGCTCGTCGAGCGTCGGCAGCTCGCGCACCTTGCCGCGCCACGTCGGATACCTCTCGTCCTTGCGCTTGAGGATGTTCGCGAGAGTGGATGGCTTGGGGACGTTGAAGATCCGCCGCGCCCGTGGTTCGGGGTCGTAGCCGTTGGTGAAGTGGGTCTCGGTGCCGCTGGCCTCGAAGACGAACGGCAGCCGACCGTCCGTCGTGAGCGCGGCGAGCTTCACCTCGGCCGGCAGCCCTTCTGCGTATTTGCTCGACTGCCACTCGACGCCGGACAGCGGGGTTCCCTCGGGCTTGGCCTCGATCACCCCGACGACGCGCTGGTCGACGTAGAGCAGGTAGTCGGCGCGGCCGTGACCGGGCTTGAGCGTGACTTCGCGGACGGCGACGCCCTGCGCGGCGAAGAGGTTCATCGCCTTCTTGTCCTGCACCGACCAGCCAGCCTCGGTCAGCTGCCGGTCGATGAGCACGCGGGCGCGCGCTTCGGCCGCTACCCGGCCTGCGCTGTCCTCGGCACTCACGATCACGAGGTTAATGCTGCGGCGGGGGGTTGGCGCGCTGCGCCGAGCGCGCGCGTGCGCCTGATGCGGTCTCGTGGGTTCCGGCGCATGGCTACATTCAGCGCCATGATCGTGCGCCGCACCGCCAAGGCGCGGAGTCTCCTCGGCGCTCGGCAGCTGGTCGAGCCGGAGCACTCCCCCGACGACTGGTACCTGAACCTGCTCTGGTTCGACCGCCGCAAGTGCCTGCTGCTTGCGCACATCGGCACCCTGTTCCCGGTGTTCGTCGCGGACGCGCGCAAGGCGGACCTGACTCCGCTCGACCGGTGGCTGGCGAACGTGGTGCGGCGAGAGCTGAACGCCGAGAACCTGCCCGCTGACGTGCTCGGCGAACTCGCGCCGCCGGTCGTGGTGGCGAAGACCGCGAGCCGGCAGATGCTCGGCTTCATGAACGAGATGGCGTGGTTCGCCGAGTGTGCGATCGCCGACGCCGGCGGGCTGGGTCGGTGCGACATCGCAGAGCTCAACTGCGAGCAGCGGCGGATGCTGCACAACCGCGACGGCCGCTACGCGACGCCGCTCGACCTGGTGCGCGAGCGCCAGGAACTCGGGTAAGCCGCCGTATTCCAAATTGGGGCTCAACCTCGATATTTGGAATACACTGGCCTCATGTGGGTCGCGACGCTGGAGGAGAACGGCATCGCGGTGCTGCCCATCGACAGCGAGCATGTACGACTGACTCACGACGACGACTCGGCGGTCTTCTTCGTCCTGACCATCCCACGAGTGGCTCGGACCCATGACATCAAGCCTGCGCCCGAGCGCCACGCCCTTCTGGTCCCCCGCAGCATCACCAGCGCAGCGCTCGAACGCGCCTGGGCGGCCGGCTGGTCCGTGGTGACCGACGACGGCGCCGGCCAGCTTCGGTTTGCGCAGCGAACACTGCGCTTGAACTCGGCCGACGCGACGCAAACGCCCAGGCGCCCCCGGGGCCGGCCGGGTCGCACTGTGTTCTCCGTCGTGCGCGCGCTGTTCGCCCTCGATCAAGGAGCCCGACAGGACGAGATCGCCGAGTTCGCCCATGTCGGTCAGGCCGCTGTCTCGAAGGCGCTCAACCGGCTCGTCAACCTCAATCTGGTGGCGCGCGGCGAGCACGGTTGGCAGGTGACCGATCGCGCCGGTGCGCTGTCCTGGTGGCTTGCGCACTACCCGGGACCGGGCGGCCTCGAGACTCACTGGTTCGGCGTCGATCCGATCAACGAGCAGGCGTACCGCGCCTACCGGGCGCTGGACACGGAACGCGCGAACCCGGTCCTATCCGGCGACGTCGCTGCCGACCTCGTGGCGGCGTGGCGAACTCCCCGCCAAGCCACCCTGTACGCGCAGCGCGGCACCGACCTTTCTGTCATCGGACTAACGCCGAGCGATGCCTCGGCGTCGACCATGACCCTCGTCTTGCCGGACGACCCCGGCATATGGCCGATCTCGAAGGCTCCGGTTCTTTTGGAGATGCGCGGTCACGGCGACATCGCGAGAGCCAACGCGTTCCAAGTCCTCTACGACCTGTCGCGCAGCCCGGGCCCGGACGCCGACGAGGCCCTGGATGCCTGGCGTACGTGGATGATCGAGTCGGACGCAGTGCTGTGACCGCCCTTCGCCTCCGCGCCTCGTCCCAGACCGAAGAGGCCGGCTTCCTGGCGATGCGAGATCTCGCGGCTGTGGCTGACGACGTAGGCATCGACTACCGACTTGTCGGTGGGCAGATGGTCCGCCTGCACGTCGCGCTCGCCGACGTACCGGAGCCGGTCGTCAGGGTCACGCAGGACGCCGATATGGGGATCGCGGCAATGTCGGCCCGCGACCCTGCGCTGGTCCCCGGACTCGAGGCGCTCGGCTACGCGAGGCCAGCTGCCTCCAACCGGTTCATGAGGACGACCGACGGCGGCCTGCGTCTCGTCATCGATGTGCTCGCTCCGGCGTACGGCCGGCGGCTGATCCCGAACCAGCAGCACGGCGACATGGTGCTCGACGAGATCCCCGGGCTGTCATTGGCGTTGGCGCGCCCAGGTGAGCAGCTCGACCTCACCGTGACGACGCTCGACGACACCGTCGTGACGTTTCCGGTCGTGATTCCCGAGATCAACTCGGCGCTGTGTTTGAAGGCGCTCAGCTGGTCGAGCCGGCTGGCGGCGAAGGATGCCGTCGATGTCTGGCGTCTGCTGCGTGCGCACCGCCAACGGATTCCGAAACCCGTGGAGTGGCGCGAGTCCGGCGTTCAAGGCGACGCCGCAACCGTCTTACGCACGGACTTCGGCCGACCGGCCGGCGGCGGTGTCCGCGCAGCGTCGTCCGACCGCGCCGAACAGGCCGAGGTCCGGGCACTGACGCTTTCCGTCTTGCGCGCTTGACGCAGGCCGACGACCACGATTCGAACAGTGATCTTGGAGTAATTGATCTTCGCGGGTACACATCGGGTACACACCAGGACTAAAAACAGCCGATGTTGATCAACGATGTCAAACGCACCTAGGCCAGCAAATCCGGGGGCTACAAGCACTTTCCAACGATCTTCGAAAACGTGAAAATGGCTCTCCGGAGGCGGTGGCGCAGGTTCGAATCCTGCCGGGGGCACCAGGCGTCGACACGACGACCTCAGCGTTTGTATGGACTGGTCGCTGAGGCCATGGCCTCGGCCGCGCAGATCTCATTCGCCCGCTTGAGCTCCTGATTCTCCCGTTCCAGCTCTTGATCCGCGCCGCGACGTCGTCGTCGCCCCAGCCCGCTCACCACGATCGATCGCTGCCTGCGTGCACCGGCCACGCAAGTGTCCGGGTTGACACCGGCGGGTTGACACCGGCGCTGGCCGATTCGACCACGGCCCAGTTCAACGACGGATCCAGGTCCTGCTCACGAGCCTTCCGCACCAGCCGCATTGCCCGCGTGCGCAGCTCGTTCGGGTAGTTCCTCGGCGCCGCCACAAGTCCACTCCCCCGGGACTTCGAGCCAGTCACCGGAGCGGGGACGGTTCAGTCTGTTCGCCAAGGCCTTCGTGCCTCCCCCCGCAGCCACCGCCTGCCACCGGCCCCACGGCCACACCGACGATCAGTGGAAGCCGGGCAGACCGGCAGCACCCACACGCCCGAACAGCGCGCAGTTCAACTCAAGATCAACAAGGCGCGACCGCAATTCGCGTCGGTGCATCCGGGGGGTATAGCCGGGGGTCGAGAGGCAGACCACCTCTGGGCGGCGAATGCCAGTGGCCTCGTTGTTGAACCCATCTCAGGTCGGGTGTGTACCGCGTTGGTGGTAGGCCGAAATGACCGCGCCCGGTGGACGCGCGGTGCTTCCGTTTCGGCGAGTGTTGAGAGCACCGATTCATCGGATCTTTGGAAGGTGTTCTCGTCATGGTTGGACTCGCTCGGTGGTGCGTACGCCGCAAGAATCTGGTCGTCCTTGGGTGGGTCACGCTGCTGATCGCACTGGCCGGTGCGGTCGGTCTGGCCGGGGCGGCGTTCAGTGATTCCAGCCGGTTGCCAGCTAGTGATTCGAGTACCGCCTACAACTTGCTCGCGCAGGGTGGCAGTGACGCGGCGAAGGTGAAGACGGGCAAAATCGTCTGGCACACCGAGAGCGGGTCGGCGGTGTCAGCTACGACGGGTGCGACAATCACGCCGATGCTCGCCAATGTGGCGAAGGTCGAAGGCGTGCAGGCGGTGATCAGCCCCTTCACCCCTCAAGGGACGAAGCAAATCAGCAGCGACACCCACACCGCCTACGCCACCGTCGTGTTCAGTACCACCGACCACTCGGACGCGGCGAAGAAACTGGCGACGGCGGCCGGAACCGACCAGCTGACCGTCCAGGTCGGCGGGACGGCGTTCACCCATGTTTCTCTCGGCGGCATCACCGAAGCCATCGGCATCGTCGCCGCCCTGATCATCCTGCTGTTGGTGTTCCGCTCGGTGTGGGCGGCGTTGCTGCCGATCATCACCGGCGTCGCCGGGGTCGGAGTATCCATCTTCGCCGTCCTGCTGCTGTCCCACGCCATGACCCTGCCCAGCGTCGCGCCTGAATTGGGGGCGCTGATCGGGTTGGGGGTCGGGATCGACTACGCCCTGTTCATCGTCAACCGGCACCGGAAGCTGCTGCGGGCAGGCGCAGACCTTGAGACAGCTATCACGACAGCGATGAACACCTCCGGCCGGGCGGTGTTGTTCGCCGGCGCCACCGTCATCGTTGCCCTGCTCGGCTTGCTGATCCTCAACGTCGGCTTCCTGACCGGAATGGGCGTCTCCGCGGCCCTGACGGTTTCTCTGACGATTCTCGCCGCGGTCACCCTTCTCCCGGCGCTGCTGGCGAAAATCGGTCGCCGAGTGCTGCAGCGGTCCGATCGGCACCCGAGCGAGGCTGCGCTCGTCGGGAAGACCGAGGCAGCTGTGACGCCGGAGACGTCGATTCGTGGCTGGGCCCGGTGGGCCCGAGTGGTCGAGCGCAGGCCGCTGCTGACCGGCACACTGGCAATCGCAATGCTAGTGACGTTGGCGGCGCCTGCCCTGGTGATCCGATTGGGAGCGGCCGATGCCAGCAGCGACCCACACGGCACGAGCACACGCAGCTACTACGACACCATGTCGACGTCATTCGGCAAGGGGTTCGACGCGTCACTGCTGCTGGTCGCGCAAACCCCGGATGCCCCGGCGCGGGCGGCCTGGTCCACGCTGATCACCCAACTGCCGGGCTTGAAGGGTGTCGCCTCGGTCGGCGCGCCCACGTCGGTGTCCGGAGACATACTGTCTTCGCTCCAGATCGTGCCCGCCACCGCAGCACAGGACAAGACGACCAGCGACCTGGTGCATTCGCTGCGAGCTGACGTGATCAAGAAGGCCGAAGCCGGAACGAGCCTGCGCGTGCACGTCGGTGGCACTACCGCGACCAGCATCGACTTCGCCGCCGCCTTAACCAGCAAGCTGCCGCTGTTCCTGATCATCATTGCCGCGTTGGGTTTCTTGCTGCTCACCCTGGCATTTCGCAGCGTGCTCGTCCCGTTGATCGGGGCATTGGGCAACCTGCTCACCATCGCGGTCGCCCTCGGCTCGACCGTTGCCCTGTTCCAGTGGGGGTGGGGACCGCCGATCTTCGGTGTCGGGGGCGCGGCACCCGTCGAGTACATCGTCACCATCCTCATCGTCGGCGTCATGTTCGGACTGTCGATGGACTACCACGTCTTCCTGGTCAGCCGGATGCACGAGGAATGGACCCACACCGGTAACAATCGCCGCGCCGTCACTGCGGGAGTGTCCGACACCGGTGGCGTGGTCGTCACGGCCGCCGCGATCATGGCCTGCGTGTTCACCTCATTCGGCCTGTCAGGCGTACGGACCATCTCCGAGTTCGGCGTAGGTCTAGCCCTGGGCGTCCTGGCCGACTCGCTGCTGCTTCGGATGACAGTGGTCCCAGCCCTCATGCACCTCACCGGCCGTCGGAACTGGGCTATCCCATCCTGGCTGGACCGAGCGCTGCCACACGTATCGGTAGAAGGCGCCGCTGAACTCGCATCCCCCGAACTGGACCCAGACCGCCTCGTGGTCACACAAGCCTGATCTACCGCAAGCCTGATCTAGCTTTCGGGAGGGAGACTGCAACGGTGATCGGACTACATCGCTACCGCAGTCAACCCGACCCGTTATTCGCGGCGGCCGCCTTGGCGATCATGCTGGCAACTGGGATCACTGGTCATACCTGGGGTGTGTCGAGCGGATGGGTGGTTCTGCTCGTTCTGGTTGCTTGGTCGCCGGCCTTGCTCCGGACCCGATGGCCGCTGCCCGTACTCGTGGTGGCGGCGATCGCGGACACGGTGCACGTCGTGGTGGCCGGGCACGCCCACCACCCCGCGTCCATATTTCCCGCGGTGACCATGCTCGCCCTCTACACGGTGGGCACGCGCTACCCGGCCCGGGCGGCCTGGACAGCGGCAACGGTGACGGCGATCGTGCTGCTGACGGCGGGGTTGCTCAGCTACTCCCACGTCGGATTGAACTTGTTGTATCTGAATTGGGTATTGGTCGCGACGGCCCTGGGGCGGCTGATCCAGGAACGCCGCGAGCGGATCGCCGCGGCCGAGGCCCGGGCCAAGGCGGCGGAACATAGTCGGCAGATCGAGGCGGACCGGCAGGTCACGGCTGAGCGGGTTCGGATCGCACACGAGCTGCATGACGTTTTGGCCCATCACATCACGCTGGTCAATGCTCAAGCTGGTGTCGCGCAGTACCTGCTCGACACCGATCCGGTGGCGGCCAAAGCCGCCCTCTCGGGGATCGCTGCGAACAGCCTGGCCGCGCTTGAGGAGTTGCGCGCGACTCTCGGGCTACTGCGCGCCGAAGGCGACCCTCTCACCAGCGATCCTCGCGCACCGTTACCCACCGTCGCGCAGCTGGACCGGCTCGTCGACGGGGTCACTGCGGCCGGGGTTCGTCTGACGGTGTCGGTTGTCGGTCAGGCGCGCCCACTGAGCGGCTCGGCTGACCTCGGGCTATACCGCATTGTGCAGGAGGCGCTCACCAACGCCACCAGGCATGCCCCAGGAAGCGACATTCGTCTGGAGATCCGCTGGACCACCGACTCGGTGGACGTCGAGGTGATCAATACCGAAACCACCGGTCACCTAGTTGGATCGCGCAACAAAGGGACCGGGCACGGCCTGATCGGAATCCGGGAGCGGGCCACCGCTGCCGGTGGCAGCGCCGTGTTCGGCCCGACGCAGCAAGGTGGCTACCGGGTGGCGGCTACCTTGCCGGTGTCCATCGGGAGTCACTCGACCGGTTCGAACATCGAAGATCAGGCGAGCGACCCGGGCGAGAGCCGTTCCGATGTGGCAGCGACGTCGTGACGATTCGGGTTCTACTCGTCGACGACCAAGCCTTGCTCCGTGCCACCTTCCGCTTACTCGTCGACTCCGCAGCCGACCTGGAGGTGGTCGGCGAGGCGGCGAACGGGCGGGACGCGCTGGCCCTGGCGCGCAGCGAACGAGCCGACATCGTGTTGATGGATATTCGAATGCCCGAGGTCGACGGCATACAAGCGACCCTGGACATCACCGCGGCCGACGACCTGCGCAACGTAAAGATCATCATGCTCACGACGTTTGAGACTGACGAACTCATCGTCGATGCGCTACGGGCCGGCGCGAGCGGCTACCTCGGCAAAGGCGTGGAAGCCCACGTCGTGCTCGACGCCATCCGCAGCGTCGCCGCCGGAGATGCGCTGCTTTCGCCGGCCGCGACGCGCACTTTGATCGCTCGTGTGCTGGCCCAGCCCAACCCGGCGCCGACCCGAACCCCGGCCGCCCTCACCGATCTCACCCCGCGGGAGCGCGAGGTCCTCATCCTCGTCGCCTCGGGCCTGTCCAACGACGACATCGCCGTGCGCCTGTTCATCAGCCCGGCCACGGCCAAGACCCACGTCAACCGCACAATGACCAAGCTGAACGCCCGAGACCGCGCCCAACTGGTCATCACTGCCTACGAAGCCGGACTCATCACTCCCGGACGTCCACCCGAGCCGGTGCTCTGATTCAAGCCGCGGTGACAGCCGCTGGGGGGCCACACCGACCGCGGTGTCGAGCAAATACCGCGACGAGCCGACTGGCCTGACCCCGATTGCTCGATCCATGCCGAGTGAGAGTCTGATTGCCCCGAT
>NZ_CAXULP010000007.1:0-203897 GCF_964251945.1 uncultured Jatrophihabitans sp.
ATCGGGGCAATCAGACTCTCACTCGGCATGGATCGAGCAATCGGGGTCAGGCCAGGACGTCAAGATCGCCCAGCTCGACCGTGACTACGACACCTATGCCGACCCCACGGTCATCGTCGTCGTCGACCTGGACAACCTGAAGCAGGTCAACGACGGCCCCGGAGGACACAGCGCGGGAGACCACCTGCTGCGCGGGGCCGCTCAGGTCATGCGTCGCTGCATCCGCGACTGCGACTTCCTCGCCCGACTCGGCGGCGACGAGTTCGGCATCACCCTGACCAGCACGCCCGCCGACCTCGCGCCGACGCTGGCCCGTCGCGTGACCCGTGCACTCGACCTGGCTGGAATCCCGGCATCCGTCGGCTGGTCGCCCCTCGCGCCGGATCGCACCGTCCGCACGTCCGTCAAGCTGGCCGACGAGGCCATGTACCAAGCCAAGAAGAGACGAAAGCGAAGCGCCGCGACAACCGGTTGAATTCTCGCGGACGGTTCACTCGGCGGGACGGTAGACGGCGTGCGACTCCACATCGTTGAAGATCTCGCGGGCGACCGGGTTGCGCATCTCCTCGGCAATATGTCCGAGCAGCCCAGCGCAGCGCGCGAGCAGCACGACACCGCGCAGGATGCCGAGCGGGATGCCCAGATCGGCGAGCATCGCGCCGCACATGCCGGCGCCGTTGAGCGGTAACGACTTGCCGAGGATCTCTGGAGAGACCCGGCCGATGGCCTCGAAGAGCGCGAGGTGCGGTCCGTATTGGTCTTCCTCGCGAGCGACGCCGACGAGCACCGCCACGCGTGGATCAATGTGCTTGTGAAGGTGATGCCCGAGACCCGGCACGAACCCGCCGGCCGCGCGGCGTGCGGTGACGGCGGCGCGGGCAAGCTCATCCCAGGCCGCGTCAGTGTCCGGCAGCGGGTCGGAGTTCGACAAAGCCTCGGCGAGGAAGGTGCCGGTCTCCTCGCTGACTCCGAGGAAGCGTGAGCCGCCGCCGAGCAGGCCCGCGGCCAAGGCGCCCTGCACGGAGTCGGGCGCGCTGAGGTAGGTCAGGCGCGCGGCGATCGCGGTGGGCGTGAACCCGTGGTCGGCCAGCGCCACGAGCACTGCCTCGAACACACGCGCCTGCTGCCGGCTGGGCGGGCTCAGCGTGATCAGCTGATAAGCAAGATGACCGAAGCTGACCTTGCCGATGAGGTCTGCGGCCAGGTCCTGACCGAACAGCATGATGCGTTCGGCGGACGACACCCCTAGTGCGGTCGGGTATTCGGAGTGCTCAGTCATGTGCAGCCTCCTGTCCGATGCCAAGCTCGCGACGGATCTCCTTGCCATGCTGGTCCAGCCTCGGTGGTGGCCGGTCGTAGCGCACCGGCGTCGCCGAGAAGCCGATCGGGTTGCGCACGGTGGGGACGCCGTCGATGACCACGACCGGCTCTAGGCCGAGTTCGGTGGCCAGTTCGACGCCGCCGCGCACGTCGTTGATGGGGCCGCACGGGATGCCAGCGGCGCTGAGCGTCTCGAACCACTCGTGGGCCGACTTGGTGGCCAGCCGTTCGAGCAATATCGGCCGCAACAGGTCGCGGTTGTCGTTCCGTGCGCCGACGGTGGCGAACCGCTCGTCGGCGGCGACCTCGCCGATGCCGAGAGCCGCGGCGAGCTTGCGGAACTGGCCGTCGTTCCCGGCGATCACGATCAGTTCACCGTCGCCGGTCGGTAGCGGTTCGTATGGGAACAGCGACAGGTGCGCATTGCCCATTCGGGTCGGCACGACATCACCGGCCACGTAGGCAGACGTCTGGTTCACCAGGGACGAGAGCGCGGTCATCAGCAGGTTCGTCTCGATGTGCTGACCCTCGCCGGTCGCGTCACGATGATGCAGCGCGGCCAGGATGCCGATCGCCGACTGCAGCCCGGTCATCACGTCGAACACCGAGATGCCGGCGCGGTACGGAGGGCCGTCGCGCGACCCGGTCAGGCTCATCAAACCCGACACGGCCTGCACCAGCAGGTCGTAGCCCGGCAGTGACGCGCCCTTGTCGACGCCGAATCCGCTGATGGAGCAGTAGATCGAGTCGGGGCGCCGCGCGCGCACCGATCCATAGTCGAGCCCGAACTTGTCCAGCCCGCCCGGCTTGAAGTTCTGGATCATCACGTCGGCGCGGGCGGTGAGCCGATGCGCGACATCGAGATCGACCGCGTCACCGAGGTCGAGCACGATCGAGCGCTTGTTGCGATTGATCGCGAGGTAGTAAGTGCTGTCGGCGCCGCGGCGCGGCGGCACCCAGTGGCGGGTGTCGTCGCCGGCCGCGGACTCGACCTTGATCACGTCTGCGCCGAGATCAGCAAGCAGCATCGTGCAGTACGGACCAGCGAGCACACGGCTGAAGTCCGCGACGACAGTGCCGGTGAGCGGTGCGCTCGACGTGTTCGGCGCTGCCACCAAAGATCTCCCGTTCACATCGTTATGCGTGCGCTTGTCCGTTCTGTGGTAAGCCGCTCGGCCGGTCATCCTGCAGCGGGACGCAAGGTGCCGTCGGCGAGCCGTTCGACGTGCGGTCGCAACTGCCACGCCGCCCAATCGGCGCTGACGTCGCCGGCGGTGCGCAGCAGATGCGGCAGGTGCTGATGGACGAGCGTGTCGACACTTGTCTCGGCCGCGTGCACCGTCACGTTCATGGCGGCGCGCACGAGGCCGTCGCCGTCTCGCACCGGAGCCGCGACCGAGCGGATGCCGGGTGCCAACTCCTCGTCGGCCAGGGCCCAACCGCGCGCGCGCACGGTCGTGAGTTCGCGTTCGAGCGCTGTGCGCTCGCGTGGCAGGAACTGCGGCAGCCCTGACCGGCTGGGCTCGCGCAACGCCGCGTCAAGTTCATCGGCGCTCAGCGCGGCAAGCAGCACTTTGCCCTGTGAGGTGAACGTCGCGGGAAATCTCGTGCCCACATCGACGCGCAGCGCGATGATCTTCGGGACGGCGACGCGCGCCATGTACACGACGTCCGAGCCGTCCAGCTGGCTCATCGACGATGACTCGTGCGTCACGGCGACGAGGTCGCTCATGTGCGGCCGGGCGATGTCCCACAGCCCCAGCGAACTGACGTACGCCATGCCCAGGCGCAACACCTTCGGCGTCAGCGAGAACATGCCGTCGACGACCCGCACGTGGCCGAGTTCGCTCAGTGTCAGCAGCAGGCGGCGGGCGGTCGGGCGGGCTAAACCTGTGACAGCGGCAACCTCGGCGAGCGTCATCGCTGAGCGCTCGCGGTCGAAGCAACTCAAGACGTCGAGTCCGCGTGCCAGCGCCTCAACGAAGTCGGGGGAGTTGCCGCGTCCTGCCATCTCATCCTCCCGTGCTTGACACTGCTCGACACCGCTTGACACCGTCCGTCGCCGAGAGGCATCGTCTCACCAGACCGTCAGACGGACAACTGTACGTTCGCGGCTGACAGCGTATGCAGGGATGAGGAGCATGGCTGATGGCCGAGTTGGTCGCAATCCTGGCGACGACCCACCACCCGTTCTTCTACCGGACGAGCCTGTTGGCGCCCGAGGTGGCGCCGCCGTTCGCAGCGGAGTGGGTGCGCAAGGTCGAGGCGTACCGCGAGACCCTGACGCGTGCGCGTCCCGACATCCTCGTGATGGTCGGTTCCGACCACTTCCACCAGCTGTGGCTGGACAATATGCCGCAGTTCCTCGTGGGCAAGGCGCCGTTCTATGACGCGAACTACTACAACGAGGAACGCGAGTTCGGGCTGCCGCGGATGCTGCTCAAGGGACACGAGGAGCTTTCGAGCTACATCCTCCGCGAAGGCATCGACCGCGATTTCGACCTCGCGTTCTCGAACGAGCTGCGGGTCGACCACTCGATCACGTGCCCAATCATCACCGTGCGGCCGGGGAACGACCTGCCGATCGTGCCGATCTACACGAACATCTTCGCGCCGCCCCTGCCTCGTCCTGAACGCTTCGTCAAGCTGGGCCAGACGATTCGCCAGCTCATCGACGCGTGGCCGTCGCAGCTGCGCGTCGCGGTGATCGGCACCGGTCATCTTTCGCTCGAGCTCGGCGGTCCGCGCCAGTTCGGCCCACACGGTCCTGACCCCGAGTTCGACGCGAAAGCGGTCGAGTGGATCGCCAATGGCGACATCGACGGCTGCCTGGCCAACGTCACGCTCGACAGCTTGCATGCGCCCGGCAACGCGACCCACGGCTTCATGGATTTCATGCTGATGATGGGCGTGGCCGGCTACCGCAAGGCCGATCACGCCGACAGCCTCGACCTGTTCCACACCATGGAGGCCTACTTCACCTGGTACCCGAATGGGGCGCCGGTATGAGCGAGGCTTACGGGGCTGGCACGGAGGTCTCGCGATGAGCAAGTACCTGATGAACAAGTTCTTGTTCACCGTCGATCGCGACCCAGTGCTCGTCGAGCGCTACCGCATCGACCCGGCTGCGACAGTCGCCTGGTGGGAACACACCCAGGCGAACAGCATCCTCCACTGCCACAGCGGCGAGTCGAGCACGTGGCTCGCGTTCACCGATGACGAGCGTGCCGCGCTGGCCACGCACGATCACGTCGCCTTGTTCGAACTCGGCGCGCACCCGTTCCTGACGCTGACGCTCTGGATCGCCCTGTTCGAGCGCGACGACGATGAGCCGTTGGCGATGCAACTCGACTACGCGGCCAAGCTCTCGCATGTCGTGCCGCCCTATCCGGACATCAGCACGTGAGGGGGTTCGACGCAGCCGTGCGTCTCGACGCCGCGGCGCAGGAACCCCCCGGCACGGCACTCGCGTTCGGCGTAGCGCACAAGAACATCAGCATCGCCGGCGGACGGTCGCACGTCGTGATCGCACCGCGACGACCCACCGGAAGGAATTAGCATGAACCCCGACGAGATAACGCAGGTCAGCGCCGGACGACCAGTGGTGTTCCGGCACGCAACGGTGCTCGCGATGGACGACGCCGACGCCGGCGCCATCGACGACGGCGACGTGCTCGTCACCGGCGACACGATCGTCGCGGTGGGACGCGACCTCGACGCGCCCGCCGACGCGGTCGAGGTCGACGCGGAGGGTGGAATCCTCATGCCCGGCATGGTCGACACCCATCGGCACATGTGGCAGAGCGCATTGCGCGGGCTCGGCGCCGACTGGACGCTGAGCCAGTACTTCGTCTTCTACTACCTGACCTGGGGCAAGATCTTCCGTCCCGAGGACATCCACGCGGGCAATGTGCTGTCGGCGATCGAGGCCGTCGACTCCGGTGTCACGACCACGGTCGACTGGTCGCACGGCTTGCAAACCGTCGACCACGGCGCCGCCGCGCTCGATGCGTTGCGCACCTCGCCCGGCCGCTTCGTGCTCGCCTACGGCAACCTGCTCGGTGCGCCGTGGGAGTGGACGAAATCGGCAGAGTTCCGTGCGTTCGTCGACCAGGCCGCACCCGATGACAATGTGGGTCTGCAGTTGGCTTTCGACGTGACCGGCGATCCCGGGTTTCCGGAGCGCGGTGCGTTCGAGGCGGCGCGCGAGCTCGGCCTGCGCGTGACCACGCACGCCGGTGTCTGGGGCGCGACGAACGACGACAGCATCCGGCTGATGTGGGAGCACGGGTTCATGACGCCCGACGTCACGTATGTGCACGCCGCGACCCTGACGCAGGATTCCTACCAGCGCATCGCGGCGAGCGGCGGCTCCGCGTCGGTCTCCACCGAGAGCGAGCAGAGCGCGGGACAGGGCTACCCGCCCACCTGGGAGTTGCGCAAGCACGGGATCCCGGTCTCGCTGTCGATGGACACCAGCGTGTGGTGGAGCGCAGACCTGTTCTCGGCCATGCGCGCCACGCTGTCGGCCGACCGGTCGCGCGAGCACCTCGAGGCGCACGCGCGCGGTGAGACCGTCGTGCACAACCGCTTGCGCGCCGAAGAGGTCGTGCAGTGGGCGACGATCGGCGGTGCTCGCGCGCTCGGTCTCGACGATCGCATCGGCTCGGTCACGCCGGGCAAGAAGGCCGACCTCGTGCTGATCAAGAACGACGAGTCGCCCGCGATGTTCCCGCTGCTGCACCCGTACGGCACCGTGGTCTACCAGGCCGGACGCGGCGACGTGCACACCGTGCTCATCGACGGTCAGGTGCGCAAGCACGAGCACCGGTTGGTTGGCGCCAACCTCGCCGGCGCAAGGGACGAGGTCGCCGCGACCGTCGAATATGCGCGGTCGACTATGGGTGAGGCCGCCTGGGCCGAGAGCATCACTCCGGAGCTTGCGAGCACCGAGCGCATCCCGAATCCGTACACCTACACCGACTACGCAGGCAGCAGCGACCGGCACACGGCCAGCTCGGACGAGTAGCTGTCTGAGCCCGTCAAGCGGACGTTTGTCCGAATGGCGAGCATCGCCAGCCGCGTCTTCCCCTTTAGAGACGAAATTGTGGCCGAAGTCCGCTTGACGTACCCGACAGGCGGTAGTTTGCTTACGTCCGACCTGCTGTCCGTCAGTCGGACATCAGTCCGTTTCTGGGAAATCGCGCGATGGGTGGCTGCAGCCGGGCACCGCAGAACAGGTGCACGCTCCGGCGGCGGCCCACATCAATGACGAAGGGGAAGTCATGATGCAGCGGGGGTTGACGAAGACGGTGGGCGTCGTTGCCGCGGGCATGGTCGCGGCACTTACGCTGAGCGCCTGTAGTAGCTCCGGCACTACCGGCGGCCAGAGCAGCGGCAGCCCGAGCAGCGGCGGCCAGAGCAGCGCCAGCAACCCCAGCGACGGCAAGAAGCTGAACATCGCATACATGTCGTTCGCCGTCGCGAACAGCTACGACGCCCCGATGCTCGCCGCCGCGAAGAAGGTCGCGGCGCAGAGCTCGGCCAACGTGACAGTATTCGACGCGAACAACAGCCCGCAGCAGCAGTTCAATCAGATGCAGAACGTGATCTCCTCGGGCAAGTACGACGGAATTATCACTCAGCCGATCCTCGCCACCAACCTCATCCCGCTGGTCTCGCAGGCAGTGAAGAAGGGCATCAAGGTCGTCAATATCGACGAGGTGCTCGGGTCGAATCAGTCCACGAACAACCCGCAGGTGCCGGGCTTGTCGGGCAATGTGATTCTGCCGCCGGCGACGATCGGCCAGCGGCTGGGCGAACAGGTTGTGGCAGCCTGCAAATCCAAGAACTTCAACCCGTGCAATGTCGGCTACTTGTACGACATCAAGGCGTCGACGCTCGACGAAGCGAGACGTAAGGCGTTTGACCAAGCCATCGCCGGCACGTCGTCGGTCAAGGTCGTGGCCGAGGGTGAGGACCTCTTCACCATCCCCGGCGGCCTCAAGGCCGTTCAGAACATGCTGCAGTCGCGTGGAGATCTCAACGTGATCGTGGGCTCTGGCCAGGGCATCCGGGGTGGAGTTGACGCGTTGAAAACGGCGAACAAGTCTGGCCAGCTGCTCTTCGTCGGCTACGGCGGCAGCGCGGGCGCGCTCCAGCTAGTCGCGCAGGGCGCCCAGTTCGCTGACGTCTACCAGAACCCTGCGACCTACGGCCGGCTCGGCATGACTGCTTTGATCGAGGCGCTGCGCACCGGAAAGGACAGCGGCGCGATCAACCCCGAGGTCGGCCTGCCCAACGGGGGTATCGTCACCAAACAGAATTTCGCACAGTTCAAGCCTGAGTGGCAGGGCTAAGCCCCAGATGACGACGCCCGCGCCGTCGACGCATGTCGAGCTGATCGACGTGAGCAAGAATTTCGGTGGTGTTCAGGCGCTATCGAAAGTTGATTTGAGTATCGCCCGCGGATCGGTGCACGCACTCGTCGGCGAGAACGGCGCTGGCAAATCGACGCTGAGCAAAATCATATCCGGCAGATTGGTGACGGATTCGGGTGCGTTGCGGGTCGACGGCAAACAGGTCAGCTTCCGCTCGCCGCGAGAGGCATTGACACACAACATCGCGACGATCGCCCAGGAACTCGCCATCGTCCCGAGCCTCTCGGTCGCCGCCAATGTCTTCCTTGGCGCGGAGCCGGCCGCCGGCACTGTGATTCAGCGCCGAGAGTTGACCCGCCGGTTCAACGAGCTGAACGAACGGGCCGGATTCAACCTGCGCGGTGGTGTGCTGGCCGGCTCGCTGCGTATCGCCGATCAGCAGAAGATCGAAGTCTTGCGGGCGTTGGCCAACGGCGCGTCGTTCATCGTGATGGACGAGCCGACCGCCGCGCTGTCACACGGAGACACCCAGCGCCTGCACGAGCTGATCAGGTCGCTAGCGGACTCTGGTCACACAATCCTGCTGATCTCCCACTTTCTCGGCGAAGTGCTGGACCTGTCCTCGACAGTGACGATCCTGCGTGATGGTCACCTCGTGCGCACGAGCGCGAGCCAGGACGAGACTCAGACGTCGCTCATCGAGGGGATGCTCGGCCGAACGCTCGGCTCTGCGTTCCCGCCGAAGACGGTGGCGCCGGCGAACGCCGAGGTAGTGCTGAAGGTCGAGCACGTCACAGCCCCGGGAGTCGACGACATCTCCCTAGAGGTCAGGGCCGGTGAGGTCGTCGTGCTGGCCGGTCTCGTGGGGGCCGGTCGCAGCGAGCTCGCTCACGCGATCGTCGGCGCGAGCCGGCGCAAGCACGGAGTGGTCGGCATCGACGGAAAGCCGCTGATGCGGCGATCGATCAACGCGGCGCGCAAATCGGGCATCGTGTTGATCCCCGAGTCGCGCAAGGAGCAGGGACTGCTGCTCGGCCGTTCGATTCGCGAAAACACGACCCTGCCTAGCCTAGACACCCACAGCGTCGGCAGCTGGATTCGTCGGGGCCATGAAAACAGAACGACCGCGAAGGTCCTACGCGACGTGACCATCGTGGGGGCGAGCCCTGAACAGCCGGTCGGCTCGCTCTCGGGAGGCAACCAGCAGAAGGTCATGTTCGCCCGCGCGCTGCTGTGTTCGCCGAAAGTGTTGATCGCGGACGAACCGACCCGCGGCGTCGATGTCGGGTCACGGCGGGCGATTTACAACCTCATCGTCGAGCAGGCCGAGGAGGGAGTGGCCACATTGATCATCTCCTCCGATCTCGAAGAGGTGCTCGGCCTAGCCCACCGCGTGGTCGTGCTACGCGCCGGCCGGGTAGTGGCCGAACTATCCGGCGACGATATGACCGAACAGAACGTGTTGGCGGCCGCCTTCATCGAAGGCGGCCCTCCGCTGAATGGGCCGGAGTCGCACGAGGCGGAGTCGCACGAGGCGACGGCGCACGCATGAGCACCAATGTGACCGATCACGAACCGGTGACCAGCATCGCCCGCGGCCCTAAGAGCGTGCTGCGGTCGGTGCGGCTGCCATCGTGGCGCTCCTCGGCGATCGTATATCCCTTCGCTGCGCTGTTCATCGCCCTATCCGTGGATAGCGGCCCATTCTTCACGAGGGCCAACCTATTAAATATCTTGGACCAGCAGTCGCCGACGCTGATCATCGCCGCCGCAGGCACGCTCGTGCTCATCGGCGGCGGCCTCGATCTGTCGGTCGGAGCGACCTATGCGCTGAGCGGCGTCGTCGCGGCCCAGGTGACGCAGGCCCATGGCGTCGCGCTCGGCGTTGTCGTCGCCCTCGCCGTGGGGCTCGCGGTCGGCACCATCAACGGCATCATCAGCACGGTCTTTCACATCAACTCGTTGATCGTCACCCTGGCCATGTCGTTCATCATCGGCGGCCTGGCCAGCCGCATCTCCAGCGGCAATCTCATCGTGCTCACCGGCAAGGAGGGCTTCGCCAACGTCGCACAGACTGAGTGGATCTCCGTGCGCACGTCAATCTGGATCGCCTTGGGCGTGGTGGTCGTACTTGGGCTGCTGCTCGCCTCGACTACGAATGGCCGCTATATCTACGCCGCCGGCGGCAACCAAGAGGCTGCTCGGCTGGCTGGTATCCGCATTGGCGCGGTTCGCACTCTCACCTTCACGCTGAGCGGCGGCGCCGCGGCCCTGGGCGGCATCATCGACCTCTCACGCACGCTCAGCGCGCAATCATCGCAGGGAAACACTCTCACCTTCACTGTGCTTGCCGGGATCGTCGTCGGGGGCACATCGATCCTCGGTGGCGAAGGCGCAATCTGGCGGACCGTCGTGGGCGTGCTGTTCATCGCGCTCGTTGGTAACGGCTTCGACCTCATCGGCACTGACCCGCTATACCAACAGATCGTCCTAGGCGCGCTGCTGTTGCTCGCGGTCGGCCTGGACGCCTGGGTGCGCCGTGTGCGCCGCTGAGCCCGGCCGCGTTGTCGCCGATGACACTCGGTGGCTGACCATAGGAGGTGAGCACGGCCGCGTGCGCGCGATGAGCGACGCGCAGGCGTCGGTAGACGTCGAGAGAGAAACCATAAGGGTCCAGTACCGGAGTGAGAGGACTGTCTCATGACAATTGATGTATCGAAATGGCTCGATGACTACCGAATCGCCTGGGAGACGCGCGACCCTGACGCCGCCGCTGCATTATTCACCGAAGACTCGCTATACCGCGAGCAGGCGTACCAGGAGGCGTTCGCAGGCGCCCAAGGAGTGAAGGAATATTGGATCAATGTGACGGCGACCCAGTCGGACGTCAAGATCGAGTGGGGCACTCCGCTCGTGGTCGATGACCACGCAGCCGTGGAGTGGTGGGTGAACCTTAAGAACGCTGGCGCGGATATCACGCTGGCCGGTGAGTTCATGCTGATCTTCGCGGAGGACGGTCGCTGCAAGGAGCTGCGTGAGTACTGGTTCTTTGGCGAAGGCGCCCTGCGTCCACCTTCGGGTTGGGGCGCCTAGCCCTACGCAGGTGGGCACCGCGTCCGCAGACCGGACCGGTGAGGGTGAGGATGTCGTGGCGGTCTCGTGAAGACAGTTGCGCCCACACCGTTGAGCGCCGTCCGATAGAAGTCGCGATCGAAGACCACGCGGCGACGGATTGGCCGATTCAATGCACCGAACTGTCGTGAAGAGCGAAATCTCGAATATTCGGGTGACGCACTTCTGGCTGAACGATCCAGCTTCCATCACCATCGACCAGGATGTGTTGGACGCCGCCGACATTTTGCCGGGAGAGGTCGTCTCCGTCCTGTGTGAGATCAGCGGCATGCGCAGTGAGCAGCACGTAGTCGCCGGCTGTCGCGGGAGTGGAACGGTGGCGATCAAGGCCGTCGGCGGTCAGCGCGTCGAGCCTGGCGATCGTCTCGTCGTGATCAGCTACGCGTTGGTGACCGACGCGGAGGCGAGGAGATTCGCGGCCCGCCGTGTTGGGGTCGACGGCGCCAACCGTGTCGTTCACGGCGCCGCCCAGCCGGAAGAACCCGCTGCCGAGGATCGTGAACCCGCCGCCCAGTCAGCGGCTCTGCGGCCTTAGGGGGGTGTGGGATGCAAAGTGGCGGAGGGGAACTCGCCGAACTGGTCTTTGTAGGCCTGCGCGAAACGGCCTAGGTTGCTGAATCCCCAGTAGGAAGCGATGTCTGCCACCGTGCCGTTGCCCCGACGCAGGTCTTTTCTCGCATGATTGAGACGGACCCGGCGCAGATAGCGCATCGGCGTGATTCCGTACTCCTCCTGAAAGGCGTACTGGACACTGCGAGCGCTTAGGCTTGACAACCTGCACAGGTCCGCCAGCGTGAGTGGTTTGTCCGGAGCGGACTCCATGGCCTCGATGATGGGTTCGAGGGCTGTCCGGGAGTTCCGATGGCCGGCGTCCCCGTGGAGTTCTCTGGTGAGCGAGTGTTCTTGTGAAACGAGAAGGCCACATATCAGGCTGCGCTCCAGCGATTCGACGACGTAGGCGTCGGCCGGCGTCGTGGACGCCTTTGCGAAATTCAGCAAGGTGGACAGGAGGGACAACCACCTTTGTCCGGCGCCCGAGTCGATCGGGAAGGCAAGCCGGAAGTCGATTGTGCGCTCGCCGGGGCGACGAAGCAGGTCAGCAGCCTCACGCTCGACAACATGTCTGTCGAACTTGATGCACAGCTGGGCTGCGTCGGCATCCCACACGGGTAGCACCGTGCGCTTGCCGGGGCTGAAGACGGCTGCGACGGCGGGTGAGGCAACGGTGGACTGGTCGCCGCATTGCGAGATCACGCTTCCGCGCAGTGGAACGTTGACGTGGTAGGCGTGCAGGTCGCCGGGATCGACGCGGGCCCGGACGCCGAAGCGGACGAACCCGATCGTCGTGTGCGTGAGTCGGATCGCGGACAGCCGAGGCGTGATCATGAGCGCCTGCGGATCCAGCGGTTCGACCGCCGCAGGATAGAAATGGCTGTTGAGCACGTCGCGGAACAGGCCGAAGTCGGGCACCGCGACCTCGTTCGGCTGCTCGGCAAACAGGCCCATTAACAACGGGGCAGGTGAGGACGAGCGCACGGGCGGCGTGATCACGTCCGCGTCCCAGTCCATGCGTCCTCCTGAACCGTCAGTCGCCTCGAGGCGACGGCGGCGAAATCTCGTCCCAGTGTGCCCCGCCTGCCTGGAGATGAGAAGGGTGCGCGGATTGGCCTGGCTGCTGCGCGAACCGTCTCGGCCGACCAGGGATGGCCTCGTAACGTCGGCAACTATTCGTGACAGCCATCACATCAGAAGGAGTTCCATGACCGACACGCTGATCGAGCGGCCAGCATCCGTGCAGTCTCCCGAAGGCATGGGCACCGGAGTTGACGCCGAGATCGTCGCCCGCGCTACCGCGCTGATTCCGCTGATCCGTGAGCACGCGGCACAGACCTCCGACGAACGCCGGGTCGTGCCCGAGGTCATGAAGGCCCTCGAAGACGCCGAACTGTTCAAGTTGTTCGTCCCCAAGCGATTCGGCGGCCACGGCGCCAACATGGCGACCGCAGTCGAGACCCTTGCCGAGATTTCGCGCGGCGACGGGTCGACAGGCTGGGCCGCTTCGCTGCTCAACGTCTGCACCTGGTTCGCCACCACCTTCTCCGAGCAGGCGCAGGCGGAGGTATTTGGCGCCAACCCTGACGCCAAGGTGTGCGGAATCTTCACCCCGGGCAGCAAATTCGAGCGAGTCGAGGGCGGGTATCTGGTCAGCGGACGCTGGCCGTATTCCTCCGGCTCGTTCGCCGCGGACTGGGCAGCCCTGGGTATCGGGATCGATGTCCCCGAGGGCGAAGACCCTCGCGCTTTGGCCTTGATTCCCGCCGAGGCGTGGACGATCGAACCGACCTGGTTTGTCGCCGGAATGCGCGGGTCCGGCAGCGACACCATCGTGGTCGAGGACCATTTCGTGCCCGACCACCGCGTCCAGCGGTTCATCGACATGCGCGAGGCACATTTCCTGACCCCGTACAAGCAGGACCAGAACTCACACATGGCCTTCATTCCGGTTGCTGCCCTGATCCTGGTGGCGCCGCAGCTCGGCCTAGGTCGTCACGCGTTGGAGCGCACCCGCAACAGCCTGCCGGGCAAGGCCGTCGCCTACACGGTCTACTCGGAAGCACGTAAGTCGCCGATGCATCAGCTGGGGGTCGCCAACGCCGCGACGAAGTTCCACCTCGCAGAACTGCTCATGCGCCAGGCCTGTCTCGACATCGACGCCAGCGCTGCCGAGCACCATCTGCCGACCATGGAAGTCCGGGCCAGGGTCCGCAACGACACCGGCATCGTGGCCGAACTGGTCAAGGAAGGCATCGATTATCTACTCACGGCCAACGGCGCGGGCTCGTTTGCCGACGTCAACGTCCTGAACCGCATCTGGCGCGACGCCGAGATTGCCGGTCGGCACGCCTACGTCTCCCCAGAGGTCGGTAAGGAGGTCTACGGCAAAGTCCTCCTCGGCGACGACGAACTCACGATGGACCTGTGACCCCGACGTGAGGACGGAGCACGTCGCGTGATCTACGAGCACGCCCACCTGGTGATTGACCCAGCACGGGCGCACGACTTCGAGAGCGCGGCACCCACTGCGCGCAAGGCGCTTCAGGACGCGCCGGGCTGTCGTGAAGTGAGCATCTTCCGCAGCGCCGACAAGCCGGGCACCTACCTCCTGCGGGTCGGGTGGGACCGCATCGAGGACCACCTCGAGGTCTTTCCGACAACCCCGCAGGCCGCAACCCTCGCCGATGCGATCGCCGGGTACTTCACCGAGACGCCGCTGGTAATTCATTTCGAGAGTGAGGAGATCTGACACGACGACGCGCTGCAAATGACAGCGACCGGGATGGAGCAGGCGTTCCCGCTGATGGTGGCGTTGGCGTTTGGACGACAAACTTTGCGATGTTGAGCGAGCGGTCGCGCGCGCAGCGCTGGACCGCCTGGCCCGGTCGGGTCGATGGCGTCGCCGGACCGGTCGAGACGCTCGCGCTCGTCCAGGTTCAGCGCGATGTCCTCGTAGTCGTGATAGGCGGCGACGCGACTGGTCGCGATAACTCATCGAGGCCAACACGGGCTGGGCGTGTGGAGCGATTCGTGTGGCCCGCCGCCGCTATCGCACCGCACCACAGGTCGGCATCCGCGCCGGCGCTGGACGGTCCGGGATGTTCCGCATCAGGTCTGCGGATCGATGAGCACCTTGCCCATGGTGGAGTCGCGTTCCATCGGGGCAAAGCCGTCGTCGACGACGGCTTCGAGCTCGATGACTCGATCGACGAGCGGCAGCGGGTCGATCAGCGACCGTTCGAGCAGCGCGACGGCAGCCTGAACGTCCACATCCCAGACGTGCGCAGCCGAGCCGAGGAGGCGTTTCTCCGTTAGCACCATTGCGCGCATCGGGAGGGTCATGCGGGCGGCGCCAGTGCCGATCACGACGACCGTCCCGCCCCGGGTCGCCAAGCCGAGCGCATCAACCACCGAGGCCGACGTGCCGGCGCACTCGATGACCACGTCCGGCCGTCGCGCGCCCGCCAGGTATCCGCTTACCTCGCCAGGATGGAGCGCAATGCTCGCCCCGGCCTGCGCACGCCGCGTCGCGACAGGATCGATCCCGATCAGGGTCCGCACTCCGTGCAATGCCGCCACCTGCACAGCCAGATTGCCGATTGTGCCCAACCCGATGACAGCCACATCGGCGCCGCTCAGATCTCCACACTTGCGTATCGCCCGCACTGCGACCGACAACGGCTCGGCGAAGACGGCCGAATCGAGCGGCACGGACTCCGACACCGGGATACACGTCGTCGCGTCCGCAAGCATGAACTCGGCCAGGCCTCCGTCGGCTTGAAGTCCAAGCACGACCAAGTCGTCGCAAAGGCCCGGTTCGTGGCGGCGGCACCATTCACAATGTCCGCAGGCCCTCACCACATCCGGTATCACCCGGGTGCCTACCGCGACTTCGCCGGCCGGGCACTCGACAACCCGGCCGGTCACTTCGTGGCCGAGGGTCACGCCCGTCCGCAGGTGCGGCGGAATGTCGACCGGCCCTCGCGCAAACTCCTCGAGGTCGGTGCCGCAGAGCCCCACCCGCTCCACCGCGACCAGGATCTGTCCACCTACCGGCTTCGGTCGGCCAACGCGCTCGATGCGCACATCGCCCGCGCCGTGCCAGCGGCCCGCGCGCATCGATTCCACGGCGGACATCAGAGGCGCGACACGCGACGGGACGCAGCAGGGCCTTCGGTGAAGTCGTCCCGTAGCCGAACCCCGTGGCCCGGAGCGGGAGACAGGTTGATGACCCCGTTCTCGATCTTCGGCAAACCTTCGGCGACCTCCGGGTACCAGGTGCGGACGAAGGCGCGGGAGCTCTCCTGAATGAGGCCATTGGGCTGGCTGCAAGCCAAGTGTGCGGAGACCGCGAGCGACACCGGCCCGGTGCAGTCGTGGGGGGCGAGCGGGACGCCGACCGCGTCGGCCAGAGAGGAGACTTTCACCGCTTCGGTGAGGCCACCAGTCCACCCGATGTCGACGGTCACAATGTCAATCGACCCGCCGGTCAGCAATGGGAGGAAACCACGCCGCCCGACGCAGGTCTCGCCCGCGGCGATCGGCACGTCGATGTCGTCGCGAAGCCGGCGGTAGGCGTCCGCCGCGTCCGGTCGCAAGGGATCCTCGATCCAGTACGGTGCGACGTCGGCCAGGGCGCGAGCGATCTTTGTGGCGGCCAAGCGATTCCACAAGGCATGGAGCTCGATCATGACCTCCATGGCCGATCCGACCTCTGACCTGATCGCCTCGACGATCCCTATCGCCTTGCGCAGGTCGGCCACGCCGATGTCGAGGCCGCCGCTGCGTTCTGCCGCCTGATCGAAGGGCCAGATCTTCATTGCGGTGATGCCTTCGTCGAGCAGCTCACGGGCCAGTTCGCCGGGTCGGGTCAGGAATGCCTCGAGATCTTCGTAGGGCTGCGCGGTTTGCGTCAGGCCCCAGTTCGCGGAGGTCTGCCGGACACTGGAACTGATGTACCGGGATCCCGCGCAGGTGTTGTAGGTGCGGATCGACTGCCTCACCGGTCCGCCGAGCAGTCGCGCTAGCGAGAGGTCGCTGGTGTGGCCGAGCAGATCCCATAGGGCGACATCGACGGCGCCGTTGGCCCGCTGCTCGACCCCGCCCCCCTGATAGCCGGTGTAGGGAGCAAGCAGCGCCGCGACGGCCTGCGGTGACGGATCGCTGAGCCCGGTGAGCAGCGGGGCGACGGCTTCGTGCAGATAAGCCTCGACCGAGTCGGCCGCGTAGAAGCTTTCGCCAAGACCGATCAGGCCGGCCTCGCTGTGCAGCCGGACGAAGCAGACGTTGGGCTGCACGGTGGGGCGAATCGTCTCGAGACTCGTGAGTTTCATGGCCGATTCCAACTGGCGGCAACCACAAGATCTGCGTCGATCCGCGCCGATTTGATCGTCTCGGTCAGGCGGCGGTGGTAGTCGACTTCGCGCCAGACGCCGTGAAACTGCGGACCGCAGAAGTTGCTGGTCGCGATGCCCAGCCATCGTCCGGTCGTCACGACATGCTGCACGGCGCGGGCGTTCAGATCGAGGACCCAGTCCCAGTCGAGACCGGGCCAGTCTTTGTAGTCGGTGACCGCCCAGCATTCGGTGGTGAACACGGGCTTTCCGGTCGCCCGTGACCATGCCGCGACGTTGTCGATCGCGTCGAACAGCGCCGAGTCGTACTCGTGCTGCTTGCTGAAGTAGGTCGATCGGCCCAGGGCGACCAGCTTGTCGAAGCTGTCGGGGGTGAACTGATCCCAGCTCCAGCCGATCCGCTCATAGAAGTCGGTGAAGTCGTCGCTGGCCATCCAGATGTGCGGTTCGAGGAAATCGAGTTCGTCGACTTTTTGATCGCGCCAATTGTCGTACTCGCCGGCGAAGGAGTACGTGTAACGCAATTGCGGGAACTCTGCGCGCACCAAGGCGATCGAGTCGGCCATATAGCTGGCGATCAGCGGGTCGGCGCGGGTTGCCGCCTCGCCGGCCGCACTCCCATACAGGAACGGGGCGTACGGCGCCATCGGGAACTCGTTGCAGAGGTCGACGTAGAGGACGGCGTCCAGCAGTTCGGCCGCGGCCAACACCCGCAGCGTGTCGATCCAGATCGCGGCCATCTGCGCGGCGGAGTCGATCTTCATACGGACGTCGGCGCGGTCCTGGCGGAACCAGCTCGACAGGGCGACTGCGACGCCGCGGTCGCGGGCCTTGGTGATGAACTCGATCAGTGCCGGCAGCACCTGAACCCGGATGATCGACTGGGCGCCCCAGGTGTTCTGCGTCCACATCGGCAGCAATTCCCAGGTTGCGGTGGGATCGGCCGACACGAGGTGCGGGTAGGCATCGATGCGCACGGCGTTGTAACCGCGCTCGACGAGCTCATCCAGAACCAGGTCCCAGTCCTCGTAACCGGCACCTGGCCAGCGCCGTTCCAACCACGAGAAATCCCACATCGTGATCGCGTAGGGCGCGATCATCGGGTCACTCATACGAAGGCTCCTCGAGATCTCGGATCGTCCTGCCTCGATTCCTCACGGTGGCACCAATTCGGTTTGGTGTCGACGCTGAGCGGGTGTTGGAGAGTGCCGCCCAAGATCGGCGGCGTGATTGCCATCCAATTGCTCAGTGGCTGCGGTCAGAGGGCTAGCCGGCAATCGCCGCCAGTGATCCGTCGGCTGCGCGGTGAAGAGTCTAAAATCTTCGAATGCAAATGCTTGTTCTATAATATTCAACTACTAGTATGGCAGAGGAGTTGGGCATCATCCGCAACCCGAAAGTGGTGAATCATGTCGGCCCACGAACAGGAGACTTCGGTTCGCGTTCTGTCGATCGACCGGGTCGCCGATGACGTGGTCTCGGTGCGGTTCGGTCCGATCGAAAGCGCAGGGCTGCCGACTTGGGAACCCGGGGCTCACGTAGACCTGGTCATCGACGGGGTCGAGGAACGGCAGTACTCGTTGTGCGGCGACCCCCGCGACAGCAACGTCTGGCGGATCGGCGTGCTTCGGGAACGCGCGGGACGCGGGACTTCGCGGTATGTGCACGAACGGCTTGCCATCGGCCAGGAGGTCGTCCTACGCGGTCCACGCAACCACTTCGAACTGGTCGATTCGCCTCGCTACTTGTTCATCGCTGGCGGCATCGGGATCACCCCTCTCCTGCCGATGATCCGGAGCGCCGAGGCCGCCGGGGCGGACTGGTCACTTGTCTACGGCGGGCGCCAGCTGGCGTCCATGGGGTTCATGGACGAGCTGGCTGCTCACGGGGACCGGGTGACGATCGTGCCCCAGGACACGGCTGGACCGATTGACCTCGACGTCCTGCTCCTGACCCCGTTGCCGGACACTCTGGTCTACTGCTGCGGCCCCGAGGGCCTGTTGCATGCTGTCGAAGAGCGCTCCGCGCTCTGGCCGGCCCACAGCCTGAACATCGAACGCTTCGCGCCCAGACCGGTCGATGACGCAGCCCCCAGCACATCGTTCGAGGTGGTGCTGAATGCTGCGGCGATGACGCTCGTTGTCCCGCCGGAGCTGTCGATCCTCGAGGTTGTCCGCGCGGCCGGGGTCGACGTGATGTCCTCTTGCGAGGAGGGCATCTGCGGAACGTGCGAGACGGCCGTCCTTGGCGGAACGCCCGATCATCGTGACTCCATCCTCGACGAAGAGGATCGTGCCGAGAACACCTGCATGATGATCTGTGTGTCCCGCTCGCTGACTTCGCGGCTGGTGCTCGACCTCTAGTCCCGGCGCGGCGCAATGCTCCAGGACGAGGACCACTCACCTTCTTCGACCACCCGTGATATCGCCCTGCTGAAATCATGTCGGTGGTCGCAGGGCGTGCCGACCCCCGAACGAGGGCAGCTCATTCAACAGGTGATATCCGGCCGCCGCGTCGAGCACAGTTGAGATCGAGTTGACGCAGCGCGCCGCGGTCATGAGGACGGCGTCCCCGAGACACGTCCCGGTCCCGCCGTCGAGCCCGAGCGGAAGCTCCGCCAGCAGCGGCGGCGATCCGTCGATCTCGATCCGGTAGCCGCCCTTCGAACCGATTTGCGGCCAGTCCGGCGCCAAGTCGGCCCCGATCCTTCCGACATGACTGTTGACGATGCGCGCGTGACCGTCGACCATCGCCGTGAGGGACCACCGCATCGCGGCGACCGTGCCCACGGCGACGTGGAGGCCGCCCGAGGACACAAAATCGGTGGTCGAGAGGAACGGCTCAACAGCCAGCACGAGGTCGTCGATCTCGACACCGAGCGCGTCCGCGACAAGCCACGACGCGCAGCCCCAGCTCGGGATGAGCGTCTCCGCCCCGTCGGGCGTTTCCTCGTCGACGGGCATCCCGAAGCCCATCGCTCGCAGCGTGTCCGCGGACTGGTAGGTCGAGTAGTCGATGACTTCGAACGTCCTGACCTGTTCGATCCGACCGGCCGCCGAAGTCAAAGCGGTGGCCAAACAGTCGCTTATGAAACCCGGGTCGAGACCTGTGAAGAACAGACTCACCTCTGCCGATCTGCAGACTGCGTCCAGCCGCTGCCTCAGACGATGTCCGTCCGCGAGCTGGCGCCAGTGCATGGCGCTCTGGAGGGGGCTCACCACGCTCTTGCCGCTCTCCAGAATCCGCACGACCTCATCGATCCACGCTGCCGAAGGACTCTCGTGTGCAGTCGGATCGAGAAAGAGGTCCCGAGGCATGTACAGCACGACATCGGCCGCTATCTCGAGGACGGCAGCGGCGTCAGACGTGACGGTCACACCGACGGGCCCCAAGCCGACCAACGCCCCTGCGTCCACCCCGTCCTTGGCCGCGGTGAAGCACTTGACGCCCACGAGCTCGAGATCTCGGCTCGCCAGAATCATCTCCAGCGCATGGAGCCCAACACCGCCGGTCCCCCACTGGATGACCCGTGGGCGAGCCGAGTTCACCGAGGCACTTCCGCTCGCACGAGGCTCGCGACGCTGTCTGCGGCCACATGCCCGCTATCGACTGCGCCTTCCATCCACCCCCAGAAGGTGGGCTTGATGGTCATCTCCGACCCGGCGAACACCACCCTTCCCTCTGCCCTGCTCATGACGTCGGCGAACGATTGGGCGAGTCCCGGGGGAGAGAATCCGACGATGCCGAGGCTGAGCGGATCACCGAACCAGTCCTCGCCGTCGACCGCGACGACCCGCGCGTCCGGCAGGTACTGAGACACCGCCGCTTGGGCAAGATCGACGTCGTTCGAGACCAGGTGCGCGGCGATCCCGAAGGCCACCAGCACTGATCGACCGCCTTCCAGCACCTGGTCCTCGACGAGCCACTGGTAAGCCGCCGAGGCTCCACCAACGCCGAAGAAGCCGGATGGGACGTTCTCGACGATCAGCAGCTTCTTGACGCCGGTGACCTGATGTCCGTGATTCAGAAGAGCGGTCTTATCGAGGCCCAACGCCGGCTGGAACTCGATTTCCTTCAGCGTCCACGCCGGCACCGCGCACACGCAGGCGTCGGCCGCGAAGGCCTCGCCGGACGTCGTCCGCACCGTCACCGTCTCGTCGTCGTGCTGGATGGCGGCGACGTGCTGGCTCAGCCGGACGGTCAGCTCGGCGCCGCCCGCCAACGCCTTCACCAGATCCTGGACGCCGTTCACGAACCCTTCTCCCATCGTGCCAAAGAAGGTGTCGACCGGACTCCCGCCGCAGCTCAGCACCGACTGCAGCACCTGCAGGATCGACGTCTTGTCCGGCGTCGCCTGGATCCACCCGGCGACGAGTCCCGTCACGAAGTCGTGTGTCTCCGCCGGGAGCTCCATCTGCTCGAAGTACCTCGCGATCGAGATGTCCAGGTCTTCGACCGACTGGACACTCAGCGGCAGCGTGACGCTCAGACGCCCAGCGTCCTGCGCCATCCGGCGAGACGCGCGCTCGAGTGCCGCCAGCTGAGCGATAGGCACCGGCAGGGCGGTCCGCCTCTGTCCGCCGACCACGAAAGCGCCGTAAGCCGGGCCCGAGCTTGCCGCGAACACGGGAATCGCGTAGCGCTCGACCTCTCTGCGCAGGTTGGTCTCGTTGCGGAGGTTGAGATATGCCCCGCCAGCCTCGATCTGGATGTCCTCGTGCCCCGAGAACGGTCGCGTATACGTGCGACCACCGAGCCGGTTCCGCGCTTCCAGCACCAGGACCGAATACCCCTGGTCAGTCAAGTCACGAGCCGCGGTCAGGCCGGCCAGGCCCGCTCCGATCACGAGTACGTCGACGTCCGTCATTGGTGTCTCCATGATCAGAGCGGGTTGACAGCGGCCCGTCGGGCTGGCGTCGATCAGGCGTGCAGTGCTCGACGGCATCACCTTGGCCGCCGCGTCAGCGGTAAGAGAGCGGCCCACGGGTCAGTCCATGAACGTCCGGTAGTTCGACACGAAGTCGTGAAGCGCACGCTCGACGTCCGAGCCGATCGGGCCGGGAGTGAAGTAGCGCGAATCCATCCCTGACTGAGTCCGCTCGATGAGCACGTTGTCCTCACTCTGGGTGACATGACCGACCTCGATCAGCTTGGCGACGTCGTAGTCAACTCCCTCGACCGCGTCCTCCCGGACGAACCACTGATACTGGATCACGGTGCGCTTGGCGCTCAAGGGACGGAACGCAAGGGTCCACCAGTGGTCGATGTAGTAAGCCGCATAGAAGAGATTGGGGACCACAGTGACGCCGCCGCTGACGCCGCGACCGATGTCGTCAGCGCCGTGGTCGCCCAGCAGCTTGTCGGTGATCAGGCTGCCGTCGGCCGAAAGTGTCTCCAGGCCGGCCTGGATGCGCATGCCGCCCATGCCCTGATCGACCGAGCCATCGGCGGCGCCGTCAGCGTCGTCCTCGACGAGCCACTGCCTCAGATCGGCCTGCAGGCCATCGATGTCCACGACCTTGCACAGCGTCGGATGGGTGCCCACGCAGTGATAGCACTCGAGCGAATTTTCTGCGGCCACCTTCCAGTTGGCCGCCACCTCGAACCGCGTCTCGTGCGCGAGCCGGGTCTTGGTCGGAGCAAAATTCTCGACCGTCGCCTCGAAGGCCTTCAGCCGATCAGCCAGCGAATCGGTCGGCTCTGGGTCGAGGTTGACGAAGACCATGCCCTGCCAGACTTCGACCAGCGCGGTCGCGAGTGGGAAATCCGCGTAGTCGAAGTACTCACCATCCTTCATCTGAGGAACACCGCTGAGCTTGCCGTCGAGGTCGTATCGCCACTGGTGATAAGGGCACACAAACGCGCGCACCTTGCCCGCGTCCGCCTCGCAGATGCGGAAGCCGCGGTGACGACACACGTTGAGATTCGCGTAGAGGGCGTCGCCCGCGCCGCGCACGACGACGATCTCCTCGCCACCGTGCTCGATCTTGACGAAGGAGCCCTTGCTGGGGAGCTGGGAGATGTGACATGCGTACACCCAGTCTCGCGAGAAGATGCGGTCGAACTCCTTGGCGAAGATGTCCTCGGATGTGTAGTACTCGCCCTCGAGCAGCGCGAAGCTCGTCTTGTGATGGTCGACGACGGTCATCTGCGGTTCCCTGGTTTCGATGGGCCAGAATCCTATTCTGAGAATACAAATATTACAGGGTCGAGGCCTGGGCCAACGCGCCCGTTCACGACAGCGGCCATCGTTGACGGTCCACGCGAGCGCTAACTATCGTGATGAAAGTTTCGCGCCCGAAGATTATAGCCTGTATGAGGATTGGTGGGCCGGTGGCAGACGACGAAATCTCGGTGGCGGGACTGATCGGCCAGCTCGACCTCGACGACAAAATCTTGCTCCTGAACGGGAGCGGCGCCTGGTCGACGGCAGCTCTGGCGGGGATCGGGTTGCGGGCCATGGTGTTGTCCGACGGCCCTAGCGGCGTCCGCGGCGAGCTGTGGGACGAGCGCTCGGCGTCGCTGCTGCTTCCCTGCTCGACGTCTTTGGCGGCCAGCTGGGACACTGAGCTGGCCCGCCGGTTCGGCGCCGTCGTTGCTGTCGATGCGCGGCGCAAGGGCGTCGACGTGATCCTCGGGCCGACCGTCGCCCTGCACCGGTCGCCACTCGCTGGGCGACACTTCGAGTCGTTCAGCGAGGACCCGCTGCTCAGCGCCGATCTCGCTGCCGCATATATCACCGGCGTGCAAGCCAAGGGGGTTGCGGCGGCCATCAAGGCTTATGTCTGCAACGACTCCGAAACCGACCGTTACCGCCTGGACGTCCATGTCGAGGACCGAGTACTGCGCGAGCTGTACCTGTTGCCGTTCGAGCGGGCCGTTGTCGAGGCCGGCGTGTGGGTGGTCATGAGCGCCTACAACGCGGTCAACGGCATCACGTTGACCGAGAACCCGTTGCTGGACTCGCCGCTGGATCAGGAGTGGGGCTTCGACGGAATGGTCGTCGGGGACTGGACCGCAGTGCGCAGCATCGAGAGCGCTCGGCACGCCCAACACCTCGCGATGCCCGGTCCGGGCGGCCCGTGGGGACCGGCGCTGGCCGATGCGGTACGCCGCGGTGACATCGCCGAGTCGATCATCGACGACAAGGTCGAGCGCATTCTCCGGCTGGCCGTCCGCGTCGGCGCATTGCCCGGACGATCACCGGTCCCGCTCGCCGAGCATGAGGACGGTCCGACATTTGCCCGGCTGGCGGCCGCCGAAGGCATGGTGCTCGTGCGCAACGAAGCCGCGCTGCCGCTACAGCCAGACCGCCTGGCCAGGGTCGTTGTCGTCGGCGAGAACGCCCGCTACGGCGTCGGGCAGGGGGGCGGCAGCGCCACCGTGAAACCGGAATATGTGATCAGCCCGTTGGCCGGGTTGCGCGCAGCTCTGCCAGATCGTGTCGCGATCGACTACCGGCTCGGCGCCGTCACTCGCACTGACTTCAGAGAGCTCGACGAGCATCGGATGCTCAATCCCGATACCGGCCGCGCCGGCGCGCAGCTGCGTTTCTTCGATGCCGACGGGCGGGTCCTCCACACCGAGGAGCGATACGCGAGCGAGATCGTCGAGTTCGGGCACCGCGAGTTCTCATCTTCGATCGCCGCACTCACCTTTTCGACCATCTACACCCCGGAGCAAAGTGGTGTCCTGCAAGTCGGTTTTGCGTCACCCGGGCGTGGCCGGTTGCGCGTGGACGGGATACCGCGCCTGGACGAGACCATCTCTGCGATGGGGGTCGACCAGGTCGGCGGTTTCTTCGACCCTCTCTCGGTCACCACTGCGCTCGACGTGGTCGCCGGCGAGCCGATTTTGCTTGAGTACGATTTCACCGCCGGCGAAATCGTCGATGGTGTCGAGGGATCGTTTTCGGTGATCTTCGGGTTGCAGCCGAATCAACCTGATGCAACCGCCCTGATCGATGATGCCGTCGATGGTGCGCGCTCCGCCGACCTCGTCGTCGTCGTGGTAGGGACCAACGCCCATATCGAATGCGAGGGTTACGACCGTAGCGACCTGCGTTTGCCCGGCCACCAGGACGCGCTGGTCGCCGCCGTCGCAGCCGCGAATCCAAACACTGTCGTCGTCGTCAACGCGGGCGCGCCGGTCGAGCTGCCCTGGCGCGACGACGTCGCGGCTGTGTTGCTGACCTGGTTCGGCGGCCAGGAATACGGCCACGCGCTCGCTGATGTGCTTCTCGGGCACGTTGAGCCGGGTGGGCGGCTTCCGACGACGTGGCCGAAGACGCTGGCCGACGCGCCGGTCGTCAATGTCACTCCTCGCGACGGTGTGCTGCCCTACGACGAGGGGCTGCACATCGGGTACCGCGCCTGGAGCACGATCGGACGAGAGCCGGCGTATCCATTCGGGTTCGGCCTCGGCTACACCGATTGGCGGCTTGGTCCTCCCGTCGCCGAGGCGGGCGCCGATGGCGTGCGGGTCACGCTCGACGTCGCAAACGTCGGCGAGCGGCCCGGAAAACAGGTCGTGCAGGTGTATGCCGAGCGTCGGGATTCGCGGGTCGAACGGCCGGACCGTTGGCTGGTGGGTTACGGCGTCGTCCGGGCCGAGGCGGGTTCGGTCCAGACTCTGCAAATCGAGGTCGCCAACCGGGCGTTCGCCTATTGGGACAACGGCTGGGTGCATGAGCCCGGTGAATACATGTTGTTCACCGGCGCGTCAGTCCATGCCGTCGGGAACCCGGTGCGCGTCCGACTTTGAGGCTCGGGGTTCGCGCGCTCCCGATCTTCGTGAGACGGGCCGATATCAGATCCGCGTGATCCACGGTTGAGCCGAGTCGTCCCACCTACGCCGGACGGCGCGCGGGTGTCGACTCAGTTGTCTTCGCCGAGCAAGACCCGCCAGTCCAGCACCGGCAGCTCCTGCGTCTGGAAGCCCGTCGTCGAGGCGAGCACGTCGCCGACGATGTAGGTCGCCGAGTTCGACACCACGACGCGACCCTCCGCGTTGACGACGACCGTTTCACGGGTCTTTCCGGCCAGCCACGGCGCCAGCCGATGCTCCAGCGTCGCGACCGGCAGATCGGCCACCGCGATGCCGACGAATCGTCCTTCGACGAGGACGGGGAGCGAGAAGGTCACTATGTAGTCGTTGACGCCGCCGTAGTCGACGTAAGGGCCCTGCGCCACACCGGTTCCGCCGGCGCGCGGAACGGTGAAGAAGTCTTGGCTCGGGTAGTCGTAGAAATCGTCGCGTTCTGGATCGGTCACGTGGCTGTCGTCGGGAACTGCGCCGTCCTCGGATTGCCGCCAGCAGGCCAGGAAGTATTTGTGGCCAGGTATCACGCCCGGCTCAGCGATGAATCCGATGCCGTGGAGTTCGACGGGACCGTCGATCAGACCGGCCATCGCCGACCGCGACACTTGCAGGCGCAGGGACTGCGCGTCGAAGCTGTGAGTCATGGCGCGCCCGGCAGCGTCGACGATTGCCCGCAGCCGGCTCATGATCATGTCAACGGCGCTCGCGACTTCGTCAGCAATCGAGGTGGTCGGTGCGGCCTGGCCAGCACCGTCGGCCACCACCCGGGCGGCGATGGCGGACAGCCTGAGACCGACCAGGGCGGACACCGTCGATGTGGAATGCCTTTCGGCTGCGGCCCGAGCAGCACGTGGAGAACGCCGCTTGATCGACGCGACAATGTCCCTGAGCTCCTTCGCGCTGGCGTTGCGGCGCGCGGGGTCGGCAAGAGCGAGGCTGAGCAGCCAATCGAATTGTTCGAACATGGTGAACTCGGCCCGGCTCATCCGAATCGACTGAGCGGCCGCCGCGAGCTCGATGTGAAAACGCCCATGCGCCCGCCGAGCCGCGAGCACCGTTTCCGCTGAGTCGAGCGCTGCGGCATAACGGTTCAGTCGCTCGACGCTGGACGCAGAACCTCGCCGGGCCGCCAATGACGCCGATTCGGCGGCCAGCATTTGGCGCCAGTCGCCGAGATCGCGCAGCTCGGTGGTCGAGAGCTGACGAAGCTGTTCGGACACCATCGCCTCTTCGCCCGGAGCTCGGCTGACGAAGCTGCCGCCGTTCTTGCCGGCTCGGGTGACGATGAGGCCATCCTCGCGCAGCATGCCCAACGCCTCACGTAGCGCGAAAGCGGTGACGCCGAGCTGCTGGACGAGATCGGCCTCACGAGGCAGCCGATCGCCCTCGGTCAGGAACCCGAGACCGATCGCAGCGCGCAGCCGGCCGGCGACGGCCGATGGGATGCTGAGGGTCGGCAGTGCGCCGAACAGCAGCCGGCCGGACGGCATGGCGACCGTGTCGAGTTTCTCGGAGGCGGGCGATCGATCCCGGGTCGTAATCACCGAATCCTCCTGCGAGCATCGCGCGGGCACCGACCGTCACCCGTCCACTGAATCGTAGTTACCCGCCGGGGTGACGTGCGGGACGCGGGCCGACGGGCGTCGAGATCAACGCGGCGTCGCGTCGGGTGCGTGCGCCGAGAATGCCGAGCGCAGCTCCTGAAGCCGTCCTGTGAAATGTTCAAGTTCGTCGTCCGGCGGCAGGAGGTACGGCCTCCGGGGGTCTCCGACGTCCAAGCCGTCCAGGCGCAGTCCGAACTTGCATAACGCGATGTAGTTCGTCGAGCGTTCCATGAACCGCAGGAACAGTCGAAGCTGCTCGGCCAAGTGCGCGTACTCATCAGTTTCGCCCGACGTTCGACGCATCGCCAACAACGTCGTGACCTCGCGTGCGATCACATTTGCCACACCGATGATCAGGCCGTCGGCGCCCCTCGCGACCGCCGGCAGGGCGAGCGAGTCCCAGCCGACGTAGACGTGGAAGTCCTCCGCTCGCGCTTTGGCCAGCAGATCGCCCAGCAGCGTCATATCGCCCGAGCTGTCCTTGATCGCGGTGATATTTTCGATCTTGGCGAGCTCCTCGATCTGCTCGAAAGCGAGCAGTCCGGACGGTGGCGTGTTATAGATCATGATCGGGAGCGACACGGCGTCGGCTACATCCTCGTAGAACCGCTTGCGTTCGCGCCACGTGATCGGCTCGCCGAACGGCGAGGCCAGCAGCAATCCGGTTGCCCCGGCCCGCTCGGCCGCCACGCTCAGCTGCACCGAATCGCGGGTGGCAAGCGCACCCGTCTGCACGATGAGTGGGACGCGGCCGTCGAGCAGCGTGATCAACGATTCGGTGATGCTCATCCGCTCGTCCGTGCCCAGCGCGCCGAACTCGCCCGTCCCGCCGCCGGCCACGATCCCGTTCACGCCCGCGGCAAGCTGACTCTCGACGAGGCGGTCCAGCGCTTCGTTGTCGACGGCGTCGTCTCGCAGCGGCGTCACCAGCGGAGTCAGCAGACCGGTCGGCCAGGTCGTCATTCGGGGTCGCTATGAAGATGTTGGGCTGTCGCCGGCGGGAGCACGACGAGCGGGTCGCGGGCCAACATCGGGTCCAGCAGTCCGTTGCCGAGCTCTTCGGCGGCGCGATCGTGGGGCGCGGCATGCCGTGCGCCAACCGGATACCCGATCGACTGCAGCACGTGCTCCGACATGAAGTACGCACCCGCGACCGCCGTCGAGATCAGGTCGAACGCCGCCGCCTCGTCGAGCGCGAACCCCTCCAACACCGCCAGTTCGACATTTGCCGGCAGCCTGGTCAACGCGTGGCACAGTGCGTCGGCCTCCGGCCCGAGGGCGTCGACCGCCCGGCGGAGCAACTCGTCGTAATCATTCAGCTCGTTCGCTGCCGGCGAGTGGCCGTCGCCGGGAATCAAAACCCGGGCGACCGCGCGCAACTGGTCGAACTGGCCGGGCGACAAGACCTCGCCGCTCACGCCGGGACGCTTTGAGCGTGGGCGGTGCGGGCGATGTGGCGCGCGGTTCGCAACGCCAGCGCCGAAATCGTGGATGTCGGATTCACGCCGCCGCTGGTGACCATGACGCTGCCATCGATGATGAAGAGGTTGGGCACGTCGTGGGAGCGACCGAACCGGTCGACCACGGAAGTCGCCGGGTCGTCGCCCATCCGAGCCGTTCCGAGCAGGTGCCCGGGTGCGTCGACCCACAACGGGATGCGGCGGGTGTCGATCGCCCCGGCCGCCTCGTGGGCCTCGGTCATGCGATCAAGGGAGAAGTCGATATTTCGCTGTGTGTTCTCGCTGATGCGGTAGGCCACGGCCGGCGCGGGCAGGCCGCTGGAGTCGGTCAGCACCGGATCCAACGTGACGCGATTGGACTCCTCGGGTAGATCTTCCACGTTCGCGACCCAGTTGAGGACCTTGCCCGCGTGCCGCGACAACTCGTGCAGCCCGGCGCCCCAGCGCTGCTCGAACGGCAGGTCACGGAACATCTCCAGAATTCCCAAGACGCCGGGAATCGGCATGAGGTTCCACTTAGCCCCGCGGACGAAGCCGCGCGCCGTATCGGTCTCATAAAACTGCATCGAGTAGATCAACTGGCCGGCAGGTCCGTTCCAGCTCTGCAGCGCCTCGTCGTACACCGCCGTCACTCCGCAGTTGGGGTGCAGCATCAAATTCTTGCCGACCAACCCGGACGAATTCGCCAGGTCATCCGACATCAGCAGCAACCTGGGGGTGCCGACACCGTTCGCGGCCAGCACGACCGACTTCGCTCGGGTGTGGTGTTCGACGCCCTGCTGGTCGAGCCAGATCGCGCCGTTCGCCAAGCCTTGGGCGTCCAGCGTGACACGCGCGACTCGCGCGCCGGTGACCAACTGCGCACCTGCCGCAGTGGCATGCGGCCAGTACCCGATGTCGAAGGAGGCCTTGGCTCCGGCTGGGCAGCCTCGCTCGCAGACCCCCCAACGCACACATTGCGCCATGTTCTTGAACTTCATCGACGGGATCGCGTTGGTCCCCGGCCACCAGTGCCAACCGAGCTTGTTCATGCCGGTCGCCGCGCGCACGCCGGCCGGCCCGATGGGGTGTGGCGGCAGGGGAAAGTCCTGCTCGCTGTACGCAGGATCGCCGCCCAGGCCGGAGACACCGATAAATGCGTCTACTTCATTGTAAAAAGGATCGAGATCGCGGTGGTCGATCGGCCAGTCATCGGCCACGCCATCGAGCGTTCGCACCCGGAAGTCCGAGGGCGTCAAGCGCATCCAGTGGGCGCCATACAGAACGGTGCCGCCGCCGACCCCGTTGAACATGATCGGGTGCACGTCGGACTCATCGACGTTCACCGGGTAATCGGCGGGCAGTTGTCGCTCGTTCGGGTCCCAGGCCCACTGGCGCCGTGTGAGCAATTCGAAGGCGGGCTTGTTCCCTGGCAGGTCCTCCGGATTGACCCAGTCACCTTGCTCGAGGCACACGACCGAGAAACCCTCTGTCGCGAGTGTGTGCGCAGCCACGGCCCCGGACGCGCCGGCGCCGACGATCAGGACGTCGACCTGCGGGTCAGTCATAAAGCGTTCGCCTTCCGCGGAAGTCACTTGGCCAGCATGACGTGCTTGGTGCGCGCGAAATCGTCGAGGGCGAATGTCGACAGTTCCCGGCCCGAACCCGACATCCCAAAACCACCCCATGGCATTTCGCTCGCGGTGACCAGATGCGTGTTGACCCAGACTGTCCCGTAGTTGAGCGCGTCGACCACGCGTAGCGTCCGGCCGGTGTTCTGGGTCCACACCGAGGCGGCCAGGCCGTACTCGGAATCGTTGGCGATTCGGACGGCGTCGTCCTCGGAGTCGAACGTCTCGACCGTCACGACCGGGCCGAAGATCTCCTGCCGGGTCACGGCCGCCCCGTCCGGGATATCGCTGATGACGGTCGGCGCGAAGAAGAAGCCGGTCTGCGCGTCGAAGTCCGTGCCGCCGCTGAAGATCGTCGCGCCATCGGCGCGGGCCTGTTCGACCATCGTCTGAACCCGCTCGCGGTGCGCGGCGCTGATGAGCGGACCGACCTCTGCGGCGTCGTCGTCCGGGCCGCCGACGCGCAGTGTGGCCACCGCGTCGCGCAGCTGGGTGACGAAACGATCTAACAGCGAACGGTGACAAAGCACTCGCGTTGCGGCGCCGCACTCCTGCCCGGCGTTCCAAAAGCCCATCGTCCGCACAGCGTCGACGGCGTTATCGAGTTCGGCGTCGTCGAAAACAATGACGGGCGCCTTTCCGCCGAGTTCGAGGTGGACGTGCTTGAGGCTGTCGGCGCCGGCGCGGGCCACCGACACGCCGCTGGCGACCGAACCGGTCAGCGAAATCATCTCGACGTCACGATGGCTGCTCAGCGCCGCGCCGACCTCGGGCCCGAGGCCGCACACGACGTTCAAGACACCCGGCGGCAGCACGCTGCGCGCAAGGTCGGCAAAGAGCAGAGTGGTCAGGGGGGTCAACTCGGACGGTTTGAGCACCATCGTGTTGCCGGTGGCGAGCGCCGGCGCGATCTTCCACAGCGCGGTCATCAGCGGATAATTCCAGGGCGTCACCGCACCGACGACACCCAAAGGCTCGCGGCGGATGATTGAGATGTTGCCGGGGGAGTACTCCTGCGTCGCGGGAGCCTGCTGTGCTCGGACGGCGCCGGCCATGAACCGGAAAACGTCGCTGCCAACCGGGATTTCTTCTCGAGCGACATTCAGCGGCTTACCTACGTTGAGCGCCTCAAGCTGAGCGAAGGTCTCTGCGTTCGCGTCGACCAGATCGGCCAAGGCGTGGAGAATGGTTGCTCGATCACTCGGCGTCCGCGCTCGCCAAGCGGGAAATGCACGGCGGGCGGACCGTACCGCGGCGTCGACGTCCGCGGCCGTCCCCAATGGCACCCGGGCAATCGCGGCGCCGGTCGACGGGTTGACGACCTCATGCGTTTGCGGTCCGTCGCCGTCGCTGAGTTGGCCGTCGATAACGTGCGCGAACCGATGCTCGACCAGTAGGTCGTGGACAGCTGGAGACGGAAATGTCGTGCTGAGATCGGCGACTGCTGGCACGAGCACTCCTGACGCAACGGGGGATAGTCGAAGGCGAGTCACGACGGCAGATCTAAACCTAACATCTACGAATATTTCAGGTCAACGATTCAAGAGTTCCTACGTCGGCCGTGCGGCTAGCCAGCGAATGCACAATTGCCCAGTCCTGAATTGCCAGGCCCACGCTCTTGAAGACGGTCCGCGGACCGAGATCCAGCTGGCCGTCCAATGCGGGACCGAGCTCGATGAGGGCGGTTTCGTCCAACGCCGCGGACGCGACGGCGTGCCGAATCTCGCCGGCCTCGGCCAGCGCGGCCGCACGCAGATCGACGACGACGGTCGCGGTCGCCAGGAGCCCGTCGGGTAGTTCGCGCATAGACGGGCGGTACGAGCCGACGGCGTTGACGTGGACGCGTGCGGGCAGTGCGTCCGTCTGGAAGAGCGGCTCGCGGACCGGCGTTGCGCAGCAGATGACGTCGGCGGCCGAAACGGCTGTGTCGGCGTCGGTGGTGACAGTGACCTCGAGGTCGGCGAGTTCGACGGCGTGACGAGAGCGGAACGCCTCCGCGCGTGCGAGATCGGTGGCGACGAGGATGACGTTGCGGATCGGGCGGACCGCGCGCACGGCCCGAAGTTGATCCGGGGCCAGTTCGCCGAGGCCGATGAGGACGAGAGTGCTGGCGTCGTCGCGACACAGCAGGTCGGTAGCCACTCCGACGACGGCGCCGGTGCGCAGGGTGGTCACTTCGGCTGCGTCGACGACCAGCAGCTCCGAGCCAGTCGTGGCAGCCCAGGTGACGACGCCCTGGATGGCCGGGCGCCGGTTGAAGTCGATGGTCAGTGACTTCACCGCTATCGAGGCGGTTGGGCGGTGGCGGGCGGTCATGATCAAAAAAGCACCGTCCCCGAGCGCGGTCCGCAGCGGCATGTCGAACTCGTCCGCGGCCAACCCGACGAATGCCTGGCGGACCGCGACGATCGCGTCGGTCATCGGCAGGTGATGCCGCACCTGCGCGCCGCTCAGCTGTCGGATCGTCACGAAACGGGCCCTGACGCGAGGGCCAGCACCGCACCGGTGGCCTCGAGTTGGACGGCGGACACGCCGGCGGCATCGGCCGGCTCGCTCAGCAGAACAATCGACGGGGAGCGGCCGTATATCTCCCACGCGGCGGCCGCGGCGGTGACCAACATCGGATCAGGGGCGGTGAGCAGCACCAATGTGGGGGCGGTGCCGCGGCGGATGCATTCGAGAAACGTGCTGCTCGAGGAACTCGATCCGCGTGTCGCCGAGATGAGCAACGCCGTTTTCGCCAGGCACACGCCGAACTGGGGATGGCGGGCTTCGATGATCGTGCCGGTCTTTTCATCCACCCCGCCCCAGAAGCTGAGCGGCTCGGTGAGAGCGACCAACGGACCGGATCCGGTGTCCGGTCCGAGCAGCAGTTCGCCGGCCGCCCACGGCCGGCTCTCAGCCATGCCGGAGCACGATCTCGCCGCGCACAGCGCTTTCCAGGCAGTCGAATCGACTGGCCAGCAACACCTGGAACCCCAAATGCGAAGGCGCGTAATAGGCCCATTTGGCCGAGTTGGTCAGCACTGCGCCGTCCGGTTTCATGACCTTCGAGGGACCGTAGGTGCAGGTGTCGGCGACGACCGTGACTCCGCTGGCGACCAAGCTGCGGACCGCGTCGGGCTCGGCGGCGAAGACCGATCGGCTCGAGGTCGCGTACGTCGGGACCCGGACAGACCGGCCGGCGAGTTGGTCGGCCATCTCGATCAGCTGGTTGCGGGACAGGTGCGGCGTGCCGATGCTGACCCCGCCAAGCGGCGCGTCGACCGCGGCGCTCGTCAGCTCGCGGTGCGCCTGCGCGACGTCGGCGACCCCGATGCGCAGTTCGAGCAGTGGCGGTTGCCCACGCAGCGACGTGGCCAGGTCAGGCGCCTCCGGTGTCACGCCGGCGATGTGAAACATGGCCACGCCTCCGCTCGACGCGCTCGCCGAACCGAACGACTTGCCCCAGTCCTCGTCGATGTCGACGCCCTGCAAGCCGTCGATCACGGGGACGAGCGACCCGGTTCGCCTGCCGACGTGATGACCGAGCAGCGCGGGCAGCAGGTCGGGATCAGTGCCCTGCACGTCGGGTTCGACAGTGAAGACCGCGCGCGCGGCCCGATTCTCGGGGACGTGGAGCCCTGAGTAGGGGACCCGGCCGGTGATTGCGGCGCAGATGTCGATCAGGTCGCCGTAGCGGTTGGTGCGCAAGCCGATCATGCTGTTGCCGAAGACGATGGCGTTCGACTCGGCCCACGCGACGTCGGCGCCGGGTTCCGGCCGCCCGGGGAGTTGATAGGGAGCGCAGGTGAATGTGGGTTGGCAGCCGAGTTGGACGTAGCAGTTCATCAATTCGCGCGAGCCGTCGCGCTCTTCGGCTGAGCCGATGAAGATGTCGGGCCGGCTCAGGTCGATGCCCCCGACGTTGAGCGTGGTCGGCACCTGCACTTGGCCGCCGCCGTCGAGCAGGGCCTTGGCGAAGTCAATGCTGGACGGGCCGTGATATAGGCAGCTGTCGACGTGGGCTGCGCTCACCGGGATCAGCCGCGATGCGCCCTGGGCCCGGGCGGCCGCCAGGATGATGCGCATCGACATAGCGCCCGCGAGGCCGTGCGATCCTGTCAGGATCCCGATCTCGTCGGGTTCGAGGTGAACGTCGTCGGAGAGTCGGGTGCTGCCGGCGGCGATAGGTGCGCCCTTCCTTGAACTCAATCGGCGTCCGATCTAATATTTGTTGTCGATAATTTAGCGGTAGTCTCGCCCGCAGAGCAACCGCGTGGGGCGCGAGACCGCGACTGGCGGTCGGTGGCGTCGGGTCGGGTCGGGTCGGGTCGGGTCGGAAGTTCATCATGAGGAGTGCTTGAGTGACGTCCAGGACTGTGGTCGAGGTTCGCAATCTGATTGACGGCGTCTGGGCTGAGGGATCGGCTGACAATCGCCTCGACGTCGTTGATCCGGCGACCGAAACCGTGCTGACGAGTTTTCGCGCGTCCAGCCTTGCGGATGTCGATCGGGCGGTTGCGGCTGCCAGACGCGCGGCGCCGGGCTGGGCGGCGCTGCCCTACGGCGACCGCGCCCGCCTGTTGCATCGTCTGGCGGACGCCGTTGCCGCCGACCTGCCGCGCTTGCAGGAGCTTGAGGTCGCGGACGTCGGCAAGCCGGTTTCGGCGGTGAGCGAGGACGAGTTGCCGCTCGTGCTGGACTCGATCCGATATTTCGCGAGCGCTGCGCGGTCGCTGTCGGCGCAGACGACGGGGGAGTACGCCGTGGGCGTCACGACCACCTTTCGCCGGGAGCCGCTCGGCGTCGTCGCGGCGATCACGCCGTGGAACTACCCGTTGTGGATGGCGGTCTGGAAGGTCGTTCCAGCGTTGGCGACCGGCAACACTATGGTGTTGAAACCGGCTGAGGACACGCCGTTGTCGACCACGCGCCTCGTCGAACTGGCCGCGGACATCTTGCCGCCCGGTGTGCTAAATCTGGTGCACGGCTCAGGTCAGACCACCGGCAAGCACTTGGCAGAACACGCCGGTGTCGATCTCGTGTCGTTCACTGGTTCGGTCGCGACCGGACGGGCCATCGCAGAGGGGGCTTCGCGCAAGCCGCGAAAATCAGTGCTGGAGCTGGGCGGAAACGCGCCGGTGATCATTCTCGATGATGCGGATCTGGCCGCGGCCGCCGCGAAAGTCTCAGTGATGGGCACGTACAACGCCGGCCAGGAATGCATGGCCGCAACTCGGGTCATCGTCGCGGAGTCGGTCGCCGACGCGTTCGTCGATCGGCTGGTGACCGAGCTCGGGTCGGTTGTGGTCGGCGATCCCGCTGATCCGCAGACCACGCTCGGCCCGCTGATCTCCGAGCGGCAGCTTCGCCGGGTCGAAGGCCTCATCGAGCGGCGCCCCGGTCACGCGAAGGTCGTTCTGGGTGGACACCGGGTCCCGCGGCCGGGTTTCTACTTCGAACCGACCGTCGTCACCGGCCTTCTCCAGGAAGACGAGTTGGTTCAGGAAGAGATATTCGGACCGGTGATCACCGTCCAGACGTTTTCGACTGCCGCTGAGGCTCTCGAGCTGGCAAACGGTGTCCCGTTCGGCCTGTCCGGGTCAGTGTGGACGGCCGACATCGCGCAGGGTTTGCGCCTGCTCAACGGCCTTGACTTCGGCAACGTCTGGCTCAACACCCATCTCGTGGTCGGCCCGGACTATCCGTTGGGCGGGTTTAACGAGTCGGGCTACGGGAAAGAAGGCGGCGTGGCGGGCATCGAGGAGTACACGAGGCTTAAGGCGATCGGCATTCAGACCGGCATTCAGACCGGCACCGTCACGGACTGAGGATCGCCGGACCCGGCGACAGGTGTCGACGGGGGCGTCGGGACGTTCGGGCGCATCTCCTTCGTTGTCGGTCGGCCGCCAGCCCAAGCGTCCGGCGAGGCACAAGGACCTGGTCAACGGGAGGGTGTCCATGAAGATCACCCGCGTGCAGGTCTACGAGTACGACGTCGCGTACGCATATGGCCCGTACGGCATGTCACACGGACGCGTGGCGCTCGCGCAGACCTCGCTGGTGGTCCGGCTGAGCACGGACGACGGCCTGGAAGGCTGGGCTGAGACATGCCCGAACGGCCGCACATACCTGCCGTCCTTCCTCGAAGGCGAGCGCGCCGCGCTCGGTGTGCTCGCCGATGCCGTGCTCGGCTGCGACCCACGTAACGTCAACGTCCTCGACGCCGTCATGGATGACGCGCTCCTCGGCAGCAACGCGGCCAAGGGCGTTGTCGACATGGCTGCCTGGGACATCCTCGGCCAGGCGGCCCGCCTGCCGGTGAGCGAGGTGCTTGGCGGGCGGACGCAGGACTCGTTCCCGCTGTTCATTGCCGCGCCGATCGATTCGGCCGAGGCGACTCGCGAGGCGGTCGCGCGGGAACTCGCGAACGGCATCCGCGTGATACAGGTGAAGGTCGGTGATGCGGTGGCCGACGACGTGGCGCGGGTGCGGGTCGTGCTCGAGGCGGCTGGGCCGGACTGCACGATCATCGCCGACGCCAACGGCGGCTGGAACCTGCAGTCGGCCTTGCTGGCCGCGCGCCAGCTCGACGGTCTGCCGGTGCGCCTGGAACAGCCGTGCCGCACCATGACCGACTGCGCCGAGCTGCGCAAGCACACCAGCCTGCCGTTGGTCCTCGACGAGTGTGTCGTGACGATAGACGACCTCATGCGGGCGAAGTACTTCGTGGGCGCCGGCGCAGTGAACATCAAACCGAGCCGAGTCGGGGGGTTCACCCGGGCCCGCGCGATGCGAGACGCGGCGCAGGGCCTCGGCATGACCTTCACCATCGACGACACGTGGGGCGGGGCGCTGACGACCGCGCAGAATGCCCACTTGGCCGCGAGTAGCCGCCCGGACAACCTCACCGCGACGTCGTTCTTCGCAGAGTGGACTGAGCCGCTGATCGCCACCGGTCCGCGGATGCTGCCGGACGGCCGCGGCGTCGTCTCGGACCTGCCGGGTCTCGGCGTCACCGTCGATGTTGATCGGCTCGGCGCGCCCGTGATGGATCGCGGGACGCGGAGGTGAGCGCCTACGACGATCCTCGAGCTCGCGTTGGTTTGCGCGGTCTGTCAGACGTCGATCGGCTTGTCCGAAATCAGGACGGTGACGTCGTGAAAGTCGTCCGTCATCTCGAAGGTGACGTTCGTGCCCTGCCGCAGGTAGCAACAGTCGCCCGCCGACAACGTGAACGGTTCGCCGTCGTCGACCGAGATGGTGGATCCGCCCGTCACCACGTAGATGAACTCGTCGAACGGCATCACCATGGTGTGTCGGCCGGACTCCTGGAAGCTGCCGGCCAGCCGTGTCCCGTCGTCGGACTTGTACAGGATTGCCTGCTGGCCGCCGAATTCCGGGAGCGGGTCGTAGGTGGCAGTGTGGACGTTGAAGCGGGGCACCATGCTCATCGCTGGATCTCCTCGTGCAGACGTTGACAAATGTTGGCTGAAGCGTTGGTCGCGAACAAACCTAACAGCTAATATTTGTTGACGAAAGATTAGAACTCGACCGGACAGTGAGGACGGAATCAGTGGCTGGACAAGACCGGCACCTACGTAGTCAGCGTTGGTACGACGACACCGGTGTCAACGGGTTTCTCCAACGCTCCGCCCTGCGGGTGCAAGGCCTGCGCGAGAAGGACTATCAGCGTCCGGTCATCGGGATCGCCAACAACACCAGCGATTTCAATCGATGCCACACCCATTTCGACTCGATGGTGACCGCGGTCAAGGAGTCGGTGCTGGCGGCCGGCGGCCGCCCGCGCGAGTTCAACACGATGACGCTGGGCGCTGACCTCGCCTATCCGCTGGGAATGACCTTCCTCCATCGCAATCTGCTGTCGATGGAGGTCGAGCAGATGGCCGAGCTGCACGGGGTAGACGGGCTCGTCATGCTGGGTGCGTGCGACGAGACGATCCCGGCCATGCTGATGGCCGCTGCGTCGATCGATCTGCCGACGATCGTCATTCCCGGGGGACCGTCATTCAGCGGGTTCTGGCGCGGTCGGGACGTCGGCTCTGGCTACGACTGCCATCGGGCGTTTGAGGCCTTGGGCCGCGGCGAGCTCACACCGGCCGACATCACCGACCTCGAGTGTTCCCTTGAGCGCAGCCCCGGTCACTGCAGCACAATGGGCACCGCGGGGACGATGACGACTTTGGCCGAGGCGCTGGGGATGGCGCCCGCCGGCAGCTCGGCCATACCCGCGGTCGATTCGCGCCGCCTGGCAATGTGCCGCGACGTCGGCGAGCTGATCATGCACGCCGTCGCCGACGACCTGCGGCCTTCGCACGTGATGACGAGCGACGCATTCCGCAACGCGGTCCGGGTGCTCGCGGCCATCGACGGCTCGGCCAACGGCGTGCTGCACCTGCTCGCGATCGCCGGCCGCTTGGACGTCGATCTCAAGCTCATCGACTTCGATGAGCTTTCGGCGACCACGCCGGTGCTGCTGAACATGCGGCCGTCTGGCCAGTTCTACTACACGGACTTCTTCAACGCCGGCGGCGTGCCGGCGTTGATGAACGCGCTCGGGCCGCTGCTGAATCGCGAGGTGCTCACCGTGACGGGCCGGACCTTGGGTGCGGAGATCGACGGGGCGGTAATCCGTGACGAGCGGGTTATCGGCACGTTGGAGAATCCGGTTTCCGCGCCGCGCGGAATTGCTGTCTTGACAGGCAACCTTGCTCCTGACGGGGCGATAGTCCGAACCGGTGTCGCGTCGCCTGCGTTGCTTACCCACCGTGGACGAGCCGTCGTGTTCCAGTCCAAAGAGGAGCAGGACGAGCAGCTTTACAAACCAGATTTCGACATTCGCCCAGGTGATGTCGTGGTCGTGCTCAACGGCGGTCCGAGAGGTTCGGCGGGGATGCCCGAGACAGCTCGCATCCAGGTGCCGGACAAGTTGCTGAGCGCCGGCGTCACCGACCTGGTTCGGCTGACCGACGGACGGGTCGGGGGCACGGTGTCTGGGACCGCGGTCCTGCAAGTCACGCCCGAAGCCGCGGTGGGCGGCCCGATCGGGTTATTGCGCACTGGCGACATGATCAGGCTCGATGTGCCTGGTCGACGTGTCGACGTCGAACTGAGCGATGTCGAGCTCGCCGCCCGCCGGGCGGAGGCCGCGCCCGACCGAGACGCGAACGGTCCCCAGCGCGGGTACGGCAAGCTGTACGTCGAGCGGGTGACTCAAGCCGACACGGGCTGCGACTTCGATTTCATGCGCCGGGTCAATTCAGGCTGACCTCGCCGAGATCGGCGTGCGCCACCGCGCCGGGTTCGCCTACCTCACCGGCCACCTCGCTCGCGGGTGACACACTCCCGCTTTGCCGCTGCGCTACGTGGATCAGCGTGGCGCCGGCGGAACCAGGTCGAGGAGCCACCGCAGCTGCTCGGCCTCGTGCCAGACATGGCCGCCCTCATGGTCATTGAACGGATAGGTCCTCATCTCCTTGGGGCCACCGTAGGAGTGGTAAGCGCCGTACACGGTTGAGGGGGGACAGGTCTGATCCATCAGGGCAACCGAAAACAGGGCCGGCGCCACCGCGGAGCGGCTCAGCACGGTCGCATCGAAATACGCAAGCGTGTCGAACGCAGCGCCTATGTGATTCGGGTGGACGGACAAATAGGCGGCGATTTCAGAATAGGGCGGGCCGCCGGCGATCGCCGCGGCCCGGGGGAAGTCGCAGAGGAATGGCACGTCGGGCATCGCGGCCGCGATGCCGTCGACGAGTCCGGTAACAGCGAGGCAAATGCCGCCGCCCTGGCTCATCCCCGCGACGACCACTCGCCGGGGATCGATTCCCGGAAGCTCACGCACCGTTTCCACCGCTCGCACGGCGTCGGTGAACACCCGCCGGTAGTAGTAATCGTTCGGGTCGAGGATGCCTCGCGTCAGGAAGCCTGGGTGGGATGGAGCCGAACCGACTGGGTCAGGGGTGTCGCCGGGACCCCAGCCAGCCCCTTGCCCACGGGTGTCCATTTCGAGGCAGGCGTAGCCGGCTAGGACGTAGTGGCTCACCTGATGGGCGAGTCCCCGGCCGCCTCCGTATCCCTGGAAGCGGACAACGACGCCGATCGGGTCGCTCCCGGCGGTTGTCGGGCGGTGATACCAAGCGCGGATCGGATGGCCGCCAAATCCGCTGAAGACGACGTCGAACGTGTCGATCAGGCTGAGCCCGGTTGGCACTCGACGCAGGTCGACCGGTCGGGTGAAGGATCGCGCTTCGTCAAGGGTTCGCTGCCAAAAGCACTCCACGTCACTCGGCGCTTTGACCGAAGATCGGTAGGAACCGAGTTCGGCAAGTGACAGATCGGTATGAGCCATGAATATCCATTCTGAGCTAAGGACGCGCTGTTAACTGCTCGACCCGCGCGCCGCCGCCCGCGGCCGCCTTGAGCACCTCCGCTTCGAACGCCATGGATGGTCTTTAGGGGAGTGTGCGCCGTGCTCGACGGCGTCGATCAGCGGGGCCGGTAGACCGTGGATAGCAGCTTGAGAGGGCGACTGCGACGCCGCGGTCGCGGGCTTTGGTGGTGAGCTCGATCAGCGCCGGCCACCGTTTTCCGCGGCCGGCGACGCCGCGCCTTCGCCTTCCGTGACGCCGCTTCACCTCTTGCGTTTCGATTTCGAATCGCTTGTTCGAAGTCTTGACGGCAAATATTCGTGGAAGGTAAGTTCGCGCCACCGCGAACGGCAGGCAACTGCAGGGAGTCTTCCGATGGTGCTGGCGCAGGGTGTCGATCAATTCCAGGCGCCGCTGACAGACGGGGCGGTTCGGCTGTCGATGCGGCAGCGTCACTCGCTCGGCTTCTACATCGGGCGTCGCGCGGCGGTTGGCGTGGTGACAGTTTTCGCCACCTCGGTGCTGATCTATGTCGCTATCATCGCCCTGCCGGGCAACGTGGTCGAAGCCGTGCTCGGCAGGAGTGCGACAGCGAAGCAGACAGCCGACATCGAGCGTCAACTCAGTGGCGGCCTGCCTCTGTGGGAGCGCTACTTCAAGTTCCTCGGCAATCTGCTCACCGGCCATCTCGGTAACTCGACCGCCGCGCTGGTGCAGGGCAATAAGGTGCCGGTCTCAGACACGGTGATTCCGGCGTTGGAGCATTCGGCGGTGTTGGCGCTGATCACTCTGATCATTTTCGTGCCGATTATGATCGCTCTTGGCCTGCTGGCCGGTTTGAAACCGGGCAGCCCGCGCGACAGCGCGATCACGACCGGGGCGCTGGCCGTCGGCGCCTTGCCGGAGTTCTTCATCGGCACCGTTCTGATCGCGGTGTTCTTCGACCAGTTCAACCTGCTGCCGCCGGTCAGCGTCATCTCACAGGGCGCGTCGGTGCTGTCCAGTCCCAAGGGGCTGGTGCTGCCGGTGGCCACCCTGTTGCTGACCAGTGTCGGTTTCGGGTCGCGGCTCCTGCGGGCCTCGGTCGCCGAGATCGTCTCGCAGGACTACGTCACGATGGCACGCATCAACGGCTACAGCGAGCGCGCGATCATCTTGAAATACGTCTTGCCGAATGCTCTTGCGCCGACCGTGCAGATCGTGGCTCAGCAACTGCAATATCTCATCGGCGGGATCATCGTCGTCGAGAGCGTCTTCAGCTTCCCCGGGATCGGAAACGATCTGGTGCGGGCGATCTCGTCGCAGGACACCCAGCAAATCCTGGTGATCGCCACGATCCTCGCCGCGGTCTACATCTTCATCAACCTGGTCGCCGACGTCATCTGCGTATTCCTCGACCCGAAGGTGAGGACGAGCTTCGCATGAACGGGAAAACGATCAAAGGCATCCTGAAGGTGCCTAGCGGACTGATCGGAACGATCGTGCTCGTGGCGGTCCTCGCTATAGCCCTTCTCGGACCGCTGTTCACCCCACACTCGATCACGGCCATCGTCGGGACATCAAGCGCCCCACCCGGACACGGCTTCCTCCTGGGGACTGACTTCCTCGGTCGCGACGTCTTGTCCCGCGTGCTTGCCGGTGGGCGCTCAGTCATCGGCATCGGCTTTGCGGCGACGGTGCTCGCCTATCTCGTCGGTGTCACCATCGGCCTCTTTGCCGGTTACCGCGGCGGTACGAGCGACGCCATCGCGATGCGGGTCGTCGACGTGTTCCTCGCCTTTCCCCCTCTGCTGCTGCTGTTGCTCCTCATCGGCGGCCTGGGACAGCACATATGGGTGCTGATCGTCAGCGTCATCTTCGCGCTCGCCCCGCCGATTGCCCGCGTCACGCGCACGGCGACGCAGTCGGTGAGCAAACAGTCTTACGTCGAGGCGGCGCAGGCGCGAGGTGATTCGACGCTGGTCATCTGGCGCGGCGACATACTGCCCAACATCATGCACACGATCCTGGCCGACTTCGGCATCCGCTTCGCTGTCTCGATCTTGTTGGTGGCCAGCCTCAACTATCTCGGCCTTGGGCTCACTCCGCCGGCCGCAGACTGGGGTCTGATGACATCCGAGAACCAAGCCACGTTCATCCTCAATCCGGCCGCGGTCGTCGCCCCCGCGGTCATGCTGGCGTTGCTCACCATCTCGATCAACCTGATCGCCGACGCCTACATCCGGGTCGTGGGCGGCCGCGTCGTCAGCCGCCGCAGGCGTAGACGAGCCGGTGCCACGCCGGTCGCGACGCCGCCCCTACACGCGTTGAAGGAGGTGGCCTGATATGACCAGCGACGGGGGAGTCGACGTCGAGCCAGACGAGGCGGCAATCGCTCTGCACGACCTGCGGGTCGAGACCGCCGCCGGCGTTCCTATCGTCGACGGCGTTTCGTTGCGATTGGGCCGCGGCGACATCCTGGGTGTCGTAGGCGAATCCGGTAGCGGCAAGACCACGACGGCCTTGTCCCTGTTCGGCTTCGCGCAGGGTGGCGCGCGGCTGGCACGCGGCACCGTCACCCTGCCTGGGCATCCGCCCTTCGACCTCACCGACGCCCGCAGTCTTGCGGCGTTGCGCGGCCGCTACCTCAGCTATGTTCCACAGTCTCCGGGGACCGCGCTCAATCCGTCGATGCGCATAGGACGGGCGCTGCGCGAGATGCAGACGCATCGCGACGCGAACGAGCAGAAACAGTCGAAGGATCTGGGCGCTGAGCGGGCCGAAGTCCTCGAGATCGTCGGTCTCGCCACATCGGAGGAGTTCCAGCGCCGGTTCCCGCACCAGCTTTCGGGCGGTCAGCAACAACGCGTGTGTCTGGCGATCGCGCTGCTGTCAGGCGCGCGGACGATTGTGCTCGACGAGCCGACGACCGGCTTGGATGTGATCACCCAAGGCGCGGTGCTTCAAGAACTGCGCCGGCTGCGTCGCGACCTGGCGGTGGCGATGGTGTACATCTCCCACGACCTCGCGGTGGTGGCTCAGCTGGCCACGCACGTCGCGGTGATGTACGCGGGCAAGGTCGTGGAGGTCGGGACAGTTGACCAGGTGATCGATCGCCCGGCGCACCCCTATAGCCGAGGTCTGCTGCAATCGACTCCAGATCACCGGGCGCTGACGCTCGTGCAGGCCATGCCCGGGGTCTCGATATCGCTGGCCGAGCGGGACGACCGGTCGTGCTCCTTCTCACGGCGATGTCCGCACGCCACCGACATCTGTCGAGCCGAGGAGCCGCCACTCGCACCGATCGACGCCACCGAGCGATTGGTGAGCTGCTTCCATCCGCTGACCTCCGAGGTGTCGGTGATCCACGACACTGCGCCAGTCGCCGAGCGGGATTCGTCCAAAGAGCTTCTCGCCGTTCAGAACCTGTCGATCGAATACCGGGTGCGAGGGGTTCCGGTCGCTGCCGTGGCCGACGTCAGCTTCACCCTCAACAGAGGTGAATGCGTCGCGGTGGTCGGCGAATCCGGCAGTGGCAAGACGACGATTGCCCGGACAGTCGCAGGCATTCAAACGTACAAGACCGGCTCGATCAAACTGCTCGGCCAGCAGTTGGCTCCGGTCGCGCAGAAACGCACCGTCGAGCAGCGACGGCTGGTCCAGATCGTGTTTCAGAACGCCACAGCCGCCCTGAACCCGAGGCAAACCGTTCGCACCGCGATCGAACGCTCGCTGCGCTTGTGCCGGAAGAGCGATCGTCGAACAGTCGAAGAACTCATGGAATTGGTGCGACTGCAGCCCTCATTGGCGGAATGCCTGCCGCGCCAACTCTCAGGCGGCGAACGTCAACGTGTGGCAATCGCGCGCGGCCTCGCCACGAATCCCGAGATCCTGATCTGCGACGAAATCACCTCGGCGCTGGATGTGTCCGTGCAGGCAGCGGTGCTGTCGCTGCTGCGTGATCTGCGCGAGCGGCTCGGACTGTCGATGCTGTTCATCACGCACGATCTGGGCGTGGTGGCGAACCTCGCCGACCGCGTGCTGGTGCTGCAGGGTGGTCGGATTTGCGAGACCGGCGCGACCAGGGCCGTGCTTGACGCCCCTGAGTCGGACTACGCCCAGCGTCTGATGAGCGCCGTGCCCAGCGTGACGGCAGCAGTGTGACCCAGCATCGGCAGGCGGTTGCGCAACGTCGACCGACAGGAGCGCGGACATGAGCACCGATGATCTGTGGCTTCCGGCATCCGCTGGGACCAGCCGGCGGACATTTCTCGCCGGCACGCTCGGTATGGCCGCTGCGACCATCGGGCTGAGCGCCTGTGCGGCGGCCACCACCGGAAAGAAGTCGTACTCAGGCGGGCCGACCTCCGCGGGCCGAATCTCGCGTGGCGGCACACTGCGCGTCGGAGCCCTGACCAACGGATCCGTCGAGACGATAAGTCCACTGACGACGATCGGGATTTCGGACTTCATCCGGCTGTTCAGCTTGTACGACCCGCTGTTTCTGCCTGGCCCGAACGGCACGACGATTCCAGCATTGGCCGAGAGCGCGACCCCGAGCGCCGATGCGAAGACGTGGACCTTTCACCTCCGGCGTGGCGTTGTCTGGCACAACGGCAAGGACTTCAATGCCGACGACGTCGTCTACACGATTCAGCACAGTTGGGGGGATAAGGCAAACGTTTTCAACGCCGTGCTGGCGACGATCGTCGACTTTGGCAAGGCCCGCAAGATCGATGACTACACGGTCGAAATCGTGCTGAAGGTAGCTATCGCGGACTTCACCAGCGTCACGTGCTTCCCAAACTGCTACATCGTGCAGGCAGGGACGAAGGACTTCAGCAATGGGAATGGAACGGGGCCGTTCACGCTGAAGACGTTCAAGCCCGGCTCCTACAGTCTGTTCGACGCCAACAAGAACTACTGGCGCCACGGCGGCCCTTACCTGGACTCGCTCGTGGTCGACTCCACGTACATATCGGACCAGAGCCGGCTCAACGCGCTGCTCGCGAATGCCATAGACGTCGCGCCGGGCGTGCCGCCGGCGCTGGCCCAGGCGAACGCGCGTACTGGACGCATCGTGTTGGGCAACCAGCCGGGACCGGGTTTCGTCGGACCCGTGATGCGCGTCGATCGGGGCACCCTGAAGAATCCGGTCATCCGCCAGGCGCTCAAGCTCATCCCGGACCGAGATCAGTTCGTCTCGAATGTCTACCAGGGCTATGCCAGCCTATCCAACGACGCGCCGGGCTTCACCGACCGATACTGGGCCAGCGACCTGACCCAGCATCAGGACATCGACAAGGCGAAGTCGCTGCTCAAATCTGCCGGTGCGTCGGATTTGAAACTGACTCTCAAGACCTCTGGCGTTGTCCCGGGGCAGTCGGACACCGCGACGTTGCTGCAGCAGCAGGCCAAAACTGCCGGCGTGACAATCAACGTGCAGCGCTACACGCCGGCCGAGTTCTACACGCCGCAGGCGGGGTTTTTCACCCGAGACTTCTCAGTCACGTTCTTCAGCACCGGCGTCAACTCCCTCGCCGTTTTCTACCTCTCGTCGATGGTTCCCGCCGGGCCGTACAACGAGTCGCATTTCGGCGGCGACCCCACAGCGAGCAAGCTCGTGTTCGACGCGATCGGCGAGGTCGACGAAGGCAAGGCGCGGGACAAGTGGCATGCCGTGCAGGAACAGCAGGTGAAGGACGGCCCTTACATCATTCCGGCGACGAACAATTGGCTCGACGCGTACGGGACGAAGGTGCGGGGTGCTAAAACGACCAACGCGTTCTCTTGTAATTATTACGATTTCTCGAGCACGTGGCTGACCTGACACTTCTGGCTTGGTGAGACGCCCGGGTCGGCCGGTCGACCTGATCGCGGCTCGGTAGGCTCTGGTACATCTGTACTGTGGCTGATGTGCACACGGCCACCGGGCAGGATCGACGAGAGCGCATCGTGTCCGCGGCGCTCGAACTTGTAGCCGACGTCGGCCCTGACGGGTTGACGCACCGGATGGTCGCAGTGGCCGCAGGAGTTTCGCTGAGTTCGACGACCTACTGGTTCGCGTCGAAGGAGGAGCTGATTGAGGCGGTGTTCGTCCGGATCGTCGATGACGCCATGGACGACGTGGTTGCACGCCGCTCGGCGATACCGCGCTGGAGGCCACGCACGGCGGCAGCCGAATTGGCGAAGCTGATCCGTGAGGATTTCACGACCCACCGAAAGCAAGCGATCCTGGGCAACGCGCTGTGGGTCGAGGCGCAGCGGCGGCCCTCGCTGCGGCTACACGCAAGGCGCTGGGTCGGCGCATATCTCGACCTGTACGTCGATCTCCTGCGACATCTGGGCGTCGAGCGCGAACTCGCCGCGCGCGCACGTCTCCTGCTCGCGGCGTATGACGGTCTGCTCGCCGAACAGCTGGCCACAGACGTCGTTCTGTCTTCGCGTCAGCTCATCGCGATCCTCGCGCCGTTGTTGCAGGCGCCGTGACAGCGCAAGATGTTGCGGTCTCGCACAAGTCGAGTCCGCCCTCGCTGCGGTTGGCCCGCTCGTCGCTCGCGCTGGCGTTACTGGCCCGAATCCCGATTGGCGGGCTAAGCCTGCTTTTCATCCTGGCAGCCAGAGAATCCGGGACTTCGTTCGGAATGGCCGGTCTGACCAGCGCCGCCTGCGCGATCGGCGTGGCGGTGTCCGCGCCACTCACAGGTCGCCTGGCCGACCGAATCGGACAGACGCCGGTGCTGTACGCCTCAGCCGCCGCGACGGCAGCCACAATGTTGACCTTCGGCATGCTCAGTCAAACGGCGCCCGTCGCCGTATTGCCAGCATTGGCGTTGCTGTGCGGCTTGGCCCTGCCACCCACGTCGTCGTCGGCGCGGGTCGTTTGGCGTTGGATGTTGCCGGCAGCGGCGTTCGACCGGCTTGTCACCCTCGATGCGACGCTGCAAGAACTCGCCTTCCTATTGGGTCCGTTGCTCATGCTCGGGCTCGCGGCCCGAACGAGCGCCCACACAGTGATCGCGGCGACCGGGCTCGTCTGGGCTCTGATCACCGTTGCGTTCGGATCCCTGGCCGAGACCCGCCAGGTCAAAGGATCGCGAGGTGTGACCGGCAGGGGCCTCGTTGGGCCCGTGCGGTGTGCGGCAGTGCGAACTCAACTGCTGATCGCTCTCACCCTCGGGATTGGTGTCGGCGCTACTGAAATCGGCATCATCACCTTGATGCAGGCCAGTGGAACTGAGGCATGGCTGAGCCTGGTGTACGTGATATGGGCGCTGTCGAGCGCCGTGGGTGGGCTGCTGGCGATGCGGTACCCCACGGAAAGGCTGACCCGCCGACTTGTTGCGCTGTTGGCTTCGTGTTCGCTGAGCACGGCGGCGTTGGCGTTGGCGACCGGCCCGGTGAGTCTGGCCTTTCTGCTGCCATTCGCAGGAGCTGGCTTCGCGCCGCTGCTGGCGTTGCAGGCGTCGGCACTGGCCGTGGTGACGCCGGCCGCGATGATGACCGAGGCCTACGGGCTTTATGCCGCGGCTATCACGGTTGGCGTCGCGGTCGGCACCGCGGTCGGCGGACTGGTGGTCGGCGACGGCTCGTACCGTGCCGCCTTCGTCGCTGGGGCTGTTGCGCTGGCGGCTGGGACACTCAAGTACTGCTCCGTCGCTCGTGAAAGTCGTCCAAAAATATTCGTGAGCAGCTAACTGTGTGAAAGACTGGGTCGGTGCCCGTCACGGCTGATCGCGACATTCGGTGGGGCATACTTGGCGCTGGAGAAATCGCGTGGACGGTCGGGCGGGAGATCGCCCTCAGCGAGGGCAACCGGGTAGCCGCCGTCGGCGCTCGATCGTTGTCCCGGGCCCGGGCGCTGTCCAGCAGGTTCGAGGGCTGCGTGAGTTACGGCAGCTATTCGGAGCTGGTCGTCGATCCCGACATCGACGTCGTGTATGTCGCCTCGACCCATCCGTTCCACCGCGAACACGCGCTGCTCGCGATCGACGCCCGAAAACCGGTCCTGATCGAGAAACCGGTTAGCCTCACTGCCGAAGCGACACGCGAAATCTTTCGAGCGGCGCGGCAAGCGAACGTGTTCGCGATGGAAGCGATGTGGATGCGACTCAATCCGCTCGTGCGCCAAGCGCAGCAGCTCGTCGCCGACGGCGCTATCGGTGAGGTCAAATTCCTACGGGCCGATCACGGTCTAGGTCTTGCTTATGACCCGTCGCATCGGCTCTACGATCTCCACAACGGCGGGGGAGCGCTGCTTGACCTCGGAATCTATCCGATCACATTCGCGCATCTGTTCCTTGGCGCACCGACGTCGGTGGCCGTCAACGGCGAGCTGGCCGAATCCGGATGCGACGCGACAGTCGCAATGCAATGGACGGCCCAGTCCGGCAGCACTGCGCAGCTGTGGTGCTCGGCGTCGGTGCTCACATCGAATCAGGCGGCAATCTACGGGTCGACTGGGTGGATCCGCACCGAAGGCGACTTCTACCGTCCGAGCGGGTTACTTGTTCACTCTGGCGAAAAGGTGCGCCGGATACCCGACCCTATCGTCGGGCAGGGCGCGGGCTACGGTCCCGAAATCCTCGAAGTGGCGCGATGCCTGCGGGCGGGACTGCTGGAGAGCCCTTCGGTGCCCCACGACGACACTGTCGCAATCATGGAATTGCTGGATTCCGCTCGGGCAGAACTCGGCGTCGCCTATCCAGATGAGCAGGAAGCGGCGAACATTTATTGAACTGTTGCGAAATAATATTTGATGTCGTAACTTATAGTTCGCACATGGTGATCGCCCTGACAGGAGCACCCATGCACACACGCACCCAGCTCAACCCGGCACAGTTCGACATCCGGGTGGGCGACGACGTTGAGGCCGGCATCGACGGCCTGTTCCCGGCCTGGAACAGGCACGACCGGTTCGGAATCGTCATCCATGACCCGCTTGGCGGCGTCGGCGCTTCTCATCTTTTGCAGCTGGCGATCTGCGCCTACTACGCGGCCGACGAACGACGCCGGGGTGAGCTCGACGTATATCCCGAGATATTTGCGTTTCATGTCGGCGGTGGACATGGCAGTCATGCCGATTTCGACTTCTGGGGTCCGCGGCGAGAGGTGCTGCTAGGCGACGACCCGCAGGAATTACTCGCCGCCATCAACGACCGGGGCATCAGCCGGCTCGCTGTGCCCGATCTTGCCAGCGTTGGCGACCTCGCTGCTGCCGACGCGGTGGGGGCGGCCTTCGAAGTGAAGGAAATCGCCGCCTTCCGCGACATCATCGCCTCGACCTTCGCCTACAGTCCGACCGGCCGAACGGTTGCCGCCGATGTCGACATCGTCGGACTGGACCGCCGGACCGAGCAGAACCCCACCAAGGTGTTGCGACGTTTCACAGCCGCCGAGGTGACGATCAAGAGAGCTACGCCTGCGAGACGTCCGCTAAAAGAGGTCGATCCGAAGTTCAACGCCTATCAGGCCGCGCGCGCTGCGGAGCTTACAGACAGCCAGTTGGCCAAGGCGGTCGCGCTCCGACGCGAGATCTCGGTCGACGGTCTCGCTCGCGAGACCTATCGCAGGATCAGTGCTGACGAGGCGCTGCGCCTGCTGGCTCACTCACCGTCGATCGATGCGCATGGACCCAGCACTGCGCGCGCAAACTCACAGTGAGCGCAGAACTCGCACCCGGTCCGTCACGGCGCGTTGAGTGACACCCGTTTTCCACGCGAAAATGTCGAAGTCGTGTGGCACGCCAAGACGCAAATGGAACTCCACGTCGGTTCCAGCTCTGCAGAGCCGATGGACGAAAGCGAGCGCCTCATCACGGAAGAGGTCAAGCTGCCCTACTTCAAGGTAGGTGGCAGGCAAACCGGTCAGGTCAGCAGCGCGCGCCGGAGCTGCGTAAGACGGGACGTCGCGGGGAGGGATGTGACCCAGTAGCGCCCGCCAACCGGTGAGGTTGTCATCGTGGCTCCACGTCAAGTGGCGACGTAGTTCGACGTCAGGTTGGGCGGTGCGGTCATCAAGCATCGGATAGATCAGAATCTGGCGGGCCAAGGCTGGCCCGCGGCGGTCGCGAGCGAGCAGCGCCGCCGCGACAGCGAGACCACCCCCAGCACTGTCGCCCATGACCGCTAACCGAGTCGTGTTGATTTCGAGTTCGGCAGCATGCTGGGTGAGCCACACGAGCGCCGCGTAGACGTCCTCGACAGCTGCGGGGTAGGGATGCTCAGGCGCCAGCCGGTATTCCACTGCCAACATCGGCACGCTACTCAGCGACACGTACTTCGCTACGAGCCCGGAATAAAGATCGACACTGCCAAGAATCATCCCGCCGCCGTGCACGTAGAGGGCGGCCGGGCCAGGTTCGGCGCCACGCTTGTTGTACCAGCGAAGTAGCAACAACGAGCCGTCTTCCGCTTGAATGTGAAAGTCGTCGACGTCGACGTCCGACGGCATCGGGTGCAGCGCGGCGATGCGGTGTTGGATAGCTTTCAACGCAGTTCGACGTCCGCCAACGTCGCCCACAGGCAAGGCCTGCGCCTTCGGAAGTCCGTGCATCGCCGCGGCGACGGCGGCTTCGTATTCTGCGTCAACAGACAACGCCACGACGCCTCCGCCCCATCTTCGGCCGCGACGGTGCGTCGCGTTCGCCCGCTTCGATGACGACGTCCCCCATCTGCTTTGCGGTGATCGAGGCCGGCCGGGACGCGGACCATCACTGAGCCGTCCAGACGCGGTGTGACTTGCCCAGCAAGGTTAGCGGGCCGGGGCGCCTAAATAAATCACCGCGAACCATTGACAACGAATATTTGCCACCGTAATTTACGCAGTAGTGCGGTGGCGGTCTGGCGGGACACGTCTAGCGGGACGTGCAACGTGTCCGATGTCGCCGCACGGCAAGCGCTCGCGACGCCGCGCGCAGAGGAGACGTCCCGTCGCCCACTCCAACCCCGAAGTCGATCCGCCCGCTCAGACCAGAACACGTCGCCGTCGAGAGGATTAAACAATGGATGATCGCTCCACAGGATTACCTTTAGGTAACAGCGACGTTGCCAGCGCCGGGATATCGCGGCGACACGCCCTATTCGGGGGGGCGGCCCTGATCGCGGGCGCCGTGTTGCTCGATGGCTGCACCCACAGCAGCGGCACGAGCCCTAGCGCGACCGCGAAAGCGTCGGGCAAACCCGTGCGCGGAGGCAGTCTTCGCGTCGGCGTCATCGGGCAGGGCACGCTGGAAGACCTGGCGCCATCCATCACCGGCCCTCCGGCCATTGTCCGGGGCGAACAACTGTACGATCGGCTGTTCGACCTCGCCAGCGACCTGAAGAGCCTTACGCCGAAACTCGCCTTATCGGCGGAGCCGAACGCCGACGCGACAGTGTGGACGTTTAAGTTGCGTGACGGCGTCACGTGGCACGACGGCAAGACCCTCACAGCAGAGGACGTCGTTTACACCATCAAGGGCTGGGGCGACAAAGACAGCCTGACATTCGGGTCGTTGAACTCCCTCATCGACTACAAGAATGTCCGGTCTTCCGGCAAGTTGACGGTCATCGTTCCCCTTCTCAAGCCTTCGGCCCAATTCCCGACTCTCAGTGCCGTGAACGCGTCGTATAGCGTCCGACAGAGCGGATCATCGCTCAAAACACTTGCCCGCAGGCCAATCGGCACCGGACCGTTCTCTTATAAGTCTTTCACGCCCGGTGCCCAGAGCACGTTTGTCGCGAATCGCGACTATTGGCAGCACGGCGGACCGTATATCGACGAGCTGATAGTGAATTCAAGCTTCACCGATCCGACCGCGATGGTCAACGCACTCGAGGGTGGCCAGCTGGACGTCGCGACATTGCTTCCCCCCCTAGCGGGTAAGCAGGCCGCCGCGGGCGCCTTCACGCTGCTGCGCGCTCCCTCGCCTAATGCAACCTTTTTCTATATGGACATCACGTCAGCGCCGTTCAAGGACGTTCGCGTGCGCCAGGCCTTGAAGCTTGTCGCGGACCGACAAGCACTGATAGACGGCGCCCTTGCAGGCTTCGGCACACCTGGCAATGACCTCTTCGGGGCGGGCTCCGAGTACTTCGACTCCACACTCAAGAGCGTTCGGGACGTCGACAAAGCCAAGTCGCTGCTGAGGTCGGCGGGGCAATCTGGCCTGACCGTGTCCCTCTCGACATCGAAGGCGTTTCCTGGTGCGGAAGAGGCTGCAACCCTGTTCGCGCAGCAGGCGAAGGAAGCAGGCGTGAATATCCGACTTGATGTGAAGTCGGCCGCAAGCTATTACGATTCCTCCGCAGGCTTCCCATGGCACTTCGGGCAGGACTATTCGAGTCCACAGGCTTCGCTCGCCGCGTGGTATCGCCTTTTCTTCATCGAGTACAACGAAACTCGATGGGATGTGCCGGGCGACTCGGCGCTACAAGCCGCCTTCGTCGAGATCGACAAGTCGAAAGCCGCGGAAAAGTGGGCTATCGCGCAAAAAGAGCAGTTCGACAATGGCGGTGCCATTGTCTGGGGAAATTCCGATCTACTTGACGGCCTTGCCAAAAGGGTTCGCGGAATTCCGCCCTCGCCAGTGAATTGTTCTAACAACTATCGTTATGTCGATGCTTGGGTCGTGTAGGGAGGAAGGAGCGACGGCGGCCATGCCATTGGTAACTGTCGAGTGGCTTGCGGGACGGTCCGTCGAGCAGAAGCAAGCACTTGCCGCCGAGATCACGGCAAGCGTTTCCGGGATCGGTCAGGTCGGCGCCGCCGACGTATGGGTGATCTTCAAAGACATCGGACGTAGTGACTGGGCCGTCGGCGGAGAACTCGTCACGAAGGCGCCGATGCCGTGAAGACCGCTCTGGTGCGGTGTGCGGAGACATTGCCTTGCACCGGTGGGCGGGTCGCGGCGGGCAAAAGGACTGGTACATCGATGTTCGCAGCCGCATTGCTCGCGCTCGCGATTAGCGTCGAGGTGGCGGCGACGGCGTGCCTGAAACGCACTGCGGGCTTTACGAATATCTGGTGGACCATAGCCGTCGTTTTTGGCTACGCGTTGGCGATCTGGCTCCTGACCCGAGTCGTCCGAGAACTGCCAGTGTCGGTCACTTACGCAACTTGGGCTGGTGCGGGAACGGCGGCGATCGCGGTCATCGGCGGACTGTTCTTGCATGAGCGGTTGAGCATGCTCAACACCGTGGGACTGGCGCTGATCGTGTGCGGCGTCGCCTTGGTCAACATCAGATGACGGACCGGCTGAGCTGCGGCGGGTGGAAACATGCGTAATGGATGTGGCGTGTCTTTCCTGGGAGATCTGAGCGTCCGGGCGACCGTTGACTTGGCTGTGCGAGCCGAACAGCTAGGCGTCGATTCCGTCTGGATGTCGGAGACGTATTTCGAGCGCGACGCGTGGACGGCGCTCGCGGCGATCGCCGCGAGCACACACCGGGTCCGAGTTGGGTCGGGTGTTGTCCCAGTTTTCATGCGGCACCCCGCTTTGCTGGCAATGTCGTTTGCCACCCTGAACGAATTAACCGGCGGCCGGGTCGTCGCGGGCATCGGCACGGGGGTTGGCAACGTCGTCTCGGAGCAACTGTCCTATGACTACCGCAGCCCGATCTCGGCGATGCGCGAGGCGATCACCATATTGCGTGCCATGCTCGCGGGCGACACGGTCGATGTCGAGGGCCGGATATTTTCGGCACGACGGGTCGAGCTGGCGACCGTTCCGGCTTCGCCCAAGTTGCCGATTCATCTTGCTGCACTAGGCCCAAAGATGTGTGCACTAGCCGGTGAGCTAGCCGATGGGGTGCATTACGACTCGCCGACACCACGGCTGATTGCAGACTTGAACAAGCAAGTAGACGTCGGCCTTGAGAGGGCCGGACGGACTAGTTCGGACTTCGAACGCGTTGCCTGGATGATCTGTGGCGTGCACGATGACGAGGACATAGCTCACGACATCGCCAGGGAACATATTGCGGTCGCATTGTCGACGGCGCTAGGCGAGTATCAGCTAGAGCAGGAGGATTTGGATCCCGCGATCGCAGTGGTCTTGCGACAGGCGATCGCTCGCGGCGGCCTCGCGGAGGCCGTCCGGCACGTTCCGCGCGAGCTGGTTGATGCTTTCTCGGTCTCCGGAACGCCTTCCCAGGTTATCGAGAAAGTGGAGGCGTTGTTCGATGCGGGGATCAACCACCCCGTGCTGACCGCTTACGGCCCGTTCGCCGCGCACGTGCTCCCGGTTGCGGCAAGATTCGGCAGCGCCGACGGATCCAGTCAGCGGGCATGACGTGAGCTGACATGTTCGGGCTGCCAATGTGAGCGCGCGGCAAAGTGCGAATTCCAGGGGGCCGGCCGGCCTCGCCCGGTGAGGGACCTGTGCGGTTAGCAGCGGCCAGGTCGAGTCCCTCGCCTGTCTCCGTCCCCGAGCCTTGACGCGTGAATATTTGAGAACATATAGTTCCGAGCGTCGCCAGCTGGGCGCACCTATGGAGAGGGCTTCGATCGGTGCTATCCCGGACTGACACGGCGGACTCGGCCGCAACGTCTGCGGCGAGCGTTGGCCAGGCAATAATTGTTACCGCAACATTGCGCGCTGCAGCCGAGCACGCGGAAAGCCGTCAGCCAAGCGGCATGGCGGGGCCGCCGCTCGGCTCTAGTACCGACCTCCGCCCGATCGACTTTGGCCCACTCGATGTACGACGACCGAGCTTCAAGGGCAGTGATCGCATATGACAACAGCGCTGGCGCCTAGACGCTGGGATCCGCGTTCGGCGCTACGTCCTTCTAGCGGCAAACATCCGCTCCTCGCATTCACCGCGCGGCGCGTGTTGTCGGCGGTGCCGACGCTGATCGTGTCGTCTCTGTTGATCTTCTTGGCGACCAACGCGTTACCCGGAAGCGTCGCCGCCAGCGTGTTGGGCCGCAATGCCGAGCCGGGGCGGATAGCGGAGCTGAACACCAAGTTGGGCCTCGACCGATCGCTCATCGTCCGATACCTCGACTGGATCAAGGGGATCCTTCACGGGGACCTCGGTCAGTCGGCGATCCAGGTTGCCCAAGGCGCGAGCAAGGCCCCCGTGAGTCATATCCTTGCCACACCGCTTTACAACAGCCTTATCCTCGCTGCGATAACAACTGTGCTGCTCGTGCCAAGCGCATTGCTCGTCGGCACCGTCGCGGCGATCCGGGCTGGCAAGAAAGTCGACATAGTCGTTTCATACACCGCTTTGATCCTTGGGGCGCTGCCGGAGTTCGTCCTGGGCACCTTGCTCATTCTGGTGTTCTTTTCTGTGCTCAACGTTTTGCCGCCCGTCGCGCTGATTGCACAGGGGGACACGCCCTTCACGGATCCGACTGTGTTGATCCTGCCGGTGATGACCCTCTTTTTCGTGTCGCTGGCGTTCGCATCCAGACAGGTTCGCGCAGGCATGATCGAGGCGCTCAGCCAGGAATTCGTTGTCGCTGCCCGCCTGAATGGACTGCGCGAACGTCGTGTCCTCGCCCGGTACGCCCTGCGCAACGCCCTCGCACCAAGCATCCAGACCTTCGCGCAGACCATCCAGTACCTCTTTGGCGGCATCATAATAGTTGAAGCTCTATTCGCCTATCCGGGAATTGGCCAGCTGCTTGTCACCGCGGTCGCATCACGTGATCTGCCCGAGGTGCAAGGCATTGCGTTCGTCTTAGCCGCGCTATACATTCTCATCAATATTGCCGCTGACCTGCTTGTCGTGGTTCTCGTTCCGAAACTGCGAACAGCACTGTGATGACCAACGACATCGTGGGCGCCGACCCGGCAGCGTCCACCGCTCGCAAACGCGCACATGACCGCTGGCCGCGCATGCTAAGGACAAAGCACGGAGTAATCGGGGCGGTCATGGCGGCCGCAGTCCTCGCCGTGGCCGTTATCGGTCCATCCGTTGCGTCCCACCCAATCGATGAGCCTCTCGGTGCCCCCGGATCGGCGCCCGGTGATTGGGCCCTGGGCACCGACTATCTCGGTAGAGATGTGCTCAGCCGACTTCTCCACGGCGGCTTCTCGGTCGTGTGGGTCGCATTGTTGTCCGCGGCGCTAATCTACCTCAGTGGCACGGCGGTCGGCCTGATCGCGGGAATATCGCGGTCATGGCTCGACCCGCTGCTCATGCGGACCGTTGACGTGTTCATCGTGTTTCCTCCTCTTGTTCTGCTGCTCGTCCTGATTGCAGGCGCAGGAAACAAGACCTGGGTCCTGGTGCTCGGCGTCGTCCTCGTATTGGCGCCGGGTGTAGCGCGAATCGTCCGTTCGGCGACTTTGGAGATCTCGACGAAGAACTACGTCGAAGCGGCAGTGCTGCGCGGCGAGCGGACGTCCGCCGTGCTCGTCCGCGAGATTCTGCCCAACATCTTGCCAGCCATCGTGGCCGACTTCGGTGTCCGTTTCCTCGGTGCCGTCTTTATTATCGCCAACCTGGATTTCCTCGGCTTCGGCGCTCAGCCACCGACTGCGAACTGGGCGCTGATGATCGCCGAGAACAGGGTAATCATCGGCACCAATCCCTGGTCGGTCTTCGCCCCTGGTCTATTGCTGGCTATGCTCACCATTGCAGTCAATCTTATGGGCGACGCCTTCGTCGGCACTCGTAGCAAATCTGGAGCTGAGTAATGACAGTCGTCGACGCCGCGCTCGATGTGCGCGACCTGTCCATCAGGTTGCACAATGGCCCAAGAATCGTGGAGGAGCTGGATCTGCGTCTAGCCCCGGGTGAGATTCTCGGCCTGGTGGGCGAGTCTGGTTCCGGGAAAACCACTACAGCGCGGGCTATGCTCGGCTTCTGCGGCCGTGGCGTGGAGGTGGAAAGCGGAACGCTCACGTTGGCAGGAACGAAGATGCCGATGGACGAGTCAATGCGCACGTCGCGAGGATCCGTGATCGGCTACGTTCCACAGAACCCCGGGCGGTCGCTCAATCCGTCGATGAGGGTCGGCGCCATCATCCGTGATCTGCTACACGAGCACCGTCCTCAGGAGGACAGCACGGCGACTGTGCTTCAACTGCTGGAGATGGTGGGGCTACCGGCTTCCGAAGAGTTCACTAAGCGGTTTCCTCATCAGCTCTCCGGGGGGCAGCAACAACGGGTCTGTATTGCTGCCGCATTATCGTGTCACCCTTCAATCATCGTGCTCGACGAACCGACGACCGGGCTGGACGTCGTAACCCAGCAGAAGATTCTCGAGCGGCTTCAGGTGTTGCGCGACGAACATCAGATAGCCATGGTTTATGTGACCCACGACCTTGCAGTTGTCGCACAGGTCGCCGATCGCATTGCGGTGATGTACGCCGGCCGTATCGTAGAAGAAGGGCCAGCCCTAAGGGTTCTGACCCGTCCGCGGCATCCCTATACCCGAGGATTGCTCGCCTCCATTCCGGATCACGTCAAGCCGCATGCGCTAGACCCTATGCCAGGAATCAGCGTCGGTGTCGGCGAACGTCCCGAGGGATGTTGTTTCGCCCCGCGTTGTCCCCAGCGTGTCCATGAGTGCACCGAGATGCTGCCGCCGCTGCTGGGTATCTCCGACTCGCACGCCGTGCGATGCATTCGGTCTGAGCTCACCCCGCCCGTGGAGCTGACAGCGTCAGCGGAGCGGGTCCGCGGCGAAGAATCAGCGGTCGCGCCGCTGCTTCAAGTCGAGCACCTGAAGATCGTCTTTCACTCGCGGCACGGGTCTGTTGTAGCGGTAGAGGACCTGACCTTTTCTATCGACCGTGGAAACTGCCTTGCGATCGTCGGGGAGTCCGGCAGTGGGAAGACGACGACCGCGCGCGCGATCGCAGGTCTCCAGTCGTTCACCGGAGGCCGAATCTTGCTGGACGGCCAGGAACTTTCCCCGCTGACCAAGAGCCGTTCCAACGAGCAGAGACAACAGATACAGCTGGTCTTCCAAAATCCGGTCGACGCCTTGAACCCACGACACACCGTGGAGCAGATCGTGTCCCGCCCGGCCCGTCAACTGCGTCGGCTGGACGCCCGTGCAGCCGATCGCGAGGTCTCGGCTCTGCTAGACAAGGTTCGCCTGCCGCGTCGTGTGGCGCGCCGGTATCCCGGTGAGCTGTCCGGGGGGGAGTGCCAGCGCGTCTCCATTGCGCGTGCCTTGGCAGCAGGGCCTCAACTCATCCTCTGTGACGAGGTGACCTCGGCCCTGGATGTCTCCGTGCAGGCCGCGGTCCTCGATCTGCTCAATGAGCTTCGGCTGGATCTCGGCGTGTCGTTGATGTTCATCACCCACGACTTGGGCGTGGTTTCTGCGGTGGCCGACCATGTCATCGTTCTGCAGAACGGCCACATGCGCGAGCAGGGAGAGGCACGCGAAGTCCTTCGAAATCCTCAAGACGAGTACACCAACCAGCTCTTGGAAGCCGCTCCTAGCGTGTCGGTCGTAGTGGACGGATGGAGCTCCACCGTCGATGGTCCGCTCGACCTCGTGGACCCGAATCCTGTCCGTCCGACAATCCGCTAGCTGGTGTGACGTCCCGGCTATCCGGCTGGATGCGGCCACGGGCTGACCCGGGCGAGTTTGACACTCATATGCAACAGCAGCCGGTCGCCGCCGTTGCCCAGGTTGAGCCCGGTGAGCGTCTCGATACGCGATAATCGGGCGTACAAACTCTGACGGTGGACATGGAGTATTCCGGCGGACTTCTGAACGTTCCCGGCGCAATCGAGAAAGACCTCGGCCGTCTCCATCAGATGGGGAACGTCGCGCAACACCTCGATCACGGCGTCGGGGCCGCGGACGTCGCGCAGCAGACGGTATGCACCGAGGTCGGGCCATCGCACCACGGGGCCGAGCGCCGTCCGGGCGCGGGCGACACGGACTGCGTAGAGAGCCTGCTGATAGCTCTCGCGAAGGCCGGCGACAGTGGCGATATCGGCGGCCGGTGCAGCTAAGCCCGCGGGGCCGGCCCCGGCAGCGGCGACGGCGGGCCGGTCATCGGAAACGTCGCGGAGAGGAACGAGTAAAACCCGAGCGTCGTCGATGTCGGCACCGACTGCGCCGATCATGGTAGGCGCTCGACCGACCCGAACGCGACCATCACCTCGAACGCGCGGACGGCCGGTGCTATCGGCCACGACGACTGTCGATGCGGTGTCGCCGAAACGCCTTATCAAGGATCGGTGTCCTTCGTTTCGCCGCCGCCCACTTCCTGCCAACGCCGCAGCCAGTGCGCTCGACATGTCGTGGGCCGGCGCCCGAGCGGCCATCGTCGCGCCGATCTGCCGGGTCAGCTCTACTGCGGCAGCCAGTCGCTCACGGTCGGCCGCACCAGTCGGATCCGGGTCGATTCGTCCTTCGTCCAGCAGCCAGACGTAGCCGAGCAGCGCCGTGGGGGCGGTCCAGGTCCGCACCGGAAGGCAAAGCCGGGTGCGGGTGCCGGTAGCAGCGTCGGCTGGGGTGCGAACCGGTCCACGGGCGGTGGCGATGCCGAAGCTCTCGAACCAGGCCTGCGTGGCGGCGGACGAGCCGCGGGACAGGATCGAGCGCATCCTGACCGGATCGAGGTCTGTGCCGTCCTCCGCGTCATGCGCGCAGAACGCGATCAGGGCGAACTCGCGACTTTCCAGAGTGACGGGAGCTGCGAGGAGCGCTGAGATCTCGTCGACCAGTCGCTGCAGGTCGTCGCGCGGCGCCATTACGGTCGAAGTCCCTGTGGCACTAGACAAATGTATGACATGGCCGGTCGAGGTTGTGACTGCTGTCCCTGTCCGGGATGTGGTCGAGCGCCTTAGCGTCGAAGGATGTTAGGACCGGCCCTGCTGAAGGCATCACGCAGTCCCCGTCTGCGCCGGGTCGTGTCATCGACTCGGCCGACCAGGCGAGTCGTAGATCGTTTCGTCGCGGGTGAGCGGCTCGGCGACGCTCTTCGGACGGTCCGCGACCTCACCGCGCACGGCATCGACGTCACTCTCGACCACCTCGGCGAGGACATCGCCAGCGCGGCGGACGCACGAGCGTCTCGTGACGCATACCTGCGCGCCCTCGACACGCTTGCCCCGCTCAACCTGGCACGTCGTGTCGAGGTCTCGATCAAGCTGTCCGCTTTCGGACAGGCGCTGCCGGGCGGCCATGAGCTGGCGCTGGCCAACGTCGAGCCGGTGGCGGCCGCGGCGGCCGACCATGGCACCACCATCACGCTCGATATGGAGGACTCGTCCACAGTCGACTCGACCCTTGCGATCGTCGCTGACCTCCGCGGGCGTTTCCCGGGCACGGGCGCTGTCCTCCAAAGCTACTTGCATCGAACGCCCCAGGACGCGGTCGCGTTAGCGGCAGCCGGCTCGCGGGTTCGGCTGGTCAAGGGCGCCTACCGCGAAAGCGCCGCGGTCGCCTGGCAGAGCAAAGCGGATGTCGACCGCGCGTACGGCCAATGCTTGGAAATCCTGTTCCGTGGCGACGGATACCCCATGGTCGGCAGCCACGACCCGCGCATGATCGAGCGTGCCCAGCAGCTAGCCGAGCAGGTCGGTCGCGCGCCCGACACCTACGAGTTCCAGATGCTCTACGGGATCCGCACCACCGAACAACAACGACTTGTCTCCGACGGTTTTCAGGTGCGCGCCTACGTCCCTTACGGCGCCGATTGGTACGGGTATTTCATGCGACGCCTGGCCGAGCGCCCCGCAAACACCCTGTTCTTCCTGCGTGCGCTCGCTTCTCGAGGCTGAGCGCGCCGCGCCTGTCGACCTCTCTCGCCCTCCACTCTAGGGAGCTACCCACCATGGACGCCGTCAGCTCGGTACCGGTGCCACACAACGAAACCGCCTACGACTACGCACCGGGCAGCCTCGAGCGCCTGCGAATCGCGGCTGAACTAGAACGCCTTGCCGCATCGCCGATCGAGCTGACCATGACCATAGCCGGCGAACAGCGCATGGCGGGCGGCGAGCCCATCGACGTCGTCATGCCTCATCGTCATGCTCATGTCCTCGGGACGACAGCGAACGCCACGGTCGACGACGCGCGTGCGGCAGCCGATGCCGCGCTCGCGGCAGCGCCAGCATGGCAGGCGATGAGCTTCGACGACCGCGCGATGATATTTCTCAAGGCGGCAGACCTGCTGGCGGGGCCGTGGCGCGACCGGCTGAACGCCGCGACCATGCTCTGCCAGAGCAAGACCGTGTTCCAGGCAGAGATAGACGCGGCTTGTGAGCTGATCGATTTCTTGCGCTTCAACGTGCACTTCGCTCGCGATGTGCTCGCGCAGCAGCCGATCTCCGGCCCGGGCGTCTGGAATCGGCTGGATCACCGCCCGCTGGAAGGTTTTGTCTACGCGGTCACGCCGTTCAATTTCACCGCAATCGCCGGCAACCTGTGCACCGCACCCGCGATCATGGGCAACACCGTCGTCTGGAAACCGTCGCCCACTCAACAGTTCGCCGCCCACCAGGTGATGGCGCTGCTCACTGAAGCCGGGCTGCCGCCCGGTGTGATCAATATGGTCACCGGCGACGGCAGGCAGGTGTCCGATGTCTTGCTCGCCGACGAGAACCTGGCCGGCGTCCACTTCACCGGGTCGACGGCGGTGTTCCAACACCTCTACCAGACAGTCGCTTCGAATATCGCCTCCTACCGCAGCTACCCGCGCATGGTCGGCGAGACAGGTGGCAAAGACTTCGTGCTCGCGCACGCGACGGCCGATGTCGCGGTCCTCCGCACCGCATTGATTCGTGGCGCCTTCGAATACCAGGGGCAGAAGTGCTCTGCTGCCTCGCGGGCCTACATCGCCCGCTCGGTCTGGGAACGCGTCCGAGACGACCTCGTCGCAGAGACCGAGGCTTTGGCGTTGGGCGACGTCAGCGACTTCGCCAACTTCCTGGGCGCCGTCATCGATGATCGATCCTTCGCCCGACTGACCGCGGTGCAGAACCGCGCCCACGACGATTCGGCGCTGACCGTGCTGGCCGGCGGAACATCCGACGACAGCGAGGGCTACTTCGTGCGCCCGACCCTGCTGATCAGCAGCGACCCGTCGCACGACGTGTTCCGTACCGAGTTCTTCGGCCCGATCCTGTCCATCTACGTCTACGACGACAGCGACTATCAGCAGGTGTTGGGCGAGATCGACCGCAGCTCGAAGTACGCGCTGACGGGTGCGGTGATCGCGCAAGATCGCATGGCCGTCGTCGAAGCGCAGAACGCGCTGCGCTACGCAGCGGGCAACTTCTACGTCAACGACAAGCCAACCGGCGCCGTCGTCGGCCAGCAACCGTTCGGCGGGTCACGAGCCTCTGGCACGAACGATAAAGCGGGCGCCGCCAACAACCTGCTGCGATGGACGAGCCCGCGCTCGATCAAGGACACGTTTGTGCCGGCGACCAGCCACTCATACCCGCATCAATCGCGGTAGTGCTCAGCTCGGCATGACGCCGACAAATAGCGCGATAGCTGACGCGCTGCTCCTGACCGTAGGGGTAAATTAAGGGCCACGGTGCTCCGAAATTCTCCCTGCGGGCACGGGTTTCTGTTTTCCGCCCACGGGCACGAGAACTATCATCAGGAGCTGGTGGAGTTGCTTCGAGGCAGCGGCGACCCGTGACGACCAGCCCGGCGGAACGCAGTGCCGATCACGTGATCGCGTTGGGCGCCGAGCATGCAGAGTCGCCGGCGTGGAACCCGACCGCCGGCACGCTGTCACTGGTGGACACGACGGGCCGGCGCCTGCTCGAGGTCACCGGCCGAGGCGACGTCGTGACCCGGCATCACCACGACAGCCAGCTTGGCGCCGCGCTGCCGACGGCTGACGGCGGCTATCTGCTGTGCGATGAACCCGGAGTCGCCGCGCTGGACCGCGTCGGACACGTCCGACGCCTGCTTCAGCTGAATCGCGAGGGTGTGCGAATGAACGACGCCAAGATCGCACCGGACGGCAGCCTATGGGCGGGATCGATGAGCTACGACCATTCCGACAAGGCGGCATTGTGGCGCTGGGACGGCGCCGGTTCGCCCACGCAGTTGTTGACCACCCGGCGGGTTTCCAACGGCCTGGACTGGTCGGCTGACGGACGATGGCTGATCTACGTCGACTCCACGTCCCCATGCATCATGCGATATCCGGTTCTCGGCGAAACCCTGGGGCAGGGCTCGGTTTTGGCAACGCTCGACAACGGTTCAATTCCGGACGGGTTGTGCGTGGATTCCGATGGATGCGTGTGGCTGGCGCTCTACGGCGCCGGTCAGCTACGCCGCTATTCGCCAGCGGGCGTGCTGCTGAGCACGGTGACCGTGCCCGTGACACAGGTGACCAGTTGCGCGTTCGGGGGCGCCGACCTGTCCACGCTGTACATCACGACATCGCGGCTTGATCTGAAGGATGCGGCGCTGGCTGTTCAGCCGACCGCCGGCGACCTCTTTGCGGTGGCGACCGACACGCCGGGGCGGCCCAGCCGACTGTGGGACGGAAGGACGGACGGTTCATGAATCAAGCAGGTGTCGAAATGGGGTCGACGCTCGACCTCGCACTCGCGCGCAGAGTCCTGCCAGTCATAGTGCTCGACGATGCCGGCGCAGCCAGGCCGCTCGCCGACGCCCTGCTCGCAGGTGGGTTGCCCTGCGCTGAAATCACTCTGCGCACACCCGAAGCCCTGCGAGCGATCGAGTCACTGGCCGCCCGCGACGACGGGTTCATCGTCGGAGCGGGAACCGTCCTCTCGGCCAGCGATGTCGCCGACGCCGTGTCCGCCGGAGCGCAGTTCCTCTTGTCTCCTGCCCTCGACGACAAGTTACTCGAGACGGCTGCCGAGGCGGGGGTGCCCCTGATCCCCGGCGTCGCTTCGGCCACTGAGGTGCTGCGATGCATCCGACAGGGCGTCAACCTGGTCAAGCTGTTCCCGGCAGCGGCGTTGGGCGGTCCTGCCCTCGTCGCGGCACTGGCCGCAGTGTTCCCGCGCGTGCGTTTCATCCCCACCGGCGGCATCGACGCCGCCGCCGCCGGTTCCTACCTCGCCCTACCGTCCGTGGCAGCTGTCGGCGGAAGTTGGATGGCGAGCCAACACCTGATCGCCAATTCCCGTTATGCCGAGATCACCGCGCTGACGTCGGATGCCGTTCGGGCCGCCGCCGGCGGGCGTTGATGTCCGAACACGATGCTGCGCCCGACGCGGTCGCGCCGCGCGGTCTTGTGACGATCGGGGAATCCCTGGCGCTTTTCGCCGCCCCCACCGTGGGACGCCTCGCCCACCAATCACATCTCGAACTGCGCATGGGCGGTGCGGAGTCGAACGTCGCCATCGCGGTGTCTCGGCTCGGCGGTGCGGCCACCTGGATCGGCCGGGTAGGGGATGATCCGCTCGGAGAATTCGTTGTCGCCACTATCCGAGGTGAGGGCGTGCGTGTGCACGCGCCGCTCGACTCGGCATCGACCTCGGTGATGATCCGCGAACGCCGGAACTCGTGGACCTCGCGCGTCACCTATTATCGCGAAAATGGACCCGGCGCTCACCTGCGGCCCGCGGACATTCCGGAAGCGTGCGTCCGCAACGCGGCGATCGTCCACCTCACAGGTATCACGGCAGCGCTGAGCGCCTCGTCGCTGGCGACGGTGCATTCCGTGATCGACATTGCCGATGAGGCCGGGGTGAAAGTCTCGTTCGACGTCAATTACCGCCGGGCGTTGTGGTCGCCCGATCGCGCTGCACCCGCACTCACCGCGATCGCGCGACGGTGCTCGATCCTCTTCGCCGGCACCGACGAAGTGCACCTGCTGGGTTACCCCGACGCCCACACAAATGACCTATGCACGACAGCCAGAGCTCTGGCCGCCCTCGGGCCCGCAGAGATCGTCATCAAAGCGGGGGAGCTTGGCGCCGCCTCGTGGGACGGCGCCGACGCCCTTTTCAGCCCCGCGATGCCGGTCGTCTCAATCGACCCGGTCGGCGCCGGCGACGCTTTCGCCGGGGGATACCTCGCCGAACTGCTGACAGGCGCCGGCCTCGCCGGGCGACTGACGACCGCGACCCGTTGCGGCGCCCTCGTCGTCGCTGCCGCAGGTGATTGGGAGGCGGCGCCGACTCGTGCCGATCTGCGGCTTCTCGAGAAGGCGCCCGGCCTCATTCAGCGGTAGGTCTGCTGTTGACCGCCACCTCGATGGTTCACTGGTATCCCTATCCGTTCATGAACCCCGCGGAGCACGGCTACCTCGGGGTGGCCATCACGTCAATCGTCATCGCCGCGATCATCGCCGTGATCACCTGGGTCGTGGCGAACACACCGCGCTTGGGGATCCTCATCGTCCCACCGCATGCAGACGCGCAAGCGCTCAATAGCGTTTGACTGTCCTGACCCGCCCGGAGCTGGCCGAACGCGGCGGTTTGCGGAACCGGCTGCGCGAGTAGGGCACAAGACGTCGGGCAGCTGCTGCTCCGCGAAGGGCAGAACCCATTTTCATGGGGGGTCTGTCGAACCTTCGGACTTCAGCAGCGTCACCCTGCCCAGGCGCATTCCGGTGGTGCCGCGGACATTCGCCGGACTGGTCGAGATCGACGACGCGGTGGATGGCGGGGACTGCATGCTGAACGTGCCGGTCAACGCGGAGGGCGACGTCGAACTACGGCCTGGGCGGTGAACTCGTCCGCGCCCAGCGTCGGATCGCATTCCCGTCAGCGTTGAGGACTGGTGGTGCGGCGTGTTGGGTAACCATGGTCTCCGTTTCGCCGGTAGTTCCGGGACGGAAGAACCGAAGCGGCGAGCCGGGTAGCGAGATGTCGCCCAGGGTCGTGTGCTTGACGGTTGTGACAAGACCTTGTGACTTGGTCTGGTCCCATTCGTTGACTTCGTCGACGGTGCGAACGACGCCGGCGGGGATGCCGGCGGCGTCGAGCTTTTGCAGCAGCACGGGCGCTTCCATGGTCCCGAATGCGTTCTCCCGGGCACTTGACCTTCAAATGTCCGAGCGTGGGTGAGATTTGCGGCGGCTTGGTGGGCATAGATGGTCCAGCCCGACAGGCGTGCAACACGCAGCGCGGTCGGATCTGGCGTGAGGTGAAACATGGCTGCACCGACGCAAACCAAGTCTGCGAACCGCGAGTCATCTGGTCGGCGGCGTTCGCAACAGTTCACCGCGGTCGTGTTGCTGGCGGCGGCGGTCTCGGCGATCTCCTCGCTGCTCTACGGCTACGACACCGGCATCATCTCTGGCGCGTTGCTGCAGATCCGCCGGGACTTCCACACTGACAGCGCAGTCGAGCAGGTGATCGCTGGCAGCATTCTGTTCGGCGCCGCGCTCGGCGCGTTGCTCGGCAGCCGGTTCTCCGAACGCCTGGGTCGCCGCCGCACGATACTGCTGGTGGCCACCGTGTTCGTCGTGGGCACGCTGGCGTGCGCGCTCGCGCCCAGCGCCTGGACACTCTGCGTTGCCAGGGTGGTGCTGGGCTTGGCGGTCGGGGGCGCCACTCAGACCGTGCCGATGTATGTGGCCGAGCTGGCCCCGGCGCGGCATCGGGGCAAGCTCGTGCTCACCTTTCAGGTCGGCATCGGGGTGGGCATCGTGGCGTCGACCATCGTGGGGGCGACTCAGAGTCTGTCCTGGCGGGTAGAGGTCGGGATGGCGGCGGTGCCGGCGGCCATCTTGCTGCTGGTGATGCTCCGGCTGCCGGAGAGCCCTCGGTGGCTGGTGCGGGTCGATGATCAGGACGGCGCGCGCGAGGCGTTGGGGCGCCTGCGCGCCGACGGGTCCGACATCGACGCGGAGATGTCGGAGATCGTCGAGCTCGAGGAGCACGAGCGTGATGCTGGCGCCAAGGGCCGGGGGTGGCGAGGGCTGCGGCAACGCTGGGTCCGTCCCGCCCTGCTCGTCGGCTGCGGCATCGCCGTGTTCACGCAGCTCTCCGGCATTGAGATGATCATCTACTACGCGCCGACGATCCTCACCGACAACGGTTTTTCCGCCTCGGCCGCGCTGCGAGTCAGCGTCGCACTCGGTGGCACCTACCTGGTGATGATGGTGGTCGGGCTCAACGTCGTCGACCGAATCGGGCGCCGCCGGCTCACCCTGTTCATGATTCCGGGCGCCGCGCTCGCCCTGGCCACGCTGGGGGCGTTGTTCGTCACGGGGAACAGCGGCCGCAGCGACGTGCCGTTCCTGATCGCCTGCCTCGTGGCGTTCATGTTCTTCAACGCCGGCGGTCTCCAACTCATGGGCTGGCTGACCGGCTCAGAGATCTATCCCCTCGCCGTTCGGTCGGCGGGGACGAGTGTGCAGGCGACGATCCTCTGGAGCACGAATCTGCTGATTACCCTGTCGGTGCTGACCGTGATCAATGGCATCGGCGTGGGGCAGACGATGTGGCTCTACGCCGCCTTCAACGTCGCGGCATGGGTGTTCGTATGGCGTCGCATGCCTGATCTGACGTCCTACAGCCTGGAGCAGATCGAGGGCCACCTGCGCGACGACAAGTTCGACCCGAGTGACTTCTCCCGCGACGATCATTGAGCCAAGCGCCCGTGCGAGCAGCGGACTTACCTCACCTGTTCGACAAGCTTTGGCTCAGGACGTCGTGGACGGTGAATCGTTCGAGTTCGGCCGCGACTCCGTCGGCAACCGCCTGATCGAGCGCGGTCAACGATTCTTGGACGCTACGGCCGACTGCGCACGCCGGATTGGGTCCGTGCAGTCCAAGCACCGGGTCGGCTCCCTGGAGTAGGCGCCAGACCTGGGCCAGCGTGATGTCGCTGGCGTCCGCCGCCAGTTCCCAACCTCCGTGCTTGCCCGGCCGCGAGCGCACTAGCCCGGCCGCGCGCAGCGGCCCGAGCACTCGGCGCACGTAGACCGGGTTGACGTTGGTGCTCTGGGCGAGCTCGTCGGAACTTGCGGTGCGGCCCTGGCCCTCGCCGGCGAGGTAGGTGAGCACATGCACCGCGACAGCGAACTGGGTGTTCCTCGACGTCGCCACGATTCCATATTGCCATATTGCAATCGTTGCGGCTACGGTCAACGTATATTCGCAATCGTGACGAGTGCAAAATTGGAGCAGACATGACGATCGCCATCACCGGAGCCTCCGGCCACCTCGGACGCGCCACCGCCGAGTTGGTGCTGCAGGCAGTCGACCCGAGAGAGGTCGTGCTCACCACCCGGCGCCCAGAGCTGCTCGCCGATCTCGCCGCGCGCGGAGCGGAGGTGCGCCGAGTCGACTTCGCGGACCCGAGCACGCTCGACGACGCCTTCGTGGCGGTCGATCGGCTGCTGTTGATCTCCACGGACGCGGTCGGCGCGCGCCTAGACCCGCAGCGCGACGCCATCGCGGCCGCGGCAAAGGCCGGTGTGCGGCACATCGTGTACACCTCAGTCCCCGAGCCGGTCGCGGACAACCCCGCCCTGGTGGTCGCCGATCACGCCGGCACCGAGCAAGCGCTGAGCGACAGCACCGTGCAGTGGACGGTGCTGCGCAACAACGTGTACGCGCACATGCAGGCGCCCGGTATCGAGCACGCCATCGCGTCCGGCCGGCTGGTGACCAACGGCGGGAACGGCGCCACCGCGTACGTGACACGCGAGGATTGCGCGGCGGCCGCCGCAGCGGTGCTGACCCAGGACGGCCACGAAGGCATGACCTACGACGTCACCGGACCCGAGGCGCTGAGCGGCGCCGACCTGGCCGCCCTCGCGGGTGAGCTCGGCGGCCGCCCCGTCGAACTCGTCAGCGTCGACGATGACACGTTCGCCGCGGGCCTGCGGGAGGCCGGCCTCCCGGACGAGGTCGCGGAGCTGGTGGCGTCCTTCGGCGCGTCGACCCGCAACGGCTACCTCGCGAAGGTCAGCACCGCGGTCGCCGACCTGACCGGTCGCCAGCCGACCGCACTGGCGGCCGTCGTCGCGGCAATCCGGACTTCCGCCTAGTTCGCTTCTGCCGCCATGCCGCCCGCTAGCGCATTGAGCAAAGGAATCCGGAAACGATGACCCAGGCAACCACCGAAGTCGAGGCGCATGGATCACGCGCAAAGGGCGTCTCCGTGCTCTTGATCCTCGGGGCCCTGGTCGCGTTGGGCCCGCTCTCCACCGACGCCTACGTCCCTGGTCTGCCGCGCCTCGCCCACGACCTGGGCAGCTCTGCTTCCACGGCCCAGCTGACCGTGACGACCTGCTTGATCGGCCTGGCCCTCGGTCAGCTATTGGCTGGGCCGATGAGCGACGCGTTGGGCCGGCGCCGGCCTTTGCTTCTTGGCGTCGCCGTGTACGCGGCAGCGGGGTTCGCGTGCGCCCTCGCGCCGAACATCGCGCTGCTCATTGTGTTCCGCGGCGTGCAAGGCGTCGGCGGCGCGTTCGCGCTCGTCATCGCCTACGCCTGCGTTCGTGACCGCTACGCGGGAAATGCGGCCGCCCGCTACTTCTCGCTGCTGCTGCTCGTCACCGGCCTCGCGCCGATTCTCGCCCCTCTCCTGGGCGCCCAGATCTTGAGCCTGTCGGGCTGGCGCGCGATCTTCGTGGCGCTGGCGGTGCTGAGCGGCGCGGTGCTGATCGCCTGCGTCGGCTGGTTGCCGGAAAGCCTGCCTCGGCGGTCCCGTCAGCCCGGCGGGCTACGCGTGGCCGGCTCGGTGTACCTCCGACTGCTCAGGGACCGACGTCTCGTGGGTTACGCGCTCACGAACGCGTTCGTGTTCGCCGCGATGTTCGCCTACATCTCAGGATCCCCCTTCATCCTCGAAGACCTGCACGGTCTTTCCCCGCGGCAGTACAGCATCGTGTTCGCCGTGAACGCACTGGGACTGGTTGCCGCGGCCCAGGCCAGCGGCAGACTCGTCCGCCACGTCGAGGCGCGACTCCTGCTCAGTGTCGGCGCGCTCGGCTCGGCCGCGGGCGGCGTGGCGCTGCTCGTCTTCGTCACGACCGGGGCGGGGCTTTGGCCGCTGCTGGCCGGCTTCTTCGTCGTGGTGACCAGCGTGGGGTTGGTGCTGCCGAACGCGGCTGCCTTGGGCCTGGAACACCACGGCGCCAACGCCGGCGCCGCAGCCGCGCTGCTCGGCTTCGGGCAATACTTGTTCGGCGGCCTCGCCGCGCCACTGGTGGGGATCCACGCGGCCAACGGCGCGTTGCCGACGGCTCTGGTCATCGCCGGACTCGGAATCGCCGCCGTCATCGCACTCGCCACACTCGTGCGACCAGCCATCGCCCACCCCAGCCTGACCGCGACCGACAGTGAACGTCCGCCAGCGCCCGGCGGCCGCCGTCGACGGGTGAACGCTTGACTCGCGGTCGTCCAGGGAGTCGAATGGCCGGGCTCGACCGCGACGCCGGTCGGCTGCGGCTGCCCGGAACCGGCGGGGCAGATCATCCGCAGTCGTTCGGAATTCCGTGAGGTGCTCGACGGGCCCAGCCAGCCCGACCCGGTCACCCGTATCCGGAGCGGACACGCAGACGCCGGTACAGGGAGTCACCCATGGCTGAAGTCGAGTACGCCCACGCCACCTGTCTGTATCCGGGAAACCCGGTGCCCGCGGTGGACAGCCTCGACCTGAAGATCGAAGACGGCGAGTTCATGGTCCTGGTCGGACCGTCCGGCTCGGGCAAGTCGACCGCGCTGCGCATGCTCGCCGGCCTCGAACCGGTGTCGAGCGGAGCGATCCGGATCGGCGGCGCCGACGTGTCGAACAAGCCGCCCAAGGAACGCGACATCGCGATGGTCTTTCAGAGCTACGCGCTGTACCCGCACATGAACGTCGCGGAGAACATGGGTTTCGCGCTCAAGCTTGCCGGCGTCTCGAAGGCGGATCGCGAGGCGAAGGTGGTCGAGGCGGCAAGGCTGCTCGATCTCGAGAAGTACCTCGACCGCAAGCCCAAGGCGCTGTCCGGCGGTCAGCGCCAGCGCGTCGCCATGGGCCGCGCCATCGTGCGGAACCCGAGCGTGTTCCTCATGGACGAGCCGCTGTCCAACCTCGACGCGAAGCTGCGGGTCGAAACCAGGGCCAACATCGCCGCGTTGCAGGCGCGCCTCGGCACCACGACGCTCTACGTCACCCACGACCAGGTCGAGGCCATGACGATGGGCCATCGGGTGGCGGTGCTGAAGGACGGCCTGCTGCAGCAGGTCGACTCCCCGCGCACGTTGTATGACAAGCCCGACAACGCGTTCGTCGCGGGTTTCATCGGCTCGCCGGCCATGAACCTGCGCGATGCCGACCTCGTGCCGGGCGGGGCCCGGTTGGGCGACCTGGTGGTTCCGCTCTCGGCTGAGGTGGTCGCCGCGGTCACCCGGGACGGGCTGTCCCGAGTGACTCTCGGCGTCCGCCCGGAGACGATCGACATCGCCGAGGCGCCCACTGGTTTGCTCATGAAAGTGGAACTGGTCGAAGAGCTCGGCGCCGACGCGTTCGTCTACGGATCGATCCCGGGCGACCCGGACGGCGTCCGGCATCTGGTGGCCCGCCCCCGCGGCGGGATTCTGCCCCGGATCGGCGACAGCGTGCACCTGACGGTCGCCGCGAACGCCGCGCACGCGTTCCATCCCGACACCGGGTTGCGCTTGGGCTAGGCGACTGCAGGAGCGCCGGGCGACGTCAGGTGACCAAGTCCGCTAGCTGAAGCCGGTTCTGCCGCAGCCAGCGGTCCGCGCGCGCATACATCTGCGACGTCGCCGACCACACCCGGCCGAACGCGGGATGGCCGTTGCGTCCCGCCTCCGCGATGATGTCGGCGATCCAGGCGTTGGCTGCCACGCACGCCTCGACGACCTCTGCGCGTAGCGCGGGCGGCGCGTCGTAGCCGTCCAGCAGCGCGCGCATGCGTGGCGCGACCGCGCCCTGCCGACTGTCGGCGATGTCGATCTGGTGGCGCAGCGGCGCCCAGAAGCAGGCGGCGACGGCCAATTCCCACGCCGGCGTCGCCGGCGCGGCGAGGTCGAAGTCGATCAGCGCGGCCGGCCGGCCGGCGCGGAAGATCACGTTTGCCGGGTTGACGTCGTTGTGCGTGACGAGTTCGCCGCGCCACCGTTCGGGCACGAGCCGCTGCCACACTCGACCGCGCGCGTCGAACGCGCGCGCGGCCGTGTGGTACTCGCGCAGCAGGCCTCCGACGGCGCGGACGACCTCGACGCTCAACGCCCACTCTTCGAGCGGGTCGGTCGCGGCGACGCCCTCGAGATAGGTGAGTGATTCGCTGTCGTCGTCGAGCGACAGGACGCGCGGCGCGCCGGCGAAGCCAGTTCGCTCGAGGTGGCCGAGCAGCGCGTGCACCGCCGGCGTGTGGGCGCCTCGCGGCCGGCGGACGGTGTCGCCGATGCGCAACACGCGGCCGAAATTGGCCGTGCCGCCGGGCAGCAGCCGGTACTCAGTCGACGAGGACATCGGCGTCCAGTCCGGTCGAGACGGCGCTGGCGGCAGCGTCCGCGGGGCCGGCCGGCCCGGCTGCGCCGACCAGGTCCGCCGCGTCAGCGGCTGCGAGCAACGCTTCGGCGAGGCCGGCGTGGGTGACCAGGCCGTTCACCAGCCCGCCGCGCACCGCGGCCAGCACGGCGACGGCCTTGGCCCTGCCGTAAGCGACGGAGATAACGGTCCGGATCTCGCGCAGCTGTTCTCCGGTCACCCCGATGATCCGCCGGCTGAGCGGTGTGACGAGCGGGCGCCCGGCAGCGTCGACGAGCACGCCGGAGATCTCCCCGACCGCGCCGAGCTCGCGGGCCCGCCTCCGCGCCTCCGGCTCCACCGCGTCGAAGATGGTCGAGAGCTTCGCTTGCCAGGCGCCGATGCCGACCGCGGCGACGGTGACCCGACTTGCCAACTCGGCGGCTCGGGCCACCTCCGGCTGTCTGCGCAGCGTCCGGGCGGACGCGGCGTCGGGCGCGACGAGAGGCGCGTAGAAGACGTGCGGGGTGCCCCCGCTGGCGCGGGTCACCCGGCGCACCAGCTCGAGCACGTCGCTGCCGTCCGGGCCCGGCAGCGCGCCGGTGAGCTGGACGACCGGGCACGCGGGCAGCCGGTTGGCGCTGTGGCCGATGCCGCGCAGCGAGCGGGCCCAGGCAAGGCCGAGCACGTCGTCGCGGCCGACCACGTCGTGCAGCACGTCGGCCGCGACGAGGCCCAATTGATCGCGCAGCGCATCCGGCTGATCCTCTTCGGCGTTCACGACGACGGCCTTGGTGAGCCCAAACCGCTGCTGCAGGCGCACCGACAGGTCGGTGTCGTATCCGGGCGGCGAGACGACCTCGATGCTAACCACGCCCTCGCGCCGCGCGGCCTCGAGCAGTCGTGCCACGCGGAACCGGCTGATCCCCAGCTCGTCGGCGATGTCGCTCTTAGACCGGTCCTCGAGGTAGTAGCCCCGCGCCACTCGGGCGAGCAGCACGTGCTCGGTGGGCGTGGGCGGCACGTCGGATCCTCCGCTCGTTTGAGCGCGAAAGGTAACAGTTTTGCACACACCGTTGACAGTGACCAGCGCCACATAGCAGCTTGGCCCTCTAGTTCGAGCGAAAGTCCGCTCAGATGAGCGGCAACACCGTCCGACCCGGACGTCGGCAGATTGGGAGCGCGACACGATGCGAACGACACGCAAACTGGTCATCAGCGCGGTGGCCCTGGCGGTCGCGGCGAGCGGCGTCGCCGCGTGTAGCGCCGGGGGCGGGAGCACCGGCTCGAAATCCATCAACGTGTTGATGGTCAACAACCCGCCGATGCTCGAGCTGCAGAAGCTCACGGCCGCCCACTTCACGAAAGACACCGGCATCAAGGTCAACTTCGTGGTCAAGGTCGAGCAGGACATGCGGGACACCGCGAGCACCGAGTTCGCGAACCAGTCGGGCCAGTACGACGTCGCCACGCTCTCCAACTTCGAGATCCCGTACTACGCGAAAGCGGGCTGGATCTCGAACATGACAAGCATCGCCAAGAACAAGACGTTCGATCAGGCGGACATCCTGCCGTCGATGACCTCGGCGCTGTCCTACAAGGGCACCGTCTACGGCGAGCCGTTCTACGGCGAGTCGTCATTCCTCATGTACCGCAAGGACGTGTTCCAGAAGCTGGGCATCACCGTCCCGACGGATCCGACCTGGGCGCAGGTGGCGGACTGGGCGGCGAAGGCGGACGGCGCGCAGCCAGGCATGAAGGGCATCTGCCTGCGGGGTCTCGCTGGTTGGGGAGACAACCTCGCTCCGCTCACCACCGTGGTCAACACCTTCGGCGGCACCTGGTTCGACACGAACTGGAACGCGCAGGTGAACTCCGGCGGCTTCAAGGCGGCCGCGAACTTCTACGTCAACCTCGTGCGGCAGCACGGCGAACCGGGCGCGGCCACCTTCAGCTTCCCGCAGTGCCTGAACGCCCTGCAACAGGGCAAGGTGGCGATGTGGTACGACTCGACCGCCGCCGCCGGCTCGTTGGAGGCCTCGGACTCGCCGGTCAAGGGCAAGATCGGCTACGTCTCGGCGCCGCATGACAAGACCCCGCAGTCGGGCTGGCTCTACACCTGGGCATGGGCGATCGAGAAGGCCTCGAAGAACCAGTCGAACGCGATGAAGTTCGTCGAGTGGGCGTCGAGCAAGAAGTACGAGCAGCTCGTCGCGTCGGACAAGGCGAACCCGAGCACCGGTGGCCCGACCAACATCCCGGCGGGCAAGCGGGCGTCGACCTACTCCGACCCGACGTATCTGACCGTCGCGAAGGCGTTCGCCGGCCCGACGCTGACGTCGATCAAGGAGGCGCCTGCTGCCAACCCCGGCGTGCAGAAGCGGCCGTACAGCGGCATCCAGTTCGTCGGCATCCCGTCGTTCACCGACTTCGGCACCAGCTGCGCAAAGCTCATCAGCAGCGCGATCGCCGGATCGGAGAGCACCGACGCCGCGCTGAACAGCTGCCAGAGCCTCGCCCAGGCGGCAGGTCAGAAGCAGAAGAAGTAAGGGTTCCGCAGCGCGCATGCGGGCCGCCGCGCGGCGGCCCGCATGCGCGCATTCAGCACACGACGGAGGTGACACGGGATGAGCACGACTGCCGTCGACGAGCAGGTGTTGACGAGCGAGGCGGTGGAACGCCGGGCCCGCCTGCCGCGATCTCGACGCTGGGGCAAGGAATCGTGGGTCCGCCGCGCGCCGCTGCTGCCCGCGTTGGTGTTCATGATCATCGTGACGCAGCTGCCCTTCGTCGCGACGCTGATCATCTCGTTCATGAACTGGAGCGCCCAGCCGACCGCGCCGGGCCGCTCGTTCGCCGGCTTCGCCAACTTCAAGGAAGTGTTCCAAAACCCGGCTTACCGCGACGCCGTCTACACCTCGATCGAGATGACCGTCAGCGTCGTGGCGGTCAGCGCGCTGCTCGGCCTCGGCATAGCGTTGCTGCTCGACCACAAGTTCTTCGGCCGGGGCGTCGTGCGAACGATGATGATCGCGCCGTTCCTGATCGTCCCGATCGCCGCGGCGGTGTTCTGGGGAAACGGCATGCTGCAGACCGGCTTCGGCCTGATCGACGGACTGCTCGGCGAGCTCGGCGTCCACAACGCGCAGAACATCTCCTTCCTCACCGAGCATCCGAAGCTGTCGATCGAGATCGAGTTGATCTGGCAGTGGACGCCGTTCATGATGTTGATCCTGCTGGCCGGGTTGCAGTCGAGGGACCCCGAGATCATGGAAGCCGCGAGCGTGGACGGCGCCAACGGCTGGCAGCTGTTCCGCAACATCACCCTGCCGCACCTGCGCCGCTACCTGGAGCTGAGCGTCGTGCTCGGCACGATCTTCATCGTGCAGAACTTCGACTCCGTCATCGGCATGACCGGCGGCCAGAACTCCACCAACATCCCGTACGCGGTCTATGAGGTCTTCTACTCCGCGAAGGACTACGGCGCCGCGTCCGCGCTCGGCGTCATCGTGGTGGTCGGGTCGATCCTCGTCGCGACGTTCGGGCTGCGCGTCGTGTCCTCGCTGCTGACCGACGAGGGCGCGCGATGACCGCCACGCTGCCGGGCGCCGTCAAGCACGCCGGCGTGCCCTCGGCGAAGCCGTCCCGCCGCCGGCTGCGCGGCTTCGCGGTCGGCCTCGGCGCATGGGTGATCGGGATCGTCTTCGTGGTGCCGATCCTCTACATGCTGTTGACGGCGCTGCACAAGCCGGCCCAAGCCCAGACCTATCCGCCGAGCTGGACCGCGCCGCTCACCGGGTCCAACTTCAGCGCCCTGTTCGGCGACACCAACAACATCCGGCCCGCTCTGCTCAACTCGCTGCAGGCGAGCGTCGTGTCGACGATCCTGGTGCTGCTGCTCGCGATTCCGGCCGCGTACGCGCTGTCGGTCAAGCCGGTGCGCAAGTGGTCGGACGTCATGTTCTTCTTCCTGTCGACCAAGATGCTGCCGCCGGTGGCCGGCATCCTGCCGATCTACCTGTTCACGACGAAGGTCATCGACCTGCCCGACAGCATCGTCGTCCTGATCATCTTGTACACGTCGATGAACCTGCCCATCGCGGTGTGGATGATGCGCTCGTTCCTGGCCGAGGTCCCGCCGGCGATCATCGAGGCCGCGTTGCTGGACGGCGCCAGCACCCTGGTCGTGCTGCGCAAGATCATCGCGCCGATCGCGGCGCCCGGCGTCGCCGCGACGTCGTTGATCTGCTTCATCTTCTCGTGGAACGAGCAGCTGTTCGCGAAGGTGCTGACCAGCGTCAACGCGCAGACCGCGCCGGTGTTCGTGACGACGCTCATCCAGACGGAGCACTCCTACTTGGCGCAGCTGTCGGCCGGCGCGGTAATGATCTCCATCCCGGTCCTGCTGGCCGGCTTTGCGGCCCAGGACAAGTTGGTCCAAGGCCTGTCCCTCGGCGCCGTCAAATGAGCGGCCGCCCGTCCATGGGAGTTCCGCGATGAAGGCAGCAGTCGTCAAGTCGGTCGGCGAGGTCGGGATCGAGACGGTCGATGATCCGACGCCGGGCGACGGGGAAGTCGTCGTGGAAGTCGCGGCGTGCGGGCTGTGCGGCACCGACCTGCACATCCTGCAGGGCGAGTTCGCGCCGACGCTGCCCATCATCCCGGGCCACGAGTTCGCCGGGACGGTGGTCGCGGTGGGCCGGAACGCGCTGGACGTCCAGGAGGGCGACCGGGTGGCCGTCGACCCGTCGCTGTATTGCCAGGAATGCCACTACTGCCGGCTCGGCCGCAACAATCTCTGCCTGCGCTGGGGCGCGATCGGGGTGACTGTCCCGGGCGGCGCCGCCGAGTACGTCGCGGTGCCGGCGGCGAACTGCGTGCGGTTGCCCGACCACGTGGCGACGGCCGACGCGACGCTCGTCGAGCCGCTCTCGTGCGCGGTGCGCGGCTATGACGTGCTGTCCAGCCAGCTCGGCGCCCACGTGCTCATCTACGGCGCCGGCACGATGGGGCTGATGATGCTCCGGCTCGCGCAGCGTGTCGGCGCGGTCAGTATCGACGTCGTCGACCTGAACGCCGACCGCCTCGAGATCGCTCGCGGCTTCGGCGTCACACACGCCGAGACGACCGCCGAGGGCTTGGAGCCGAAATTCGGCTGGAACCTGGTGATCGACGCGACCGGCAACGCAGCCGCGATCCAAGACGGGCTCGGCCGCGTCGCTCCCGGCGGCACGTTCCTGCAGTTCGGCGTCGCCGACTACGCCGCCCGCGCCACTATCGACCCGTACCGGATCTACAACAAGGAGATCACGATCACCGGCTCGATGGCGGTGCTGCACAGCTACGAGCGGGCGGCGGACCTCTTCGCCACCGGAGTCATCGATCCGGAGCTGTTCATCACCGACCGGGTCCCGCTGGACCGGTATGCCGACGCCATCGCGGCGTTCAAGTCCGGCGCCGGCTTGAAGACCCAAGTGGTGCCCCAAGGCGCATGACCTTGGTCGCCGGCGTGGACTCGTCCACGCAGTCGTGCAAGGTCGTTGTGCACGACGCCGACAGCGGCGCCGTCGTGCGGGCCGGGACGGCCGCGCATCCGGACGGGACCGAAATCGATCCCGAGGCGTGGTGGCAGGCGCTCAACTCGGCAGCGCGGGCGGCCGGCGGCCTGGCCGACGTCGCGGCGGTGTCGGTCGCGGCCCAGCAACACGGCATGATCTGCCTCGACGAGTCGGGCGAGGTGGTGCGTCCCGCGCTGTTGTGGAACGACGTCCGCTCGGCGGCGGCCTCGGTCGAGTTGACGAACGAGCTGACCGGCGGCCGGCAGGGCTGGGCGGACGCGGTCGGCTCGGCGCTGGTGCCGTCGTACACCGTCACCAAGCTGCGCTGGCTCGCCGAGCACGAGCCCGATCACCTCGCGCGAACCGCGGCGGTTTGCCTGCCGCACGATTGGCTGACGTGGCGGCTCGGCGGCCGCGAGCAGCTCACCACCGACCGCAGCGACGCCAGTGGGACCGGCTACTGGTCGCCGGCGGCCGGCGCATATCGCGACGATCTGCTCGTCCTCGCCTGCGGCGAGCGCCCGGCGCTGCCGCGCGTGCTCGGACCGGTCGACACCGCGGGCCCGCTGTCGGACGTCGAACTCGGCTCAGTGACCGCCGCGGGGCGGCGCAATCCCGACGTCGTCCTGGGGGCCGGCGCGGGCGACAACGCCGCGGCGGCGCTGGGCGTCGGCCTGCGCGCTGGCGACGTGCTGGTCTCCCTCGGCACGTCGGGCGTCACCTCGAGCGTGCGGGACGAGCCCAGCGCCGACCAGAGCGGGGCCGTCGCCGGCTTCGCCGATGCCACCGGCAGGTTCCTGCCACTTGTCTGCACCCTCAACGCGAGCCGTGTCTTCGACGCGACGGCGCGGATGCTCGGCGTCGGCCTCGACGCCTTCACCGATCTGGCGCTCGCCGCCCCGTCCGGCGCGGAAGGAGTCGTCGTCGTGCCGTATTGGGAGGGCGAGCGCACGCCGGACAAGCCCGACTCGACCGGCGCGATCCACGGCTTGCAGCTCGCGAGCGCGACCCCAGCCAACATCGCCCGCGCCGCGGTGGAAGGCGTGCTGTGCGGAGTGGCCGCCGGCCTCGACGCCTTGCGCGCCCAAGGCGTCGACGTCGCCCGGGTGTTGCTCGTCGGCGGGGGAGCGCGCTCGGAGGCGGTGCGGCGGATATCGCCGGCCGTGCTCGGCGTGTCCGTCACCGTGCCGCGGGAAGCGGAGCTGACCGCCCGCGGCGCCGCTCGCCAGGCGGCCTGGGCGCTCAGCCAGGCGAAGGCGCCGCCGCCCTGGCCAGCAGTGCCCGCTCGTCAATACGACGCCGACCCCGCCGTGGAGGTGCGAACACGCTTCGCCGAAGCGAGAGACCTGACGATTGACCGCTTGTCGCAGCGTGCCCTGTCCGCGGGGTCAGGCGTTCGTGCCCGCCCGTGGGGTCAGGCGCGAACGAGGATTTGGCCGGTGCCCGGCGCAACCTCGACCGCCACGGGCAGCGGGCCCAGCGGATCGCCGTCGGCGTAGGCGGTGATGCCAACGCCGTCCGCGGCCTCAATCCGCACTCTATGGGTTTGAAATGTCTCGACCTCAGGGTGACGGACATGCGTGCCGCGGTACACCTGGGGGAACTGGCGCAGCACCCGGCCCCGGCCTGCGGCCGCCGCGACGGTGACATCCAGCAGCCCGTCGGCCGGGTCGGCGGCCGGGCAGATGCGCATGCCACCGCCGTAGCTGCTCGTGTTGCCGACGGCGACGAGCAGCACGTCGCGTTCGATGACCCGATCGTCGGCCACCACCCGAAACGGCAACGGCCGGAGGCGAGCGAATTCGAGCAGCATCGCGACGTTGTACCGCGACCTGCCCCGGGGCCAACGCAGCCGGTTCGCGCGGTCGCTGACGAGGGAGTCGAAGCCGGCGGCGAGCACCGAGCCGAACCAGTGCTGGACGCCGTCGGCAGTCGTGGCGCGCGCGAGGTCGATCGGCCGGCGTGCGCCGTCGGCGACCACGTCGGCGGCCTGTCGCGGGGAGCGGCGCGGAATGTCGAACGCCCGCGCGTGGTCGTTGCCCGTCCCGGCCGGCACCAGACCCAGCGGCACGCCGGACCCGGCGAGCGCGTTCCAGGCGAGCGACACCATGCCGTCCCCGCCGACGACCACCAGCGCGTCGAGGCCCGCCGCCGCCACCGCGTCGCGCGCGAGCCGGGCGGACGCGGCCGCGTCGGCGCCGGTGATCTCGGTGACGGCGACGCCACGCTCGGCCAGCCGGCCGGCGGCCTCGTCGGCGGCTCTGCGGGCGGCGCCGCGCCCCGCCGCGGGGTTGACCAGCATCGTCACCTCGCGGACCGGCCGGCGCATCGCCGTGCCGGGCAGAGCGGTCATGGGATCAGCTTGCCCGGGTTCAGGATGCCGGCCGGATCGAGCGCGCGCTTCACCGCGCGCAGGATCTCCACGCCGAGCGGCCCGATCTCCTCGCCCAGCCAGGGACGGTGGTCGACGCCCACCGCGTGGTGGTGGGTGATCGTGCCGCCGTGCGCCAGGATCGCGTCCGCGATGCGCGCCTTGATCGCCGTCCACTGCTCGATGGCGTCGCCGCGCTGCGCCCCGGCAGCGGTGAAGTACAGCGAGGCGCCGGTGTCGTAAACGTGCGAGACATGGCACAGCACCAGCGACGCCGAGTCCGCGTCGGCGAATCCGGCTTGCGCGACCTCGGTGACCGCCGTCTTCAGCGCCGCGAGCCGCGACCAGCTGGTGGCCGTCTCGAAGGTCTCCACGAGCGCGCCGTTGGCCAGCAACGGGTCGCGCAGGTATGGGCCGTCGAACCGGTTGCGCGCCCAGTGCTCCGCAGGGGAGGAGCCCTGCGACACGCCGCCGTGCGCGCGCAGCGCGTCGCGGGCGACCTGTTGTCGCAGTTCGACGAGCGCCGACGGCCCTTCGAACGCGGTGACGGCGAGGCAGCCGCCGGCGGCCTGCTCGCTGGATGGGTCCGTCCCGTCCGACGGGTGCGTGCCATCCGACGGGTCCGATCCGCCCGCGTTGTCGACGGTCGCGAGATTGAGGGCCGTCTCGACCTCGTCGGACAGCCGCACCACCGTGGGCGCGGCGCCGGCCTGGACGACGGCGCGCAGCGCGGCCGCGCCGGCGGCGAAGTCCGGGAAGCGCCAGGCCTCGTAGGCGCGGGTCTCGGGCAGCGGGTGCACCCGAACGCGCACCGCGGTGATCACGCCGAACACGCCTTCGGAGCCGAGGAACAGCTGCCGCAGGTCCGGCCCCGCCGCCGTCTTGGGGGCGGGCCGGCCGACCTCGAGCACGCCGCGGGGCGTGACCACCCGCAACCCGCGCACCATGTCGTCGAAGCGGCCGTACCCCGCGGAATCCTGGCCGGACGACCGGGTCGCCGCGAACCCGCCGATCGTCGCGTACTGGAAGCTCTGCGGATAGTGCCCGAGTTCGAAGCCGCGCTCGGCCAGCAGCGCCTCGGCGGCCGGGCCGGGCAGCCCGGCGCCGAGCACCGCCTCGTGATCGGTCTCGTCCAGCTGCTCCAGCCGGTCGAAGCGGCGCAGGTCGAGCGCGACCACCGACGCCAGGCCGTCGCGAATCGGGTCGAGGCCGCCCACCACGCTCGTCCCGCCGCCGAACGGCACCACGGCGACGCCGCGCTCGGCGCAGACGGCGAGCAGCGCGACGATCTCGTCGTCGCTGCCCGGGATCACCACCGCGTCCGGGGCGTCCTGCTCGACGGCCTTGCGGCGCAGCAGGTCGAAGGTCGACTTGCCGCCCGCACGCGGCAGCCGGTCGGCGTCTTCCGCGCTGACGTTCGCCTCGCCGACCACGTCGGCGAGCGCGGCCAGATCGCCGGCCGACAGGGCCGACGGGCGCAGCCGGACGTCGGCTCGGGCGACCGACGCGACATCGGCGGCGGACACCTTCAACAGGTCGTGCACCATGCCGAGCAGCGCGGGGGACAGCGGCGCGGCCCGCGCCGGATCACCCCATGCGTCCCAAGCCATGGGCGGTTCGGGCAGCTTTCCGGCGTCCGAGGTCATGTTACAGTTTTACACATGCCGTCAAGTCGTAACGCGATGCTGCCGGCAGCGTCGCCGCCGGCGTCGGCGTCGGCGTCGGCGGAGCGCATTCTCGACGCGGCCGCGTCCTGCGTGCGGCGCACCGGCTCGCACCGGGTGGCGATCAGCGCGGTGGCTCGCGCCGCGGGGCTGAGCAGGCCGACGGTCTACCGATACTTTCCGGACGGCGACGCGCTGGTCCGCGCGTTGTGGCAGCGCGAGCTCACCCGGCTGGTGGCCGACCTGCCGGCCGCGCCCGCGGACCGGGCGACGTTCGTCGGCCAGATCGTCGCCATCGCCGAGGCGGTCAGCGTGGACGAGACGCTCGCCCCGACGTTCGCGGCGCAGCCGTCGCTGATGACCCAGTACATCGTCGAACGGCTCGGGGCCGGGCAGCGGGCGGTGCGCGAGCGGCTGCGCGCCGGCATTGCCTCGCTGCAGACTGAGCGCGAGGTGCGCGCCGACGGCGTGCGGGCGGGCGAGCCGGACGAGCTCGCGACGATGACCCTGCTGATTGCCCAGTCGGCCATCCAATCCCGGCGGATGGTCGCCGACGTCCTGCCGCCCGACGCGTGGCGACGCGAGCTGAGCCGCGCCCTCGACGCCTACCTCGCGCCGTGAGCACTGCTCTCGATGCAGCCCGACGCGCCCGCGAGCTGGACGAGTTGACCTCCGCGGGCACGGTCGACGTCCTGGTGATCGGCGGCGGGGTGACCGGCGCGGGTGTCGCCCTCGACGCCGCCACTCGCGGTCTGCGCACCGTGCTCGTCGAGTCGCGCGACTGGGCGTTCGGGACGAGTCGGTGGAGCTCGAAACTGGTGCACGGCGGGCTGCGGTATCTCGCGGCCGGCCGGGTGGGCGTCGCGTGGGAGAGCGCGGTCGAGCGCGGCGTGCTGATGACGCGCACCGCCCCGCACCTGGTGCGCGCGCTGCCCACGGTCGTCCCGCTGTTCGATCGCACGCCGCGCCGGCAGCAGGCGCTCATCCACGCCGGTTTCCTCGCCGGCGACGCGCTCAGGGTGGCCGCGCGCACGCCGGCCGGGGTGTTGCCGCGCGCGCGCCTGGTGTCGCCGACGCAGGCGCGTGCGTTGGCGCCGGCGATCGCCTCGGCGGGCCTGCGCGGCGGGCTGGTCGCTTACGACGGCCAGCTGATCGACGACGCCCGACTGGTCGTCGGGCTGGCGCGCACCGCGGCCGACGCCGGCGCCGTGATGCTGACCAGGGTGCGCGCCGAGCAGGTGACCGGCACATCGGCGCGGCTGGTGGACACCCGCACCGGTGCGACGACGACGCTCGCCGCACGGGCGGTGATCAACGCGGCCGGCGTCTGGGCCGGCGACGTCGACCCCTCCGTGCGGCTGCGGCCCAGCCGCGGGACCCACCTGGTGCTGCCCGCGGCCGCGTTCGGCAACCCGACCGCCTCGATCACCGTGCCGATTCCGGGCTCGTTGAGCCGGTACGTGTTCGCCATGCCTGAGCAGCTCGGCCGCGTCTATGTCGGGCTGACCGACGAGGACGCCCCCGGACCGATCCCGGACGAGCCGCAAGCGACCGACGCGGAGATCGACTTCCTGCTCGCCACCGTGAACACCGCGCTCGGCCGGGCGTTGACCCGCACCGACGTGCTGGGCTGCTACGCAGGCCTGCGGCCGCTTGTCGACACCGGTGCCGGATCGACGGCGGACCTGTCCCGCCAGCACTTGGTGAGCGTCGGCCCGACCGGCGTGGTCAGTGTCCTCGGCGGGAAGCTGACGACCTACCGGCGGATGGCGCAGGACGCGGTCGACCAGGCGGTCTCGACCGCCGCGTTGCGCGCCGGGCCGTGCCGCACCCGCGAGGTTGCGCTGGTGGGTGCGGCTAAGAGCGCTTCGACAGCTGGCCTACCGGCAGCGCTGGTCGCGCGGTACGGCGGAGAGTCTCGAGCTGTTGTCGAAGGTGCGACTCTTCGGGACCCGCTCGGCCTGATCGCCGAGGGTATGGACGTGACGCGCGCCGAGATCGAGCACGCTGTGACGCACGAAGGCGCGCTGGACGTCGCCGACGTGCTGGACCGCCGGACCCGGATCGGGCTGGTGCCGGCGGACGCCGATCGCGCGCGCGACGCGGTCGGCGAGATAGTCGCCGCGCTGCTTGGCTGACGTCACTCGTTGGTGTCGGCCGCGACCGGTCCGGCACGAGCGAGTAGTACAGGCGACCTCGGCCGGGCGCCGTTACCGGCAGTTACAAGCCCGGCAGTCCCGGCAGCGTCGACACCGGAAGGCTCGGGAGCGTCGGCTTCGGCGTCGGCTTCTTCTTGGTGGACGTCGGCAACGGCAGCTTCGAGATCACCGAGCTCACCGGGTTCGGCACGCCGGCCTTGGTCGAAGTCGCCGGCGCCGGCTGGCCGCCGCCCCCGGTGCCGCCTCCGCCGGTGCCGCCTCCGCCGCCCCCGGTGCCGCCTCCGCCGGATGAGCTGTTCGACGTCGGCTGGCCGCCGCCGGCCGCGCTGCTCGCCGTTGGCTTCGGAACCGATCCGAGGTGCGTCGTGCGCGGGCTGGGGCGCTTGCCGGCCGCCGCCGTAGCCACGCTCTGCGGCCCGACGGCGCCGGCGCCACCGGTCGGCACGAGTGCCTGCGCATCAGGCGGCGCGACCACCGGGTAGGTGTTGCCGTGGGCCCGGTAGTAACCCGTGACGTAGTGCACCGCCTGCTCGGCGACGCTCAGGTAGGCCTGGTACGCGCCGTTGTTGTAGGTCGACCACGGCGTCCAGTTCGAGCAGCCGCTGGAGATCGTGTCCATCGCCGCCGCGTTCTTCGCGGCGTTCTGGTTGGCGATCGAGTCGCGCAGGCCGCCGGTGTTGCGTTCGGCTCGCAGCCCGCGGATCTGCCACAACCCGGCCGACCAGTCCCACACCGGCGTCATCAGCGACACGTCGCCCTGGGCGCTCGGGCTGCCGCCGGACTCGGCCATCGCCACGGCCGTCGCGATGACGGCCTGGGCCGCCGAGCAGCCGTGCTGCATGGCCAACGTGGCGATGCCGGCCGGCGTGAGCGTGCCTGCGCCGCCGCTGTAGACGGCGATCGCCTGGTTGCCGGCGCCGGCCGTAGGGGTGGTTGGCGCGGGGGCCGTTCCGCTCGGCACGCCCACGGCGCCGCGGTCACCGGCCATGGCCGGCCTCGGCAGCGAGCCGTTGGCGAGCAGGGTGCCGACCGGCAGCAGGTAGTTGGGCTTGCGCTGGACGGTCGCAGCGGCGTCTTTCGCGCTCACGCCGTCCGTGCTGGAGGAGGCGAGCGCGGCGGTCGCGAGGCCGGCGGTCGCCAGCACCACGATCGCGGCCGAGGCGAGCAGCCGCCGGTTCGCCGCCCGGGCGCCGACGGCGTGCAGCTGCGGCGTCGGGATTCGGCCCAGTGCCGAACGCCCCGCTCGGCGCAACGCGGATCTCGTGTCGCCCGCAGCCCCCATGCGGTCCACCCCTTTTCTAACGGAACCTTCATATGCCCGGGGGGACGGTGACGCTAAACACAGCGACGCAAGGGATAGGCGCGGGGACGGCTCAGCGGATGGCGTCCCGGTCGCCGAGCATGCTCGGCAATGTCCGCGCGATGATGGCGAGGTCCAGCCGCAGCGACTGGCGGGCGATGTAATCGATGTCCAGCGCCACCCGGCGCTGCACCTCGTCCTCGGTGTGCAACGGGCCGCGCGAGCCGTGGATGGCCGCCCAGCCGGTCATGCCGGGCTTGATGCGGTGCCGATGCGCGTATTCGGCGACCAGGCGGGCCGACTCGACCTCGCCGGTCTTCATGCCGATCGCGTGCGGCCGCGGGCCGACCAGCGACATCTCCCCGCGCACCACGTTGATCAGCTGGGGAACCTCGTCCAGGCTGGTCCCGCGCAGGAAACGGCCGACCTTCGTGACCCGTTCGTCGTCGGCGGTCACCTGGCGTTCGGCCCGCGCGTCTGCGACCTCGTGCCGCATCGAGCGGAACTTCCAGACCAGGATCTCCTCGTTGTTGAAGCCGTGCCGGCGCTGGCGGAAGAACACCGGGCCGGGCGTGTCCAGCTTGATCAGCACGGCGACGAGCGCCAACACAGGGGTCGCGAGCAGCAGCAGCGGAATGCCGACCACCAGGTCCTGCATGCGCTTCGCGAACGCCTTGCGGTCGACGTCGGGCGCGCCGCTCAGGTCGGCCAGCGGCGAGTCGGCCAGCCGGGCGAGCGCGGCCGCCCGCTGCGCCGAGTCGTCCTGCTCGAGGAACAGCGTCACGTTGTTGGGCAGCGCCGCGAGCCGGTTCGCGATCGAGGCCACTCGCTCCCGGGCCGACGGCTCGACGGCGACGACGATCCGGTCGACATAAGGGGTGATCTTGTGCGTGAGCAGCGAGTCGACGTCGCCGAGCACCGGCACGCCGAGCACGGCGCCGGGCACGCGCTCGAGCCGGTCGTCGAAGACGCCGACGACGTTGGCGTGCCGGTGGGTGAGCGCGTCGCTGATCAGCCGCTCGGCGTATTCCGTCGCGCCCACGATGACGAGGTTCGGCGTCAACCACCCGGCGGCCTGCCAGCGGCGCACCATCGTCCACCAGCCGGCGTGCAGGACGACGAGCGTCCCGGCTGCCGTGCCCAGCCAGATCAGGCAGGTCGTGGCCGCGGGAGTGCGCGGCATCAGCCAATCGACCACGAACAGCGCGAGCGCGGCCGGTCCCGCTGCGAGGACGACCTGGCCGAGGTGCGCCGGCAGGCTCTCGCTGCGCACGAACCGGTAGAGCCGCAGCGCGCGGACCACCCAGCAGATCACGAGCGCCGCGACCGACGTCGGGAACAGCGCGCTCAAGGTCAGCTCGGCCAGCGGGCCCGGCCGAGCGGCGAGCAGCCCGACGGTCACCGCCGCGACAGCCAGCAGGTCGGCCCCGCGGAACAGATAGGAGCTCAACCGCTTGCTCTGGTTCGCGCGGACGCTGACGAGCCGCCGGGGCCGCATGGGGCCACGCCGGCGGCCCCCGAACTCTCCGAGCCGGTCTTCTACCTCGATCAGGACTGTCATCGTGAGTGTCATCGGCAGCAACGGCTCGGTGTTGAGGTCGTGCGCCGCTTTGGCTATGCGTCTTGAGCTGACAAAGCCTCTTAACGTGACAAGCCTCCTACCATGACGCCATGAGCGTCGTCGTGGGATACGTGCCGGACGAGACCGGTCTGCTTGCCGTGCGCGAGGCGGCGCGGGAGGCCCGCTGGCGCGACACCGAAGTGATCATCGTCAATGTCGTCGACTCCGCCGGCTATAGCCGGCCCACCGCGGCCGATGAGCAGACGATGGACGCGATCGCGGCCGAGCTGACCTCCGGGGGCGTCCGGTTCTCCATCGACCACGTCGAGGGCGCGAGTGTCCGCCCGGCCGAGGTGTTGTTGTCGATCGCCCGCGAGAACGGCGCCCAGCTGATCGTCGTCGGGCTCAAGCGCAAGTCGGCCATCGCCAAGGCGGTGCTCGGCAGCAACGCGCAGCGGGTGTTGCTCGGCGCGACCTGTCCGGTGCTGGCGGTGGACGCACGCGACGAATGAGCGTGCCGGCCGCCCACGGCACACACGACTTCGCCGACGACCCGCGCAACGCCGAGATCCTGATCAACGTCAACGGCGCGCTCGTGCCGCGGGCCCAGGCGGTGGTGAGCGTCTTCGACGCCGGCTTCGTCCTGGGCGACGGCGTGTGGGAGGGGCTGCGGGTGGCAGACGGCCATCCGGCGTTCCTCGACCAGCACCTCGACCGGCTCTGGGAGGGCGCGGCGGCGATCATGCTCGACATCGGCCTCTCGCGCGCCGAGCTCACCCGGCGGCTGTACGACACGCTCGCCGCGAACGCCATGAGCGGCGACGGCGTGCACATCCGGCTGATGGTCACCCGCGGTCCGAAGTCGACGCCGTATCAGGACCCGCGGATGTCCGCCGGCCCGGCGACCGTCGTGATCATCGCCGAGCACAAGGACCCGCTGCCGCAGACGGTCGAGCGCGGCCTCTCGCTGTTCACCGTGCACGTGCGGCGCGCTGCCCCCGACACGCTGGACCCGAAGATCAACTCGCACAGCAAGCTGAACGACATCACCGCGTGCATCCAGGCGTTCACCGCGGGGGCCGACGAGGCGCTGATGCTCGACCCGCACGGCTTCGTCGCGACCTGCAACTCGACGCACTTCTTCGTCGTGCGCGGCGGCGAGGTGTGGACGTCGACCGGCATGTACTGCCTCGGCGGCATCACCCGGGCCAACGTGCTGCGGGTGTGCGAGCGCGCCGGCATCCCGCGCCAGGAGCGCAGCTTCAGCCTGACCGAGGTCTACAGCGCCGACGAGGCGTTCGTGACGGGCACCTTCGCCGGCGTCGTGCCGGTGCACACCGTCGACGGCCGGCGGATCGGCGACGGGACGCGCGGGCCGATGGTCAGGCAGTTGCAGTCGCTGTACCGCGACCTCGTGCGCGGGGACGTCGCCAGCCGGACCGCGCGCCACCCAGCATGAAGTCCGGTGTGCGGCTGGCGATGTGGTCCGGCCCGCGCAATATCTCGACGGCGATGATGCGCTCGTGGGAGAACCGGCCGGACACGAAGGTCGTGGACGAGCCGCTCTACGCCTACTACCTGAACGAGACAGGGCTGAGCCATCCTGTCCGCGACGAGGTGATCGCCGCCGGCGAGACCTCGTGGCAGTCGGTCGTCGCCGACCTCACCGCGCCGGTCCAGGCCCCCTACGGCGTCTATTACCAGAAGCAGATGACCCACCACCTGATCCCGCAGCTGCCGAGGGACTGGATCGCGCAGCTGACCAACGTGTTGCTGATCCGCGATCCGGACGAAGTGGCGGCGTCGTATGTGCGCTCGCGCACCGAGATCGTCGCCGAGGACATCGGCCTGGTGCAGGAGGCCGAGTTGTTCGACCAGTTGGGCGGCACGCCGCCGGTGATCGACGCCGCGGACTTCCTGCGCGGCCCGGAGGCCTATTCGCGCTGGCTGTGCGAGTTCGTCGGCGTCGGGTTCTCCGACGCGATGCTGCACTGGCCGCCCGGACCGCGGGACTCTGACGGCGTCTGGGCGCCGCACTGGTATTCGGCAGTGCTCGCCTCCACCGGTTTCGAGCCCTACCGACGCCGGCCGGCCGAGTTGCACGGCCCGGCGCTCGAGGCCGCCCGCGTCAGCCGGCCGCATTATGAGCGGTTGCACGCCGTCCGGGTCGTGCTCTGACGGGCACTCCGGCGTGACACTCCAGCGTGGAATGTCGCATTGCCGGCGCCGGCCGACCGCCGTGCGTTCAGGAACCGATGAGCGAGCAGTCGTCGTAGGTCAGGCTGCCGTTCGTCGGGGTCTCGTTCGTCGCGTAGATCTGCGGGATCACCCGCTCGCCGCTGCGCGCGGCCGTGCCGCTGACGGTCACCTGCGTCCACTGTCCGATCGGCAGGCTCGCCACGGTCGTCGTCTTCAGCGCCGTGTTGCTGCTGTAGCTCTGCGTGTACTCGAGCAGCCGTGCGACGAGCGAGAGGCCGGACTTGGTCGGCTGCACGAAGCAGGACAGCGTGTACTTGCGGCCGGTCGTCGAGTTCGTGACGGCGCTGTTCTGCGTCAGCCCGACGAGCTTGCCGGTCGTGCCGGCCGGGACGGTCACCGCGAGCGCCCGCGCGCCGGCATGCGTCGGCGACGCGACCCTGGTCAGCGTGCCGACCTGGAAGGCGGTCCAGCCGCCGTTGCCCGACTCGAAGCCCGGGTCCGGCAGCAGTTGCGCGCCGTCGGGCGGCGCGGTCGGCGTGACGCTGCCCGACGGCGCGGACGCGGGGCCGGGGCCGACGCGGTTCGCGGCGGTGACCGTGAACGTGTACGCGACGCCGTTCGTCAAACCGCTCACGGTGATCGGCGAGCCGGCTCCGGTGGCGGTCACGCCGCCGGGCGTCGAGCGCACGGTGTACCCGGTGATCGGCGCGCCGCCGGTGATCGCCGGAGCGGTGAACGCGACGTCCGCCGAGGCGTTGCCCGCGGTGGCCGCGACGCCCGTCGGCGCGCCGGGCGCGGTGGCCGACGGCGGCAGGCCGGTGGTCACGGAGCAGTCGTCGTAGACCACCGAGCCGGTCGAGCTGGTCTCGTTCGTCGAGTAGATCTGCGGGATGATCCGCTCCGCTGAACGCAGCGCGGCCGCGCTGACCTGCAGCTGCGTCCAGTTGTTCGCCGGCAGCGTCGCGACGGTCTGCTGCAACTGGGTGTTGCTGGCGAAGTTCGCCGTGTACTCCAGCAGGCGGATGCGCTCGCTGAGTCCGGCGCTGGTGGCGTAGACCCAGCACGACGCGGTGTAGGTCTTGCCGGCCGTCGACGAGGTCACCACCCCGTTCTGGGTCAAGCCGACTACCCCGGCGGTCGCGTTCGGCGACGCGACGCGCAGGGCGGCTGCGCCGCCGTGCTTGGGCGTGGCCACCCGGGTGAGCGTCCCGGCGGTGAACGCGGTCCAGCCGCCGTTTCCGGACTCGAAGCCAGGGTCGCCCAGCAGCTGCGGCGCGGTCGTCGAGCCGGCCGCGGGCGTCACCGCGTTGGAATGCCCGGACGCTGGCCCGGCGCCGAACTTGTTCACGGCTGCCACGGTGAACGTGTAGCTCGTCCCGTTCGTCAGGCCCGCGACGCTGACCGGGGAATGCGCTGCCGACGCGGATATCCCGCCCGGCGCCGAGGTCACGGTGTAGCCGCTGATCGACGCGCCGCCGCTGGAGGCCGGCGGCGTGAAGGACACGGACGCGACGGCGTCGCCGGCCGCGGCGCTGACGCCGGTGGGCGCCGACGGAGTGGTGGGCGGCGGCGGGGTCGGCGCGGCGCCCGTCGACCAGCTGTCCGGCGCCAATTTGAAGTCGTAATAGAAGTCGTTGGTGAGCATGTCGCCGGCGTGCCCAAGCCAGGCGTAGCCGTTCGCCGGCGTGAGACCGAGGATCTCCTGCGTCGTCTTCAGCATGCTGTAGTGCGTCGTGAAGTCGTTGTCGGCAGCCGACGGCACGTATCGGCCGACGACGTAGGTGAGGATCTGGCAGGACGGCAAGCTGTCGTCCTGGCTCGGGTCGGCGCAGTCCTCGCCGGTGCGCGCGTCGTCGTAGGGCGGCTTGCCGGTGGTGGTGCCCTCGTCGAAGGTGACCATCACGATCAGCTTCCCGGACTGATAATCCGGGCCGCTCTGGATCAGCGCCAGCACGTTGGCCAGCGCGGTGTCGAGGTTGCCGATGTTGACGCTCGGCGGGTCGTTGGAGCCCGGGTCGTGACCGTCGTCGGTGTTGTTCGGCGTGTACATGCCGAACGCCGGCAGGGTGCCGTTGACGACGTCGGAGTAGAAGGCGCCCTGCTTGCCCTGCCAGTTGCCGGCCGGGACGTCGTCGGCCGCGCAGTTCACGCCGGTGTAGTACTGCGGCGGGTTGTGCCGCACGACGAACAGCCCGTCGGCACTGTTGGTCATCTGGCAATTGCTTGTCTGGTCCTGGCCGTAGACCCGCCACCCGTGCGCGCCGTACTTCGACTCGACTTGGCTGAAGATGCTCGGCGCGCTGATCTGCGTGGCGGCGCCATAGGCGGCGCAGCCGGCGCTGTTGGGCGGCGCGTCGCACAGCGCCCACTGCGGGTTGTTTCCGCCATCTGTGTCGTCGAGATAGTTCGGCTCGCTCGGGTGCGACTCGCCGTGCATGTTGCTGAGCACGCCGCACTGCGCGCCGAGCGTGTTCAGCTCGAAGCCGGCGTCGTCGGCGTCGACGCCGTTGACGACGCTCGCGGACTCGTTCTCCTCGAAGATGTGCAGCACCTTCGTCGGCCCGTTGTAGTCGGCCGGGCTCGGCGTCTGGCCAGCGGGCGTCGGCTGCGTCGGAGTCTGGTTGCAGTACGTGCCGGCCGGCAGCGGCGTGTTCGGAGCGTTGATCGTCGCGGCGTCGGCGACCCGGGTGGCGGTCGGCCCGACTCCGGTGACAGCGCTTAGCAGCGCGGCGGCGGCGAGCGCCACGAATCCGGTGATCGCACGCGTGCGGCGGCGTGCGAGGTTGTTCGACATGGCAGCTCCCCCCGGCGCCCCGTGCGTGGGAACCGTACCGCCCGGGCCGGTCGCGGGCCAGCCGACCGTCATCTGCTCGCCTCCCACACCAGGTGGTCGGAAATGGATCGACTTCGACCGCGACGTGTGGGAAAGGGCGCTGGCGGGCAGTCGTCAGGTGTAGGCGGCGACGCCGAGGTACCCGGCGAGCCCGACGCCGGCGACCGCGATCAGCACCCGCAGCAGCCGTGCCGGCGCATGCCGCACGATCACCGGGCCGGCGCGGCCGCCGACGAGCAGTCCGACGGCCAAGGGCGCGGCGGCGGCCCAGTCGACGTGGCCGAAGAAGACGAACACGACCGCGGCGACCGAGTTCGCCAGTCCCAGCACCAGATTCTTGATCGCGTTGCTGCGCGGCAGCGGCTCCGCCGTCGCGGCGAGCAGCAGCGCGAGCAGCAGCACGCCCGCGGCTGCGCCGAAGTAGCCGCCATAGACGCCGATGACGAACACGCCGAACAGCACGAGGTGCGAGTCGCGTCTCGGTGGCGCGTCCGGGTCCAGCGGGGCGCGGGCGTTGACGAGGATTGTCAGCGATCCGACACCGATCAGCCAGGGCACGATCTTCTCGAACGCGGTGGAGGACGTGACGAGCAACAGCACGCCCCCGACCCCCCCGCCCGCCACGCCGACGAGCGACATCCGGCGCGCCCGCGTCCGCTGGCCGACGAGCTCGGCCCGGGACCCGGCCACCGAGCCGACGGTGTTGAACACGAGCCCGACGGTGTTGGTGACGTTGGCGGTCACCGGCGCCAGCCCCACCGCGAGCAGGGCTGGATAGCTGATCAGCGAAGCGAGCCCGGCGATGCTCCCGGTCAGGCCGGCGCCGACGCCAGCCAGCACGAGCAGGGGAACCTGCCACAAGTGCACGTCGAGCCGCTCAGCTCACGGCCGGCGACGGCCGGATCGGCTCAGGCAGCTCGGCGCTCGAGCCGCCCCGCCAGTTCGTCATGGGCCCAGCCTGCCCCACGCGGGCGGCTGAGGACCGCGGTCTCGACGTGCAGCCGGCGTGCGCCGATGATCGCGGCCACGCAGCAGAGCAGCTGCAGGCCGATGAAGGCGAACGGCACGCCCAGGGCGAGCAGCACGCCGGACAGCGCCGGCCCGAGCGCGGTCGCGGCCGTCTGCGCGGCGTTCATCGCGGCGAGCGTGCGGCCGACCGCGCCGTCGGGGGCGAGTGCCGCGGCGAGCGGCGACAGCACCGGGGCAAGCACCGTTTCGCCGAGGCTGAACAGCGCGTAGCCGCCGATCACGAACGCCGAGGCGCCGCCGAGCCCGAGCATCGGCGCGGCCAGCACCAGCCACACGACGACCCAGATGCTGGCGCAGGCCGCGAGAAGCAGCGCTGGGGAGGTGCGCCGCGTCGCCCGGATGACTGGCGCGGTCAGCGCCGCGACGAGCACCGCGTTCACCGCGACGGCTGTCCCGAGCGTCGTCGGCGGCGCGGAGAGCACGGTCAGCGCGTACGACGGCAGCCCCGAGTCGTACTGCGCGTAGCAGGCGAGGGTGAGCAGGCCGGTGACGGCGAGCAGCCAGCGCACCGCTGGCGCACCGAGCAGCTGCCGGTAACCGAGCTCGTCGCTCGTGACCGCGGCGAGCGCCGGGCGTTCCGCGCGTCGGCCGACGACGCCGACGAGCACCAGGCTCGCAACACTGGCCAGCGCGGCGAACAGGTAGGCCGGCCGGGCGCCGGTCGGCGTGGTCAGGTTCACCAGGTGTCCGCCGGCGAAGCCGCCGACCGCGAGCCCGAGATTCTGCCCGATCGACTGCCAGGCGAAGGCGTCGCGGCGCCGATGCGCCGGGCTCAGCTCCAGCACCATCACCGACGTGGCGGGCTGGACAACGGCCAGCGCGGCGCCGTAGCCGAGGGCGGCAAGCCACACGGTCGTCGCGTGGCCCGCGAACATCAAGCCGACGACGGCGACGATCATGCCGGTCCGCGCCACCGTCGCGACGACGACCGGGCGGGCGCGGTCGGCCAGCCGGCCGGCCGCCGGCGCGGCGAGCAGCGCGCCGAGGGCGAACGCGATGAAGGTGACTGCGGCCGCCCCGGCGCCGAGCCCGCGGGCCTGCGCGATGTCGGCGTAGAGGAATGGCAGCACCGCGCCCCAGCCGACCGCGCCGAGCGACGAGCCGAAGACGAGGGCACACAACTGCCGAGATGTGGAACGCACTGCGAAACTCTCACTTCGATAATCAATAGTTGCATTTGAAACTTCGATATCGAAGCTAACCGAGCGGTGTGCCGGAGTGTTCCATCAGGGGGCGAAGTGGTGACCCTGCCCACCGTCCGGGGTCCGTCGGTAAACTGCAAAAGATGACGCGGCGCACGCCCTGGGCCGAGTACGAGCGCGTCGTCCGCGTCTACACCGAAGCCGGCGCGGCAGAGACGGTGCAGCGCATCGTCACAGCGCTGTCCCGGCTGTCCCGCCGTCTCGATGTGTTCTACAACTCCCGCTTTGACGCCCTCGATCTCTCCCGCTCGGAGTGGCCCGTGCTTCAGGCGCTCGCGATCGAAGGGCGCGGCGGCAGCTCGAACCCGTCTCGGCTCGCCGACGCGGCTGGCGTGTCCGCATCCACCATGACCCACCGGCTCGACCGGATGGTCGAACGCGGGCTGATCGAGCGACTCCCGGACCCGCAGAACCGCACCCGGATGATCGTCACGCTCACCCGCTCCGGCTGGGACCTGTTCCGGGCGGCTGTGCTGGCCGCCGAGACGAAGGAGACGGATGTGTTCGCGCCGCTGACCGACGGCGAGCGGGCGACGCTGGCGAGACTGCTGGAGAAGGCGCTCGCGGGTCAGGAGCCAGTTGGCCGGAAGCGTGTGGCCCAGGCGGAAGGCCGCGAGCGGCGCGGCTAGAGCCGCGAGAGCGGACAACTTGGCTAGCTGGGGATCTTCGACATGTCGGAGCGGCGCGCCGCTCGGCGCGACATTGGCACGCAAACACCGGGTTGGTGTTCGATATACGGATCATTTTGGCCGTGCGCAGCGCCATTCGATTACGAACGCGAGAACCGGGTGGCGCCCGGTCCGTAGGTGAACTTAGCGTGTGCTGCGACCCCGGAAATTGTGATCCCCGTAAGCAATGGGTGGCGATCTTGACAGCATTGACGCCGATCGACGTCGACGTGACGGCCGTTCTGCGCGGCCTGCACGTGCATCTGCAGCCGATCGTCGACGTCGCGACCGGCGTGCCGCTCGCGGTGGAGGCGCTCGCCCGCTTCGCGCACGCGCCGGGCCGGCCGGCGGACGAGGTCTTCGCCGAGGCGTACGCGGCGGGCTACGGCTACAGCCTCGAAGCCGCGTGTCTGCGCGCCGCGCTGGACCGGCGCCCCGACCTGCCGACAGGCCTGCGGCTCGCCGTCAACGTCAGCCCGGACGTCCTGCAGCACCCGGTGGTGACGCGCGGTTGGGACGACGACCTCAGCGGCGTGATCGTCGAGGTCACCGAGCACCGCGCCAACCACCCAGGAGGCCTGCAGCGTCAGTTCGAGCGGCTGCGCCAGCGCGGGGCGAAGATCGCCATCGACGACGTCGGCACCGGGTACGCCGGCCTGTTGCGGCTGGCCACGATGCGCCCGGACTACGTCAAGATCGATCGGACGGTGATCACCAACGTCCGTCGAAATCCCGCCCAGGCCGCAGTGCTCGAGGCGCTCGTGGCGTTCTCGCACCGGATGGGCGCCGCGGTGATCGGCGAGGGGGTCGAGAGCCTGGACGACCTCGCGGCGCTCGCCGACTTCGACGTCGACTACGCCCAGGGTTGGGTGATGGGCGGCCCGGCGCCGGAGGTCGCCGAGATCGCGCGCACGATCGTCGAAGCGTGCCAGCAGGCGCGCGGCACGGCGCTCGAGCGCGCGGCCGGCGCCGGCGCGGCGGACGCGGAGCACATGCACGCGATGACGTCGGCGATGTCGAGCGCGTCCACCATCGTCGAGCTGCACACCGCAACCGCCCAGGCCGCGGCGGAGCTCGGCGTGGATCGCGTCGGCGTCTCGGTGCTCGACCTCGACGGCGTGTTGCGCGAGATCACCTCCAGCTGCGCCCCGATCGACACGGCCCGCTACGCGCTGGTCGACTACCCGTCCACCCGGCGAGTGCTGGAAACCGGCAACACGGCAGAGGTGCACCTCGCCGACCCCGCCGCCGATCGCGCGGAGACGCTCGTGCTGCGCCGCCTCGACCACGCCAGCCTGCTGATGGTGCCGCTCACGGTCGCCGACAAGACCATCGGCGTGCTGGAGCTCAGCTCGCACCGCCACCGACGCTGGTCGAGCACCGACGTCGCGCACAGCCGAGGGCTCGCCGCCCACCTCGGCCACGCGCTGCAGCGCATCCGGCAGCCCTGTCTTGGTGCTTGAGACGGTCGCGTTTCGGGCCCGAAACGCGACCATCTCAAGCACCAGGGCAGGGCGTGCCATGCTGGGCCGATGGCCGACATCATCGAGCTCATCTACGAAGATCACGACTGGCTGCGCCGGCGCTTCTTCCTGCTGGACGACGCCCGCACGACCGAGGAGCTGACCGCCGTCTGGGCGCCGCTGGCGATTCGCCTCGACACGCACGCGCAGGCCGAGGAGACGATCTTCTATCCGGCGCTGCTCAAGCGCGGCGAGGCCGGCGACCCGAAGGACGAGACCGAGGACGCGATCCACGACCATAACGAGATCCGCGACGCGGTGCGGGCAGCGAGCGCTCTGCAAGTGGGCACGGCGGAGTGGTATGACGCCGTCGGCAAGGCGCGCACCGAGAACGGCGAGCACCTCGACGAGGAGGAGCGCGAGGCGCTGCCGGACTTCATCAAGAGCGCGTCGCCCGAGCTGCGGCACGAGCTGGCGATGAAGTGGTTGCGCTTCTACCACCTGCACCCAAACGGCGAGGGCATCGACACCGACGACGTCGACCCGGACCGCTACCTCGCCGACAACTCCTAGCTCCGCCTCCGCCGCGTTAGCGCAGCGGCGCGACCGGCAGGTCCTCTTCGGACACCGCGCGCAGGTGCTCGTCGGACGCCGACTGCAGGCCGCCCAGTGTCAACGGCGACTCGGCGAGCAACCCCGGATCGCCGCCGCGGCGCTCCATCCGGCGCTGCACGATGAGCGCGCCCAAAAGCACGCCGCCGAAGATGACCGCGCTCAAGATCATCAGCCAGACGGACAACACGAACACGCCGCCGATCAGGCCGTACGCGCGGGCCTGCCATTCGATCTGGGCTGGCACGAAGTACCGCGACACGCGCACGAGGACCGTCGTGCCGACGCCCACGCCAAACGCGCCCGGCCAGAGCGACCACCAGCCCACCCGGCCGCCGAGCAGCCAGTGCTGCGACCACCAGTAGAAGCCGAACGTGAGCACGCCCTGCAGGATCACGCTGGACCAGGGACCGGTGTTGAGGACGTTCGCGTTGATCTCGCGACCGATCCGGCCGGCGAACAGGACCGCCAGCGTGAACACCCCGAGGCCCAACGCCCAGATCAGCTGACGGGTGTAGCAACGCACACCGCTGACCCGCGGCAGCGTCCAGATCAACTCGAAGGCTCGTTGCTGCACCGCGCCCACACTCGTGCTGAACACGACAGCGGTGGCGAGCGCGAACAGCAGCGCCCAGGTGCTGATCGACGGCGACGAGCGCCCGAACAGCCTGGCCACCTCATCCGCCGACTGTCCGCTCAAGCCGAAGAAGTGGGTCATGATCAGGCTGATACCGCGGCCGTTAAACCGCTGCAGCACCGCCGACATCGCCACGATGAGCGGCGCCGTGCACAGCACCTGCTGCGCGCACAGCGCGAGCGCGTGGGTGTCGAGATCCAACTCGCGGACCCGGCGGTAGCCCGTCACGTACAGGCTCTGGTCCCACCAGGCGCGGCCGGCCGACAGCAGCCGGCGCCGGGACGGGGTGGTCACGTACTCCATCTTGCCCTTTGTCGCTGGGTGATTGGCGTCAAACAGCCGTTGAACCTGCGCGCCCTCTCAGATTCGGCTCTCTCAGATTCGGATGCCAGCGAGCTGGGTCGATTGGGCGACCAACCGCCCGCGCGAGTCGAAGACCCAGCATTGCTCGTCCACCCGCCCGGCGTCGATCAACCCGGCCCGGTGGATGATCCGGACGGGCCCGCGCGCAGGCAGGGCGCGGACGTAGGCGGTCAGCTCCAGCGTCGGCACCCAGCCGGACGCTTCGATCTCGAAGGTGGCCGGCGGGAACGCGTCCACGGCGTAGAGCAGCGAGACGGCGTCGAACTGCTCGTCGCCCGGCAGGGCGAGCCAGCCGGTGAGCAACCCGCTGCCGCTCGGCCGGCCGACGGCGAAGCCGGTCGTCTCGGGGTCCAGCCGAAGGTCGACCTCGTCCATGATCGCCACCGGCAGGCCGGTCGGGCTGGTGCTCGGGATCCGGACAGCGTCCTCGCGCCGGCCGGTCGGCGCCGGCGGCACGCCGCCGGCCCATCGCGGCTCGACCGTCGCGTCCAGCGACGCCATGGTGAACAGCGCCTCGACGCAGCACTCGCCGTCCTGCACGAGCCGGGCGCGCAGCTGCGTCGCCGTGCGCCCCGTGCGCAGGACCTCCACGTGCAAGCTCACGGTCGCGAGTCGCGGCGCGCGCAGGTAGTGCGCGCTCGCCGCGATCACGTGCGGCTGGCTGCTCGCGGCTGTCGCCGCGCGGGCGATGATCGCGAGCAGGTATCCGCCGTTCGGCTTGCCGTCGATCGTCCACGCCGGGTGGATGTCGGCGTTGAACGCGCCCTCCGCGGTCGGCGTCACCGCCGACACCGCGGAGAACGCCGTCACCGCCGTCAGCTGTCCAGCTCGGCGTCCAGGGTGATCTCGACGCCGGTCAGCGCCTTGCTTACGGGGCAGCCGGCTTTCGCGTCGGCGGCGGCCTTGGCGAAACCAGCCGCGTCGAGGCCGTCCACCTCGCCGCGCACGGTGAGCGTGATACCAGTCAGCTTGAAGCCGCCGGCCGGGTCCGGGCCGAGGGAGACGTCGGCCTGCACGTCGAGCGCCTGCGGCGTGCCGCCGGCCTCGGCGATCAGCGCGGACAGCGCCATTGCGTAGCACGAGGAATGCGCGGCCGCGATGAGCTCTTCCGGGCTGGTCGTGCCGCCGGCGTCGTCGGCCGCGCGCTTCGGGAACGACACCTCATAGGTGCCGACCTTCGAGCTCGACAGCTCGACCTGGCCGGAGCCGTCCTGCAGGCTCCCGTTCCAGGCGGTGCGAGCGGTGCGTGTGGGCATGCTGGTCTCCTTCGTCGATGTTTGGCCGGTCATCGTCACCGTACCAACATCGGTTGTGCGCAACCTATCTCCCCGGGCAGCCGTCGGTCAGCCGGCCGCGGTCGTCGTCAGAGGTCGGCGTCACAGGTCGCCCGCGCGCAGTGCGCCGGCGAGGTCGTGCAGCTCGCCGGTCATCGCCGGCACGTCGAAGTCGGCAAGCGACGCGCGGATCATTGCCGGCACCCGTGCCGCCTTCGAGCGCAGCCGCCAACCGCGCTCGGTCGGCCGGATGAGCAGCGAGCGCTCGTCATCGGCGCGCCGACGACGGCTGACGAGCTCGGCCGCCTCGAGCCGCTTCAGCAGCGGCGACAGCGTGCCGGAATCCAGCAGCAGCTTGTCGCCCAGCTCGGTGACCGTCGCCTCGTCCGACTCCCACAGCGCGAGCATCACGAGGTACTGCGGGTAGGTCAGACCCAACGGGTCCAGCAGCGGCCGGTAGCGCGCGGTCATCGCGCGGCTGGCCGCGTAGAGCGCGAAGCACAGGTGGTCGTCGAGCGCGAGCTGATCCTTGGCGGGCGCCATCGGCAAAGCTTACGTCCGACCCGCGCGGGGCGACCCGCGCGACGCGAGCTGTACGCGGGCTGCCAGGTTGGGGTACTTGTGTAGGCATGACGACTGTTGACCTGCCAGCCAGCCAGTCCGGCGCCTTTGAGATCGCGGGAAAGCAGGTGAACCGGCTCGGCTTCGGCGCCATGCGCCTGACCGGCCAGGGCATCTGGGGGCCCCCGGCCGACCGCGACGAGTGCGTGAAAGTCGTCCGCCGCGCCGTCGAACTCGGCGTCACGTTCATCGACACCGCCGACTCCTATGGGCCCTACGTCAGCGAGGAGATCATCGCCGAGGCGCTGCACCCGTACCCGGAGGAGGTGCTCGTGGCGACGAAGGCGGGCCTCGTGCGCACAGGCCCGGACCAGTGGCTGCCGGTGGCTCGGCCGGAATACCTGCGCCAGCAGGTCGAGATGAGCCTGCGCCGGCTCAAGCTCGAGCGCATCGACCTCTTCCAGCTGCACCGCATCGACGCGAAGGTGCCGCTCGCGGACCAGATCGGCGCTCTGAAGAAGTTGCAGGAACAGGGCAAGATCGGCGCCATCGGGCTCTCTGAAGTCCAGCCGGACGAGATCGACGAGGTCCGCAAGATCGTCGAGGTCGCGACCGTGCAAAACCTCTACAACCTCGCTAACCGCAAGGCCGAGGACGTCGTCGACTACTGCGTGCGCGAGGGCATCGGGTTCATCCCGTGGTTCCCGATCGCGGCCGGCGACCTCGCCCGCGACGGCGGCCCGGTGGACGAGATCGCGAAGAAGCACGACGCCACGCCTGCCCAGGTGGCGCTGGCCTGGCTGCTCGGCCGCGCGCAGAACATCCTGCCGATCCCGGGCACGTCCAGCGTCCGGCATCTGGAGGAGAACGTCGCCGCCGCGCAGCTCTACGCGCGGCTCAGCCGGGACGAAATCAACGAGCTGACCAACGCCGACCCCGGCGGCGAGTGACCGCTCCGCGGGCGTCTCGGCACTCCGTCCGACCGGCCAGTTGATCACCAGGACCGGTCGGCTGCGGTGATAAGGACCCGGCGTCAGTCCGGGCGCTGCCAGCCGTCGGTGCCCGCCGCCTCGGCGCCGATCGTCGTGTCCGCGCCGTGCCCGGTGTGCACGACGGTGTCCGGCGGCAACGTCAGCAGCCGGCCGCGGATCGACTCGACGATCGTGTCGAAGTCGGAGTACGACCGGCCGGTCGCGCCCGGACCGCCGGCGAACAGCGTGTCCCCGGTGAAGACCGCGCCGAGGTCCTCGGACAGGTAGCAGACCGCGCCGGGGGAGTGCCCCGGCGTGTGCAGCACGTCGAGTTGCCGGTCGCCGACTGGGATCTGCTGGCCGTCCTCGAGCGGGTAGTACTCGCCGTCCGGATACGTCATCCGCCAGAGCGGCTCGTCGGCCGGGTGCAGATAGATCGGCGCGGCGTAGCGGTCGGACAGCTCGCGGGCCACGGTGACGTGGTCGTCGTGCGCGTGCGTGCACAGGATCGCCAGCAGCATCCGGTCGCCGATCAGCCCGGCGATGGGGCCGGCGTCGTGCGGGGCGTCGATCACGACGCACGCCCGGTGGTCGCCGATGACCCACACGTTGTTCTCGACGTCCCACGTGCCGCCGTCCAGGCTGAACGTGCCGCTCGTCGTCGTGTGATCCACGCGCAGGTTCATGTCTGGAACACCACGACCGAGCGCAGGACGTCGCCGGCGTGCATCTTCTCGAACGCGGCCTCGATGTCGTCGATGCCGATCTCCTCGCTGACGAACTTGTCCAGCGGCAGCCGGCTCTGCAGGTACAAGTCGATCAGCGCCGGGAAATCCCGCGACGGCAGGCAGTCGCCGTACCAGGACGACTTGAGCGAGCCGCCCCGGCCGAAGACGTCGATCAGCGGCAGCTCGAGCGCCGCCTGCGGGTTGGGCACGCCGACGAGCACGACGGTGCCGGCGAGATCGCGGGCGTAGAACGCCTGCTTGTACGTCGCCGGGATGCCTACGGCGTCGACGACGACGTCTGCGCCGAAGCCGCCGGTCAGCTCCTGCACGGCTTCGACGACGGCGTCCTGGTCCAGGCCAGTGGTGTTGACGGTGTGGGTGGCGCCGAAATCGCGCGCCCACTCGAGCTTCCGGTCGTCGAGGTCGAGCGCGATGATCGTGCCGGCGCCGACCAGCCGAGCGCCCGCGACCGCCGCCGAGCCCACGCCGCCGCAGCCGATGACGGCGATGCTCTGGCCGCGTTTGACCGCGCCGGTGTTGATCGCCGCGCCGATGCCGGCCATCACGCCGCAGCCCAGCAGTCCCGCGACCGTTGCCGGCGCCGCAGGGTCGACCTTGGTGCACTGGCCGGCGGCGACGAGCGTCTTCTCGGCAAACGCGCCGATGCCGAGCGCGGGCGACAGCTCGGTGCCGTCGTCGAGGGTCATCTTCGAACGAGCGTTGTGGGTGTCGAAGCAGTACTGCGGCTCGCCGCGCGAGCAGGCGCGGCACTGCCCGCACACCGCGCGCCAGTTCAGGATCACGAAGTCGCCGGGCGCGACGTCGATGACGTCCGGGCCGACGGCCTCGACGACGCCCGCGGCCTCGTGGCCGAGCAGGAACGGGAACTCGTCGTTGATGCCGCCCTCGCGGTAGTGCAGGTCGGTGTGGCACACCCCGCAGGCCTGGATCTTGACCAGCGCCTCGCCGGGACCGGGATCGGGGACGTTGATCGTGACGACCTCGACCGGCGCCTTGACGCTGCGCGCGATGACGCCTTGAACTTGTTGACTCATTCGGCGACCTCGTACTCGGCGACGAGGCGGGCCCGGCCGAGCGTATGGCTGAAGAGGTTGAAGCCGAGGAACGCTGGGGACGCCTCCGCCGGGATCTCCAGGCTCGGCACGTCCACGGCGTGCACGACCACGTGGTAGTGGTGCGTGCCGTGCCCGGGCGGGGGAGCGGCGCCGATGTAGCCCACCGTGCCGCCGTCGTTCTTCAACTCCACGGCGCCGTCGGGCATGCCTGCGCCGCTCGCGCCGCTTGGGAGTTCGGTGACCGACGCCGGGATGTTGAACGCCGCCCAGTGCCAGAAGCCGCTGGCCGTCGGCGCGTCCGGATCGTACACGGTGACGGCGTAGCTCTGCGTGCCCTCGGGCGCGCCGGACCACGACAGCTGCGGCGACACGTCGTCACCGCCCGCGCCGAAGACGCCGGACACCTGCGGCTTGTTCAGCGGCTGGCCGTGCGCGGCGTCCGCGCTGGTCACCTCGAACGTGGCGACGTCCGGGAGGTCGTCGTAGGGGTCCCTGCTCATCTCGCGCTCCTTCGCCGGCTGCTGCGTCTTCCGTCCGCTCTCGTACGCCAGCAGTCTTACCGCAGGCGACTCGGCGCGAGCCAGGCGGGCGACCGGTCAGCGCACGTCGCGGTCGCGGTCGCGCTGGCGGTCGCGGTCGCGCTGGCGCAGCGCGCGGCGGCGGCGCTTCGGCTCGCCGGCCGCGGAACCCGAGCCGTCAGCGCCGGCCAGCCACGAGCGCAGCTGGTCATAGACCATCCGGTCGGCCAACAGGTCGAAGTGGTGCTTGCGCCCGCCAAGGTGGAACATCCGATCCTCGGGAAACGGGATCGAGCGCGGCTTGCCGATTCCGTGCGCGCTGACGTGCTGCACGAGCAGGTCGGTGGCGAACACCCCGGCGGGCTCGCGGGACAGCGTCGCCGACGCGACGGAGTAGGCGACGCCCTCGAGCATCGTCGCGGGGGAGCAGCGGTCGGTCAGCTCGTCGAGGTCGAAGCCGAGCCAGTCCTGCTCGAGCACCGCGCCGTAGCGCAGATCCTTGATCCCGACGCTGCGCTGGTTGAGGAATCCGGCGAGCGGCCGCGTCTCCGGCAGCCGGGCGAGCCGGTGGGTCGCGCGGTTGACGAAGCGCTCGAGCGGCGCGCCGAGGTGCGGCGTGGCGAGCCCGACGATGTGCCGCAGCTTGTGCCGCCACGCGTAGCCAAGGGCGTCGGCCTGGTGCGCCGCGCTGCGGGCGATCAAGCCGCCGAGTGAATGTCCGACGAGCGCGATCTCGGTGACCTCGACCGGCCACTGCGACACGAGGTCCTCGAGCAGTTCGGCGAGCTCGCGCGCGTTGTGCGAGATGCGCAGGCCGGTGTTGAAGTTCAGATACAGCGGCGTCCAGCCGTCGTCGTCGCGCAGCATCGACCCGTAGGTGGCGCTTCGGTCGCCCCAGCGCTTCCCGGCCGCGAACGACCAGCACAGGTCCGTCTCGCACAGGCCGTGCGCGAAGATCACCAGCCGGCCGGTCGCGAGCCCCGACTCGTCGGCGTCGGCGGCGAGGTTCGCGGGCACCCGCCGCAGCCGGCCGCCGTGCAGGCGAATGCGCAGCTGCGGCGCGAGCGACGCGGCCTCTTCGGCCACCCGGTCGCCAATGACGCCGTTGACAGCGCCCAGGGCCAACCGCCCACGGGCAGTGTCGTGAGCGGAGTCCGCTGCAGGATCGGCGAAGGCGCTCGCGACCAGCGCGGCGGCCGGCGGCCCGTAGCGCACGCCGAGCTTGGTCGAGCCGTAGGCGATCGCCGCGACGCCGTCGTGCAGCACGCGGATCGGGCTGCCAGCGGCGCCCAGCAGCTCGAACATCCGCTCAGCGGCCGCTTTGTGCACGCCGTGCACAACGTCCGCGATCTCGCCGAGGGTGGTGCCGGCGAGCACTCCGGTGTCGCGCATCTCGTCCGGGCGCATAGGTGTCGCCTTTCGTGCCGTGGCTGCTCGCTCAGCCTCTCTTGCGATAGTGCACAGTCGTACACCCAAAGGGCAAGAGGGGCGGGCGGCGACGCGCGGCGACGCGCGGTGGCAAGCTCGAGGCCGACGACGACGGAGGTCACGCAGATGTCGGTTCCCGAGGGCACGCCAACCCAGCAGTTCATCGGCGGGAAGTGGGTGGACGGCTCGGCCGGCACGTTCGACGTGCTCGATCCGTCGACCGGCGAGGTCTTGTGCGCGGTGCCGCGGGCAGGCGTCGACGACGTCCGGCGAGCCGTCGATGCCGCGGCCGACGCGCAGGCGGGCTGGGCCGCGCTGGCCCCACGCGAGCGCAGCGAGATCCTGCGCGGCGCGTTCGAGCTGATGATCGAGCGCACGGAGCAGCTTGCTTACCTGATGTCGCTGGAAATGGGCAAGTCGTTGACCGACGCCCGCGGCGAGGTTGTCTACGCCGCCGAGTTCTTCCGCTGGTACGCCGAGGAGGCCGTCCGGGTGGGCGGCGAGGTGCGGATGGCGCCGTCCGGGGCGAACCGAATTCTCACCTTCCGCAAGCCGGTCGGCGTCTGCCTGTTGCTGACCCCGTGGAACTTCCCGGCCGCGATGGCGACACGCAAGATCGGCCCGGCGCTCGCCGCCGGCTGCGCGTTCGTGCTCAAGCCCGCCGAGGACACCCCGCTGACCGCGCTGGTGCTCGCGCAGATTCTCGCCGAGGCCGGCGCGCCGGACGGCGTCGTCAACGTGCTCACCAGCGACAAGCCCGGCGAGCTCGTCGAGGCCGCGCTCGGCGACGACCGGGTGCGCAAGCTGTCGTTCACGGGGTCGACCGGCGTGGGCCGCGCGCTGCTGAAGCAGGCGGCCGACCGCGTCGTCAACTCCTCGATGGAGCTGGGCGGAAACGATCCGTTCATCGTGCTCGACGACGCCGACCTCGACGCCGCGGTCGACGGCGCGATGCTGGCGAAGATGCGCAACGGCGGCCAGGCGTGCACGGCGGCCAACCGGTTCCTCGTCGCCGAATCCGTCGCCGACGAGTTCGCCGCCAAGCTGGCCGACCGGATGGGCGCGCTCACGATGGGCCCCGGCACCTCGCCGGACACCGAGATCGGGCCGATGATCAACCGCAAGGCCGTCGACGGCATCGCCGACAAGGTGTCGCGCACGGTCGACGCCGGCGCCAAGGCCGTCATCGGCGGGTCGGCGGTCGAGGGCGCGGGCTTCTTCTACCCGCCCACCGTGCTCACCGGCGTGCCGCGGGATTCCGCGGTCGCGGTGGAGGAAGTGTTCGGTCCGGTCGCGCCGATCATCACGATCCGCGACGACGAGGACGCCCTGGCGATCGCGAACTCGTCGGAATTCGGGCTCACCGGCTACGTCTACACCGGCGACCTGGCCCGCGGCCTGCGGGTGTGCGAGCGGCTCGAGGTCGGCATGGTCGGGCTCAACCGCGGACTGGTGTCCGATCCGGCGGCGCCGTTCGGCGGGGTGAAGCAGTCGGGTCTGGGCCGCGAGGGCGGTTTCGAGGGCATCGACGAATACCTCGAGACGACCTACGTCGCCACGAACTGGTAGCCGTTCGCACCCCTCGCCCGTCGCTGCTGACAGTGGTCATTTTCAGCGTCGGTGGGCGCGGCCAGGCGACCACTGACGGCGGTAAATGACCACTGTCGCGGATCCGCGGGCAGCGGGCGCGCCTGTGGACAGACAGGCGGCTGTCCACAGACGACCCCAGGCCGCGCGGTCGACGACCTGCCGCACCGACAATCGGCACATGGACGACGCGCTGGTTCGCATCGCGCGCGGTTGTCACGCCCCCGCGGATCAGGCCGATGAGCTCGCGGGACGGTGCATCGCAGCCTTGGCGACCTCGGCGCCGGACAGCGTGATCGCGTCGGTCACGGCGGCCCGGCTGCACGGCCTGTGGCTGCCCGACGATTTGCCGGCCACGGTGCACATTGCGACGGCGTCACTCGGGGTCGCCGGCAGGGCGATGACCAGGACACGTCGACCCGAATTCGTCGCGCACCGCTTTCAGCTGCGGCCAGCAGACATCGCGCGGGTCGACGGCGTCGCGGTGACCTCGCTGGCGCGGACCTGGCGCGACCTTGCCCGCGAGCTGTCCCTGCCGGACCTCGTCGCGGCGGGGGATAGCGCGCTCCGGCTCGGCGTGACGGCGGAGCAACTGCGAGACGTCATCGACGCCGGCTCTCAACGACACCGGGCGAACCGCGCGCGGGCGGCTCTCGCCCTACTCGACAAGCGGTCGCGCTCGCGACCGGAAAGCCATCTTCGTGTCGCGATCAGCGGGCCGGACATGCCTCGCTTCGAAGTCAACGAATCGGTCTACCGCGAGGAGGGCGGTTGGCTGGCCGAGCCGGACCTGTCGCTGGCGCCTGCGCGCATCGCGCTCGAATATCAAGGCGCCGACCACGCCGGACTGCCGCGGATGCGCAAGGACATCACCCGCTTCACCGACCTGCGCCGGGCGCACTGGCTGGTGCTCCCGTTCGGGCCGGCCGAGGTGTTCAGCCGGCCGTGGCAGATCAAGCCGGAGCTGCGCCAGCTCATCGCGGAGCGCGCGCCGCACGTGCTGCCTGCCCGCCGCGGCCGACGCAGCATGGCCGCCTAGCTGACGGTGTAGAACGAGTGCCGGCGTCGCCCGTGTCCACGACAGTGGTCAGTTTGGTCGGACAGTGGTCACGTACGAGCGCCCACCGATCGCAGAACTGACCACTGTCGAAGGGTAGGGGTCCTGGTACGACCCATCCGGCGGGCGGCGAGTGCCGCGAGTCGCTCAGGCGAGTGCGGCGACGATGCGGCGGGCGCCGGCCATCAGCACCGGCGCGAAGCGGGCGCCAGGGGAGCGTCCCAGCCGCTCGATCGGCCCGGAGATCGAGACGGCGGCTAGCAGCTCGCCGGCCGACGTCAGGACGGGCGCGGACACCGACGCCACGCCCGCCTCGCGTTGCGCGACGGACTGCGCCCAGCCGCGCCGGCGCACGTCGGCCAGCGTCCGGGCGGCGAATTCAGCCTGCACGGGCAGGTCGAGCGCGGCGTCGGACCAGGCGAGCAGCACCTGCGCGCCGGAGCCCGCGGTCAGCGGCAGCCGCGAGCCGACCGGAACCGTCGTGCGCAGCCCGTGCGAGCGCTCCGCGGCCGCGACGCACACCCGCTCCGACCCGTCGCGGCGGTAGAGCTGCGCGCTCTCGCCGCACTCGTCGCGAATCCACGCGAGCACCGGCGCCGCGGCCGAGACGAGCGGGTCGGGCAGCGCGGCGGCGAGTTCGGCGACCCGCGGGCCGAGCAGGAACCGGCCCTCCACGTCGCGGGCGAGCAGCCGGTGCGCCTCGAGCGCGACCGCCAACCGGTGCGCGGTCGCGCGCGGCAGCGCAGTGGCCGCGACGAGGTCCGACAGCGAGCGCGGCTCGACGGCCGCCGCGGTGAGAATCGCGACCGTCTTGTCCACGACGCCGATTCCGCTCACCGCGCTCGCGCTGCTAGACTGTCCCACACAGCGATACTACGGTCTCGTATCGTGAGATAACAACATCGGGCTGACGCGCCCGGCGCAAGGAGGCACGGCATGGGCAAGACGCTCGCCGAGAAGTTGTGGGACAGCCACCTCGTCCGCTCCGCCGCCGGCGAGCCAGACCTCCTCTACATCGACATGCACCTCATCCACGAGGTGACCAGCCCGCAGGCCTTCGACGGGCTGCGCCTGGCCGAACGCCCCGTGCATCGGCCGGACCTGACGCTCGCCACCGAGGATCACAACACCCCGACGGACTACACGCTGCCGCTGCTCGGCACCAGCGCGATCACCGACGAGATCAGCCGCACCCAGATCGAGACGCTGCGCCGCAACTGCGCGGAGTTCGGCATCCGGCTCTATCCGATGGGCGACGTCGAGCAGGGCATCGTGCACGTCATCGGCCCGCAGTTGGGGATCACCCAGCCGGGCATGACGATCGTCTGCGGCGACTCGCACACCTCGACGCACGGCGCGTTCGGCGCGCTCGCGTTCGGCATCGGGACCAGCCAGGTCGAGCACGTGCTGGCCACCCAGACGCTGCCGATGGACCGGCCGAAGACGATGGCCGTCACCGTCGACGGCGAGCTGCCCGACGGCGTCACGCCGAAGGACGTCATCCTCGCCGTCATCGCCAAGACCGGCACCGGCGGTGGGCAGGGCTACATGGTCGAGTACCGCGGCTCGGTGTTCGAGGGCATGTCCATGGAAGGCCGCATGACGGTCTGCAACATGAGCATCGAGTGGGGCGCGCGGGCCGGCATGATCGCCCCCGACCAGACGACGTTCGACTACCTGCACGGCCGCGACCACGCGCCGAAGGGCGCCGAGTGGGACGACGCGGTCGAATATTGGTCGAGCCTGCGCACCGACGACGACGCCGAGTTCGACGCCGAGGTCACCCTGGACGCGCGCACGTTGACGCCGTTCGTCACCTGGGGCACCAACCCGGGGCAGGGCGCGCCGCTCGACGCGAGCGTCCCGGACCCGGCCGGTTTCGCCGACGAGTCCGACCGCGTCGCGGCCGAGAAAGCGCTGGCGTACATGGGATTGACGGCCGGGACGCCGCTGCGCGAGATCAAGGTCGACACGGTCTTTGTCGGCTCCTGCACCAACGGCCGCATCGAGGATCTGCGAGCGGCCGCGGCGGTGCTGGCCGGCCGGCGGGTCGCCGACGACGTCCGGGTGCTCGTCGTCCCCGGCTCGATGCGGGTGCGCCAGCAGGCAGAGCAGGAGGGGCTAGACGCGATCTTCACCGCGGCCGGCGCCGAATGGCGGCAGGCGGGCTGCTCGATGTGCCTCGGCATGAATCCCGATCAGTTGGCGCCGGGCGAGCGCAGCGCGTCCACGTCCAACCGCAACTTCGAAGGCCGGCAGGGCAAGGGCGGCCGAACCCACCTGGTGTCGCCGCTGGTCGCCGCCGCCACCGCGGTCGCCGGCCACCTCGCCAGCCCGGCGGACCTCTAACGCACCCGAGTTGTCCTCGCCTGGACGGTCGTCAGCCCGGCGAGGCGAGGACAACTTTGACAAGAAGACGGCGGGAAGGACCCCAGCTAGATGGACAAGTTCACGGTGCACACCGGCCGCGCGGTTCCGCTGCGGCGCAGCAACGTCGACACCGACCAGATCATCCCTGCGGTGTACCTGAAGCGGGTGACGCGCACCGGCTTCGAGGACGGCCTGTTCAACGCGTGGCGGGCGAACGAGCCAAACTTCGTGCTGAACCAGCCGCAGTACGCCGGCGCGACGGTGCTCGTGGCCGGACCGGACTTCGGCACCGGCAGCTCGCGCGAGCACGCGGTGTGGGCGTTGCTGGACTACGGCTTCAAAGTCGTCATCTCGCCGCGGTTCGGCGACATCTTCCGCGGCAACTCTCTCAAGGCCGGACTGCTCACGGTGCAGCTGCCGGAGAAGATCGTGCAGCGGCTGTGGGACGACGTCGAGGAAGCTCCGGCTAGCGAGGTGACCATCGACCTCGTCGAGCGGAATGTCCGCTGGGCAGGGGAGATCCACGACTTCGCGCTCGACGACTACACCCGCTGGCGGCTCATGGAAGGCCTCGACGACATCGGGCTCACCCTGCGGCACACCGACGACGTCGAGCGGTACGAAGCGGTTCGAAAGCCGTGGCTGCCGACCGTCGCCAGCTGAATTCTGGAAAGAAATTCCCTACAGCGTAGGCGGTTCGCGTTGTCCGCAGGCGTTGTTGGCTCTAGCGTGACTTCCCGGACCGACCATGGTGGTCGAGCAGTTCGTCCCTGGAGGACACGTGCCCAACAAGGCTCAGTTCATCGATCAGCTCGCTGAGCGCCTCGACGTTGATCGCAAGCGCGCAGCGGTGGCGCTCGACGCGGTGATCGACAGCGTGTACGCCGCGATCTCGCGCGGCGAGCGCGTCGCGATCACCGGCTTCGGCGTATTCGAGCGGCGCGAGCGCGCCGCCCGCACCGCGCGCAACCCCGCGACGGGCGCCCGCGTCAGCGTGGCCGCGCAGCGCGTCGTCGCGTTCCGCCCCGGCACCGAGTTCCGCGAGATCGCCAGCGGCGCCCGCGAGTTCACGCAGGAGCGGACCGCCCGGGCTCAGGCCGCGGTGAAGACCGCCGCCGACGCGGTGCGGGATGCGCCGGGTCGGGCTGCCGCGGTGGTGCGCGACGCGCAGGACCGCGCCGCGTCTGCCGTGCAGGACGCCGTCGAGGCTGTCCGCGAGGCGCCTGGCAAGGCGGCCGCGGCGGTCAAGAGCACGCCGGTCGTCAAGCAGGCGCAGAAGTCCGCGAAGAAGGCCGCCAAGAAGGCCCAGCGCCAGGCGGACGCCGCGAAGAAGGCGGCGGCGACGAAGGCTGAACCGGCTAAGAAGGCGGCGGCGAAGAAGGCCGAGCCAGCTAAGAAGGCGGCGAAGAAGGCCGCGAAGAAGGCGGCTGCGAAGTCCGCGCCAGCTAAGAAGTCGGCGGCCAAGAAGGCCGCGCCAGCCAAGAAGGCCGCGAAGAAGTCCGCGCCGGCGAAGAAGTCCACTGCAAAGACGTCGGCGCCGGCGACGAAGACCGCAGCGGCCAAGAAGCTGGCGGCGAAGAAGTCGGCGCCGGCAACGAAGTCCGCCGCGGGCAAGAAGTTGGCGGCGAAGTCCGCGCCGGCGACGAAAGCGGCGAAGTCCGCGCCGGCCAAGAAGGCGACCAAGAAGGCCGCGAAGAAGGCGCCAGCTAAGAAGGGCTGACCCGCAGCCGCCAGTCCCGGTCGGTTGTCTTTGCCTCGTGGCGGCGTCGCGCCCGGCGTGTCACGCCGCTACGGGGCCGACCGGCGAGCGCCCGCCGGGCCCCGGCTGCCGTCGAAGCTGCCGGCTGCCGGCGAAGCTCCCGGCGAAGCTGCCGGCTGCCGGCGAAGCTCCCGTCGAAGCTGCTGACGAACGCCGCTCAGCGGGCGGCGTGCGGGTAGTAATCCGCGGCCACGGCGGCGCCGTCGACGATCGACAACACCCAGGCGGCGCCCTTCCTGGTGTCGGTCGGCCGGACGCCGCGCACCACCCGGTCGAGCAGGCCGGGGATGGCGGTGCCCTGGCTCGACACCACGGTCACCTGCCCAGGCTTGGCAAGCGCGAGCAACGCGGTCTCGGCCGCTTCCGGCGTCGACTCGTACCCGAGGTCGCCGAAGACCGGGTCGACTTCGATCGGCACCCCGGACGCGTTGGCGAACGGCCGCACGGTGTCCACGCAGCGCACCGGCTCGGCGGAGATCACCCGGTCCGGGCCGAAGACCTGCAAGAAGCCGGCCAGACGAGCCGCCTGCAGCTCGCCCACGGAGTCGAGCGGGCGCAGCGCGTCGTCGCCGCGCCACTCGCCGCGCTTGCCGGCCTTCGCATGCCGGACGAGCACGATCACCGATTCGGGCAGCGGCACGGCGGCGAAGTCGGCGAGGATCTGCCGCTCCAGCGAGTAGGTCAGCCGGTCGTGCGCATCGACAGGAGGCAGCCATTCCACGGCGTCCACCTCGTTGCTCGGGCGGAAGTCGCCGCCGACGTGCCGCATCACCCAGAAGGTGCTGCGTTTGCGCGCCGCGCCGATGTCGTAACCCACGCTGCCGAGCAGGCGGGACACGACCACGTCAGCGCCGATCTCCTCGCGCACCTCGCGCACCGCCGCGGCGAGTTCGCTCTCGCCGCGCTCGAGCTTGCCTTTGGGCAGCGACCAGTCGTCGTAACGCGGCCGATGGACGACGGCGACCTCGAGCCGGCCGTCTTGTATGCGCCACACGGCGCCGCCTGCCGCGCGGACGTCTGGCGAACCCTGCTTCGCCACGGCTTACTCGCCGCGGCCGGCGAGCCGTCGCATCAGCAGCTCCTGGTAGTCGGTCCGCGCGCCGTCCGAGCGCCGCCACGAGCCGTTGGCCTGCAGATCCCAGGCCTCGGTGTCGTCGTCGAACGCGGCGTCCAGGCACGTCTCGAGATGGGCGCGCGCCTGCTTCTCGCGCACCTGCGTCAGCACCTCGACGCGTCGGTCGAGATTGCGGTGCATGAGATCGGCCGAGCCGATCCAGTACTCGGGATCGCCGTCGCCGCCGAACTGGTAGACGCGCGAGTGCTCGAGGAAGCGGCCGAGGATCGAGCGCGCGCGGATGTTCTCCGACAGCCCCGGCACGCCGGCGCGGATCGTGCAGAACGTGCGCACCAGCAGCTCGACGCGCACACCAGCCTGCGAGGCGCGATACAGCGCGTCGATCGTCTGCTCGTCGACGAGGTGGTTTGTCTTGAACCGGATCAGCGCCGGGCGGCCTTCGCGGGCGAGGAGCATCTCGCGCTCGATGCGGGTGATCAGCCCCGACCGGATGCCCTGTGGCGCCACGAGCAGCGAGCGGTACTCGGTCTGGCGCGAGTAGCCGGTCAGCACGTTGAACAGGTCGGTGAGATCGGCGCAGACGTCGGCGTCGGCGGTGAACAGCGCGAGGTCCTCATACATCCGCGCGGTCTTCGGGTTGTAGTTGCCCGTGCCGATGTGCGCGTAGCGGCGGATCTGGTTGCCTTCCTGGCGCACCACCAGCGCGGTCTTGCAGTGCGTCTTGAGCCCGACGAAGCCGTACACCACGTGGCAGCCGGCGCGTTCCAGCGCACGGGCCCACTTGATGTTCGCCTGCTCGTCGAATCGCGCTTTGATCTCCACCAGCGCCACGACCTGCTTGCCGGCGGCCGCCGCGTCGATCAGCGCGTCGACGATCGGCGAGTCGCCGGACGTGCGGTAAAGCGTCTGCTTGATCGCGAGGACTCGCGGGTCGGCGGCGGCCTGCTCGATGAAGCGTTGCGTGCTGGTCGCGAACGACTCGTACGGGTGGTGGACGAGCACGTCGCCGTCGCGCAGCGTGGCGAACACCGACTTCGGCGTCTCGCCCTCGGCAAAGCTGGGATGGGTGGCCGGGACGAACGGCCGCTCCTTCAGCTTGGGCCGGTCGACGTCGTAGACCTGATGCAGGGCGCTGAGGTCGAGCAGGCCGGGCACCCGCAGCACGTCGTCGGGATCGATCTGGATCTCGCTGGCAAGCAGTCCGACAACCGCCTCGTCGATGTCGTCGGTGACCTCGAGCCGCACCGCCGGACCGAAGCGGCGGCGCATCAGCTCGCGCTCCAGGGCCTGCAGCAGGTCTTCGTCGCGGTCTTCCTCGACCTCGACGTCGGCGTTGCGGGTGACCCGGAAGACGTGGTGCTCGACGACTTCCATGCCGGGGAACAGCATCGACAGGTGCGCCGCGATCAGGTCCTCGAGCGGCAGGAACTCCGCCTCTTCCGCGCTGCGCGAGACCACCACGAAGCGCGGGACGTTGTTCGGCACCTTCACCCGGGCGAAGCGCTGCACCTCGCCGTCCGGGTCGCGGACGAGCACCGCCAGATTGAGCGAGAGGCCGGAGATGTAGGGAAACGGATGCGACGGGTCGACCGCGAGCGGGGTGAGCACCGGGAAGACCTGGGCCTCGAAGTACTCGGCCAGCCGCGCGCGCTCCTCGTCGTCGAGGGCGTCCCAGCGCCGGATGTGCACGCCCTCGCGCTCCAGGGCGGGGTTGACGTCGTCACGGAAGCATCGGGCGTGCTGCTCGACCAGCTCGCGGATCCGGGTGGACAGGACGTCGAGGACGCGCCGGGTCGAGCGCCCGTCGGCAGAAGTGACCTGGATGCCCATGTCCGCGCGGCGCTTCAGGCCGGCGATGCGGACCATGTAGAACTCGTCGAGATTGCTGGCGAAGATCGCGAGGAACTTCAGCCGCTCGAGCAGCGGCTGCGCCGGGTCCTCGGCCAGCGCGAGCACCCGGGCGTTGAACGCCAGCCAGGACAGCTCGCGGTTGCTGAACCGGTCGTCGGGCAGGTCGTCGACGTGTTCGGCGACCCCGTCGAGGTCGTCGTCCGGGATCGTGTCGGACAGCTCGTACGGGGGCGCGTGCGGGTGCTGGCGGCCAGGCGCGGCGGACTCGATGCTCATCCTTCGGCCGCCGGGCGCGGACTGCGAGCTGCGCTCATCCGGCCATCATGCCCGGCGAAGTTGAACTGGGCGTGATCTGCGGGCCGACGAGCGCGGCGGTGGCCGTCCCCACGCCCAGCGCGAGAGCGGCGGCGAGGTCGGCGGCGGTGTCGACGTCGGTCCGCAGCCCGGGGCCGGCCGCGAGCGGGGCGGCGATCGCCGCGTGCCGCGCCGCCGATCCGGCCCCGAACGCGGGCTGCAGTTCGACGCCGGGCCGGCTGGTGAGCAACGTCGTGCCGGTGCCCGCCGCGTCCGCGACGTACCCGCGCGGATGGCCCGCGGCGGCGCCCAACGCGCTGGCCAGCTCGCCTGGACGCAGCGCGGGCAGGTCGCCGAGCAACGCCGCCACGCCGTCGTCCGGCCAGCGGGCCGCGGCGTGCGCGGCGCCCTCGCGCAGCGCGGCGTTCAGACCCGGCGCGCGTTGAACCAAGACCTCAGCGCTCGGCAGGCCGACGGCGGCAGGCAGCTGGTCCACGACGAGCAGCACCCGGCTGACTCCGTCGGCGGCGTGCGCGGCCGCCTCGGTGTCGGCGCGGATCGCCTCGACCAGCCGGCGGTGCTCGGACGAGTCCGCGCTGGCCGGCAGCAGACGGGATTTGGCGGCGGGCAGCGCCTTGACCGGGAGTAGGACGGTCCACCGCACAGTGGTCGAGTCTAGGAACAAGTTTCGCCGGGCGCCGCGGGTCGAGTGGCCGGGACCTGCCGCGCCCATGCGGCAGACTGCACCCAGGTCGCGGCGGGTCGAGCGCGCGGCCCCACGAAGACGGGAGATTCGGTGGCGAGGATCCAGCGCCTGCGAAAGCGCGGATACGGCGAGAAGCTCGGACCGGGTTGGCGGTTCGTCCGCACCGTCCTCTACCGGCCGTTCGTCACCCTCTTCCGGCTCGAGTACCGGCACATCGAGCGCATCCCGCAGCAGGGGCCGGTGATCGTCGTGCTGAACCACGTCTCGCACGTCGACCCGTTCCTCGCAGCGGCGTTCTTGCTCGACGCCGCCCGCACCCCGCTGTTCCTCGCCAAGGAGTCGATCTTCGAAGTGCCGGTGATCGGCCCCGCAATGCGCTGGATGGGCCACATTCCGGTGCGCCGCGGGACGACCGACGCCCGCCAGTCGCTGGCCGCCGCGGTGGCTGCCCTGGAGCGCGGCGGGGCGATCGTGCTGCATCCGGAGGGCACCGTCACCCGCGATCCGGATGGCTGGCCGATGAACGGCAAGACCGGCGCCGCCCGGCTGGTCGCGCTGGTGCCCGACGTCCCGGTGGTGCCGGTGACCCAGTGGGGGGTGCAGGAGCAGTTCGACCTCTACCGGAAGAAGATCAAGTTGATTCCGCGGCCGCGGCACGTCATCTCCGTGGGCGAGCCGATCGACCTCAGCGCGTTCCGCGATCGCGACCCGAGGCCGCAGATGCTGCGCGAGATGACCGACGTGATCATGCGCCGGTTGCGGGCCGATTTGGCCGAGCTGCGCGGCGTGCCCGCGCCGGAGGGCGACCTCTACCGCTGGACGCGGCGTGGCGAGAGCCCGGGCGACGCCGCATGAGGCCGCGTCCATGACCCGCGCGGCGGTGCTCGGCGCGGGCTCGTGGGGCACCACGTTCGCGAAGGTGCTCGTCGACGCCGGCAACGAGGTGACGCTGTGGGCGCGCCGGCCGGAGCTCGCGAAACTGATCAACGCCGAGCACGCCAACCCGGACTACCTGCCCGACATCGCGTTGCCGCCCGCGCTGGCCGCCACCCACGACGCGGCCGAGGCGCTCGACGGCGCCGACTTCGTGGCGATCGCGATCCCGTCCCAGTCGCTGCGGGAGAACCTGCTCGAGTGGACCGGCGACCTGCCGCGCGACGCGACGCTGATCAGCCTGATGAAGGGCGTCGAGTTGGGCAGCGCGAAGCGGATGAGCGAGGTGATCGCCGAGGTCGCGGGCGCGGCGGCGGAACAGATCGCGGTGGTCAGCGGGCCGAACCTGGCGCTGGAGATCGCGCAGGAGCAGCCGACCGCGACCGTCGTGGCATGCGTGGACGAAGCGCGTGCGGTGGCCGTGCAGGAACGCTGCGGCACCGGCTACTTCCGGCCGTACACGAACGTCGACGTTGTCGGCTGCGAACTCGGCGGCGCGGTGAAGAACGTGATCGCGCTGGCGTGCGGCATCGGGCAGGGCATGGGCTTCGGCGACAACTCGCTCGCCTCGATCATCACCCGGGGGTTGTCCGAGACGGCCCGGCTCGGCGCCTGCCTCGGGGCGGACCCGCTGACGTTCGCCGGGCTGGCCGGGCTAGGCGATCTTGTCGCGACGTGCAACTCGCCGCTGTCGCGCAACCGCGGTTTCGGGGAGCGGCTGGGCCGTGGCGAGTCGCTGGAGCAGGCGCAGGCCGCGACGCACGGCCAGGTGGCCGAGGGCGTCAAGTCGTGCCGGTCGGTGCTCGACCTCGCCCGCCGGCACGACGTCGAGGTGCCGATCACCGCGGCCGTCGAGGCCGTCTGCTTCGGCCATATGACCCCGGCCCACATGGTCGAGCTGCTGATGTCGCGGTCGATGAAATCGGAAGTCCGCCCGGCGGCGTCCCGGTAGGGTCCCCAGGCGTGACGGCGACGTGACGGAGGGGCAGCGGATCCGGGTGGCCGTCGTCTACGGCGGCCGCAGCAGCGAGCACGGGGTGTCGGTCGTGTCGGCTGGCAGCGTGCTCGCCGCGCTTGACCCGCAGCGGTACGAGGTCGTCGCCGTCGGCATCGCGCCGAGCGGGCAGTGGCTGCTGACCGACGACTCGCCGGAGACGTTCGCGATCAGCGGCCGCACCCTGCCCGAGGTCGCGAAGGGCGCGGCCGTCGTGCTGCCCGCCGACCCCACCACGGCGTCGTTGTTGAGCGTCGAGCCGGGCCTGGCCGCGCAGGCGCTGCAGTCCGTCGACGTCGTGTTCCCGGTGCTGCACGGGCGGTTCGGCGAGGACGGCACGATCCAGGGGCTGCTCGAGATGGCCGGCGTGCCCTACGTCGGGGCGGGCGTCTTCGCCAGCGCCGCCGGGATGGACAAGGAGCACTCGAAGATCCTGCTGCGCGCCGCCGGTTTGGACGCAGGCCGCTTCGCGGTGCTGCGCCGCGACCGCCCGTGGTCGCAGGCGGATCTGCACCACCTCGGGCTGCCGGTGTTCGTCAAGCCGGCGCGGGCCGGGTCGAGCGTCGGCATCACGAAGGTCGATCGATGGGATCAGCTCGCGGACGCTGTCGAGCTGGCGTTTCAGCACGACACGAAGGCGCTGGTCGAGGCCGCCGTCGTCGGCCGCGAGGTCGAGTGCGGCGTGCTCGAGGACGCCGACGGCCGGCCCCAGGCGAGTCTGCCGGCGGAGATCCGGCTGCTGCCCGGCCACGACTGGTACGACTTCGAGGCCAAGTACCTCGACGACGCCTGCGAGTTCGACATCCCGCCGGACCTGCCCGACGACGTCGTGGAACGGGTGCAGGCGGCCGCCTGCTTGGCGTTCGAGGCGCTGGACTGCTCCGGGTTGGCGCGGGTCGACTTCTTCGTCACGCCGGACGAGCGGGTGGTCGTCAACGAGATCAACACGATGCCGGGGTTCACGCCGATCTCGATGTACCCCCGGATGTGGGCGGCGACCGGCGTCGACTATCCGACCTTGGTGGACAGGCTGATCGCGGCCGCCCTGCGCCGCGGCGCGTCCTGAGCGACCCGGCCATGTCGCTGTCATGCCCTGCGAGCGCCATAGCGCGCAGCGGGCATGACAGCGGGCCGCTGCCGAACTGCGGCGGCGTCTTCTGTGCTTGGCGAAGCGCTGCACATACCCGGGCGGCGCTAACATAGGTCCGCACCGCCCTCTCAAGGCGGGACGCTGCTCGGCTTGCGACGACCTCCGGTGTTTGGTCGTCGACGCGCCCGTCAACCGGCGGTTCAGGCGCGCGAGCAGTGGGCGGGCCGTCAGGTCCGCCGGTGCCGTTCTCGTGAAGTTCGGTCGGGTTCGTGGCGTCTGCGGCACCGGCCCCAGGGCAGTTCTGGGGACGTCCAGCGGGCGGGCGTGCAGGGTTTTCGCTCGGCCACCGCGCCGGGCGTGCAGAGGAGGAGTTTGTGGCTCAACCAGGCCGGCGTCCCACGGGCGCTCGCCGCAGCGCTTCGCCGAAACAGCGACGCGGGCCCGAGGACGTCATCGCGATGCTGGCCCGCGCCGTCCGCGAGGTGGAGGCGGCCGTCGAGCGTCGCCGTGTGACGCCCGCGGTGCGCACGAAGTTCCAGGTCATCGCACTGCTCGTGCGCGAGGAGAATGCCCGCGTCCGGGGCGAGCTTGCCAGCAGCCAGACCCACCGGGCCGAACAGCTGAAGCGTCTGGACGGAATCGCGACCATCCTCGCGAAGACCGCCGTGCGCGACCCCGCACTCCTCGCCCTGCTCGCAGAAGGCGCGTCAGTCTCCGACGCGGCCCGCTCACTCAAGCGAGAGATGCTGAGGTCGGCAGGCATCGAGCCACCCCCGGAGGAGGCCGCGCCGACGGCGCCTGCCGCCGCTCCTGCCGGCGCCGAGCGTCGGGTCGTGCCCCGGTCGGTCGTCTCCCGACAGCTCACCGCCACCTTTCTGGCCCCGGACTTCTCCTCGGCCCAGCCGAGCACGGTCCGGCCGCGCCGCCTGGCCGGCTGGGAGCTGCTCAACCCGTTGCTCAGCTCGTTCGAACGCGCCGACAGCGGCGCCCCGGCGTGCATGCGCCTTCCGCCGCCGGCTTTTCTGCGCGTGCCGGGCAACCGGGAGCTGATGCCCCATCAGGCTCAGCTGATCGCCGCCGCCGCGGCCGGTCACCGGACCTTCCTGCTCGCCGACGAGCCCGGCCTGGGCAAGACCGCGGAGGCGCTGCTCGCCGCGGAGGCCGCGAACGCCTATCCGCTGCTGGTGATCGTGCCGAGCGTCGTGAAGATCAACTGGGCGCGCGAGGCCGAGCTGTGGACGCCGAACCGCTCGACCACCGTGGTCCACGGCAACGGCGACACGGTCGACGGCTTCGCCAACATCGTGGTGGTCAACTACGAGGTGCTCGACCGGCACGTGGGGTGGTTCGGCGAGTTCGGCTTCCGCGGCATGGTCGTGGACGAGGCGCACTTCATCAAGAACAAGAGCTCCCAACGCTCGCAGCACGTGCTGGAGCTCTCCGAGCGCATCCGGTCGCGGACCACGCGGCCCTTGCTGATGGCCCTCACCGGCACCCCGCTGATCAACGACATCGAGGACTTCCGCGCCATCTGGCAGTTCCTCGGCTGGATCGACGAGAGCGAGCCGCGTCCCGAGCTGCTGGACGCCCTCGAGGAGACCGGCCTGACCCCTGCCGACCCGGGGTTCTACGCCGCCGCCCGTCAGCGCGTGATCGACCTCGGCATCGTCCGTCGCCGCAAGGTCGACGTGGCCGCCGACATCCCCGCCCGCCGCATCGCCGACCTGCCCGTCGAGCTCGACGACAAGGCGGCGCGTTCGATCCGGGCGGCAGAGCGCGACCTCGCTCGCCGGCTGGTGGCCCGGTATGAGACCGCGCTGGCGAATCGCCGGACCGGCGCCGTCGGGGGCGCCGGTGTCGACGGCATCGACGCTGGCATCGACAACGACCTCGTGCGCAAGGTGGCCGCCTGGGAGCAGAAGGACGCGGGCACCAAGGAAAGCGGCGAGAACGTGTTCAGCATGATGCGCCGCATCGGCCAGGCGAAGGCCGGCCTGGCCGCCGACTACGCGGCGCAGCTCGCGCGAAGCGCCGGCAAGGTCGTCTTCTTCGCCAAGCACGTCGACGTCATGGACGTCGCAGAGGCGGCCTTCGCCAAGCAGGGGATGCGGTTCTCCTCGATCCGGGGCGATCAGACGCCGACGTCGCGGCAGAAGAACATCGACGCATTCGTGAACGACCCGGACGTCGCGGTCGCGGTCTGCTCGCTCACCGCGGCCGGCGTGGGCATCAACCTGCAGGTCGCGTCCAACATCGTGCTGGCCGAACTCTCCTGGACGGCCGCGGAGCAGACCCAGGCCATCGACCGCAGCCACCGCATCGGCCAGACCGAACCCGTCACCGCCTGGCGGATCATCGCCGCGCGGACCATCGAGGGCAAGATCGCCGAATTGATCGACAGCAAGGCTGGGCTCGCCGCGAGGGCGCTGGACGGCTCGGACGAGGAGGTCGGGGCCTCGGCGGACGTGCAGCACGAGGCGCTGGTCGCATTGCTGACGGACGCGCTGTCCGGACGGTCGCAGGACCGGGCGGTCTCATAGCTCACGTTGTCCAGACGGGCGACCTCATGGAGGGGACCTGCTGGCGGGTCGAAGCTCAGTCCAGGACGAAGACCGGGTGCTTGGCCGCGATCGCGGCGATCTGCTCGTCTGAGGATTCCGCGTCGACGCCGTCGAAGAACGCGCCGACCTCCGCTTTCCACCTAGCCAGATAGGCGCGCAAGACCGGCACCTTGTCTGCGTCGGCCAATTCGGTCGCCTGGCGTTGGTCGCGACGCCTGCCGAGCAGCAGCGTCAGACTGCCGCCGGCGGCGCGCACATTGCGGACCCACGAGCCGACCCCACGCGCAGACACCAGGTAGTCCCGCCCATCGTGGCGCAGCAGGTTGACTGGCACGCGCCGCGGTTCACCGCTCGTGCGGCCGGCCACTTCGAGGACGCGACTGCCCCATACGCTCACGCCCAGTCGGGTCAGCGCGGCAACGGCGCGATTCGCGACATTGCGAGTGAGCCAGCCTGGCTTGCGGTAGTGCGCCTGATCGGGCATCAGCGGAGTTTCGGATGCTGGTCGCTCATGGCAGGCAGCCTAATAGTCCGTCATAGCGAACCTCGTGCTGCTTCATCGTCTAAGTGTCGGGGAGGGCGAGGAGCAGCAGGAGATAGCCCACGCCATCCGTGCGGAGTGCGACGAGGAGCGCCCGATAGGTTGGGCGCCATGCCGATGCCGAAGCGGGCAAGCGTCGACGACTTCTTCGCGCAATTGACCGAGACCCAGCGACCGCACCTCGAAGCGCTCAGGCAGCTGAGCCGCGACGCCGATCCGGCGGCGCGGGAGGAGTTGAAGTGGAACCTCCCGGTGTACGTCCGCGGGGACAAGGCGAACATGTGGATGCTGCAGAACTTCAAGAATCATTGCTCGCTGCGCTTCTCGCCGCCGTTCTTCGCCACGCAGAAGGCTGCGGTGGAGGCCGCCGGTTACGAGGCTGGTGAGGGGTTCATCAAGCTCCCCTATGACCGCGAATTGCCGACCGAGCTCTTGACGGCGCTGATGAAGGCGCGGGTCGAGGACTACGAGGCGACGGGCACGGCCTAGCACAACCGCCGCGTCGGACCGGGCGCCGCGTCACTTCTTGGCGCGCACCTTGTTGCCGCGTGCCTCGTGGGTGAGTTCGGCGAGACCGAGGTGTTCGAGAAGGGGCGGCAGGTACATGCCGAATCGCCCGCGGTACCCCTTGCGCAAGCCGTACCACCCGCCGACGGGATTGTCCGGCGCGCGGCCGAATGCCTCGACCGTTCCCTCGGCCGCCGGCTTGTTCTCATCGTTAGCACCGAGTTCCACCCAGTCCTGCTCGGACAGCCAGTGGTGCAGGTCCTCGATCGCGCGGAGGTGGTACTTGAGCGTCGTCGAGCCCACTTGGCAGACGAGCGCCGGCGGGTCCGCCGTCTCGTCCCGCCACATCGCGTAGGTCGAACGGCCTGGAGCCGTGGTCAGCTGCCACGGATCGTCACTCGTGCCAGTCCCGGTCATCGCGATCCCATCTCGAGAGCAGCGCTCACATATGGCAGACGACTCTGCCATGAGCCTGTGGTCGGCGGCCCGCCACGTCGAGATCTTCCCGCTCCCGGTCCGAGGTCGCCTCGCCTGGCTCCACCAGGTGGCGGCTCGGCATGATGGCGGCATGACGTCGCTGCCCTCCTCCCGCATCCTCGATCCGCTCGACGCTCCGGCCATCCGGTGGGGCGTGCTGGCGCCCGGGGGCATCGCGCGGGATTGGACCGCCGCGCTGCACGCGACGACGGCGTCGCGGGTCGTGGCGGCCGGCTCACGCTCGCTCGAGCGGGCCCAGGCGTTCGCGGCCGAATTCGGCGTCGAACGGTCCCACGGCAGCTACGAAGCGCTCGTCGCCGACGGCGGGGTCGACGCCGTCTACGTCGCCAGCCCGCACTCCCAACACCACGAGCACGCGCTCCTGGCATTGGGCGCCGGAAAGCCGGTGCTGGTCGAGAAGGCGTTCACCCGTAACGGCGTCGAGGCGACGGCGGTCGTCGAAGCCGCCCGGGCAGCGGGTCTGCTCGCCGTCGAGGCGATGTGGACGCGGTTCCTGCCGCACATCGACGTCGTGCGCCGGTGCCTCGAGGACGGCGTGCTCGGCGAGGTCAAGGCGGTCGAGGCCGACCACGGCCAGCTGCTGTACCCCGACGGCCCGCGCCGCCTGGCCGATCCCGCGCTCGCCGGCGGCGCGCTGCTCGACCTCGCGATCTACCCGATCTCCTTCGCTCATTTGGCTCTCGGCGGGTTCACCGCCGTCCGAGCGACCGGGACGCTCGCCGAGACCGGCGTCGACGCGAGCGAGACCGTCGCCGTCACCGGAGCGCAGGGCGCGATCGGCACGCTCGCCTCGACGATGCTCGCGAAGACGCCGTGCTCGGCATCGATCTCGGGCGCCGCCGCCCGCCTCGAAATCGACGGCTGGTTCTACCGACCGAACACAGTGCGCCTGGTGGGCCTCGACGACCGCGAGATCGACCGCTACGAGCCGCCTAGCCGCGAGCACGGGCTGGCGTACGAGGCCGCCGAGTTCGCCCGGCTGCTGGCCGCGGGCAAGACCGAGTCCGACCTGCTGCCGCTGGACGAGACGCTGCGGATCATGCACGTGCTCGACGACGTCCGCGCGCAACTCGGCGTCCGCTTCCCCGGCGAGAGGTAGTACTGCTGCGCCAGGGCGTGTCGCTCATCGCCTTCCGGTGAATCGACGCTTCCACGCGCCCGTTCCGAGCTAGGCCTCTCGGCTCGGCAGTCTCCCGCTCGTGCGCGCTGGCAGCCGGTCGTGGGACGCGTCGCCGTTCGCGGCAGACGTGGCCAGCGACGCCAGCACGCGCAGCTTCTCGGCGCTGTCGCTGCCGATGTCGGGGTAGTACAACACGAGCGTCAGGTCGCCGACCGGGAGCTTGTCGCGGTGCAGTCGAAGCTCGCCGACGACAGGGTGGTTGACGACGGTCGTGCCTCCCGCGAGTTGGCGGACGTCGTGGCGCGCCCAGAGCGCACGGAACCGAGCGCTGGCCAGCGAGAGTTCCCCGACGAGCTCGACGATGCGCGCGTCGTCGGTGTCCCTGCCGATGGACTTGCGGAACGAGCCCACGAATTCAGCTGTGGCCGCGTCCCAGTCCGCATGGAACTCACGTTCCTCGGGATCGAGCATCAAGGACCGCAACCGGTTCTCGCCTGGTCGCAGCCGGGGCGAGAGGGCGAGCGCGAGCGGGTTCGACGCGAGCACGTCGAGCGCCCGGCCTTCGATGAACGCCGGCACCTCGAGGGCGGCCAGCAGATGACGCAACCGGGCGGGCACCCGCTCGGGCCGCTTGCGGGGGCGCGCTCGGCGCGACGGCTCGGCGAGGTCGAGCAAGTACTGATGTTCGACGTCGTCGAGACGCAGGACACGCGCAAGCGCGGCAAGCACCTGCGCAGACGGGTTCTTGTCGCGCCCACGCTCCAGGCGCAGGTAGTAGTCGGCGCTGATCCCGGCCAGCATGGCGACCTCTTCGCGCCGCAACCCGGCGACCCGGCGGTTGGGCCCGGCCGGGATGCCAGCCTGCTCCGGCGTGACCAAGTCACGCCGGGCGCGTAGATAACGGCCCAGCCGATTCAGCTGCTCGTCGCGCTCCATCGCCTCGACGCTAGCCCGGCGCCTGCTGCTGACAGGGGGTCCTGCCACTCCCCGGATCGGCAGGGACCTTCCACCCTCCGGACAGCAGAGGGAGCCTTCGTGCTGACGATTCGACAGTTACCAAGAGCGATATGGAGCCATGGTGGAGATCACGAACCGCACAGTCCTCATTGTCGGCGGCACCTCGGGAATCGGGCGCGGACTCGCGCGGCGATTCGTGGCTGCCGGCAGCACCGTCATCGTCGGCGGCCGGCGTCCTGAGCCGCAGGACGGGCTCGAAACGGTCCGGATCGACGTCACCGACCCGGATTCGATCCTCCGCGCCCGCGACGAGGTGCTCGACGCGCACCCCGACCTCGACGTCATCGTCACGATGTCCGGCGTCATGCTCACCGAAGACCTGCGCGACCCCGCGCACATCGCCGCGACCGAGACGACGATCGCCACGAACCTCCTCGGCACGATCCGCGTCGTCGACGCCTTCACCCCGCATCTGCTGGCCCGTGGCGCCGGAACGATCCTCACGGTGAGCTCGGGGATCGCCTTCCTGCCGTTCCCGCTCATGCCCGCCTACGGCGCGTCGAAGGCCGGCGTGCACGCGTACACAGAATCGCTGCGGGCGCAGCTTGCCGGGACGGGCATCGAGGTGGCCGAACTCGTGCCGCCCGCCGTCGCCACTGCGGGCCAGGAGAAGGTCAACCCGGCGGCCCTGCCGCTCGACGCGTACCTCGACGAGGTCATCGAGCTGCTGGCGGCCGAGCCGACGGCCCGCGAAATCCTCGTCAAGGGCGTGCTCATGCACCGTTGGGCCGAGCGCGACGGCGAGTACGCCGAACTCCTGGCGCGGCGCTCGCAGGCGCTCAGCACGCTGCCCAACCGCTGAGGACACGGCCAGCCGTCGCCACTGCCTTCGGCATTAGCGTCGGGGGAGTGCCGTCGTTACTGCCGCCGCCCGATGTGCCCGGGGCCGACCTCCCGGTCCGGGCGGTGTTGCCGGAGACGGTCGCCGCGCTCCGCCGCACCGGCAAGGCGGTGCTCGTGTCCCCGCCCGGGTCGGGCAAGACGTCGCTGCTGCCGCTCGCGCTCGCCGACGCCTTCGACGGACGGATCCTCGTCGCCGAGCCGAGACGGATCGCCACCCGCGCCGCAGCCCGGCGGTTGGCCGAACTGCTCGGCGAGCATCCGGGCGGCCGGGTCGGCTACGCCATGCGCGGCGAGCGCGTGGGCGGGGCGAGCATGCGGATCGAGGTGGTGACGACCGGCCTGCTCGTCCAGCGCATGCAGCGCGATCCCGAACTGCCCGGTGTCGCCGCCGTGGTGATCGACGAGTGCCACGAGCGGCATCTGGACGCCGACCTCTTGCTGGCGTTCTGCGTCGACGTCCGCGCCACGCTGCGCGCCGACCTCGCGCTGGTGGCGACGTCGGCCACCCCCGACACGGCCGCGCTCACCCGCGCGCTCGACGCGCCGATTGTGAAGGCGAGTGCGGCGACGCATCCGGTGGATGTCGGCTGGGCGCCGCCGGCGCGTCCGTTGCCGCTGCTGCCGGGCTCCCGCGTCGACCCGCGGTTGCTCGACCACGTCGCGGGCGTCACGCGGCGCGCGCTCGACGCGGGCGATGGCGACGTGCTCGTCTTCGTGCCGGGCGAACGGGAGATCGCGATCCTCAGCCGGGCGCTCGACGGCGTGGACGCCGACGTCCGCCCGCTGTTCGGGCGGCAGTCGCGCGCCGAGCAGGACCTCGCGCTGACGCCCGGTCCGCGGCGCCGAATCGTCGTCACCACGTCGGTGGCCGAGAGCTCGTTGACCGTGCCCGGCGTGCGAGCGGTCGTGGACGCCGGGCTGGCCCGCGAGCCGCGCACCGACCAGGCCCGCGGACTCGGCGCGTTGATCACGACGCGGGTGTCGAAGGCGTCTGCCGACCAGCGCGCCGGCCGAGCCGGCCGCGAGGCGCCGGGCCGCGCCTACCGCTGCTGGTCGGCCGAGGAGCACGTCCACCTCGCCGCGCATGCGCTGCCGGAGATCGCGACCGCCGACCTCGCCGGGTTCGCGCTCACGACCGCGGCGTGGGGCGCGCCGGGCGGCGCCGGCCTGACCCTGCTCGACCCGCCGCCGGCCGCCGCCCTCGACGCCGCGACCGCGCTGCTGCGCCGACTCGACGCCACCGACGCCGACGGCCGCATCACCGATCGCGGTCGGCGGATGGCCGCTGTGGGCGCGCATCCGCGGCTGGCCCGCGCCGTGCTCGACGGCGCGGACCTCGTCGGCGCCGACCGGACGCGCGAGGTGGTCGCGCTGCTGTCCGACGACTCGCTGACCGGTCGAGGCGACGACCTGGCCGCTCGTTATCGCGAACTTCGCAAACTTCGCGACGGCCGTGACCGCACTGACCGCGACGGCCGCGACCGCGACGGCCGCGACCACGACGCCGCACGCCGGTGGCGGCAAGAGACGCGCCGGCTCGGCAGCGGCGGGCCGGCCCGCACCGCGATGCCCGATGACCTCGCGGTCGGCACCGTCGTCTCCCTCGCGTTCCCTGATCGGATCGCGCGGGCCCGCGGGGCGGACACGGTCACCTACCGGATGACCAGCGGCACCGGCGCGCAGCTCGCGGAATCCTCACCGCTGCGGCGCGCACCGTGGCTTGCGGTCGCCGTGGCCGACCGGCAGCCCGGCCGCGCCGACGCCCGGGTGCGGGTCGCGGCGCCGCTCGACGAGTCGACGGCCCGCGCCGTGGCCGCCGACCTGCTCGCCACGTCGGAGGAGATCGAGTGGGCTGACGGCGCCCTCGTCGCGCGCCGGATCGAACGCCTCGGCGCGATCGAGCTCTCGTCGGCGCCGCTACGCGAACCCGATCCGCTACGCGTGCGGACCGCCGTGCGCGAAGGGCTGCGCGCGCAGGGTCTTGACGCGCTGAATTGGACCAGCGCCGCGCGGGACCTGCGCGCCCGGCTCGGCTTCCTGCACGGGGTGCTCGGCGAGCCGTGGCCCGACGTCGAGGACGCCGCGCTGCTCGAGCGCCTGGACGAGTGGCTCGATCTGAGCGCGCTGCGGCGCGGCGCCGACCTGCATCGCATCGACGTGCACGCCGCACTGCGCCGGCTGCTGCCCTGGCCGGCGGCGACCCGCCTGGACGAGCTCGCGCCAGAACGAGTGCGGGTCCCGACCGGGTCGCGGGTCCGCGTCGCATACGACGGCGCCGAGCCGCCGGTGGTGGCGGTGAAGCTGCAGGAGGCCTTCGGATGGACGCAAACACCGACGCTCGCCGACGGGCGCGCGCCGGTTGTGCTGCACCTGCTGTCGCCCGCCGGCCGGATCGTCGGCATCACCGGCGACCTGGCGTCGTTCTGGCGGCAGGGCTACCCGCAGGCGCGCGCCGACCTGCGGGCGCGATACCCCAAGCACCCGTGGCCCGAGGACCCGCTCACCGCCGAGGCACGGTGCGCACCAACCGGCGCAGCTGACCAGTGTTCGGCATTCGGTGGACTCGGCGCCGGCGACACCCGGCCGCGTCAGCGTGCCGCGTTGGCCAGCGTCTCGCGGTCGGCGATGCGCGCTAGCAGGTTCAGCAGCAGGGCGCGGTCCTCGGCGGCCACGCCCTCCAGCGCTCGCGCCTCGGCGGCATCGCGGGCGGTCGCGAACTTGGCGTACACGCGCCGGCCCGCCGTCGTGATCTGCGGGATGCGCACCCGACGATCCGTCGGATCGACCGACCGGACGACGAGCTGGCGCTGCTCGAGACGGTCGAGCACGCTGATCAACGTCGTCTTGTCGACGCAGACGATCCGGCTCAGCTCCAATTGGGTGCGCTGCTGACCGTCGTCGAGGGCCGCGAGAACGAGCCAGTCGCGAACGTCGTTGAGGCCCATGTCCACCGCGGCCCGGTCGAGATCGACGGCCATCCGGTCGGCTGCGGCGTGCAGCAGGAACGTCAGGTCCACCGGGCGGAACAGGGCCGAACAGGGCGGCTCGGCCGACTCGTCAGCTGAGCGCCTGGATCCCACAAGTCCGCACCGTAGCGAGTCCGCAACATGTAGTCAACATTCGGATGACTAGAATTCGGATCGTCTTGACTCGGACGATCTGAGCTCGTAGGTTCCGTGCTGGACTCGAACCGCCAACACCCGATCGCATGAAGGATTCGCACATGAGCACGAGCAACCCCGACGCCTATTCCAGCGTCGACCCGCGTCGGTGGCTGGCGTTGGGCGTCATCGCCGTCGCCCAGCTGATGGTGGTGCTCGACGCCAGCATCGTGAACATCGCGCTGCCCTCGGCCCAGCGCTCGCTGCACATCTCCGACGCCAACCGGCAATGGGTGATCACCGCGTATGCGTTGGCGTTCGGCGGCCTGCTTCTTCTCGGCGGTCGGATCGCCGACTTCATCGGCCGCAAGCGGGCCTTCGTCATCGGCTTGCTCGGCTTCGGAGCGGCATCGGCCATCGGCGGCATCGCGCAGAACCAGGCCGAGCTGTTCGCGGCGCGCGGCCTGCAGGGGGCGTTCGCCGCGCTGATGGCGCCGGCCGCGCTCTCGCTGGTCACGATCACCTTCACCGAGCCGCGTGAGCGGGCGCGGGCGTTCGCGGTCTACGGCGGCATCTCCGGCGGCGGCGCGGCGCTCGGCCTGATCCTCGGCGGCGTGCTGACCGAATACGCGTCGTGGCGGTGGACCCTGCTCGTCAACACCCCCATCGCGATCGCGACCGCGATCGCCGGCCTGCTGGTCGTCCGCGAGAGCCGCGCCGAGGGCACGCCGCGTTACGACATCCCTGGCGTCATCACCAGCACGCTCGGGCTCGTCGCGCTCGTCTACGGCTTCACCAAGGCCAACGAGAGCGGTTGGTCCGCCACCAGCACGCTGGTCCTGCTCGGCGCAGCGGTGCTGCTGCTGATCGCGTTCGTCGTGATCGAGGCACACACCGCCGAGCCGCTGTTGCCGCCGCGCGTCTTCACCGAGCGCAACCGCGCTGGCGCCTTCGTCGTGTCGCTGCTGATCGGGCTCGCGTTGTTCGGCATGTTCTTGTTCCTCGTCTACTACCTGCAGGGCACGCTGCACTACTCGGCTGTGAAGTCCGGGCTGGCGTTCCTCCCGTTCAGCGGGGGCATCGTGGTCGCGGCGGCGATGGCGAGCGGGTTGCTCCCGCGTATCGGCCCACGGCCGCTGATGGCCGGTGGCACCGCTGCCGCCGCCCTCGGCATGGCCTGGTTCACCCAGATCGAGGTCGGCTCGAGCTTCGTCGCCCACGTGCTCCCCGCCGAGATCGTGATGAGCCTCGGCATGGGCTTCGCCTTCGTGGCGCTGTCCAGCACCGCGCTGATCGGCGTCGAGCCGCGAGACGCCGGCGTGGCGAGCGCGCTCGTCAACACCACCCAGCAGGTGGGCGGCTCGCTCGGGACCGCGCTGCTCAACACCATCGCCGCGTCGGCCACCGCCGGCTATCTCCGCAGCCGTGGCGCTGGCGGCGCCGACAGTGTCGCCGCGGGCGCAGTGCACGGCTACACCGTCGCCTTCACCTGGAGCCTCGGCGCGCTGGTCCTTGCCGTTGTCCTGTCGCTGGTCCTCGTGACCAAGCAGCGCCGCGCGCCGGTCACCGCCGAGCCGGCCAGCGGCAGCCGCGAGACGTCGTTCGAGCACGCCGAAGAACTCGGGGCGATCCGCTAGCGCGTGGCCCGTCCCGTTCGGCTCGTGCGCGACCCTGGTGCGGCGCGACGCGGTCGGGACGGCCCGCCTGCAGCCGCTGAGACACACGTCCCAATCGCGCCGAGGAGGCTCGAACCGGGAAGGGGAGGGCAGGCCTCGGCGTTTTGTCCGGGATGACTGCCACCCAAGTGACCGCGCCGTCCGGCACAACTCAGCCGGCCGCGGCCCCCGGTCCGGTCGATCCGTCGGCTGTCCGACACCGGCAACACAGATTCTCTTCGCCCTACGCCCTGGCTGTTTCGCTGTCGCTGCTGGCGCTGTCGCCCTTCATCGTGCTGACGACCGCGACCCAGTCCGTCACCGAGCTGATGGCCCGCAGCTTGCACGCGTCGAGCACCACCCTCGAGGTGGGGTCGGGCCTGTCGAACGCCGGCTACGCGCTCGGCGCCGTCGTGGCCGCCGACCTCGCCCAGCGATTCGTGCAGCGCCACCTGTTCCTGGTCTACGAGGCCGCCTTTGTCGTGGCGTCGGCGCTCGCCGGGTTCGCGCCCAACGCGACGGTGTACCTTATCGGCCACGTGCTGCAGGGGATGGCCACCGGCCTGCTGCTCGTCGCGGCCCTGCCGCCGCTGATCCTGAGGTTCCCGCCCAGTCGGCTGCCGCTCACCGTCGGCTTCGTGAATATCGGCCTGTTCGGCGCGATCGCGCTCGGCCCGTTCCTCGGCAACGTGTTCGCCGACATCGGTCAATGGCGCTGGCTGTTCATCGCGGCGGCGGTGCTGGGCGCGCTCGGCTGGGCCGCCGCATGGTTCGGCTACGAGGTGTGGCCGCCATTCAATCCCGAGCTGCCGGTCGACAAGCCGGTGTTCCCGCTCGCTGTCGCTGCGACCTTCCTGCCGTTCCTCGGCAGCGCCCTGGCCGGCAAGGTCGGGTTCGGGTCGCCGTGGTTCTGGGGCCCGATCACGGTAGGCGTGCTCGCCCTGGTGACGTTGATCGGCTACGAGTACCGCCATCGCCGGGAACCGCTGATGCCGGTGCGGGCGCTGTCCAGCGCTTTGCCGGTGTCCGGGACCCTCGGCGCGATGCTGGGCGGCGGGGCGTTCGTGGCAGCGTTGTCCCTGATCACGATCGCCCAGCGCGAGCGCGGGGTGCCGCTGCTCACGGCGGGGCTCGAGTTGCTGCCGCTGGTGGCCGGGGTCGGCGTGTCGTCGGTGCTGTTCCGCCGCTACCTCACCCGCGCCGGCCTGCCGCTGCTCGCGGGATCCGGGCTCGTCGCGGTCATCGCCGGCATCGGCGTCGCGCTCCCGGTCGCCTGGTCGGCCAGCCCAGCCGTCTGCGTCCCGATCGCTTCGCTCCTGCTCGGCTTCGGGGCCGGCGCGTCCGTCGCCCCCGCGCTGTTCCTCGCCGGACTCGGCGTGGAGTCGCAGAAGATCGGCCGGGCGTTCGCGTTGATCGAGCTCATGCGCAGCGAGGCGGCGTTTCTGATCGCACCGGTCCTGGTGGTGCTCGCCGCGCACATCGGCGGCCTGCCCGGCGTCCGGGAAGCTCTCGTCATCTCACTCGTCATCGCCACGTCGGGCCTGTTGCTCGCTGTCCTCGTCTACGTCGGCAGCGGCACCCGCCCCCACCGTCCCGACGTCCTGCGATGGCTCGGCGGCGAGGGCCAGGCGTTGCACTCGCCGCCGCTGTTCGCGCGATTGCGCGGACTGCCCGTCGACTGAACGGCGGCGTGGCTCCGCGGTCAGCAACCGGCCGACGGAGCGCGCTCGGGTCGGTGATGTGGTGCGGGAGATCCAGGCCGCCCAGATCACCAGCGGGATCTGCAGCGGCAGCCTGCCCCACGCGACCCACGGTTGATTGGTCCAGCCGCGTCCGCTGCCGGAATCGAGCGCCATCTTGATGTTGGCCGGAAACACCGCGACGAAGAGGATGACGGCCGCGATGGCCGCAGCGCGGCGGGTCCGGCGCACGGCGAGGCCCACCGCGACGGCCAGCTCCGCGACGCCGCTCGCCCGAACCCACAGCGCAGGCGAGCCCAGGAACCGCGGCACAATGGCCTCGAACCCCGACGGCGACAGGAAGTGGTCCGTGCCGGTGGTGAGCAACAAAACGGCGAGCGCCCACGCGAGCACCGACGTGCGGCGGCGTTCCGGGACGCTGGCCACGTCGCCACCCTATGCGGGCTCGGATGCGGCTATCCGGTTTCCGTCGCGGGCAGCCGCTTGATCTCCTGCACGTTCCAGGCGTTGCCGTCCGGATCGGCGAAGTACACGAACCGGCCCCAGGGCAAGTCGGCGACGTCGCTGACCGGCACGCCGCGGGCGGCGAGCTCCTCGTGCGCGGCGTCCGCGTCGTCGACCACGAGCTGCAGCCCCTCGAGCGAGCCAGGCGACATCGTGGTCAGCCCCTCGCCGAAGCAGATCGAGCAACCCGACCCGGGCGGGGTCAGCTGCACGAAACGAAGCGAGTCGTCGACGCGCTGATCGTGATCGGCGTGGAAGCCCACCTTGTCGACGTAGAACTCCTTTGCGACGTCGACATCGGTGACCGGCACGCAGACCAACTCGAGTTTGTAGTCCATGCCCGCGATGCTGCCCTAGGGCGCCGACACCGCAAGTTGTCCGCGCCACGTCGGCGGATGACCCCGCCGAGCGAGGACGACTGTCGAGGTGTGGGCGCCCTCAGGCGATCGCTCCGGCAGCCCGCAGCTCCGCCAGCTCGTCCTCGCCGAAGCCCAGCTCGCCGAGCACCGCGCCCGTCGCGCCGCCGAGCGGCTCGACGTGCGCGGCCGCCGCGGCCGGCGTCGCCGAGAAGCGCGGCGCCGGCCCGGGCATCGCGGCGCCGTCCACTTCGACGAACGTCCCACGCGCCACGTTGTGCGGGTGCCGCAGCGACTCGGCCAGGGTGAGCACCGGCGCGACGCAGGCGTCCAGCGGCTCGAACACCGCGGCCCACTCGTCGCGGGTCCGGCCGCGGAACGCCTCGCTGAGCACGGCGGCGCAGGCGTCCCAGTCGGCGGGGGAGTAGGGCGACGGAGTCGTCGCCGGGTCGAGTTCGAGCGCGCGCACCAGTTCGGCCCAGAACTGCGGCTCGAGCGGCCCGACAGCGACCCATTTGCCGTCCGCGCACTCGTAGCAGCGGTAGTTCGGCGCCCCGCCGTCCAGCAGGTTCGACTCGCGCCGGTCCTGCCACCCGCCGCTGGCCGCGAAGACCCGGGTCATGGACGCGAGGTAGGACGCGCCGTCGGTCATCGCGGCGTCCACGACCTGGCCGACGCCGGTCGCGCGGGCGGACAGCAGCGCGGCGAGCAGGCCGGTGGCGAGGAACATCGCGCCCCCGCCGAAGTCGGCGACGTAGTTGATCGGCGGCGTCGGCGGGCCTGCTGCCGGGCCGATGCCGTGCAGCAGGCCGGTGATCGCGAGGTAGGTCAAGTCGTGCCCGGCGGTGCTCGCGAGCGGGCCGTCCTGTCCCCAGCCGGTCATCCGGCCGTAGACCAGGCGCGGGTTCCGGGCGAGCACCGCGTCCGGGCCGACGCCGAGCCGTTCGGCCACGCCCGGCCGGAATCCCTCGATGAGCGCGTCGCACCGCTCGGCCAGCCGCAGCACGATCTCCGCCGCGCCCGACTTGCGCAGATCCAGCCCGATCGAGCGCCGCCCGCGTCCCATCGGGCTGGCGGCCAGCACGTCCGCGAGCCCCGCCGACCCGGACAGCTTGTCGACGCGGACGACCTCCGCGCCGAGATCGGCGAGCAGCATGCCGAGGAACGGCACCGGGCCGATCGCGGGCAGCTCCAGCACCCGCACCCCGTCGAGCGGTCCGGCCATCGTCCGCCTTTCGATCGAGCCGCCCCCGCTTCGGGAGTTGTCCGCGCGTCGTCGGGCTATGGGCCGGTGACGCGAGGACAACGCGCGACGTGCACGGGCTAGAAGGTCTCGCCGTTCTCCGCCTTCTTGCGCAGCAGCGGATTCGGCTCGAAGCGCGGGCCGTACTCCGCGGCGAACTCGTCGGCACGCGCGACGAACGCTGTCACGCCGGCCCCGGAGTCGAACCCGTTGATGTACTGCAGCACGCCGCCGGTCCACGGCGGGAAGCCGATGCCCATGATCGAGCCGATGTTCGCGTCCGCGGTCGTGATCAGCACGCCCTCTTCGACGCAGCGCGCCGACTCGACCGCCTCGATCACCAGCATCCGCTCGCCGAGCTTGTGCAGGTCGACCTTGGACGGATCGCCCTGCGACGGGAAGTGCTCGGCCAATCCCGACCACAGCCCAAGACGTTTGCCCGACTCGTCGTAGTCGTAGAAGCCCGCGCCCTTGAGCCGGCCCGGCCGGCCGAGCTCGACCATCTTCTCGACGACGTCCTCGGCGGGATGCCGCGCGTAGGCGTCGCCCAACGCGTCGCGGGTTTCGTTGCGGATCTTCAGGAACAGCTCGAGGTTCAGCTCGTCAGCCAGCTGCAGCGCGCCGACCGGGTAGCCGGCCTGCAGGGTCGCCTGTTCGATGGTCGACGGCACGACGCCCTCGCCGAGCATCGCCACCGCCTCGTTGACGAACGTCCCGATGACGCGCGAGGTGAAGAAGCCGCGGCTGTCGTTGACGACGATCGGCGTCTTCTTGATCTGCGCCGCGTAGTCGAGCGCTCGGGCCAACGCCTCGTCCGAGGTCTGCTCGCCGCGGATGATCTCCAACAGCGGCATCTTGTCGACCGGTGAGAAGAAGTGCAGGCCGATGAAGTCCTTCTTCCGCTCGACGCCCTCGGCCAGCGAGGTGATCGGCAGCGTGGACGTGTTCGACCCGAGCAGCGCGTCCGGCGCGACGACGCCCTCGGTCTGGCCGAAGACTTCGTGCTTGAGCGACACCTTCTCGAACACGGCCTCGACGACGAGGTCGCAGCCGGCGAGGTCGGCGTAATCGGCGCTTGGCGTGATCCGAGCCAGCACTTCGTCGGCCTTGGCCTGCTCCAATTTCCCGCGGGAGACGGCCTTGTCGAGCAGCTTCTTCGAGTAGTCCTTGCCCTTCTCGGCCGCCTCGATCGAGACGTCCTTGAGCACGACCTGCATGCCGTTGCGCGCGCTGACATAGGCGATGCCGGCGCCCATCATGCCGGCGCCGAGCACGGCCACCTTCTGCGCGGGCCGCTTGTCGTAGCCGGCCGGCCGCGAGCCGCCGGCGTTGATCGAGTTCAGGTCGAACCAGAACGCCTGGATCATGTTCTTCGCGACCTGGCCGGTGACCAGGTTGACGAAATAGCGGCCCTCGACCTTCAGCGCGGTGTCGAAGTCGACCGTCGCCCCCTCGACCGCAGCGCACATGATGTGGTGCGGCGCAGGCATCGGGGCGCCCTTGAGCTGCTTTTTCAGGTTGCCCGGGAACGCGGGCAGCATGCCCGCGAGCTTCGGGCTGCTCGGCGAGCCGCCCGGCATCCGGTAGCCCTTCGCGTCCCACGGCTGCTCGGTCGCGGGATTCGCCTTGATCCAGGCGCGTGCCTTATCCAGCAGCTCGTCGGGCGTCGCGGCCAGCTCGTCGACGATGCCGACGCCTACCGCGTCGGCCGGCTTATAGCGGGTGCCCTGCAGCAGCACCTTCATCAGGCCGTCGCCGAGGCCGAGCAGCCGGGTGATGCGGGTGACGCCGCCGGCGCCGGGCAGCAGGCCGAGGGTGACCTCGGGCAGGCCGAACTGCGCCTTCGGGTTGTCCAGCGCGATGCGCCGGTTGCAGGCGAGCGCGATCTCCAGGCCGCCGCCGAGCGCCGCGCCGTTCAGCGCGGCGACGGTCGGCTTGCCGAGCTTCTCGAAGCGGCGGAAGTCGGACTTGATCTTCTCGATGCCCGCGGTGAACTCCTCGGCGTTCTCCGGCGTCACCTGGGCGAGCAGCTTGAGATCGCCGCCGGCGAAGAAGGTGTCCTTCGCCGAGGCGACGATGACGCCGGTGACGGATTCCTTCTCGGCCTCGAGCCGGTCGACGGCGGCGGTCAGCGACGAGCGGAAGTCGTCGTTCATCGTGTTGGCGCGCTGGTTGGGGTCGTCGAGGGTCAGCGTGACGATGCCCTCGCCGTCCTGCTCCCAGCGGATCGTGTCAGTCATGCTCAGACCCTCTCGACGATGGTCGCGACGCCCATGCCGCCGCCGATGCACAGCGTGGCCAGGCCGCGCCGCAGGTCGCGACGCTCGAGCTCGTCGACCAGCGTGCCGAGGATCATCGCGCCGGTTGCGCCGAGCGGGTGGCCCAACGCGATGGCGCCGCCGTTCACGTTCAGCAACTCATGCGGGATCTTCAGGTCCTTCATGAACTTGAGGACGACCGCCGCGAACGCCTCGTTCAGCTCCCAGAGGTCGATGTCCTCGACCGTCAGGCCGGCCTTGGCCAGCGCCTTCTCCGCCGACGGCGTCGGGCCGGTGAGCATGATCGTCGGCTCGGAGCCCACGACGCCGACCGAGATGATGCGCGCCCGCGGGGTCAGTCCGTTGGCGGTGCCCGCCGCCTCGTTGCCGACGAGCACCAGACCGGCGCCGTCGACGATGCCGGAGGAGTTGCCCGGCGTGTGCACGTGGTCGATCTTCTCGACCCAGTGGTACTTCTGCAGCGCGACCGCGTCGAAGCCGCCCATCTCGCCCACCGCGGCGAAGCTCGGCTTGAGGCCGCCCAAGGATTCGACGGTCGTGCCGGGCCGCGGGAACTCGTCGTGGTCGAGCACGATGGCGCCATTCAGGTCCAACACCGGGATGACCGAGTTGGCGAACGCGCCGTCCGCAATCGCCTTCGCCGCGCGCAGCTGCGACTCGGCGGCGTAGGTGTCGACGTCGGTGCGGCTGAATCCCTCGAGCGTCGCGATCAGGTCGGCGCTGACGCCCTGCGGCACGAAGCTGGTCGCGTAGGCCGTCTCCGGGTCCTGCGCCCACGGGCCGCCGTCGGAGCCCATCGGCACCCGGGACATCGACTCGACGCCGCCGGCGACGATGAGGTCCTCCCAGCCGGAGCGCACCTTCTGCGCGGCGACGTTCACAGCCTCCAAGCCGGAGGCGCAGAACCGGTTGAGCTGGAAGCCCGGGCCGGACGTCTCGTAGCCCGCGGCCAGCGCGGCGGTGCGGGCGATGTCGGCGCCCTGCTCGCCGACCGGCGACACGCAGCCGAGGATGACGTCCTCGACCGCTGCCGGGTCGAGCTGGGCGTTGCGCTTGCGGAGCTCCTCGAGCAGGCCGACCACCAGCGACACCGGCTTCGTGCCGTGCAGCGATCCGGTGTCCTTGCCGCGGCCGCGGGGCGTGCGCACCGCGTCGTAGATGAATGCTTCGGTCATCGTCCTACCGTCCTGTCTCGACAGTTCTGATTCGTGCGGCCTTGTTTCGCTGAGCAGCCGACCGTTCCAGTTCTACTGTCACGATGCGCGGCGCGCCAGTGTTTGTGGCTCGGCCGACGCCGTCGGCGCGCAAACAGCGGCTCGGCCGGCGCGGTTTACCCTCGACAACCATGGCAGAGGCGGCGACCGAACCGGCGAACAGCCCGCCGGCTGGGCAGCCGAGCGACGAGTACACCGTCGACGAGTACACGGTCGACGAGTACACGGTCGACGAGCTCGCGGCGCGGACCGGGCTGACGGTGCGCACCGTGCGCTTCTACGCCAGCGAGGGCCTGCTGCCGCCGCCCGAGCGTCGCGGCCGGGTGGCCTTTTACGACGGCCGGCATCGGATGCGGCTCGACCTCATCCGAACGTTGCAGGAGCACGGCTACACGCTGTCGGCGATCCAGCGGGTGCTGGCTCGGCTCTCCGCCGACGCCTCGCCGGCCGAGTACGCCGTCCAGGGCGCCGTGCTCGCCCCGTGGCTGCCGGACGCGACCGAGGAGTTCGACCGCGCGGCGCTCGAACGCCGGATCGGCCGGCGGATCACCGACGAGCAAGAGGATTTCCTGATCCGGGTGGCGGCGCTGGAGCGGCTGCCGGACGGCCGGTTCCGCGCCTCGCCCGCATTGCTCGGGCATGCGATCGACCTTCTCGCGCTGCCGGTTCCGCATAGCGTGCTCGAGGAGTCCGCGTCGATCATCCGCACGCACGCCGCGGCCGTCGCCGACGGGCTGACCGACCTGTTCGCCAAGGCGATCTGGGGGCCGTACCAGCGCGGGGCGCTGGACCACGAGCAGGTCGTGGCGATCCTGGAGCGGATGCGCCCGCTGGCGCTGCAGGGGCTGGTGGGGTCCTTTGCCCGCGCCGCCGACGAGGCCGCCCGGCGGCGGCTCGAACGCTGACGCCTCACTTGCGGCGGGTGCACAGATCGTCTGGGTCGGCCGCCGTGCCGCTGCCGTCGCACACGGCGGGCAGGGCCTTCGCGATGGCGTCGGACAACGGCGGCATCACGTTCACGACCGGGTACTTGGCCGGCACCGAGATCGAGATATAGGCCGCTCGGTCCACGGTGGTGAAGACGTCGCCGCCTCCTGCGGTCGTGACGTCGTACCAGGGGCCGGCAGCGGGTCCCGCGACCACGAACTTGGCCGACGAGCCTGGGACCAGGTCTTTCGGACGACCCGCTCCGCAGGACAGCACGACGGCCGGATCGCCCCATGCCACGACGTTTGGGGTGTCGGGCTTGGTGTGCACCACACGCGGCGTGAGCTTGCCCAGCGACACCGGCAGCGCCGCGAGCACCTTGGCGCAGTTCGCCGCCTGCGCGGTGGCCTGCGGGGGCGCCGAGGCCGAGATCGCCGGCAGCGGCGCGCCGCTGCTCGACGGCGTGGAGCTGCCGGTGTTGCCGGTGATCGCGGCGAGCGCGAAGGCCGCGATCACGACGAATGGCACGGTGACCGCTGTCGCGATCAGCGCCGCTCGACGGCGGACCGGGTCGATGAGTGGCTCCGGCAGGTGTTGGCGGCCGGTTACAGGTGGACGACCGGGCAGGTCAGCGTGCGGGTGATTCCCGGCACGCCTTGCACCTTCGCGACCACCAGCCGGCCCAGCTCGTCGACGGTGTCCGCCTCGGCGCGCACGACCACGTCGTACGGCCCGGTGACGTCCTCAGCACTGGTCACGCCCGCAAGCCCGGCGATCTCTTCGGCGACCGCGGCAGCCTTGCCCACCTCGGTCTGGATCAGGATGTACGCGCTGACGCTCATCACCACCCGCGCCGAGCGGCGCGTCCCTCCCTCGAAAGAGCTTTGCGGACCGGTAGAACGTAGCGCAGGGCGACGCGTCGAGTTCGGCGCCGGTCGGCCGGCAACAGCAGTGAAGGGGCGAGGGTCATCACCGTTTCCGAGGTCGGCGAGTTCGGTCTGATCGCGCGGGTGACGGCCGGGCTCGAGCGGACGCCGGCGGTGCTGATCGGCCCGGGCGACGACGCCGCGGTCGTGCGCGCCGAGGACGGCCGGGTCGTGGTCTCGACGGACATGCTCGTCGAGAACCGGCACTTCCGCCGCGACTGGTCGGCCGCGGACGACGTCGGGCACAAGGCGGTGGCGCGGGCGTTCTCCGACATCGTCGCGATGGGCGCCACACCGACCGCGCTCGTCGCGGCGCTGGGCGTTCCCGGCTCGCTCGAGCTGTCCTGGACGGACGGGTTGATGGCGGGGCTGCGCGAGGAATGCAGCCACGTCGACGCCGCGCTGGTCGGCGGCGACGTGACGGCCGCCGAGCAGATCACCTTGGCGCTGACGGCCTTGGGCGATCTCGGCGGCCGCCCGCCGGTGACGCTGGCGGGCGCCCGCCCTGGGGACGTCGTCGCGGTGTGCGGGCGGCTCGGCTGGGCGGCGGCCGGCTTCGCGGTGCTGAGCCGCGGGTTCCGCTCGCCGGTGCAGGTGGTCTCCGCGCACCGACGTCCCGAGCCGCCCTACTTCGAGGGCCCGCACGCCGCGCAGCTCGGCGCGACCGCGATGACCGACGTCAGCGACGGGCTGGTCGCCGACCTCGGACACGTCGCCGCGGCGAGCGGGGTGCGACTCGAATTGCGCGGCGAACTGCTCGACGTCCCGGCCAAGCTGCGCGAGGTGGGCGCGGCGCTCAACGTCGATCCGCTGGTGTGGGTGCTCACCGGCGGCGACGACTACGCGCTCGTGGCGACCTTCCCGAAGGGCGCCGACCTGCCCGACCCGTGGCGTGTCATCGGCGCCGCGACCGACGCCGAGCCAGGTGTGCGGGTCGACGGCCGGCGCTGGCCGCACGGCGGTCACGAGCACTTCCGCTGACCACGGGAATAGACGCAGCCGGTATTGCCGCGGGTTAGATTCCATGGGTGTTCGAGGTCGAAGTCCGTCCCTACGACGACGCCGACGTGCGAGCTATGGAAGCCGAGGTGCAGGAGCACTACGTCCAGCTCTACGGCGGCCCGGATGGCGCCGCGATCGACGCGGCGCAGTTCTCGCCGCCGGCCGGGCTCTTCCTGGTGGGGCTGCTCGACGGCGAGCCGGTCGCGATGGGCGGCTGGAGGCGCCTGGCCGATGGCAGCGCCGAGATCAAGCGGATGTACGTGCGCGGCGTGGCCCGTCGCCGCGGCCTGGCCCGGGCCCTGCTCGCCGAGCTCGAGGGCGCGGCGTGCGCCACGGGGATCCGCCACATGGTGTTGAACACCGGCCCGCAGCAGCCTGCCGCAATCGCGATGTACGAGGCTGCCGGCTACCGGCCGACAGCGGCCTTCGGGCATTACGCGTGCCAGACCGGCGCGCTGTTCTACCGCCGTGACCTGACCGACGATCCTGACCGCCCTGCTGCGACGCCGTGAACGCTTACCCGCCCGGCGTCACCGGCGCGACTCCGGCCCGCGCGGCTGCGGCGACGGCCTCGCTGGTGGTGCGCGCGCCGAGCGCGGCGCGCGCGGCGGCCAGCCGGCGGTCGGCGGTGCGCCGCGAGAGGTGCAATTCGCGCGCGGCCTGGCCGAGCGTCGCGCCGCCGAGCAGCAGCGCGAGCAACGAGCGCTGATCGGCGTCCAGCCCGCTCGGCGGCGGGCCGATCCGATGCTCCACCTCGCCAAGGCGCCGAAGGTCGTCGCAGAGCCGGTCGATCACCTCGCGCGGCGCGGCCGCGTCCACGACGAGATCGGCGCCGGCGACGGCGCAGAGCACCGCAGTGGCGGCGTCCTCGGCGTTCGCGACACGGCCCACCCGCACGGTTCGGCCGCGCTGCAGACCCGCCGCCGCGTCGCGCCGGTCGTCACGCGCAAAACCCGGTGTCGCGCGCGCGACCGGCCCGGCGAACTGCGTAGCGGCTGCTGCGACGGCGTCCGCCCGGTGCTGCTCCAGCACGAGGAACCTGCTCACCACCTGATGTTGCCCTGCCTTGGCGCCTGAGATGGTCGCGTTTTCGGCCTAAATCTTGACCAACTCAGGCGCCAAGGCAGGGGTCCGGGGTGGCGTCAGGCGAGCGCGGCGGCCTGCGCTCGGCTCACCGCGCCGAGCTTTGCCGACGCCGAGGACAGCTGGGTCACCACCGTGTGCCGCGAGATCCCCAGCCGGCTCGCGATCTGGGCGTTGGTGAGCCCGGCCCCGACCAGCTGCAGCAGCTCGCGCTGCCGTCCGGTCAGCGCGTCGCCGGCGTCGCGGACGCGCGGCGCCGATCGGCGCTCGCCCGCCGCGCGCAACGAGCGGTGAACGCGGCCGAGCAGCGGCGCCATGCCGTGTTGACGTGCGCGCGCCTCCACCGCTTCGAGCAGTCGCACGGCGTCCTCGGACCCGGCGCGGCGGGCGGCCTCGGCGGCGCCCCACAGGCAGCGCAGCTCGCCGCGACGGTGGTAGGGCGCCCACAGCCGCGCCGCTTCGCGCAACAGTTCGGCCGCATGCGCGCCGTCGCCTCGATGCAATTCCCGAACGCCGGCCATCTCGAGCGGGATCGCCCGCAGGATCGGCCGCTCCTGCGGGCTCGCCGGCTCGCCGGGATCGATGCCCAGATCCAGTCGCGCCCAGGACCGGCTGACGCAGCCGAACAATGTGTTCACGTCGCTCTCGTGAGCGCTCGTGTACTCGTCGGCGTAGCGCAACGCCTCGGCCGGCCGGCCGGTCCAGAACGCCGCCTCCAGCCGCACCCACAGCGCCTCCATGCGGCCCCGGGAGTCGTCCGCCAGCCGGCTCTGCGCGGCGGCGAGCCGGCGCAGCGCCTCATCAGCCCGGCCGACGTCCACCAGCGCGACGCAGAACAACTCGAGCAGCTGGCCCTGCGCGCGGGCGTCCAGCGTTTCGGCGAGCAGATCCTCGGCCTCGTCGAGCACGCTCGAGTAGTCACCGGCGTGGAAGTCGAGCCCGACGAGCGTCACGCGCATCATTCGCTCCCACTCGCCGAGACCGAGCTCGGCGGCCCGATCGCGGTATCGCCGGGCGAGCGCGCGCCCGGCGGCCGGGTCGCCGCTCATCTCGTGCGTGGAGATCAAGTTGGTCGCCGCCAACAGCTCGGTGACGGTGTCGGCCGCCTCGGCGGCCAGCCGGATCGCCCGCTCGAGGCCTTCGACGGCGCCGGGCCGGTCGAAGATCGCCGCAGCCGTCCCGTGCAGGTAATGGGCGCGGGCGAGGTCGACGCCGTGCTCCGCAGCCAGCTGCAACCCGCGTTCCGCGGCGGCCATCCCGGCCTCGGCGTCGAAGTCGACGAATACCGGGACGCGGGTCTGCTCGATCAGCAGCCGCACCCGTGTGTCGCTGTCGGCGCCGCCGGCCGTGTCGCTGTCGGCGCCGCCGGCCGTGTCGCTGTCGGCGCCGCCGGCCAGTTCGAGGCCGGCGCTCAACGCGGCTCGCAACCCCTCGACGTCGCCCGCGGTGTAGGCGCCGCGGGCGCGCAGCAGGCACGCCGCGGCGCGCGCGTCGGTGTTGGCGGGGTCGATCAGGTCGAGCGTGCGGGTCATCTCGTCCCAGTGGTTGACCAACTCGAGCGCGCGAGCCGCGCGCAGGCGCAGCTCGTCGGCGTCCGGCCCGACGGCGCACGCGGCGGCGACAGCGAGGTGCCGGGCCCGTTCGGCCGGGCGGGTCGTGGCATCGGCGGCGCGCAGGGCAGCGGCGTAAGCCAACTCGCTCTGCCCGGCCAGTAGCAGGTGGCGGGCGGCCTCGCCGTCGTCCCGGACCTCGTCGGCGATGCGCTTGTGCAGCGCGCGCGCCTCGTCCGCGGCCAGCCGGTCGGCCGCGATCTCTGCGAGCAGAGCGTGCCGCGCCTCCACCATCGGCGCCCCGCCGGCTGAGCGGTCGGCGACGAGCACGGCGAGGTCGGCGTCGACCAGTTTCTTGACGCCGATCTCGCCGACTGCCGCCGCGCTGACCGGCCGGCCAGCGAGAGCGAGCAGATTGAACGCGTCTTGGCCGACCGGCCCGAGCTTGCGCAACCGCGCCTCGATCGCCAGGCGCAGCGACGCCGACGGTTCGCCGGTCGCCGCGAGCTCGCGCAGCAGCAGCGGGTTGCCCCCGGCCCGGGCGAGCAGCTGCGCCCGGCCGCCCGGCGAGAGGTCCGGCCGCAGCGCGGCGACGAGCTGGGCCGACTGCTCCTCGGTCAGCCCGGGCAAGGTGACGACCTCATACCCCGCCGATCGCAGCTGCGCGACGGCGCGGTCGGTGCTCGGTTCGCCGCTGCGCACACCGGCGAGCACGGCCACCCGACCGGCCAGCCGCGCCGCGACGTCGAGAGTCGTGTGCGCCGCCCAGTGCAGGTCGTCGAGCAGCAGCACGCCGGCGCCGACCGCCGCTTCGACGTCCTGGGCGACCGCGGTCGCGTCAGCGCCGACCAGCGGCCGCTGCAGCGCGCGCTCGAACGCCAGGTAGTCGAGCCAGTCGAGCGTCGACAGCGCGCCGCCCTCGAACACCGGCCGGCCGGCTGCCGACGCGGCGGCTCGCAGCACGGTCGTCTTGCCGACTCCGGCCTCGCCGACCAGGACGACGGGCGTGTCGTCAGCGAGCAACTCCGCCAACCGGGCGAGCTCCGCGCCGCGTCCGCCCACCACCGCCGCATGATCGCATGCGACTCGAGGCGTCGACGACGACGGCCCGCCTCGCAAAGGCGAGACGGGCCTTGGGTCGACGGTCAGGCGGCGGGGTCAGCCGCGGGTCACCTTGCCGGCCTTGAGGCAGGAGGTGCAGACGCGCAGGCGGCGGCGGGTGCCGGGCGCCACGATCGCGCGGACGGACTGCACGTTCGGGTTCCACCGGCGGTGGGTCCGGCGGTGTGAGTGCGAGACGGACATGCCGAAGCCCGGACCCTTGCCGCAGACATCGCAGACGCTGGCCACTGGTACTCCTTGGGACGCGGATCGGTCAGAGATCTTGTTTCGGCGGCCAGCACGGCCGGCCGAGCACCCGAGGCGGAATCGGGCAACCTGAGTAGTCTAACCGCTGCCGATCGACGCGGCCAAACTGCGTCTGGCCTCGTTCCCGGCCCGGTCCTTCGCCATTGCGCGGCGGCGCGACAGTATCGTCCGGCCGACCCGTTTGCGAGGAGTGCCCGTGCTCGACGCGCTGGACGCGGCCGCCGTGCAGCGGTGGAGCCGCACCGCGGTCGAGCTGCTCGACGCCCACCGCGCGCAGATCGACGCGCTGAACGTGTTTCCGGTGGCCGACTCGGACACCGGCGCGAACATGCTCACGACCTTGCGCGCGGCCGACGACGCGGTGGCCGCCGCCTGCTCGGCTCGGGTCGGCCGGCCCGAGCCGGGCGCGCCCGCGGTGCTGGCAGCGTGGGCGTCCGGCGCTGCGGCAGGGGCGCTCGGCAACTCCGGCTTCATCATCTCCCAGATCCTGGCCGGCATCGCGGCCGCCGCTGCCGGCGTGCCCGCTGCCGGGTCGCTCGGCGACGGGGCCGCCTCCGCCGTCGCGCTGGCCGACGGCCTCGACCGCGGCGCCACGCTGGCCCGGGCCGCGGTCGTCACGCCGGTCGACGGCACGATGCTCACCGTCGCCCGCGCGGCCGCCGACGGGGCGACGCGCGCTGCGGCCGACTCGGCGGCCGACGGGCCCGCCGACCTCGCAGCCGTCGCGCGAGCGGCCACGGCGCATGCCGACCGTGCGCTGCAGCGCACCCCTGAGCAGCTGCCGCAGCTCGCCCAGGCCGGCGTCGTCGACGCGGGGGGTCGGGCCTTTGTGCTCGTCCTCGACGCGCTCGTCCGGGTCGTCACCGGCGAACCGGCGACGCTCGCGCCGGTGCGGACGCCGCTGCGCTCAACAGATTTGGGCTCGCCGGATCCGGGGCGGCAGCCGGCCGTCGCGATCCCGGCCTACGAGGTGCAGTTCGCGCTGGCTGCCGACGCCGCGGCGATCGACGGCCTCAAGCACCAGCTCGCCGCGCTCGGCGACTCCATCGCCGTCATGCCCACCGGCCAGGGCCGCTGGAAGGTGCACGTGCACGTTGACGACGTCGGCGCCGCGATCGAGGCGGGTGTGATCGCGGGCCGGCCGCACGGCATCAGCGTCGTGCCGCTGGTGACTGCCGCTCCGCACGACGACGGGCCGTCCGCGGTGCTGGCCGTCGCGCCCGGCGCGGGGCTGACGCACCTGTTCGAACGCGAGGGAGTGCGAGTGGTCGACGGCGGGGCCGACGACGCCCCGTCCGTCGACGACGTCGTGGCGGCGATGCGGGCCACCGGCGCGCGCGAGGTCGTGCTGGTCCCCAACGCGACACGGGTCGCGGGTCTCGCGGAGTCGGCGGCCGCGCTGGGCCGCGCGCAGGGGATGCGGGTGTGGGTGGTGCCCACTCGATCTCCGGTGCAGGGTTTGGCCGCCGTCGCCGTGCACGACGCCGCACGCCGCGTCGACGACGACGTCGTCGCAATGGCCGAGGCCGCCGCGGCGACCCGGTTCGCCGAGCTCGTCGTCGCCGGCGCCGAGGCGCTCACCGCGGTCGGCATCTGCCAGCCCGGCGACGTCCTCGGCCTCATCGACGGCGAGGTCGTCGAGATCGGGCAGAACTTGCAGGACGTCGCGCTCGCCGTCGTCGACCGGCTGCTCGGCGTGGGCGCGGAGCTGATGACCGTCCTCGTCGGCGAGAACGCCGCGGCCGGGCTGCCCGAGCTGATCGAGCGGCACGTCCGCGCCCGCGCGCCGCTGACCGACGTCTGCGTGTATGCCGGCGGCCAGCCGGACGTGCCGCTGATCTTCGGAGTCGAGTGACGTGCCCACGCTCGACACCCCGCTCGTCGACACCGTCGGCCTGCGCACCGCGAAGGCGCTGGAAAAGGCCTTCGACATGCGGGCCGTGCGCGACCTGCTCGCGCACTACCCGCGCCGGATGGCCGAGCGCGGTGAGCTGACCGAGCTCGCGAAGCTGCGCGTCGACGACGAGGTCACCGTGCTCGCCGACGTCCTGGCCGCCACCCCGCGCCGTTCGAGTCGGGGATCTCGGCTGGAAGTCACGGTCGGGGACCGGACGGCGAGCCTGCAGCTGGTGTTCTTCGGCAAGGGCGCCTGGCGGGCGAAGGACCTGCAACCAGGGCGGCGCGGCTTGTTCTCGGGCAAGGTGGGCCAGTTCCGCAACACCCGGCAGCTCGTGCATCCGGACTATCTGCTGCTCAGCACCGCTGACGACGCAGACGAGACTGCGGACGCCGAGGCGGACATCTACGCCGGCCGGCTGATCCCGGTCTACCCGGCGACGCAGGCCGTGCGCACCTGGACGATCTCGAACGCCGTCCGGCAGACGCTGCTGGTGCTCGACCTGATCCCGGACCCCCTCGACGCCGCCGTGCGCGCCCGGCACGGGCTGCTGGAGCTGGACGTCGCGTTGCGCGCGATGCACGAGCCGGACGACCTCCGCCAGTGGCAGGCCGCGCGCCGCAGGCTGGCCTGGGACGAGGCGCTCGGCATCCAGTTGGTCCTCGCCCAGCGGCGCGCCCTGGCCAGCGCCAACCCGGCGACGCCCCGACCGCCCCGACCTGGCGGGCTGCTCGACGGGTTCGACTCGTCGCTGCCGTTCGAACTGACCGCGGGGCAACGGGAGGTGGGGGAGACGCTTGCCGCCGAGCTCGCCGCGCCGCATCCGATGCACCGGCTGCTGCAGGGCGAGGTCGGTTCCGGCAAGACCGTGGTGGCGCTGCGCGCGATGTTGCAGGTCGTCGACGCCGGCGGTCAGGCCGCGTTCCTGGCGCCGACGGAGGTGCTCGCCACCCAGCACGCCCGCACGATCGAGACGATGCTCGGGCCGCTCGCGCGCGGCGGTCAGCTCGGCGGCGCCGATCGCGCCACTCGCGTCACGCTGCTGACCGGGTCGTTGCCCGCTGCCGCGCGCAAGACGGCGCTGCTCGCGGCCGCGAGCGGAGAGGCGGGCGTGGTCGTGGGCACGCACGCCCTCATCCAGCAGCACGTGCAGTTCGCCGATCTCGGCCTCGTCGTCGTCGACGAGCAGCACCGCTTCGGCGTCGAGCAGCGCGACGCCCTGCGGGCGAAGGCGGCGCAGCCGCCCCACGTGCTCGTGATGACCGCGACGCCGATCCCGCGCACCGTCGCGATGACGGTCTTCGGCGACCTCGAGACCTCGACGCTGCGCGAGTTGCCGCTCGGCCGGTCGCCGATCGCGACGTCGGTCGTGCCGACGGCGGAGAAGCCGGCGTGGCTCGAGCGCGGCTGGCAACGGATCCGCGAGGAGGTCGCCGCAGGCCGGCAGGCCTACGTCGTCTGCCCGCGGATCGGCGCGGACATGGCCGAGTTCGAGGCGGACTTCGCCGCCGGCGGGCCGGACGTAGAGGATCCGGGCGACCTCCTCGGCGCCGACGACAGCGATCTCGGCCTCGACGGGGACAGCCCGCGGCCGCCGCTCGCGGTCGTCGACGTGCTGCCGATGCTCGCCGAAGGCCCGCTGCACGGCTTGCGGATCGCCGCGCTGCACGGCCGGCTCTCCTCGGATGAGAAGGACCGCGCGATGACCGACTTCGCCGCGGGCCGGATCGACGTCCTCGTCGCCACAACTGTGATCGAGGTCGGCGTCGACGTGCCGAACGCGACCGTGATGACCATCCTCGACGCCGACCGCTTCGGCGTGTCGCAGCTGCATCAGCTGCGCGGCCGGGTAGGCCGCGGCGGACACGCCGGGCTGTGCCTGCTCGTGTCCGACGCGCGGGCCGGCACCCCGGCGCGCGAGCGCCTGGACGCGGTCGCCGCGACCACGGACGGCTTCGAACTCGCCCGCCTCGACGTGGAACAGCGACGCGAGGGCGACGTGCTCGGCGCGGCGCAGTCCGGGCGGCGTCGCTCGCTGAAACTGCTCTCGCTGCTGCGGGACGAGCCGCTGATCACCTCCGCGCGGGCCGCGGCGAGCGAACTCGTCCAAGGCGACCCCACGCTCGAGGCGCATCCGCTGCTGCGGGAACAGCTCGCCGCCCTGCTGCGCGACGAGCAGGCGGACTATCTGGAGAAGGGGTGACCGGGCGCCCGCCGCGGCGAAGCCCCACCCCCGCGATGATCTCGGCCGGAACGTGCGAATCCGCGTGGTTGGGCCGAGATCATCGAGGGTGGTGCCGGCGCGGACGACGCCGGCGCCGGCGCGGCGGCGAACGGTGAGGATCGTTGGCGGCGCGGCAAAGGGCCGGCGGCTCGCCGGACCGGCCGACGGCACGCGGCCGACCTCGGACCGGGCGCGGGAGGCCATGTTCAACTCGCTCGCGGCGACGCTGCGAATGGACGGCGCGCGGGTGCTTGACCTGTTCGCCGGCACCGGCGCGGTCGGCCTCGAAGCGCTGTCCCGGGGCGCGGCCGAGGCGGTGCTCGTCGAGAAGAGTCGGGCGGCGCTCGGCGTGCTTCGGCGCAACGTGGAGCTCGTCGGCCTGCCCGGCGCGACCGTCGCCGCCCGTCCGGTCGCGTCGTTCCTGAGCGAACGGCCGGAACGACCCTTCGACCTCGTCTTCGCCGACCCGCCCTACGCCTACGACAACGCGAAGGTGCAGGGGCACGTCGCCCAGCTGATCCTGCAGGACTGGCTCGCGCCCAACGCCTACGTCGTCGTCGAACGGTCAGCCCGCACGCCGCTGACCGGCTGGGCGCACGATTCGCTCGCCGCCGTCGGCGAGCGGCGTTACGGAGACAGCGTGCTTTGGTACGGTCGGCGACGATGAAACCCCCAGAGGCGGGCGGCACAGCCATCGTGCGACGCGCGCTGTGCCCCGGTTCCTTCGACCCGGTCACCAACGGGCATCTCGACATCATCGACCGCGCCGCGAACCTCTACGACGAGGTCGTCGTGGCGATCTTCGTGAACCAGTCGAAGTCGAGCCTGTTCGAGGTGGACGAGCGCCGGGAGATGCTCGCCGAGGTCACCGCCGGCTACCCCAACGTCACGATCGACACCTTCGAGGGCCTGGTCGTGGACTACTGCCGCGTGCACGACATCCCGGTGATCGTGAAGGGCCTGCGCGCGGTGAGCGACTTCGACTACGAGCTGCAGATGGCGCAGATGAACCGCGGGCTCGCCGGCGTCGACACGCTGTTCATGCCGACCAACCCGGAATACAGCTTCCTTGCCTCTAGCCTGGTCAAGGAGATCGCAAAATGGGGCGGCGACGTCGCGTTGCTCGTCCCGCCGATCGTGTTGAAGAGGCTGACGGAGCGCACCAGTTCCGCAGGGTGACGGCAGGAGGCTCGAGGCGATGGCGGACGAGGCGCTGCGCCGGGCAGACGAGCTGCTGAACGAGCTGATCGACACGATTGAGACGGCGCGCGCGCTGCCGATGTCCGCCTCGTGCGTCCTGCCCCGGGAACACCTGCTCGACCTGCTCGACGAGCTGCGCGAGGTGCTCCCGCCGGAGATGGACGAGGCCCGAGCGGTGGTCGCCACCCGCGACCGCGTGCTGACCGACGCGCGCGAGGGCGCCGCGGAAATGCGGGCGCGCGCCGTCGGGGAGGCCGACGCGGTGCTGGCTGACGCGGCGCATCGCGCCGGGGAGGTCGTCGTCGAGGCCGAGCAGCGGGCGGCCCAGACCTTGGACGCCGCTCGCGCCGAGCACGCGCGCCTGGTGTCGGCCACCTCGGTGCACCAGGCCGCGGCCGCCGCCGCCACGGCGCTTCGCGAAGACGCCGAAAAGTACCACCAGCAGGTCAGCGCGGACGCTCAGCTCTATGAGACAAAGGTCCGCGGCGACGCCGACCGCTACGCCCGGCAGGCCAGGGCGGAGGCCGAGCGCTACGTCACCAAGCTGACCGCGGACGCCGAGGACTACGCCGAACGCACCCTCGACGAGCTCTCTTCGGTCCTGCACCGGTCGGCCGCCACCGCCGAGCAGGGCCGCGCCGCACTCGCCAGCCGCCGGGCGACGGCGTGGGCCGCCGAAGGCGACGCCGCGGCGGCCCCGCTCTCCGCCTGACCCGCGGACCAGCGCGGCACGGCAAAATTCGTCAGCGCGGCGCCCCCTCGGCTAGGCTGATCAACGGCCTCAACCCGATCGAGGCCGTGTCGCAGTTTCGAGAACACCACACCGATGCAGCAGTCATCCGCGAGCGCCTCGCCGCGCAGCCCGTTCGTCTTCGACCTACGGGAGCTCGGCCGGCGTCCGGGCCTGGCGCGCGAGTACCGGCGTAGCGTTCCCGCTCCTGCGGATCTCGGCCTCGATCTCATCGGGGTGCCGGACGGCGCTCCGCTCGACCTGGACCTCCGACTCGAGTCGGTCACCGAGGGCGTGCTCGTCACGGGCACGGTCGCCGGCCCGCTCATCGGCCAGTGCGGGCGGTGCCTCGACCCGGTGTCCGATGAGTTCGTCGTCGACGTCTGCGAGCTGTTCGCCTACCCGGACAGCCTCACCGACGAGACGACCGAGCAGGACGAGGTCCACCGGGTCGACGGCGAGCGCCTCGACGTGGAGCCGGTGGTGCGCGACGTGGTCGTCCTCGCCCTGCCTTGGACGCCGCTGTGCGAGCCGGACTGCGCCGGCCTCTGTCCCACCTGCGGGCAGCGGCTGGACGATCTGCCCGCCGGGCACACGCACGAGCAGCTCGACCCCAGGTGGGCGGCGTTGGCGCGCTTCGCCGAGCCTGATCAGGGCCCGGCCGAGTCGCCGGCCGACTCACCGCCAGCGCCCCGCTGAGCACCAGCACCGAGCACCACCCGAGCACCACCACCCGAGCACCAGCACCGACACGAGGAGAACGACGTGGCCGTCCCGAAGCGCAAGATGTCGCGCAGCAACACCCGGTCCCGCCGGGCGCAGTGGAAGGCGACCGCGCCAACGCTCGTGCTCTGCCCGAACCGCGCCTGCGGCGAGATGGTCCTGCCGCACACCGCGTGCCACAACTGCGGGCAGTACAACGGCAAGCAGGTCCTGTCCGTCTGATCCGCGGACGACTCCAGTGTCCGACGAAGCCGTCCCGGCAGACCAGGACAAGCTCGGCAAGGCGCTCGGCGTCGAGATCGACGCTGACCTGCTGCGCCGCGCCCTGACGCACCGCTCCTACGCTTACGAGCACGGCGGCTTGCCGCACAACGAGCGGCTGGAGTTCCTCGGCGACGCCGTGCTCGGCATCGTCGTCACCGACGCGCTGTACCGCGGCCATCCCGACCTCACCGAGGGCCGGCTGGCGAAGCTGCGCGCGTCCGTCGTGAACATGCGCGCGCTGGCCGGAGTGGCCGCCCGCATCGCCCCAGACGGCCTCGGCGCCTATGTGCGGCTCGGCAAGGGCGAGGAAGCCACCGGCGGGCGGGAGAAGTCGAGCATCCTGGCCGACACGCTGGAAGCCGTGCTCGGCGCGGTCTATCTCGGCGCCGGCCTCGACGAGGCCAGCCGGGTGATCCACGAGCTGTTCGACGACCTGCTCGACGACGCCGCGCAGGCCGGCGCCGGGCTGGACTGGAAGACGAGCCTGCAGGAACTCACCGCCAAGCACGGCCTCGGCGTCCCCGACTACGTGATGAGCGCGATCGGGCCGGACCACGAGAAGACGTTCACCGCCCAGGCCAGCGTCGCGGGGCAGCTCTACGCGTCGAGCACCGGGCGCAGCAAGAAGGAAGCCGAGCAGCTCGCCGCGGAGACGGCCTGGCGGTCCATCGCGGCCGCGCACCCCGACGACGACGACTGACGACGACTGACGACGACTGACGACGACTGACGACGACTGAGGTGCCCGAGCTCCCCGAGGTCGAGACCGTCCGCGCCGGGCTGCAGCGCTGGGTCGCCGGTCGCACGATCGCCGCTGTCGAAGTGCGGCACGCCCGTTCGGTGCGCCGGCACCTGGCGGGCGGCGCAGACCTGGCCGCCCGGCTGGCCGGCGCGACCGTGCGCTGCGCGTCGCGCCGTGGCAAATACCTGTGGCTTCCGCTCGTCGACCGCCCCGCCGCGTCGGGGGGCGCCCTGATCGCGCACCTCGGGATGAGCGGCCAGCTGCTCGTCGAGGCGCCGGACGCGCCGGACGAACGCCACCTGCACCTGCGATTCGCCTTCGCCGACGGCGGGCGAGAGCTGCGTTTCGTCGATCAGCGCACTTTCGGCGGCGTGCTGGTCGACAGGCTCGTCCCGGCTGACGACGTCCCCGCGGGCCGTCCGCCGGAGCGCGTGCCGGCGCAGATTGCGCACATCGCCCGCGACCCGCTCGACCCGCTGTTCGACGACGAGCAGTTCGTCCTTCGGCTGCGCCGCCGCGACACCGAGGTCAAGCGGGCGCTGCTGGACCAGACGTTGATCAGCGGCGTCGGCAACATCTACGCCGACGAGTCCCTGTGGCGCGCCCGGCTGCACGGGGCGCGACGGACCGCGACACTCAGCCGGCCGGCCGCGCGCGAGCTGCTGGCTCAGGTCCGAGCCGTCCTCGGCGACGCGCTGCAAGCCGGCGGCACGTCCTTCGACGCGCTTTACGTGAACGTCAACGGCGAGAGCGGCTACTTCGACCGCTCGCTCGCCGTCTACGGCCGCGAGCACCGGCCGTGCCCGCGCTGTGGCACGCCGATCCGCCGCGCCGCCTTCATGAACCGCTCGAGCTTCTTCTGCCCGCAGTGCCAGCGTCCGCCGCGCGCTCGCTGACCGCCCGCCGCGCGCTCGCTGACCGCCGCTCGCCGGCCTTCTCGAAGTTGTCCTCGCTTCGGCGGGCTGTACGCCGACGACGCGCGGACAACTTGGAAGGCAAGGACACTCAGCGCCCTAGCACAGCGAAGGCTTGTTGACCGGTTGTTACCGCAGTGAGATGATGAGGTGACAAGACGGGACTTCTGCCCTGTGCTGCTCGCCGAACCGCCCGCTCTGCCACCGCAGAACGTCGGGCTCGGCGCAGTGACTGCACCTCCCGCCGCGTCATTTACGACACACGGCACAACAGGCACACGGTCTGAGTCGGCTTGCCCGGGCCTACCGGTCCGGATCCGGTTCGAACGTCACGCAGAAAGTGAAAGGTCGTCCGATGGCACGCGCCCTGGTAGGACACATCGGCACCAACGGCGAGCGCATGCTCGCCGTAGAGATCGCTCGGCTCCGTCGCCGGGTCCGCGAACTCGAGCTGGAGAACACCCAGCTGCGTGAGGCGGGCACCGCGCACAGCGCCGAGCTGGATCTCGAGCTGCACCGCATCGCCGAGCAGGCGCAGCCGGCGCTCGCCTGACCGGCGCTCGCCTGGCCGGCGGCTCGGCTCGCCGTGCGCTGGCCGCCCCGCGCACGGTATAGGTTTCTCGGCGTCGTTCGCGCCGCGCCTCGTGCGCCGCGCCCGTCGAACAGCGCCGTACCGGGAGTTTCGTGCACCTCAAGTCGCTGACGTTGCGGGGCTTCAAATCCTTCGCCTCAGCCACCACGCTGCGCTTCGAGCCGGGCATCACCGCAGTCGTCGGCCCGAACGGCTCCGGCAAGAGCAACGTCGTCGACGCGATCGCCTGGGTGCTCGGCGAGCAGGGCGCGAAGGCGTTGCGCGGCGGCAAGATGAAAGACGTGATCTTCGCCGGCACCGCCGGCCGCCCGCCGCTGGGTCGCGCCGAGGTCACCCTGACGATCGACAACTCCGACAACGCGCTGCCGATCGACTACACCGAGGTGTCGATCACCCGCCGGATGTTCCGCGAGGGCACCAGCGAGTACGAGATCAACGGCGACAGCGCCCGGCTGCTGGACATCCAGGAGCTGCTGTCGGACTCCGGGATCGGCCGCGAGATGCACGTCATCGTCGGCCAGGGCCAGCTCGACGCCGTCCTGCAGGCGCGCCCGGAGGACCGCCGCGGCTTCATCGAAGAGGCCGCCGGGGTGCTAAAGCACCGCAAGCGCAAGGAAAAGGCGCTGCGCAAGCTCGAGGCGATGCAGGCGAACCTCACCCGCGTCACCGACCTGACCGACGAGCTGCGCCGCCAGCTCAAGCCGCTCGGCCGGCAGGCCGAGGTCGCCCGCCGAGCCGCCGGCGTCCAGGCCGAGCTGCGCGACTCGCGATTGCGATTGCTGGCCGACGACCTGCTGACGTTGCGCACGGAGCTGGAGCGCGAGGTGGCCGACGAGGAGGCGATCCGCGCCCGTCGCGCGGGCGTCGAGGACGCGCTGGCCGCGGCTCGAGCGCGAGAGGGCGAGCTGGACGCGCGGCAGGTCGCCGACGCGCCGGTCCTCGCCCGCGCCCAGGACACCTGGTATCGGCTGTCCGCGCTCGAGGAGCGTTTCCGCAGCACCGGCTCGCTGGCCGCAGAGCGAGCCCGCCACCTGGCCGCCGACCCCGACGGCGACGCCATCGCCAGCCCCGTCGGCCGCGAGCCGGAGGAGATGGAGGCCGAGGCCGCCGAGCTGCGGGCCGAAGAGGGCGGCCTGCAGGCTGATCTGGCGTCGGCGCAGACGGAATTGACCGAGGTCGTGGGGCACCGGCAGGCACTGGAGCGCCGGCTTGCCGAGGCCGAGCAGGCGCTCGTCGCCGCCGTCCGCGCCGTCGCCGACCGGCGCGAGGGGCTCGCCAAGCTGACCGGACAGGTCAACGCGCTGCGCGCCCGCGCCGCGGCCGGGCAGGACGAGAGCGCCCGGCTGGTCGCCGCCGCCGCGGATGCGCGCGAGCGCGCGGTCCAGGCCGAGGCCGAGCTCGCGAAGGTGCAGTCCGAGGTCGGCCGGCTGGACGACGGCGAGCTCGGCTTGGACACCCGGCACGAGAACGCGGTCGCCGCGTTCGAGGCCGCCGCGGCGGCCGCCGGGGAGCTGGCCGACGCCGAACGCGAAGCCGAGCGCGAACGCTCGACGTGGACGGCGCGGGCCGACGCGTTGGTCGTCGGGCTCGCCCGCAAGGACGGCACCGCCGCGCTGCTGGCCGCCGGCAGCAGGCTGCCTGGCGTGCTCGGGTCGGTGGCCGCTCTACTGCGCATCGACGCCGGGTGCGAGGCCGCGGTCGCCGCCGCGCTGGGCGTCGTGGCCGACGCGGTCGCCGTCGGTTCGGCGGCCGACGTGCTGAGCGCGCTGGAGTTGCTCAAGGCCGATGACGGCGGCCGGGCCGGGCTGCTCGTCGGCGGTTTCACCGGCGATTCCGTCGGAGCCCCGCCTGCGTCCCGCGCCGATCTCCCGCCGGGCGCGCGCTGGGCGGTGGACGCCGTCGGCGCCCCGCCGGAACTGGTGACGAGTGTCGCGCACGCGTTGCGCGACGTCGCGATCGTCGACGACCTCGCCGCGGCCGCAAGCCTGGTGAGCGACCGGCCGGACGTGCGGGCGGTCACCCGCGAGGGCGACGTCGTGGGCGCGCATTGGTCGGCCGGCGGCTCGTCGTCCGCGCCGAGCGCGATCGAGATCAACGCCGCGGTGGACGAGGCCCGGCAGAAGGCGGACGAGGCGGCCGCGCGGCATGAGCGGCTAGACGTGGAGCTGGCGGCGGCGCGGGCCGAGGCCGCGCAGCGGCGAACCGCCGTCGAGGCCGCGCTGCAGGCGTTGCACGAGTCCGACGCGCGGTTGTCCGCGGTCGCCGAGCAGCTCGCCCAGCTGGGCCAGGTGGCTCGGTCGGCGAGCGCCGAGGCGGACCGGCTGGACGAGGCGCGCGCCCGGGTCGACGCGGCCCGCGACAACGACCTCGCCGGGCTGGCCGATCTGGAGCAGCGCCTCGAGCTCGCCCAGTCCGCCGCCGACGAGCCGGCCGAGCCGGACACCGCCGACCGGGACGCGCTGCAGCGGCAGGTCGCCGACGCCCGCCAGGGCGAGATGGAGGCCCGGCTACGGGTGCGCACCGGCGAGGAGCGGGTGCGGGCGATGCACGGCCGGGCCGACCAGCTGCTGCGCGCGGCGGAGATCGAGCGCGCCGCCCGACGCCGCCGCCAAGAGATCCGCCAGGCCCGCGAGCAGGGCGCCCGCGTCGCCGCGCAGATCCGCGACGACGCCGCGCAGGTCCGTTCGGCGGTCGCGCATTCTCTCGCCGCCGCGACCGCCGAGCGCGACGCCGCGCAGTTCCAGCGCGCCGAGCGCGACAGCGAGTTGGCCGACGTGCGCGGGCGGGGGCGGGACCTCGCCGCGGAGCTCTCGAAGCTCACCGACGCCGTGCACCGCGACGAGGTCATGCGCGCAGAGCAGCGGCTGCGCATCGAGCAGCTGGAGACTCGCGCGGTCGAGGAGTACGGCGTCGAGGTCGCGGCGTTGCTGGCCGAGTACGGGCCAGACCAGCTCTGCCCGCCCAGCGCCGCCGAGACTGCCGAGTACGCGCAGGCCCGCGACCGCGGCGAGCAGGTCGTCGCCCCGCTGCCAGGGCCGTACGACCGCGCGGTGCAGGAGAAGCGCGCCGCCCGCGCCGATCGCGACCTCGCGCTGCTCGGCAAGGTGAATCCGCTGGCGCTGGAGGAGTTCGCGGCGCTCGAAGAGCGCCATCAGTTCCTGTCGACTCAGCTCGAGGACCTCAAGGCGACGCGTCGCGACCTGCTGACCGTCGTCAAAGAGGTCGACGACCGCATCCTCGCGGTGTTCACCAGCGCCTTCCACGACGTCGCGCGCGAGTTCGAGATCGTGTTCGCCGCGCTGTTCCCCGGCGGCGAGGGCCGGCTGCTGCTGACCGAGCCGGACGACATGCTGATGACCGGCGTCGACGTCGAGGCGCGGCCACCGGGCAAAAAGGTCAAGCGGCTGTCGCTGCTGTCCGGCGGCGAGCGCTCGCTGGTCGCGGTGGCGCTGCTCGTCGCGATCTTCCGAGCCCGGCCCAGTCCGTTCTACGTCTTCGACGAGATCGAGGCCGCGCTGGACGAGACGAACCTCGGCCGGCTGCTCGAGCTCGTGGAACAGTTGCGCAAGAGCAGCCAGATCATCCAAATCACGCACCAGAAGCGCACGATGGAGATCGCCGACGCGCTCTACGGCGTGGCCATGCGCGGCGACGGCGTCACCCAGGTGATCAGCCAACGACTGCGCGACGCCGGGTAGTTCAAAGACGACGGTGTAGTCAAGACGAGTGAGCAGCCCTCGAGGTTGCCTGGATGTGAGAAGCACCTGCGGAATTCGGCTTCACCGCGCGCACCGCCTACCTTGATGGGGTGCCGAAGCTGACTCATCTGCGCCCGACCCGTGCCCAATCCGCGTTCGCCGCGGCGATCGCCGCGTTCGCGCTCGTCGCCACCGCCTGCTCGAGTTCGAGCCCGACCTCTGCCGGTTCGACCACGCCGGGAACGCCGAGCGACTCGTCGTCGAGCAGCGCCCCGGTCGCGTCGCCTACCAGTTCCTCGCCGGTTGCGCCGCCGGTGAAGAAGGTGCATATCAAGTTGTTGAATAGTGATGGGTCGGAGTATGGGGTGGGGATGCCGGTTATCGCGTATTTCTCGAAGCGGATTAAGTCGGGGAAGGCGTTGCAGGACGCGACGACGGTGACGGTGAATGGGCAGGCGGCGAAGGGCGCGTGGTTTTTCGAGTCGAGTGCTGCGGGCAATGGCCCGGTGGAGGGGCATTTCCGGTTGCAGAATTATTGGCCGGCGCACGCGAAGGTGCATGTGGGGATTCCGGCGAAGGGTTTGTCGGCGGGGCCGGGTTTGGCTTATGACGATAGTTTGACGTTGGATTTTTCGACTGGTCCGAAGACTGTGGCGATCGTGAACGACGCGACGCATAAGATGACGGTGACCAGCGACGGCAAGTTGTATGGGACGTTCGGGGTGTCGTTGGGGGCGACGAAGACGCCGACGTTTCGTGGCACGAAGGTGATCATGGAGCAGGATCGGACGACGTGCATGCACGACACGAACAACACCTATTACGAGTGCGGGATCAAGTGGGATCAGCGGTTGACGTATAGCGGGGAGTATCTGCATGCGGCCCCGTGGAACGTCTCGAATATCAACAACGGGGTGAACTCTTCCAACGGCTGCACCAACTTGTTGCCGGCCGTCGCGGAGAAGTTGTGGCATTTCATGCGGGTGGGCGATGTGGTCCAGTACCCGAACGCGGACGGCCCGGCGATGCAGTTGGGCAGCGGTTACGGCGACTGGAACGTCAACTGGCCCCAGTGGCAGACCGGCGGCCTGGTCAGCACCACCGCCTGACCACCGCACGCAACCTGACCGGCCCGCTCGCCGTCTACACCATGTGGGTGTCAACCAAGCGCGGCCAGCCGACTCGCGGGGCCCGTTGAGGGACTGATGAACGAAGACGAGATCGCTCGCCTGCTGTCGCAGTCGTTCGACGCGCAGGCGCGCTCGCAGGTGCCGGATGACGCTCTTCCAGGCCCTGCTCGGTTCCTGCGAGAACCGCCTCGCCGGGTAGTAAGCCGTATTCTCATCCCGCTCGCCGCGGCAGCCGTCGTCGCGGCGGTCGCGGTCGGGGTCTCCGTCGGCCGCTCGGCAGACCAGCGTGTGACCGGTGTCGGCGCGCCGACGACCGCGCGGGTGACCGCCTCCGCTGCGCGTAGCAGCGTCGCGTCGCCTACCAGTTCCTCGCCGGTTGCGCCGCCGGTGAAGAAGGTGCATATCAAGTTGTTGAATAGTGATGGGTCGGAGTATGGGGTGGGGATGCCGGTTATCGCGTATTTCTCGAAGCGGATTAAGTCGGGGAAGGCGTTGCAGGACGCGACGACGGTGACGGTGAATGGGCAGGCGGCGAAGGGCGCGTGGTTTTTCGAGTCGAGTGCTGCGGGCAATGGCCCGGTGGAGGGGCATTTCCGGTTGCAGAATTATTGGCCGGCGCACGCGAAGGTGCATGTGGGGATTCCGGCGAAGGGTTTGTCGGCGGGGCCGGGTTTGGCTTATGACGATAGTTTGACGTTGGATTTTTCGACTGGTCCGAAGACTGTGGCGATCGTGAACGACGCGACGCATAAGATGACGGTGACCAGCGACGGCAAGTTGTATGGGACGTTCGGGGTGTCGTTGGGGGCGACGAAGACGCCGACGTTTCGTGGCACGAAGGTGATCATGGAGCAGGATCGGACGACGTGCATGCACGACACGAACAACACCTATTACGAGTGCGGGATCAAGTGGGATCAGCGGTTGACGTATAGCGGGGAGTATCTGCATGCGGCCCCGTGGAACGTCTCGAATATCAACAACGGGGTGAACTCTTCCAACGGCTGCACCAACTTGTTGCCGGCCGTCGCGGAGAAGTTGTGGCATTTCATGCGGGTGGGCGATGTGGTCCAGTACCCGAACGCGGACGGCCCGGCGATGCAGTTGGGCAGCGGTTACGGCGACTGGAACGTCAACTGGCCCCAGTGGCAGACCGGCGGCCTGGCGTCGACCACCCGCTGAACACCGGTCTTTGCCCCGTAGCGGCGCGAAACGCCGGCGCGCGCCCCGCCGCGGGGCAACGCCGCAGGTGAAGGGTCGGCGCGGCGACTGATTGGATGAGCTCGTGGTTGTGCTGTTTCTCGTCCTCGCGATCGTCCTCGTGGTGCTGCTGTTCACCGCGGTGCTCGTCGTGCCCCGCCGCCGCGGCCGCGTCGTTCCCCCGCCCCCGCGGGCCGGCGTCGACTACGCCCCGGGCGTCGGCGACGACGCGGAGACGCCGCGCGACACTCCGACCCGCTCGGTCGGCGCCGTGGTGCAACTGCCGCCGGACCCAGTTTCCGAAAGGCGTGCCGCCGAGGCAACCGATGTGGGGGCCCCCCAGCTTGACGTCCCGGAGCCCACCGCGGGCCGGTTGCTGCGGCTGCGCGCCCGGCTGGCCCGCTCGCAGACCTCGCTCGGCCGCGGACTGCTGTCCGTCCTGTCCCGCGGCAGGCTCGACGAGGACGCCTGGGAAGAGGTCGAAGAGGCGCTGCTGACGGCCGACGTCGGCGTCGGCGCCACCACCGAGATCGTCGACCGGCTGCGCACCCGCACCAAGGTGCTCGGCACCGCCTCGCAGGGCGAGTTGCGCGCGCTGCTCGCCGACGAGCTCGTCACCGCGTTGCAGCCGGACATGGACCGCACGCTGCGCTCGACGCCGGTCGGCGATCGGCCGGCCGTCGTCCTCGTCGTCGGCGTGAACGGCACCGGCAAGACCACCACCTGCGGCAAGCTCGCTCGCGTGCTCGTCGCGGACGGCCGCACCGTGCTGCTCGGCGCCGCCGACACGTTCCGCGCCGCGGCCGCCGACCAGCTCGAGACCTGGGGGTCGCGGGTCGGGGCGGACACGGTGCGCGGGCCGGAGGGCGGCGACCCGGCGTCCGTCGCGTTCGACGCGGTCAAAGAGGGCACGCGACGCAAAGTCGACACCGTCCTGATCGACACCGCCGGCCGGCTGCACACGAAGGTCGGGCTGATGGACGAGCTCGGCAAGGTGAAGCGGGTGGTGGAGAAGCAGGGCCCGGTCGACGAGACGCTGCTCGTGCTCGACGCCACGACCGGCCAGAACGGGCTGACCCAGGCGCGGGTCTTCACCGAGGTCGTGGACGTCACGGGGATCGTGCTCACGAAGCTCGACGGCACGGCGAAGGGCGGCATCGTGATCAGCGTGCAACGCGAGCTGGGCGTGCCGGTCAAGCTCGTCGGGCTGGGGGAGGGCGCGGACGACCTCGCGCCGTTCGAGCCGGAGCAGTTCGTCGACGCGCTGCTCGGCGATGCCTGAATGATGAGGGCGCTGTACAAGCCGGCGGCGGCGCCGGGTTTCCAGCTGGCCGAGCGGCCGGAGCCTGCGGCCGGCCCGGCCGAGGTCAAGATCCGGGTGCTGCGCACCGGCATCTGCGGCACCGACCTGCACATCGAGCGCTGGGACGCGTGGGCCGCTGGCGCGGTGAACGCGCCGCTCGTCGCGGGCCACGAGTTCTGCGGCGAGGTCGTCGAGGTCGGCGCGGCGGTGCGCGACATCGGGGTCGGCGACCTGGTCTCCGGCGAAGGGCACATCGTCTGCGGCACCTGCCGCAACTGCCGGGCCGGACGTCGCCATCTGTGCATCCGGACGTCGTCGATCGGCGTCAACCGGGACGGGGCGTTCGCCGAGTTCGTCGTGCTGCCCGAGTCGAACGTGTGGGTGCACCATCCGCGTATCGATCCCGATCTCGGGGCGGTCTTCGACCCTTTCGGCAACGCCGTGCACACCGCGCTGTCGTTCCCGCTCGTCGGCGAGGACGTGTTGATCACCGGCGCCGGCCCGATCGGGCTGATGGCGGCGCAGGTCGCCCGGCACGTCGGCGCGCGGTTCGTGGTGATCACCGATGTCTCGTCGTACCGGCTGGAGCTCGCCCGCACGATGGGCGTCGACCTCGCGCTCGACGTCTCGGCCGACTCGATCGCCGACGCGCAGCGCCGGCTCGGCATGGTCGAGGGCTTCGACGTCGCGCTCGAGATGAGCGGGCATCCAGCCGCGCTGCCGGACGCCATCGACAACCTGAACTCAGGCGGCCGGATCGCGATGCTCGGCCTGCCCAGCACGCCGATCGAGATCGACTGGGGCCGGGTGGTCACGCACATGCTGACGATCAAGGGCGTCTACGGCCGGGAGATGTTCGAGACCTGGTACGCCATGAGCGCGATGCTGCGCTCCGGCCTCGACGTCAGCGCCGTGGTCACCCACCGGTTGCCCGCGACCGAGTGGGCCGACGCGTTCGCCATCGCGCGCAGCGGCCAGTGCGGCAAGGTCGTGCTCGACTGGACGGAGGTCTGACGATGTACGGAGCCGTGCGCGGGCAGCTGCGTGAGACGTTGGACGAGATCCGCGCCGCCGGCCTCTACAAGAGCGAGCGCGAGCTCGCGTCGCCGCAGTCGGCACACGTGTCGACCGGCGGGAGCACGGTGCTCAACTTCTGCGCCAACAACTACCTCGGGCTGGCCGACCACCCGGACGTCGTGGCCGCGGCCCGCGCAGCCCTCGACGAGTGGGGCTTCGGGATGGCGAGCGTGCGCTTCATCTGCGGCACGCAGACCCAGCACCGCGAGCTCGAGAGCCGGCTGTCGCAGCTGCTCGGCACCGAGGACACGATCTTGTTCTCGTCCTGCTTCGACGCCAACGGCGGCGTGTTCGAGGTGCTGCTCGACGAGCGCGACGCCGTGATCTCCGACGAGCTCAACCACGCGTCGATCATCGACGGCATCCGGCTGTCCAAGGCCCGCCGGCTGCGCTACCGCAACCGGGACATGGCCGACCTGGCAGTGCAGTTGGACGCCGCCGCCGACGCGCGCCGCCGGCTCGTGGTGACCGACGGCGTCTTCTCGATGGACGGCTACCTCGCCCCGCTCGACGAGATCTGCGCGGTGGCCGAGCGGCACGACGCGCTGGTGATGGTCGACGATTCGCATGCGGTCGGCTTCATCGGCCCGTCGGGCGCGGGCACGCCGGAGCTGTTCGGGGTGCAAGATCGAGTCGACGTCAACACCGGCACCCTCGGCAAGGCGCTGGGCGGCGCGTCCGGCGGATACGTCAGCGCGCGAGCCGAGATCGTCGAGCTGCTGCGCCAACGCGCGCGGCCCTACCTGTTCTCCAACGCGGTCGCGCCGCCGGTCGTGGCCGGCTCGCTCGCGGCGGTCGGCCTGGTGACCGGTGGGGCCGAGCAACGCGAACGGCTGCGCGACAACGCCGCGTTGTTCCGCGCGTTGATGACCGACGCCGGCTTCGAGCTGCTGCCCGGCGAGCATCCGATCGTGCCGGTGATGTTCGGCGACGCGACGCTGGCCGGCAGGATCGCCGACGCGATGCTCGCGCACGGCGTGTACGTGATCGCGTTCAGCTATCCGGTGGTGCCGCAGGGCAAGGCGCGGATCCGCGTCCAGCTGTCCGCCGCGCATTCCGCAGCCGACGTGCGGGCGTGCGTCGCGGCGTTCGCGGCCGCCCGGGCCGAGGTCAGCTGAACGGGCCACTCAAGGGAACGCGAGGCGGCTGGCGAGCACGCGGCGCAGGTCGTCCGCGGCGTCCATGACAGAACGACGCATGCCGACATCGAGCGTCCGGTCGCCGAGCAGCCGTTCGGTGGCGTCGAGGGTGGTCTGCCGCGCGGCCGGCCACGGATAGGCCAGCCTCGCGAGAGCGGTGTTCACCCAGCCGGAGCGCAGCGTCGCGGCCGTCCCGATCTCGTCGAAGAACCGTTCGACGTACGGCGCGGTCAGCTGCTGCTGGCCGACGTGCCAGAAACCCTCGGCGGCGGCGTACAGCTCGTAGTTGGGCATGGCCGCGTCGCTCATCAGCGCCGTCCAGGCGGCGTCCTTTGCGGCTGGGTCCGGCTGCGCAGCCCGACAGCGCGCCGCGTGCACCGCGCCCTGCGAGCTCGCGTCTCGCCGTGCCTCGGCCGCGATCTCGGCCGCGCCGAACTCGCCGGCCCCGGCCAGCCGCAACGTGATCGCCCAGCGAAGCTCGGCGTCGATGTCGAGCCCCGTAGCCCCGTCGGCGTCCGGCCCGTCGGCCAACCAACGGCGCAGCAGGCCGGAGTCCGGGGTGACCGCGACCAGCAGCCGGGCGAGCGCAAGCTGCCGGCTCGATCCCGCCGCTGCTCCCGGCAAGGCCGTCAGGGCCGCCGAGGCCAGCCTGGCCGCCGCTGCCGGCTGCTGCGCGTCGGCGACGTAGCGGTCCAGCAGGGTGGCAGCGGCCCACCGCCCGACCGGTCCGAGCACGTCGTCCGGCTCGGCCGGCAGCGCCGCCACCGCGATGTCGACGGCCACCGCGGGCGACACGTGCGCGTCGGCCACCGCCAGCCGCAGCGCGTTCCACAGCGCCACCCGGGTGCGCGGCGAGGCGATGCCCGGGAGCAGGCCGGGCAGCGAACGCCAGGTGTCAGCCGGCAGTTCCAACTGGGCCCACGTCTCGTCGTCGGCGTCGGGCACCAGCACGCCGGCCGGCAGGTCGACGGCCGTCCGATCGGCGTCGACCAGCAGCTGCTGCGCGCCCAGCTCCGCGCCGCCCGGGCCGAACACCCGGGCGGTCACCGCGTGCCGGCGCGGCGTTCCCCTTGGGCTGCGGCGCAACACCGCGCCGTCGGCGGCGCTCAACACGTCGAGCCCGGTGGTCCGCAGCCAGGTCTGCGCCCAACCCGGCATGTCGACGGCGCCTTCGGCGGTCCACGCGCCGAGCAGGTCGGCGAGCTCGGCGTTGCCGTGCGCGTGCGCGCCGATGTGCCGGCGCAGCCCGGCGAGGAACACGTCCGGGCCCAGGTAGGCGGCCAGCTGGCGCAGCACCGACGCGCCCTTGGCGTAGGAGATGCCGTCAAAGTCGTTGAGCGCCGACGCGGCGTCGGCCGCGCCGTTTCCCGCGACCGGGTGGGTGGACGGGCGGCGGTCCGCGGCAACGCCCCACGCCTTGCGCCGCGCCCCGAACGTCACCCACGCGGTGTCGCCGAGGACCTCGTGGCCCAGGTACTCGGCGAAGGACTCGTTGAGCCACAGGTCGTCCCACCAGCGCATCGTGACGAGGTCGCCGAACCACATGTGCGCCATCTCGTGCGCCACGGTGGTCGCCCGCTCGAGCCGGTCGCTGTCGGTGACCCGCGAGCGGAACACCATGGTGTCCCGGAAGGTCACACAGCCCGGATTCTCCATCGCGCCGGCGTTGAACTCCGGCACGAAAGCCTGGTGGTACTCCCCCCATGGATAGCGATGGCCGAACATCTCGTGCAGCCGGTCGAACGAGCGGCGAGTGACGTCGAACAGCTCCTCGGCGTCGCGGTCGAGGTGCTCGGCCAGCGACTGGCGGCAGTGCAGCCCGAGCGGTATGCCGTCGTGGCTGCTGCGTACCACGTGGTATGGACCGGCGACGAGCGTGGTGAAGTACGTGGCCAGCGGACCGGTCGCCGCGACGGTCCAGTGACCGGGCGCCTGCTCGGTCGCGGGGCCGTTGCCGATGACTCGCCAGTCCGCCGGGCAGCGCACGTCCAGCTCCAGCGTCGCCTTCAGATCGGGTTGGTCGAAGCAGGCGAACCAGCGGGGCGCGGCGTCGAGGAAGGACATCGCGTAGAGGTAGACGCGCGAGTCGACCGGGTCGACCTGCCGGTGCAAACCCTCGCCGTCGCGCGAGTAGGACATCGCGGCGTCCACCACGAGCGTGTTGCCACCGGCGCGCGGCCGCACCCGCAGGCGGCGCCCGGCGGCGTCGAAGTCCTCGGCGAGGTCGAGCCGCGCGCCGTTGAGCGTCGCCGAGTGCAGGCGCGCTGGCGCGACGTCGGCAAACGTCTCCTCGTCGGACGCGCTGTCGAACTCGATGGTGGTCGTCGAGCCGAAGGTGTGCTCGTCGCCGGTCAGATTCAGGGCGACACGGTAGCCGAGGACGTCGAGCTGCGCGGCTCGGCGCACGGCGTCGACCCGAGTCAGGCTCGTCATTGCTTTAGGCGCTTCTGCACCATCAAGTGGTGGACGTACCCGCCGGCCAGGCTCGGGATGAACAGGATCGACAGCGGCCCGCCGTGCTGCGCCACGGTGCCGTACACGGCCAGGGCGAACACGGCCACCACGAGGACGGCGTAGGCGAGCAGCCACGGGTGCGCGGCCCAGACCGTCCGGTAGTCGTACCAGGTGTGCACGCGTTGCACCGTACCGTCGCCCCGTGGCCTCGATCTGGCGCGATCCCGTCGTCCTCACCTTCATCGACGCCGACAATCGCGAGCTCGGCCGGCTGAGCAGGCCGGACTACGTCCCCCGCGTGGGCGAGAACGTGCGGCTGCGCCAGACGCCGCACGTCGTGGAGCGGGTCGGCTACGACATCGACGGCGATGCGATCACCAACATCTGGATCGTGTGCCGGCCGGTCTGAATCCCACACATCGGCGCAACGTTGGTTACACGCCGGAAACCTGCGGCAACCCCTCCCGGAAACACCGGGCCAAGAAGGTGACCGCGATGTTCACGCGCTCTGCTGACGCGTCAACCGACACCAACGAGGGGAACCGTACGTGTCGCACCTCCTAGCGTTACACCAGGTCCTGGCAGCCGGCTGCCCGAACCCGGCGAAGTTCGGGAAATACCTGCCGATCGACGTGACCGATTCTGCTGGCAACGGCTGTCCGGGCCTGCCGCAGACCGACTCCGGGGCCACCGCGTGGATCCTGGCCTCGTCCGCGCTCGTGTTGTTGATGACACCCGCGCTCGCGTTCTTCTACGGCGGCATGGTGCGCGCGAAGCACGCGCTGACGATGCTGCTGCAGAACTTCGCGGCGATCGGCGTCGTGAGCGTGACCTGGCTGCTGATCGGGTTCACCTGGGCGTTCAGCGGCGAGGGCAAGTACCTCGGCGACCTGCACTTCGTGTTCCTGCGCCATATGAACGACGCGGTGCCCACCCTCGGCGCCGCGCAAGTGATCCCGACGCTGTGTTTCGTCGCGTTCCAGCTGACCTTCGCGATCATCACGCCGGCGCTGATCACCGGCTCGACCGCCGACCGCTGGAAGTTCGGCTCGTTCGTGACGTTCGTGACCATCTGGTCGATCGTCATCTACGCGCCGGTCGCGCACTGGGTCTTCGACGGGTACGGCTGGCTGAACCGGTCGGCCATCGAGCCGTTGAAAGATGCGAGCGCGGGCTTGCCGAACTTCTTCGCCGAGGACTTCGCCGGCGGAACGGTCGTGCACATCAACGCCGGCGCGGCGGGGCTCGCGATGTGCCTCGTCCTCGGCAAGCGCAAGGGCTGGCCGACCGAGCAGATCCGCGGCCACAACATCCCGTTCGTGCTGCTCGGCGCCGGCCTGCTGTGGTTCGGCTGGTTCGGCTTCAATGCCGGCTCTGAGTTGGCCGCAGACAGCACCGCGAGCGCGGCGTGGGTCAACACCAACACCGCGACCGCGACGGCGCTGCTCGGCTGGCTGCTGGCGGAGAAGCTGCGCTACGGCAAATCGACCGCGTTGGGCGCCGCTTCGGGCGCCGTCGCAGGCTTGGTCGCGATCACGCCATGTGCAGGCTGGGTCAGCCCGATGGGCTCGATCTTCATCGGCTTCATCGCCGGCTTCCTCTGCGCCTTCGCGGTCAGCCTGAAGACCAAGTTCGGCTACGACGACTCGCTCGATGTCGTCGGCGTCCACTTCGTCGGCGGGTGGATCGGCACGCTGGCCGTCGGCTTCTTCAGCACCGACGACCTCAACGCGTATGCGGAGAATGGAATTCTGTACGGCGGCGGCGGCCACTTCGGCGGCTGGAACCTGCTGCTGCATCAGTTCCTCGCCGCCGGCGCGGTCACGATCTACTCCTTCGTCGGCACGCTGATTATCGGTTTCCTGATCAACCTGGTGATCAAGAACCGAGTGCCGGAAGATTGGGAGGCCGAAGGCCTCGACACGGCGATGCACGGTGAGTCCGCATACGATTGGGGCGGCGTGGGCACGTCGGGCCACTTCGGCACCCCGGTCGCCGCGCACACGGAAGGTGTCCCCGCATGAAGCAGATCACCGCGGTCATCAAGCCTTTCAAGCTGGACGACGTGAAGGCAGCGCTCGAGGTGCTGGGCGTGCAAGGCCTCACCGTCAGCGAGGTGCAGGGCTTCGGCCGGCAGCGCGGGCACACCGAGGTTTACCGCGGCGCGGAGTACACAGTCGACTTCGTGCCGAAGGTGCGGGTGGACGTCATCGTGTCCGACGGCGACGTCGAGAAGCTCGTGGCGGCGATCGTGGAGGCCGCGCGCACCGGCAAGATCGGCGACGGGAAGGTGTGGGTCACCTCGATCGACACCCTCGTCCGCGTCCGCACCGGAGAGCGCGACGCCGACGCAGTCTGAGTCACCGAAAGAGCCTCGCGACAAGGTCCGGGTCGGCGTTCTACGCCGGCCCGGACTTGTCGGCGCAGAGCTGCGCGAAGCGCTCTGCACGAGCTACGACGAGTGGCTGCGCAGCCTGCTCGCGCCTCGGCAGGGCGTCGCGCTCGTCGCGGTCGGCGGCCTCGGCCGGCGCGAGCCCGCCCCGTACTCCGACCTCGACCTCGTGTTGCTGCACGACGGAAAGGTCGATGGCCTGTCCGCGGTCGCCGACGCCATCTGGTACCCGATCTGGGACAGCGGCATCGGCCTCGACCACTCCGTCCGAACGCCGGAGCAGGCGCTGGCCGTCGCCCGGGAAGACCTCAAGGCGCTGCTCGGCCTGCTCGACATCCGGCACCTCGCCGGTGACGCCGGGCTGACCGGACGGGTGCGCAGCGGCATCCTCGAGGTCTGGCGCGCGACGGCCGCCAAACGGGTCGGCGAGATGCGGCAGCTGTCCCGGGCGCGCTGGGCCATCGCCGGCGAGGGCGCGTTCCTGCTCGAGCCAAACCTGAAGGACTCCCGCGGCGGGCTGCGCGACGGACAGGCAGTGCGCGCGCTCGCGGCCGCCCAGCTCGTCGACTTCCCGATCCGGGTGCGCGAGGCCTACCCGGTCCTGCTGGACGTCCGCGGCGAACTGCACCGCATCACCGGCCGCGCCGAGGACGTGTTACGGCAGCAGGAGCAGGACGGCGTGGCCGCCACGCTCGGCTGCCCGGCCGCGGAGTTCGGCGAGCCCCGCGACGTGTTGCTGCGCCGGGTGAACGAGGCCGCGCGCTCCATCGCGCACACGCTCGACCTTGCCTGGCGCCGAGTGGACGCGCAGACGGCCCGGCCGCGCGCGCGCCGTCGGCTGTTCGGCTCGAGCCGGCCCGTCGTGCCGGACCGGGTGGGCATGGCCCGCAACGTCGTCGCCCAAGACGGCGAGGTGATGCTCGCCCGCGACGCCGACCCGTGGTCCGATCCAGGGCTAGTCCTGCGGGTCGCGCGCGTCGCCGCCGAGCAGGACCTGCCGATCGCGCCGTTCGCGCTGGAGCGGCTGGCGACCGAGTCGGCGCCGCTTCCCACGCCGTGGCCGCGCTCGGCGCTCGACGACCTGCTCGCGGTGCTGGGCGTCGGCAAACCGGCGATCCCGGTGTTGGAGTCGCTGGACCAGGCCGGCCTGCTCGTCGCGCTGATCCCCGAGTGGGACGCGGTGCGCTGCCGCGCGCAACACAACCCGGTCCACAAATTCACCGTCGACCGGCACCTGCTGGAGACCGCGGCGCTCGCGGCGCAGGACGGCGAGGTCGACCGTCGCGACCTGCTCATCATCGGCGCGCTGCTGCACGACATCGGCAAGGGCTACCCGCCGGAGGACCACTCGGTCGTCGGCGCGGCGCATGCGAAGACGATCGCCACCCGGCTCGGCTACCCGGCCGAGGACGTCGCGATGATCGTCGGGCTGACGCGGCACCACCTGCTGCTGCCGAACACCGCGACGCGGCGCGATCCCGACGACCCGATGACGGTGCAGATCGTGCGCGACTCGGTCGGCGAGTCGGCCGACCTGCTCGACATGCTGCAGGCGCTTGCGACCGCCGACGCGTTGGCGACCGGGCCGGCCGCGTGGAGCGAATGGAAGGAGGGGTTGATCGCCGAACTCGCGCGCCGTGCTCGTGCGGCGATGCGTGGCACGGGTGTGGCGCCGGGCGTCGCGCCGTTGGACGACGAGCGGCGAGTGCTGGCCGAGGCGCGCGAGCTGGCCGTCGTCGTCCGGCCGGCCGAGGTGATCGTGGCGGCGCCGGACCAGACCGGCACCCTCTACCGCACGACCGGGGTGCTGGCGCTGCACTCCCTCGACGTGCGCGAGGCGTCCATCCGCACGCACGCGGGGATGGCGGTGAACCGCTTCGTCGTCGAGCCGCGGTTCGGGACCATGCCCGACGCGTCCTTGGTGCGCAGCGATCTCGCCCGGGCGCTCAAGGGCGAGCTGGGCCTCGCCAGCCGGCTCGCCGAGAAGGAGCGCGCGTACTCGCGACGGCCGCCGGGCGCCGCTCGTCGGCATCCCTCGGTGCACTGGTTCGACGACTCGAAAGCGGCCACCGTGGTCGAGTTCCGCGGCGAGGACGAGGTGGGTCTGCTCTCGCGGATCACCGCCGCGCTCGAGCGCGCCGGGCTGGACGTGCGCTCCGCGCGTATCTCGTCGGTGGCTGGCCAGGTGGTCGACGCGTTCTACGTCACCGACCGGTCGGGCCGCGTGGTGCCGGCCGAGCGACGGCCCGAGCTCGAGGTCGAGTTGCGCTCGGCGTGGGCCGTCGACGGCGCGTGACGGCAGACGGCCGACGAACGCGCCGTTACAATTCCTGTTGTACTGACATCCCTTGGGATCTGATACTCGGTTGAGCGGGCAGAACCTTTACCGGCAAATCTTCCGGCCAACTGCTGAGCGTTGGGATTGAGTTGGTGCAGACTGCAATTTCTAGGGTTTCTCCACTTCTCCTGTTTCTAGTTTTGTTCGTACTTCTTGCGTGTACACCGGCCGATCAGGATCCTACGGAACGTGCTACGAGAACGGTTGTCACAACCGCGACGCGGACGCCGACTCCGCTCAGCTCTTTCACTCCGCCCCGCGCAACCTATGTTCGTCCTTATGAGGGCGCCACACCTTTGCCCGGCGAACATCTAGCCTCCTGCCCATATATTCGCGCGGGTTTGGACATCGAGCCTGGACCGCCTAACACAACGTTTGCCGATCTAGAAGGCAATCGAGTCGGTGTTGTTACCGTGCTCACTAGGTACTCACCAGTCGGCTGCAGATTCTATTTCGCGAACGATTCGCCCCGCCATGCCGTTGGCGATATCTTGCCGTATACATTCTCGTCAGTATTAGCGGCCAAAGACGCGATGGCGCTCATTGGCCGCGTAGATACTAAAGCGCTCGGATATCCGAACTTTCTTCCTGGCGTGGACGGGATCAGCTTTCAAACAAAATTCTTCAGGCCGGACGGCAACAATGACTGGGCATTTGTATTCGTGAAGGCGCGGACTGTTGTGTTAATCCACACCGACCAGACCGACACGTCTGCAGACGCCAGAAATATCGCCGCACAAATCGCCAAGCACTTTTAGACCGGGGCCCATCAATCATGAGCGAGAGCACCCCTAAGATCGGCGCCGACGAGCCACCCCCACCAGCGCAGCATTCGGGCGCGAAGATGACGCGCATGGATCACGACTCGATCAGCGACCAGACCGCTCGGGCTCTCCAGCACCGGATCGCTGTCGCGCAGCGCGACGGGCGGGTGCCTTCGCTGGCGGCCTCGATCGCTCGGCGCGCTGCGCCGGTGTGGTTCGGCGCGGCCGGCTTGCGAGACGCTGCCGACGGAGACACTGCTCGGCTCCCCACCGAGCAGACCCAGTACCGCGTCGGCTCGATCACCAAGACGATGATCGCCGTCTGCGTGCTGCGCCTCGTCGACCGCGGCGAGGTCGACCTGTCCGACCGGCTCGGCGACCACCTGCCGGATGCGCCGGCCCCGGACTCCACCATCCACCAGCTGCTCAGTCACACCGCCGGGCTGGCCAGCGAAACGCCGCCGCCGTGGTGGGAGCGCACGCCCGGCGACATCCGGCCGACCCTCGCCGACGTGCTGACGCCGGACCCGCTGCGCCATCGGCCCGGCCAAACCTTCCACTACTCGAACCCCGGCTTCGGGCTGCTCGGCGAGCTCGTCGCCCGTCGCGCCGGCCGGCCGTGGTTCGACGTGCTGCGCGAGGACGTGCTCGCGCCCCTGGGCATGACGCGCACGACCTACTGGCCGCAGCCGCCGCACGCGCGCGGCTGGGCGGTGCACCCGTGGGCCGACGTGCTGCTTCCGGAGCCGGCGCACGACCACGGCCTCCTGGCGGCCGCGGGCCAGCTGTGGTCTACGCCTGGCGACCTGTGCCGGTTCGCCGTCTTCCTCGGCGGGGACGGCGCCGGCATCCTGACACCCGAGACGCTGGAGCGCATGCGCACACCGGCGTCGGCGCCGAGCGATGCCGGGTGGAGCGGCAGCTACGGCCTCGGCGTGCAACACCTGCGCTTCGGCGACCGCGTGCTGTTCGGGCACACCGGTTCGATGCCCGGCTTCCTCGCTATCGCATTGACCTCGCCGGACGACGGCGTCGCCGTGGCCGTCCAGGCGAACGCGTGGTCTGCGCTCGCGCTGCGCGAACTGGCCGGCGACCTCGTCGACATCGTCATCGACCGCGAGCCGACCATGCCCGCGCCGTGGACGGGCGCCGCGCACGTCGACGCCGCCGCCTACGAGCTCGTCGGACCCTGGTACTGGGGCGCGGTGGCGACGGCGATCACGCTGCGGGCCGACGGCCGTCTCGAGCTGGCCGGGATCGGCGGCAGCGGGCGCGTCGCAAGGTTCGTCGCGACCGAGGACGGCCGCTGGCGGGGGCTGTCCGGCTACTACGACGGCGAGTACCTCGAGACACGCCGGGACGCCGCAGGCAGCGTGACGCACCTCGACCTCGGCTCGTTCGTGTTCACCCGCCGGCCGTACGGGCCCGGCGACGTCGTCCCCGGCGGCCTCGAACTGGGCGACTGGCAGGTCTGACGCAGGTCTGACGCAGGTCTGACGCAGGTCTGACGCAGGTCTGACGCAGCCGCCGTCAGGGCGCAAAGATCATGACACGATATCCAGTGCGTGGCGTTTGAAATCTGACGGTAATCTGATGGCGCGCAGTACGGGCCGACGCCGTCCCGGCGCGAACCGCTCCGGCCAGCCGCCGGGTTCGCCAACCGATTTGCCGCTGTTGTCGCGACTGTCTGCCAGGAGACTGCGTGCCCGCCTTCTCAGCCGTGCCCGAGGCGCAAGGCCTCTACGACCCCGCCGACGAGCGCGACTCCTGCGGCGTCGCCTTTGTCGCCGACCTCAAGGGACGCGCGAGCCACGAGATCGTCAGCCGCGCGCTGACAGCGCTGCACAACCTCGACCACCGCGGCGCGGCCGGCGCCGAGCCGTCCTCCGGCGACGGCGCCGGAATCACCGTGCAGGTCCCGGACGCCTTCCTGCGCGCGGTGACGGAGTTCGAGCTGCCAACCCGCGGCGCGTACGCCGTCGGCAACGCCTTCCTGCCGCTGGACGCCGAGCAGGCGGCGTCGGTCGTCGAAGTGATCGCCGAGGTGGCCGCCGAGGAAGGCCTGGTCGTGCTCGGCTGGCGGGAGCTGCCCACGGTCACCGGCGGCCTCGGCTCGACCACCCTCAGCGTGCTGCCGAGCTTTCGCCAGCTATTCGTGGCTGGCGCGAACGGCGAGCAGGGCATGGAGCTCGAACGCCGCGCGTACGCGTTGCGCAAGGTGGCCGAGCGGCGGGTCCGCGCGGCGCGCGCCGAGCTGTACTTCTGCTCGTTGTCCACGCGCACGCTCGTCTACAAGGGCATGCTCACCACCGACCAGCTCGGCGAGGTCTATCCCGATCTCGGCGACGAGCGCTTCGCCAGCGCCATCGGCCTGGTGCACAGCCGGTTCTCGACCAACACGTTCCCGTCCTGGCCGCTCGCGCACCCGTTCCGCTACATCGCGCACAACGGCGAGATCAACACGATCCGCGGCAATCGGAACTGGATGCGCACCCGCGAGGCGCTGCTCGAGTCGGACCTGCTCGCGAGCCCCCGTTCGCGCGAGGACAGCGCGGGCGACGAAGCGCATGCATCCGGCGACGTCAAGCGGCTGTTCCCGATCTGCACCCCGGACGCGAGTGACTCGGCGACCTTCGACGAGGTGCTGGAGCTGCTGCACCTGGGCGGCCGCAGCCTGCCGCACGCGGTGCTGATGATGATCCCGGAGGCGTGGGAGAACAACACGGCGATGGACCCCGCCCGCCGCGCGTTCTACGAGTTCCACTCGTGCCTGATGGAGGCGTGGGACGGCCCGGCCTGCGTCAACTTCACCGACGGCACCGTCATCGGCGCGGTGCTCGACCGCAACGGGCTGCGACCCGGGCGCTGGTGGCAGACGGCCGACGGACTCGTGGTGCTCGGCTCGGAGTCCGGCGTGCTCGACTTCGACCCGTCGACGATCGTCGCGAAGGGCCGTCTGCAGCCCGGCAAGATGTTTCTCGTCGACACCGAGCGCGGCGAGATCCGCTCGGACGCCGACATCAAGGCCGAGCTGGCCGCCGAGCACCCGTACGCCGAGTGGCTGCACGCCGGCCGCGTCCACCTCGCCGACCTGCCCGAGCGCGAGCACGTCGTCCGCACCCATGAGTCGGTCGCCCGCCGCCAGCAGATCTTCGGCTACACCGAGGAGGAGCTGCGCGTCCTGGTCACGCCGATGGTCAAGGGCGGTGTCGAGGCGCTCGGCTCGATGGGCACCGACACGCCGGTCGCGGTGCTGTCCAAGCGGCCGCGAATGCTCTTCGACTACTTCAGCGAGCTGTTCGCGCAGGTCACCAACCCGCCGCTGGACGCGATCCGCGAGGAACTCGTGACGTCGCTGGCCAGCGGCCTCGGCCCGGAGCAGAACCTGCTCGCGCCCAACCCGGCCAGCTGCCGCCAGATCGTCATCCCGCGGCCGGTGCTCGACAATGACGAGCTCGCGAAGATTTGGCACGTGAACGCCGACGGCGACATGTCCGGCTTCCAGTGCCAGCTCATCGACGGCCGGTACCGCGTCCACGGCGGGGGAGAGGCGCTGGCCGCCGCGCTCGAGCGGGTGCGCCGCGAATCCTCCGCCGCGGTCGAGGCGGGCGCGCGGGTGCTCATCCTGTCCGACCGCGACTGCGACGACGACAACGCGCCGATCCCGTCGCTGCTGCTGACCTCGGCGGTGCACCAGCACCTGGTGCGCACCGGCCAGCGCAGCCAGGCCGCGTTGATCGTCGAGACCGGCGAGGCGCGCGAGGTGCACCACGTCGCCCTGCTCGTGGGCTACGGCGCCTCGGCGGTGAATCCCTACCTCGCGTTCGAGTCGATCGACGACCTGATCGGCAATGGCGCGATCACCGGGCTGGACGGCCGCCAGGCGATCGCGAACTACGTCAAGGCGTTGAGCAAGGGCGTGCTGAAGGTGATGTCGAAGATGGGCATCTCCACCATCCAGTCCTACATCGGCGCGCAGGTGTTCGAGGCTTTCGGGCTCGCGAAGGACATCGTCGAGGAGTACTTCGGCGCCACGTCGTCCAAGCTCGGCGGGGTCGGGTTGAGCACCATCGCCGAGGAGGTCGCCGCCCGGCACGCCACCGCCTACCCGCTCGTCGCCACCTCGCGCGCGCACCGCCGGCTGGACATCGGGGGGGAGTACCAGTGGCGCCGTGAGGGCGAGCTGCACCTGTTCAACCCCGAGACGGTGTTCCTGCTGCAACACGCCACCCGCGCCCGCCGCTACGAGGTGTTCGCCGAGTACGCCGCCAAGGTCGAGCAGCTGAACCGCGACGGCGGCACGCTGCGCGGGCTGTTCGAGTTCAACCGCGGCCTGCGCGCCCCGGTGCCCATCGACGAGGTCGAGCCGGTGTCGTCCATCGTCAAACGGTTCGCCACCGGCGCGATGTCCTACGGCTCTATCTCGGCCGAGGCGCACGAGACCCTCGCGATCGCGATGAACCGGCTGGGCGGCAAGTCGAACAGCGGCGAGGGCGGCGAGGACGCGGCGCGCTTCACCGCCGACGACAACGGCGACCTGCGGCGCTCGGCCGTCAAGCAGGTCGCGTCCGGCCGGTTCGGCGTGACGAGCGACTATCTCGTCAATGCCGACGACATCCAGATCAAGGTGGCCCAGGGCGCGAAGCCCGGCGAGGGCGGCCAGCTGCCCGGCTACAAGGTCTATCCGTGGATCGCGCGGACCCGGCACTCGACGCCCGGCGTCGGGCTGATCTCGCCGCCGCCGCATCACGACATCTACTCGATCGAGGACCTCAAGCAGCTCATCCACGACCTGAAGAACGCGAACCCGCAGGCGCGGGTGCACGTGAAGCTGGTCGCCGAGGCCGGCGTCGGCACGGTGGCCGCCGGCGTGTCCAAGGCGCACGCCGACGTCGTGCTGATCTCCGGCCACGACGGCGGCACCGGCGCCGCCCCGCTGACCTCGCTGAAGCACGCCGGCCTGCCGTGGGAGCTGGGCCTCGCCGACACCCAGCAGACGCTGCTGCTCAACGGCCTGCGCGATCGGATCACCGTGCAGGTGGACGGGGCGATGAAGACCGGGCGCGACGTCGTCGTCGCCGCGCTGCTGGGCGCGGAGGAGTACGGCTTCGCCACCGCGCCGCTGATCGTGTCGGGCTGCATCATGATGCGCGTCTGCCACCTGGACACCTGCCCGGTCGGCGTCGCAACGCAGAACCCAGTGCTGCGCGAGCGGTTCACCGGCAAGCCGGAGTTCGTCGAGACGTTCTTCGAGTTCGTCGCCCAGCAGGTGCGCGAGCTCCTCGCCGAGCTCGGTTTCCGCTCGCTGCAGGAGGCGATCGGGCAGACCGACGCGCTCGAGACGGCCGCGGCGATCGAGCACTGGAAGGCCGACGGCCTCGACCTCGCGCCGGTGCTGCGCGTGCCGCAGAACCCGTACGGGCAGACGGTGTACCGCTCCCGCGAGCAGGACCACGGCCTCGACGACGCGCTGGACAACACGCTGATCCAGCTCTGCGAGGGCGCGCTGCTCGACGCTTCGCCGGTGCGGCTCGAGCTGCCGGTGCGCAACGTCAACCGCACCGTCGGCACGATGCTGGGTTCGTTGGTCAGCCGGCGCTACGGCGCGGCCGGCCTCGCGCCCGAGACGATCGACGTCACGTTCACCGGCTCGAGCGGGCAGTCGTTCGGCGCGTTCCTGCCGCGCGGCATCACGCTTCGGCTTATCGGCGACACGAACGACTACGCCGGCAAGGGGCTCTCCGGCGGCGTGCTGGCCGTCCGACCGGACCCGACGGCGCCGTTCGCGGCCGAGGAGAACGTGATCGCCGGCAACGTCATCGCCTACGGCGCGACCAGCGGCGAAATCTACCTGCGCGGCATCGTCGGCGAGCGGTTCTGCGTGCGCAACTCCGGCGCCACTGTCGTCGCGGAGGGCGTGGGCGACCACGCGCTGGAGTACATGACCGGCGGCGTCGCGGTCGTGCTCGGCGGCGCCGGGCGAAACGTCGGCGCGGGCATGTCCGGCGGGTATGCCTACGTGCTGGACCTGGACGAGTCGTTGGTGAACCCGGACATGGTCGACGTCGAGCCGCTCGGCGGCGACGACGCGGAGCGGCTGCGCAAGGTGGTCGAGGCGCACGTGCGGCACACCGGCTCCGCCGTCGGCGTGGCGTTGCTCGCTGACTGGTCGGCGTCGGTGGCCCGGTTCTCGGCGATCGTGCCGCGCGACTTCCGGCGGGTCCTCGAGGCGACCCGGCGCGCGCAGGCGGCGGGCGAGGACGTCGACGCCGCGGTGATGGCCGCCGCCCGCACCTGACCAAGGATCAACAGCGGCTGCAGCGGGTGAGCAGCCGTTGGTCCTTGGCCGGGCCGGTCACGTCCCACACGACCCGCAGCCGGCGCGGGGCCGCGTCCACCAGCCCGCGGTAGACGTCGGCGCGGCACGGATGCGTCACCGGCCGGCCCGGTCGCCACGGGTGGAATGGCCGGCCGTCGGCGAAGCACACCAGCCAGCCGGCGCCGTCGCGGCGGATCAGCAACTCGCGCGTCGACTCGAACTCCCGGCCGGCCCACCACAGCACCCCGCGCTCGGCCCAGGCGACGGCGCCGTCGGCGGTCTCCGTGAGCGAGAGGGTGCCGGTCATCCGCCCGGACGCGCCGGCCAGCCGGTCGGCGATCCGCCGCTCGAGCCGCCACACGCCGAGCAGCTCCAGCGGTGAGAGCGGCTCGGCACGGGACACTCCGCCATTCTCTCCCGCCGGCTTCGGGATCTGACGATGATCTCGGCCGGACCACGTATTCGCGCCAGGCCGGGCCGCGATCATCGCGTTTCCAGGCGGCGCCCCCAGCAGGTCCTACGCTGGGCAGGTGATCCGGCACGCCAAGATCGTCTGCACGCTCGGTCCCGCGACCGACACGCCCGAGCGGGCGCGCGCGCTCGTGGAGGCGGGCATGGACGTCGCCCGGCTGAACTTCAGCCATGGGGTGCACGCCGACCATGGCCGCCGGTTCCGTGAGGTGCGCGAGGCCGCGCGGGCCGCCGGCCGCAACGTCGCCGTCCTGGCCGACCTGCAGGGGCCGAAGATCCGGCTCGGCACCTTCGCCGAGGGCCCGGTCACCTGGGCGACCGGCGAGCGCGTCCGGATCACCGTCGAGGACGTGCCGGGCACGCACGACCGGGTGTCGACGACTTACAAGCAGCTGGCGGCCGACGTGCGCCCCGGCGATCGGCTGCTCGTCGACGACGGGAACGTCGCGCTGATCACCGTCGAGATCATCGACGGCACCGACGTCGTCTGCGACGTCACCGAGGGCGGCGTCGTCAGCAACAACAAGGGGCTGTCGCTGCCGGGCATCGACGTCAGCGTGCCGGCCATGTCCGACAAGGACGCGGAGGATCTGGAGTTCGCGCTGCGGCTCGGCGTCGACTTCGTCGCGCTGTCCTTCGTGCGCAATCCCGAGGACGTCAAGCTGGTGCACAGGGTGATGGACGCGGTCGGAATCCGCGTCCCGGTCATCGCGAAGGTCGAGAAGCCAGAGGCTGTCGATCGGCTCGACGACATCGTGCTGGCCTTCGACGGCGTCATGGTCGCGCGCGGCGACCTCGGCGTCGAGATGCCGCTGGAGCAGGTGCCCGTCGTGCAGAAGCGCGCGATCCAGATCTGCCGCGACAACGCCAAGCCGGTGATCGTCGCGACGCAGATGCTCGAGTCGATGATCACGCATTCCCGACCCACCCGCGCCGAGGCGTCCGACGTCGCGAACGCGGTCATCGACGGCGCCGACGCGGTCATGTTGTCCGGCGAGACGAGCGTCGGGAAGTTCCCCGTGCAGGCCGTCGCGACGATGAGCCGGATCATCCGCTCAGTGGAGGAGTCCGGCGCCCACCCGGCCGGGCTGCAGCACGTTCCGCGCACCTCCGGCGGCGCGATCGTGAAGGCCGCGAAGGACATCGGCGACGCCCTTGGCGCGGTCGCGCTCGTCGCGTTCACGCAGACCGGCGACACTGCGCGACGGCTGTCGCGGCTGCAGCCGACCGAGCGGCTGCTCGTCTTCACCCCGCTCGAGACGGTGCAGCGGCAGATGGCGCTGCTCTGGGGCGCCGAGGCGCACCTGGTGTGGACGGTGAACACCACCGACGACATGGTGCGCCAGGTCGACTCGGCGCTGGTCACCCGCGGCGTCTGCCACCCGCACGACCTCGTGGTGATCGTCGCCGGAACTCCGCCGTCGACGCCGGGCGCCACCAACACCATCCGAGTGCACCGGATCGGAGACGTCCTGCGGCATGGTTGAGTTCGGCGACGACAGCTCATTGACCGGCCAGGACGCCGTCGACGGGCTGGTCCGCCTGCTCGACCTCGAGCAGATCGAGCAGGACGTATTCCGCGGCGACATCATCCGCTCGCGCCGGATGCGCACCTTCGGCGGTCAGGTGGCCGGCCAGGCGCTGGTCGCCGCGGGCCGCACGGTGCCGGCTGAGCGGCACGTTCATTCGCTGCACTCCTACTTCGTGCGGCCGGGCGACTCGACGACCCCCATCGTCTACGAGGTCGATCGCGTTCGCGACGGGCGGTCGTTCTCGACGCGGCGCGTGGTGGCGGTGCAGCACGGCGAGACGATCTTCTCCCTCTCCGCGTCGTTCCAGCTCGCTCAAGAAGGGATCGAGCATCAATCGTCGATGCCGGACGTGCCCGACCCGGAGACGCTGGCACCCCTTGCGGAGCGTTACGCGACCACGGATGCCGCCGCGGAGTTCTATCGGGCGATGCCCAAGCCGATCGACTTGCGCTACGTCGACCCGCCGACCTGGGAGCAAGCCGAGCTGGGGCCCCGTCCGGCGCTGACCCGGGTGTGGTTGCGCGCGGACGGCGTGCTGCCCGACGACCCGCTGCTGCACGACTGTGTGCTGACCTTCGCCTCGGACATGACGCTGCTCGACTCCGTGTTGGCACGGCACGGGATCGCGCCGGGAGTGCACGAGGTGGCAATGGCCTCCCTCGACCACGCCGTGTGGTTCGAACGGCCGTTTCGCGCCGACGAGTGGCTGCTGTACTCCACCAAGTCGCCGTCCGCGTCCGGCGGCCGTGGGCTGGCCACCGGCCGGTTCTTCGGCCGGGACGGCACGCAGGTCGCGAGCGTGGTCCAAGAGGGCATGATCCGCGTCCGCCGCTGACCGGCTGGCGCCTCTCCCGCGAGTTGTCCCCGCTTCGTCGTGGGCTGGCCCGACGACGTGCGGACAACTTTGAAGTCTCAGCGCAGCTCGAGCACGACGTCCGCCGCGGCGGCGAGCGTCTCGTCGTGCGTCGCGCAGACGACGGCCGTTCCCGCCCCCGCGGCCGCCGCGAGGACTGCGGCCACCAGTGCCGCGTGCGCCTCGTCCTGCTGGGCGGTCGGCTCGTCGAGCACGACGAGCGGGCGCTGCGCGACGAGCGCTCGGGCGGCGGCGACCCGCTGCCGTTCGCCGCCGGACAGCAGCCGCACCGGGCGCCCGGCGAGGCCGAGCACGCCGAGCGCGTCCGCGATCGAGCGCACGAGGTCGCCGTCCGCGGGCAGCCCGCGGGTCGCGCGCGCGAACGCGAGGTTCTCCAGCACGTCCAGCGACTCGGCGAGCGCGCCGGCGGCCAGGCTGACACCGACGAGCTCGCGGCGCAGGTCGGCCCGCTGCGTTCGCGTCAGGCCGCGCACCTGCCGGCCGCCGAGTCGGACGTCGCCTGCGTCGGGGTCGGCCAGCCCCAGCAGCAGCTGCAGCACCGTGGTCTTGCCGGCGCCTGAGCGCCCGCGCAGCACGGTGAGCGTGCTCGGCGCAAACGTCGCGGAGAACCCGTCGAGCACCACCCGCGGGCCGTACGCGACGCGCACCTCGCTCAGCGCGCCGATCGGCGTGTCGGACGGGACGTGCAGCGGGCCGGGCACGATCGGAGTCGGCTCTGGCCGCGCGCCGACGCCCGCCGTCCCCGCCAACTCCACGCGGTCGCGCTGGGTGTCGAACCGCACCCGCGCCATGCCGGCGACCCCGGCCTGGCGTCGGACGGACTCGGGCAGCCGCAGCCACCCGCGGTCATCGACGACCAGCTCCTCACCGGCTGGCTCACCGGGGCGCCACTGCTCGGACAGCCGCCCGTCGCGGATGCGTACCACCCGGTCGGCGATCCGGGCGGCGCGCGGATCGTGGGTGACCAGCACCAGCGTGGCGCCCGCCTGCCGGGCGGCCGCGTCCAGCAGGTCGTACACGCTGTCCGCGGCCTCGACGTCGAGGGTCCCGGTGGGCTCGTCGGCGAGCAGCACCGCCGGCCGGTGCGCCACCGCCGCGCAGACGGCCACGCGTTGCGCCTCGCCGGCCGACAGCGTGGCCGGCCGCCGGCCGGCGAGCGCGAGCAGGCCGAGCTCTGCGAGCGTCTTCTCCGACTCGGCCCGCGCGGGTCCGCGGCGCCGCCCGGCGATCCGCAGCTGGAGCGCGACGTTGTCGGCTGCCGACAGCTCGGGGCGCAGCGTCCGCCCCGAGTGCTGGTCGACGACGCCGAGCACGTCGCGGCGCAGCGTCGCGAGTTCGGCGCCGCGCGCCCCGGACAGGTCGAGGCCGCCGACGGCGACCGAACCGGCGCCCGCGCGCACCTCGCCGGTCAGCACGCGCAGCAACGTCGTCTTGCCCGACCCGTTCGGACCGTGCACGACGAGCCGCTCGCCGGCCGGCACCCGCAGCGACAAGCCGCGCAGCGCGGCGACCGTCGAGCCGTCCGGAACCGGATACAGGCAGAAGACGTCCCGCACGGCGATCGCGTCCGGGGCTGCTGTGCGCGCAGGGGTCGGGGACGTCGGGGAGGGGGTCGCGGGCGGGGTCATCGCAACTCGACTTCCGCCGCGACCGGGTGCCGCTCGCGCAGCGCGGCCGCGGCGACCGCCCAGCCGGCGAGCAACCCGGCCCCGACGCCGGCCACGAGCGCGAGCACCGACCACGCCGAGCCGAGCGACACCTCCAACGCCGGCCGCGGACTCGTCCCGGCGGCGTCGACCGCGACCAGCCTGGTGCCGATCCGTGCCAGCAGCAGGCCGGCGCCGACCCCGATCGGCGCCGCCACCGCGACGACCGTGAGCGCCCGCACCGCGAGCACGCGACGCAGCAGTCGCGGTCGGACGCCGTCGGCCTCCCAGGCGTACAGCTCGCCCGCGCCATCGCGGCGCTCGCCGACGACGGTCAGCATCAACGCCACCGCCGCGACGGCGAGCGCGAGCAACGCGACCAACGCGAGCAGCAGGCGCGCGCCCTCGCCGATCGGGTCGTCGTCGAGCCGCGCCTGCACCACAGCGCGACTGGCGACGGCCAGTCCGCTGTGCGCGAGCGCGGAGGTGAGCGCGGCGCTCGAGCCGGCGACCCAGAACTCGGTCGCGTTGCGACCGGGCTCGGACAGGTCGACCAACCGCTGGAAGACCGCGCGGTCGGCCAGCACGAACGCGCCGCTCGTGGTCGGCAGGCGAGGCATCGTCAGGACGACGCGCGCCCGGATCGACGTCTCGCTGTCCAGCCGCAGATCGAGCTCACCGCCGTGCGCGTCGAGCGCGGTGCCGGGATCGACGACGACGGGGAGCTCGGCGGCCTGCGCGGCGGCGTAGTCCGGCGCGGCGACCGCGGTGGTGCCGGACAACCGGTAGGCGAAGCGCAGCGTGCGCGTCGTGGCGGTGGCGGCGCCGCCGGCCGCGCCCCACGACGACCACGACCAGGGCGCGATGGCGCCATCCGTGCGGACCGCGCCGAGCAGCAACCGGCCGGACAGCAGCGGCTGGTCGCTGTTCCCTTCGTTGATCGCGTGCTCGTGGTGCGTCGCGTAGTCGCCGCCTTCCGCTACGCCGAACGCGGCGACCGACAGCGGGCCGGCGCCGAGGTCCGGCAGCTTGCCGACGAGCGCGCCGTCGCGGATGCGCAGATCGACACGCTGCTCGGCGCCGGCCCGCCGCCCACCGGTCGCCGGTCGCCCGTCGGCCGCCCGCACCCACACCGCGATGGACGTCTGCGGGTCGGCGCCGGTCGCGTCGATGGTCAGCACCCGGGCGCCCGCGGGCAGCTTCGGCAGGGCGGGCAGCGGGCGACGCAGCTGCCGCGCGACGTCGGCCGCAGACTCGGCGGCGCCGGTGGTCCGCGACCAACGCGCCATCCGGGGCAGCGCGGCCGCGTCCACGGCGACGACCGGCACCGAGTCGACGACGCCGGCCAGCCGGGTCACCGAGGCCGCCGTGCGCAGCACCGGATAGACGTCGACGCCCTTTCCGGCGCCCGGCACCGAGGTTGGGGCCGGCTTGCCCAGACCGGGCGCGACAGTGCGCTCGAGCGGCACCTGGAAAGCGGCCTGGTCGGCGTCGTTGGCGAGCAGCGTCGACCGGTACGCCCCAGCGAACACAACCGACGTGATAGCCGCGGTGAGGAACGCCGTCGTCGCGACCGGCCGCAACGGCCGCCGGACGGCGCCAACGAGCGCGATGCGCCCGGCGAGCGAGCGGTGCGGCAGCAGCCGTTCTGCCACTCGCATCGTCGGCGCCCACAGCCGGGCCGCGACGAGGCCGGCGGCGACACAGGACAGCACGGGCAGCGCCGGGATCAGCGGGTCGGCGCGGGCGGAGAGCCCGTCGGCGGACGCCGAGCCGCGCGCGGCGGCAAGCACCGCGGCGCCGAGGCAGACGAGCACGATCACATCGAGGGCGCGGCCGACCGTCCGGGCCTGCGCCCAGAGCAGCACCGCGACGCCCACGGCCGCGGTCGCGACGGTGAGCAGGGCCGCCGGCACGAGGGCGTCCTCCACGGCGTGCAGCGCGACGCCCAGCCCGGTCAGGCCGGTGCCGCGCGAGACGGCGGCGGCGAGCGTCGCGCCGAGCACGAATCCGGCCACCGCGCCGACGGCGCAGGCCGCGGCAGTTTGCACCGCGGTCGCTGCCGCGGTGCGACCCGCCGTGGCGCCCCGCCGCCGCAGCACCTCGTTCAGCAGGACTCCGTCGCGGCGCAGCCCGACCGCCGCGACGACCGCGAAACCGAGCAGCAGCACCGCGGCGAAGCCGCCGAGCAATGCGAGGCGGCGGGCAGACGCGTCGGCCCGGATTTCGATCGCCTGCAGCTGATACGTCGGCGCGTCGATCGTCGCGGCGTCCCGATCGGCGAGCACGGCGGAGACGTCCGCGGCGCGGGCCACCCACCTCTGCACGCCGAGCGCGACCACGCGGTCGGCGTCGACGGCGCCGGTCCACACCAGGTGCCGGGAGAACAGCGCCAACGCGGACAGCCGGGCGATCTCGTCGGCGCTGGCGGCGAGCAGCAAAGGAGTGCCCGGTTGGGCGCCCGCGCCGGCCGCGAGCGCCGGAGTGCGAGCGGCCGCGACGCCGACGACCACGACGCCGACCTGGATCGCCGCCCTGCGCAGCGCCGCGGTGTCGCCGCCGCCGACTACGAGCACCTCGCAGCGGGTCGGCGTGCAGCTGGCCGGCGCCCGGCCGGAGGTGAGCCGCGTCCACCTGCTCAGCTGATCCGCGCCGCCGAGGGTCATGGCGGCGCCGGCGACGACGAGCGGCCGGAAGGCCAGCTCGCGAACGACGGGCAGCGCCGACAGCCGGCTCAGCTGCCGGCGCACGTCGGCGTTGTTGCTCGCCGATGTGCCGCGCCGCTGCACGGAGTCGGTCTCCTGGCTCACTGTCAGCTCGCGGTCGCTCGCGCTCAGCGCGGCGATCGTGCGGCGGACGGCGCGCGCGTCGACGGATCGGGCGAGCGCCGCGGTCGTCACCGGAATCGCCACGACGAGCGCGACGCCGACCGCAAACAGCCCCCACCGTCCGCGCTGGTGCCAGAGCCGGCGGAACGCGAGGGACACGAGCACGCGCACGAGCCGTCACTCCCGCCTCGGTGGGGATACCGCAGGTTACGGCGCCGAGGCCTGCAGGGCGTGCCACGCGGCTGCGACGTGGCGGTGCTCGGTCTGCGGCGAGCCGATCGCGAAGCGCAGCGCGACCGCGCCGCCGACGACGGTGTGGGTCAGGTAGAGAGCGCCGCTCTCGTTGACCCGGCGCATCAGTTCGAGGGTCGCGTCGTCGCCGGCGGCCAGGCGGAAGGTGACGAGCGCGAGCTGCGGGGCGGCGGCGAGTTCGAACCGTTCGTCGGCGGCCACCCATGACGCGAACTCCTGCGCAAGCGCGACGTGGCCGCGGATGTGGTTGCGCAGGCCTTCTGCGCCGTACCAGCGCAGCACCGACCAGAGCTTGAGCGCGCGAAAGCGCCGGCCGAGCGGCACGTGCCAGTCGCGGTAGTCCGTCACCGCGCCCGACTCGGTGGCCGAGTTGCGCAGGTATTCGGGCAGGATCGACAGCGCGCCGAGCAGGGGCGCGCGATCGGCCACCCAGAACGCGTCGCAGTCGAAGTTCGTCAGCAGCCACTTGTGCGGGTTCGTGACGTAGGAGTCGGCCAGCTCGAGGCCGTCGTTGAGGTAGCGGAACTCGGGGGCGACGGCGGCGACGCCGGCCCAGGCCGCGTCGACGTGCACCCACGCGCCGGCCTCGCGCGCGGCGGTGGCGAGCGCGCGCACCGGGTCGACCGCGCCGGTGCCGGTGGCTCCGACCGACGCGACGACCAGCGCCGGCGTGATGCCGGCGGCGCGGTCGGCGTCGAGCAGCGCGCGCAGGTCGTCCGGCCGGGCGGTCATGGTCTCGGGGTCGACGTCAAGCTTGCGCAGCGCGTCGGCGCCGAGGCCGGCGATCCGGCAGGCCTTCTCGACGGACGAGTGCGTGTGCGCGCACGTGTACACGGCATAGCGCTCGGCGCCGACGCCGCCGCGCTCGGTGCGGCCGCCGCTGACCCGGTGCAGCGCCGCGAGCACAGCGACGAGCGCGGCGTCCGAGGCGCTGTGCTGGATCACGCCGCCGCCAGGCCCGTCAGAGCGGAAACGCGCCGGCAGGTCGAGCAGCTCGGCCAGCCAGTCGAGCACGTGCGTCTCGAGCTCGGTCGCCGCGGGCGAGGTGGCCCAGAGCATCCCTTGCACGCCCAGCCCGGACGCCAGCAGATCGCCGAGGATCGCGGGGCCGGAGGCGTTCGCCGGGAAGTAGGCGAAGAACGACGGGTGCTGCCAGTGGGTGATGCCGGGCAGGATCAGCGAGTCCAAATCGGCGAGGACCTGCTCGAACGGCTCGCCGTACTCGGGCGGGTGCGGCGGCAACGCGGCGCGCAGATCGCCCGGCTTCGCCTGGGACAGCACCGGAAACGTCTCGAGGCGCTCGTAGTAGTCGGCGATCCAGTCGATCGCCGCGTAACCGTGCCGGCGGAACTCCTCCGGCGTCATGTGCCCGCTCACAAACGGTCAGTCTGCCCGGTGAGATCTGATGCCGCTTGCCACACCCCGTGGTCGATTTCCGAGCCTCGATTTCGACCACATCGTGTGGAAAGACGATTCACTGAAGCGCGGTGCCCCCGGTGGGATTCGAACCCACACGCCTTTCGGCAATGCCTTTTGAGGGCACCATGTCTCCCGTTCCATCACAGGGGCGTGACGTCGATGAAATCTTAGCCAGTCTAGGCTTGGCACTCGTTCAACGTTGAGGTGAGAGGGACATCGTGGTCGCCGCTCCACCGGGCCCGCCGGGATCGCCGCCCATGCGTGTCCTGATCGCGGAGGACGAGGCGCTCATCCGGCTGGACCTGCGCGAAATGCTGGAAGAGGAAGGCTTCGACGTCGTCGGCGAGGCCGCCGACGGCGAGCAGGCGGTCGAACTCGCCGGGCAGCTCACGCCCGACCTCGTCATCTGCGACGTGAAGATGCCGAAGATGGACGGCATCGCCGCGGCCGCGCAGATCACCGAGGCGCGCATCGCGCCGGTGGTCATGCTGACCGCGTTCAGCCAACGCGATCTCGTCGAGCGGGCCCGGGATGCGGGCGCGATGGCGTATCTGGTCAAGCCGTTCCAGAAGCGCGACCTCCTGCCGGCAATCGAGATGGCCGCGTCCCGCTTCGCCGAGATCCGCGCGCTCGAGGCCGAGGTCACGGGCCTGCGCGACCGGCTCGAGGCCCGCAAGCTGATCGAGCGCGCCAAAGGGATCCTGATGACCAGACACGCCCTCAGCGAGCCCGAGGCGTTCCGCTGGATCCAGCGTGCGGCGATGGACAACCGCAAGTCGATGCGCGTGGTCGCCGAACTCGTGCTCACCGGCGGGGTGGACGATGGCGGCGATCCGAACGAGCTGGCGGCCGACGAACGCGACACGGACAAAACGGCCGCAACCGCGACGACGATGCCAGAGCAAATGACGCCATGACGGCCATTTCGCGGCCGTGCATAACGACCCGGTCACGGGGAGGACGATAGGCGCTCGCCTGCGGTTCGCCGGGTTAGGCTTCCGCCATCCGCCCCCAGAGGCGTGAGCATCCGCGCTAACAGCGCCGAACAATCAGCCTTCAGGAGGCTCAGTTGCGGTTTCGTTCAGTAGTCAGCGTTCCCCTCGTGTTGGGGATGACGGTCCTCGGGGTGGCGGCCTGTAAGAGCTCCAGCTCCAGTCCGAGCAGTAGCGGCAGCAGCGGCAGCGGCGGCGGCAGCACCGCCAGCGCCAGCGGCAAGACCGTCACGGTGGCGACCGACCTGCCGTTGCAGGGCACGAACAAGGACGCCAACGACTCGACGAACAAGATGATCCAGCTCTACCTCGACGAGCACGGCGACAAGGCCGGCAACTACAACATCAAGCTGAAGGTCTACGACAACTCGATCGCCTCCACCGGCGCTTGGGACCCGTCGACCTGCACGAAGAACGCCCAGGCGCACATCGCGAACGCCAGCGAGATCGCGGTCATGGGCACCTTCAACTCCGGCTGCGCGAAGCTCGAGGTGCCGATCCTCAACGGCGGCCCGCTGCTCATGGTGTCGGATGCGAACACCAGCCCCGGCCTGACCAAGTCCTACGCCGGCAACGACCCGGGCGAGCCGGACAAGTACTACCCGTCGGGCAAGCGCAACTACGCCCGCGTGGTCACCACCGACGACTACCAGGGCACCGCGGCGGCGTTGTTTGCCAAGCAGGACCTGAAGGTCACGAACTGCTACGTCATCAACGACAACTCGACCTACGGCACCGGCATCGCCAAGTCGTTCGCGACGAACGCGACGAAGGACGGCATCAAGGTCCTCGGCAACGAGTCGTGGGACCCGAAGGCGTCGAACTACACCGCGCTGATGACCAAGATCAAGGCATTGGGCGCCCAATGCATCTACCTCGGCGGCACCTATGACCAGAACGGCGGGCAGCTCGTCAAGGACAAGTTCAACGTCCTGGGTGACAACACCAAGGTCAAGATGTTCGCGCCGGACGGCTTCACCGGCTACCCGGCGCTGGACAAGCAGCCGCAGTCGCAGGGCATGTACCTGACCTTCGCCGGCTTGGCGACGGAGCAGCTGCTGAAGCAGGCGGGCGCCGGCGCGAAGCTGCTGGCCGCGTACAAGGCGAAGTACGGGTCCGCGCCGACCGGCAGCTACCCGCTGTACGGCGCGGCCGCGATGCAGGTCATCATGGCCGCCATCGCGAAGTCCGACGGCACTCGGCAGAGCGTCGTGGACCAGGTGTTCGGCAGCACGCCGATCACCATCCCGGCCAGCGAGTCGGTGCTCGGCAAGGAGCTGGTCATCGATCCCAAGACCGGCGACGTCAACGCCAAGGACATCTCCGTCCTGGTGATGAAGAACAACCAGGAGACCTTCCTGCAGCCGGAATCGGTCAAGTAGTCACGTCCGCGGGCCGGGTGTCGTCGGGAACGCCGACGGCACCCGGCCCGTAGTCGATAATCGGCATCTCTTTCCCGCTCACTCGAAGAGAGGTCCTGACCGGTGACCATCCTCGTAGCGAAGTCGCCGAAGCGCCGCCGCCCGATCCGCCTCGGCGATCAGGTGGAGCGGGTCGCGAAATATGCGGTGCTGATCGGCGCCGCGGTGTGGCTGATCGCCAACCTCGTGAAGGCGCCGTCGCAGTTCTTCCAGAACATCGAGACGGGAATTGGCAACGGCGCGCTGTATGCGCTTATCGCGCTCGGTTACACGCTCGTCTACGGGATCATCGAGCTGATCAACTTCGCGCACGGCGACCTGTTCATGCTCGGCACCGTCCTGGCGGCGAACATGATGGTGAACTGGCTGCATCTCACGACGCCGACGGTCACCGCCTTCCTCGGGCTGGTGCTGACGATGATCGTGGTGATGATCTTCTGTGCGCTCATCAACATGGGCGCGGAGTTCTTCGCCTACCGCCGGCTGCGCAACGCGCCGAAGCTCGCGCCGCTGATCACCGCAGTCGGGTTGTCGTTCATCTTCCAGAATATCGGCCAGCTGGTGAACGGCTCGGGCCAGCCGCTGTGGGACACCATCTTCACCCAGAGCGGGTTCACCATCGGCGGGGTAAAAGTGCTGTGGTCGTTCATCGTGGTGCTGATTGCCACCGGGCTTCTGCTGCTCGGTCTGACGTTCGTCGTGCAGAACACCTTGCAGGGCAAGGCGATGAGGGCCACCGCACAGGACCAGGACGCCGCTCGGCTGATGGGCATCAACGTGAACCGCACCATTTCCTTCACCTTCGGACTCGGCGGTGCGATGGCCGGGGCCGGCGCGGTGCTCTATCTCGAGACCGTGGGCCACACCCGCTACGACGACGGTCTTACTCTCGGCCTCTTCGCCTTCACCGCAGCGGTGCTCGGCGGCATCGGCAACCTGCTCGGCGCGGTGCTCGGCGCGCTGTTGATCGGCGTCATCCAGGCGCTCAACGACGGGTCGCCCTATGCCATCGGGGCGCAGTGGTCGAAGGCGCTGATCTTCGCGATCCTGATTCTCGTGCTGGTCTTCAAGCCGGAGGGCTTGCTGGGTCAACGAACGACGGAGAAGGTCTAGCCATGGCCATCGCCATGTCCAAGCCTGCGGCGACACCTCCCGCGAAGTCGCCCAAGGGGCGGCGCGGCTGGCGCCCGGGCGCCAACCTCAAGTGGTCGATCGCGATGCTCGTTGTGGCGGTCGCCGCCTTCGTCTTCTACTACCAGCTGCCCAATCTCACCGACAGCATCAACTCGACGGTGGACAACTGGGCGCCGATCTCCGCCATCAACGAGTGCCTCGTCTACGCGATCATGGCGCTCGGTTTGAACATCGTGGTCGGCTACGCGGGACTGCTCGACCTCGGCTACGTCGCGTTCTGGGCCATCGGCACGTACGTCGGCGCGTGGCTGATGTCGAGCTTCTGGTCGCAGATCAAAGGAGGTCTGCACGTCGGCAGCGTGAAAACCGTCGCGACGATCCCGGGCATCCACTTCAACTTCTGGCTGGTGCTGCTGATCGGGGCGCTGGTCTGCGCCGGGTTCGGCATCCTGATCGGCGCGCCGACGCTGCGGCTGCGCGGTGACTACCTCGCCCTCGTGACGCTGGCCTTCGGCGAGATCATTCCGGCGTTCTTCCGCAACGGCGATCACATCTTCGGCCAGAACATCACCAACGGAACGCGTGCGATCAACCCGGTCGACCCGATCAACCCCGAGCCGCTCAACCACGTCGGTTTCCCGGATCTGCTCGGGCTGTCGGCGAGCGCGCTGCCCTTCCTTTACCTGATCCTCTGCGCCCTCGTCGCGTTCTGCGTGTTCGTGTCCCTCCGGATCCGCGGCGGCCGCCTGGGCCGGTCCTGGCTGGCGATTCGCGAGGACGAGCTCGCGGCCAACATGATGGGCGTCTCGCTCGTGAAGGCGAAGCTGTCCGCCTACGCTGTCGGGGCGGCCTTCGGCGGGCTCGGCGGCGTCGCGTACTCCGAGACGGTGGGCGGCGCGTTCCCGGACAGCTTCCAGTACGCCAACTCGATCTTCGTGCTGATCATGGTCGTGATCGGCGGCATGGGCAACGTGTGGGGGGTGCTGATCGGCGCCGTCGTGCTCGACTGGATCAACAACACCGGCCTCAACCAGCTCGGCACGGTGTACAACAGCACGTTCAACGCGAACATCGAGATCTCGAACTACAACTTCCTCGTGTTCGGCGTCATCCTGGTGTTGATGATGCTGTTCCGCCGCGAGGGCCTCCTGCCCGAGCGCCGCACCCGGCAGATCATGCGCGAGCCCTCGCGCACCGAGATGGAGTCGCTCGGCGCAGACGTCGATTCGGCGCAGGCGCTCGAAGGCGGCGCGTCCGCGGAAGCCGCCGCGCACACCACCGACGTCGCGACGGGGGAGAAGCAGCAGTGAGCGCGCCCGCGGACATCGCGACAACGCGCGGGTCGAGCTCGGCGCCGAGCCTGCAGGCCAGCAACGTCACCATCAAGTTCGGCGGGCTGGTCGCGGTGAACGACGTGACGTTCACGATCCCGCGGGAATCCGTCGTCAGCCTGATCGGGCCCAACGGCGCCGGAAAGACGACCTTCTTCAACATCCTCACCGGGCTGTACCAACCCACCAGCGGCGTCGTCGAGCTCGACGGGCGCGACGTCACCGGCCGGCCGCCGCACAAGATCGCCCAACTCGGCCTCGCACGAACGTTCCAAAACATCCGGCTGTTCAATCTGATGACGGCCGAGGAGAACGTTATGGTGGCGATGCACTCGCATCTGAAGACCGGCATCTTCGGCACCGTTTTCGGCAGCCCGCGCAAGCGCCGCGAAGAGCGTGCGGCGCACGAGTTCGCCGCCGAGTTGCTGGACTTCGTCGGCATCGCCAAGACGCGCGACGAATACGCGCGCAACCTGTCCTACGGCGACCAGCGGCGTCTCGAGGTCGCTCGCGCGCTGGCGCTGCGGCCCAAGGTGTTGCTGCTCGACGAGCCCACCGCCGGCATGAACCCGCAGGAATCGGCCGTCTTCACCGACTTCGTGCACCGGATCCGCGACGAGCGTCACCTGTCCGTCTTGCTGATTGAACACGACATGAGCGTCGTCATGCGGGTGAGCGAGCGGATCACCGTGCTCGACCGAGGCGAGGTCATCGCCGAAGGCGGGCCGAACGACATCCGCGCCAACCAGCGGGTGGTCGAGGCTTACCTAGGCAAGTCCGGCACCGAGCAGGCCGGAGGGCTCGCATGACGAACGCCACCGGCGAGCCGATGCTCAAGCTGGACAAGGTCTCGGTCAGTTACGGCAACATCGCCGCCGTCCAGAGCCTGGACATTTCGGTCCACGAAGGCCAGATCGTCACGCTGATCGGCTCGAACGGCGCAGGCAAATCGACGACGCTGCGCACGATCTCCGGGCTGCTCAAGCCGCGCTCCGGTTCGATCGTCTTCCAGGGTCGAAAGATCAGCGGCATGGCCGGGCACGACATCGTCAAGGCCGGCATCTGCCATTCGCCCGAGGGCCGGCGGATCTTCCAACGGATGACCGTGTCGGAGAACCTCGACCTCGGCGCGTTCCTCCGCAAGGACACGGACGGCATCGCCCGCGACCGCGAACGGGTCCTCGACCTCTTCCCGGTGCTGCGTGACCGCATCAACCAGAAGGCCGGCACGATGTCCGGCGGCGAGCAGCAGATGCTCGCCGTCGGCCGGGCGCTGCTCGGCGCCCCGAAGTTGCTGCTGCTCGACGAGCCGTCGATGGGGCTCGCGCCGGTGCTCGTCGATGTCATCTTCGACACCATTCAGGCGATTCGCGAGCAAGGCGTCACAGTATTGCTCGTCGAGCAGAACGCGCTCGCCGCGTTGCGCATCGCCGATTACGCCTATGTGCTGGAGTCCGGACGCCTGACGCTTCACGGCCCGGCCTCGGAACTCATCAGAGACGATTCGCTGACCAAGGCATACCTCGGCGGATGATCCGCGCCGCGGCGCCGACGCGCTGACCAGCTCGGGTCGCCGGGGCCCGTTGTGGACCTGGTCTGCGGCGTTCTACTGTTGCAAACGCACCGATTGCTCGATTCACGATCTTCTGGGGGAGCCTGCCGTGGCGCGTGCCAACGTCCGTATCCGCCTGGCTGCGGTCGACGATGTCGAGCAGATCGCGGGCCTGGTGCGGTCGATCGACACCAGCGCCGGCGCCTGCGGCGGCCGCCCGCTGGCCGACCCGGCCGGCGATCGGCTGGAAGCGCGGATCACCGCGATGCTCGCCCGCGACGACCGGACCGTGTTGCTCGCCGTAGACGAGTCCGCCGAGCCGGTCGGGATGGTCGCGGTCAAGGCGGACGATGTCGGCGCCATCGACCTCACCCCGGTCGTGCACGTGACGCATCTGATGGTGACGCCGAAGGCGCGGCGGCGCGGCATCGGCCGGGCGCTGCTCGCCGCCGCCGTCAAGATGGCCGACGAAACCGGCGTGGAGCACGTGCTGGCCACCGCAGCAGCGGGCTCGCGTGAAGCGAACCGTTACCTGGCCCGGATCGGCTTCGCGCCGCTGGTCGTGCACCGGCTGGCCAGCACCGCCACGCTGCGCCGCACCCTCGGCCTCACCGACGCGAGCGGCCGGGTCGCTGTGCTGCGGCGCGCCCGCCTCGCCCGCGCCCAACGCGCCGGATTCGCGGCGCGCGCCGCCGGCGGCGCCTGACCGCTCGCCGGGCTGGAGCGGGCCTGCGGGACCGTCGCCGTCGTCGGAGGGCGCCCATACACTCGTCCGCGTGAGCGCGCCCGTGCAGACCGCCAGGCTGCTGCTGCTCGACGGGCACTCGCTCGCCTATCGCGCCTTCTACGCTCTGCGTGAGGTGGACATGTCCACCACCACCGGCCAGCCGACGAACGCCGTCTTCGGCTTCACCTCGATGTTGATCAACCTGCTCCGGGACGAGGAGCCCACCCACGTCGCCGTCGCCTTCGACGTGTCCCGCACGACGTTCCGCAGCGAGGCCTACGCCGGCTATAAGGCGGGCCGCACCGAGACGCCGGATGATTTCCGCGGCCAGGTGACGCTGATTCGCGAGGTCCTCGACGCGCTGCGCATCCCGGTCGTCACCGCGACCGGATTCGAGGCCGACGACGTCATCGCCACGATCACCGTGCAAGCCACCGCCGGGAACGTCGACGTGCTGATCTGCACCGGCGACCGGGACGCGTTGCAACTCGTCAACGACCACGTCACCGTGCTGTATCCGAGGCGCGGCGTGAGCGACATGACCCGGTTCACGCCTGAGGAGGTCGAGAGCAAGTACGGCCTCTCGCCCGCGCAGTACCCGGACTTCGCGGCGTTGCGCGGCGACCCGAGCGACAACCTGCCCGGCATCCCCGGGGTCGGTGAGAAGACTGCGGCGAAATGGGTGCGCGAGTACGGCTCGCTGCACGAGCTCATCGAGCGGGTCGACACCGTCAAGGGCAAGGTCGGCGACGCGCTGCGCGAACACGTCGCGAGCGTCGAGTTGAACCGCCGGCTCACCGAGCTGGTCCGCGACGTCCAGCTGGATGTGCCGCTGGAGTCCCTGGCCCGCCAGCAGTGGGACCGCGAAGAGGTGCACCGGCTCTTCGACGACCTGCAGTTCCGGGTGCTGCGCGAGCGGCTGTTCGCGACCGTCGAGGCCGCCGCGCCGGAGGCCGACGAAGGCTTCGACGTCGCCACCACCCGGCTCGGCCCCGGCGACGTCGCGCAGTGGCTCGACGAGCACGCTCGCGACGGCGAACGGGTCGGCCTAACGTTTCGCGGCAGCTGGGGGCGCGGCGTCGGGGTGCTGACCGGGATCGCGCTGGCCGCCGCCGACGGTAGCGCCGCGTTCCTCGCCCCGCAGATGCTGACCCCGGAGGACGACCGCGCGCTCGCTGGCTGGCTCGCCGACCCGACGGTCGCCAAGGCGGTGCACGACGTGAAGGGCCCGCTGCTCGCGCTACGCCAACACGGCTGGGAGCTGCGCGGCGTCACCGACGACACCCAGCTCGCCGCGTACCTGCTGCGGCCGGACCAGCGCACCTTCGACCTCGCCGACCTCGCCCTGCGCACCTTGCGCCGCGAGCTGCGCAGCAACGTGGAGGAGTCCGGCCAGCTGACCCTCGACGGCGGGCTGGACGAGTCCGAGGACGTGCTGGCCGGCGCCGAGACAGTCCGCGCCTCGGCGATCAAGGACCTCGCCGACGCCTACGACGAGCAACTCGGCCAGAACCGCGGCGCGCAGCTGCTGCGCGACATGGAGCTGCCGCTCACCTACGTGCTGGCGGACATGGAGGCCGTCGGCATCGCCGCGGACACCGACGCGCTGCTCGCGCTGCAGACCGAGCTCGGCGCGGGCGTCAAGGCCGTCGAGCAGGACGCGCACCAGCTCGTCGGGCGGGATTTCAACCTGGGCTCGCCCAAGCAGCTGCAGGAAATCCTGTTCGACCAGTTCGAGCTGCCGAAGACCAAGCGGATCAAGACCGGCTACACCACCGACGCCGACTCCCTCGCCGACCTGTACGTGAAGACTGCGCATCCAGTGCTCGAACTGCTCTTGCGGCACCGGGAAGTCGCGCGGCTGAAGACGGTCGTCGACGGCTTGCTGCCGTTGATCGACGACGTCGGGCGCATCCACACCACGTTCAACCAGACGGTCGCCGCGACCGGCCGGCTGTCTTCCACCGACCCGAATCTGCAGAACATCCCGGTGCGCACCGCCGAGGGGCGGCGCATCCGCGAGACGTTCGTCGTCGGTGACGGCTTCGAGTCGCTGATGACGGCCGACTACAGCCAGATCGAGATGCGGATCATGGCCCACCTCTCCCACGACGAGGGGCTGATCGAGGCGTTCGGCACCGGCGAGGACCTGCACACCTTCGTCGCGTCCCGCGCGTTCGACATCCCGACGCAGGACGTCGATCCGGAGATGCGCCGGCGGATCAAGGCGATGAGCTACGGGTTGGCGTACGGGCTGTCCGCGTTCGGGCTGTCCCGGCAGCTGAAGATCGGCGCGGACGAGGCGCGCGGGCAAATGGACGCCTACTTCACCCGGTTCGGCGGGGTGCGCGACTACCTGCGCTCGGTGGTCGAGGACGCGCGGCAGACCGGCTACACCGAGACGATCATGGGTCGCCGCCGCTATCTCGCCAACTTGACGAGCGACAACCGCAACCTGCGCGAGATGGCCGAGCGGGCCGCGCTGAACGCGCCGATCCAGGGCAGCGCCGCCGACATCATCAAGGTCGCGATGCTCGGCGTTCACAACGGCCTGCGGGACGCCGGGCTGAAGTCGCGGCTGCTGCTGCAGGTGCATGACGAGCTGGTGCTGGAGATCGCGCCGGGCGAGCGGGCAACGGTCGAGGACCTCGTCCGCCGCGAGATGGGCGGCGCGTACTCACTCGACGTCCCGATGGACGTGTCCATCGGTCTCGGCCGAACCTGGCACGAAGCCGCACACTGAGCCGGCCGGCATCATCGGTCGGACGCTATCTCGGCTCGCACCGGTCAGTGGTGCAATTCCGACTCAGTGGCTCGGAATATCGCGCCACTGAGCTGGTATCGCGCCACGCAACCGGAGCGATCAGCTCAGCTCAGCTCAGCTCAGCTCGCAGACGTAGATCGCGGTGCCGGGCAGGATCGCGCCGCGCAATGGCGACCACTGGCCCCACTCGGCGGTGTGCCCCGCCGGCCACTCCGGCTCGACGACGTCGACGAGCCGGAACCCGGCCGCCGCGATCTCGCGCACCCGCTGGCCTAGCGTGCGGTGGTGCTCGACGTAGGTGGGCGTGCCGTCCTCGTCATGCTCGACGTACGGCGTCGTGTCCCAGTAGGGCATCGTCGCGCGCAGCCCGGCCGGGCCAGGATCGTCGGGGAACGACCAGCGCGTCGGGTGCGTCGTCGAGAACACCCACCGCCCGCCGGGCCGCAGCACCCGCGCGACCTCGCGCATCACTGCGGCGCTGTCCGCGACGAACGCAACCGCGCCGAACGCGGTGAATGCGAGGTCGAACGCGGCGTCGCGGAAGGGCAGCCGCTGCGCGTCGGCCTGCGCCAAGGGCACGGCCACGCCGGTCCGCGCGGCCGCGTCGCGCGCGTGGCGCAGCATGCCCGCCGACAGGTCGAAGGCCACCGGCCGGGCGCCGGCGCCGACGAGCCAGCGCGAGCACATCGCCGACCCGCAGCCGACCTCGAGCACCCGCAGGCCCCGGACGTCGCCGAGCAGACGGGCGTCGGCCTCGCGCAGCCGCTCCGGCGACCACACGAAGTCCGTCTCGCCGAGGAAGTCGCCGTGCTCGGCGTGGTAGGCGTCGGCGTCGGAATCCCACCAGCCGCGGTTGGCCCGCACCGACGTCGGGTCGTCCGCGGTGCGCCGGCCGCCGCCGGCGGCGATCGGCCGCTCACTCACGACGCGACGATATCCAGCCCGTCCGCCCGAGTTGTCCTCGCTTCGTCGGGCTGTGGCACGACGAAGCGAGGACAACTCGGGAATGGTGGCGGTCGTCGCCTCGGATTCCCACATCGGTTACCCGCCAGTAACATGACGGTCATGCCTGTTCCGCTGCGCACCGCCGCATTCTGGACCGTCTACAAGCTGCTCGACCGCGCGCCGGTCATGCAGCAACCAGCCGAGAAGGTGCGTGCGGCCGCCGACGCGCGCGCCAAGTTTCTGCGAATGCCCGGCGCCTGGCTGATCGCCGGCCGCGCCGACCCGCACGCCGAGATCACCGAGCGAGCCGCCAAGTCCTCCGACGGCGTCGAGCTGCCGCTGCGCGTCTACCGGCCGAAGGACGCGGGCACTGCCGTGTTGCCGGTCGTCGTCAACTTCCACGGCGGCGGCTGGGTGTCCGGCGACGCCCGGCAGTCCGAATGGTGGGCCAGCGCGCTCGCCGCGCAAGCGCACGTCGTCGTCGTGTCGGTCGAGTACCGGCTCGCGCCCGAGCACCCCTTCCCCGGGCCGGCCGAGGACTGCTACGACGCGACGGTCTGGGTGGCCGAACACGCGGGCGAGTTCGGCGTGGATCCGCAGCGGTTGGCGGTGATGGGCGACAGCGCCGGCGGCAACCTCGCCGCGGTGGTGTCGCTGATGGCTCGCGACCGCGGCGGCCCGGCCATCGCGCAGCAGATCCTGATCTACCCCTCCGTCGACCTCGCCGCGGATCTGCCGTCGGAGAAGGAGAACGGCAACGCGCCGATCCTCACCAGCAAGGACATCGCGACCACGCCCGGGCTGTACTTCCACAACTCGACGCGGGAGATGACCGACCCCTACGCCTCGCCCTTGCGCGCGACGCTGGACGACCTGCCGCCGGCGCTGATCCAGACGGCCCAATTCGACCCGCTGCGCGACCACGGCGCGGCCTACGCCAAGGCGCTGCGGGCGGCGGGTGTGCCGGTGCGATTGACGAACTACGTCGACGCGGTGCACGGCTACATCTCGCTGCCCGGAATAGTGCCGGCCGCCCGCCAGGCGCTGGCCGAGACGATCGCCGAGGTGCGCGAGGTGCTGGGCGCCGTCGGCTGACCGCGATTGCCGGAAACGCTGACCTCAGGGGTAGGGTTGAGCGCTGGTGGGACAGGTCTGTGGCCTCGACATGGAGTAGGCCGCCGAAGCTCGAGCATCTCGTCGGCTTCGATAAGGCCCTGTCCGCCGAACTGCGAACCCTTGTCAGGACCCACCAACTTCATGACGTCCACCACCGAAGCCCCTGCTCCAGCCAGCATCACCCCGCAAGTCGCGATCAACGACATCGGCTCGGCCGACGACTTCCTCGCCGCCATCGATAAGACGATCAAGTACTTCAACGATGGCGACATCGTCGAGGGCACGATCGTCAAGGTCGACCGGGACGAAGTCCTGCTCGACATCGGTTACAAGACCGAAGGCGTGATCCCCTCCCGCGAACTCTCCATCAAGCACGACGTCGACCCCAACGAGGTCGTTTCCGTAGGCGATGAGGTCGAGGCGCTCGTCCTGCAGAAGGAGGACAAAGAGGGCCGGCTGATCCTGTCCAAGAAGCGCGCGCAGTACGAGCGCGCCTGGGGCACGATCGAGCAGAAGAAGGACAACGACGAGGTCGTCGAAGGCACCGTCATCGAGGTCGTCAAGGGCGGCCTGATCCTCGACATCGGCCTGCGCGGCTTCCTGCCCGCCTCCCTTGTCGAGATGCGCCGGGTGCGCGACCTGCAGCCCTACGTCGGGAAGACGCTCGAGGCGAAGATCATCGAGCTGGACAAGAACCGCAACAACGTCGTGCTCTCGCGCCGCGCGTGGCTCGAGCAGACGCAGTCCGAGGTGCGCAGCGAATTCCTCAACAAGCTCGCCAAGGACCAGGTGCGCACCGGCGTGGTGTCCTCGATCGTCAACTTCGGCGCCTTCGTCGATCTTGGCGGGGTGGACGGCCTGGTGCACGTGTCCGAGCTGTCCTGGAAGCACATCGACCACCCGTCCGAGGTCGTCGAGGTCGGACAGGAGGTCACCGTTGAGGTGCTCGACATCGACCTCGACCGCGAGCGCGTCTCCCTGTCGCTGAAGGCGACTCAGGAAGACCCGTGGCGGCACTTCGCGCGGACACACCAGATCGGCCAGGTCGTGCCCGGCAAGGTCACCAAGCTGGTTCCGTTCGGCGCGTTCGTCCGGGTGCAGGATGGCATCGAGGGTCTGGTGCACATCTCCGAGCTCGCCGAGCGGCATGTGGAGATCCCGGAGCAGGTCGTCAACGTCGGCGACGACCTGCTGGTCAAGGTCATCGACATCGACCTCGAGCGCCGGCGGATCTCGCTGTCACTGAAGCAGGCCAACGAGGGCGCGCTGACCGATGACAGCTTCGACCCGGCGCAGTACGGCATGGAAGCCCAGTACGACGACAAGGGCAACTACATATACCCCGAGGGCTTCGACCCCGAGACCAACGAATGGCTCGACGGCTACGACGAGGCTCGCGAGGCCTGGGAGAAGCGGTACGCGGCCGCCCGCGAGCGGTTCGAGGCGCACCGCAAGCAGCTCGAGGACGCCCAGAAGGCGGACGCTGCCGCAGCGTCGGACTCCGGCGAGGCGACGTCCTACAGCTCCGACGCCGCGCCGGCCGACGCCGACAGTGGCGGCTCGCTTGCTTCCGACGAGGCGCTCGCCGCGCTGCGGGAGAAGCTCGCCGGCCGCTGAGGCTGGGCCGCCTCGCCGGATTTCCGTTGCCCCCTGGGCCGCTTGACCGTCGCAGTGGCGCTGTTGCTGGTTCGTTCCAGCGCAGCGCCGCTGTGCTGTTGGGCGGTCCGCTAACGTCGCAAACGTGCGCGTTGGGCTGACCGGGGGAGTGGGTTCTGGAAAGAGCACCGTCGCGAGGCTGCTCGCCGAGCGTGGGGCGTTCGTGATCGACGCCGACGCGATCTCCCGCGAGGTGGTGGAGCCCGGCACGCCCGGTCTTGCCGCCGTCGTCGAGCGGTTCGGCCGGGGCGTGCTGACCGCGGACGGCGCGCTGGACCGACCGGCGCTTGCCGCGATCGTGTTCGCCGACCCTGAGCAGCGCGCCGCGCTGAACGCGATCGTGCACCCGCTCGTCGGCGCGCGGACCGACGAGCTCATGTCGCACGCGCCCGAGGGCGCGGTGGTCGTCTACGACGTCCCGTTGCTGGCGGAGAACGGCCTCGCCGCCGGCTTCGACACCGTGGTCGTGGTCGAGGCCGGCGTCGACCTCCGGCTGGCCCGATTGGCCGGCCGCGGCATGGCGGAGGCCGACGCGCGGGAGCGGATGTCGGCGCAGGCGAGCGACGAACAGCGCCGCGCGGTGGCGGACCACCTAATAGTGAACGACGGCGATCTGGACGCGCTGGCGAGGCAGATCGACGAGTTATGGCCAGTGCTCGCCGGGTAGGCAGGCGGCCCCTGGCGCGGTTCGGACCGGTTTGGAACGACCTTCCCGCGTCGGATAGAGTCGATGATCGGCACGAGGCGCGAGAGCGTCGGTGCGTTTCGCGGACGTAGCGCAGCTGGTAGCGCATCACCTTGCCAAGGTGAGGGTCGCGGGTTCGAATCCCGTCGTCCGCTCGAGGTACCGCATTCGGCGGCCGGGCACCGCACGCGCTGGCCTTGGCGGTCGGGCGGCGGATTGCGGCGGCGTGGCCGAGTGGCTTAGGCAAGGGCCTGCAAAGCCCTGTACGCGGGTTCGATTCCCGCCGCCGCCTCGAACGGACAACCACCGGCCAGCCGGTGCACACAGCGGGGCGATTAGCTCAGTGGGAGAGCACTACCTTGACACGGTAGGGGTCACTGGTTCAATCCCAGTATCGCCCACCACCTACAGGCCCCGTATTCCGGGGCCTGTAGTCATTTACGGGGTAGTTCGAATGCTCGCCACTGGGGCCAGATTCCGTGAGGATTTTGTCTGCGCTTCCGCCGCGTTTCGGGCGATGACGTCCAGGCGGTCCGCCACGGCGTCTAGGTCGGCGTCGAACAAGTCCGCATATCGTCCAGTGTCAACGTGGCCGACGCGTGCCCGAGCATGCGCTGAACCGCCTTAACGTTCGCCCCCGTACTCACGGCCAGACTCGCGGCGGTATGCCGTAGCTCGTGAGGCGTGAGGCTGTCCACGCCGATCGCGCAGGCCGCCCGGTTGAACCACGCCCGCCGCGCGTTCCGGTTCCGCAGCACGCCGCCGTCCGGCGCAGTGAACACGAGATCGCCGGGTGACTTCCCGGCCAGGTGTGCGGCCAGGTCGCCCAGGAACCCGGGTACAGGAACCGAGCGATTCTCGTGATTTTCGGGGCCCCCACTCCAATCGAGAGCCGTTGACTTCGCTCACCGACGCCGAGACCAAGATGCGGCGGCGCATGAGGTCCACAGACGTCACGCGCAGTGCTGCTAACTCACCCCATCGCAGACCGCAGTAGGCGAGCACGAGCACAACTAGCCGGTACTGACCGAATGCGGCGTCTGTGGCCCGCCTTGGACGCCCTGATGGCAACCTGGACGCCTCGGCGGCCAGCTGGGCGACCTGCGCGGCCGTCAGGTACCGAAGCGGCTTCTGAGCGCTGCGGGGCAGGTTCAGGCCGTCGCAGGGGTTCGAGGGCAGACGCTTGGACCGAACGGCGAGCGCGAGAATGCCGCTCAGCACGTTGTGGATCTTGTGCACGTGGCCCGCGCTTGCACCCGACGCGACCAGTTCGGCAATCCACGCCTGTAGCGCAGCGTGGTCCACGCGTGCCAGGGGAGTGCTGCCCCAGCGCGGTCGAATGTGGACGCTTAGGACCGACTCGTACAGGGCGCGTGTCGATGGTTTCAAGTCAACCTTGGTGGACAGCCGCTCGTCGGCTTGCGCGCCGACTGTGACCCGCCCGGCCGCCGGGTCGATGTAGGTGCCAGACAGACCCTTGCTACTGCCACGCTGCCCCGTCGGGTAATCGTCGAGACGATGGTCGCCGCGGTAGCCTGGCGATCGTGAGGAGCCGGGCGCTGTTCGTCGCTCGGTGTTTTGCGGCCGGGTTGGGTTCCCTGACGTCGCTCTACCAGTGGTACGTGTCGCTGATCGCGGTCGCGTTGGTCGCCTTCGGAGTGTCCGCCCCACCCGTGGTTCATTGGGTCTCGCTGGCCTGGACGCTGCCGATCGGAGTCGTTGTTCTCGCCGTGGTGCTCGTCGAAGGCGCGTATAGGCGTGCCGGGCAAAGCGAGCCTGTGGGCGGCAGCTCGGCTAGGACTCCCTACCCCGTCCCAATGCTGCACGTGACTCGTTCACACGACGGTGACCTGTCGAATATCTCGTCAGAAGGTGGTGCAATCCGGATTGACGAGTCCGACCGGCTCCGGCTTCGGAACTTGCGCTACACCGCCAGTCGCCCGTCCGATGAAGCGGACTAGCCCGCAAATTTGCTGTCCCTCATTGTCACACCCTTGCCGCCGATGATGCGGAGTGCCGTTCCGGCTCCTGTACCGGAACTTTCGATATTGGAAATCTCGGCCCCGTCGGAATTGCTGATGGTGATCGCTGCGGGGTGGGACGGCGTTGGCGCGTCCCCACCCCAGATTTCAACCATTGCGCGGCGCTCTGGCGGCACATCGATTGTGTCAAGCGGTCGATTTCTCGGAGGGGCCGGCGGTCGCTCGAATAATGGCCTGCCCGCTCGGCCTAGAAGACTCGCGCCAGCCGCCACCAGGCGTCGAGTGTCCTCGGACTGGCACCCCGCACACCGTGCGCCGTGATCACGTGTGCGCCATGGTCGGCGCTCCTCAAACTGTTGGCCACATTGGTTGCAAGCGAAGAGATAGATGGCCATTATGGACGCCTCCGTCGATCACTTCGGCCCTGCTGCCCTACGTGGGCGACGCCTCGTACATTCTAGCCACGGCCGCGAGGCGAACGTGCCATCTCGGGGTCGATTCGATCCGGTTAGCTGCTCGACTTCGAAAGATAGTTCCGTAGCAGAACGTCGTACGAGATGATCTGGCTTGGCTCAATTTGGTGCGCAGGTCTTTTTCAGACGATGACGGCGAGGGCGGCCCGTAACTCGGGTGGTAGAGGTTCTTCGGCGGTGAGGACGTGCCCGGCGGTGCGGATGGCGATGGTGCGGTAGCGGCGGGTGG
>NZ_CAXULP010000008.1:0-149564 GCF_964251945.1 uncultured Jatrophihabitans sp.
GACCGCGTCGATGGCCTCCTTGCACATCACCTCGGCGGCGTCCTGGTCGACGAGGTAGTCGCCGCCCTTGACGGTGTCGAAGGTGTGCCACTCCCAGTTGTCCTCCTCGACGTTGGCGAGGGCGGCGCACATGCCGCCCTGCGCCGCGCCGGTGTGCGACCGGGTGGGGTAGAGCTTGGTGAGGACGGCGGTGCGCACCCGCGCCGAGGACTCGAGCGCCGCGCGCATGCCGGCGCCGCCCGCGCCGACGATGACGACGTCGTAGGAATGCCGGTGGATTGTCATGAGCGGCGGTCCTCCGCGAGCATCGCAGGGCCCCCCAGGGCCCGAGGAGCGGAGCGGAGGGACGCCGCGGGTGGAATGGTCATGAGCCGGCGCCGAGGTTCGGGTCGAAGGTGAAGATCACCAGCGTGCCGAGCAGCACGGTGACCGTCGTGGCCGTGTAGAGGACGCCCTTGAGCGCGACGCGGGTGCCGTCGCGCCGGGTGTAGTCGTTGATGATCGTCCGCAGCCCGTTCGTCCCGTGCAGCATGGCGAGCCAGAGCATCAGCAGGTCCCATACCTGCCAGAACGGTGACGCCCACCGGCCGGCCACGAAGCCCCAGTTCAACCGCTGCACGCCGCCGTCGAGGATGTTCATGATGAACAGGTGCCCGAGCACCAGGAACACCAGCACGACGCCGGAGATCCGCATGAACAGCCACGCGTACATCTCGGTGTTGGTGCGCCCGCGCCGCGGCTGCAGCGGCGCCGATCTCGGCGCTTCGATCACCGGCGGGATCGGCGAGTTCATCGAGCTCATCACTTGCTCCCGAACAGCTGCTCGAAGGAGTGCTGGAACATGAAGTAGGCGCCCGGCACCATCACCACGACCCAGACGAGCACGATCGCCCAGAGCATCGGGCGCTGGTAGCGCGTGCCCTTCCACCAGAAGTCCAACGCGATGATCCGCAGCCCGTTCAGCGCGTGGAACAGCACCGCGCCGACCAGCCCGATTTCCATCAGGTTGACGAAGGGGTTCTTGTACGTGTCGATGACTTTGTCGTAGGACTCCGGCGACACCCGCACCAGCGCGGTGTCCAGCACGTGCGCGAACAGGAAGAAGAACGTCAGCACGCCGGTGATGCGATGCGCGACCCACGACCACATGCCTTCGCGGCCGCGGTACAACGAGCCGGTCAGCCGGGTCTTGTGCTGGGCCGGCTTCGTATTGGGCAGGCTTGGCGCGGCGGTCACGCGCCCTCCTTCGTCGGGCGGTGACGGCGTGCTGGCCACATTGGTGACCTCGCAAGCTCGGTCACGCGGCAACTACCTCCAGGTTTCGCGCCTCGAGGAGCCGGTGGTCTGGCGGGCGGGTGCGCGTAATCGAATGTTAGTCGTGCGCACATCTGCGCGACATCGACCGAGGTGTGAGGCAGCGGACATCACATCCCAACGGCCTGCCGCGGCCGGCAACGATCTGGTGTCGACCAGGTGACCGGGCGGGGCGGCCCACGGCGAGGTATTACGGTGCTCCCATCACGGGCGAACCCCGCCGACGCGGCATCGCGTCCGGCGCGTCCGCGAACCATGACCGAAGCGAGAGGGGAATGTCTTGCGCGCACTGCGTGGGATGAAGTTGGGCGCCCTTGCGGTGAGCGCGGCATTCGCGCTCGCGGCCTGTGGCAGCAGCGGCGGGGGCGGCGGCTCGAGCAGCTCGGCGCCGGCCGGGGGCGGCAGCTCGTCGTCCAGCGGCGGTTCGTCGTCCAGCAGCGCCGCCAGCGTCAAGGTGGGCATGGCCTACGACGTCGGCGGCCGCGGCGACAAGTCGTTCAACGACCTCGCCGCAGCCGGGCTCGACAAGGCGAAGACCACCCTCGGCGTGCAGACCAAGGAGCTCGCGGCGACTCAGGGCGAGAGCGAGCAGTCCAAGGAGGACAGGCTGACGCTGCTGGCGACATCGGGATACAACCCGGTGGTCGCCGTCGGCTTCGCGTACTCGACCGCGGTCGGCAAGGTCGTGCCGAAGTTCCCGAAGGTGCACTTCGCGATCATCGACGACGACGCGAACTGCACCGGCAGCACGGCGCAGCCGAACGTCGAATGCCTGCTGTTCACCGAGAACGAGAGCTCCTTCCTCGTCGGAGTGGCCGCGGCGCTGGCCACCAAGACGAAGAACGTCGGCTTCATCGGCGGCGTCAACGAGCCGCTGATCCAGAAGTTCCAGGCGGGCTTCCAGGCGGGTGTGCACGCCGTCAACAAGTCGATCAAGATCCAGGTCAAGTACCTGACCCAGCCGCCGGACTTCGGCGGCTTCGGCGACCCGGCCAAGGGCAAGACGACCGCGCTGGGCATGTACCAGAACGGCGCCGACGTCGTGTACCACGCGGCGGGCGGCTCCGGGGCCGGTCTGTTCGACGCCGCCAAGCAGGTCGACAAGCTGGCGATCGGCGTCGACTCCGACCAGTACCAGACCGCGCCCGCGGACGAGAAGAGCCTGATCCTCACCTCTGCGCTGAAAGGCGTCGACACCGCGGTGTACGACTTCATCAGCCAAGACGTGAAGGGCCAGTTCAAGGCTGGCTCCACGCGGTTCAGCCTGAAGGACAACGGCGTCGGCTACGCGACGTCGAACCCGAAGCTCAAGCCGTACGAGGCGACGATCGAAAAGTACAAGAAGGAGATCATCAGCGGCCAGATCACGGTGCCGACCACCATCTGAGCCGACTGCTCGAGGCGGTCCGGGACGGCGCGGTAGCGTCGTCCCGGCCCGCTGCTCGTTCCGGTGAAGGGGTGCACACCGCATGGTCGCAGCGCAGCCCGCACCGGCGCCCGACAGCGGTGCGCCGGCCGACGTCGGGGGGCCCGCGCCGGCCGTCGCCCTGCGGGGCATCACGAAGCGCTACCCGGGCGTCGTCGCGAACTCCGACATCGACATCACCGTCGCCCGCGGCACTGTCCACGCGATCGTCGGCGAGAACGGCGCCGGCAAATCGACGCTGATGAAGACGCTCTACGGCATGCACCGGCCGGACGAGGGTTCGATCGAGGTCGACGGCCGGCAGATGACGTTCTCCTCGCCGGCCGACGCGATCGCCGCAGGCATCGGCATGGTGCACCAGCACTTCATGCTCGCCGACAACCTCAGCGTGCTCGAGAACATCGTGCTCGGCGCCGAGCCCAGCCGCGGCGGCATCCTGAACAAGCGCGCCGCCCGTCGCCGGATCATGGAGATCTCCGACTCCTACGGTCTCGGCCTTCGGCCGGACGTCCTCGTCGAGGCGCTCGGCGTCGGCGACCGGCAGCGCGTCGAGATCTGCAAGGTGCTCTACCGCGGGGCCAAGATCCTCATCCTGGACGAGCCGACCGCGGTGCTCGTGCCGCAGGAGGTCGACGAGCTGTTCGGCAACCTGCGCGAGCTGAAGTCCGAGGGCCTGACCGTGCTGTTCATCTCGCACAAGCTCGACGAGGTGCTCGCCGTCGCCGACGCCATCACCGTCATCCGGCGCGGGACGACCGTGCGCACCGTCGACCCGGAGCAGACCACCGCCCGCCAGCTGGCCGAGCTGATGGTCGGCTCGTCGCTGCCGGTGCCGGAGCTGCGCGAGTCGACGGTCACCGACACCGTGCAGCTCGCTGTGCGCGGTCTGACGGTGCGCGACGCGGACGGCCGCCCGCTGCTGGCCGACATCGACCTGGAGCTGCGGCGTGGCGAGATCGTCGGCATCGCCGGCGTCGAGGGCAACGGGCAGGCCGAGCTCGTCGAGGCGATCCTCGCGCTGCGGCCCGTCGCGGCCGGCTCGATCCTGCTCGGCGGGAAGGACATCACCGGCTGGGGCACCCGCCGCCGACGCGAGGCGGGCGTCGGCTACATCCCCGAGGACCGGCACCGGCAGGGCCTGCTGCTCGAGGCGCCGCTGTGGGAGAACCGCATCCTCGGCCACCAGACCGAGAAGCCGAACGCCCGCGGCCCGCTGATCGACATTCGGGCGGCCAAGCGCGACACCGAGCGGATCGTCGACGAGTACGACGTCCGGACACCCGGCATCGACGTCACCGCCGCGTCACTGTCCGGCGGCAACCAGCAGAAGCTGATCGTCGGACGCGAGATGAGCTCGCACCCCACCGTGCTGATCGCCTCGCACCCCACCCGCGGCGTGGACGTCGGCGCGCAGGCGGCGATCTGGGACCTGCTGCGCACGGCGCGCGCCGAGGGCCTGGCGGTGCTGCTGATCTCGGCCGACCTGGACGAGCTCGTCGGCATGTCGGACACGCTGCGGGTGATCCTGCGCGGCCGGCTCGTCGCCGAACTGGATCCGCGGCATGTGACGCCGGCCGAGCTCGGCGCGGCGATGACCGGCGCGGACCGCGGGCAGGAGGACGGCTCGTGAGAGAGCGGCTGAACCGCCTCGCCCTGGCCGTCGTCGCCGCCCTGGTGGCGCTGGTCTTCGCCGGCCTCGTGACGTCTGTCGTGCTGCTGATCACCGGCCACGGGCCGTGGAAGACGCTGACGACGATGGTCGACTACGGCACCCAGGCGAACCAGATCGCGGCGACGATCAACCAAGCGACGACGTACTACCTGTCGGCGATCGCGGTGGCCATCGGGTTCCGGATGAACCTGTTCAACATCGGGGTGGACGGGCAGTATCAACTCGCCGCCATCCTCGCCGCGGCCTTCGGCGGCGAAGTCGCGCTGCCCAATGGCCTCCACCAGCTCGCGATCGTCGTCGTCGCCATGCTCGTCGGCTCGTTCTGGGCCGGGCTCGTCGGCGTGCTGAAGGTGACCCGCGGCGTCAGCGAGGTCATCTCGAGCATCATGTTGAACTTCGTGGCGACGGGCGTCATCGCGTATCTGCTGAACGCGAAACGGCTCGGCGTCCTCAACGGCAACGACCTGACCACGAAGCCGATCGACGGCTCGGGCCAGGTGCGCGGCCTGCCGCTGATCCCGGGCGCGGACACCAAGGTCTTCGGCCTCGTGTTCCTCGCGGTCGTCGTCGGCGTCGGGTTCCAACTGCTCGTGACGCGCACCCGGTTCGGATTCGACCTGCGCGCGACCGGGCGCTCGGCGTCGGCGGCGCAGGCCAGCGGCGTGAACGTCAAGCGCATGGTGGTGATCGCGATGCTGCTGTCCGGCGCGGTCGCCGGCCTGGTGAACATGCCGGTGCTGCTGGGCGATGCGCACAACTACTCGCTCAGCACGCCGTCCGGCATCGGCTTCACCGGCATCGCGATCGCGCTGCTCGGACGCAACAACCCGCTCGGCATCGTGTTCGCCGCGCTGCTCTGGTCGTTCCTGGACACCTCGTCGAACATCTTGCAGATCAGCAACATCCCGACGTCCGTCGTGTCGATCACCGAGGGGGTCGTGGTGTTGTCGGCCGTCGTCGCGTACGAGCTGGTGCGCCGGTATGCTCTGCGCCGCCAGCAGAACCGGGTCGGCCGCCAGCTCGGTGCCATACCTGCTGGTACGGAGGCCGCGGCATGAGCACCCCACGAAATCGCTGCGCAAAGAACGCTGCACGATTCCGCGTGGACTCCGCGACATGACGGTGCGCGACGCCTCCGCCGAGGTAGTGCCGGGCTCGCCGCTGTGCGCCGACCGGCGGCGCGCGACCGCCAACCGCACGGTCACCCGGCTGGTGCTGGCTGCGGTGCTCGGGCTGGCCGTGCTGAGCCTGACCCGCGTCATCAGCGGCAAGAACGACCTGACCTCCGACGGCGCGCTCGGCGCCGCGATCAACAGCGCGGTGCCGATCATGCTGGCCGGCCTCGGCGGCCTCTGGGCCGAGCGCGCCGGGGTGGTGAACATCGGACTCGAGGGCCAGATGATCCTGGGCACCTGGTTCGCCGCCGACTTCGCCTACCAGACGCACAGCCCTTGGATGCTGATCGTCGGCGGGCTGACCGGCGGCCTGATCGGCGGCGTGCTGCACGCGATCGCGACCGTCGGGTTCGGCGTCGACCAGATCATCTCGGGCGTGGCGCTGAACATCCTCGCCCCCGGCGTCACCAAGTACCTGTCGGGCATCGTCTTCACCAGCCAGAAGGCGCTGTCCTCCGGCGGCGGCCCGACGCAGTCGCCGAAGGTGGACGCCTTCAGCACGCTGAACTGGCATTCCGCGGGTTCGCAGTTCCAGAAGATCGAGGGACACCACTGGTTCTTCGTGTCCGACCTCTTCGGCCTGCTCGCCGGCGTCGTCACCTCGCTGAACCTCTTCACGATCATCGCCATCCTGTTGATCCCGGTGACGTGGTTCGTGCTGTGGCGGACGCCGTTCGGCCTGCGGCTGCGCTCGTGCGGCGAGAACCCCACCGCGGCCGAGACGCTCGGCGTGAAGGTCTACACGATGAAGACGACGGCCGTGGTCATCTCCGGCCTGCTGGCAGGGCTCGGCGGCGCGTTCCTCGTCGACTACACCGGCGTTTACCACGAGAGCCAGACCGCCGGCCGCGGCTATATCGGCCTCGCCGCGATGATCTTCGGCAACTGGCGCCCGGGCGGCCTGGCGGCCGGCTCGACCCTGTTCGGCTACACCGACGGCCTGCAGCAGCAGTCGTCCGACGCCACGGTGCACGCGCTGCTGCTGCTCGTCGCGATCGTGCTGTTCCTCGTCGCGGCCTACGCGCTGTTCCGGCGCAGGGTCAAGCAGGGCGTCGTCGCGCTCGTCTTCGCCGCGCTGGTGTTGATCTGGTATCTGACGACCGACAGCATCCCGGACGAGTTCGCCACCTACAGCCCGCAGATCATCACGCTGTTCGTGCTCGCGCTCGCCTCTCAACGATTGCGCATGCCCGCCGCCGACGGCTTGCCGTGGCGCCGCGGGCAGGGCTCATGAGCGCGCACCCCGCGCTCGACCTCGACCTGACTTCGCCCGACGTCGTCGCCGATCCCTACCCGCGCTTTGCCGCCGCCCGCGCGGTGGCGCCCGTGCAATGGCATGAGCGCACGGGCATGTGGCTGACGTTCTCGCACGCCGCCGCCAACGCGGTGCTGCGCGTCCGCACGTTGGGCCGCCTCTGGGCGCCGCGCTGGCCGTCCGAGCCGATGCCGTCCTTCGAGCTCATCCACGTCAACTCGTTGCTCGAGAGCGAGCCGCCGACGCACACCCGGCTGCGGAGGCTCGTCGCCGGCGCGTTCGCGCGCGGGCACGTCGAGCGGCTCCGTCCGCGCATCGCCGAGCTGGCCGGCCGGCTCGCCGACGACGTGGCGGCTGCCGGCGCCGACGGCTCGCCGGTGGACCTGATGGCGTATTACGCCGAGCCGCTGCCGGTGCAGGTGATCGCCGAGCTGCTCGGCGTGCCGGAGTCGGACTGGCCGCTGCTGCGGCCCTGGTCGAACGCGATCGTCAAGATGTACGAGTACGCCGTGACCGACCAGCAGCGCGCCGCGGCCGAGACGGCGTCGCAGGAGTTCGTCGACTACCTGCGCGAACTGGTCGCCGTGCGCCGTCGGGCGCCGGCCGACGACCTGGTGTCCTCGCTGATCGCCGAGACCGACGCCGAGGGCGGCCGGCTGAGCGAGGACGAGCTCGTCACCACCTGCACGCTGTTGCTGAACGCCGGACACGAGGCGACGGTCAACGTCGTCGGCAACGGCGTCGCCGCCCTGCTGCAGCACCCGGACCAGCTCGCGGCGGTGCGCGCAGATCCCGGACTCGTGCCGACGGCCGTCGAGGAGCTGATCCGCTTCGACGCGCCGCTGCAGCTGTTCGAGCGCACCGCGGTCGCGGACACCGTGATCGGCGGCGTCACCGTACCCCAGGGTATGAAGATCGCGGCGCTGCTGGGCGCCGCCAATCGCGACCCGGCCGTCTTCGCCCAGCCGGACCGCTTCGACGTCGCCCGCGCCGACAACCCGCACCTCGGCTTCGGCGCGGGCATCCACTTCTGCGTGGGCGCGCCGCTGGCCCGGGTCGAGCTGCAGGCGTCGCTGGGCACGCTGCTGAACCGCTTCCCGAAATTGGCCCTGGCGCGGCCGCCGGTCCGGCGGCCGGAGTTCGTGCTGCGCGGCGTCCGCTCGCTGCTCGTGACGGTCTAGCGAAGGGCGAGCGGATGGACGTCGGGGAGATCGACTGGGCCGCCTTGCGCGCGGCGGCCGTGGCAGCGATGGGGAACGCCTACGCGCCGTACTCGAACTTCCCGGTCGGCGCCGCCGCGCTCGTCGACGACGGCCGGTTGGTGTCCGGCTGCAACGTCGAGAACGCCTCCTACGGCGTGGGGCTGTGCGCCGAATGCGGACTGGTGTCGGCGCTGCACGCGTCCGGCGGCGGCCGGCTCGTCGCCTTCGCCTGTGTCGACGGCGCCGGCGCGGCGCTGATGCCGTGCGGGCGCTGCCGGCAGCTGCTCTACGAGCACGGCGGCGCTGAGTTGCTGCTGGACACCCCGCAGGGCGTCAAGCCGATGACCGACGTGCTCCCGCAGGCGTTCGGGCCCGAGAACCTGGGCCGCGATGCCTGAGCAGGACGCCGTCGACGTCATCATCGCCAAACGCGACGGCGCGGCGCTGTCCGACGAGCAGATCGACTGGGTGATCGCCGCGTACACCCGCGGCGACGTCGCCGACGAGCAGATGGCCGCCCTCGCGATGGCGATCCTGCTCAACGGCATGACCGACGCGGAGACCGCCCGCTGGACGGCGGCGATGATCGCCTCGGGCGAGCGGCTCGACCTCTCCGCGGTGACCCGGCCGACCGTCGACAAGCACTCGACCGGCGGGGTCGGCGACAAGATCACCCTGCCGCTGGCCCCGCTCGTCGCGGCGTGCGGCGCGGCGGTGCCGCAGCTGTCCGGCCGCGGCCTCGGGCACACCGGCGGCACGCTGGACAAGCTCGAGTCGATCCCCGGCTGGCGGGCCTCGCTGACCAACGCGGAGTTCCTCGCGCAGCTGTCCGACGTCGGCGCGGTGGTGTGCGCGGCCGGCGACGGGCTCGCGCCGGCCGACCGCAAGCTGTACGCGCTGCGCGACGTCACCGGCACCGTCGAGTCGATTCCGCTGATCGCGTCGTCGATCATGAGCAAGAAGATCGCCGAGGGCTCGTCCGCGCTGGTGCTCGACGTGAAGGTCGGCGCCGGCGCGTTCATGAAGGCGGCCGACTCCGCGCGCGAGCTGGCGCAGACGATGGTGGCGCTCGGCGCCGCGCACGGCGTGCGCACCGTCGCGCTGCTGACCGACATGTCCACGCCGCTCGGGCTGAGCGCCGGCAACGCGCTGGAGGTGCGCGAGTCGCTCGAGGTGCTCGCCGGCGGCGGCCCGCCGGACGTCGTCGAGCTGACGCTCGCGCTGGCCCGCGAGATGCTGAGCTGCGCCGGGGTGGACGCCGATCCCGCCGACGCGCTGCGGGACGGGCGGGCGATGGACGTGTGGCGGGCGATGATCGCCGCGCAGGGCGGCGACCCGGCCGCGCCGCTGCCGACGGCGCGCGAGACGCACGTCGTGACGGCGGCCGAGACCGGCGTGCTGACCCGGCTGGACGCGATGGCCGTCGGCGTCGCGGCCTGGCGGCTGGGCGCCGGGCGGGCGCGCAAGGAGGACCCGGTGTCCGCCGGCGCCGGGGTGGTGCTGCACGCCAAGCCGGGCGATGCGGTGCGCGCCGGCCAGCCGCTGCTGGAGCTGCACGCCGACGACCCGGCGCGCTTCGACCGCGCGCTCGCCGCCCTCGACGACGCCTGGGACATCGGCGGCGCGGCCCTGGCGCCGACCCCGCTCATCCTCGACCGCATCTCCTGACCCGCCTTGGCGCCTGCGGTGGTCGGGTTCTGGGCCGAGAACACGACCATGGCAGGCACCAAGGCAGGGGTCGGCGGCCGGCGATAACGTTGGGTCCATGCCTGCTCCGCTCGATGCCGACTCGATCCGCCGTGCCCCCAAGGTGCTGCTGCACGACCACCTCGACGGCGGCCTGCGCCCAGAAACCGTGCTCGAACTCGCCGACCGCATCGGCTATCGCGCGCTGCCGGCACACGATGCCGCAGGCCTGGCGCACTGGTTCCGCGAGGCCAGCGACTCCGGCTCTCTCGAGCGCTACCTCGAGACGTTCGCGCACACCGTCGCCGTCATGCAGACGATCGAAGGGGTGTCGCGGGTCGCGCGCGAGTGCGTCGAGGACCTCGCCGCGGACGGCGTCGTCTACGCCGAGGTGCGCTGGGCGCCCGAGCTGCACGTCGACGGCGGCCTCAGCCTCGAGCAGGTGGTCGAGGCGGTGGTGGCCGGCTTCCGCGAGGGCGAAGCAATCGCCGCGGCTGCCGGCCATACCGTGCGCGTCGGCGCGATCGTCACCGCGATGCGACACGCCGCGCGGTCGCGGGAGATCGCCGAGCTCGCGGTGCGCTACCGCGATGCCGGCGTGGTCGGCTTCGACATCGCCGGCGCCGAGGCCGGCTTCCCGCCGTCTCGGCACCTCGACGCCTTCGAGTACTTGCGCCGGGAGAACGCGCACTTCACGATCCACGCCGGCGAGGCGTTCGGGCTGCCGTCGATCTGGGAGGCGATCCAGTGGTGCGGCACGGACCGGCTTGGCCACGGGGTGCGGATTGTCGACGACATCACCGCCGGCGGCCGCCTCGGCCGGCTGGCCCAGTACGTGCGGGACAAGCGCATCCCGCTGGAGATGTGCCCGTCCTCCAATGTGCAGACCGGCGCCGCGAAGTCGATCGCCGAGCATCCGATCGGCCTGCTCCGCCGGCTGCAGTTCCGAGTCACCGTCAACACCGACAACCGGTTGATGAGCGGCACCTCGATGACCCGGGAGATGACGCTGCTGAGCGAGGCGTTCGGCTACCAGTGGGCGGACCTGCAGTGGTTCACCATCAACGCCATGAAGAGCGCGTTCCTGCCTTTCGACGAACGGCTCGACATCATCAACTCAGTGATCAAACCGGGGTACGCCGCGCTGGCCGCCTGACGACGTGCCGGCCGTTTCAGCGGCACGGGTCGCGATAGGGCGCGCCGGGCGCGAAGCGCCGCCACTCCGCTCGGGTGATCGGGTCGCCTGCGGCCCGGCAGACGTTCGCGATGTCGGTCGCCGGGTTGACCGTCCACAGCAGCACGTTGGCGGACCGCCCGCCGGCGGCGAGCGTGCGCCCGTCCGGGCTGAACGCGGTCGCGAAGACGTTGCCGTCGATGCCGCGCAGCGTGGCGAGCGAGGTCGCGTGCGCCGGGTCCGCCACGTCGTACAGCCACACCGTGTGGTCGTTGCTGCCGACCGCGAGCAGCCGCCCGTCAGGGGAGAACGACGGCGCGTTGACGTAGTCGTTCGGCCCGCCCAGCGGCTGCCCGAGCGCGCGCGGTCGCGACGGTGTCGCCACATCCCACAGCCGGGTGAGCTGATCGGCGCTGGTCGCGGCGAGCACCCGGCTGTTCGGACTGAACGCGACTCCGTAGATGTAGCTGGCCGGGCCACGCAGCGTCGACAGCAGGCGCGGGCGCCGCGGGTCGGCGATGTTCCAGATCCGCACGCTCTTGTCGGCGTTTCCCCCGGCAAGCAGGTCGCCGTGGTCGCCGAACGCGACAGCCAGCATGAGGTCGCCGCCGCGCAACGAGGCCAGTTGCACCGGGTGGGCCGGATCGGCGACGTCCCACAGATGCGCCGAGTGGTCGTCGGCGCCGACGGCGAGCAGCTTGCCGTCCGGGCTGAACGCGACCGACTCGACGAGCCCCGCCGCGGCGCGGAAGGGCCGGCCCAGCGGCCGGGGTTGCGCGGGCGTCGTCTCGTCGCACAGCTCGAGGTAGCCGTCGCCATCGCCGATCGCGACCACTTCGCCGTCCGGCGAGATCGCGCCGGTGCCGTCCGTCGGCGCGATCCCGCGCGCCATCTCGACCTGCGGACCGAGTCGTTTCGGCTGCTCCGGCGCGCGGACGTCCCATAGCTGCAGAGCCGCGCCCGGCCCGTTGTGCACCACGGCGAGCCGGTCGCCGTCGGCGTCGAAGTCGGTGCTGAACACGGTGCCCGCCACCGGCAGCGCCGGCTGCGTCGTCCGGGTGAGCCGCAGCGCGCCGTCTGCGGCGGTGTCGAGCAGGGTCGTGCCGCCGCGGCTCGTGGCAAGGCCGGTGACCGGGCCGGGGTTGGGCGTGGTCGCGACCTGTGTGCCATCGGCCAGGTCCCACTGCGACACGGTGTCGTCGGAACTGCCGGCGAACAGCAAGCCGCCCCGCGGCGACGCGAGCAGGACGTTGATCTGCGCCCCGGAGGGGTTGCGCAGGGTCTGCGTGGCGACGAGCGTTGTGCCGCGCCGATAGCCGGTGATCACGCCGCCGGTGTCGCCGGCGAACAGTGTCGCGCTGTCCGGGGTGAAGGCCAGCGCGTTCACCGTGCGCGACCGGTTGGCCACCGCCGGCGGGCCCGTCGGCGCGTCGTCGAGAACCGGCCAGCGCAGCACGTCGCCGGAGTCGGCGCCGGCGGCGAGTTGCCGGCCGTCCGGGCTGAATTCGACGGCCTTCAAGATCGTCTTCGCGGGAATGCCGACCGGCGGAGGCAGTCGCTTGGGCGAGCCGGGTCGGCTGATGTCCCACAGCTGCAACGGCTGCGCGCCTTCGCCGGCAACCGCGAGCCGCCGCCCGTCGGGGCTGATCGCGACGGCCTGCACGGCCGTCCCGGCGGTGACGCCGGTCGGCGCCGCGGCCAGCAGCGCCGGGTGGTCGCCCGCCACGTCCCAGAAGTCGACGGTGCTCGGCTGGCCGGCCGTCACGAGCACCCGGCCGTTCGGCGTGAACGCCAGCGCGAAGAGTTGCTTGGCCGGTCGCCGTCCCGGCGCCACGCCCGCGGGGGTCGGCCGGCTGCCGGCGTGCGCGCGATACAGGTGAACGGAGCCGTCGTCGGCGCGGCCGACCGCGATCAGCGAGCGGGCGGCCGACACGGCGAGCGGAGTTGGCCCCGGTCGACCCAGCACGCGGGTGATCGGCGCGACGTCGGAGGACGCGATCAGCGTGCCGCGCGCCTCGTCGGTCGGCGCGATCCGGTAGGCGGCGACCGCGAGCTGCTGTGCCAGCGCGGGATCGGTCCCGGCGAGCTGCTGCGCCTCGATCGCCACCTGGCGCGACAGCGCGTCGTCGCGGGCGTTCGAGGCGGCGAGCCGAGCGCGGTCCGCGCTGGAGCGCGCAGTCCACGCGTAGGCGGCGAGCCCCGCGGCGACCAGTGCGAGCACGACGCACGCGGCGAGCAGCCGGCGCAGTCGGCGGGCCCGGCTGGCCACGGTTTGCCGCTCGCGCAGCTCGGCGTCGAGGCTGGTCTGCAGGAAATCGCGTTCGCGCGGGTTGAGCTCGTCGGCGTGTGACTGGTCGGCCGCCCACTCGGCGACTCCGGCCAGCCGGCCGCCGCGCAGCAGCGCGCCGTCGTCGCGGCCGGCGTCGGCCCACTCGTTGGCCGCGTTGGTCAGCTGCCGGTGCATCTGCTGGCCGGCGTGGTTGTCCTCGAGCCACAGCCGCAGCCGCGGCCAGGCGGTGATCAACGCCTCGTGCGTCAGCTGCGCCGACGACGCGTCGACGGCGATGAGCCGGCTGCCGACGAACGTGTCCAGGACCGCGGCGAGCCGCTCGCGATCCGGCTCGCCGAGCGCGTCCAGCTCGGCGCGTGGCAGGCGCCGTCGGGTGGCGACGATGTCGCGCTCGACGTTCACGAGGCGCAGGAACAACCCGCGGGCGAGTGCCTGCTGAGCAGCGTCAAGGGACCGGTACGCCTGTTCGGCCGCTTGTTGCACCGAGCCCTCGATGCCGCCGGACGCCTGGTAGTCCGCGACGGTCACCGTCGTGCCGTCGCAGTGTTCCCACGCCTCGTGCAGGCAGTGGTTGAGCAGCGGCAGGGCGCCTGGGTCATGGCCGAGCTGTGTCTGCTCTTGGGGATGGAGCTCGTGGGGACGCAGCGCCGCGACCAGCAGGTCGACGAGGCCGGGTTCGACCGTGGCGTCGCGGCGGCGGGCGGGTTCGACGATGGCCGAGCGGACATCGGCGGGGGTCAGCGGCGCCAGCAGCACTTGGGCGTGTTGCAACGCCGGCAGCAGCGCCGGCTCACGCATCGCCGCAGGATAGAAGTCGGCGCGCAGCGCCACCACGGTGAGCGTGCCGCTCGGCCGCTGGGTGATCTGACGGAAGAAATTCGCTCTGTCCTCCTCGGGCACCTCGGCGGAGAAGACCTCTTCGAGTTGGTCGACGACGAGCAGCTGCGGCGTCGTCGGCACGGCGAGGTCTCGGCCCGGGGTGATCACCGCGCCGGTCATTTCGGCGCCGAGGGCGCCGGCGCGCACCGCGGGCAGCACGCCAGCGCGCAGCAACGACGACTTGCCCGACCCGGATGCGCCGACCACGACCAGCAGGCCGGTGGATGGCAGCCCGGGCTCGGACAGCAGTCCGGCGAGCAGTCGCACGATCTCGGCGGTGTCGGCATCCCGACCGAAGAACACGTCGGCGTCGGTGGAGTCGAACGGGCGCAATCCCGGGTACGGGTTCGCCGCCTTCCCGGCGCGCCGCGCGGTGGCGGAGCGCACCCGGCGCAGCGCGTCCAGCCAGGCGTCCTGTTGGATTTCGGTGTCGACCCCGCACTCGGCGAGCAAGCGTCGCAGCTGCGGGACCTGCGCAGGCGACGGCAGGTGTCGCCCGCTGAAGTAGTCGCCCAGCGTGCCGGGCGGGATGCCGATGCGGCGGGCCAGCTGGCGCACGCTCAGATGCGCGCGTTCGCGCAGCTCCGACAGAGCCTGCGCGAAGTCGGCACGGCTGGCGATCTCGTTCGGATCGCGCGCGAACGCAGACGACACGGGGCCCCCACCAAGTCCCTAGAGTTGCTCGTCAATCTTAGGACGGCGGCGCCGGCTGGGCGCGGGACCAACGGGCCGCGTACGGACTCGTACGGGATCGTGCGGATCGGCGCTAAGCAGCTCGTCGACCGGCGATAGTCGATGCACCGGGGGAGGGGCCGCCGGGGTAGCTGCCGGAGGAGCGGGATGGTGTCGTCGCCCGACGGGCGTGCTCCGGCGGCAGCCCACGCTGCGCGCGAATCACGGTGACCCGCGAGATCTGGGCCGAGCTGAGCGCCAGCATGCGTCTGCTCCGGACCAATGCGGGGGTGTCGCTGCGCCAGACGGAGGCGGCGACCGGCCGCGGCCGAGGCACGCTGTCGCAGATCGAGACCGGCAAGTCCCGGCCGAACCGCTCGTTGGTCGAGTGGTACGACACGCACCTCGGCGGCGACGGCTTGCTGTTGTCGATGTACGCCGAGGCGCGGACGGCGCACTCGTCCGGTCCGCTTGCCGCCGACCCGCCGCCGCCGACAGCAGCACCCGACGTGGTCGTCGACGGGCAGCTGCTCGCCAATGGCGTCCGGGTGACCGCCGGCGCGCCGTTCGAGGCGGGCTGGACGTTGCGCAACACAGGAAGGGAATCGTGGCGGGACCGTGCTGTGCGCCGGGTGGGGGCGCACGGCGCAGTCCGGATGTTGACCAGCGCAGCGTCGGTGCCGATCGAGGAATGCCCGCCCGGCGCCCGGGTGGACGTCCGCGTGACGATGCGCGCGCCAGCCCATTGCGGCACGTTCGCCGCGTACTGGGACGTGGTCGACGACCGCGGCCGGCGGCGCGGCTCCGCAGCGCTGCTGGCGGTGGTCGTCGTCAGCGGGTGGTGAGCGAGCTCGCCGAGGGCGGTCAGAGCAGGCCGCGGCTCTGCTTGGCCGCCAGCACCCGCAGCGCGGCGGCGTCGACCAGCCGCTTGAACGCCTTGCTCTGCTTCGCCTGGTGCAGCAGAGCGGTCGTCATCGGCCCGGCGAGCGAGGCGTCCACGGTCAGCACCATGTCCCCGCCCGCCTCGACGAAATCGATGGCCCGCTGGCCGGGCGAGTATCCGGCCACCTGCTCGGCCGCGCCGACGTCGTCGCTGATCACGACGCCGCGAAAGCCGAGCTGGCGGCGCAGCAGACCGGTGACGATCGCGTGCGAGAACGCGGCCGGCACACCCGGGTCGAGGCGTGCGTAGATCGCGGTCGACATCATCACGAACGGCACGCCGGCCCGCACCGCGTCCCGGAACGGCGCGAGGTACGGGTCGTCGCGGGACGTCACCGAATCGGTGACGCCGAACGCGACGTCGGTGTTGCCCGCAACTCGACCCAGGCCGGGGAAGTGCTTCACGGTCACGTCGACGCCCGCCGCGGCCATCCCGCGCGCGTAGGCGAGCCCGTGCGCGGCCACGGCGGCCGGGGTGTGCCCGTACTCGCGGTCCAGGTCGCCGATCGGCGGGTTCGAGCCGCCGCCCGCCGGCACCGTGTCGAGCACCGGCGCGAGGTTCAGGTTCACCCCCGCGCTGCGCAGCTCGGCGCCCCACGTCCGCGCGCGGCGCTGCAGCGTGGCCGGCGCGAGGCCGCCTTGCACGACCGCGCTCGGCACCGGGGCGAAGCCGGGGCCTTGCAGCCGCTGCACGATCCCGCCCTCCTGGTCGGTGGCGATAAACAGCCCTGGACCGCGGCCGGGGGCGGCGGCGCGCAGGCGGCGCGTGACGCCCTGGATCGCCGTCAGCCCGGCCTGGCTGGTGCCGTCGAGGATCACCGCGCCGACCTGGTCGTCGCGCAGCGCGACGCGCGTGGCCTCGGTGACGCCGCTGGTCGGGCAGTCGACCATCAGCAGCTGGCCGACCCGGGCCCGCTCGCTCATCCCGTTCAGGACGCGCTGCGCCGCCGAGCCGGCACGCGTCGCGGTTGACGAGCTGCGGCTCGTCGACGGCGCGCTCGACGCGACGCTGGACGACGACCCGGACGACGACCCGGTTGACGCGCCGGACGACCGCACCCCAGACGGTGTCGCAGACGACGTCGCGGGCGATCCGCCGGAGGACGTGCAGCCGGCGGTCGTCAGCAGGGCAGCGGCGACGGCCGCGACGCAGCTGACTAGAGAAACCGGCGGCCTCGGCATCAGTCCTGTTGGACGAGGCAGGTCTCGATCTCGGCGACGAGATCGCGCCAGTCGTCGCGGTCGATGTCCGGCTCGTCCAACACGTCGGTGTCCGCGTCGAGGTCGCAGAAGTCGGCGAGCTCGCGGACGAGGTCGGCGCCGTCCTCGGACGGCTTGCGCAGGTCGTACACCGCGTCCTCGGCGGGGGCGAAGGCCTCGTCGTCCGGCTCGTCGGCGAGCTCGGACCACCACTCGAGCTTCACCAGCCGATGGGTCTTGGCCGTCCGGCAGAACCGCGCGAGGTCGCCGACCTCGGTGAACACGGCGACGTTGTCGTCGGCGCCGAGGAACGCGACCTCGAACTCCTCGGCCTCGGCGTCGATCGGCAGCTCGGCGCGGACGGTGTAGTAGACCGCGTCCGGCAGCACGATCTTGACCGGTTCGGCGCCGACTCGCTCCCACAGCAGCTCGCCCTCGTCGAACTCCGAGGAGCTGAAGTCGCCCTCCCAGCGCAACCAGGAGTCGACGCGGGCGATCGCGCGCTCCCACGATTCGGCGATGACGTCGCCGAGCTCGTTCCAGCGCTTGCGGCCGTCGCGGCCCTGATAGCTGACGTCCTCGTCGACCAGGTCGGCGTACTCCGGCGTGCCCTCGACCAGCCGGCGCAACGCGCCGTCGTCGCAGCAGTCCGCGATCCGGGCGACCATGTCGACGACGTCGGCAAGCGCCGACACGTGCACCGGGTCCGGCTCGCCGGACGCCCACTCGTACACCTGGTCGAGGTCGTAGTGGTCCTCGCTGCCAGGTCGCAGGTCGTCCGGCGTCGAGCGCAGCACCTGCCCCCACGCGGGATGGTCGGACAGGTCGTTCTCCTCGCCGGACGCGACGAACGCGGCGAGCTCGGCGGTGCTGGGGTAAAGCAGGATCTTCGCCCCGTCGCCGAGGAAGCCCTGCCACTCCTCGCCGTCCTCGTCCTCCCAGGGCGGCGCGTACAGCGTGAGCCCGGTGCGGTCGTTGACGGTCAGCGTGATCGGGATGATCGACGCCGCGGCGGAACTGGTCATGAGGAGCTGTCCTTCGCGAGCATCGCAGGGCCGCCCGCGACCCGAGGAGCGGAGCGGAGGGCGGCGACGGGAAGCACGGTCATGACGGCGAACCTACCGGGCTGTCGATGGGCGGGTCTGGGCGACGAGCACCCCGGTGCAGTCGTCCGCGTCTTCAGCGGTGACAACGCGCGCAGCCAGGCCGGCGTGCTGCGCGATCGCGATCGCGGCGTCGGCTTGAGCGTCGCTGACCTCGACGAACAGCGCGCCGCCCGGCGCGAGCCATGCCGCGGTCTCGGCGGCGACCCGGCGAACCATGTCCAGCCCGTCCGCGCCGCCATCGAGCGCGGCGCGGCGCTCGTGCTCGCGCGCCTCAGGCGGCAGCAGGGCGATCGCCGACGTGGGCACGTACGGGACGTTCGCGAGCAACACGTCCACCCGCCCGCGCAGGGCCGAAGGCAGCGGCGCGAACAGATCGCCCAGATAGACCCGGCCGCCAACTGACGCGAGATTGCGGCGTGCGCACTCGGCCGCCACGGGGTCGATGTCCGCGGCGTGCAGCTCAGCGATCGGCGCCGCCGCGGCGAAGGCAGCGGCCAACGCGCCGGCGCCGCAACAGAGGTCGAGCGCCACGGGCTGCGGGGGAGCGAGCCGCGCTGCCGTCCGCACCAGAAACTCGGTTCTGCGCCGGGGCACGAACACGCCAGGCGCCACGCTGATGCGCAGCGCCGCGAATTCCGCCCAACCGAGGATGTGCTCCAGCGGCTCGCCGGCTGTGCGGCGGCGGACCAGCGCGGCTAGTTGCAGGGGCGTGCTCGCAGCCTCCGTCAACAGGTCGGCCTCGGCTTCGGCGAACACACAACCAGCCGCGCGCAGCGTGCCAATCACGTCGGGGCGGGCATCGAACGAATCGGTCACCGCGACTCCGTGACGCGCCGTTTGGTCGCTGAGGCTCGGCCGGTCACGACGCGCCATCTCCCACACCACGCCGGGCGCCGACGGTGCGCTCGCAGGGCTGGCACCGGCGCCCTCTCGGCCGTGTACGGGTCTGCGCGCACATGTGTGAGCAAACCCGTACACCGTGAGAAAGGCACGCGGTGGTCTGCGCGCACGGCTGCGAGCAAACCCGTACACCGTGAGAAGGGCACCCGGTGGTTTGCGCGCATGTGTGCGAGCAAACCCGTACACCGCTGGAGGGGTAGGTGGTGAGGCCCGCGCGGGTCTCGATCGGGCCGCGGCAACGCCCGCCTTCTACGCCCCGCCGGCCGCCGTCCACAGGCGACCAATCGCCGCCGCTGGGTTCGATTTGTCGTCCACAGGCCTGGGCAGCGACCGTCCTGTTGTCAGCCCGCAGCGCGAGGGTCGACGCATGGACGCCGGACAGTGTGTGCGCGCCGCACGCAAGAAGCGACAGCTCAGCCAACGAGAAACCGCTGCCCTCGCCCAGCTGCCGGCGACCACCCTGGCCCGTCTGGAGTGCGGCGAGACTGCGCCACGGCTGGACACCCTGACCCGGGTGCTCGACGCGCTGGGCTTTCGGCTGACGGCGGTCGACGACGTCGGCGACGAGCTGGTCGCCGACCGCGACTACGAGCGCGCCCGCGACCGCGGCGGCCGGCACCTGCCGGCGCACCTGTGGTGGGCGCCGCTCGACCCCAGGTTCGAGAGCACCACATGGTGGGGCTGGCACCACATCGCCTTCTGGTCGTACGACCCGGTGATCCCGCCGTACTGGTACCTGCGCCGCACCCGCTGGCACACGCCGGTCTGGCCGCCTGCCGCGCCTGCCGCGGATGCTGCGGGCGCCGCGGGGACCGCGGAGGACGCGGGCAAGCCAAGCGCCGACGGCCCGCAGGGCGACCAGTAGCCGGCCGTCACACGCCGATCGGATGCCAGACCGTCTTCGTCTCGACGAACGCGTTCAGCCGGGCAAGGCCCGGCTCGGCGGCCCAGTCCTGCGTGCGCGGGGCGTAGACCCGCTTGACGTTCTCGGCGCCGGCGGCGCGCAGCTCGGCGCGCGCCTCGGCCGCGGCGCCGGTGACGTCGAGCGCGTTGACGTCCTTGTGCGATGCCAGCCAGGGCGCGAGTTCGGCGGTGAACCCGGTCAGCAGATTGACGACGCCGCCGGGCAGGTCGGACGTCGCCAAGACCTCGGCCAGCGACACCGCCGGCAGCGGCCGGTCCTGCGCGGCCAGCACCACGGCCGCGTTGCCGGTCGCGATCACCGGCGCCAGCACCGACACGAGACCGAGCAACGACGAGTCCTGCGGCGCGAGCACGCCCACGACGCCGGTCGGCTCGGGCAGCGAGAAGCTGAAGTACGAGCCGGCCACCGGATTCGTGCTGCCGACCACCTGTGCGTGTTTGTCCGCCCAGCCGGCGTAGTGCACCCACCGGTCGATCGCCGCGTCCACCTGAGCGCCGGCGGCGTCCGCGGTCAGGCCCTCGGCGAGCGCGACCTCGGCCGCGAATTGCGTCCGTCGGCCCTCGAGCATCTCAGCGACTCGGTAGAGCACCTGCCCGCGGTTGTACGCGGTCGCGCCCGACCACGTCCCGAAGGCCGCGCGGGCTGCGACGACGGCGTCTCGGACGTCCTTGCGCGAGGCCTGCGCGGCATGCGCCAGCAGCGTCCCGTCCGCGGCGTGGACGGGATACGAGCGGCCGGATTCCGAGCGCGGGAACGCGCCGCCGACATACAGCTTGTAGGTCTTGCGCACCGCGACGCGGTCAGACGCAGCTGATTCAGCCATCGAGAGCCTCACGCATCGAAGCCTCACACATCCAAGTAGGCAGCCAGCCCGTGCCGGCCGCCCTCCCGGCCGAAGCCGGACTCCTGGTAGCCGCCGAACGGCGCGCTCGGGTCGAACCGGTTGAACGTGTTGGCCCAGACCACGCCCGCGCGCAGCCGAGCGGTCATCGCCAGAATCCGCGAGCCCTTCTCGGTCCACACGCCGGCCGACAGGCCGTATGGGGTGTTGTTCGCCTTGGCGACCGCCTCGTCAGGCGTGCGGAAGGTGAGCACCGACAGCACCGGGCCGAAGATCTCCTCCTGCGCGATGCGGCTCGTCTGCGAGACGCCGGTGAACACCGTCGGCGCGAACCAGAAGCCGCGGTCGGGCAGTTCGCACGGCGGCGACCAGCGGGCGGCGCCCTCGGCCTCGCCGGCGTCGACGAGCGCCCGGATGCGGGCGAGCTGCTCAGCGGAGTTGATCGCGCCGACGTCGGTGTTCTTATCGAGCGGGTCGCCGACCCGCAGCGTCGCGAGCCGCCGGCGCAACGCGTCGATGAGCTCCTCGGCGATCGACTCCTGGACGAGCAGCCGCGAGCCCGCGCAGCACACCTGGCCCTGGTTGAAGAAGATGCCGTTCACGATGCCCTCGACGGCCTGGTCGAGCGGCGCGTCGTCGAAGACGATGTTGGCCGCCTTGCCGCCAAGCTCGAGGGTCAGTTTCTTGTCGGTCGCGGCGAGCGCGCGCTGGATCGACTTGCCGACCTCCGTCGAGCCGGTGAACGCGATCTTGTCCACGTCGCGGTGGGCGACGAGGGCCCGCCCGACCGCCGGTCCGCCGGCGAGGATGTTCACGACGCCGGGCGGCAGGTCGGCCTCGGCGACGATCTCGGCGAGCACCAGCGCGGTCAGCGGCGTCGTCTCCGCCGGCTTCAGCACCACGGTGTTGCCGCAGGCCAGCGCCGGCGCGATTTTCCACGCCGCCATCAGCAACGGGAAGTTCCACGGGATCACCTGCCCGGCCACGCCGAGCGGCCGCGGCGCCGGCCCGAAGCCCGCGTACCCGAGCTTGTCCGCCCAGCCCGCGTGGTAGAAGAAATGCGCGGCCGCTGTTGGGATGTCGACGTCGCGAGCTTCGCGAATCGGCTTGCCGTTGTCCAGCGACTCGAGCACCGCGAGCTCGCGGCCGCGCTCCTGGATCAGCCGGGCGATGCGGAACAGATACTTGCCGCGCGCCGCGCCGGACATCGACGACCAGGGGCCCTCGAACGCCCGGCGGGCAGCGCGCACCGCGTCGTCGACGTCGGCCGGGCCAGCCTGCGCGACCTCGGCGAGCGGCGTCTCGTCGGCCGGGTTGATCGTCTTGACCGCCTCGCCGGCGCCGTCGCGGAACTCCCCGTCGACGAAGATCTGGTAGCTGGCCTTCAGCCTGGCGATGTCACGCGACTCCGGCGCGGGAGCGTACTCGAAGGGCATCAGTCGACGCTCACGTAGTCGGCGCCGTCGTACGCGCCAGTCGCCAGCTTGTGCCGCTGCTGCAGCAGGTCGTTCAGCAGGCTGGACGCGCCGAAGCGGAACAGCCCCGGCGTCAGCCACCGCTCGCCGACCGTCTCATTGACCAGCACCAGGTAGCGCACCGCGTCCTTCGCCGAGCGAATGCCGCCGGCGAGCTTGACGCCGCGCGACTCGCCGGTGCGGGCGGCGAAGTCGCGCACCGCCTCGAGCATGACGAGCGCGACCGGCGGCTGCGCGGCCGGGCTGACCTTGCCGGTCGAGGTCTTGATGAAATCGCCGCCGGCGAGCAGCGCCAGCCAGGACGCGCGGCGCACGTTGTCCAGGGTCGCGAGCTCGCCGGTCTCCAGGATCACCTTCAGGTGCGCGACGCCGCATTCGGCCCGGACGGCGACGATCTCCTCGAACACCTGCAGGTAGCGGCCGGCGAGGAACGCGCCGCGGTCGATCACCATGTCGATCTCGGCAGCGCCGGCCGCCACCGCGTCGCGCACGTCGTGCAGCTTGGTCGCCAACGACGCGCGGCCGGACGGAAACGCCGTCGCCACCGACGCGACCGCCACGCCGCTGCCGCGCAGCGCGTGCACCGCCGTCTCGACCAGGTCGGGGTAGACGCAGACGGCCGCGACTGCGGGCGTCGAGACCTCCGACGGGTCAGGCCGAGCCGCCTTCGCGCAGAGCGAGCGGACCTTGCCCGGGGTGTCCGCGCCCTCGAGCGTGGTGAGGTCGATCATCGAGATCGCGGTGTCGATCGCCCACGCCTTCGCGGTCGTCTTGATGCTGCGGGTGGCGAGCGCCGCGGCCCGATCCTGCGCGCCGACCTGGTCGACGCCGGGCAGTCCGTGCAGGAACCGCCGCAGCGTCGCGTCGTCGCGGGCAACATCGCGGGCGACGTCGAGCTCCAGCGTGGTCACCGCTCCATCGTAGGAGCGGCATAGAGTTTCGCGGTGGCATCCCTGCAGCTGACGGTGGTCGACCACCCGATCGTCCAGACCCGGCTGACGGTGATGCGCGACGAGCGAAGCACGAATTCCGAGTTCCGGGCAGCGCTGCGTGAGCTCGCCACCCTGCTCGTCTACGAGGCGACGCGGGTGCTCGAGCGGGCAGATCTGCCAATCGTCACCCCGGTCGGGCCGACGACCGGCTCGGCGCTGGCCAACCCGCCGCTGCTGGTGCCGGTGCTGCGCGCCGGCCTCGGGATGGCCGAGGCGGCGTTCAACCTGCTGCCCGAGGCGCAGATGGGCTTCGTGGGCATCGCCCGCGACGAGCGCAGCCACGAGCCGCACCCCTACATGGCGTCGCTGCCCGACTCGCTGGCCGGCCGACCGGTGCTCGTGCTGGACCCGATGCTGGCGACCGGCGGCTCGCTGCTGCACTGCTTGCGGCTGCTCACCGACCGCGGCGCGGACGACCTCACCGTGCTCTGCGCGCTGGCCGCGCCCGAGGGCGTCGCCGCGCTGGCGGACTCCGGGCTGCCGTTGCGGCTGTTCGTGGCCAGCGTGGACGAGCGGCTGAACGAGAACGCCTACATCGTGCCCGGGCTCGGCGACGCCGGCGACCGGCAGTTCGGGCCGCGCTGACCGCGGTGGACGCAGACGAGCAGGGACGGGCCACCGTGCCGCCTGCGGTCTCGGCTCCGGACGCGGTTGACCTGCGCGACCTCTACCAGCTGCACTGGCGCTATCTGGTCCGGCTCGCGACGCTGCTGGTCGACGACGTGGCCAGCGCCGAAGACGTGGTGCAGGACGCGTTCCTCGCGCTGCACAAGCGGGCCGGCGCCCTGCGCGAACCCGACGCCGCGCTCGCCTACCTGCGCACGTCAGTGCTCAACCTGTCCCGTTCGGTGCTGCGCCGACGCCGGGTCGCCCGCAAGCACCTGACCGTCGCCGAGCCGGAGGCCGGCCCGTCAGCCGACCACGACGTCCTGCTGCGCGACGAGCACCGGGCGGCGTTGCAGGCAGTCCGGACGCTGCCGCGACATCAGCGCGAGGTGCTGGTGCTGCGGTACTGGTCGGGATTGTCCGAACGGGAGATCGCCGACACCCTCGGCATCTCGACCGGGTCGGTGAAGTCCGCCGCGAGTCGGGGCCTCGCCGCGCTGGCCAAGATCCTTGCGAAGCGGTGAGCGAACGACCTCACGGCAGCAGCGCGGACACCTGCTCGCGCAGCCGCGCCATCCGCCGCTCGGCTTCGGCCGCCGACCCGCCAGGCTCGACGACCTCCAGATACGCCTTGAGCTTCGGCTCGGTGCCGGACGGCCGGACGACCACCCGCCCGCCCGGCCACCGCCACCGCAGCACGTCGGCCGCGGGCATCAGGTCCTCGGCGGCGACGTCCGCGTCGAGCAGCCGCCCCGGCGGCGAGGCGCGCAGGCTGGCCATCGCGTCGGCGATCACCGACAGGTCGTCGACCCGGATCGAGATCTGGTCGGTGAGGTGGCGCCCGTGCCGTGCGGCGAGCTCGGCCAACCGGTCCAGCAGGCTCGCGCCGGCGGCCTTCAGCTCGGCGGCCAGCTCCGCCACCCGCAGCGCCGCGCTGATGCCGTCCTTGTCCAGGACGAGCTTCGGCGCGACCGCGTAGCCAAGCGCCTCCTCGTAGCCGAACGCGAGATCCGGCGCCGCGCGGGCGACCCATTTGAAGCCGGTGAGCGTCTCGGCGTACCCGACGCCGTAGTACGCCGCCAGCACGCGCAGCAGCGACGACGACACGATCGTGGTGGCGTAGGTGCCGCGCACACCCGCCCGCAGCAGCGCGTCGGCGAGCAGCACGCCCACCTCGTCGCCGCGCAGCATCCGCCAGCGGCCGTCCGCGTCCGGCACGGCGACGGCGCAGCGGTCCGCGTCCGGATCGTTCGCGATCACCAGGTCCGCCGAGCGTTCGGTCGCGAGCGCTATCGCGAGATCCAGCGCGCCGGGCTCCTCGGGATTGGGGAAGGCGACGGTCGGGAAGTCAGGGTCCGGCGTGGCCTGCTGCGGCACCGGCGAGACGTCGGCGAAGCCGGCCGCGGCGAGCACCCGGCCGGCGATCTCGCTGCCGACGCCATGCATCGCGGTGTGCACGATGCGCAGCCCGCGTGGGCCGTCGGCCGCCAACGCGACGACCTGCTCGACGTAGCGGTCGACGAGTTGGTCGCCGAGCACCGTCACCGCGTCGTCGGCGAGCGGGATGGCTCGGCTGGCCCCGACGGCGCGGATCGCCGCCTCGATCTCGCGGTCGGCCGGCGGCACGATCTGCGCGCCGTCGGCGGCGTAGACCTTGTAACCGTTGTCGCTCGCCGGGTTGTGCGAGGCGGTGACCATGACGCCGGCCGCCGCGCCGAGCTGGCGCACCGCGAAGGCCAGCACGGGAGTCGGCAATGGCCGCGGCAACAGCCGGGCGTCGAAGCCGGCCGCTGCGAAGATCGCCGCGGAGTCCCGCGCGAATCGCGCCGACCCGTGCCGGGCGTCGTAGCCGACGACGACGACCGGCTCACCGGCGCCGCCCTGGCCGGCGCTGCCCTGCTCGACGAGCCAGGCCGGGACCGGCTCACCGGCGCCGCCCTGGCCGGCGCTGCCCTGCTCGACGAGCCAGGCCGCGAGCCCGGCGGCGGCCCGCCGCACGACCGTCCGGTTCATCCCGTTCGGCCCGGCGCGCAGCGGGCCGCGCAACCCCGCGGTGCCGAACTCGAGCGTGCCTGCGAACCGGTCGGCCAGCTCGCGGTCGTCGCCGCTGTCCCCACTGTCGAGCAGCGCCTGCAGCTCGGCGCCGTCGGCTGGATCGACGTCGTCGGCGATCCAGGCCCGGACCTGCTCGGCGAGCTCGGCGCCCGGCACGCCGGTCGTCACGCGAGGCGATCGGATCGCGCGAGCACCTCGTCGATGCCGAAGCCCGGCGAGGTGAACCCGCCGCCGACGAAGCCGTCGGACGGGTCCGGGGCCGGCGCCTCGAGGTCAGCGGCGTACCGCTCGGCGTCGTCGCGCGGCTCGTAGCCGAGCGCGCAGCCGGCGGCCAGGCTCCAGGTGCGGCGGGTGTTCGCCGAGACGCCCCAGACGATCGCGTACGTGAGGTCAGGCGCACCGAGGCAGGCGGCCACGAGGCGCGCGCAGTCGGCCGGCGACAACCACGTCGACAACGTCCGCAGGTCGCGGGGCCGGTCGATGAAGGTGCCTATCCGCAGGCACGCGACCTGCATGCCGTACCGCTCGACGTAGTAACGGCCAAGCGCCTCGCCGAACGCCTTGCTGACGCCGTAGAGGGTGTCCGGCCGAGGCGCCAGGTCCGCCGGCAGTTCGTCGCCGCCGGCATAGCCCGCCGGGGTGAAACCCACGGCGTGATTCGACGAGGCCCATACGATCCGGCGCACGCCGGCGCGGCGGGCGGCCTCGAACACGTTGACCAGCCCGTCGATGTTGGCGTCCCGGATCGCCGGCCAGGGCGCCTCGGTCGGCATGCCGGCGAGGTGGACGACGGCGTCGACGCCGGCCAGCGCGGCGTCGAGGTCGGCCGCCGAGGCGAGGTCGCCGACGACGCTGTCGACCGCGGGGTCCTCGATCGGCTCGCGGTCGAAGCAGCGCACCGGCCAGCCCAGTTCCGGCAACGCGTCGCGCAGCGTCGTGCCGATGCGGCCCGCCGCGCCAGTGAGCAGCACCTTCATATCAGCGGGATGATCTTGGCGAACAGCTCGCCCATCCGGGTCGCGCTCGCGGCGCCGACGGCGAGGACGTCCTGATGGTCGAGCGGTTCGCCGAGGCCGGCCGCGAGGTTGGTGACGAGTGAGATGCCGAGCACCTCGCAGCCCTCCGCCCGCGCCGCGACGGCCTCGAGCGCCGTCGACATCCCGACGAGGTCGGCGCCGAGGACGCCGGCCATCCGCACCTCCGCCGGCGTCTCGTACTGCGGGCCGGGGAACTGCGCGTAAACGCCCTCGGCCAGTGACGGCTCGACCTGGCGGGCCAACGCCCGCAGCCGCGCCGAGTAGCAGTCGGTGAGATCGACGAAGCGCGGTCCGACGAGCGGCGTGCGGGCGGTGAGGTTGAGGTGGTCGCTGATCAGCACCGCGTCGCCGACCGCCAATCCCGGCCGCAGCCCGCCGCACGCGTTGGTCAGCACGATGACCCGGCAGCCCGCCGCGGCAGCCGTCCGCACCGCGTGCACCACCGGCTCGACGCCACGTCCCTCGTACAGGTGCGTCCGGCCGAGGAACGCGAGCACGTGCCGGCCGGCGACCTCCAACGACCGGACCCGGCCGGCGTGCCCGGCGACCGCCGGCGCGAGAAAACCGGGCAGGTCGGTGACCGGCAGCTCGGCGCTCGGGTCGCCGAGCGCGTCGACGGCGGGCAGCCAGCCGGACCCGAGCACGATCGCGAGGTCATGCGCGGCGACGCCGGTGCGTTCGGCCAGCGCGACCGCCGCGGCCTGCGCGAGTTCGCCGGGATCGCGCGGCGCTGGCGGCTCAGCCGGGAGCGCGGTCACGCCCGCCGACCCTACTCGGCGTTCCCCCGCGGGACGCCGGGCTGATCGGTGCGGCGGACGTGACCGGCCGCCGTCGCGACGCGCGTGGGGGACTACCGCGCCGCGACGGCCTGCTGGCACGGCATGCACCGTGCCACGTGGGGCAGAATTTCGAGCCGCTCCCGTTCGAGCCGCCCGCCGCAGCCGACACAGGCGCCGAAGTTTCCGTCGGCCATCCGCTCCAACGCTTCGTGGACGTCGCGCAGGGCGGCCTGCGCGCCATCGATGAGGCTGCGCGACACCTCGGCAACCGCCGTGCTCATCGCCGCGGAGGACTGCCGGCGGCGCAACTCGGCCAGCTGCTCGAGTCGGAAGTCGCGCTGCTCGAGCAGCATGCCGCGCAGCATCGACAGGTCGGCGGCGGTCAGCAGTTCGAGCGTCGAGCGAGTCATGCTCCTACACCTTTCGAGACGGCTGGGACGGGGCGTCCGCACCAGCCACTCTTGGCGGCGCGCCCTCGAACCGGCGCTGGATCAGCTGTGCGCTCGCTGTCCATCCGGCTGTCTCTCCCGGTGCGCGCCGGGCCGCTGCGCCGGCACTGCCAGTCATTGCGCGGGCACCCAGTCATTGCGCGGGCACCGCCAGCTCGGCCCACACGACCTTGCCCTGCTGGACCAGGCGGACCCCCCACGTCGCGCTCAGCGCGCTGACGAGCGGCAAGCCGCGCCCGCCGGGGTCCTTGTCGCTGGCCGCCCGCTGCTCCGGCCAGCCCACCGCGCTGTCGGTGACCCGGACGACGACCCGGGTGCGCTCCAGGCCAAGCGCGACCTGCACGCGGGGGCTGCCCGCGCGCACCGCGTTGGTGACGAGCTCGCTGACGATCAGTTGCAGATCGTCGCGCAGGTCAACGGAGGCGTGCGGCCCGAGCAGGTCGTCGAGGGCTTCCCGGGCGAACGCTCGGGCTGCTCCGGGCGCGCGGGCGTCCGCCACAAAGTCGCGTTCGATCTGCCCCGCCACTGTGCCGCCTCATGCCCGTTACCTGATGGCCCAGCCCCCGCGGAGCCCACCGGGAGAAGATGCCCACAATCTCTGCTCGTCACACGGCGAATTTACTCGCGGGGCGGCCGCGAAAGGGCGACCGAGACATCGGCCACCTGGGCGGGCCGGCCTGCGCGGCGGACGCCTACGATCCTCAAGCATGCCGACGGACCCAGCGCAGCCTGCCGCGCTGTCGCTCGCGGCCGGCTTCCCGCCGGCCACCCGCGAGCAGTGGGGTGCGCTCGTGTCGGCGGTGCTCGCAAAGTCCGGCGCCGCCAAGTCCGGCGCCGCTGCAGCCGTCGATGCTGTCTTCGACCCAACGGACGCGTTGGCGTTCACCACCTACGACGGCATCCGCATCGCGCCGCTGTACACCGCCGTAGACGCGCCGCCGTTGACGGCGGCCGGTTCGCCGGGGCGCCCGCCGTTCGTGCGCGGCGCCCGGCGCGACGGCAGTGCCGCCGCCGGATCGGCTGCTATCGGGTGGGACGTGCGCACCCGCCACGTCGATCCCGACCCGGCCCGGCTCAACCGCGCGGTGCTCGACGACCTCGAGCACGGCGGCACCTCGCTCTGGCTCGGCCTCGGCGCAGGCGGGCTCGCGGTCGACGACCTCGCCGCGGCGCTGGACGGCGTCTACCTCGACCTCGCGCCGATCGTGCTGGACGCCGGCCGAGACACCGTGCCCGCCGTGTTTGCTCTGCTTACTCTGGCTAAGCAGAGGGGCGTGGACCCGCAGCAGTTGACCGGCTCGTTCGGCGCCGATCCGATCGGCGCGCGGGCGCGCAGCGGGGCGCCGGCCGATCTCGGAGTTCTGCTTACTCTGGCTGAGCAGAGCACATCAGCGCCGGGGCTGCGGGTGGCAACCATCGACGCGTCGGTCTACGCCGAGGCCGGCGCGTCCGACGCGCAAGAGCTCGGCATCGCCACCGCCGTCGGCGTCGCGTATCTGCGCGCGCTGGTCGACGGGGGCGCTGGCGACGCGGCCGGCGCGGGCCGCGACGATTCCCGCTATGACGTCGACGCCGCGCTCGGCGCGCTGGAATTCCGCTGGACGGTCAACGCTGAGCAGTTCCCGTCTATCGCGAAGCTGCGGGCCGCCCGCCGCGTCTGGGACCGGGTCGCCGAACTGTCCGGCGCGAGCGCGGACCGGCCGGGCCAGCTGCAGCACGCGGTGACCTCGCCGGCGATGCTGACCCGCCGCGATCCGTGGGTGAACATGCTGCGCACGACCATCGCCTGCTTCGCAGCGGCGGTCGGCGGCGCCGACGCGATCACCGTCGCGCCGTTCGACTCGGCGATCGGCGTCTCGGACGACTTCGCGCGGCGCATCGCCCGCAACACCTCCGCGGTCCTGCATGACGAGTCGAGCCTGGCGCGGGTCGTCGATCCGGCGGGCGGGTCGTACTTCGTCGAGTCGCTGACCGAGGAGCTGGCCGACAAGGCGTGGGACGTCTTCACCTCGATCGAGCGGGCCGGCGGCGCGCTCGCGGCGCTGGACGGCGGCGTCCTCGGCGACCTGCTCCGCGCGACCCGCGAGCGCCGCGCAACGGACGTGGCCCGGCGGCGCGCGCCGATCACCGGCGTCAGCGAGTTCGCGTTCCTCGACGAGGCGCCGGTGGTCCGCGCACCGCTGCCGGCATCCGCGGGTGAGGGGCTGCTGCCCTCCGTCCGGCACGCCGCCGACTACGAGGCTCTGCGCGACCGGTCCGACGCGCACCTCGCCGCGACCGGCGCGCGGCCCACGGTCGTGCTGGCCGCGCTCGGCCCGGCGGCCGCGCACAGCGCGCGAGTCGGGTTCGCCGCGAACCTGTTCCAGGCCGGTGGCGTCGCGTCGGCGGTGGCCGTCGGCGGCGCCGAGGAGATCGCCGAGGCGTTCAGCGCGGCCGGCACGTCCGTCGCCTGCCTGTGCGGCTCGGACGCCGGCTACGCAGACGATGGCGAGGCGGTGGCCAAGGCCCTGCGCGCCGCGGGCGCCGAGCACGTCTGGCTCGCCGGCAAGGCCGAAGTCGACGGCGTGGACGGGCAGCTGTTCACCGGGTGCGACGCGCTCGCCGTGCTGCGCGCGACCTTCGACGCATTGGCGGTGCGGTGATGGCGATCCCCGACTTCTCGACCGCGGTGTTGTCCCCGCAGCGGCGCGACACGCCGGCCGACCCGCCGCCACAGGGCCAGGACCCAGCGGGGCAAGAACCGGAAGGCCAGGACCCGGAGGGGGTCGCCGCGTGGGAGACGCCCGAGGGCATCGCCGTCCCGCCGCTCTACACCGCCGCGGACCTCGACGGCGTCGACTTCCTCGACACCTATCCCGGCATCAAGCCCTACCTGCGCGGGCCCTATCCGACGATGTACGTGAACCAGCCGTGGACGATTCGGCAGTACGCCGGTTTTTCCACCGCCGCGGAGTCGAACGCGTTCTACCGCCGCAACCTCGCGATGGGCCAGAAGGGCCTGTCGATCGCCTTCGACCTGCCGACGCACCGCGGCTACGACAGCGACAACGCCCGGGTGGTCGGCGACGTCGGGATGGCCGGCGTCGCGATCGACTCGATCTATGACATGCGGCAGCTGTTCGACGGCATCCCGCTGGACCGCATGTCGGTGTCGATGACGATGAACGGCGCGGTGCTGCCGGTGCTCGCGCTCTACATCGTCGCGGCGGAGGAGCAGGGCGTCGCGCCGGACAAGCTCACCGGGACCATCCAGAACGACATCCTCAAAGAGTTCATGGTCCGCAACACCTACATCTACCCGCCGCAGCCGTCGATGCGGATCATCAGCGACATCTTCGAGTTCACCTCGCAGAAGATGCCGCGGTTCAACTCGATCTCCATCTCCGGCTACCACATCCAGGAAGCGGGGGCGACGGCCGACCTCGAGCTCGCCTACACGCTGGCCGACGGCGTCGAGTACATCCGCGCGGGTATGGCGGCTGGCTTGGACGTCGACACGTTCGCGCCGCGGCTGTCGTTCTTCTGGGCGATCGGGATGAACTTCTTCATGGAGGTCGCCAAGCTGCGGGCCGCCCGTCTGCTCTGGGCGAAGCTCGTCGCGCAATTCGACCCCACGAGCGACAAGTCGCTGTCGCTGCGCACGCACTCGCAGACGTCGGGCTGGTCGCTGACCGCGCAGGACGTCTTCAACAACGTCATCCGCACCTGCGTCGAGGCGATGGCCGCGACGCAGGGGCACACCCAGTCGCTGCATACCAACGCGCTGGACGAGGCGCTCGCGCTGCCGTCCGAGTTCTCCGCGCGCATCGCCCGCAACACCCAGCTGGTGCTGCAGCAGGAATCCGGCACGACCAGGGTGATCGACCCGTGGGGCGGCTCGGCGTACGTCGAGAAGCTCACCTACGACCTCGCGAAGCGCGCGTGGGCGCACATTCAGGAGGTCGAGCAGGCCGGCGGCATGGCTAAGGCGATCGACGCCGGCCTGCCGAAGCTGCGCATCGAGGAGGCCGCGGCCCGCACCCAGGCGCGCATCGACTCGGGGCGCCAGCCGGTGATCGGCGTCAACAAGTACCGGCCGGAATCGGACGACCTGCTCGACGTCCTGCGCGTCGACAACGCAGGCGTCCGACGCGAGCAGGCCGCGAAGCTCGACCGGCTGCGGGCCGACCGCGACCCCGGCGCAGTTGAGGCGGCGCTCACCGCGCTGACCAACGCGGCCGCCGGCGGCTCGTCGGCCAGCGGCAACCTGCTCGCGCTCGCCGTCGACGCGGCGCGGGCGAAGGCGACGGTCGGCGAGATCTCCGACGCCCTCGAGAAGGTCTACGGTCGGCACTCGGCGACGATCCGGACGATCTCCGGCGTCTACCGCGAGGAGGCCGGCGCGAACGTGACCGCTCTCAACGAGGCCCGCGCCGCCGCCGACCGTTTCGCCGAGCACCAGGGGCGCCGGCCGCGCATCTTGATGGCGAAGATGGGCCAGGACGGCCACGACCGCGGGCAGAAGGTGCTGGCCACCGCGTTCGCCGACCTCGGCTTCGACGTGGACGTCGGGCCGCTGTTCCAGACCCCGGCGGAGGTCGCCCGGCAGGCGGTCGAGGCGGACGTGCACATCGTCGGCGTCAACTCCCTCGCCGCCGGACACCTCACGCTGGTGCCGGAGCTGCGCGACGAGCTGGCCGAGCAGGGCCGGCCGGACATCATGATCGTCGTCGGCGGGGTGATCCCGCAGCAGGACTTCGACGCGTTGCGCGAGGCCGGGGCGGCCGCGATCTTCCCGCCCGGCACGGTGATCGCCGAGGCCGCGGTCGAGCTGCTGGACAAGCTGTCGACGTCGCTGCGGTGAGCGGCTGGCCGCCCCACAGTGGTCACTTGCACGTGTCAGTGGTCAGCTGCAGATGACCACTGACGTCGCAACTGACCACTCTGGGCCCGCAGAGCTGGCCGCTGGTGTGCTGGCCGGGCAGCGCGCGGCGATCGCGCGGGCGATCACCCTCGTCGAGTCCCGCCGCGCCGACCACGCCGAGCAGGCCCAGCAGCTGCTCGCGCGGTTGCTGCCGCACACCGGCGGCGCGCAGCGCGTCGGCGTCAGCGGCGTGCCCGGTGTCGGCAAGTCCACGTTCATCGATCAACTCGGCGTCAACCTGATCGCCGAGGGCCGGCAGGTCGCGGTGCTGGCCGTCGACCCGTCGTCCGGGCGAACCGGCGGGTCGATCCTCGGCGACAAGACCCGGATGAACCGGCTGGCCGTCGACGAGCACGCGTTCGTCCGGCCGTCGCCGTCGGCCGGCACGCTCGGCGGCGTCGCCAAGGCCACCCGCGAGACGATGTTGATCATGGAGGCGGCCGGTTACGACATCGTGCTCGTCGAGACGGTCGGCGTCGGGCAGTCCGAGTACGTCGTCGCCGACATGGTCGACACGTTCCTGTTCCTGACGCTCGCCCGCACCGGCGATCAGCTGCAGGGGATGAAGCGCGGCATCCTCGAGCTTGCCGACGTCATCGCGGTGAACAAGGCGGACGAGGCGCACGAGAGCGAGTCCGAGCGGGCCGGCCGCGAGCTGTCCGCGGCGCTGCGGCTGCTGCGCGGCGAGCAGGACGACTGGCAGACGCCGGTGATCACCTGCAGCGGCCTGCACAACCTGAACCTCGACCGGGTGTGGAAGCACGTCGGCCGGCACCGCGCGTGGCTGGACGGCCACGGCGGCCTGCAGGCCAAGCGCCGCGACCAGCTGGTGTCCTGGTCGCGCGACCTCGTCCGGGACCGGCTGCTCGGCCGGCTGGCCACTCCGGACGTCCGCAAGGCGGTGGCTGAGGCGGAGGCGGCCGTGCGGGCCGAGCGGCTCACTCCGGACCAGGCGGCGAACCGCATCCTGGCCGCCGTTGACGGCGCGGACGCATCCGGCGCCTGAACCGACGGCTGCGGATCACCACGTTGCGCGCGAGTTGTCCTCGCTGTGTCGCTGTGCAGCCCGAGGAAGCGAGGACAAGTTTCGAGGGGTCGGCCGTGCCGTGCCGCCACCTGCCTACGATTCGGCGATGACGTCGACGGACTCGGCGCCGGCCGACTCAGCAACGGCGGCCTCGGCGTCGACGGACTCAGTGCCCGCCGACGTGTTGGCGGAAGTCGCGGCGGACGCGGCGCGCGACTCGGGCGGCGTGCCGGTCGAACTGCTCGGCGACTTCCTGGCGACGCTCGTCGCCGCGGTGGCCGTCGGCACCCCGATCCCGGCCGCGACCCTGCGCGCCTACCGCGGAGTCGGGGACCGCGCGGCTCGCCGCGGCGTCGCCCTGCGCGCGCTGCTCGACCTCTACCTGTCCGCGGCGTGGCGGTTGTGGCGGCGGCTGCCCGAGGTGGCCGACGCGCGAAGCCCCGAGGGTGTCGTGGTGGCCGGCGAGGTCATGCTGCATGCCGCGGACGACGTGGTCGCCGCCCTGACCGAGGGCTACCAGCTCGCCCGGCGCAGCCTCGTGCGCACGGAGGAGGCGGGCCGGCGGGAGTTCATCGACGACCTGCTCACCGGCGCCGCAGACGTCGTCGGCCTGCTGCATCGGGCGAGCGGCTTCGGGCTCGAGCTCGCCGGGCCGCACGCCGTCGCCGTCGTGGCCGCCGAGCGCCCGTTCGACGACGGCAGCCCGCTGATCGGCAGGCTCGAACGCGCGGTCTCCGGCAGCAAGGGTGACGCGCACGCGCTGCTGGCGAGCAAGGAAGGCCGGCTCGTCGTCGTGTTCGCCGCGCCCGACCAGGCCGCCGTCGCGCACGTCGCCGACCGATTGCGGGCGACGCTCGACAAGGCGTCCGCGGGCCGCGGCTCGGTGGGCGCGTTCCAGCTGGCGCTCGGCCGCCCCGGAGCGGGCGCCGCCGGCGTCGCGACGTCCTACGGCGAGGCCTGCGACGCGCTCGAGCTCGCCGGGCGGCTGGGGCTGTCGGGCGCGGTGGTCGACGCGCGGGATCTGCTCGTGTACCGGCTGCTGGCCCGCGACCGCGCCTCGCTCGCCGACATCGTCGAGAGCTCGCTCGGCGCCCTGCGGCAGGCGCGGGGCGGCTCGGGCCCGTTGGTCGACACGCTGGGCGCGTGGTTCGCGCGCGGCGGCAACACCGCGGCGGCCGCGCGCGAGCTGCACCTGTCGGTGCGCGCCGTCACCTACCGGCTGGACCGGGTGCGCGCGCTGACCGGACTCGACCCGGACGCGCCCGACGACCGATTCGCGCTGCACGTCGCGGTGCTCGGCGCCCGACTGCTCGGCTGGCCCACAGCTCACTCCGAGGTCTGACCCTTCTTTGCAGGAAAACGGCAAGGAAGTCTGGCCAGAAACGGCAAAGAACGCCTTCTCATGGCATGAATCCCTACAGCAGACTCGACAGCAGAGCGACGGTTGGCGTCGCCGCACAATCTCGTCGAGGAGTTCTCATGCACGTTCCACTGTGGGGCTGGGCGGCCTTCGCCGCCGTGGTGGTCACCATGCTCGCGATCGACCTGCTCGCGCATCGACGGGCGACGGTGATCGGCTTCAAGGACGCCGCGCGGTGGAGCGCGATCTGGGTCGGCGCGTCGTTGGTCTTCGCCGGCGTGGTCGCGCTGACCCTGGGCGGCACGGCCGGCGTCGACTTCACGACCGCGTGGCTGCTGGAGAAGAGCCTGTCGGTCGACAACCTGTTCGTGTTCGCCCTGATCTTCGGCTACTTCCGGGTGCCGCGCGAGCACCAGCACCGGGTGCTGTTCTTCGGCGTGATCGGCGCGCTGCTGTTCCGCGGGATCTTTCTGGCGGCCGGCGTCGCCGTGGTCAGCCAGTTCAGCGCGATCCTGTTCGGCTTCGCCGCCGTCCTGCTCTACAGCGCGTGGAAGCTGATGAAGGACGACGACGACACCTACGACCCGGGCACCAGCGTCGCCGTTCGGCTGCTGCGCAAGGTGGTGCCGGTGCGCGACGAATACGCAGGCGCGAAGTTCTTCGTCAAGGAAGCCGGCAAGCGGGTGGCGACGCCGCTGCTCGCGGTCGTCGTCGCCATCGAGGCGGCCGACCTCGTGTTCGCGGTCGACAGCGTGCCGGCCGTGCTCGCCGTCAGCGACGACGCGTTCATCGTGTACTCGAGCAACGCGTTCGCGATCCTCGGCCTACGGGCGCTCTACTTCCTGCTCGCCGGGCTGCTCGCGAGGTTCCACTATCTGTCCAAGGGCCTGGCGATCATCTTGGGCTTCATCGGCGTCAAGCTGGTGCTGCAGGCGAGCCACAAGGTGATCAGCTCGTCGATTCCCGAGATCCCGTCGCTCGTCAGCCTCGGCGTCATCGTCGCGGTGCTCACCGGCGCCGTCGTGCTCAGCCTGCGCCGGCCGCCGCCGCAGGCAGAAGTTGAGGCCGAAACGTCCGAGGTCGAGGCGACCAAGACGCCCGTCTGACCCGCCCGCCACGTTGAGTGGCGCGGAAACCGTTGGATGGCGCAGAACGCGCCATCCAACGGTTTTTCGCGCCACTCAACGAACGCGGCGAGCCCGGTAGGGTGGCGCGCGGTGTGCCGGGAAGCCTGGTCGGCGTCCGCCGCGCCAACCCGGAAGGACCCCCGATGGGCGATCTCGGCCATTTCGCAATCGTCGTCCTGCTGGTCGCGATCACGCTGCTGGTCGCGATCGGCTCGCACCGGCTGACGCAGTGGCTGCGGATTCCGGCGCCGGCGCTGTTCCTGATCGCCGCAGCGGTCGCGGCCGAGCTGGCGCCCTCGCTCAGCGGGCTGTCGATCGTCGCCGACCAGCGCATCGTCACCGTCGCACTCGCGGTGATCCTCTTCGACGGCGGCATGAGCATCGGCTGGTCGCGCATGCGCGAGGCGGCCGGCGCGGTCGTGTGGGTGGGCTTCGCGGGCACCCTCGTGACCGCGGCTGCGATGGCCGTCGCCGCGCACTACCTGTTCGGCTTCGACTGGCGCGCCGGCCTGCTGGTCGGCGCGGCGCTGGCGCCGACCGACCCTGCCGTCGTGTTCTCGGTGCTGGGCGGGCGGGAGATCGCCGGCCGGTCGGACACCGTGTTGGAAGGGGAGTCCGGCGCCAACGACCCGGTCGGCATCGCGTTGATGGTCAGCCTGCTCGGCGCTGGCGGCAGCGGCTGGTCGGCGGTGGGCAGCGGGGTCGGGAACTTCGCTGTGCAATTGGCAGTCGGCGGCGCCGTCGGGCTGATCGGCGGGTGGCTGTCGCTGCAGCTCATGCGCCGGGCGCCGCTGCCCAACGAGGCGCTGTACCCGGTTCAGACGATCGCCTTCGCGCTCGCCCTGTACGGCGGCGCGACCGCGCTCGAGGGCTCGGGATTCCTCGCGGTGTTCCTCGCCGGAATCGTCGTCGGCGACGTGCGCGCTCCGCACAAGCGGGAGATCGAACGGTTCACCGGCGCTTTGGCCGGCGTCGCCGAGATCGTCGCCTTCGTGGTGCTCGGGCTGTCGGTGCAGCTGTCGTCGGTGTTGTCGCACGGCCGGGTGTGGACGGGCCTTGGCCTCGCCGCGGTGCTGATCTTGGTTGCCCGGCCGGCGCTGGTCGGCGCCCTGCTGCTGGCGATCGACCTGCGCGCCGGCGAACGGTGGTTCGTGCTGCTGTCCGGCCTCAAGGGAGCGGTGCCGATCCTGCTCGGCACCTACGTGCTCGTCGAGGGCGCGCACCGCGCCGAGGAGATCTACGACGTCATCTTCGTCGTGGTCCTGGTCTCCGTCCTGGTGCAGGGCAGCCTCGTGCCGACGTTCGCGCGGGTGTTCAAGGTGCCGATGCGGCCGGCGGACCCGTGACGCGCGCGTGACCGAGCTTGCGAGGTCACCAGTGTGGCCAGCACGCCGTCACCGCCCGACGAAGGAGGGCGCGTGACCCCAGCTGGCGTCGGCACGCAATAGGCTCGACGGCGTGCGCATCGACTTCACCCCGTCGGAGCGGACCAGCCTCGGCGTCGAGTGGGAGCTCGAGCTCGTCGATCTCGACACCCGTCAGCTCACCGGCGCCTCCGACGCGATCCTCGCCGACATCTCGGCGACCGGCGACGGCGAGCACCCCAAGGCCAAGCACGAGCTGCTGCAGTCCTGCGTCGAGGTGATCACCGGCATCTGCCAGACGGTCGAGGAGGCCAAGGCCGATCTCGCCGGCACCGTCGCCGAGGTCGCGGCCGCCGCGGCGCCGCGCAACGTCGGGCTGCTGTGCAGCGGCACGCACCCGATCACCGACTGGGCCACCCAGCAGGTGACCGACAGCGAGCGCTACCTGCAGCTCATCGAGCGCAACCAGTGGATGGCCCGCCAGCTGCAGATCTTCGGCGTGCACGTGCACTGCGGCGTCCGGGCGCCGGCGAAGGCGATCCCGATCGTGAACGCGCTGGTGTCCTACCTGCCGCACTTCCTCGCGCTGTCCGCCTCGTCGCCCTACTGGATCGGGTCGGACACCGGGCTGGCGTCCTACCGCTCGAAGGTGTTCGAGGCGCTGCCGACCGCCGGCCTGCCCTATCAGCTGTCCGGCTGGGACGAGTTCGAGACGTACATGGAGCTGCTGATCTCCTCGAACGCGATCGAGTCGATCCGCGAGGTGTGGTGGGACATCCGCCCGCACCCCAACTTCGGCACCGTCGAGCTGCGCATCTGCGACGGCCTGCCGTCGCTGGACGAGATCGGCTGCGTCGCCGCGCTGGCGCAGTGCCTGGTCGAGCGTTTCGACCGGCAGCTCGACGACGGCTACACGCTGCCCGAACCGCGGCCCTGGCTGGTGCGGGAGAACAAGTGGCGCGCCGCGCGTTACGGGCTGGCGGCCGAGATCGTCGTCGACAACTCCGGCCGCGTGCAGCCGGTCACCGAGGCGATCACCGAGCTGATCGAGGACCTGCTGCCGATCGCCCGGCGGCTGGAGTGCGAGGCCGAGCTCGAGTCGATCCCGCGGTTGATCGCCCGCGGCGCCAGCTATCAGCGCCAGCGGGCGGCAGCCGCCGCGCACGACGGCGACCTCGTCGCGGTGGTCGACCTGCTGCTCGCCGAGATGCGTGATGGACTGAGCCTGTGAGCGCACTCGCCGAGACCGCCGACTTCGACGTCGTCGCCGTGCGTCGCGACCTGCACGCGCATCCGGAGATCGGCTACGCGGAGCATCGCACCACCGCGGCGATCGTCGAGCAGCTGCGCTCGTTCGGCCTCGCGCCGCGGGTGCTGCCCGTCGGCACCGGCGTGGTGTGCGAGCTGGGCGCCGGCGAGCCGGTCGTCGCGCTGCGGGCCGACATCGACGCGCTGCCGCTGGCGGATGAGAAAGCGGTGCCCTACCGCTCGACCGTGAGCGGCATGTGCCACGGCTGCGGGCACGACGCGCACACGGCGATCCTGCTCGGCGCCGCGGCCCGGCTGGCGCAGTCGCCGCCGACGACCGGGCGGGTGCGGCTGGTGTTCCAGCCGGCGGAGGAGACGGTGCCGGGCGGCGCGGTGCGCGCGGTCGAGGCCGGCGTGCTGGACGGCGTTTCGCAGATCTTCGCCCTGCACTGCGATCCGCGGCTGTCGACGGGCTCAATCGGCCTGCGGGTCGGCGCGATCACCGCGGCCTGCGACCACGTCGAGGTGCGGCTGCACGGCGCGGGCGGGCACACCGCCCGCCCGCACCTGACCCAGGACGTCGTGTTCGCCCTCGGCCGGCTGATCACCGACCTGCCCGGCGTGCTGTCGCGGCGGGTCGACCCGCGCGCCGCGCTGTCGCTGGTCTGGGGCGCCGTCGAGGCCGGCCGGGCGGCCAACGCGATCCCCACCTCGGGCCGGCTGCGCGGCACGTTGCGGGTGTTCGGCCACGAGGCCTGGGAGGCCGCCGAGCCGCTCGTGCGCTCGTTGGTGGCCGAGCTGGTGGCGCCGCTGCAGGTGCAGGCCGAGACGGTCTACACCCGCGGCGTCCCGCCGGTCGTGAACGCAGCCGAGGCAGTCGACGTGCAGCGGGCCGCCGTGGTGGACGCGCTGGGCGTCGACGCGGCCGTCGAGACCAACCAGAGCATGGGCGGCGAGGACTTCGCCTGGTATCTCGAGTCGGCGCCCGGCGCGCTGGCCCGGCTGGGCGTGCGCCGCCCGGGCGGGCAGGCGTTCGACCTGCACCAAGGCACCTTCGACATCGACGAGGACGCGTTGGACGTCGGCGTCCGCTACACCGTCGCGCTGGCGCACGCCGCGCTGGAAGCCGCGACCGGCTGACCCGATCCAGCACTGCTCTCCCGGGTGGGAAGGCCCGCCGCTCACTCGCCGAGCGAGCGGCAGGGTCGCGAGCGCAGATCGGTGACGTACTCGTCCGGCGCGCCGGCCGCTTCGGCGGCGTCCGAGATGAGCCCGATCGTGCGGGCCGACGGCAGGCCGCCCTCGTACCCGTCGAGGATGTACACCCAGGCCAGCACGTCCTCCTCGAGGGTCGAGATGCGCAGCCGGATCTTGTTGTACAGGCCGGTGTCGGCGCTTTCCCAGTAGTCGAGGGTGGCCAGATCCGGCGGCGACACCTCGTACAGCGCGACGAACACCGAGCTCCCAGGGTCCGGGACGACCATCGGCAGCGAGCCGTCCCAGCCCATGTCCTCGCCGCCGAAGGTCAGCCGCCACCCGCTCAGCCACCCGGTGCCGGCCGCGGGCGAGTGCGGGCAGCGCTCCAGCATCTGCTCGGGGTCCATGTTCGACCCGTACGCCGCGTAGAGCCCGCCCGACGTCGTCATATCGGGGGGAGCGTACCGATGCGGACCGTCGCGCGGGAGACAGTGGCGCGGGGGGTGATCGCGCGGGGGACAATGGCGCGGTGGGCAGCGCGACGCGGATAGCGATCGTCGGCGGCGGGCCGGCGGGATACGAGTCCGCGCTGGTCGCGGCCCAGCTCGGCGCGCAGGTCACCGTCTTCGACCGGGACGGCGTGGGCGGCGCGTGCGTGCTCACCGACTGCGTGCCCAGCAAGACCCTGATCGCCACCAGCGACCGAGTGACCGCGTTCCGGGACGCGCCGCGGGTGGGCGTCGGCGCGAGCGGCCTGGGCCGGGCCGAGGCCGCTGTCGACCTCGCCGTCGTCAACGAGCGGATCAAGGACCTCGCCCGGCAGCAGTCCGAGGACATCGCGGCCCGGCTGGCGCACGAGGGCGTCACGGTCGTCGCCGGCGCGGCGCGGTTCGCCGAACGTCAGCCGCCCCGCGCGCACCTGCTCGAGGTGCTGGACGCCAGTGGCGCCGTGGTCGACACGGCGCAGGCCGACGTGGTGCTGCTCGCCACCGGCGGCACGCCGCGGGTGCTGCCGACCGCAACGCCGGACGGCGAGCGGATCCTGTCCTGGCGCGACGTGTACGAGCTGAAGGAGCTGCCCGAGCACCTCGTGGTCGTCGGCTCCGGCGTCACCGGCGCGGAGTTCGCGAGCGGCTACAGCGAGCTGGGCGTGCCGGTGACGCTCGTGTCGAGCCGCGACCGGGTGCTGCCCGGCGAGGACCCGGACGCCGCGGCGGTCATCGAGCACGTGTTCACCAGCCGCGGCGGCACGCTGGTCAAGCAGGCCCGCGCCGCCGGTGTGCGGCGGGTCGGCGACGGCGTGTCGGTCGACCTCGTCGACGGCCGGACCGTTTCGGGTTCGCACGCGCTGATGTGCGTGGGTTCGGCGCCGAACGTGACGGGGCTCGGGCTCGAGCACGCCGGCGTCGAGCTGGACGAGGCCGGCTACCTCAAGGTCGACCGGGTGTCGCGGACGTCTGTTCCGTCCGTCTACGCCGCCGGCGACTGCACGGGCGTGCTGCTGCTCGCGTCGGTGGCCGGCATGCAGGGCCGGATCGCGATCTGGCACGCGCTCGGCGAGGCGGTGGCGCCGTTGCGGCTCAAGACGGTCGCCGCGAACGTCTTCACGCACCCGGAGATCGCGACGGTCGGCGTCGGCTACCAGGCTGTCGCGTCGGGCGCGGCGCCGGCCCGGCAGGTGACGCTGCCGCTCGGCACCAACCCGCGCGCCAAGATGCAGGGCCTACGCGAGGGGTTCGTGAAGCTGTACTGCCGGCCGGCGACCGGCGCGGTGATCGGCGGCGTCGTGGTGGCGCCCGGCGCGTCGGAGCTGGTGTATCCCCTTGCGCTCGCGGTGCAGCGCGGGCTGACCGTGAACGACCTCGCCTCGACCATCGGGGTGTACCCGGCGCTGTCCGGCTCGGTGTCCGAAGCCGCCCGGCGGCTGATGTCGCACGACGATCTGGATTAGCGGAGACCCACATGACCAATCACGGCGACTACTCGCCCCAGGCCCGCGCGGCCGCCGAGCGCAAGGCGCACGCCGCGGGCGTCTTCGCCGAGCACGCCGAGGTGATCGTGGCCGCGCTGCCCGCCGTGCCCGCGGGCCACGTGCTCGTCGCGGTCGTCGACGACGGGCACGAGTTCGCCGGCACCCATCACGTGCCGCAGGACCAGATCGTCGAGCGGGTCCCGCTGCTCGAGGGATCGGGCTGGGCGATGGTCTTCACGACCGGCGCGGACGCCGCCGCGGTGCGCCGGCGAACGGATGAGATGGCGACGCTCGCCCGCCGCCGCGCCGAGATGATCACCCGCATCCAGACGCGCCGCAACTGAGTTCGCGGGCGGCGCGCTCAGGCGTCAGTCGACGGTGCCCGGCGGCACGACCCACGAGCACGGCTGGCCAGTGACGGCGGCGATCAAGTCGAATTCCGCGTCGTAATGCAGGACGGCCAGGTGCAGCTCCTCGGCCGCCGCGGCGATCAAGAGATCGGGGATCTTGCGACCTCGCTGGCTTCGGGCGACGAGCAACCGCTGCACCTCCAGCGCCCGGCGCACGTGTGCGGCCGTGGTGCGGACTCCGACGAAGGCCCCGAGTGCGGCGATGAGCTCGTCCCATTCGTCGGCGTTGCGAGCCGAGTACCCGACCTCGAGGTCGGTGATGTCGCAGCGGCCAAGTTCACCGGCGGCGGCGTGCGCCTCCACGACGCGACGCACCTCGTCGTTGCGAAGCCGCTTCAGCACGCTCGTGTCGAGCAGGAAGGTCAGCGCCACGCGTCACGTCGGTCGCCCAGATCGGCCGCGCCGAGGACGTCGAGTGCGGCGGCGACACGCTGATGGCGGTCAGCTGTGGCGCGGCGCAGCGCTTCATTGACGGTGTCTTTGATCGTTGCCGTGCCGAGTTCGCTGCGCGCCGCGCTGAGCGCCGCCTCGTCCAGGTCGATCAGGTGCTTGCCCATAACGGGGAGTATATATAGGTCGCATCCATATATACGCTGCCCCTATTGGCGCCGCATTTTCAGTCCTTGATGTCGCAGATGACCGAGCCGGCGGTGACCACGGCGCCGACCTCGGCGGTGAGGTTGGCGACGGTGCCGGCCTTGTGCGCGGTCAGCGGCTGCTCCATCTTCATCGCCTCGAGCACGACGATCGCCTGACCGGCCTCGACGGTGTCGCCCTCGGCCGCCGAGACCTTGACGATGGTTCCCTGCATCGGGGCGGTGAGCGAGTCGCCGGACGCCGCCGCGCCCGCCTTCTTGCCGGCCGAGCGCTTCGGGGCCGCCTTGCGCGCGCCGCCCCCGCCGCCTGCGCCCCCGACCCCGGTTGCGCCGAAGCCCGCCGGCAGGGACACCTCGAGCCGCTTGCCGCCGACCTCGACGACGATGGTCTCGCGCGGGCCGGCGTCCTCGCCCGCGTCGACCGCGCCGGCGAACGGCGGGATCTGGTTGTCGAACTCGGTCTCGATCCAGCGCGTGAAGATCGTGAACGGCTCGACCGGATCCAGCGGGGCGAACGCCTCGTCGCGCACGACGGCGCGGTGGAACGGCAGCGCGGTCGCCATGCCCTCGACGACGTACTCGTCGAGGGCGCGCCGGGCCCGCTCCAACGCCTCGGTGCGCGTCTCGCCGACCACGACCAACTTCGCGAGCAGCGAGTCGAACGCGCCGCCGATCACCGAGTTCGCCTCGATCCCGGAGTCGACCCGCACGCCTGGGCCGGCGGGTTCGCGGTAGGTGGTGACGGCGCCGGGCGCGGGCAGGAAGTTTCGGCCCGGGTCCTCGCCGTTGATCCGGAACTCGAAGGCGTGACCGCGCGGCGTCGGGTCTGCGTCGAAGCGCAGCGCCTCGCCCTCGGCGATCCGGAACTGCTCGCGGACGAGGTCGATGCCGCTCGTCTCCTCGGTGACCGGGTGCTCGACCTGCAGCCGGGTGTTCACCTCGAGGAAGCTGATCACGCCGTCCGCGCCGACCAGGTACTCGACCGTGCCGGCGCCGTAGTAGTTGGCCTCGCGGCAGATCGCCTTGGCCGAGGAGTGGATGCGGGCGCGCTGGTCGTCGGTGAGGAACGGCGCGGGCGCTTCTTCCACCAGCTTCTGATTGCGCCGCTGCAGCGAGCAGTCGCGGGTGCCGACGACGATCACGTTGCCGTGCTGGTCGGCGAGCACCTGCGCCTCGACGTGCCGCGACCGATCGAGGTAGCGCTCGACGAAGCACTCGCCGCGGCCGAACGCCGACACCGCCTCGCGCACCGCCGAGTCGTACAGCTCGGCGACCTCGCCCATCTCGCGGGCGATCTTCATGCCGCGCCCGCCGCCGCCGAAGACGGCCTTGATCGCGATCGGGAGTCCGTGCTCCTCGGCGAAGGCGATCACCTCGTCGGCGCCGGACACCGGGTCCTTGGTGCCGGCCACCAGCGGGGCGCCGGCCGCCGCGGCGATGTGCCGGGCCACCGCCTTGTCGCCGAGGTCGCGAATCGACTGCGGGGACGGCCCGATCCAGGTCAGGCCCGCGTCGATGACGGCCTGGGCGAAGTCGGCGTTCTCGGACAGGAAGCCGTAGCCCGGGTGCACCGCGTCCGCGCCGGCCTGCTGCGCCGCGGCGACCACCTTGTCGATCACCAGGTAGGAGTCCCCGGGCGTCGTGCCGCCGAGGGCGTACGCCTCGTCGGCCATCCGGACGTGCAGCGCGTCGCGGTCCGGCTCGGCGTAGACGGCGACGGAGGTGTAACCGGCGTCGCGGCACGCGCGGATCACGCGGACCGCGATCTCGCCCCGGTTGGCGATCAGCACCTTGCGCACGCTCGAGCCTCCTGACATCTGCCGCACATCTGCCGCCGACTCGCGACGCGGGCCCGGCCGTGTCTGGTTTCGCCGAGCTGCTGCGGGCGCTTGCCGGACCGGCCGCAGAATAGCCGCAGAATACCGGGCCTCCACAGCTGGCTCGCCTCGGTGGTGGGCCACGGTGGCGGCGTCCTACGCTCGGGGCATGGGCGACATCGGCGAAGAGCAGCCAGAGATCGAAGTGCTGCCCGCCCGTCCGGCCCAGGAGCCGGAGCGCGCGCCGCAACGTCAGCCCGCCCCGCAACCTCAGCGGGCGCCGCAACCTCAGCCAGCGCCCGCGCCGGCGTGAGCAGTTCGAAGGAGCGCGCCTGAGTGAGCGCCCCCTTCGACGGGCCCGATCTGCTCGTCGGCGAGATCGCCGCGATCCGGACCTTCGGCCTGCATTCGGACGGCACGCTGTGGCCCGTCGTCATCTCCCACCAGCCATGGCTCGATGGCGACAACGAGGCGACCTGCGGCCGGCACCCGGTCGCGGGCGCGGCAGGCTGCAAGTGCGGCTACTGGGCATACGGGTCGGTGGCGGCGTTGCGCGACCAGCCGGCGGCGCGCAACGTCGCCGCTGTCGTCTCCTGCTGGGGCCGGGTCACGCCCGGCACCCGCGGTCTGCGCGCGCAGTTGGCCAGGATCGACGCGATCTGGCTGTCCGGGCGGGTGCGGCCGGGCCTGGCGGCGCAGGTCGCGGCGCGCTACCCGCACGCCGCGGTGTACCGCGACCGCGCGCTGATGTTGGCCGAGCATCCGCTGACCGTCCTGCCGTCCTACCGGCTGCCCGACAAGCGACCGGCGCGGCAGGTCGCCGCCCGCGCGGTGTCCTGGGTGTTGCTTTCGGCAATGCTGCTCGCCGGGCTGCCGCCGCGCTCGGCCTTCCGTGGCGGGTGGCTGGCGCAGCTGCACACCCAGGCCGCCCAGGTGGCGGCGTACCTGATCGTCGTCGCCGCGGTGAGCTATTTCGTCAGCCGGCGCACCGGGGCGCTTCGCCGGCAATACATCCGAATGGCCATGGCCTCCATTGCCCTGACGGCGTGGGTGTGGTCGCCGTGGGCGCCGCTGCTGTGGCAGGTGCCGCTGCGGGCGCCGGTCGTGGTCGGCGCGGTGCGCGCGGGGCTGAGCCGGACGGTGCGCTTCGTCCCCATCCGCGCCGCCCCGGCCCCGCCGAGCTGACCTGGTAGAACGGCGATGATCTCGGCCGGACCGTGCGTTCTCGCCTGGTTGAGCCGAGATCATCGCCGTGGTCGGGCTGGCGTCCGCAGGATCAGTCGAGTTCGGCCAGCCGAGCCTGGCACTTCGCCGCGACGTCGCGCACCTCGGCCAGCGTGCGCCGCAGATCGGCCTGCCGCAGCCGCAGTTCCGCGCCGATGGCGTCGAGCCGGGCGAGCAGCGCGGTCAGCTGCCGGCGTTCGGACGACGTCGCGCCGTCGTACATGTCCACGATCTCGCGGCATTCGGCCAGGGTCATGCCGAAGCGCCGACCGCGCAGGATGAGCCGCAGCCGAGCGCGGTCGCGCACGCCGTAGACCCGGTTCGGACCCGACCGCGCCGGGCTCACCAGACCCTGGGCCTCGTAGTGCCGCAGCGTCCGGGCCGTCACCCCGAGCTCCTGCGCCAGTTCGCCGACCGTCCAGGTCCGCTCTGTCGCCGACGCGCTCATCGGGATAATGTGTCCTGACGTTGACGTTAACGTCAAGGGAGCGAGCTGTGACCTTCGAGCTGTCCGAGGACCACGAGGTATTCCGCAAGGTGGTGCGCGACTTCGCCGAGCGCGAGGTCGCGCCGCACGTCGCGCGGTGGGACCGCGAGCGCCATTTCCCGGTGAACGTGGTGCGGGCGATGGGCGATCTCGGGCTGTTCGGCCTCGTCGTGCCGGAGCAGTACGGCGGGTCGGCCGGCTCGGACTCCGCTGGCGGGGATTTCACCTCGCTCTGCGTCGCGATCGAGGAGCTCGGCCGGGTCGACCAGTCGATCGGCATCACCCTCGAGGCCGGCGTGGGCCTCGGCATCAACCCGATCCTGACGTTCGGCACCGACGAGCAGAAGCAGCAGTGGCTGCCCGACCTCGTCGCCGGCCGCGCGCTCGCCGGCTTCGGGTTGACCGAGGCCGAGGCCGGCTCCGACGCCGGCGCCACGAGGACGCGCGCCACGCTCGACGGCGGCATGTGGTCGATCGACGGCGCGAAGGCGTTCATCACCAACTCCGGCACCGAGATCACCTCGCTGGTCACCGTCACGGCGCGCACCGGCGCTGAGTCCGATGGCGGCTCGCGCGAGCGCTCGCCGGCGGAGATCTCCTCGATCATCGTGCCGGCCGGCACGCCCGGGTTCACGGTCGAGCCTGCCTACGAGAAGCTCGGCTGGCATATCTCCGACACCCACGGCCTGTCCTTCGACGATTGCCGGGTGCCCGAGGCCAACCTGCTCGGCCGGCGCGGCGACGGCTTCCGGCAGTTCCTCGCCGTGCTCGACGACGGCCGCATCGCGATCGCCGCACTCGCGGTCGGCCTCGCCCAGGCCTGTCTCGACCTGTCGGTGCGCTACGCCGGCGAGCGGCAGACGTTCGGCCTGGCGATCGGCGCCCGGCAGGCCGTGGCGTTCTCGTTGAGCGACCTCGCGGTGTCCGTCGAGGCCGCCCGGCTGCTCACGTACAAGGCGGCGTGGCTGAAGGACGCCGGCCGCCCGGCGGCGGCCATCAAGCAGGCCGCGGCCATCGCCAAGCTGTACTCGACCGAGGCGGCCGTCGCCGCCACCCGGGTCGCCACCCAGGTCTTCGGCGGGAACGGCTTCATGGAGGAGTACCCGGTCGCCCGGTTCTACCGGGACGCGAAGATCCTCGAGATCGGCGAGGGCACCTCCGAGGTGCAGCGGATGCTCATCGCCCGCGGCCTCGGCCTGCCCGTCCAATGACGCAGCCTGTGACGCAGCCTGTCGCGCCGCGGGACACACCGCGGGACACGCCGCGAAATAAGGAGTTCGGCGCGGCTCGGGACAGCACGCTCGCCCCGTCGGACAAGGCGGCCGCGAAGCTCGCCGCCCAAGGCAAGCTGTTCGTCCGCGACCGGCTCGCGCTGCTGCTCGACCAGGACTCCTTCGTCGAGGACGGCCAGCTCGCGAACGCGCAGGCCGTCGGGTTGCCGGCCGACGGAGTGGTCACCGGCCAGGGCCTCGTGGACGGCCGGCCCGCGCTCGTCGTCGCCAACGACCCCACGGTGAAGGCCGGCTCGTGGGGCGCGCGGACGGTCGAGAAGATCATTCGGATCACCGAGCGCGCGCTCGCCGAGGAGCTGCCGATCTTCTGGTTGATCGACTCGGCCGGCGCGCGGATCACCGATCAGGTTGCGCTGTTCCCCGGCCGTCGGGGCGCCGGCCGCATCTTCCACAACCAGGTCGCGCTGTCCGGCAAGGTGCCGCAGATCTGCTGCCTGTTCGGGCCTTCCGCCGCCGGCGGCGCGTACATCCCGGCCTTCTGCGACATCGTGATCATGGTCGAGAGCAACGCGTCGATGTATCTCGGCTCGCCGCGGATGGCGGAGATGGTCGTCGGCGAGAAGGTGACGCTGGAGGAGATGGGCGGCGCCCGGATGCATGCGACGGTGTCCGGCTGCGGCGACAACCTCGCCGTCGACGACGCGGACGCGATCGAGCAAGCGCGGGTCTTCTTCTCCTACCTGCCGACCTGCTGGCGCGAGCCGGCGCCTGAGGTGGATGCCGAGCCGCCGGCCGTCGAGCTCGCCGCGGACAGCGTGCCCGCGGACGAGTCGGTGCCCTTCGACATGCATACCATCCTGGCTGGTTTGCTCGACGTCGACTCGTTCTTCGAGATCAAGCCGTTGTTCGCGCCTGAGGTGATCGTCGGGTTCGGTCGGATGGCGGGACAGCCGGTCGGCGTCGTGGCGAACAACTCGGCGGTCAAGGGCGGCGTGCTGTTCGTCGACTCCGCTGACAAGTCCGCGCGGTTCATCTGGCTGTGCGACGCCTTCAACGTCCCGCTGCTCTATCTCGCCGACGTGCCCGGCTTCATGATCGGCAGCGAGGTCGAGCGCCAGGGCATCATCCGGCACGGCGCGAAGATGATCACGGCGGTGTCCGAGGCGACCGTGCCGCAGGTGTCGGTGATCGTGCGCAAGGCCTATGGCGCCGGCCTGTACGCGATGGCCGGCCCAGGGTTCATGCCGGACGCCTGCATCGCGCTGCCCACGGCGCGGATCGCCGTGATGGGCCCACAGGCCGCGGTCAACGCCGTCTATGCGAACAAGATCGCCGAGTTCGCCGACCCGGACGAGCGGGCGCAGTTCGTCGCTGCTCGCCGCACGGAGTACGAGCAGGACGTCGACCTGATGCGCCTGGCGTCCGATCTCGTGCTGGACGCGGTGATCGAACCAGTCGAGCTGCGCGCCGAACTGATCCACCGCTACTCCGTCCTGGTCGGCAAGTCGCGGCACGTCGCCGCCAAGCGGCACGGCGTGCCGCCGACATGACCGCGCCGCAAACGCCTGGGTCCGAGCCCGCACTCGCGGCCGGTCTCGCCGGTGCCGACCTCGCGATCCGGGGCGGCGCGACGAGCGAAGAGCTTGCCGTGCTGCTCGCCGTGGTGACGCAGCTGACAGCGCTGACCCCGCCGCGCGATCCGTACCTGATCTGGCGGGACACCCGCCGTGCGGCAATGCGCGTCCCGGCGATGCGCCTCGCGGCCGCGAATGGCAGCGATTCCCTTTCCTGGTAGACAATCGCCGACGTGAGCGAAGGACCGCAGCCAGCTCCGCCGTCGCGCGGTGAGCCGGTCGACGTCGCCAAAGTGGCGTCGAACCTGCCGTTCGTCCTGCGCACGATCGCCGGAATGGTCGCGCTCGCGGTCACCGCCGACCTGGTCGGCGTCGCCGTCGTCGCGGTCGCCGCCGCTGTTCTGAACGCGCAGCTGACCGGGCGGCAGACGATCGACCTCGTGGTGACCGGCGTCGTGCTCGCGGTCGTCTCCATCGTGGTCGGGGTCGTCGCCGCGACCGCGGTGCAGCGGCGCACGCTGCGCTGGCTGCTACGTGGCGATCCGCCGTCGGCCGAGGACGCGCGGCGCGCGCTGCGGATGCCGCTCGATCTCGCCGTCATCACCTTGGTCCTCTGGTCGGTGGGCGGGCTGGTCGTGGGCGTCGTCGCCGCGCTGTTGGGCGTGCGGGCGCAGGTCGCCGCCGGTCTCGGCAGCGGCACGGTGATCGCCGGGCTCGGCGCGGCCGGCGTCACCTACCTGCTCATCGCCCGGACGAACCGGCGCGTCGCGCTGCTGGCGCTGGCCGCGCGGCCGCCGAAGACGACCCCGGTGTTCGGCGTGCGCGCCCGGCTGCAGCTGAGCTGGGCGCTCACCACAGGCGCGCCGATCCTCGGCGTCATCCTGGTGCTGACCGCCCCGCAGGCCCGGGAGCACGTGGTTGCGACCGCGATCGTCGTCGCCGCCCTCGCGCTGGCGGTAGGCGGCTTGGCGACGGCCCTCACCGCGCGGTCGGTCGGCGTGCCGCTGCGCGGCATCGTCGACGCGCTGCGCCGAGTGGAGCAGGGCGACTTCGACGTCCACCTCGATGTGGACGACGCCGGCGAGATCGGGCTGGTGCAGAACGGCTTCAACGACATGGTGTCCGGACTTCGCGAGCGCGAACGCATCCAGGACCTGTTCGGCCGGCACGTCGGCTCGGCGGTGGCCGCGCAGGCGATCGACAGCGGCGTCACGCTAACGGGCGAGTCCCGCGACGTGGTCGCGCTGTTCGTCGACATCACCGGCTCGACCCGGTTGACGCGCGAACGGGCGCCGACGGAGTTCGTCGCGATGTTGAACCGCTTCTTCGAGACGGTCGTGGACGAGGTCGAGGGCGCCAACGGCGGGCTGCTGAACAAGTTCGAGGGCGACGCCGCGCTCTGCGTCTTCGGCGCGCCGGCCGAGCTCGCCGACCCGGCGACCGCGGGCCTGCGCGCGGCGCGGGCGATCCGCGACCGGGTCGCGGCGAGCGGCGAGCTGTCGATCGGCATCGGCGTCGCATACGGGCCGGTGATCGCCGGCCAGATCGGCGCGGCCAGCCGGCTCGAGTACACCGTCATCGGCGACGCGGTGAACGAGGCGGCCCGGCTCACCGAGCTTGCCAAGCGCGTCGACGGCTGCGTGCTCGCCAGCGCGGCCGCTGTCGAGGCGAGCGTCGAGGCGGAACAGGAGAACTGGGTGCGCACCAAGACGGTGCGCCTGCGGGGCCGGGAGTCGCCGACCCGCGCCTACCGCACCGCGTGACAGGCCCGTCAGTGGTCACTTCCGCAGGTCAGTGGTCGCTGCCGACTGACCACTGACGGCCGCAAGTGACCACTGACCGGAGGTGAGACAGGGTCAGGGATCAGGCGGCGGGGGTCAGGGGGCGGCGGGGTAGCCGATGTCGGCGAGGTCGTGGCCCAGTTCGCGCAGCATGTCGCGCAGCGCGGGCAGCGACAGGCCGACCACGTTGTGGTGATCGCCCTCGACGCCTTGGACGAACCAGCCGCCCAGCCCGTCGACGGTGAACGCGCCGGCCACCTGAGCCGGTTCGCCGGTGCCGCAATAGGCGGCGATCTCGGCGTCGGACATGTCGGCGAAGTGGACGGTCGTCGCTACGCCGCGACTCAATGATCGGCCGTCGGGGGTCTCGATGAGGCAGTGTCCGGTGTGCAGCACGCCGGACCGGCCGCGCATCGCGCGCCACCGCTGCGCCGCGGCCTCGGCCGAGCCCGGCTTGCCCAGCGTCGCGCCGTCCAGCTCGAGCAACGAGTCGCAGCCAAGCACGATCGCCGCGCCCTCGAGCTCCGCGGCGACCGCGCCCGCTTTGCGACGGGCGAGCTCGACGACCAGCTCGGCGGTGTCGGCGAGGTCCACCGAGTCCTCGTCGACGCCGCTGACCACGACCTCGGGCTCGACCCCGGCGCGGCGCAGCGTCGCCAACCGCGCCGGCGACTGACTGGCGAGGACGAACCGCGTCACAGACCGTAGGACTTGGCGACGACCGTCTTCATGATCTCGGTGGTCCCGCCGTAGATACGGGTGATGCGCGCGTCCGCATAGCGCCGCGAGATCGGGTACTCGGCCATGTAACCGTATCCGCCGTGCAGCTGCAGGCAACGGTCGACCACCCGGCCCTGCAGCTCGGTGCAGTGGTACTTCGCCTTGGCCGCGTCGGCGGCGCTCAGCTCGCCGGCGTTGAGCCGATCGACGCAGCGGTCGACGTAGGCCTGTGCGACGTCGATCTCGGTGCCGATGTCGGCGAGGACGAACTTGGTGTTCTGGAAGCTCCCGATCGATTTGCCGAACGCTGTTCTGTCCTGCACATACCGCAAGGTCTCCTCGAAGGCGGCGCTCGCCTCGGCGACGCCCGCGATCGCGATCGAGAGCCGCTCCTGCGGCAGCTTCGCGGCGAGCTGGCCGAAGCCCGCGCCCTCATCGCCGAGCAGGTTTTCCACTGGCACCCGGACGTCGCTGAACGACAGCTCGGCGGTGTCCTGCGAGTGCATCCCGAGCTTGTCGAGGTTGCGGCCGCGGTCGAAGCCAGCCATGCCGCGCTCGAGCACGAGCAGCGACATGCCGCCGCGTCGGTCGCTCTGATCGCTGCCGGTCTTCACCGCGGTGATCACCAAATCGGCGTTGACGCCGTTGGTGATGAACGTCTTCGCGCCGTTGACGACGTAGCTGTCGCCGTCGCGCCGGGCGCTGGTGCGCATGCCGGCGAGATCCGAGCCGGCCCCCGGCTCCGTCATCGCGATGGCAGTGATCAACTCGCCGGACGCGATGCCCGGCAGCCACCGCCGCTTCTGCTCCGGCGTCGCGTACGACAGGAAGTAGGGCAGGCAGATGTCGTTGTGCAGCGACATCCCGAGCCCGGCGCCGCCGATGCCCGCGGCCGCGATCTGCTCGTCGAGCGCCTGATTGAAGCGGAAGTCGTCCACCCCGCCGCCGCCGTGGTCCTCGGGCACCGCCATGCCGAGGAACCCGCTGCGGCCGGCCTCGAGGAACACCTCGCGCGGGGTGATGCCCGCCTTCTCGAACTCGAGGTAGTCGGGGACGATCGACTTGTCGGCGAAGGCGCGGAACGCCTCGCCGAACGCGCGGTGGTCGTCGTCGAAATGCTTGCGGTCCATTCGCTCAGAATAGGGTCTGCTGGTGACCTCTGCGTCTGGCGTCGAGCCTGTCGGCATCATCGGCGGCTCCGGCTTCTACTCGCTCCTCGACGACGCCGAGGCTCGGCCGGTCGAAACCGCGTATGGGCCGCCGAGCGGACCGGTGGCGCTCGGCTCGCTCGCGGGCCGCCCGGTCGCGTTCCTGCCGCGACACGGCGCGGCGCACCGGTTCGCGCCGCACGTGGTGCCTTACCGGGCGAACCTGTGGGCGCTGCGCTCGCTGGGCGTGCGGCAGGTCGTCTCGCTGTCCGCGGTCGGCTCGCTCACGACGTCGTTGCCGACCGGCGCGCTCGTCGTCCCCGACCAGATCGCTGATCGGACGGCCGGCCGGCAGCACACCTTCTTCGACGCCGGCGACGGCGTCGGGCACGCGTCCTTTGCCGACCCGTACTGCCCCCGCGGCCGCGCGGCCGCCCTCGGCACTGGCGCCGGCGCGGCGCACGACGGCGGGGTGCTCGTGGTCGTCAACGGCCCGCGGTTCTCCAGCCGAGCCGAGTCGCTGGAGTTCCAGTCGCACGGCTGGTCGATCATCGGCATGACGGCGATGCCGGAAGCCGGCCTGGCCCGCGAGCTCGCGCTCTGCTACACGACGCTGGCCCTGGTGACGGACCTCGACGCCGGCGTCGAGGCGGGCGACGGCGTCACCCATCACGAGGTGCTCGAGGCGTTCGCGGCCAATCTGCCTCGGTTGCGCGAGCTGCTCGTCCACACCCTGCGCCGGCTGCCGAGCGCGCAGGGCGACTGCGCTTGCGGGGATACCTCGGGGTATCCCGCGTCGTTCGTCCTGCCGTGAGCCGCGCCGTCGGGTCGCTGCGAACGCGGTCACGGCGGTGGCCGGGGCTGTTGGCGCTGGCGCTCGCGACCCAGGCGGTGCTGACGGTGACGTTGCTGCCGCGGGCGTCGCTCGACGACTACGGCCCGGCGGAGCTGCTCGCCTGGCTGAGCATCCCGCTGTGGACGCTCGCGGTGTGGTCGCTGTCCCGCCTGCGGTTGACGCCTCGGCGCGCGGCGCTGGTCGTGCTCGGCGGCGGCCTCGTGCTGCAGGCGCTCGCCATGACGCACAAGCCGACGACGTCCGACGACGACTACCGCTACATGTGGGATGCGAAGGTGCAGCTGTCCGGCGTCGACCCCTACCGGCTCACCCCCGCCGATCCCGCGCTGGCCTCGTTGCGGGACGCGTCGTTGTTCGGCCCGCCGGACCACTGCCAGCACGCTTTCCCCGGCGGGTGCACCTCGATCAACCGCCCGACCGTCCACACCGTCTATCCGCCGGTCGCGGAGGGCGGCTTCACGCTGATCCGGGTGCTGTCCTTCGGTGGCCAGGGCAATCACCTGCCGCTGCAGATCGCGGCGGTGCTCGGCTGCCTCGCGATCGGCTGGCTGCTGCTGCGTCGGTTCCGGGCGCCGCCCTGGCGCGCCGCCCTGTGGGCGTGGTGCCCGGTCGTCGTGATCGAGTTCGCGAACAACGCCCATATCGACTGGCTCGGCGTGCTCTTCGTCGTCGCGGCGCTGGCCGCGCGTGGCGTGTGGTCGAGGGGCGGTCTCCTCGGCGCGGCGATCGCGGTGAAGCTCTATCCGGCGCTGCTGCTGCCGTCGTTGCTGCGCCGCTCCTGGTTGACCGCCGTCGCCGCGCTCGGTCTGGTGGTGCTCGTCTACCTGCCGCACCTCGCGGTCGCGCGCAGCGCCGTGCTCGGCTACCTGCCCGGCTACCTGCAGGAGGAGCAGTACGGCAGCGGCGGCCGGTTGCGGCTGCTGGGCGCGGTGCTGCCGCACCCGGTGGACACCGTCGTCGGGGCGTTGGCCGTCGCCGCGGCGGCCCTGTGGGCGTGGTCGCGCGGGCCGGTGGACGCGCCGGCGCGGTCCGCCGCGGTGGTGACCGGCGTGACGTTGCTCTGCTTCACGCCGGAGTACGGGTGGTACGCCGGCATGCTGCTCGCCCTCGTGGCGATCAGCGGCTCGCTCGAGTGGCTGCCGGTGGTTCTCGCGCCGATGCTGTGCTACCTGCTCAACGGTCACAGCGACCGGCTGGTGTGGGTGGTGGCGCTGCTGCTGACCGTCGCGATCGCCGCGGCGCGCCGCCCGGATAGCCTGCGGACATGCCTTCGGCCGATCTCTCGTGGGACGGGCCGCTAGCGGTCATCACCCTCGACGCCCCACCGCTGAACCTGTTCGACGAGGCGATGGTCGCCGACCTGCGGGCCGCGATCTCCTCGGTGGCCCGGTCGGCGTCGGCGCGCGGGCTGCTGATCCGCGCCGAGGGCCGCGCGGTGTCCGCTGGCGTGGACGTCCACGTGTTCGAACCGCTCGACCCGCGCTCGGCCGAGGCGTTGTGGCGTGACTGGTTCACGATGATCCACGAGCTCGAGTCGCTGCCGATCCCGACCGTCTTCGCCGCCCACGCGCTGTGCCTGACGGCGGCGTTCGAGGTGTCGCTGGCCTGCGATCTGCTGCTCGCCGCGTCGTCGGCGCGCTTCGGCCTCGTCGAGATCGTCGTCGGGTTGACGCCGTCGATGGGCGGCCCGCAGCGGCTGGCCGAACGCGCCGGCCCGGCGCGGGCCCGCGAGCTGGTGTTCAGCGGCGAGCTGTACGACGCGGCGACGCTCGAGCGGTGGAACGTCGTCAACCGGGTGTTGCCGGACGACGGCTTCGCCGACGCGGCCCGGGCGTTCGCGCTGCGGTTGGCGAACGGGCCCACACGGGCGCACGCCGCGACCAAGGCGATCATCCGCACGCAGCTGGCCGGCGGCGTGCGGGCGGCCGACGAGGCGACGCCGGCGTTGAGCGGCGCGCTGTTCGGCACGTCGGACCTGCGCGGCGCGGTCGCGTCATTCCTGCGCGACGGGCCGGGCAAGGCGACCTACACCGGCCGCTGACCCGTCAGGGCATCTTCCGCATGATCTCGGCCGGACCACGCCTTTCTGCCGTGCCGGACCGAGATCATCGCGAGAACTCGGAGTTGTCCACAGAGTCGTCCACAGCCATCGGTCTGTCGCCGCGCCGAGCGGCTCGGTGCGCTGATGCTGGACGGTGTGCATCCCTTCGTCGACCCGGACGAACTGCCCCGGGTGATCAGCAGAGCGCAGGCGGCGCGCCGCGGCATTCCGCTCGCCACGATCGACGCACGGGTGGCGAGAGGGCGATGGAAACGGCTCGCGCCTCGGACATACCTCACGGTATCCACGTGCGTCGACCACGACCGGTTGACCGCTGCCGTGATGTTCGCCGGCCGGGGTGCGGCGTTGTCCGGGGCCGCGGCGCTGGTCGCAGGCGGCGTGCGGCGCGTCCGCATGCCGGAGCGCGTGCTGGTTTTAGTTCCGGTCGGCAACTACGCGAAGTCAGTCGGCTGGATCGCGAAGGGGCGGCGGGACGCGAGCGGCGGGACGCGGGTGGCCAGACGGCGGGTCATTGCGCGGCTGCGCGCCAACCGTTCGGGCCGGACGGGAGCGGTCGACGGTGCTGGTGCGCGGGGTCGTTCCACGCGCCGCGACGCACAATCTGGACGCGGCTGCTCGCTCCGCCGCCAGCCGCGGCCGCGACCACCGCGGCGACGACGGCGAGCTCCTCGGCGGTGGGCGTGCCGCCGATGACGCGCAACAGGGGGCGCGCGGCGGCGCTGTCGTGGCGTTCGTCGGGCATCGGCCTTACCAATCTCGAGCGGGACGGTGATGATCTCGGGCAAACTCGGCGGATTTGCGCGGTTCGGCCGAGATCATCGACCAATTCACAGCGGGATGTTCCCGTGCTTCTTCGGCGGCATCGTCTCGCGCTTGTTGCGCAGCATCCGCAGCGCGCGAATGACGTAGGAACGGGTCTGCGACGGCCGGAGCACCGAGTCGACGTAGCCGCGCTCGGCCGCGACGTAGGGGTTGACCAGGGTGTCCTCGTATTCCTGGACGAGCTGCGCGCGCAGCGCCTCTGGATCGTCGGCAGCGCTTAATCGCTTGCGGTGCAGGATGTTCGCCGCGCCTTGCGCGCCCATCACCGCGATCTGCGCGGTGGGCCACGCGACGTTGATGTCGGCGCCGAGGTGCTTCGAGCCCATCACGTCGTACGCGCCGCCGAACGCCTTGCGCGTGATGACCGTAACCAGGGGTACGGTCGCCTCCGAATAGGCGTAGATCAACTTCGCGCCGCGTCGGATGATGCCCGCGTGCTCCTGGCCGACGCCGGGCAGGAAGCCGGGGACGTCGACCAGCGTCAGCACCGGCACGTTGAAGGCGTCGCAGGTGCGCACGAACCGGGCGGCCTTCTCGGACGCGTCGATGTCCAGGCAGCCGGCGAACTGCGTCGGCTGGTTGGCGACGACGCCGATCGGGGCGCCCTCGATCCGGCCGAAGCCGACGATGATGTTCTGCGCGAACAGCTCGTGCACCTCGAGGAACTCGCCGTCGTCGAGCAGGTGCGCGATCACCTCGTGCATGTCGTACGGCGTGTTGGCGGAGTCCGGGATGAAGGTGTCGAGGAACGCGTCGGACTCGTCCTCCACGTCGGTCACGTCGGTGTCGTAGACGGGCAGCGGGTCGAGGTTGTTCGACGGCAGGTAGGACAGCAGCGCCTTCACGTAGTCGATCGCGTCCTGCTCGTCCGAGCCGAGGTAGTGCGCATTGCCGCTCTTCGTGTTGTGCGTGCGGGCGCCGCCGAGCTCCTCGAGGGTGACGTCCTCGCCGGTCACCGTCTTCACGACGTCCGGGCCGGTGATGAACATCTGCGAGGTGCCGTCGACCATGACGATGAAGTCGGTCAGGGCGGGAGAGTAGACGTGGCCGCCGGCGGCCGCGCCCATGATCAGCGAAATCTGCGGGATGACGCCGGAGGCCTTCACGGTGCGGTGGAAGATCTCGCCGTAGAGCCCGAGCGAGACGACGCCTTCCTGGATGCGGGCGCCGCCGCCCTCGTTGATGCCGATCACCGGGCAACCGGTCTTCATCGCGAAGTCGAGCACCTTGACGATCTTCTCGCCGTACACCTGGCCGAGCGCGCCGCCGAACACCGTCACGTCCTGGCTGAAAACGCAGACCGGCCGGCCGTCGACCGTGCCGCAGCCGGTGACCACGCCGTCGCCGAGCGGTCGGTTCTTCTCCATCCCGAACGTGTTGGACCGGTGCCGGGCGAGCTCGTCGAACTCGACGAACGAGTCCTCGTCGAGCAGGGCGTCGATTCGTTCGCGGGCGGTCATCTTGCCCTTGGCGTGCTGCTTCTCGACGGCTCGGGCGGACCCCGCGTGGACGGCCTCGTCGTAGCGTCGCTCGAGGTCGGCGAGCTTGCCGGCGGTCGTGTGCGGATCGAGGTCCGGGCCGGTGAGGTCGGACGGGTCGGCTGCCATGGTGCGGAGCCTAATCGGCGCCCCCGCCGTCGTGATTTGGCCCCGCAGCGGCGAGACACGCCGGCGCCGGCGGGGCCAAGACCTAGGGTGGGCAGTCGTGGATCGCCCGCCGCTCGACGTCGACCGGCTGCGCGCGGGCGTCGGCGACCGCTGGGCCCGGGTTGACGTGGTCGCCGAGACCACGTCCACGAACGCGGATCTGCTCGCCGCCGCGACCGCTGACGCCAGTCTCGACCGCGTCGTGCTGGCGGCCGAGCACCAGATCGCCGGGCGCGGACGCCTCGACCGGGTGTGGACCTCGCCCGCCCGCGCCGGCCTCACGGCGTCGCTGCTGGTCCGGCCGGCCGTTCCGGCCGCCCGGTGGGGCTGGCTGCCGCTGCTCGCCGGCGTCGCCGTGGTCGACGCGGTGCGCGCCGAGACGGGCGTCGAGTGCGCGCTGAAATGGCCCAACGACGTGCTCGCCCGCCTCGACGGCCGAAAGCTCGCCGGCATCCTCGCGCAGACCGCCGGCGGCGCGGTGGTCGTCGGCGTCGGGTTGAACGTGTCGACGACGCGGGACGAGCTGCCGGTCGACACGGCGACGTCGCTCGCGCTCGCCGGCTCGCCGGACGTCGACCGGACCGCGCTGCTTGGCGCATTGCTCGCCGCGCTGGACAGCTGGCTGACCCGCTGGACGGACGCCGGCGGCGACCCGGACGCGGCCGGATTGGCGCAGGCGTACCGGCAGCGGTGCGCCACACTGGGCGCGCAGGTGCGGGTCGACCTCGGCGGCGCCGCGGTGGTCGGCCGCGCGGTCGACGTCGACGAGTTCGGCCGGCTGCTCGTCGCGGCCGCCGACGACGCGGACGACGCGGACGACGCGGCCGCTGCGCCGCGCCCGCTGGCGGCGGGCGACGTCGAGCACCTGCGGCCGACGTGACGGGTCGGCCGCGCTCGGCCGAACGGACCCGACCGGCTCCGGGCGGTCGCGATAGCCTGCGGCAGTCGGACACAGGAGGTCCAGGTGGCGTATCCCGAGAAGATCCTCGCCGACGACGAGGAGGTCGTCGAGCGGCTGCATCCGCACTGGATCACGCTGGTGCCGGCGATCTTCTGGTTCCTCGTGATCTGCGGTCTTGGCACCTTCGGCCTCACCGAGGTCTACAACAACATGGCCAAGGGCACCGGCCGGCTGGTCGTCGTCGCGCTGATCGTGGTCGTCGGCGTGGTGCTGCTGATCTGGCTGACGCTGTCGCCGGCGGCCCGCTGGCGGACGACCCACTACATCTTCACCACGCACCGGGTGTTGATCCGCCGCGGCGTCTTCAAGCACACCGGCCGCGACATCTCGCTGCAGCGCATCAACGACGTCGGCTTCAGCCAATCGCTGTGGGACCGGATGGTGCGCGCCGGCACGCTCACCATCGAGTCAGCCGGCGAGCACGGCCAGGAGTCGCTGGCTGACATCCCGCGTTCGGACCAGCAGCAGCAGCTGCTGAACCGCTTGATCGAGCAGGACGGCGAGCGCCGCGCCCGACTGGCCTACGGCGGTGGCTATCAACAGGGTTATCCGCCGCAGGGCGGCCAGTATCAGACCGGCCAGTACCCGACCGGGCAGTACCCGACCGGCCAGTACCCGCCGGAGCCCGGCCACCCGCAGCGCTGAGCTGGTCCGGCCCCGGCACGCGGACTCACTTCTCGCCGCTGTTCGTCAGCCGGGACGCGAGCACGCTCGGGTCGGCGTTCCACTTCTGCTCGGTGCCGCCGTCACACGCCGTGACGATGACTTTCAGGTAGAGGTTGTTCCGCAAGTCGTTGGCGGGTCCGCTGCTCAGACATTTGCCGAGGCTGTCCACGATCGTGTAGACCCGCGCATACGACAGCGGCTTGCCTGCGCTGTCCTTCGTCTGGTAGTAGGTCCACGTGCTGGTGCAGGCCCTCGACACGGTGACGTACCACGGTGCGGCCGTGGGGTCCTGCATGCAGTAGTTGACGCCGTTGGGCTTCGTCGTCAGCGTTCCGGTTCGTGGCAGCCCAGACGACCCAGCCGCGCCGAGACCGGGTGCGAACAGCTGGTTCCAGTCGAGGTTTGCCGGCGAGGGGTTCGTCTTGCAGGTGTACAGCTGAAGATATGGCGTTGCCGGATCCTTTCCGGCCACGTCGACGCAGTTCGCGAAATCCCGGTAGTTGACGATGTTGCCGTTGGCCCCGCCCGCCGAGCCGTCGCCGGTGGTCGCCGACGGGATCCAGGTCTGTTCCGGGTCGAGTACCTCCGAGCTGTACTTGTTCGTGTTGCAGCTCTGCAACAGCAGGGCGGTGTCAGCGGTCTGCGAGGCAGCGCTGATGCACGTGTTGTCGGTGTCCGACTGGTCGGTCTTCGCGCCTTCCAGATGCGCGAAGCTGTTGACGCTCCACTGTTGGTTCCAGGGCGAGCTGCCCACGGCGTAACACGGCTGCAGGACGATCGCGCGGCCGGCGGCGTGCGCGGTCGGCGAGGTGTCCAGGCACAAGCCGGCAGGGTAGGACGTGGTCACCGACGACACGAGTTGGATGCTCAGATCCGACCGGTAGGCGAACACCTGTCTTGCGGCCGGCGGCAGGGACGTGCTGCAGGACTCCAGCAGAACGGCCGCGCCCGATGCCGGCGTCCCCGACCCGGCGTCCATGCACCATTTGGCGCTGCCGCTCGAGTAGAGCTGGATCTCGCCGCCCGGGATGTTCACGTCGTCGGTCTGGAAGACGTACGTGGTGGTGAGCGTGCGCCCCTTGCTCGCCGAGTTGGCGTTCGACGAGTCGACGCCGGACGACGTGATCACGGCATACCGCGGAGTATGGCTGCCGGTAGCGGCGTCGTATGGCCCGTAGTTCGCCGCGCAGGTCATCGCCGTTCCGCCCTTGGCGGGGTCGGTCATGTAGTAAACGACAGACACGTTGTACGTCATCGTGCCGCTCGCGTTGGCCGACCCGCTCAGCGGTGCGGCACTGGTCGCGCAGGGTAGCGAGTCGGAGTTGCCAAAGGTCTTGCCGTCCGACCCGGTCGTCGTGGCGCCCCGGATCTGGCCGAGCATGGCGTCGATGCCGGCCTGCGCCGCGTCGAGCGAGCGCACCCGCGACCCAGTGAACCGGGTGGAGCTGTTCTGATTGATGATCATCGTGAGGAGCAGTGCGCCGATGGTGGCGCCGACGAGGATCACCATCAACAGCATGGCGATGTTGCCGCTGTCGTCGCTGGGACGCGGCAGGCGTCCGCGCAGGACGCCCCTGACTCGGAGCTTCACGGTCGTCCCCATTGCTGGCAGGTGGTGGCGTTGCTGGCCAGCGACACGTCGCTGTTCAACGCGGTGAACGTCATCTGCGAGCGGTTGGTCGCCGTCACGCTGTTGCCGGCGGTCGCGACGAGGGTGAGCTGCAGCCGTTGGAAGGACGTGCTGGCGCTCACGCCCGCGACCGGTGTCGTGAACGGCGCGTCCGCCGAGCCCGCCGCCGCCGATCCGTTGGTCACGTAGCTGGCCATCGGCGTCCAGGCCGAAGCCGCCGCAGCGACGCCGTTCGTGACCGTCCAGGTCCGCTGCTGCAGCTGCCGGGAATCGAGGCGCAACTGCGTGCAGGTGTCGCCGGTCTGCGCCGTGCTGACGCCGGTGGGCGGCGAGTCGAATTCGACGTACCAGTCGCCCGAGGCCGTCGAGACGCCCGGCGTGCTGACGGCGCTCGCGTAGCGCACCATCTTGTCGAGCTTCAGGAAGGCTTGGTTCGTCTGGGTCGCCGAGATCGTGGTCGCCTCGACCTTGTTGGCGGTGCTGCTCATCAGCAGGATCGAGGTGAGGAAGATCGCCATGAACACCGTCATGATCGCCATGCCGACCAGCAGTTCGACGAGGGTCGTGCCCCGGTCCGCACTCCCGGCTACCCGAGCGAGTCGCGCCCGCAAGCGCAAGCGCACGCGCAGGGCCAACGCGGTCATGACGGCATCACCGCTGCCGACTGCGCGCTGGGCGCAGAGGCGCCGTTCGCGTTCGTCGCGGCGACCGTGAAGGTGTACGAGCCGCCGGTGGTCAGCCCGGTCAGCGTCTGCGTCGTCGCGGTCGAGTTGTAGGTGATCGGGCTCTGCGCGGCGCCGTCCAGATAGGGGGTCACGACGTAGCCGGTGGTCGGGCTGCCGGCGACCGGCGTCGGCGCCGTCCACGACACCGTCGCCGACGTCGCGCCGGGCGTCGCGCTCGGCGTCGCCGGGCTCGGCGGAGCGATGGTCGCGAGGGCGTTGACGCCGGACTGGTCGAGGGCGAACCGGAACGCGTGCACGTCGTCGATGACGCCGTTGAAGTAGTCGCCTATCCCCCCGTTGAACTTGCCACGGCCGATGATCAAGTTGCCAGTGGCCTTCCAGCCGGTCGTGTACGAGACCGAGCTGCCCTGCTTCACGCCGTTGACATACAGGCTCAGCGTCTTCGCCACGCTGTCGTAGACCCCGGTCACCAGATACCACTGGCCCGCGACCACATTGGCGTTCGACACGGCCAATGTCGCCTGCGACGAGCCGGCGTCTGCCGCGTCGCGGACGAGAGCCCACTTGCCGCCGTTCTGCTGCAGCCAGAAGCCGCTGTTCGTCGTGCCGTCGACGCTTACGAGCGTTCCGGCGCCGGTGGTGCCGGCCGGCTTCGCCCAGGCGCTCACCGAGAAACTCTGGGCGGTGTCCACGACCGACGAGCTGCTGGTGATGATGCCGCTGCTGCCGTTGAACTGGGCGGCCGACGGCCCAACGATGCTCGACGATGTCCAGGTGACCCCGCCGCTCAGCGTGCCGTCGACGTTGTTCAGCGAGCCGTCGTTCGCATTCGTGCCGGCGCCGTCGTCGAGATCCCAGTACCCGGCCTGCGCGAGCTGCGCGACCGCGTCGTCGGACAGCGCGCTGCTGTACACGCGGACGTCGTCGATGGCGCCGTTGACCCAGTTCGTCGACGCGCCGGAGGCCTTGCCGCGGCCCATCACGAAGCTGCCGGTGCCGTTCCAGTCAGTGGTGTACGACGCGGGGTTGGCCTGCGGCACGCCGTTGACATACAGCTCGAGGGTGTCCGCCGCGTCGTCGTACACGCCGGTCAGTTGGTACCACTGGCCGGTCGTCGGCGCCGCGGACGAGCTGGCGATGGCGGTCGTCGGGGTGTTGGAGTCCGACGAAGTGCGGCTGAACGCGAACTTGCCGGTGTCGGTGCGGTACTGCAGCGCGAACGAGCTGACCTGTGTGCCGTCCTGGCTGACGAACGTCTGCGTGGTGCTGGTGCTGGCCAGCTTGACCCACGCGGAGACCGTGAAGCTCGTGCTCGCGTCCAGCACCGCGTTGCTGGCGGTCGCAGCCGCGCTCGATCCGTTCAGGGTCACCGCGTACGCGCCTTGCGCGGCCGTCGCTGTGCGCGCGTAGGTGCTGCCGGAGAGCGTCGCGTTGTGCCCGCCGGTTGAGGAGTCCGCCGCGACGGCGCCGCTCGACTCGTCGAAGGTCCACCGGCCGGCGAGCGGCGTCGTGACCGTCCAGCTGAAGGCGCTGCTGGTCGCCGTCGCGCCGGCGCTGTCGGTGACCGTGACGGTCACGCCGGAGAAGACCTGCGGCGGGCTCGTGACGGTGCCGGTCACCACTCCGGCGCTGGTGATCGACAGGCCAGCGGGGCCGCCGTTGAGCGCGTAGGCGCAGGGCGTGTCCGGGCAGGACTTGGTCAGCGCCAGGCTCACCGCCGCGTTGTTCACGGTGGTCTGGTTCCCCGGCGCGGTCACCGACGGGCGTGCGTAAACGGTCCACGAGAACGTCGTGCTCGCGACGGTGCCGCCGTTGTCGGTGACGGTCACCGTGACCGAGGAGGAGGTGCCGAGGGCCGTCGGGGTGCCGCTGATCGTCCCGGTGCTCGGGTTGATGTTCAGCCCCGCAGGCGCGCCGGTGAGCGTGTACGTGCACGGGGAGTTCGCGCAGGTCGAGGTGATCGGCTGGATCAGCGCCGTGTTCACCGTGCTGCCCACACTGCCGGGCGAAGTGACGCTCGGCGGCGCGTAGACCCGCCAGCTGAAGGCCGATGTGGTCGCGGTGGCGCCGGCGGCGTCGGTGATCGTGACGGTGACCGACGAGGTGCCAGGGGTCGTCGGCGAGCCACTGATCACGCCGGTGGTGTTGTTGATGGTCAGGCCGGCCGGGGCGCCGGTCAGCGCGAACGTGCAGGGGTTGTTCGCGCAGCTCGATGCGACCGGGAGGCTCACCGCGTTGCCCACATAGGTCGTCTGGTTGTTCGGGGTGGTGACCGTGGGGGCGGCCTTGACGGTCCAGGTGAAGGCGCTGGTGGTCGCGGTGGCGCCGGCCGCGTCGGTGATGGTGACCTGGACGGCGCCGTAGGTGGCGGCGGTGGTGGGGCTGCCGGTGATGACGCCGGTGCTCGCGTTGATGCTCAAGCCGGCCGGAGCGCCGGTCAGCGTGTACCCGCAGGGCGTGTTGGCGCAGCTCGAGCCGACCGCGAGGTTGACCGCGGCGCCGATCGAGCTCGTCTGGTTGTTCGGGGTGGTGACGCTCGGCGCGGCCTTGATGGTCCAGGTGAACGCGCTCGTGGTGGCGGCGGCGCCGGCGGCGTCGGTGATCGTGACGGTGACTGTCGAGGAGACGCCGAGGGTCGTCGGACTGCCGGAGATGACCCCGGTGCTCGCGTTGATCCCCAGGCCGGCGGGCCCGCCGGCCAGGGTGTACGAGCACGGCGTGTTGCCGCAACTGGAGCCGATGCCGAGGCTGACCTGCGTGCCGAGCGTGCTGGACTGGTTGCTCGGGGTGGTGACGGTCGGCCCGGCCTTGATCGCCCAGGTGAACGCGCTGGTGGTCGCGGTGACGCCGGCCGCGTCGGTGATGGTGACCTTGACGCTGCTGTAGGTGGCGGCCGTGGTCGGGGTGCCGGAAACGACACCGCTGGAGTTGTTGATGGTCAGGCCGGCGGGTTGGCCGGTGATCGTGTAGGTGCACGGCGTGTTGGCGCACGTCGAGGCGATGCCGACGCTGACCGGCCTGCTGAGGGTGCTGGTTAGGCTGCCCGGGGTGGTGACGGTCGGCGCGGCCTTGACGGTCCAGGTGAAGGCGCTGGTGGTCGCGGTGGCGCCGGCCGCGTCGGTGATGGTGACCTTGACGCTGCTGTAGGTGGCGGCCGTGGTCGGGCTGCCGGTGATAGCGCCGGTGGTGTTGTTGATGGTCAGGCCGGCGGGTTGGCCGGTGATCGTGTAGGTGCACGGCGCGTAGCCGCAGCTGGACGTGACCGGCAGGTTCACCGTCGTGCCGACCGAACTGGTCTGGTTGCCTGGCGTGATAATGGTCGGTGCCGGCTTGACCGTCCAGGTGAACGTCGCGGTGTCGGTGCGGCCGAAACCGTCGGTGAGCCGCACGGTAAGCGAGTTCGTGCCAGCGGACCCGCCCACCACGCCGGAGATCAAGCCGGTGGAGCTGAGCGTCAGGCCGGTCGGCAACGTGCCGGCCGCCAGGTCCCAGGAATATCCGGGCACGCCAGTGCCGGTCACCAGCGACAGTTGCAGGCCGACGGTCGCGCCGACCGAGGTGGTCTGGTTGGGGGGATCGTTGATCGCCGGCGCCGCGGGGGGCGGCTGGTTGGCCTTGAACGTCGGGTCGGGGTCGTCGTTGAGCAGGGTGCCGGTGACGTAGTAACAGCCGGCGGTGCAGGTGCCGCTGTTCCAGCTCACGGCGACGACAGCGCGCAGGTACTCGACCGCTGTCGAGTTGCTCTGGTTCTGGGTGTTGCAGTCCCCACCCGACGTCAGCAGCCAGCAGTCGCCGATGAATTGCGACACGGTGAACGCGACGGTGCCGGGCTTCTGTGTGCACGACGCAGGACCGGTGGCGCCCTGCGGTGCGGGATCACATGTGGGGATGGTGGCGTTCGCGCCCGCGGTGGCGGCGGCGCCGGGGTCGCTGGCCTGGTCGATGTCTTGCAACCACGGCGAGATGGCGGCGATCGCGTTGCCCTTGTTGAACTGGGTGGACACGCTGCTCGAACCGCGGCCGGTGACCAGGTCGCTCGGCTCCAGGGCGCGCATCTGCTCCAACGTCGAGTCGGCGAGCTGCGCGGCCGTCTGGGTGGCGCGCTGCCGAGCCACCGCCGCGAGTCCGGACACGTACTCGACGCCGATGGCGGCCATGATGACCGTGATCAGGGCGATCGCGATGATCGACTCGAGCAGCACGAAGCCGCCATCGTCGTTGCCGGACAGCCGTCGGCGGGCCCGGCCGACAGCGCGGCGGGCCCTCAGGCGTGCGCCGTCCAGCAAACCGTTCATGATGGTACGAGCTCAGCCAGCGGTCGTGAGCAACTTGCGCAGCTGCGCGACCTGGTCGGCGGACATCGGCGCAGAGAAGATGTTGAGCTGCGTGGTCAGGGTGGTCGTGTCGCCAGCGCCGCTGAACGACGTCGACGTGATCAATGCGCGGCGCGCACCGTTCTCGACAGCCCTCAGGAACCCGAGCTGGCGGGTCAGCGGCCCACTGGTCGTGAGAGTGACGTTGATCTGGTACTGCGACACCGCGGGAGTTGTGGTGGCAGCTGCGCCGGAGGCGGCGCCCGCGCTGGTCGTCGGGTCGGTGCTGGTCGACGTCGCCGCCGGTGTCGGCGTCACCGGGGCCGCCGCGGCGACAGGGGCGAGCGCGCCGATGCCGATGTTGGTCAAAGTGACTGACTTCGCGACGGCGCTGCGCGTCACCTCGTTGGTGAATTCCGGCAGCGCGCTGGTCGGCGGCAACGCGGCCAGCGCGGCCGTCAGACCGTTGCGCAGGCTGCCGATGTTGCGCTGCTGCTGGGCCAGCTTGCTGTTCTTCGCCATGAGCTGGGTGTTCTGCACGTCATTGTTGTCGGCCACGGCACGCGTGTCGCTGGCGGAGCTCAGCTTCGGGTGGATGACCACCAGCCAGCTGGCTGCGACGAGCAGGATGGCGACCGCGAGACCGCCGACGATCCAGGTCCGCCGGCTCTGCAGGGACTCGAGCTTCATCGGTGGCCTCCGCCAGTTGTCGTGGCGGCTGCGGTTGCGTCGTACCGGTGGGTGTAGAGCTTGTCGGTGATCTGCAGGGTGACCGCCCAGGTCGCCAGGCCCCCGTTCTTGGTGGCCGAGTTGGTCGAGGGGATGACGTTGACGACACCGCGCAGCTTCTGCAGTGCCGTCACGTATGCGGCGAGGTCGACCATCCGTCTCGACGTGCCCGACAGCGTGACCGTGCCGACGATGGGTTCCGTCGTGACTCCCGATGTCGCCGTCGGATCGCCGGACGCGGACAGGGCGACATTGACCGTGGTGAGCGTCGTGCCGGCGGGCGCGACCGTGTGCAGCCGCTGAACGAAGGCGGCGACGTCTATGTCGGTCGCCAGCAGCGTCGCGACCTGGCTGTTGACGTTCTGCGTCGCGTTTTGCAGGGCGACCACCCCGGAGTACTTCGCGTTCTCGGCGGTGAGCTGGGAGGTCGCGGCCTGCGATGCGGCGAGTCGGTCGTCGGCCGCGGAGCTCTGCATGCTCGCCCAGACGTAGCCGGCGACACACAGCAACACCACGACCGCCAGCGCGAGCGCGATGTACTTGCGCAACACCTTCAGCGCGCGGGCGGCGACAAGCTCGGGCGGGGTCAGATCCGCGACGATGCCCCAGCCGGGCATGGTCGCCCAGAGGTTGTCAGTCTTCGAATCGGCTAGCAAGGCGGTCATGCCGCTGCTCCCATCGCGAGTCCGACGGAGACGGCGCTCGGGGCGCCGCCCATCTCGGCGCCGCGCACTTCCTTCGACGCCAGGCGATTGCGCACGTGTTGCAGTGGGTCGACCACGCTCGTCGGCAGGCCGATCTGGTCGGACATCGCCGTGGCGATGCCGCGCAGATTCGCGCCGCCGCCGGTCAGCGAGATCCGCTCGATGGGCGCGCTGCCGCGTGAGGATCGGAAGTAGCCGACAGACGTGCGGATCTCGGCAAGCAGCGGGCGCAGGCTGTCCACCAGCGCGCGGGCCACCTCGGGATCCTCGTGGTCGAGGCCGCCCTGCCGCTTCAACAGCTCGGCCTGGGACGGCTCGATGCTCAGCCGATCGGCGATGTTGGCGGTCAGGTCGTCGCCGCCACGAGCGAGCGTGCGAACCAGCCGTGGGACGCCGTGGTTGTGGATCACGATCGTGGTCAGATGCGCGCCGAGGTCGATCACGGCCTCCACGCTGAGCCGCTCGCCGGCGATTGCCCGCAACGTGCCGAAGCTGGCGAGATCCACCCGCGCCACGCGCAGCTTCGCCCGCTCGACCGCGTTGACGGCGGCGAGGATGGGCCTGCGCGGCGTGGCCACGAGCAGGCCGTGCAGGGTCTCGCCGTCGGCCGAAGTCTCGAGCGGCGAGAAATCGAGCACGACGTCCTCGATGGGCAGCGCCACGACCTCTTTGGCCTGGAACGGCAGCGCCTTCGCGCGCCGTTCGGCGTCGATGTTCGGCACGCTGAGGTCGCGCACGAGGACCTGCGGATTCGCCATGCCGAGGATCACGTTGCGGCACTCGAACTTGTGCGTCGCCCACAGCTGCTTCAGCGCCGCGGTCAACGAGTCGGGCTCGCGCACCTCGCCCTTGACGACTACGCCGCTGGCCAGCTCGACCTGGCCGATCCCGTGCACAGTGACCGACGGCCGGCCGTCCATGGTGCCGGGCGCGAGGATGGCCGCGCGGACGGCGGTGGCGCCGATGTCCAGGCCGATGGCGTGCCCGTCGGGGTTGATGATGCCGACGCGGTTGACGCCCACTTGGCGATGTTTCATGGTTGTCTCCGGTCAGGCCGTGTGCGCGAGCGTGGAGTAGGCGTCGACCAGCGGGCCGCTGGCGAAGAGGGCGATGAAGGCGCCGGCGACCAACGCCGGGCCGAAGGGGATGAGCGACTTGCGGCCGGCCCGCCGGGCAACGATCAGCGCCGCGCCGGCGACGCCGCCGAGCAGAAAGGCGGCGAACGTGCCCACGAAGATCGCGGGGTAGGAGAGAAAGCCGAGCACGGCGCCGATCACGCCGGCGAGCTTCACGTCGCCGAGCCCCATGCCTTTCGGGCTGGCGAACGCGAGCGCGAGGAAGAAGGAAAACAGCACCGCGCCGCCGACGGCCGCGCGGGCGAGCGGCTCGAAGCTGCCTTCCACCGCGGCGGCCGCGGTGAGCAGGACGGCGAGCGCGGCGTAGCTGGGATAGACGATGGCGTTGGGCAGCCGGTGGACGTCGAGGTCGATCACCGCGAGCGCGACGCCGGCCGACACGAAGAACAGGTAGGCCGGCAGCGCGGCCAGCAGGTGCAGGTCGGCGAGTTGGATCGTCGTCGCGGCGAAGAGCACCGAGGTGATCAGCTCGACGATCGGGTAGCGGGCGCTGATCGGCGCGGCGCAGTCGGCGCACTTGCCGCGCAGGACGAGCCAGCCGACGAGCGGCACGTTGTGCCGGGCGCGGATGTGGGTGTCGCAGCTGGGGCAATGCGAACTGGGCCGCACCAGTGACTCGTTGCGCGGCACCCGATAGATCACGACGTTCAAGAACGAGCCGACCGCGAGGCCGAGCAGCGCCATGGCGGCGACGAGGACCGGCATGGCGTTTCCTTTCTGAATTGGCGGACTCAGGTGCTCTCACCGCGCGCCGGGGAAGGAGGCCCCCGGCGCGCAGTGGCAACAACTAAGTCGATCGGATTGCGTTCGACGCGACGTCCGATCGGTCAGCAGGTGGCCGTGTAGGTGCTGTTCGAGTAGGTGCCAGAGACGGTGTTGACCTGACCGCCTTTAGCGCTCGTGTAGCAGTAGTACTTGGTGGCGCTCGTGTTGCCGTTGGTGTTGTAAGCCTCGATCGAGTAGGCGCTGTAGTCCGCCTTCGGGACATAGGTCATCTTGGTGCCCGAGCTGAGGTTCACCGTCTGCGTTTGGCACGCCGTGTCGACAGTTGCCGAGCCGAGAGCGAACGACGCGGTCTGGTCAGCGAAGGTCTGCGTTGGGTACTTGCCGTTGTCGGAATTGCACTGCTCGATCACGTTGATCGCGTTGCGCACATCTGAGGCGGTCGACTTGTCGGCAGCACCCTTCTTGTAGTTCAGGTAGAGCGGGATGGCGATCGCGATCAGAATGCCGATGATCACGACGACGACCAGCAGCTCGATGAGCGTGAATCCGCGGTCGCCTTCGGCGCGCTCCTCGCGGAGCTGAGCCAAGCGGTTGTGCAGCATGGAAGCCTCCTGGGCTTTGACGGGCTCGGCGAGGAATGCCGACTGGGGACCCTTCACGCGTGCCATCGGCGGCAGCGCCGGCCACATAAGGGCTTTGGCAGACTTTTTTCAACCGTTACCGGGCGTTCATCTGCAAATCTGGACACGAAGCAGCGCCCGCGGCCAAATGGCCGCGGGCGCTTTGCTTGTATTGTCCAAGCTCAAGCGATGTTCAGCTCTGGATGTGTTTGTAGATGGAGAACATCGGCAGGTAGAGGCAGATCACCATTACGCCGATGACAGCGCCGAGCAGCACCACGAGCAACGGCTCCATGGCCGAGGTCAACGACTCAGTCGCCGTCTCGACCTCCTTGTCGTAGTAGTCGGCCAGCTTGTCGAGCATGTCGGTGATCTGGCCCGTCTCCTCGCCCACCTGCATCATCTGGGTGACCATCGAGGGGAACAGCGGGTGCTTCTCCAGCGTCGTCGACATCTGACCGCCGACACGCACGGTGTCGCGGACGTCGTCCATCGCCGCGCTGATCACGGCATTGCCCGACGTGCCGCCAACCACTTCGAGCGCCTGGATGATCGGCACGCCCACGGCGAGCAGTGTGCCGAGGTTGCGCGCCCAGCGGCTGATCGCGAGTTTGGTGAAGAGCGGGCCGAACACCGGCAGTCGCAGCTTGAGCTTGTCCATCTTCAGCCGGAATTCCGGCTTGTTCTGCACCGCCCACTTGTAGGCCTTGAAACCGCCGATGGTGAGGCCGAGGAAGATAGGCATTATCCAGAGCATGTTGTGCGACAGCGTCACCATGATCTGGGTGGGCAGCGGCAGGTTCCCGCCCAATTGTTTGAACATCTTCTCGAACACGGGGACGATGAAGATGATCACGCCGGTGCCGAGCAACAGCGAGAACAGCAGCACGATCACCGGATAGGTCATCGCCGACTTTATCTTCGCGCGCAGGTTCGCGTCGGACTCGTACATCAGGGCGATCCGGGCAAGCGCGTCGTCGAGGAAGCCGCCGGTCTCGCCGGCGCGCACCATATTGACCATCAGCAGCGGAAAGTGGTCCGGATGGGCGGACATCGCCGTGGACAACGTCGTGCCGCCCTGCACGTCGGCGTGCACCTTCGCGATCGCCTCTTTGAGCTTCGGCTTCTCGGTCTGCTCTTCTAGGATTCCCAGCGAGCGCAGCAGCGTGAGGCCGGACGACGTCATCGACGCGAACTGCCGGGCGAAGACCGCGAGGTCCTTCAGCTTCGTCTTTCCGCCGAAGCCGGGGATCGACAGTTCCTTGTTCAGCCCGGTGCCCTGGCCGGTGATTTCCAGCGGCACCAACCGCTGGCCGCTCAGCGCCTTCGCGGCCGCGTCGGAGGACTCCGATTCGATCTTGCCCTTGACGATGACGCCGGCATGGTCCATCGCCTCGTAGCTGAAGGTCTTCAGCGCGGTCACAGCACACCTGCCAATCGCTTGAACTCGCCGGGATCGTGTGCCAGCTCGAGAGCCTGGTGCTTGCTGATCAACTGCTCGCCATAACGCTGCGCGAGGTGCTGGTCGAAGCTGATCATCCCGACCTCAGCGGAGCTCTGCAGGAAGGTCGGGATCTGGTGCACCTTGCCTTCGCGGATCAGGTTGCGGATGGCCGGCGTCGCCACCATGATCTCGCAGATGATCGTGCGGCCGTTGCCGTCGCGCGTCGGGGCGAGCGCCTGGGTGACGACGCCCTGCAGGCAATTCGAGAGCTGCGCGCGGATCTGCGCCTGCTGGTGCGCCGGGAAGATGTCGATCAGCCGGTCGATGGTCTGCGCCGCCGACTGCGTGTGCAATGTGGCGAGCACGAGGTGGCCCGTCTCGGCCGCGGTGATCGCGGTCGCGGTCGTCTCGAGGTCGCGCAGCTCGCCGACCAGGATGATGTCCGGGTCCTGCCGCAGCACGTGCTTGAGGGCAGTCGGGAAGTCGTCGGTGTCCTCGCCGACCTCGCGCTGGTTGACCACACTGCGCTGGTGGCTGTGCAGGTACTCGATCGGGTCCTCGATCGTCATGATGTGCGCCGCGCGGGTCTTATTGGCGACGTCCAGCATGCTGGCGAGCGTCGTCGACTTGCCCGAGCCGGTCGGCCCGGTGACGAGCACCAGGCCGCGCGGCAGATGTGCGAACCGCTCGACATCTGGCGGCAGTCCGAGCTCGCCGAGGCTGCGGATGTTGTGTGGGATGGTGCGCAGCACCGCGCCCACCGAGCCGCGCTGGACGAAGACGTTGACGCGGAAGCGGCTGACGTCCGCGAGCGCGTAGGAGGTGTCGAGCTCCTTGGCCCGCTGGAACCGCTGCCATTGCTCCGGGGACAGGATCGAGCTGACCAGCGCCTCGGTGTCCTCCGGCCTGAGCTTGGCCATGCCCTCGACCGGGCGCAGTGACCCGTGCACCCGAATGCACGGCGCGACGCCGGCCGTCAGGTGCAGGTCCGAGCCGCCGCGCGAGAACGTCAGGCGCAGCAGCTCGTCCATGTGTCGCCGGTGCTCGTTCGTCACCGGCTCGAACGTCACGCTGGACAGTGCGGGCATGGACTTACCTCGTCTCGCAGTTGTCGCAATGGAGCGTCAAACGGTGACACGGAAGACTTCCTCCACCGTGGTGTGACCGGCCACCGTCTTGAGCAGCCCGTCCTCGCGCAGCGTCGTCATGCCTTCGGCGACGGCGACGCGATGGATGTCGGTGGCCGAGGCGTGCGACACGGCCATCCGCTCGATCTCCTCGGAGATGGGCATGACCTCGTTGACGGCGAGCCGGCCGCGATACCCCGTCTGGCCGCACGATCGGCAGCCGACCGGGCGCCACAGCTTGTCCGGCATCGGCACGTTCTCGACCGGCCAGTTGAAGCCGGCCAACTCCTCGTCCGTCGGCGCGTAGGCCTCTTTGCACCACTCGCACAGCCGGCGGGCAAGGCGCTGGGCGAGCACGCAATCCATCGACGAGCCGACGAGGAAGGGCTCGATGCCCATCTCGACGAGCCGGGTGACGGCGCTGGGCGCGTCGTTCGTGTGCAAGGTGGACAGCACGAGGTGGCCGGTGAGCGCCGCCTCGACCGCCAGCTGCGCCGTGGCGCGGTCGCGGATCTCGCCGATCAGCACGACGTCGGGGTCGGATCGCAGGATGGCCGGCAGCACTGCGGCGAACGTCAGACCCGCCTTGTGGTTCACCTGCACCTGGTTGACGCCGGCCAACCGGTATTCGACCGGGTCCTCGACGGTGATGATGTTCACCTCGGGCTTGCTGATCTCGGCAAGCGTCGCGTACAGGGTCGTCGACTTGCCGGAGCCGGTCGGGCCAGTCACCAATACCATGCCGTGTGGTTTGGTAAAGGACTTCGAGAACCGGGCGTAGGTCGCGTCGGTGAAGCCGAGCTTCTTCAGCTCGAGGTCGATGCCGCCGGTGTCGAGCACCCGCAGGACGATCTTCTCGCCCCACACGGTGGGCAGCGTGGCCAGCCGAAGGTCGACCTTGTGCTTGTCCAGACGGACTGTGATGCGGCCGTTCTGCGGCACCCGCTTCTCGGTGATGTCGACGCTCGCCATGATCTTCAGGCGGGAGATGAGCGGCGACTGCACGGACGACGGCACCCGGTCGATCTCGTGCAGCACGCCGTCGATGCGGAAGCGCACCCGCAGGTCGTGCTCGGTCGGTTCCAGGTGGAGGTCAGACGCGCGGTTCTGGATCGCCTGCTCGATAAGCGAGTTGACGTAGCGCACGATCGGCGCGTCGGCGCCGCTGTCGAACCCGACGGCGGAGTCCGACGACGCCTCCTCGTGGAAATTCGTCCCGATGTCGGCGAGGTCGGTCTGCTCGCGCTTCATCCGGTCGATCAGCTTGCGCAGCTCGCTGCGCGCTGCGACGACCGGGACGATAGTCATGCCGGTGGCGGCGCGGATGTCGTCCATGGCGACGACGTCGGACGGGTCGGACACCGCGACGATCAGCGAGTCGCCGGCGATCCCGATGCCGAGCACCCGGTGCCGGATGACGAGCGACAGCGGGATTTTCGCCAGCGCGGCCGCGTCGAGCGGATAGCCGACGAGGTCGACGCTGTTGATGCCGTGCGCGTCGGCGGATGCCTCGACCAGCTCCATCTCGGTGACGACGAGTTCGTTGATGAGCACGTCGCGGATCGAGCGGCCGCTGCGGTCGGCCTCCTCGGCCGCCTCCTGCAGGGCGTGGGCGTCGGCGCCATGGGCGGACAGCGCGTCCAGCAGCGGCCGGTACGACGCATCCATCTTGCGATTACCTCCTGCCGCCGCGGGGCCCGACACGAGGTCGGGCGAATCAGTCCCTCACGACTTCTATCGGACAGGCGATCGCAAAGATGAGAGTTTCGCGCGCAGTCGAGGTGTCGCTGTCTTGCCACCCCCATCCGGCGGCAAGCGGACGTGGTCCGGCGGTCAGGCGCGGCGTAGAGCGCTGGTCAGGTGCGGGGTGGAGGGCTGATCAGGTCGCGGCGTAGAGAGTGGAGCGGCCCAGCTCGCCCCGGCTCTCGCCGAGCAAAGTCGTGGCGGCCAGCCGCTCGGCCATGGTCGAGCGCGTGGCAACGGCCGCGCGCATGCGGGCGCCGGTGTCGCCGCGGCGGGCCGGCGTGGTGAAGGGCGTCCGTTCGTCGTCGGCCGCCTGCATCGCCACCCGCAGCATGCCCAGCGCTTGGGAGCGAAGCTGCGACACCCGCGACTCGGTGACGCCGAGGTCGGCCGCGATCTCGGCCATCTTGCGCTGGCCGAAGAAGTAGTCCTGCACGACGAGGCGCATGCGCTCGGGCAGCTCCGCGATCGCATCGCGCAGATACCCGAGTTCCTCGCGGCGCAGCAGCAGCGCCTCCGGGCCCTCCAGGCGCGACGGCAACGACGCCTCGTTCTCCTCCGGCGCCATCGCGTGCAGGCTGATGACGCTCGCGCGTTCGCTGTTGGCGCGGATCGTGGACAGCTCGGTCGTCGACACGCCCATCTCCTGGGCGATCTCCCCGCTGGTCGGCGTGCGGCCGAGCCGCTGAGTCAGGTCGGTGTTGGCCGTCTCGACCGCGCGCGCCCGGCGCCGGCTGTCCCGACTCGCCCAGTCCATCGAACGCAGTTCGTCGGTCAGCGCGCCGCGAATCCGCAACGCGGCGTAGTTGGCAAATGGCACACCCAGGGAGGCGTCGAAGCCGCGCGCGGCCGCCGCGAGGGCGTACATCGCGGCCGAGGCGAGGTCGTCTCGGTTCACGTGCGCAGGCACCCGGTTGTGGACGTCGCGCACCAGGTGGTTGACCAGCGGCAGGCACTGGCGGACGAGTTCGTCGGCGTTCGGCGCGCTGGCGGCCAGAGGCTCGGCGGATTTGGTTGGCTTGGTGGAGTCGGGCGACGACGGCGCAGCGGCGGTGTCGAGAGCACGAGTCATGGGAAGCGCTCCAAGGTGCGACCGAAGTCGCGGCGGGTGGACGCGCCCCGGGCTCCCCAGCCCGAAACGCGCGGATCTACTTGTCCTGAAGCCCCCGCTTCGAACGCCAAGTTACATTGGCGTTAGTTACTTCCTAACAAGACTTCCCTCTGTATGCAAGTCGTAACAACACGAATCGTACAGAGGACAAAGGTCCCGCCCGATTTTCGCGCTTTGACGCAGCTTTTGTCGGTCAAGCGGCGTTGTTAGCCGTTCAGCGAACCTCGAATCGATGCCTCGTTTGAGCTAACGTTCCCCGGCCCGCTGGCCGATGGTGGGTACATGATCCGTTCCTTTCGTGACACCATCGCCGTGGTGCCCGATCCGGACGATGCAGCGACGGCCTTCGCGCCGGTTGACTCGCTGCTGTGGAGCGAGCGCTCGCTGCTGCAGCGGCTGCTCTATCAGCTGAGCGCGCAGGAGCTGGTCATTTCCGCAGGCCGCACCGAGTGGCTGCGCGACTCCGACGTCGAGGTCCGCGCCCTGGTGCACGACCTGCAACTGCATGAGCTCGCCAGGGCCACCGAGACCGACGCGCTCGCCGCTCGCTACGGCTTGCCGCCGGCCGCGCCGTTGCGGCGGATCGTCGCGGCCGCTCCGGAGCCCTGGGCCACGATCATGGCCGACCATCTGCACGCCCTGCGCGAGCTGCAGGACGCCATCGACCACACTGCCGAGCGCAACGCCGCGCTGCTGCGCGAGCTGCGCGATCGCGAGCCCTTCCGCCACGGCCCGGACGGGCCGCCGCGGTGAGCGGCGTCGGCGGCGGCCGCCGCGAGGTCCCGCCGAACCTCGCAGGCGCCGAGGGAGACAATCCGGTCGCGGCCGTCGCGCAGACGTTGCGCGAGCTCGGCGCGCATCTGGACCAGTGGGCGGTGGCGGGCGCCGTCCCGCCCGGCGAAGCCCCGTTCGGCGGCACGGCATTCGGCGGCACGGCATTCGGCGGCACGGCATTCGGCGGCACGGCGTTTGGCGGCACGGGGTTCGGCGGCGGTGCCGATGGCGGTCCCGGTCGCAGTCGCGGCGGCCGGCTCGACGCCGCAGACGGCGGAGACCGCTCGTTGCTCGCCTCGCTCGCGGTTGACGCCGTGATCGACACCAATGAGACGGTCCGGCAGCGCTCGTTGCGCGAGTTCCTGCGCTGACGCGAGCGCCGAACCACTGGCGGTGGCCGCACTGCGGGGCCGCACGAGCAGCCGATTCTGGCAACCGTCGCACAAAGATCAAGGCACTCGGCGGGGCTGCCTGCCGATCCCCGCACGCGCGTACAGCTGGGCGAGGTAGCGATCGGGCGCGTGGTCGCTCGCCGCGTATCGGCGCTCGTAGTCGGCGTGCATCGCCGGATCCGCGTCCCGCAGCCAGCCGAGAAAGTGTTCCCGGACGCCGGGGCGCAGGTGCAGCGGCGCGATGCCGAGCAGTGTGCCGCCCGCGGCCGCGACCGCCGCAACCACCTCTCGCAACTGCTGCTCGCTGTCGCTCAGGCCGGGCAGCACCGGCGCGACGAGGGCGCCGGTGCGGATGCCGGCGTCGGCCAGGCGCGCCATCGCCTCGATCCGGCGGCGCGGGTTCGGCGCGCCCGGCTCTGTCAGCCGCCAGATCCGCTCGTCCAGCGTGCCGACCGAGAACGCGACCGAGACGTCTGCGCGGTCGGCCGCCTCGGCCAGCACGTCGAGGTCTCGAGTCACCAGCGGCGACTTGGTGAGGATCGAGAAGGGATTGCCCCGCTCGCTCAGCGCCTGCAACACGCCGCGGGTGAGCCGGTATTTCGCCTCGGCCCGCTGATACGGGTCGGTGTTGGTGCCCATGGCGACGGACTCGCCGCGCCAGCGCGGGTCGGCCAGCTCGGCCCGCAGCTTCTCGACTGCGTTGATCTTGACGACGATCTTGCGGTCGAAGTCCTCGCCGATGTCGAAGCCGAGGTAGGCGTGCGTCGGCCGGGCGAAGCAGTTGTGGCTCACGACCCCGTTCGCGAGGAAGTCGCCGGTGCCGGTGGTGATGTCGTACATCGGCATCGTCCGCTTCAGGTCCGTCGCCGTCGCGACTGCGACAGCTCCGAGCTGGTGCACGCGCGGCGGCTCGGCGCGGCGCGTCTGCACAAGATCCGCGCGCAGCAGGCGCGTGCCGGGCCGCAGTTCGCAAACCCGCCGCCACTCGCCGCCTTCGGTGCGGAACCGGTGGTCGGGACTGGCGGTCAGGGCTGTCCCGTCGGCGAGCCCGAGCCGCCACGCCGGCCGCTCGGTGCGCCAGTGATCCAGGACCGCAGTGGGCACGAGCCGGCGGCTGGTCCCGCCACCGGCTGGCTCTCCCACCTCGGGCCCGGTCCCATAGATGTCGTCGCCGGACCGGAGGTCGGCGATGGGCCGGCTCGTGCCGTCGGCCATGAGCACGGGCGTGTCGCCACTGGCGCAGTAGGTACACGCGTGGCTGCAACCGCGGTAGACGTTGATCGTCCAATTGGCTGGGGCGCGGCTGCCGGCCGGCAGGTGGTTGAGGACGCGCTTGGCCGTGACGTGCAGGAACTCGAGGTCGGACATCCTGCCGGTGCCGAGGTCGGGGATCAGCAGCTCGTCCACGCCGAACAGCGCAGGCTCGCCGTCGTCGGCCGTCTTCCATCGGAACCCCGCCGGATCGTGATGCCGGGGACGCGTCATGGCGCGTCGAGAGCAGCACGATCGCCGCACGTCTGGAACGCCGAGCTCACCGGAAGTCCCGGGACCGGACGTGCAGGCCCAGATGCAGCCGGTCGATGCGTTCGGCCAGCACGTTGAGCACGCCGTCGCTGGTGTGCTCGAGCATGCCGCGGATCAGCAACCCGCCCGACTCGCGCGCCACCCGCCGGTGTCGCTGCCACACCGCCTCTTCGACGATGACGTTCACCATCCCGGTCTCGTCCTCGAGGTTGAGGAACGTGACGCCGCGTGCGGTGGCCGGCCGCTGCCGATGAGTGACGACGCCGCCGACGGTGACCCGCGTGCGGTTCTGTATCGCGCGCAGCCCGCGCGCGGTCACCACGCCCAGCCCGTCGAGCCGCGGCCGGATCAGCGCCGTCGGATACTTGTCCGGCGTCATCTGCGTCGCCCACATGTCGGCGATCAGCTGCTCCGGCTCGGTCATCGCCGGCAGCTGCGGCGGCGCGGACTCCTCGAAGGTGACGACGTCCAGCTGGCCGGGACGCGCGGTGGCCGCCGCGCCGGCGCCCCAGAGCGCGTCGCGCCGCTCGATCTGGAAGCAGTCGAACGCGCCGGCCGTGGCGAGCGCCTCGACCTGGTCGGCGGTCAACCCGACCCGGCGGGCGAGATCGGCCATCGACGTGTAGGGGCCGTCGGCCTCGCGAACGGCAACAATCGTCTCGGCGAGCTCGGCGCCGATCGTGCGCACCGACCCCAGCCCCAGCCGCACCGCCGGCTGCGGCGCGTCCAGGCACGGGCACTGCGACGCGCCGTCTCCGTTTTCAAGCGACGCGCCCGCCAACGACACCGCCAGCGACGGCTTGCGGATCTCGATGCCGTGCCGTTTCGCGTCGTGGATCAGCGACTGCGGCGAGTAGAAGCCCATCGGCTGCGCGTTGAGCAGCGCCGCGCAGAACGCCGCCGGGTAGTGCAGCTTCAACCAGGACGACGCGTAGACCAGCAGCGCGAAGCTGATCGAGTGCGACTCGGCGAAGCCGAACGCGGCGAAGGCCTGGATCTTGTCGTAGATCGTCTCGGCCGCCTCGCCGGTGATGCCGTTGGCAGCCATCCCGTCGAAGAGCCGGATTCGCATCGCGTCGATCCGGTCGCGGGATCGTTTCGAGCCCATCGCCCGGCGCAGCTGGTCGGCCTCGGCCGGGGTGAAGTCGGCGACGGCGACGGCGATCTGCATCAGCTGCTCCTGGAACAGCGGGATGCCGAGCGTCCGCTCGAGCGGCGCCTCGAGCCGGGGGTGCGCGTAGGTGATCGCCTCCTCGCCGTTCATGCGGCGGATGAACGGGTGCACCGAGTCGCCCTGGATGGGCCCGGGACGGATCAGCGCCACCTCGCAGGCGAGGTCGTAGAACTTGCGTGGCTTCAAGCGCGGCAACGTCGCCATCTGCGCGCGCGATTCGACCTGGAAGACGCCGATCGAGTCGGCCGCGCAGAGCATGTCGTACACGCACGGCGCCTCTTTCGGGATCGTCGCCAACTCGTACGTGACGCCGTGGCAGCCGGCGATCAGCGTGAAGCAGTACTGGATCGCCGAGAGCATGCCGAGCCCGAGCAGGTCGAACTTCACCAACCCGATCTGCGCGCAGTCGTCCTTGTCCCACTGCAGCACCGTGCGGTTCGGCATCCGGCCCCACTCGACGGGGCACACCTCGATCACCGGCCGGTCGCACATGACCATGCCGCCGGAGTGGATGCCCAGGTGCCGCGGCGCGTTCTGCAATTCAGCAGCAAGCTCGACGACCCGTGCGGGGACGTCGGCGAGCTCTTCGGCGGTGCTCCGGTCGCCCGGATCGGGGGAGGGCAGCTCGCCTGCCGCAGGGTGGCTGGGCGTGTAGGCCCAGTAGTAGCCGCGCTCGATCTCCTTGCTCCAGGCGTCCTGTTGGCCGACGGAGTAGCCGAGCGCTTTGGCGACGTCGCGGACTGCCGACTTCGGCCGGTAGCTGATGACGTTCGCGACCTGCGCGGCGTGCTCGCGGCCGTGCATCTCATAGACGTGCTGGATGACCTCTTCGCGGCGGTCGGACTCGATGTCCAGATCGATGTCAGGCGGCTCGCCGCGTTCGGGCGCCAGGAAGCGCTCGAACATCAGGCCGTAATACACCGCGTCCACGGCGGTGATCCGCAGCGCGTAACAGACCGCCGAATTCGCCGCCGAGCCGCGCCCCTGGCACAGGATGCCGCTGTCCCGGCAGAACGTCGCGATCTCCCAGACCACCAGGAAGTAACCCGGGAAGTGCAGTTCCTCGATGATCTCCAGCTCGTGCTCGATCATGTCGAGCGCGCGCGCCTCGTGCGGCAAGCCGGCGAACATCCGCGCGGCGCCCTGGTAGGTCAGCCGGCGCAGGTAGGCCATCTCGTCCAGGCCGTCCGGGCAGGGGAACGGCGGCAGGTCGGGCGCGATCAGCGACAGCGGGAAGGCGATCTCCGCGGCCAGCCGCGCGGCGTTGGACACCGCCGAGGGCCAGCGGGCGAACCGGGCCGCCATCTCCGCGCCGCTGCGCAGATGCTGCCCCGACCACGCCGGCAGCCAGCCGTCGATCTCGTCCAGGCTGGTTCGCGCCCGCACGGCGGCGAGCGCGGTGGCGAGCGGGCGGCGCGGCGGCCCGTGGTAGTGCGCCGCGGTGGTGGCGACCAGCTGCAGCCCCAGCTCGGCGGCGAGCGCGGCCAGCACCTCGTACCGCTCGTCGGCGAGCGGATCGAGCTCGTGGGTGAGCTCGACGGCGACGTTGTCGCGGCCGAACCGGTCGACGAGCCCAGCCAGCGCAGCCTGCGCTGCCGCCTCGCCGCCAGTGCCGCCGCGCTCGAGCGCCCGGCGGACGTGGCCCTTGCGGCAGCCGGTCAGCACCAGCCAGTGGCCGGCCGCCTCGTCGGCGAGGGCGTCGAGATCCGGATAGACCGGCCGGCCCTTCGCGCCGCCGCGCAGGTGCGCCCGGCCGATCACCCGCGACAGCCGCGCGTAGCCCTCGGGATCGCGGGCGAGCGCAATCAGGTGCGTGCCGGGCGGGTCCGGGACGCCGACCCGCGCCGCGACCGACCGCTGCGCCTGGGTGCTCGGCAGCGCGACGTCCAGCGACAGCTCGGCGCCGAAGCCGGTGGCCAGCCCGAGCTTCTCGGCGGCCTCGGCGAAGCGGACGATGCCGTAGACGCCGTCGTGATCGGTGAGCGTCAGGGTCTGCAGGCCCAGTGCGACCGCCTCTTCGGCGAGTTCCTCCGGCGCGGACGCGCCGTCGAGGAAGCTGAAGGAGGAGTGCGCGTGCAACTCGCCGTAGGGGGTCGGCACTGGCGATGCTGCCGGGGATGCTGCCGATGTGGGCCAGCGTTCGGCGGGCTCATACGCGGCGCGCTTGCGCGACCAGGCCGGGGAGTCGCCGCCGTCGCCGGCCGGCTCGAGCCGGGGCGGCCGCCCGGACAGCCGTCGCTCGAGTTCGCGCCACGGCATGTCCGGGTTGTTCCAGCCCACGTTGTGGACATTAGCTCACAGTTTCTAATACGCCAACTTGCCCGCGCTTCGTCGGGTGGGGGCACGACGAAGCGAGGACAGGTTGCCGAAGAAGTGGACGTTCTGTAACCAACGGCTTGGACGTTTCGTCTATACATACCGCGGCGTGCCGACCGATGAGTCAGGCATGACCTCCGCACCGCTCGAGCAGATCGCTGAGCCCGCTCGCCGCGAGTGGTCGATCGACGCGATCATCGACGAACAGGCGATCCGCACGGTGTTCCAACCGGTGGTCGATCTGGCGTCCGGGTCGGTGGCCGGGTTCGAGGCGTTGACCCGCGGCCCGGCCGGCACCGCGCTCGAGTCGCCGCTGGCTTTGTTGGACGCGGCGCGGGTCGCCGGCCGAGTGGGCGAACTGGACTGGCTGTGCCGAACGCAGGCAATGCAGATCGCCGCCGACGCCGGCCTGCCGGAGACGCTGTCGTGGCTCATCAACGTCGAGTCCGCGGGATTGGCGATGCCCTGCCCGGCGCACCTCCTGCCGGCTCTGGCGCGGGCGCGGGCGGACCTCCGGGTGATCCTGGAGGTCGTCGAGCGTGACCTGCAGGGCAACGTGCTCGAGCTCATCCAGGCCACCGACCAGGCCAGACGCGATTCCTGGGGGGTCGCGGTGGATGACGTCGGCGCCGAAGAAGGATCGCTGGCGTTGTTGCCGTTCCTGCGGCCGGACGTGGTCAAGCTGGACATGTCGTTGGTCCGAGCGCTCCCCGACGCGCAGGCCTCGGCGGTCACAGCTGGCGTCCGCGCCTACGCCGAGCGCTCCGGAGCGGTGATCCTCGCCGAGGGCATCGAGAGCCAGGAGCAGGAGCAGCTGGCCAAGGTGTTCGGCGCGACCTACGGGCAGGGCTACTACTACGGGCGGCCCGGACCGCTGCCCGCCGCAGTGTCGGTGAGCGACCCCATACCCCTGCGCCAGCATCTGCTGCCGCTGGACGGGCGCACCCCATTCGAGATCCTCTCCACCACGCGTAGCACGCACCGCGCGGCCAAAGAGCACCTCTTGCACATCAGCGCCCACCTGGAGGAACAAGCCAGCGTCGGGTCGCACGCGTCGGTGCTGCTCGCCGGGTTCCAGAACACGCGCTACTTCACTGCTGGCAAGCAGGCCCGCTACCGGCAACTGGCCGAGGCGAACGCGCTGACGATCGTCCTTGCGAAGGACCTGCCGTATCAGGACGAGCCGACCTACCACGTCGGGCCGCTGCCGGACGGCAGCCGGCTGGGCGCGGAATGGGTGGTCATCGTGCTCAATCTGCACTACGCGGCGGCGTTCGCGGCGCGGGACTGCGGGGACACCGGGCCCGACGGGCAGCGCCGCTTCGACTTCGTCTACACCCACGACAGACCGGCCGTCGTCGACGCCGCCCGCGCCTTCATCCAGGATCTCGGCCCGGCCCGCGCCACAGCGCCGCGGCTGGCCGCCGAACAGCCGGGCCCCGCCGAACAGCCGGGCCCCGCCGACGAGGCGGACGGGCGACCGGTCGCTGTGCCATCGCCTGGGGCCGGTGACATCGTCGGTGTGGTCAGCCCCGGCACAGGGGGCAGCGCACTCGCCGCCACGCTGGCCGCCTGCCGCGGGGCGGTGGGCTTCCGGGCGACGTCCGAGGTGGTGCTGAACTACCTGAACACGACCATGCCGATGGCGAGCTGGTCCATCACCCGCGTCGAGAACGACCGCCAGACCCACATTTACCTCGGCGACAACGACTACGGGCTGAGCATCGGCGACAACCATGCCTGGCAGGACTCCTACTGCGTGCACATGGTCGCCGGGACGGCGCCCCGCATCGCCCCGGACTCGGCCGCCGTGCCCGCCTACGCGGCGGCCCGGGTGAACCGCGACATCCAGATCGGCGCGTACGCCGGCGCGCCCATCATCGAGCCGGACGGCAGTCTGTTCGGGGCGATCTGCGGGCTGGATCGCAGCCCTCGTCCCGAGCTGGATCAGCTCGCAGCCACCCTCGATCTCCTCTCCGAACTGCTCACCATCGCTCTGGCCAGCGACCGAGCGCTCAAGGAGGCCGAGCGCACCTCGCACGCCGCACTGACCTACGCGACCACCGACGCGCTCACCGGCGTCCACAACCGGCGAGGCTGGGATGACGCCATCACCGCGCTCGACCTCGACTTCGCCACCTTCGCCGACCCGACTGTCATCGTCGTCATCGACCTGGACAACCTCAAAGAAGTCAACGACGGACCTGGCGGACACCGAGCAGGGGATCAACTGCTGCGCAGCGCCGCCGCGGTGCTGCGCCGCCACACCCGCGAGAACGACTTTCTCGCCCGAATCGGCGGCGACGAGTTCGGCATGATCATCGCCAACTGCGAGGCGGCCAACGCCCCGGCCCAGGTCGAGCGCCTCACCCGAGCCCTCGAGCGCGCCGCCGTGCCCGCATCGGCCGGCTGGGCAGCGCTGCGCCCCGAAATCACCGTCCACCACGCCATCGACCTTGCCGACCGCGCCATGTACGACGCGAAAATGCAGCGACGGCTGAAGAGACGGATGGCCGCGAACGCGCAAGCCTGAGGGGTCGCCCGGGCGTCAGTCGCCGAAGCGGACGGCCAGCATCGCGACGTCGTCTGTCGGGTGGTCGCCGATCATGTCGACGCGCACAGCGTCGAGAAGCTCGCCGGGTTCGAGTCGGTAATGAGCGCGCGCGACGTCGAGCAGCCGTTGTCGGCCGTGGTCGATCGACTCGCTGCGGGTTTCGATGAGGCCGTCGGTGTAGAGCAGGAGCGTGGCGCCGGCCGGTATCGAGTGCTCGTGGTCATGTCGCACGGCGCCGGGGGTCACCCCGAGCAGGATGTCGGTGTCGTCCTCGAGGACGAGTGCCGTGCCGTCGGCGTGGATGAGGATCGGGGCGGGGTGCCCGGCGTTTGTCCAGCGAACGGTGGCGACGCTCTCCCCGTCGGTGGCGTCCTCCACATTGACCAGGATCAGGGTGACCAGGGTCTTGAGCTTCAAGTCGCGCAGCAGCGAGTCGAGGCGGCCGACGACCTCCGCCGGACCCTGACGGTTCTCCCACACCAGCGCGCGAAGCAGGTTGCGAAGCTGCCCCATCATCGCCGCGGCGGCAATGTCATGTCCCATGACGTCGCCCACCATCACGGTGAGCGCTCCGGACGGCAGGAGCAGCGCGTCGTACCAGTCGCCGCCCACCTGGTGCTCTTCGTTGGCGGTGACGTAGCGGGCCGCCATCGTCATGCCGGCGACACCAGGCAGGTCGCTGAGCATGGCCTGCTGCAACGCCACCGCAACCGCGCGGTCGTGGCGGCTCGCCCGGGCCAGCTGCCGGTTGGCTTCCCGCACTCGTTCGACCGCGACTGCCGCGGCCCGGGTCGCCAGCGCGACGGCGGCCTCGCGCTCCCGGGTGGTTGCCGCGAGCTGCACCGCGGTGGCGGTTGTCGTGGCCTGCATGGCGAGTGCCGTGTCGCGGACGTGGTTCTCGATCACGACCTCTTCGGCGGAGTTCCGTGCCGCGATGGCTTCGGCGGTCGCCTCGACCGTGCGCGCGACCAGGGCCGCCGCCACCGCTGTCTGCTCGGCTTGGGCGACAGCCGCAGCATCAGCGGCCGTCGCGGCGCGGGCTCGCATCGCCGCGTCGGCCCGGTCGCTCTGCGCGTTGGACGAGGTGGCTGGCGACAGCGATTCTTCGACGACCGCGGCGGAGCGGGCAGCGGCGATGGCGGCGAGTTCGTCGGCCCGCGTCTGCACCGCGTCAGCTGTCTGGGCGGCCGCCTGGGCCACGGTGGCAGCTGCCTTCGACGCGGCGGCGGAGCGTGCCCCACGCGCGGACTGGGCGGCCGCGGCGGCGGTGGCGGCGGCTTGGCTGGCGGCACGCTGGGCATCCACCGCCTGCTGGTCGCTGACCGGCGCCGGCGATTCGCCCGGCTCGGCCGTCTTGGGCAGCGCCAGCTCGCGCGCAGCCGCGTCGGCCTCGGCCCGGACCACGGTCGCCGCCGCCAGCACGTCTCGCTTCGTCGCGGCGGCGGCGGAGGAGGTGACCGCGGCGACCGCGTCCGCGTCGGCGGCAACTGCGGACGCGACGATCCGGGCTGCGGCGGCCGTCTCGCCAGCCTGCGATCGAGCGGTCGCCGCGACGAGTTCGGCTTCGAGCGTCGCCGCCCCGATGTCCGCGTCGGCCGCGGCGTCGGCGTGCAGTAGTCGTTCGACTGCGATTCGGACGGCTGCGGCGGCGGCGGTGGCGGCGGCGAGCACGTCCGCCTGGTCCTGCACGCTCACGGCCGTGGCAGCTGCCCGATCAGCGACGTCTGCGGCCGCGCGGGCGTCCGCCTCTTCCCGCGCCAGCCGAGAAGCCTCCGCGGCGCGCGCGACCGTCACGGCCGCGGCAGCGACGGCCTCTGCGGCCTTTTTCGCGGCTTGGATGATCCCGGTGTGCATCTCGCCGGCCAGCGTCTGCTCGGCGGTGGCGGCGATTGCGGTGGCCTCGGCGACCACGGCGGCGGCGGCCGCGCTCAACGATGACCCGTCAGCTCGCCCCCTGGAGGACAGCGCGTCGACGGTGAAGCCATCCAGGGTCTCGCTCAGCGCGTCGCGGCACCGGGCCCGGAAGGCGGCCGCGTCGGCAAGCTCGTCAGTTGCCTCATCGACCGCCTGAACCAACTCCTCGCGAGAAGGCGAACCGTGGCCCGAGTCGACGAACTGGGCCAGCTCCGCCTCGGTCCGCGCCAGTTGGTTCTCGGCGAGATACAGCAGCCTGGTCGCCCGTCGATCGAAGGCGAACGCCTCGTCCACTCGCGCGCGCACGCTCAGGTGGACGAGGGCGGACCCGTTCGTCATCAGATCGCGGCTCGGGTCGTCACTCGAGGTGCTGGCCGCCGGTTCGACGTCGACGTTCGATGCCTCGGGCGATGCTGTCTTAAGGACGTGCCGGGTGAAATTCATGTCGGAGGTCATTGCGTGCCTCAAGCGGACGCGGTGTTCTGCGCCCTGTTCGACCCGAGGTGCCACCGTGGGGGGAACCCCATCGGGCGGTCGACCAGCAAAACCTGCGAGCACTGTTCATCCCCAACCTTGCCACACCAGCCGAGACTCCGCGTACGCGCAATAACACGCGCAGTAACACCAGTGTCGAGTAGGTCGGGTTCCGGGTAGGTCGGGTTCAAACGGCGGCATGCGGCGCGGTTGCTCGTCGGCGCAGCGCGACGATTGTCGTGATTACGACGTTGAGACCGAAAGTCTGGCGGTATCGCCCATGTGAGGTGATAAGCGAGTATGGTCACTCTCGGCTGACAAAGCAGCCCCCCGGAACGCATCCCGCCGCGGATGCCGAGCATTCGCTCAGGCCGGGACGTCCGGACAGGCATCGACTCCTCGGGAGCGAACAGCCGGATCATCGCAGCGCTGACAGCACTGTCGCGCACGATCCGCACCGACGTGAATGTGTCCGCCGCAGGAGACAAGCACATACGGGTGCAGGTCGAGTCGAGACGCCGGCACTGACCTCTTCGACAACAACTTCTCGTGGTCGAGCGCGCTGCGCCGGCTGCGACTTCCGCTCGGTGTCGCTCCGCGGGGGAGCACATACCGAGCGGGTCGGTTCCCGGGGGAGCCGACCCAGCGGGGGCTGCCCGCGGTGTGCCCGTCGAAACGTCGTGCTTCACAGCATTGCGGGGACGACGAGCACACCGCGGTCAGTGCACTTGCGGTGAGGCAAGGAGCGGACAGTGGAGGTCACGAACGGCGCATTTGATATCCGCGAGGTATTCGATGTCGTGCGCAGCAGTGAGGCGCCGGTATTGATTCTGAAAGTGCCTTCACAGGAGATCGTCGCGGCGAGTGCCGGCGCGCATGAATTGCTCGCGGACAACGGCGAGGCGGTGGTCGGCCGCGAGCTGAGGGAATTCACCGAGGCCGAGGCGTCGGACGCGATGTCCTTGCTGGGCGCCGGCCGGATCACCGGCTACGAAAGCGTGCAGACTCTCAAGCGAACTGGTGAGCGACGGCGCTTTTGGATAAGGACGGTGCAGGATGCCGCGCGGGCGGTCGCGATCGCGGTGCTGCTCAAAGAGGACGCCGCAGGGCGCGCCTTTGTGCCGTGGGAGGACGACGGGTCGCCATCACCGGTGATCGGTTCGACTGACGCCGCGCTATTGATCGATCGGATCAGCAGCGATGTGTTCGACTCTTTCGGCTATCGGCCGCAGGAAATCATCGGCTCCTCGTTCCTTGCGTTGGTCGCCCCGGAAGATCTGCCTGATGTGTTGTCGGCCCTGGGTGGGGCCGCGAGGCACAAAGAGGGGCTCACCCTGCGAGTGGGCGTCGTCAGCGCTGATCGAGGCGTCGTGACGAGCCAACTCGTCCTGCTGCCGCTCACGCCTGCGCCTAGTTGCGCATTCGCGCTGCTCACCGAGGACGCGGAGGGCTCAGCAGACGCGCAGGCCATCGCCGACGTGATCACCCGCTTGGGGCGCGGAATTCGAGGCGCGTTGACCTCTCATGCCGTCGCGTCCACGACCCTGCGTTCTGATGTCGACCTGGGCAGACTCTCCAGCCGCGAATTGGAGATCGTCGCGCTGCTGATGGCCGGCGACCGGGTGTCCGCGATCGCGAAACTGCTTTTCCTCAGCGAGGGCACGATTCGCAATCATCTGTCGTCGGTGTTCGGCAAACTCGCCGTCGGCACCCAACAGGAACTCATCGAACTGCTCCGCGCGCCCGCGCATTCGGTCCGCGCCCTTTAAATAGAACTCGCCTTGACCGTTGAGCTGCGGGGGATAGCTCGCCGGTCAAGGCGAGATGTTCGGTGGTGCGCCAGCATCGTGCCCGACACTGGTTCGCAGAGCTTGTAACAGCCCCGCAACTACGAGCATGCGCCCCCGTCGGTTGATTAGCGAGGACGCAATATCACGACCATCGCACTATCGTCTCCAAAGGTGGTGCCGGAGCTGCTGCGATAGGGCGTTTCTCATGGCCGGCGCCTACGTCGCCCGGCCGAAAGCAGCACCAAGCCGATGACCAATAGCGCCAGCCCGACCCCGGTGAGTTCGACGACCGCGACACCGGTGGCCGACAGCCCGGCAGCGGCTGCCCCTGGCTGGCTTCCCACCGGCGTCGTTGCGGCGGAATGCCGCGACGTCGGCGTCGGAGTTGCTGTCGGTGTCGGAGTTGCTGTCGGCGTCGGCGTCGGCGTCGGCGTCGACGTCGACGTCGACGGGGACACCTCGACGCTCAGCGTCGAGCGCACGGTTGCCCCGGAGCTGTCCGCGGCCTGATAGGCAACCGACGCCGTCGCCCGGTAGCCGCGCGCCGGCACGAAGCGAACGGTGCCCGCGGACACCCGCCACGTCCCGACACCGGCGACGGCGAGTGACTGGACACACGCGCCACTGCCCGGCTCGACGAGGCAGAGGCTCGACGTCACCCAGTGGGCGCCAAGGCTCGGCTGGTCGTCGGCGAGTGGACGCAGCGTGACCGGTTTGCCGTCGGACCGCATGCTGTCCGGCCGCGCGACTGCCTGCGGATCGCCGAATTCCTCGACGCGTACGACAGCAGTCGTCACCGTGCCGTTCGCGTCCGCCACCCGGTAGCTGACAACGCTGCGACCGGCGAATCCCGGGACGGGTGCGAAGTCGACAAATCCGTCGGCCACGACGGCGAACGTGCCTTGGCCGGCGATGGTCACCTCGGTTGCCGTGTGCCCCGAGGCCGGGTCGACCAGTTGGACGCTGGTGGGGTCGAGCGGGACTGCCGGGTCGCCCGGCTGGTCGTTGCCCAGCACGTCGATGGACAGCGTCGTGCCGGGCGCCGCGGTGACGGTGTCGTCCGTCGCAGTCGGGGTGACCGTGGCGACGCTGACGGTGATCGACGAGGCGGCGGTGTTGCCCTGGCGGTCGGCGACCCGGTAGCCGACCGAGCTCGCGCCGGTGAAGGCGTGGACGGGCGTGAACGTCACGGTCCCGTCCGCGGCCACGTCGTAGGCGCCGACGCCGGCGACGAGCAGGTGGGTCGTCGGGCTTGCCGGATCGGCCGGGTCCACCAGCACGAGCGTGGTCGGGTCGAAGGTGGTGCCGGCGCCCGGCACGTCGTTGGCCAGCGGGTCGAGCACTGTGGCAATGCCCTGCTCGGTCGTGCCGTGATCCTGGCCGGCGACCGGGCCCGTGCCGACGGTGACGGTCAGCTGCGCGCTGTCGGTTTCGCCGTGGCCGTCGCTGATCGTGTAGCTCAGCGAGTCCGTGCCGCTCCATCCCGCGGCCGGGACGTAGCGCACCTGCGTGCCGCCGGCCACGATCGTCGCCGTGCCGTGCGCGGCGCCCGACACCGCGGTCACTGTCAACAGGTCGGCGTTCGGGTCGCTGTCGTTGGCCAGCACGTCGACCGTCACCGGCGTCGCGTACGGGGTGCTCGCCGTGTCGCCGACGGCGAAGGGCGCCTGATCCACGACCGTGACCCACACCGTCCCGGTGGCGGCGCCGCCACGCGGGTCGGTCACCACGTAACTGAAGGTGTCCGCGCCGGTGAAGCCGGCAGCCGAGGTGTACCGCACGCCGTAGGCGTCCAGGCTGACGGTCCCGCCGTGGGCGCTGGCAGGGTCGAGCGACAGCAGCGACAGGGCCTCGCCGTCGGGGTCGGTGTCGTTGCCCAGCACGTTGACCGTGGTCGGTACGCCCGTGGCGGCGATCGCCGAGTCGGGATTCGCCACCGGGTCGCGGTTCTGGACGTCGACGGTGATGGTCGCCGTCGACAGGCCGCCGCGGCCGTCGCTGACGGTGTAGGTGAACACGTCGGGGCCGGCGTAGGCAGCCGACGGCGTGTAGACGATGTCGCCGTAGGCGTCGACGGTCGCGGTCCCGTGCGCCGGCGTGGACACCGCGGAGACGGTGAGGGGGTCGTCGTTGGGGTCGGAGTCACCGGCGAGCGCGTCGATGGTGATCGGCGAGCCGGCCGCGCCGGAGGCGACTGCGGGGTGGTCGATGGCCACCGGCGGCTGGTTGGCCACCGTCACCGTCACGGTGGCGGTGTCGGTTCCGCCGTTGCCGTCGCTGATGTCGTAGGTGAACGAGTCGTCGCCGAGGTAATTGTGGGTCGGCGTGTAGGTGATCGTGCCGTCGCCGTGCACGACCGTGCTGCCGTGCGCGGGCGTGCTCGTCCCGGCCACCGTCAAGGTGTCGAGGTTCGCGTCGGTGTCGTTGGCGAGCACATCGATCACCACGCTGCGGTTCACCGGCACGAGCGCGATGTCGTCCTGCGCGGACGGCGGCTGGTTCGCGACGGTCAGCGTCACGTGCCCCGTCGAGGCGCCGCCGTTGCCGTCGGAGACGGTGTAGGTGAAGCTGTCCGGTCCGGCGTAGGACGGGTCGGGGGTGTAGACCACGTCGCCGCTCGCGTCGAGGGCGACCGTGCCGTGGGTGGACCCGCTCGTGCCCTGGACGGTCAGCGTGTCGCCGTTCGGATCTGCGGCGTGGCTGACCACGTCGACAGTCGTGGGCGATCCGCCGCTGACGGTCGCGGCGAAGTCGCCCGCCGTGGGCGCCGCGTCAGCGGTGGTGATTGTCAGGTGGGCGGTCGCGGTGGTTGTCCCGTCGCTGATCGTGTAGGTCATGGTGTCGTCGCCGCTCCAGCCCGCCGCCGGCGTGTAGCGGATGCGGGTCGAGGCGCGCGTGCCGGTGATCGTCGCTGTCCCGTGATTGGCGCCGGTCACCGCGGTGACGGTGAGGGGGTCTGAGTTGTCGTCGGTGTCGTTGGCGAGCACGTCGCCGGTGACCGGGGTCAGGTACGCCGTGGACGCGGTGTCGTCGGCCGCCACCGGCGCCTCGTTCGCGATGGTGACCGTGACCGTGCCGACGTCCGTCCCGCCGGCCCCGTCGCTGACGGAGTAGGTGAAGGTCGCCGTCCCCTTGCCGAAGGCGGCCGAGGGCGTGAAGGCCACGGTCGTCCCGTCGCTCGTGACGGCGCCCTTGTTCCCGCTCGGCTGGCTGACCGCGCTCACCGACAGGGCCTGGCCGCTGCCCGGGATGTTCGGGTCGGTGTCGTTGGCGAGCACCGGGATCGTGACCGCGGTGCGCGGCAGTGTGCTCGCCGAGTCCGGCTGGGCCTGCGGCGGCGCGTCGGGGATGGTCACGTGCACGCTCGCCGTCGCCGTCCCGCCACGCCCGTCGGACAGGTTGTAGCTGAACACGTCCGCGCCGACGGCCCCAGCGGCGGCGGTGTAGGTGATCGTCTGGTCGGGATTCACGACCACGCTGCCCTTGGCGGGCGCGTTCGACCCGGGGGTCACCGTCAGCGGGTCGCCGTCGGCGTCGCTGTCATCAGCCCGGACGTTGATCGTCGCGGCGCCTGCGGACGTGGTGGCCGAGTCGTCCGCGGCGACCGGCGCGGTGTTGACGGCGGTCCGCACGGTCGCGGTGTTGTCCGCGGAGCTGTCGTCGACGTTCTGGCCGGCCACGGCGGCCGTGTCGGCAGCCGGGTCGCTGACCGAGTCGAGCCGGAGGACGATCTGCACGCTCGCCGAATGGCCGTTGGCGAGCGCGCCGATCGGGCAGGTCACCTGGGCCGCCGCGGTCGTGCACGTGCCCGCGCTCGGCGTCGCGCTGACCACTGTCGCGCCGGCCGGCAGGGTGTCCGTGACGGTGACGCCCGGGTCGTCGTACGGCCCGGAGTTGACCGCGGTCAGGGTGTAGGTGACGTTCGTGGCCGCGCCGCGCTGCACCAGGCTGAGATCGGCCGTCTTGGTGATCGACAGCGCGCTGTGATGGCGCGCCGCGGCGGCGATCGCGGTGTTGCTCGCGCCGGCCACCGCGAGGCCGTTGAGCCGCCCGGTGTAGGTGATCCGGGCGGTGTTGTTGATCGACGCGCCGTCGGTGATGTCGCTGTTCACCGTGACGTCGAAGGTGACCGTGGCGGCCGACGCGCCTAACGCCACGGTCCCGCCGTCGGTCGAGCCGGCGCCGGCGCCCGCGCCGGTGCCCAGGTTGACCCGGACGGCGTTCGTCCCGGCGTTGTAGCTGCCGACGTCGTCCCCGGCGGCGTCGCTCAGCGCGCCCCCGCCGGCCGTCAAAGAGCCGGCCACATAGCTGGTGCCGGCCGGCACGGTGTCGGTGAAGATGGTGTTCACCGCGTCGTCGGCCCCGTTGTTGGCGCTGCTGATCGTGTACCGCAAGGTGTCGCCGGGTTCGGGCACGCCGGACTGGATGTTGCCGCTCGCCTTGCGCACCACCTGGACGGACTTGGTCGCGGTGATGCTCGGCGAGTACAGGTCGGTGGCGAAGGTGACCAGGCCCGGGTAGTACGTCTCGCCGCCGGTGTTGGAGGTCAGTTCGATGTGCGCGCTGGTCGCGTTGTTCGACAGCACGCCGTTCTCGTTGAACGTCGCCTGGTCGTAGCCGAGCTGGTTCAGGTAGTTCGGACTTCGGGTCGAGGTGTCCGCGCCGTTGTCGCTGATGACGGAGGCGAAGGTGTTGGCCACCGGGTGCAACGCGTCGTGCACGTTCTGCAGGTCGGACGTCGTGTTGCCGAGCTGCATCTGGTCGCCCACCGAGCCGGCGTCGCCCTCGTAGGAGATCGCGCCCAGGGTGGTTTTCACCGCCCCGCTGAGCGGGGTCTGGAACCCGGAAACCGGGATGTCCACGGTGTTGCCGCCGGCGACCGAGCCGTAACCGGCGAACACGGCCAGGTTGCGCGGCGGGTCGGTCGGATTCGAGTAGGCGACGGTCAGCCCCCAGCCTGCGTACTTGTTGGCGCCGGTGCCGGCCTGCACGTTGGCGACGGTGTAGGAGCCGTTGCCCGCGGCCTGCACCAGGCCGGTGACGTCGGCGTAACCCTGGTAGGGGCCGCTCGTCCCGGACAGGAACGTGGTCCGCGTCGATGACACGGACTGATAGGACGCGGCGCCGGCGGCCCGGAACTTGACCTGGCCGGCGCTGGCCGGGGTCGGCGCCGCGGCCGGTGTGCCGGACCCGTACGCGGCGGTGTTGACGGTGATCGCCGCGCCGGCCGTGGTGTCCCCGCCCCAGGTCAGTGCGGCGAACAGGACCGACGCGCCGCTCGGGATGGCGAGCGTCGAGCTCGACGAGTCGAAGGTCGAGGGGTCGGCGTCGACGTCGACGTAGGTCCCGAAGTAGGCGTTGTTGTTGTTGTCACCGAGGGTGGTGTTGGTGTTCGTGCGGGCGGCCGCGCACTTGGTCGCTGCCGTCTGACAGGTCATCGAGGTGTTGCCGCGGATCTGGATGTTGCCGCTGGTGTTCACCGAGTAGACCTGCGTGAACGGGCTGGTGATCGCGGCCTCGGCGGGCACTGGCGTCGTCACTGCGAGCCAGGAAGTCAGGGCCAGGGTGACTGCGAGGATGGCGCTGAAGCGCCGCCGCGCCCGCCGGGCTGCCGGGAAACGTCCTGGCAGCCGTGCGGGTTTGCGATCTGGTGCCGTCTCGGAGCGGCTTACCAACCCGACCGGACGGGGCGCGGCGCCCCTCTGGAAACCCAACCGTCGCGCACGAGAGGCTCGGGGGAGCTGAGACCCGTCGACGCGACCACACCTGCTGCATCGGCCGCCGCGGCCTTAACCTGAGGCTGCCGCAACGCGTGCCCGAGCTCCGATGCCGAGATCCGATGCCGAGATGCGATGCCGAGCTCCGATCAGGCCGGAGCCAGCGAGGTCACGCTCCTTCGTCGGCGTGCGCGTCCCGCACGCGCGCCCGCGCTCTGCGCGTCGACTCCTGAACCAGGTTCTGGGCCACGACCGCCAACTTGACGTGCTCGTGCTGGCTCATGATCCGCAGCCGGATGAACGCGTCGCTCGCCGAGACACCGGTCCTCGACATCACGATGCCGATCGCATGATCGATCGTCGACCTGGTCTTGAGCGCGGTCTCGAGCCGAAGGGCCGTCTGCTGCGCCTCGTTCAGGACCAGCGCGTTGTGGACCGCCACCGCTGCTGGCGCGGCGAATTTCTCGCCGATGCCGCGCGACGAGCCGTCGAAGGCGTCGCGCGCGTGCGCGTACACATTGATGGCGCCGAGGATGTCTCCGTTGAAAACCAACGGCAGCGACAACGCGCTGTGGACGCCGAGCTCGGCTGCCAGCGGCCCGAACGTCGGCCAGGACGCGTCCTCGCCCAGCGCGCCCGAACTATTGGTACTGCCGGTCGCCGCGGCAGAAATACACGGTCCCTCACCAAGGCGGTACTGGATGGCGTCGACGTCGCGGACAAAGGTCTCTGACGCGACGATCGTGTCGTGCCGCCCCGCTTCGACCACTGTCACGCCGGCGCCGTCGGCGCCCGGCACGGCCGACATCGCGAACGACGCCACTTCGGTGAGCAGCTGCTCTATCGTCCCGCTGTCGGCGACCAGGCCGGCGAGACCGGCGACAGCCGCCGTCAACCCAGCGACGTCGTCATCGGCCGACGACGCCCGCGGGATTTCGCGATTTGTCATGCAACACAGCCTCCGCCGCACTGTCAGCAGCGCACGAGCCCGGACTATGTCCGCGAATGAGCGACGACGTCGCTCACGGAACAGCGAAAGCAGTTCCGGGTCCGGACCGGCTGTGTTCTCAGCGATTCGAATGGTAGCCCGCGCCGTCGCCAGAGTTCAGGTCTGAGTCGCCCGCAGCTCGGGCCACGTGCAATTCGATCGTTTGCCGGACAGCAGCGCCGCTTCGACGCGGGGAAGCCGCGCGCTCAGTCGTAGACGGCGTCCACCTGCCAGCGCGGCGGTTCGTCGGCGGTCGCGCCCGTCCCCATCGTTCCGGTGACGAGATAGGCGCGGCCGCGGACGTCGACGATCTGGCAGCGCACCACTCGGCGCGCGGACTCCGCGCTCCACCACCGCTCGTCCACCGGCCACGGACCGGCCCAGGACGTGACCGCGGTGACGGCGTTCGGGTCGCCGCTTGAGCCACCCATGCCGAACAGCGCGGGCGGCGCCGACATCGCGCCGCGGTCGGTGACCCGCACCGGCCGGCGGGCCGCGTCGAGCAGCTGGGCCGGCCGCGGCGGGTCGAGCAGCACCGACGGCGCCGGGGCGGGCAGCTGCCCGGGCCACGGCTGCTCGGGCGAGCGCAGCGGCGTCGGCTCGTCGCCCCAGGGCACCAGCCGGGTGCGCGCGCCTGGGTCGCGGCCGCCGTCCAGCACCGGCGTGAGCACCGAGCCGTGCCCGAGCAGCGTCTGCACCCGGGCGAGCGCCCGGCCGGCCCGCTCGTCCTCGGCGCCGGACCCGCCCCACAGCGCCTGCTGATGCGTGCCGGTGGGCACCACCTCGATCGGCGCGAGGGTCAGCCTGCTCACCCCGCCGGTCGGCCGGTTCGCCGTCGGGCTCGCCAGCCACCCCTCGAGTTGCCAGCGAACCCGGTCCAGCACGTCCACCGTGGACAGCACGCCGGCGTGCCGCCACCGGCGCACGGTCTGTTCGCCGTTCTCCGACGTGGCCTGCAGCTCGAAGCACGTGCAGGCGAGCCCGTGCTCGGCGAGGTCGGTGATGAACTGCTCGGCGACGCCGCGAGCGGAGAACGCGACGGTGTCCACTCGGTCCACCGCCGGCTCGAGATCGAGGGTGACGGTGAACTCGACCGGCGGACGGCGCCCGGACACCGGCTGCTCGTCCACCCCGCCGGCCTGCCGGTGCGCCCAGAGCCCGTCCGGTCCGAAGCGGGCCAGCACGTCACGCGCTGGCAGCGCGGCGAACGCGCCCAGCGTGCGCACGCCCAGCCGGCGCAGCAGGTCGATCAACGGCGCGACGCCGGACGGGTCCAGCACGCTGACCGGCAGGTCGCGCAGGAAGGCGGGTGAGCCGCCGGGCTCGACGACCAAGCCGCGGCGAGCCGCCTGCTCGGCGGCGAACGCGCCATCGGCGATGCCGATCAGCACGTCGGCGCCGGCGCCGCTCGGCAGTGTCCGGCCGGTTCGGGTCACCGCCGGGACCTCGGCCAGCCCCTTCGACAGCGCATGCAGCACGCCGGTCTCGCCGCCGAAATACCGCGTCGGGCCGCGCACGCCGATCGCCGCCAGCCCCGGCCGGGTGATCTCGACGCCCGGGGCGATCGCCTCGAGGGCGGCGACGACCGGCTCGAAGATCCGCGCCTCAGCGGCTTCGTCGCGGGGCAGCACGACGAGCTGCGGGCAGCAGCCCTGGGCCTCCCGGCGCCGCATGCCGCGCCGCACCCCGTGTTCGCGAGCGGCGTGCGAGCAGGCGAGGACCCGGTTGGCGGTGACGACGGCGATCGGCGCGTCTCCGTCAAACCCAGCGTCGGACCCAGCGTCGACGCGCGCGGTGGTGACCGGCCAGTCCGGACACCACACGCAGATGCGCCGGTTTTTATCCGCCGGGTGCGTGCTCATCGCGTGCTTCAGCCGGCGAGGTCGATGACGGGCTCAATTACTGGAGAGGCGATGGGCGCTGCCGGCAGGACGCCGCCGCCGTCGGCGGGCAGCCAGAGCGTCGTCGACCGCGGTCGGGCCGCCTGGCCACGGCCTGCCGCGCTCACGCGCACCTGCCGCGCGCGCAGCCGTCCGGCGCCCTGGCCGAGGCCGGACCACACGCCGTCCTCGGCGCTCAGCCGCACGTCCGCGCCCGGCCACTGCGCGCCGTTGTCGGCGGCGCTGAGATTGTCGGCGGCGCCGAGGTAGGGGACGAGCACGGCGTCCTTGCTGCGCGCCCGGGCGGCGAGGCGGCGCACGTCGCCCGGGCTCAGCCCGCGCCCGCGCGGCGGCCGGACGGCGACGATGTCGACGGCGTCCAGCAGCGCGCCGACGGCGGTGGCCCAACCCTCGCCGGGCGCCGGGATCAACGCCAACCGGCGGAGCTCGACGCCGTACTCGCGCGCGGCCTCGGCGCTGATCCGCGGAAAGCCGACGAGCGCGCACCAGCCGCCACCGGCGGAGGCCGCGCCAAGCAGGGCGAGCAGCAGCGACGTCGAGCCGCGGACGCTGACGGTGCTGCCGCGGCGCAATCCGTCGGGCAGCACCGCCCGCAACCCGTCGGCGACCGGCAACGGCGGAACTGCCCGGACGCCGACGTGCCGCCAGTCGACGGCAGAGCTACCGTCTGCCTTGCGGATGGCGACATCGAGCATGCGGCCATTGTCGAACTGATGTTCTAAATCTGTCAATCGAGCTCGGCGTGTCGGATCCAGTGCGCGCTGACAGGATCTGCACCGTGGCTATCGACGGCAGCGGGTCGCTGCTGCTGCTCGCGGCCGGCGCGGTCGCCGGCGTGATCGGAACCGCCGGCGGGATCACGTCGCTGGTGTCCTACCCGGCGCTGCTCGCGGTCGGGCTCGGACCGTTGTCGGCGAACGTGGCGAACCTCGTGGCGTGGGTGGCGTGCTGGCCCAGCTCTGCGCTGACGTCCCGGCGGGAGCTGAAGGGCAACTCGGCCATCCTGGCGACGGCTGTGCCGGTCGCTGCCGTCGCCAGCGGGGCCGGGTCGCTGCTCCTCGTGGCCACGCCACCCGGGGTGTTCGGCAAAGTGGTGCCGTGGCTGGTGTTGATCGGCTCGGCCGTCCTGGTGGCGCAGCCGGCGATCACGGCCCGCCGCGGCGCGCGCCACAGCTCGGGGGATGCCGCGCTGTTGGCCTGGGTGGCGGTGCTGTGCGTCTACGGCGGCTACTTCGGCGCAGGCTCGGGCATCATGCTGCTGGCGGCGCTGCTGCTCTTCCACGACCCTCGGCTGCCACACGCCAACGCGCTGAAGAACATGCTGGTCGGCGCGGGGGCGCTCGCCTCTGCGGTGCTGTTCGTGTTCGCCCGGCCGGTCGTCTGGTCCGCGGTCGGACCGCTCGCCGCGGGGCTGTTCCTCGGCAGCCTCGTGGGCCCGCTCGCCGCCCGCCAGCTGCCCGCCGCCGCCGTGCGCTGGACCGCGGCGATCCTCGGCGTGGCCTTGGCCGTCGACCTGTGGGTCCACCCCGGTTGACGGCGCCGCGCTGCCGCGACGCCTTGGCACCCCGTCCGACCGCCTACCAAGATCCACTAGCCGGTCGGCCGGGGTGCCAAGCGCCGCGCTGGGACACGGGGCCGCCACGCGCTGCGGCTCGCGCCGGCAGACTGGTCGGATGCGGGTCGCCGTGCTGTCCGACACCCACTCGCCGAGGTTCTGGAAGCGCTGCCCGCCGGCGGTCGCCGCCGTGCTCGACGGCGTGGACGCGATCCTGCACGCCGGCGACGTCTGCCTGGCCGAGACGCTGGACGAGCTCGCGCAGTTCGCGCCGGTGCACGCCGTGCGCGGCAACAACGACGGTCCGGACGTCGCCGCCTGGGGCGCGCCGGACACGCTGCGGCTCGAGCTCGGCGGCCTGCCGGTCGGCATGGTCCACGACAGCGGGCCGGCGCAGGGCCGCGGCCCGCGGCTGCGCCGGCTGTTCCCAGACGCCCGGCTCGTCGTGTTCGGCCACTCGCACATCCCCTGGGACGTCGAGCTGGCCGGCCAGCGTGCGTTCAATCCCGGCTCGCCGACGGACAAGCGCCGTCAACCCCGCGGCACGATGGGCGAACTCGTGATCATCGACGGCGAGCTGGCCGCCGCGCGGATCTTCCCGGTGACCTGAGCGAGTCCGGCCCACCCGTCCGGTGATCAACTCGGGTTGCGACCCGGCCAACCGGGTCGTGCACCGAGTCGATCAAACAGGACGCCCCAGCCAAGACACGGCCGCCGCCTATCGTCGATGCGGTGTCCGAGCCGTCTCTCGCCGAGCTGCGCGCGCGCCTCGACGACGTGACGCTGCGCGACGCCGCCCGGCTGCGGCGCCGGCTCGACGCCGTCCGCCGCCGCCCGGATCCGGTCGAGGTCGGCCGGATCGCCCGGCAGCTCGACACCGCGACCGCGCTCGTCGACGGGCGCCGCGCGGCCGTCCCCGCGATCGTCTACCCCGATCTGCCGGTCAGCGCGAAACGCGACGACATCGCCGCGGCGATCCGCGAGCACCAGGTGGTCGTCGTCGCGGGGGAGACCGGCTCGGGCAAGACCACGCAGCTGCCCAAGATCTGCCTCGAGCTCGGCCGCGGCGTGCGCGGCACGATCGGGCACACGCAACCGCGCCGGCTGGCCGCACGCACCGTCGCGCAACGCATCGCCGACGAGCTGTCCGTGCCGCTCGGGGACGCCGTCGGCTACACCGTCCGCTTCACCGATCAGGCGGGCGAGCGCACGCTCGTCAAGCTGATGACCGATGGCATCCTGCTCGCCGAGATCCAGCGCGACCGCCGGCTGCTGCGTTATGACACCCTCATCCTCGACGAGGCGCACGAGCGCAGCCTCAACATCGACTTCCTGCTCGGCTACCTGCGCGAGCTGCTGCCGCGCCGCCCGGACCTCAAGGTGATCGTCACCTCGGCCACCATCGAGCCGGAGCGCTTCGCCCGGCACTTCGCCACCGCGGCCGGCGAACCTGCGCCGATCGTCGAGGTGTCCGGCCGCACCTACCCGGTCGAGATCCGCTACCGCCCGCTCGTCCCCGACCGCCCGCTCGTCCCCGACCTGCCGCAGGACGCGTCCGCTCCGGAAAGTCGTCCTCGCCCGGACGCTCCATCGGCCGACGACACGCGGACAACTCGGGAAGGGCTGGTTCGCGATCAGACCGAGGCGATCGCCGACGCGCTGCGCGAGCTCGCCGCGCAGCCGCCCGGCGACGTGCTGGTCTTCCTGTCCGGCGAACGCGAGATCCGCGACACCGCGGAAGCCCTGCGCGCCGAGCCCGAGCTGGCTGACGTCGAGGTGCTGCCGCTCTACGCGCGGCTGTCCACGGCCGAGCAGCAGCGAGTCTTCGAACCCCACGCCGGTCGCCGCGTCGTGCTCGCCACCAACGTGGCCGAGACCTCGCTGACCGTGCCCGGCGTCCGCTACGTCGTCGATCCGGGCGTCGCGCGGATCTCCCGATACAGCCGGCGGACGAAGGTGCAGCGCTTGCCGATCGAGCCGATCTCGCAGGCCTCCGCCGCGCAGCGCGCCGGCCGGTGCGGACGGGTCGCGGACGGCGTCTGCATCCGGCTCTATTCGCAGGCCGACTTCGCCGCGCGGCCGCCGTACACCGATCCGGAGATCCTGCGCACGAACCTCGCCGCGGTGATCTTGCAGATGGCCGCGCTGCAGCTCGGCGACGTCGCCGACTTCCCCTTCCTCGACCCGCCGGACCGGCGCAGCGTGCGCGACGGCGTCGTGCTGCTGCAGGAGCTCGGCGCCTTCGACGCGGGCGGCGCGCTGACCGACGTCGGCCGCCGGCTCGCGCAGCTGCCGGTGGATCCGCGCATCGGCCGGATGATCCTGCAGTCCGCCGAGGAGGACTGCGTGCGCGAGGTGCTGGTGCTCGCCGCCGCGCTGTCGATCCCCGACCCGCGCGAGTGGCCGGCCGATCAGCGGGACGCGGCCCGGCAGAAGCACGCGCGCTTCGACGACGAGCACTCCGACTTCGTGTCCTTCCTCAACCTCTGGCGGCATCTGCGCGAGCAGCGTCAGGAGCGTTCGGGCAACCAGTTCCGCCGGATGTGCCGCGAGGAGTTCCTGCACTACCTGCGCGTGCGCGAATGGCAGGACCTCACCGGGCAGCTGCGCTCGATCGCCCGCGACCTCGGCATCGTGGAGAACTCCGCGGCCGAGCCGGCCGAGCCGGCCGAGCCAGCCGAGCCGGCCGAGCCGGCCGAGCCGGCCAACGCCGCGCGCGTGCACAACGCGCTGCTCGCCGGCCTGCTCAGCCACATCGGCCTGCGGGAGGGGGACGGCGAGTCGCGCGGCGCCCGCGAATACGCGGGCGCGCGCAACTCGCGGTTCGTCCTCGCGCCCGGCTCGGCGCTGAGCAAGCGGCCGCCGCGGTGGGTGGTCGTCGCCGACCTGGTCGAGACGAGTCGACTGTTCGGCCGGGTCGCAGCTCGAGTCGAGCCTGAGGCGATCGAACGGCTCGCCGCCCACCTCGTACAGCGGACGCACAGTGAGCCCCACTGGGACGCCCGGCGCGGCGCCGCGATGGCCTACGAGCGGGTGACGCTGTACGGCCTGCCGGTGGTCGCCCGTCGCCGCGTCGGCTATGCGGCCGTCGACCCCGAGACATCGCGCGAGCTGTTCCTCCGGCATGCCCTCGTCGAAGGCGACTGGCAGACCCGGCACCACTTCGTCCGCGACAACCAACAGTTGCGCGCCGAGCTCGAGGAGATCGGAGAGCGCGCCCGCCGCCGCGACCTGCTCGCGACCGACGACGACGTCTACGACTTCTTCGACCGGCGGGTGCCCGCGGACGTCGTGTCCGCGCGGCACTTCGACGCCTGGTGGAAGAAGGCTCGGCATCAGACCCCGGACCTGCTCACCCTGACCCGCGACGACCTGCTGCGCGGCGACGAGGAGAACGCCGCTGTCGACGGCGCAGCGCCGCAGAGCTGGCGGGCCGGCGACCTGGAGCTGCCGGTCACCTATCGCTTCGAGCCGGGCGCCGACGACGACGGCGTCACCGTGCACATCCCGGTCGACGTGCTCGCCCGGCTCGGCGGCGACGACTTCGCCTGGCAGGTGCCGGCGCTGCGCGAAGAACTCGTGATCGCCTTGCTGCGCTCGCTGCCGAAAGAGCTCCGCCGCGCGTTCGTGCCGGTGCCGGACACCGCCCGCGCACTGCTGGCCGAGCTGACGCCCGGGCAGGAGCCGCTGCTCGCCGCGCTGCAGCGCGAGCTGCACCGCCGCACCGGCGTGCTCGTCCCGCTGGACGCCTTCGACCCGGACAAGCTGCCGAGCCACCTGCGGGTGACCTTCGCCGTCGAGGACGCGGCCGGCGGCGAGGTCGCGCGCGGCAAGGACCTGCCCGCGCTGCAGGAGAACCTCGCGGCGCCGGTGCGTGCCGCGGTGGCCGCCGCGATGGCCGGCCCGGACGCCGGCGCGGTCGCCGGCCCGGACGCCGGCGCGGACGCCGGCGCGGTCGCCGGCCCAATCGCCGCCAGTGTCGAGCGGTCGGGGCTGACGACGTGGCCGGCCGATCTCGACGAGCTGCCGCGCAGCGTCGAACGGCGCAGCGGCGACCACCTCGTCCGCGGCTATCCCGCCCTCCGCGATGAAGGCGGGTCGGTCGCGGTGCGGGTGTTCCCGACCGCCGCCGAGCAGGCGTCGACGATGCGCCTCGGCGCGCGCCGGCTGCTGCGGCTGGCCGTGCCTTCGCCGGTCAAGGCCGTCGAGCGGTCGGTCGGCACCCGGTCGCGGCTCGTCCTCGGCGCCAACCCGGCCGGCTCGCTGGCCGCCCTGATCGACGACTGCGCGGACGCGGCGGTGGACGCGCTCGTGCCCGCCCCGCCGTGGACGGCCGCCGAGTTCGACGCGGCGCGCCGCCTGGTCGCCGAGCAGCTCGTCGGCGAGACGACGGCGGTGCTGCGACTCGTCGAGCAGGTGCTCGGCGCCGCACACGAAGCGCGCCTCGCGCTGCCCGCCGACCCGCCGCCGTCCCAGCGCGAGGCCATCGAGGACATCCGCGGTCAGTTCCGCCGTTTGCTGCCGGCGCGATTCGTCGCAGCCACCGGCCGGGCCCACCTGCGCGACCTCGCGCGGTGGGTCACCGCGATCAGCCGGCGGCTGGAACGGCTGCCGCGCGACGTCGACACCGACCGCGCCCGAATGCTGCGCGTGCACACCGTTCAGGACGCCTACGACGAGCTCATCCGCGCCCTGCCGGCGGCGCGGGCCGGGGCCGAGGACGTCCGCGACATCGCCCGGCTGATCGAGGAGCTGCGGGTGAGCCTGTGGGCGCAGCAGCTGGGCACCGCGCGGCCGGTGAGCGAGCAGCGCATCTACCGCGCGATCGATGGCGTCGTGCTCTGAGCCGAGGCCTACTCGGCGAGTTCCTCGTCGAGGTCGACGTCCTCGGCATGCACCTTGTCCGGGTGCAGGAACACGAACCGCTTGTAGGCCCAGAAGCGGAACAGCGTGCCGATCGCGATGGTGGCGAGGTTGACCACCAGCACGGTGGTGCTGGCGTGGTCGAAACCCAGCGGGTAGACGAACAGCGCGATCGCCAGCTCGGAGAAGACGAGCGTGATCGCGTTGATGCCGAAGAAGAAGGCCGTCTCGCGGCCGATGCTGGTGCGCGCGCGATGCGAGAACGACAGGTTTCGGTTGCCGAAATAGGCGAACGTCGTGGACACGACGGTGGACAGCGCCTTCGACTTCAGCGCGCCCCAGTGCTCGGCGTGCGTCAGCCAGGTGAAGATGCCGATGTCCATGGCGAACGCGAGCGCGCCGACCAGGCCGAACGCGGCGATTTCCTTGGCCAGGATCCGCCACGAGCCGCGCAGCCGCGCGCGCAGCGACGGCGCACGCAGGTCGGTCACCACACGGCGGACGATACCCGGGTGACGGCGCGCGCTCCCGACGCCGCACAGCCGGGCCTAGGCTTCGCAGCGTGGACGAACGCACCGGGCTGCCCGTCGTCGGCATGATCGGCGCCGGCCAGCTGGCGCGGATGACCCACCAGGCCGCGATTCCCCTGGGCCAATCGCTGCGGCTGCTCGCCGACTCGCCGGACGACGGCGCGGCGCTGGTGGCCGCAGACGTCGAGGTCGGCGACTTTCGCGAGCTCGCCGACCTGCGCCGATTCGCCCGCGGCTGCGACGTCGTCACCTTCGATCACGAGCACGTCCCCAACGAGCACATCGCCGCGCTGGAAGCCGACGGCGTCGCCGTGCACCCCGGCTCGGCCGCGCTGCGGTACGCGCAGGACAAGCTCGCCATGCGCGAACGGCTGAGCGCAATGGGCGTCCCCGGCCCGCGCTGGGCGCCGGTGGCGACCCGCGCCGACCTCGAACGGTTCGGCGCGCGGGTCGGGTGGCCGTTGGTGCTGAAGGCCGCGACCGGCGGCTATGACGGCAAGGGCGTGTGGGTGGTCGACACAGCCGACGACGCGGCAGACGTCCTCGCCGCCGGCGTCCGGCTGCTGGCCGAGGAGAAGGCGCCGATCGCGCGCGAGCTGGCCGCGGTGATCGCCCGCTCGCCGTTCGGCCAGGGCGCGGCCTGGCCGGTGGTCGAGACGGTGCAGCGCGACGGGATCTGCGTCGAGGTGCTGGCGCCGGCGCCCGACCTGGACGAGGACGTCGCCGAGCAGGCCCAGGCGCTCGCGCTGCGCATCGCCGCCGAACTCGGGGTCACCGGCGTGCTCGCGGTCGAGCTGTTCGAGACGCGGGACGGCCTGCTCGTCAACGAGCTGGCGATGCGCCCCCACAACAGCGCGCACTGGACGATCGAGGGCGCGCGCACCTCGCAGTTCGAGCAGCATTTGCGCGCGGTCCTCGACTACCCGCTCGGCGCGCCGACGCCGACGGCGCCGGTGACGGTGATGGCCAACCTGCTGGGCGGCGCGGACGACGTCGTGCCGAAGGGCATCGACGAGCGCGTCCACCACAGCATGGCCCGCTGGCCGGACGTCAAGATCCACCTGTACGGCAAGCAGCTCCGGCCGGGCCGCAAGGTCGGCCACGTGACCGCGCTCGGCGTCGACCTCGCGACGGTGCGCGGCCGCGCCCGGGCCGCCGCCGACTATCTCATGCACGGCGACCTGAACAGCGACGCGAACGCCGCCGGCGCATGAGCGTCGGCGTGATCATGGGCAGCGATTCGGACTGGACCGTGCTGTCCGCGGCCGCCGACGCGCTGGCCGAGTTCGACGTCGCGCACGAGGTCCGCGTCGTCTCCGCGCACCGCACCCCGCTCGACATGGCCGACTACGCGCGGCAGGCGGCCGGCCGCGGTCTGCAGGTGATCATCGCCGGCGCCGGGGGAGCGGCCCACCTGCCCGGCATGGTCGCCGCGCTCACGCCGCTGCCGGTGATCGGCGTGCCGGTGCCGCTGCGGCACCTCGACGGCCTGGACTCGCTGCTCTCGATCGTGCAGATGCCGGCCGGCGTGCCGGTGGCCACCGTGTCGATCGGCGGCGCGCGCAACGCCGGCCTGCTCGCGGTGCGCATCCTCGCCGTGGCCGACCCGCGGCTGGCGCAGCGGATGGTCGAGTTCCAGGCCGGGCTCGCCGACGCCGCCCGGGCGAAGGACGCCGCGCTCCAGGATCGCCTGCGCACTCCTGCCGACTGACCCAATCGCAAGTTGTCCTCGCTTCGTCGTGTCGGACGCCGAGCAAGCGAGGACAACTTGGCGGGTGGCGCTGATCCGTACAGTGGCCGCAATGACGCTGGCCTCGGTACGGGCGCGCTTCCGCTCCCGGCGGTCGCGGGTCGCCCTGCTTGTGGTGCTGGCGCTCGTCGTCGCCGGCGTGGTGGCCGGCGTCGTCTCCTCCGCCGGCGGTGTGCGGGTCCGCAGCCAGCTGATCGCCGCGACCCCGGAGGACGGCCGGCCGGTCGACCTCGACACGTCGCTGTACCTGCCGGAGACGACGCCGGCGCCTGCGGTGCTGCTCAGCCAGGGGTTCGGCGGCGACAAGTCCGGCCTCGCCTCGACCGCGAAGCTGTACGCCAGCGACGGCTACGTCGTGCTCGCGTACAGCGCCCGCGGGTTCGGCCGGTCCGGCGGCGACATCCACTTCGCGGCGCCGGACTACGAGGTGCGCGACGGCGTCAAACTCCTCGACTACCTCAGCACGCTTCCGCAGGTGAAACGCAAGGACGGCAGGCCGCTTATCGCCACGGCCGGCGCCTCGTACGGCGGCGGCCTGTCGCTGCTGATCGCCGCGGCCGATCACCGGGTCGGGGCCGTCGCTGCGGACATCACCTGGAACGACCTCTCGCACGCGCTGTTCCCGAACTTCGGCGCCAGCTCGCCCGGGGTGTTCAAGAAGCTGTGGGCCGGCGAGCTGTTCGGCAACGCCTACCCGAGCGGCGCCGGCGCCGGCGGCGTGCTGCGTGAGCTGGTCGGCGGCCGGCAACGGGCTGCGCCGGCAGGCCCGTCGACAAGCAGCTGCGGCCGCTTCGCGCCGGACGTCTGCGCCGCCTACCAGGCGTCCGCCGCGGCCGGCACGCCCAACGCGGCGATGACCGCGATCATGCGCGCAGCGAGCCCGGCTGCCGTGCTCGGCAGCATCGACGCGCCCACCCTGCTGACCCAGGGCGAGCAGGACTCGCTGTTCCCGCTGAGCGAGGCCGACGCCACCGCGCGCGGCCTGGCCGCGCACGGCACGCCGGTGAAAGTGGTGTGGCGGCCGGGCGGCCACGACGCCGGCGGCACGTCGATCAATCTGACGACCGCCGCCGCGGTGGACTGGTTCGGCGCGGTGTTCGGCCGTGGCGTCACCCGCACGCAGCCGTTCCGCTTCAACCAGCAGGCCGGCGCGGTGTCCGCCGAGACCGGCGACGCGTCGCAGCAGACGCTGCAGGCCGACGGCTACCCGGGCGTCGCCGGCACGCCGCGGCACACCACGGCGGTGCGGCTGGCCGGGCCGCCGCAGACGATCTCCTCGCCCGGCGGCGGATCGCCCGCGGTGATCACCAGCATTCCTGGCCTGGGCGGGCTGTCCAATCGGTTCGACCAGGCGCTGACGCTGCTGCCGTCCGCGCCCGGCCAGACGGCGACCTTCGTGTCGGCCAAGCTGTCGAAGCGGCTGTCGATCGCCGGGCAGTCGAGCGTCTCAATCGTCGTCACGACCAAGACGTCGACGGACGCGACGCTGTTCGCCGGCCTGCGCGACCTCGCTTCCGACGGCGCCGACACGTTGCCGTCCCAGCTGGTCTCGCCGATCCGGCTCACCGGTCTGACGCCGGGGACGCCGACCACCGTGCAGGTCCGGCTGCCGTCGTTCGTCCGCAACGTGCTGGCCGGGCACCGCCTGGTGCTGACGCTCAGCTCGACGGACTTCGCCTACGCCGTGCCGCAGGACGCCCGCGACTACACCATCGCGCTCGCCGCCGGCGGCGCGGCGGTCTCGGTTCCGACGGTCTCGGGCAAGCCGGTCGGGGCCGGCCACCCGTTCGCCTGGCTGATCGTCGGCGCTGTGCTCGCGCTGTTGATCGCCGGCGCTGTCGTGCTCGTCATCCTGCGCCGTCGCCGGGTGCTGCGCCGTCGCCCTGAGCTCGCCGACGTGCCGGTCAGCATCGACGGGCTGGTCAAGGAGTACCGCGGCGGCTACCGGGCCGTCGACGACGTCTCCTTCCGCGTCGAGAAGGGCCAGGTCGTCGGGCTGCTCGGCCCCAACGGCGCGGGCAAGACGACCGCCCTGCGGGTGCTCGTCGGGCTGATCCGGCCGACGGCCGGCGAGCTGCACGTGTTCGGCGAGCCGGTGTATCCAGGCGCGGCGGTGCTGGCCCGGATCGGCGCGTTCATCGAAGGCCCCGGCTTCCTGCCGCACCTCACCGGTCGGGAGAATCTGCGGCTGTTCTGGGCGGCGACCGGCCGGCCGGTCGGCGCGGCCGAGTTCGAGGTCGCGCTGGACATCGCCGGGCTCGGCGCGTCGGTGGACCGGCGCGTCCGCACCTACAGCCACGGCATGAAGCAGCGGCTGGGCATCGCGCAGGCGATGCTCGGGCTGCCCGAGGTGCTGGTGCTCGACGAGCCGACCAACGGCCTCGATCCGCCGCAGATCGCCGAGATGCGCGAGATGCTGCAGGACTACGCCCGCACCGGCCGCACGGTCGTGGTGTCCAGCCACCTGCTCGCCGAGGTGGAGCAGACCTGCACGCACGTCGTCGTCATGCACAAGGGACGCCTCGTCGCGGCCGGCTCGGTCGCCGAGATCGCCGGCGGCAGCGGGGTGCAGCTCGCCGTGCCCGACGCGGAACAGGCCGTGCTGGTGCTGGCCGCGGCCGGCATCACCCCGGAACTCGTGCCCGCCCGGCGCGCGCTCGAGGACGTCTTCCTCGGCCTGATTGGAGGCGACGAGTGAGATTCCTTTCGGGACCGCTGTCATGCCCTGTGGACGCCATGGCGCGCACAGGGCATGACAGCGTGGGAGCGCGGCCATGAGCGACCGCGAGTTGTCGCGCACAGCGGCCACCCGGCGAGGGGTGCACGCGCGCCTGGCCGAGCTCGACGCGGGCCGCGCGCCGGACTTCGACCCGGGCCGCACGCTGCGGCTGCGGGTCGAGTTCGCCCGCCAGCTGCGGCGGCGGCGCACCCAGATCGTCTTCGGGCTGCTGATCGTGCTGCCGGTGATCATCGCGATCGCGTTCCAGGTCGGCGGCGGCGCGGGCAGCGGCGCGCCGCAACTGGTCAGCCTGGCCACCGCCGGCGGCTACAACTTCGCCGTGTTCACCGAGTTCGCGGCTGTCGGCTTCCTGCTGGTCGTGGTCGTCGCGCTGTTCTGCGGCGACACGGTGGCCAGCGAGGCGAGCTGGTCCTCGCTGCGCTATCTGCTCGCCCAGCCGGTGCCGCGCTCGCGGCTGCTCCGGCAGAAGATCATCGTCGCCGGGCTGATGTGCGTCGCCGCGAACCTGCTGCTGCCGATCTGGTCGTTCGTCGTCGGCGGCCTGTTCTTCGGCTGGGCGCCCGCGCGCTCGCCCGTCGGCGGCACCTTCGACTTCAGCCAGTCATGGTGGCGGATGCTGGTCATCGTCGGCTATGTCTGCATCCAGTTGGCGACGTACGCCTCGCTCGCGTTCCTGCTCAGCGTCAGCGTCGACAACCCGCTCGGCGCCGTCGGCGGCGCGGTGATGCTCGCGGTGATCTCGAGCATCCTCGACCAGATCACCGCGCTCGACCCGTACCGGCACTACCTGCCCTCGCATTTCAACGCCGCGTGGGTGGACGTGCTGAGCTCGCCGGTCCGATGGGACGACATGATCCGCGGGTCCGGGTTGTCGCTGATCTACACCGCGGTCTTCCTCGGGTACGCGTGGGTGCGCTTCGACCGCAAGGACATCACCTCGTAGGCCCGCACCCGCGACTTGTCCTCGCTTCGTCGGCCGGTAGGCCGACGACACGCGGACAACTTTGCGGAGGATCGGGGCGGCGCGAGTCACACCGGGCGCAGGCTCAGGCCGGGCCGATGCGTCAGGTGCGTCAGGCCTGACGCGTCAGGCGGTGCCGACGGCGCGGCGCGCGCGGTAGGCGGCGACGTTCATCCGGTTGCCGCAGCTCGCGTCGCAGAAGCGGCGGGACCGGTTCTTCGACAGGTCGACCAGCACGTCGTCGCAGTTGTCGGCAGCGCAGGTGCGCAGCCGGTCGAGCTCGCCGGCCCGCACGACGTCCACCACCGCCATCGCCGCCTCGACGGCCATCCGGTCGGCGAGCGATTGATCGGCCGACGTCGCGTGCAGGTGGTAGGGCCAGTCGTCGTGCCGGATGAGTTGGGGAAGCGCGCGGCCCTCGCGCAGCAGCGTGTTGACGATCCGCACCACGCCGTCCTCGTCGGCCACCCACAGCTCGCGCAACCGTGGACGCAGCGCCTGCACGGCCGCCAGCTCTGCCCGGGTGCGCCGGTGCGATCCGGTCCAGCTCCACTCCGCCACGAAGGCGGCGAGCTCGGCGACGGTGTCCAGGCCGCCGTTCGTCTCGGTGTTCACCAACGCCGCGGCAGCCGCCAGGGCCATTTCGGTGTCATGGGCGAAAAGCACTTTGACCCCTGTCGGCCGGCTCGCTACGGTGTCATGAGCATACGGTTGTTTTGCTAGTTACGACGGAGGAAGAGCGCGATGCCGGCGACGCGGTCCGGGCTGGGCCTGGCGGTGCTGTCGGCGGCGACCTTCGGCACGTCGGGGACGTTCGCGTCGTCGTTGCTGGCCGCCGGCTGGTCGACCGGCGCCGCGGTGACCGTCCGAGTGGGCGTCGCGGCGCTGCTGCTGACCGGGCCGGCACTCGTGACGCTGGGCGGGCGGTGGGCGCTGCTGCGCAGCGGGCTGCCGTCGATCCTGGCGTTCGGACTGGTCGCGGTCGCCGGCTGCCAGCTGTGCTACTTCAACGCCGTCAAGCACCTGTCCGTCGGCGTCGCGCTGCTGCTGGAGTATTCGGGGACGGTGCTCGTGGTGGGCTGGATGTGGTTGCGGCACCGCCAGCGGCCCCGGCGGCTGACCGCGGCCGGCACGGTGCTCGCGATCGTCGGGCTGATGCTCGTCCTCAACCTCACCGGCCACCAGCGCGTGGACGCGGCGGGCGTGCTCTGGGGCCTCGCCGCGGCGGCCGGGCTCGCCGTCTACTTCGTGGTCAGCGGCCGGGCCGACGACCCGGTGCCGCCGATCGTCACCGCCTGGGCCGGCATGACCGTCGGCGCGCTGGCGCTGCTCGGCTGCGCGGCGACCGGCGTGCTGAGATTCACCGCGTCCACGGCCGACGTGGACCTCGCCGGCGCCCGGGTCAGCTGGCTCGTGCCGGTCGCCGGGCTGGCCGTGGTGGCCGGCGCGCTGGCCTACGCGGCCGGCATCGGCGCGGCGCGGCGGCTCGGCCCGCGGCTCGCGTCGTTCGTCGGGCTGGCCGAGGTGCTGTGCGCGGTGCTGATCGCGTGGCTGCTGCTCGGCCAGCGGCCGTCGCTGCTGCAGGCGCTCGGGGGCGTCGTGGTGCTGGCCGGCATCGCCCTGGTCCGCGCCGACGAGCAGGTCCCCGCGCGAACGTCCAGCCCTGACCAGGTGACCGGCGCGGTACCCGTCAACTGACGCTGTCGAGGGTTCCGATCACCCGTCAGGGGTCGAGCTCGATGCGGACGGAACGGAACTGCTCAACTGTCGCCGCGAGCACGCGCAGCTTTGGGTCCTTCACCTGCAGCCACGGCCTGGACGGCGCCGGCAGGCTCGCGAGCCGGCGATCGGCCAGCACGGCCCGCACGGCCTCGCGGTCGCCCCCGGCGACCAGCGCGTCGAGCCGTCGGCCGCCGAGCACCCGCACGGCGGCGTCCGCGGCGTCGGCGAACGCGGCGTCGGCCTGGTTCGCGCGGCGGCGGGCGTAGCGCTGCTGCGACCACCCGCCGGCCTTCGTGCCGCCCTGGACGTAACTGGAGCCGACTTTCGAGGCGATCAGCGCGACGCCGGCGAACAGGCCGACCGCGTGGCCGCCGCGGCGGACCAGCAACACTCCGACGGCCCGCTCGCGCAGCGTGTGCGCGACAAGGTCGCCGTCGAGCGGCGGGAACGGCGCCTCGAGCACCGCGCGGTCGCCGTCCGCCCCGACCAGGGTCACGGCGTCGGCCGTCTGCGTCCGCTCGACCGGGCCGTGCCGCTCGGCGAAGCCGGCCAGCCAGCGCTCGAGCCGCTCGGCGGCGACCCGCACCTCCCGCACCGGCACGTGCCGACTGTAGAAGGTCGGCGTCGGCGTCGGCGTTGGTCTTGGCCGCGTAGCGGGCCGACTCACCGCGGGCCGACTCGCTGCGGGACTTGTCGCCGCGGGGCCAAGACTGGCGATCCGTACGCTCGTCGGATGCTGTTGGCACCACCGCGGGGACGCTGAATGCCGTCGTTCACCTTCGAATCCGGCAACGCGGCTGGGTTGCGCCGGCTGCCGCTCTACCTGCTGGGAGCGCTGGCCACGCTGCTCGTGCCGCGCAGCCCGCGGCTGTGGGTCTACGGCTGCGGAATCGGCCCAGGCGAGGGCGCCCTGCCGTTGCTGCGGCTCGCGCGGGCGCAGCTGCCGGCGGTGCGGCATGTCTGGCTCGCCACTACCGACGCCGAACTCGTCCGCGCCCGGGAGCTGGGTCTCGACGCCGTCGCGAAGCTCTCCTGGCGTGGGTGGTGGCTGACGACCCGCGCGCGGGTGCTGGTCGTGACGCACGGCCTGGGCGACGTCAACCGCTACGGCGCGCGCGGGGGGTTCGTCGTCCAGCTGTGGCACGGGATCCCGCTCAAGCGCCTGCACCTCGACGCCCCCGTGGCCCAGGCCGCCGGCTCCCGCCTCGGCCGGCTCGTGGTGCGTCGCGGCTACCGAGCGGTCGGCCGGCAGATCGACCTCTTCCCGGTGGCCTCCGAACCCGTCGCCGACCGGGTGGTGAGCGCGTTCGGCGTCCGGCCCGGCGCGGTGGCGGTGACTGGCGACCCACGCGACGACGTCCTGCTGCTCGGCGACGACGCCACTCGGCGGACGGCCGCGCGTCGGCTGCTGGTCGACGCGCTCGGGCCGTTGCCCGGCGCCGGCCCGGTCGTGATGTACGCGCCCACCTGGCGCGACGGCGCGCCGGATCCGGGCGCGCCGTCGGACGCCGACTGGGCGGCGATCGCGGCATGGCTGGACCGCGTCGACGGCACGCTGATCGTGCGCAACCACCCGCTGGGCCGGGCCGACTATGGCGGCGGCCCGGCGACGTCGAAGCGGGTGCGGCTGCTCGAGGCGGCTGCCCTCGCCGACCTCACGCCGGCGCTGCCCGGCGTCGACCACCTGGTCACCGACTACTCCTCGGCCGCCTTCGATTTCGCGCTGATCGACGGCACGACGGTCTACCTGGCTCCCGACATCGCCGGCTACCTCGAGTCGCGGGGCCTCTACGAGCCGTACCGCGAGTTCTCCGGCGGCCGGCACGTCCCAGACTGGCCGGCCGCACTGCGGCAGCTCGACGAGCTGGTCGACCCGACGTCGGACGCCGCCCGGCAGGCGCGCGCGCACGCCCGCCGGGTCCGCGGCGACCATTTCGACCACCTGGACGGCCGGTCGACCGAACGGGTGCTCGCCGAGATCCGCCGCCGGCTCGGAGCCGCCGGCGATGCGGCGCGCGGTGTCGACGGTGTCGGCGGTGTCGACGGTGTCGGCGGTGTCGACAGCGGGCCGCAGCCGCGGCCCGTCGTCCGCGCCCTCGAGATCGGCGAGACCGAGCTGCGGGTCGAGCTGGACCGGCCGGTCGGACATGCCAGCCTGGACGGCCCGCGCCAGCGAGTCGCCGCGGAGGTAGCCGGCGCGGACGTCAACGGCACGGTGCTGCGGTTCCCACTGTTGGTGACGCGCTGGGGCGTCCCGGACCTGGCGCTGCCGGCCGGCCGCTACCGGCTGCGCCTCGACGACTCGCGCCGCGTGCGAGTGGCGCTCGACCCGCTGCCGGCCGTGTTGCGCCGGCTGTTCCGGGCGAGCGCGCACGCCGTCGACGGCGGCGTCGAGCTGCACATCGCCGCGCCGCTCACCGACGACGAGCGCGAGCCGGCGACGCAGCGCGCGCTGCGGCTCGCCGCCCTGCGCCCGCGCCGACGACGCGAGCGGGCGGTCTATTTCGAGAGCTTCTACGGCCGCTCAGCCTCGGACAACCCAGCGGCGGTCGACCGAGTCCTGGCGCGCGAATTGCCGGACGTCCGGCGTTACTGGAGCGTTGGCGACCGGTCGGTCGCGGTGCCCCACGGCGCAGTGCCGCTGGTCGAGTACAGCCGGGAGTGGTGGCGGGTGCGCGCCGAGGCCCGGGTGTACGTCATCAACGACTGGCTGCGCTGGACCCATCGGCGGCGGCGTCGGCAGCGGGTGCTGCAGACCTGGCACGGCACGATGCTCAAGCGGCTGGCGCTCGATCGCGCCGAGCACACGCCGCGCCAGCGATTCGCCGCCGTGCGACAGAGCCTGCGATGGAACGCGCTGCTGGCGCAGAACGACTACAGCGCACGGATCTTTCGCAGCGCCTATGCCTTCCGCGGGCCGATCTGGACGACCGGCTATCCGCGCAACGACGTCTTCGCCGATCCGACGCGGGCGGCGGGCGTGCGCGCCATCGTCGGCATACCCGAGGGTATGCGAGCGGTGCTCTACGCGCCGACATGGCGTGACGACCGCACCGGGCTGGTCGACTACCTCGACCTGAGCGCCTTCGCCGACGCTTTGCCCGACGGACACGTGCTACTCGTGCGCGGGCATTCCCGTACCTTGGGGTATGGCGAGGACTTGCACGGTGCGCGGTTGATCGACGTGACGAGCTATCCGGACGTCGCCGACCTGATGCTCGTCGCTGACGTGCTGGTCACCGACTACTCGTCCGTGATGTTCGACTTCGCGTCTACCGGCAAGCCGATGGTGTTCTACACCCCCGACCTCGCGCACTACGGCGACGTCGTACGCGGCTTCTACTTCGATCTGCTCGCCGACGCGCCGGGGCCGGTCGTCGAGACTCGCGCCGATCTGCTCGCCGCCATCGCCGACGCGCCCGCAGACGTCGAGAAGCACGCCGAGCGCTACGCGGCCTGGCAGGCGAAGTTCGCGCCGCACGACGACGGGCGCGCCGCCGAGCGCGTCGTCCGCCGAATGGTCGACGACGGCTGGTTCGACTGAGTCTCGGCCCGCGCCTCAGGACGGCGACGATGCGGACGGCGACGATGCGGACGGCGACGATGCGGACGGCGACGATGCGGACGGCGACGACGCGACCGGCGTGCGAGACGTGTCCACCGCGTCCCGCGCCCCGCGGGTGATCCCGACGAGGAACCCGGCGCCCCACGCGTAGTGCATGACCGCCAGCACGCCGCCGTAACGCAGCCGATCCGCCGGGGGCCCGCCGCCGAAAACCGCCACGCCGCCCAGCAGCGCCAGGTAGGCCGCCGGGCCGAAGGCGGCCACGCCGGCCGCCCAGGCCAGCGCGCCGCCACCTGCGGCGACGGCCAGCGGCGTCAGCGCGAGCGTCGCGCCGGTCGCGAGCACCAGCACGGGCGGCGCGAAGAACCGCGGCGAGTTGCGCAGCCGCAGCCGGCGCACCAACTCGCCCCGCCAGACGCCGGTCGCCCAGAACTGCTGCACCAGCGCCTTCCACGTCGAGCGTGGCCAGTAGCTCACCTGCAGCGCCGGGTCGAGCCAGACCAGGTGGCCCGCCGCGCGGAACCGCGAGTTCAACTCCCAGTCCTCGCCGCGCCGCAGCGACTCGTCGAAGTAGCCGATCTCGGCCAGCGCGTCCGCGCGCATCACGCCCAGATACGCCGACTCCGCCGGGCCGGCCGGCTCGTCGGCGGTGTGATACGCCCCGCCCCCCAGGCCGAGCCGGCTGTTGTACGCCCGCGCGACCGCCGCCTGCAGGCCCGGCCGGCCGACGGCGGCCATGATGCCGCCGACGTTCGCCGCGCCCCGGTCCAGCAGGGTGGTCACCGCGTGCCGGGTGTAGTCCTTCGGCAGCTCGGTGTGCGCGTCCACCCGCGCGATGATCGGGTTCTTGGATGCGCGAATCGCCCGGTTGAGCCCGATCGGGATGTCCACGTCGGGGTTGGCGACGGACTGGATGCGCGGGTCGTCTCGCTGCAGGCGAGCCACGATCGCGTCGGTGCCGTCGGTAGACGGACCGAGCGCGAGCACGATCTCAGTCGGCCCGGGGTAATCCTGCGCGAGGATGCTCGCGACCGCGGACTCGACGTAGCCGGCCTCGTTCAGCACCGGCATCACGTACGAGACGCCGGGCAGATCCTGCATGGTTGCTGAGGTTATCCGGCGTCGCCGCGGACGGGTCGTCGGCGGCCGGTGCGCCCGGCGTCCGGTGTCTGGTAGGCATCCCTTATGGGCAGAACGTCGACGTGACCGCTACGACCGGAATCACCCCATTGCCGGCGCGGCCGGCGTGGGCGGCGCTGCGGGCGCACCACGCGGAGATCGCCGACGTGCACTTGCGCGACCTGTTCGCCGACGAGCCGGCGCGCGGCGCGACGCTGACCGCGGAGGCCTGCGGGATCTACCTGGATTATTCGAAGAATCGGGTCACCGCCGAGACGCTGACGCTGCTGCGGCAGCTGGCCGAGCAGTCCGGCCTGCGCGAGCGCATCGACGCGATGTTCGCCGGCGAGAAGATCAACATCACTGAGGACCGCGCCGTGCTGCACGTCGCGCTGCGTGCGCCGCGCGGTGCCCGCATCAGCGTCGACGGCGTGGACGTCGTGCCCGCGGTGCACGAAGTGCTCGACCGGATGGCCGAGTTGGCGAATCGGATCCGCGCCGGAAAGTGGCTGGGACATACGGGCGAGCCGATTGCCAACATCGTCAACATCGGCATCGGCGGCTCCGATCTGGGGCCGGTGATGGCCTACGAGGCGCTGCGGCACTACAGCGCCCGCGAGCTGGTGTTCCGTTTCGTCTCCAACGTGGACGGCACGGATTTCGCCGAGGGCACCCGCGACCTCGACCCGGCCCGCACGCTGTTCATCGTGTCGTCCAAGACGTTCACCACGCTCGAGACGATGACGAATGCGACGACCGCGCGCGACTGGGTGCTCGACGCGCTCGGCGACGACTCCGCGATCGCGAAGCACTTCGTCGCCGTCTCCACCAACAGCGACGCGGTCGGCGATTTCGGCATCGATCCGATGAACATGTTCGGTTTCTGGGACTGGGTGGGCGGCCGGTACTCGATGGACTCGGCCATCGGCTTGTCGACGATGATCGCGATCGGCCCGGACGCGTTCGGCGAGCTGCTGGCTGGCTTCCACGAGATGGACGAGCACTTCCGCAGCGCGCCGTTCGAGCAGAACCTGCCGGTGCTGCTCGGCCTGCTGACCGTCTGGTACGCCGACTTCTTCGACGCGCAGACGCAGGCCGTGCTGCCCTACGACCAGTACCTCAAGCGGTTTCCCGCCTACCTTCAGCAGCTGACGATGGAGTCGAACGGCAAGCACGTCACGCTGTCCGGTGAGCCGGTCGACTACCCGACCGGGCCTGTCTATTGGGGCGAGCCCGGCACCAACGGGCAGCACAGCTTCTACCAGCTGATCCACCAGGGGACCGAGCTGATCCCGGCCGACTTCATCGGCTTCGTCCACTCGCTCAACCCGCTGCCGGCGGCTGATGGGGCGACCCATCACGACCTGCTCACTGCGAACGTCTTCGCGCAGGGCGAGGCGTTGGCGTTCGGCAAGACGCCCGAGCAGGTCGCCGCGGAGGGCACCGCGGACTGGTTGGTCCCGCACCGCGTCTTCGACGGCAACCGTCCGTCGAACACCCTGCTGCTGGACCGGCTCACCCCGCACGCGCTCGGCACGCTGATCGCGCTCTACGAGCACAGCGTGTTCACCCAGGGCACGATCTGGTCCATCAACTCCTTCGACCAGTGGGGCGTCGAGCTGGGCAAGGTGCTCGCCAAGAAGGTCGCCGGTGAGCTGGCCGCCGACGACGAGCCCGTCCTGCGGCACGACAGCTCGACCAACGCTCTGATCAACCGCTATCGCGCGGCATCGCGAAACCGACAACAGTCGCCAAGCTCGTAAGGAGTCTTGACCAATGCAGCTCGGCATGATCGGCCTCGGCCGCATGGGCGCCAACATCATCCGGCGCATCATGCGCGATGGCCACACGGCCGTCGCCTACGACACCAATCCCGACACCGTCCAGCAGCTCGTGGACGACGGCGCAGTCGGGGCGAACTCCCTCGAGGAGTTCGTCCAGAAGCTCGAGAAGCCGCGCGTGGCCTGGGTGATGATCCCGGCCGGCATCACCGACAAGGTCGTCGAGCAGCTGTCCGAGCTGATGGACGAGGGCGACATCATCATCAACGGCGGCAACTCCAACTACCGCGAGGACTACGACCGCGCCGTCGCGTTGAAGGAGAACCAGGGCATCGAGTACCTGGACGTCGGCACCAGCGGCGGCGTCTGGGGGCTCGAGCGCGGCTACTGCCTGATGATCGGCGGCGACGAGGACGCGTTCGCGCACTGCGAGCCGCTGTTCGCCAGCATCGCGCCCGGCCTCGGCGACATCGAGCGCACGCCCGGCCGCGACGGCGACCCGGCGCCGGAAGAGCAGGGCTACCTGCACTGCGGACCGGCCGGCTCCGGGCACTTCGTGAAGATGGTCCACAACGGGATCGAATACGGGATGATGGCCGCCTACGCCGAGGGCTTGAACGTGCTGCACAAGGCGAACGCCGGCAAGACCGAGAAGACGCACTCCGCCGAAGAGACGCCGCTGGACCAGCCGCAGTACTTCCAGTACGACCTGGACATCGCAAAGGTCACCGAAGTGTGGCGGCGCGGCTCGGTGATCGCGTCCTGGCTGCTCGACCTCACCGCCGGCGCGTTGAACGGCAATCCGAACCTGGACGGCACCGCCGGTCGTGTTTCGGATTCCGGCGAGGGCCGCTGGACCATCAAAGCCGGGATCGACGAGGGCGTGCCCACGCCGGTGCTCGCGGCGGCGCTGTTCGCCCGGTTCTCCAGCCGCGGCGAGGCCGTGTACGCCGACAAGCTGCTGTCCGCTATGCGCAAGGCGTTCGGCGGCCACGTGGAGCTGCCCACCGGCGAGTGAGTGGCCGGCCACCTCCCAAGTTGTCCTCGCTTCGACGGGTGATGGACCGTCCCAGCGAGGACAACTTTACGTGAGGGGGCGGTGGCCGCCAGGCGTCTGCCTGTCGTCGAGACGAACCACGGTGTCCTCGTCTCGACGCCGTGCAGTTCGTGCTCAAGGGTGGCCGCAGATCGGAAAGTAAGTCAGCGCAGATCGGAAAGTAAGTCAGCGCAAATCGGAAAATCGCTTCCGACGAATTCCAGGATCTGGCTGGTGATCCGCATCAGATTTACCGATGCTGGACGCGGCAAGTGCGCGCAGGTCGGGTATCGCAGTTGAAAAGTTGTCCTCGCTTCGGCGGCCCCCGAGCCGGCCAAGCGAGGACAACCTGCCAGGGGGCGGGCAGGACGGTCAGGCCTGGTGCTCCTTATGGAGGCCCGCCCACTCGGTGTGGAACGAGCCGTCCTTGTCGACCCGCCGGTAGGTGTGCGCGCCGAAGTTGTCCCGCAGGCCCTGGATCAGCGCGGCCGGCAGCCGGTCGCGGCGCAGCCCGTCGTAATAGGCGAGCGAGGACGCGAAGGCCGGTGTCGGGATGCCGGCAACGGCCGCCTGCGCCACCACGCGCCGCCACGCGTCAACCCCGCCGCGCACCGCGTCGGCGAAGTATGGCGCGACGAGCAGGGTCGCAAGCTCCGGGTTTTCGTCGTAGGCGTCGCGGATGCGGTTCAGGAACCGCGCGCGGATGATGCACCCGCCGCGCCAGATCGTCGCCATCGCGCCGCGGTCGACGTCCCAGTGGTACTCCTTCGAGCCAGCGGCGATCTGATCGAAACCCTGCGCGTACGCGACGACCTTCGAGGCATACAGCGCGAGCCGCACGTCCTCGACGAACGCGTCGCGGTCGGGGATGTCCAGATCGTTGACCAACGTGCCGAACGCCTCCTGCGCCGGCCCGCGCTGCTCGGCGTGGCCGGACAGCGAGCGGGCGAAGGTCGCCTCGGCGATGCCGGTGATCGGCACGCCGAGGTCGAGGGCGCTCTGCACCGTCCAGCGGCCGGTGCCCTTCTGCTCCGCCTGGTCGAGCACGACGTCGATGAACGCCTTGCCGGTCTCCGGATCCTCGTGGGCGAGCACGTCGGCGGTGATCTCGATCAGGAACGACTCCAGGTCGCCTTCGTTCCAGCTGCGGAAGATCTGGGCGATCTCGCCCGGGTCCGCGCCGAGGCCGTGCCGCAGCAGGTCGTATGCCTCCGCGATCAGCTGCATGTCGGCGTACTCGATGCCGTTGTGCACCATCTTCACGAAGTGGCCCGCGCCATCCGCGCCGACGTGCACGCAGCACGGGGTGTCGTCGACTCGCGCCGCGATCGACTCGAAGATCGGGCCGAGCTTCGCGTAGGACTCGACGGAGCCGCCGGGCATGATCGACGGCCCCTCGAGCGCTCCGACCTCACCGCCGGACACCCCGCAGCCGACGAAGTGCAGGCCGCGGTCATGCAGGTCGGCCTCGCGCCGCCGGGTGTCGGCGTAGTGCGCGTTGCCGCAGTCGATGATGATGTCGCCCTTGTCGAGCAGCGGCGCAAGCTCCTCGATCACGGCGTCGGTCGGCCCGCCGGCCTTGACCATGATGATGATCGCGCGCGGCTTTTCGAGGGAGGCGACGAAGTCCTCGAGGGACTCGGACGGCACGAAAGCGCCGTCGTCGCTGTGCTCGGCGACGAGTTCTTCGGTGCGCGCGTGGGTCCGGTTGTGCAGAGCGACGGTGTGGCCGTGCCGGGCCAGGTTGCGGGCCAGGCTGCGGCCCATGACGGCGAGGCCGGTGACCCCGATGTTGGCGGTCGCGGTGTCACCCGATGGGGAGGGGCTCATCGTCTCAACGTAACGCGACCGGTTGTCCACAGCGCAGCGTCACGTTCGGAGCGGGCCGGGCGGAGATGGATACCGCCAATGAGCCGGAACCCACAGCCACGATTCCTGACAGACACCAACGATGTTAGTTCCGCGTAAAAATCGGGCAGTAAACAGACGCGATAGCTGTCCGGCGGGGGCCGCTAGACCGGCCTACGCAGGGCCGGTCTTGTATTTCGAGAGGCCCGCCCGGTGTCCCTTCGCGTCGAGCCGACCATCGCTGCCGCGATCGCGAGCGCCCGAAAGGTGGCCGTCGCGCCGCTGATCTTCGACCCGGTCAACCACCTGCTGTCCCGCTGCTCGTTCGGGCCGACCGCATACACCCGCACTTACGTGGCCAAGTACGGCCCGGACGCCTGGTACCGGCAGCAGGTCGGGTACGGCACGACGTATGCCGGCTACGGCGGCAACGGCGCGGTCGCCGCTCAGGGGCCGCTGCTGTCCCTGAGCCCGTACGACCTGCGCATGCAGCTGATGCTCAGCGGCAACCAGTACGCCTGGACGGCGATGGACCAGCTGACCAATGTCACGCTCGGGCTGCAGGCCTGGAGCTCGGCGCAGCTCTACGAGGTGCTCGTCGACTTCTTCAGCAACCACTTGAACGTGGCCAACCACAACGGGGACCTGTGGATCACCCGGCATACCCACGACCGCGACGTGGTGCGGCCGAACGCGATGGGCTCGTTCACCGACATGTTGCTGGCGTCGGCCAAGAACCCGGCGATGCTGACGTACTTGAGCCTCAAGGACTCGAACAAGACCGCGGTCAACGAGAACTACGGCCGCGAGCTGCTCGAGCTGCACACCGTCGGTCTGCATTACACCCAGAGCGATGTCACCAACGCCGCCAGGCTGCTCACCGGCCGGACCCTCGACGGGTATCAGCACTACCTCTACGACGACTACATCCACGCGACCGGCCCCGTCCAAGTGCTCGGCTTCACTCACCCAAACAGCTCGGCGACGGGCGGCGAGAAGGCGGGCGACGCGCTGCTGCGCTACCTCGCGAGCCATCGCTACACAGCGCAGAATCTGGCCCGCAAGCTCTGCGTCCGGCTGGTGTCGGACAACCCCTCGAGCGACCTGGTCAACGCAGTCGCGCAGGCCTACCTCGACAGCAACACGCAGATCCTGCCTATGGTATCGACGATTCTGCGCTCCACTGAATTCTGGGAATCGCGCGGGCAGAAGGTCCGCCGGCCGCTCGAAAACATCCTGGCCACCGTGCGCGTCCTGGGCATCGGCGCCGCGGACATGGCGAAGGCGTTGTCGACGTTGCACTGGTACGCCACCACCGTCGGCCAGGTGCCGTTGGACTGGGTGGCGCCGAACGGCTACCCGGACACAGCGAACGCCTGGCGCTCCGCGGGCTCGCTGCTGGCGCTGTGGAACATCCACCTCTCGCTGGCAGGCGGTTGGGCGAAGGAGTTCAAGACGCCGGCCCTGACGACGCTCTACGGCGGCCCGCCGGCCAACAGCGGCGACGCCGTCGACCGGATGACGCAGCGGATCACCGGCATGGCGTGGTCCGCGGCCCATCGCAAGATCCTGCAGCAGTCGTTGAACGAGTCGTCCACCACCGCGATGAGTCGATCGGCGCTGCAGTGGAATCTGGCCCCGCTGATCGCGATCGTCCTCGATTCGCCTCACCACGCCCTGCGATAGGACCACGCCGATGACCATGATCGACAAGTTGCTGCGCCGCGAGGCGGAGCAGGTGCAGTGCGAGCTGCGCGCGCAGGACGAGGCGTGGGGCACGAAGGGTTGGACGCGGCGCCGGTTCGTCGCCGGCGCGGGCATGGTCGGCGCCGCGGCGCTGGGCAGCCAGTTGGTGACCACCAGGGCGGCGTACGCGAGCACGCCGTCAGTCGGCCAGCGGTCGATGATCGTCGTGTTCATGCGCGGCGCCTGCGACGGGCTGCGGGTGCTGGTCCCCAACGCGCCGACGCTCGGCCTGGACTACCTCAAGACCGTGCGCGCCGGCCTGCTGCCCAGCGCGGCCAACCTGATCGCCCTGCCGAACTCGTCCGGCTGGGCGTTGAACGCCAAGCTGGCGCCGCTCTACAACAGCCTGTGGGCCAGTGGCGAAATGGCTTTCGTGCCCGCGGTGTCCACTCCCGGGGTCAGCCGCAGCCACTTCCAGGCGCAGCAGTTCCTCGAGCGCGGCGGCTCGGACACCGCCACCAGCGGCTGGCTCGACCGGGTGCTCGAGAAACTCGGCCCGGGCACGACGTTTCGCGCCGTCGCCGAGGGCGCGGCGATCCCGACGTCGCTGGCCGGCCCGCAAACCGCGGTTGCGCTGTCGTCGATCGCGAACTTCAAATTCCCCGGCTGGGACTCGATCCGACCGGCATCGCAGGAAGCAGTGCTCTCGCTCTACCGCGGTCTCAGTGGGACGCTTGGCGAGGACGTCCCAATCGCCATCGGCGCGCTGAACACGGCGGCCACCATCCAGGCTGCGAATCCAAGCCACATCGCCTATCCGAGCGGCGCCTTCGGCAATGCGCTGAAGGACCTTTCCACAATCCTGAAGTCCGAGGTCGGCCTTCAGGTCGCCACTGTGGACGTCGGCGGCTGGGACACGCACACCGACGAGGTGAGCGACCTCGACAAGTCGCTGGACTCGACCGCGCAGACCCTGCGCGCCTTCATGGACGACCTCGGACCCGATCGCCGTTCGCGGGTGACAGTGGTGGTCATGACGGAGTTCGGCCGCCGGGTCGCGATGAACGCCAGCGGCGGCACGGACCACGGGCATGGCAGCGTCATGTGGCTGCTCGGCGGCGGCCTCAAGAACAGCGGCGTGTTCGGCCGCTGGAACGCCCTCGCCGCGGGGAGCCTCGATCAGGGCGACGTGCCAGGGCTCAACAACCCCTTCGACGTGCTCGGCGAAGTCGTGCAGAAGCGGCTGAGCTCGGGATCGCTGTCCGGCGTCTTCGCCGACCACAACGTGAACCCGCTCGGCATCATCTCCACCAGTTGACAGCTCGCCGACAGGCGAGGGTCCCTAGTGACGGCGGAAGTAGGCGTTGCTCTGCGGCGCGGCGAGCAGCACGATCACCGCGACGTCGATCGCGGCGACCACCAGGCCGACCGCTCGGGTCGCCGCCGGATAGGGCTGCGCGAACTGCGCCAGGACGCCGAGCACCGCCAGCGCGGCGATCACCCAGACCACGATCCGCGCCCAGTTCGCCCCGTGCCGCACGCGGAAGGCCAGGAACAGGTAGAAGACCAACACCGCGATCGCGATGCCCAGCCCGACCGCGAAGGCGATGTCGACGGTCGAGTTGGTGGCCTGCGGTGTGCGTTGGAGCACCCGGCGGCGGAACTCGTCGCGCTGCAGGAACTGGACGGCGATCAGCACCACCGACACCGCCGAGCGGGCGACCATGAGGCGCACCGCTGTCACGACCGGCTGCGGCGCCGGCCCTCGAGCGACGTGGCCGTAGCCGTAGCCGACCGGCGGCGGAGAAGCCGCCGGCGGCCCGGCGCCGTTCGGGTCGAGCGGCATGCGCTGATAGTGGCACACCCGTCGATCAGTCCAGCTCGAGTCCCGGATAGAGCGGATTGCGCGCGAGCAGCTCGCCTGCGGCGTCCCGGGTCTTCGCCGCGACGCCCTCCGCGATCGAGTACTTCGCCTTCGACGCCGCTCCCGACGCGGCTGCGCTCGGCGTCGTCCCGGTCAGCACGTCGACGATCAGCTCGGCCACCCGGTCGAAGTCGTCCGCGCCGAAGCCGCGCGACGTGAGCGCCGGCGTGCCGATGCGGACGCCGGAGGTGTACCAGGCGCCGTTCGGGTCGCGCGGGACCGCGTTGCGGTTGGTGACGATGCCGGCGTCGAGCAGCGCCGACTCGGCCTGCCGGCCGGTGAGGCCGAACGAGGTCACGTCGATCAGCACGAGGTGGTTGTCCGTGCCGCCGGTGACGAGCCGGGCGCCGCGCTTCGCGAGGCCCTCGGCGAGGGTCACCGCGTTGTCGGCGACGGCCTGGGCGTAGATCCGGAACGCCGGCTGGCGCGCCTCTGCCAGCGCGACGGCCTTGGCCGCCATCACCTGGCCGAGCGGGCCGCCGAGCACCATCGGGCAGCCGCGGTCGACCGCGTCGGCGAACTCCGGCTGGCACAGCACCATGCCGCCGCGCGGGCCGCGCAGCGACTTGTGCGTGGTGGTGGTGACGACGTGTGCGTGCGGCACCGGGTCGAAGTCGCCGGTGAGCACCTTGCCGGCCACCAGGCCGGCGAAGTGCGCCATGTCGACCATGAGCACCGCGCCGACCTCGTCGGCGATCTCGCGCATCTTCGCGAAGTCGACCCGCCGCGGGTAGGCGGAGTAGCCGGCGATCAGGATCAGCGGCCGGAACTCGCGCGCCGCCGCGCGCACCGCGGCGTAGTCCAGCAGGCCCGTCTCGGGATCGGTGCCGTAGGAGGACTGCTCGAACATCTTGCCGCTGATGTTCGGCCGGAAGCCGTGGGTGAGGTGGCCGCCGGCGTCCAGCGACATGCCGAGCGCGCGCTGGTTGCCCAGCTCGCGGCGCAGCGTCTCCCAGTCCTCGGCGGTGAGGTCGTTGACATGCTTCGCGCCCGCCTTCGCCAGGGCCGGCGACTCGATCCGCTGCGCCAGGATCGCCCAGAACGCGACCAGGTTCGCGTCGATGCCCGAGTGCGGCTGGACGTAGGCGTGCGGCGCGCCGAACAGCGCCTTGGCGTGCTCGGCGGCGGCCTGCTCGACGGTGTCGATGTTCTGGCAGCCGGCGTAGAAGCGGTGCCCGATCGTCCCCTCGGCGTACTTGTCGGACAGCCAGGTGCCCATCGTGAGCAGCACCGCGGGCGAGGCGTAATTCTCGCTGGCGATCAGCTTCAGCGACTCGCGCTGGTCCGCGAGCTCGCTGCGGATCGCGCCGGCGACCGTCGGTTCGACCGACTCGATCACCTTCAGCGCGTTGCGGTACGCGGCGGACGCTGCGCCGCCGTCGAACGGAGGGGACATCGGCTGGGACTGTGGCTGCGACATGGCTGGGGCCTCCTCGGTGGGGAAAAGCCCAGGCGCGCGGCGATCGTGCTCGGGCCGCTCCCCGGTGGTCGGATCCACCTTAGAAGCGCCAGTCACGGCCCGCGGGTTCACGATAGCGGTTCGGCCGGGTCCACAAGTCGCTGCAGGCAGGCCGATGTCGCGCTGTCGACGTAGGGGCCGAACCGGGTCTGGCCTGCGCGCAGGCGTTAGCGAACCGCATACTCGAACGGTGATCGTGTCGCGGCGCGTGTCCTGGTTCCTCGTGGCATTCGGCGTCTGGTCGTGGGTGATCTGGCCGACCTTCCTGAAGAACATCTGGGCCGACAAGCGCTCCTGGCACGACGGGATGACGGCGTTCTTCGCCGTGCACCTCGTGCTGACGGTCGTGTCGCTGGCGCTGGGCACCGCCATCGGCGTGCTGGGCGCACGCGGCCTGCTGTCGACGCGACGACACGGCGGCCCTGCCCACGTTGATCAAGACGGCGGACGGCCCGGCGTCCCGAGGTCTGTCCCGCGATGATCACCGCTGACTGTCAGAGCCGGACGGTCGCGCGCTCCTGGTCCATCCGGCGCGCCAGCACGGCCTCGTCCACGCAGTTGCGCACGAACACGATGGACCCGCCCGCCGCGATCGGCGCGAGCAGCGTGTCCACCCAGTCGCCCGGCCCCGTCCAGTCGCGGGTCGTCAGCACCCGGGCGCCGGGCGGCAGGCCGGCCGCAGCCGCCCGCTGCGCCACCTCGCCGCGGGCCTGCCCGGGCAGGCAGGGATCGTCCGGGCCGGCCGGCATCGCGACCGACCCCCAGGCGTCTGCCTGGGGGCGGACCGCCAGCACGTAGTCCGCGACGCCCTCGGGCGCCGCCCCGCGGAAACCGACCGCCGCGAACGGCGACTCCGGCGCGATCCCGAACACGTCCAGCACCCCGACCGCGCCGGCCGCGGACTCCGGCGTCACGAACGCAACCTCGGCCGACGCGTCGTCCGGGCTGATCGCCAGGCCGGCCGTCAGGCAGCCGAGCAGCACCGGGACGGCGAGCCAGTGGGCCGGCAGCGCGATCAGCGCGGTGTCGCCGAGGCCCAGTCCGAGCTCGTCGCCGAGCAGGTGGTGTGTCTTGGCCACCCAGTTCGCGAGCGAGCGGGCGGACAGCTCGGTGCGCTCGCCGGTGGCTTCGTCGTAGTAGGTGACGAGCGGACGCCCCGGATCGGCCGCGAGCAGCTGCGCGAACTGGCGCTCGGGCGTCAGTTGATGCACTTGCTGTCGATCGGCTTCGGTGTCTTGGACGGGCTCAGCGAAGTGCCGGCGCTCGTGCTCGTGCTCGGTGTCGACGCCGGCGGATTGATCACCTTCTCGACGAATCTGCGCACCTTCGCCGGGTCGACGATCAGCACGTCCTGGCCATTCACGTAGCCAGCGGTGGTGGGGATCGTCTTGCCGGAGATGTTGTTGGCGCTGAGCCCCTCGAGCTGCTCGCCGAGGTCCAGCAGGTCGAGCCCGGGGTCGGCGGAGATCGAGCGCTTGATCGCGCTGCCGAGCGCGTGCAGCTTGGTCAGCACGCCGACCGACTCGACCTGCCGGAACGCCGCGGTGAGGAAGTACTGCTGGCGCCGGACGCGGTCGAGGTCGCCGCGCGGCAGGTTGTGCCGCTGCCGGACGAACTCCAGCGCCTGCAGGCCCTGGAGCACGTGCTTGCCCTTGGACAGCTTCAGCCCGGAGCCGGCGACGCCCTCGCCGTGCGATTCGTTGTAGGCGACGGTGTCGTCGACGTTCTCGCAGAGGTTGACCGGCACGCCGCCGAGCGCCTCGCTGAGCCGGTAGAAGCCGAGCAGGTCGATCTGGACGTAGTGGTTGATCGTCAGCCCGGTGAGGTTGCTGATGGTGTCGATCAGCAGGGCCGCGCCGGCGCTGCGTTTGGCCTGCAGATCGCCCTTCGCGTCCCCATAGGCGTCGGCGTAGGCGCCGTTCAGCCGGCCCATGCCCCAGCCGGCGATCTTCACGTACGAGTCGCGGGGCAGCGAGATCAGCGTCGCGCGGCTGCCGTTCGCCGGCACGTGCACGATCATCATCGTGTCGGTGGCGAGGCTGCCGCCGTCGCGGCCGACCTTCAGCTGACGCACTTCTTGGTCTGTCATATTCGTTCGATCGTCGTTGCCGACCAGCAAGATGTTCTGGTCCTTGCCGTTCGCCTTGACGCTGTCCGACGGCTGGGCGCCGACGGCCACGTCCACCCGCGCCACGCCGTTGTTGATGTCGCGGATCGTGTACCAGAGATAGCCGGCCAGCACGAGCAGCCCGACCGAGATCAGCGCCATCACCGACAGCGCCACTCGCCCGGCGCCGCTGTGGAAGGACCGGCCGCCGCGGTGCCGGCCCCGCGGGTCGAGGTGCGGGGGCAGCGGCAGCCCCGCGTTCGAGCCAGGTCCGGACGGCATCTGGCGAGGGTACAAGTCGAATCGGTGTGAACCGGCTGAGCCGGCACCACTCGACCAGCGCTAATCGATGCAGCCGAGGCCGGTCGTCGGGTCCGCGGGCTTGGCGGTGGTCGCGGTCGGGCTCGCCGTTGTCGCCGTTGCCGCCGGCGTCGCCAGGCCGCGGACCTGCCGGCCGTCCGCGCCGAGCACGAGCGTCACGCGGGCGACGTCCGGGCTCGGCACCGCCGTGGCGCGCGGCACGTCCCGCACGACCGCCTTGGCCTGCCCCTCGCGCCCCGGCGGGTACTCGACGACGGTTTTCGGCGTGGTCGTCGTGGAGTCGACGGTGTTGATCCGGAAGCCCAGCTTCTTCAACGCCTCGGCGTTGCGGGCGGCCAGCCGGGGCGTCGACGTGCCGTTGAGCACGTCGACGGTGACGCTCGCCGGAGCGGCCGGTTTCGCCTTCATGTACGCGGCGTCGCCCTTGCCTTCCAGCTGCTGGACGAACGCCGGGATGGCAGAGGTGTTGACCTGCACGATCGAGGTTTCCACGCCGTCGGGGTAGATGAGCTTCGGGCCGTTGTTCGGAATGGTCGCAAAGGCGATCTTGCCGGAGGTCAGCGACTCGAACTGCCGGGCGAGCGACAGCAGATCGAGTTGCGGGTCGGTGAGCAGCGACTGGCCCACGGCCTGCAGCAGGTCGCGGATCTTGAACGGGTTGAGCAGCGTGCCGGCTGTCGTGATCTTCTCGAACGCCGATTTCAGGAAGTACTGCTGGCGCTTGATCCGGTCCAGGTCGCCGTGCGGCAGCCCGTGCCGCTGCCGGACGAACGCGAGCGCCTGCTTGCCCTCGATGACCGACACGCCCTTCGGCAGGTCGATGCCGGAGTAGCCGGACCCGTACGCGTCGCGGTCGGTCGTCTTGTTCTGCGCGGCGTTCAGGCAGACCTTCACGCCGCCGATCGCCACGCTGATCCGGTAGAAACCGAGCAGGTTGACCTGCATGTAGTGGTCGATGTGCAGTCCGGTCAGCGCGTGCAGCGTGCGGATGGTCAGGATCAATCCGGCGCTCTCGGCCTGCTGCTCCGACTCGTGGGCGGCTTTTGCGGCGTTGAAGCCGTCCGGGTACGCCGCGTTGAGCTTGCCCTTCCCGTGGCCCGGAATCGTGACCCACGAGTCGCGCGGGAACGAGACGAGCGTCGGTCGAGACCCGTTCGCCGGCACGTGCAAGATCATCATCGTGTCGGCGTTGGCGGTCGTGATGTCGTGCCCGGTGTGCAGCGCCTTGAGCTCCGCGCGCGTCGCGCCGGCTCGGGTGTCGTCGCCGACCAGCAGGATGTTCTGGTCCGCGCCGTCCGGGTCGCGCAGGTCGGCGGGCACCGCAGAGCCGTGCGGCACGGTCGCCGTGAAGTTCTTGAACGTCGCCCACGCGACGCCGCTGACCACGAGGACGAGCAGCGACGCGACGGCCACCGCCGCCCGCAGCCCGACCTGAATTCCCCAGCGCGGCCGTCCGGGACGGGCCGCGACCGGCGGCCTGCCGCTCAAGTCCGGGCGCATCGGACCGAGGTTAAGGGCGTGCCGGCGCTCAGCCCGGCAAGGACACGGGCCCCGCAGGCCCGAGATTGGGCGCAGATGAGTCGGATGAGCAATGGCCTGAGCGAGTTGTCGGCTGCCATCCCGGCGGTGGTGGCCGCGACCGCAGCGTTCACCGGCGCGGCGGTGACAGCGCTGACGGTCGGCGGCGCAGCGCAGTCCGCCGCACGCTCCGCGGACACGCTCGCGCCGGTCGCGAACAGCGTCGTCGTCACGATGCGCGGCAACGGCCACGGCCACGGGCTGAGCCAGTACGGCGCCCAGGGCGCGGCGCTCGCCGGCAAGTCGTATCGCCAGATCGTCAGGTTCTACTACCCGCACACCAAGCTGGTCCGCCGGAAGTCCCCGCTGATCGCGGTGAAGCTGTCCGGTTTCGGCGCGACCACCACCGTGGCCGCCGTGGCCGGCCTGCGGGTCAGCGGCGTCGCCGGCACGCTGCCCACCGCGGGAGTCAAGCGGTACCGGCTGGTCGCCGCCGCCGGGACGGGCCTCACGCTGCAAGAGCTGCCGGCGCAGGCCGGCGCCAAATGGCGCAGGGTGGCCGCCCTGGCCAACGGCGCGACGTTCCGCCGGACCGGCTCGAAGACGCTGCGCCTGTACGCACGCGGCGGCGCCAGCACCGCCTATCACGGCTGGCTGCGGGCTGTCCGGCGCCAGCCGAGCGGCAGAGCCGGCGGGGTGTTCACCGTCAACCGCGTCGGGATCAACAACTACACCGCCGGCGTCGTGCCGCGCGAGATGCCGGCCTCGTGGCGGCGGGCCGCTCTCGACGCCCAGGCGGTGGCCGCGCGCACCTACGCGAGCTATGAGATGCAGCACGCGGCGAGCTCCGACTACGACATCTGCGACACCAGCATGTGCCAGGTCTACGGCGGCGCGGCCCGCTACGACGCGGCCGGGAACCTGCTGTGGCGGGATCTGCAGAGAGCAGCGCGCGACACGACCAACCGGGTGCTCACCTACCGCGGCGCGCCGATTTTCGCGCAGTTCAGCGCCTCGAACGGCGGCTGGACGGTCGCCGGCGGCCAGCCGTACCTCGTCGCGCGGCGCGACCCGTATGACGACAAGTCGTCCGGCGATCCCTACCTCGCCCACCGTGAGCGGCTGCCGAGCGGCGCGCTGGCCGCCTCGTTCGGGCTGAGCCGGCTCACTCGCCTCCAGATCACCAAGCGCGACGGGCACGGCGCCGCCGGTGGCCGCGTGCTCGCCGGCTATGCGGCCGGGACGACCGCTGCCGGCGTTGCCAAGCGCGTCCCGTTCGACGGATTCGACCTGGCAGCTGCGGTCGGCGCCGGGACGACCTGGATCAGCGTGCGCAACGCGACCTGACGCGCGCGAGGACCACACCCGGCGAGCCGCCCGCGCGTCGCACGCGTGTGCGATCCTGCTGCGCATGGCGGACGTCGAGGCGGTGATCCTGGTCGGCGGACTGGGCACCCGGCTGCGCCCGCTGACGCTGTCGGCGCCCAAGCCGATGCTGCCGACGGCCGGCGTCCCCTTCCTCACCCATCTCATCGCCCGGATAGCAGCGGCCGGAATCGAGCACGTCGTGCTCGGCACGTCCTACCGCGCCGAGGTGTTCGAACAGCACTTCGGCGACGGGTCCGCGCTGGGCGCGCGCCTCGACTACATCGTCGAGGCCGAGGCGCTGGGCACCGGCGGCGGCATCCGCAATGTCGCGCCTGTGCTCGGCGCGGACACGATCCTGGTCTTCAACGGCGACAACCTGATCGGCGTCGACCTGCTGGCGATGGTCGAGACGCACCGGCGGGCGCAGGCCGATGTGACGCTGTGCCTGCAGCGGGTGCCCGACCCGCGTGCGTTCGGCTGCGTCTCCACCGACGAGGCCGGCCGGGTGACCGCGTTCCTCGAGAAGGACCCGAACCCGGTCACCGACCAGATCAACGCCGGGCTCTACGCGTTCCGCCGCGAGGTGATCGACTCCATTCCGACGGGCCGGCCGGTGTCGGTCGAACGCGAGACCTTTCCCGGCCTGCTCGCAGCTGGCGCGACCGTCGTCGGCCACCTCAACACCGGCTACTGGCGCGACTTCGGCACCCCGGCGGACTTCGTCACCGGTTCGGCCGATCTCGTGCGCGGCATCGCGCCGTCGCCGGCGGTCGCGGTTCCGGGCGAGCAATTGCTGCTGGCCGGGGCCCGCGTCGCGCCGAGCGCGGACGTCCGCGGTGGTTCCACGGTCGGCCGCGGGGCGGTCGTCGAGGCGGGCGCGCTGGTCGACGGCAGCGTTCTGTTCGACGGCGCGCGGGTCGCCGAGGGCGCGGTCGTCGTCCGGTCGGCCGTCGGGGCCGACGCGGTCGTCGGGCCCGGCACCGTGCTCGAGGACGTCGTGGTCGGCGACCGCGCGCGCCTCGGCGCTCGGCTGGAGTTGCGCGGCGGCGCGCGGGTCTGGCCGGACGTCACGCTGCCCGACGGCTCGATCCGATTCTCGACCGACGCGTGAGAGCACCCCACGAAATCGCTTCCCCGCGATGAACTCGGCCGCGGCAATGACGCAGCGGGTCTGGGACGCCGGCCGGCCCGTCGACCTGCGGGCGACCCTCGGCCCGCTGCGGCGCGGAACGCACGATCCCGCGCACCGCCTCGACGCGGCCGGCGGGTTTTGGATGGCCGCCGACACACCGGCCGGGCCTGGCACGGTGCGGCTGACCGCCGCCCGCACGGTGGTCACCGGGACGGCATGGGGCGACGGCGCGGACTGGCTGCTCGACCGGCTGCCCGCGCTGGTCGGCGCCCAGGATGACTGGACGGGGCTGGATCTCGCCGCCGTGCCGCCGCTGGGCGAGGTGCTGCGCGCGCGGCCCGGGTTGCGGCTGACCTCCACCGGACTGGTCATGGCCGCGCTCGTGCCCGCGGTGCTGGAGCAGAAGGTGACGGGTGAGGAGGCGCGGCGGTCCTGGCGGTTGCTGCTGCTCCGGTTCGGCACGCCGGCGCCGGGCCCACTCGCTGAGCTGCGGGTGCCGCCGTCGCCGCGCGCGCTGCTTGATCTGCCCACCTGGGAATGGCATCGGCTCGGCGTCGATCTCAAGCGGCAGCGGGCCATTCGCGCTGCCGCGTCGGTCGCGAGCCGGGTCGAGGAGTGCGCCGCCATGGCGCCGGACGACGCCGTCGCGCGGTTGCGGCTGATCCCCGGGGTCGGCGAGTGGACGGCTGCCGAGACGGCACAGCGCGCTATCGGCCATCCGGACGCGGTGAGCGTCGGCGACTACCACCTGCCGAACCTGGTGGTGCACGTCTTCACCGGCCGCGCCCGCGGCACCGACGCCGACATGCTCGACCTGCTCGCGCCCTGGGTCGGCCAGCGGCAGCGGGTGATGCGCCTCGTCGAGCTGACCGGCCGGCGGGCGCCGCGCTTCGGCCCGCGGTTCAACTACACCGACATCCGCGCAATCTGAGTCCTGCCCCGGTGGCGGCGCGACACGCCGTGCCCGGCGCCGCTCGAGGGCCAACCCCGACCGGCTCAGCCCGCGAACTCGGCCAGCACGGCGTCCGACAGCGCGGGCCACGCCGCCCGAGCCCAGTCGTCGAAATCCCGGTCGGCGAGCGCGACGAGCGCCAGCCGGGCGACCGGGTCGATCCAGAGCATCGTGCCGCTCTGCCCGAAGTGCCCGTACGTCGAGGGCGAGTTCTGCGCGCCAGTCCAGTGTGGCGATTTGGCGCCGCGGATCTCGAAGCCCAGCCCCCAGTCGTTCGGGTCCTGCGGGCCGTAGCCGGGCAGCACGCCGCGCAGGCCCGGGTACTGCACGCGCGCGAGATCGGCCAGCGTTCCCGCGCTCAGCAGGCCCGTCGGCGAGAGCAGTTCGGTGGCGACGAGTGCGAGGTCGCCCGCCGTCGACACGCCGTCGCGCGCCGGGGAGCCGGGCAGCGTCGTGCCGGTCAATCGCAGCGGCTGCGCGACCGCCGCGTCGAGGTAGGCGGCGAAGTCGATGTCGGTCGCGGCGGCGACGTGCCGGCCGGCCAGCTCGATGCCGACGTTCGAGTAGACCCGCCGCTGCGCCGGGGCGAACGAGCGCAACGGCCGCTCCGGAGCGAGCCCGGACGCGTGCGCGAGCAGGTGGCGCAGCGTCGCGCCGGGGATCAGCGCCTCGTCGACCGGGTCGTCGAGCGCCACCGCCTCTTCCTCGACCGCGACCAGGACGGCGAGCGCGGCCAGCAGCTTGGTCACCGACGCCAGCGGGAACCGATGGTCCTGCGGGCCGTGCGCCGCCAGCACGCCCCCCGGGCCGACGACGGCGGCCGCGGCGGTGTCGACCGGCCAATCCGCCACCAGTTCCAGCGCGCTCGAACCGCTCACAGGCCGACCTCGCTCTTCGCGCAAACGCTCATCGCAGCGTTCGCTCCGCTCCTCGGGCCGCGGGCGGCCCTGCGATGCTCACTCACAGGCCGAGCCGCAGCTGCGCCGCCTGCACCAGGTCCGGCAGCTCGGGGGAGACGCCGTCGGGCAGCTCGTCCCAGCCGAACCAGCGCAGGTCCAGCGATTCGTCGCTGATCACCGGCTGCGCCCCGGCCGGCGCGATCGCGACGAACTGCACGTCGAAGTGCCGGGTCGGCACGCCGAGCGAACAGGTGATCGGGTGGATGTCGAGGGCGAGCGGCAGCGGGTCGAAGGACAGCGCGCCGATCCCGCTCTCCTCGCGGGCCTCGCGTGCCGCGGCGTCGAGCACGCTGCGGTCGCCCGGCTCGCAGTGCCCGCCGAGCTGCAGCCACCTGCCGGCCCGCGGGTGCAGCGTCAACAGCACTGCGCGTCGGCGCGGATCGAGGACCAGCGCGCTCGCCGTCACATGCCCCGGCGCGCAGGAGCGCCACATCGAGTCCGGCCGGGCGGCGAGCAGCGCGAGAAATCCCTGGCGGACGGCCGACTCCAGCGGGTCGGTCGTCGGCTGCGCGCTGACGAGCGCGACCGCGTCGGCGTGCAGCGCGGGCGCCGGCTCGAGCGAGCCCAGCGCGTCGGCCCGGCCGAGGGCGACGGCCTCCGCGGTGCCAAGCCGGAACAGGTCGCCGGACGGCTCGCGGATGAGGTCGCGGCTGCCGCGGCCGTCGTCGGGCAGCTTGCCGTCCGGCGCGAGGCCGCGCAGCACGGCGACCGGGACGCCGCCGAGCTTGCCTTTCACCAGGTCTGCGGCGGAGGCGATCTCGTCGGCGACCGCCACCCGGGTCATGTCGAGAACGTTGCCGTGCACGTCCACCCGGCCCCGCGGATCGGTGATCGCGGTCAGCCCTGCCACGCCGATCGCGGCGTCGGTGAGGCCGTCGCGCCAGGCGCGGCCCATGGTGTCGCTGATGATCACGCCGACCTCGACGCCAAGCCGCTCGCGCAGCCCGTCGCGCAGGCGCTGGGCGGAGGCGTCCGGATCGGCCGGCAGCAGCGCGAGCTCGTCGCGTGCGACGTTGGAGGCGTCGACGCCGGCGGCGGCGAGCACCAGGCCGTGCCGCGTCTGCACGATGCGCAGCTCCCCGCGCGCGGCGACGACGCGCACCGACTCGGCCTCGATCGCGGCCCGCCGCGCGGCCTCCCGCTCGGCCGGGTCGTCGGAGCCGAGCGCGAGCAGCCGGCCCTCCGCCTTGGACACGATCTTCGACGTCACCACGACGACGTCGCCGTCGCGCAGGTCGGGCGCCCGCTCGGCGATCACCGCGGCGAGGTCGGCGCCGGGCCGGATCTCGCCGATGCCCCGGACCGGCCAGATCTCGAGCCGGTCCGCCGCGTGGTCGCCATCCATCATGGGACGAGCTCCAGCGCCGCCTTCGTCATCCGGGCGCTCGCGTCGTCGTCGCTCATCAGTAACGGAACCTTGCGCACCTCGACGCCGGGGATCGACGCGTGGTCGTCCTCGGCCACCAGCCAGCCGTCCAGCAGACCGCCGGCCGAGCGCGCGCCGTAGTGCCGGCCGACGCCCTCCGCGCTGACCTCGACGCCGATCGCCGGCAGGCAGGCGTCGGCCATGCCGCGGACCGGCGCGCCGGCGATGATCGGCGACACCCCGACCACCGGCGCCGGGCCGTTCGCGACCGCCTCGCGGATCGCCGGCAGCCCGAAGATGGTGCCGATCGAGACCACTGGATTGCTCGGCGCGATCAGCACGACGTCGGCGCCGGTGATCGCCTCGAGCACGCCGGGCGCCGGCGCGGCCTCGTCCACTCCCACCTGCACGAACGCCTCGGGCGTGAGCTTCGCGCGGTGCCGCACCCACCACTCCTGGAAGTGGATCGCCCGCTTGACCCCGTCGAGCTCGACGACGACGTGCGTCTCGCAGCGGTCGTCGGACATCGGCAGCAACGTCACCCCTGGTTGCCAGCGCTGCGCCAGCGCCGCGGTGACGTCGGACAGCGGGTAGCCGGCGTCCAGCATCCGGGTGCGGACGAGGTGGGTGGCGATGTCGAGGTCGCCGAGCTGGAACCACGTCGGCTCGGCGCCGTAGGCCGCGAACTCCTCGCGGATCCGCCAGGTCTCGCCGGTGCGGCCCCAGCCGCGTTCGGTGTCGTGGACGCCGGCGAGGGTGTACATCACGCTGTCCAGGTCGGGACAGATGCGCATCCCGTGCAGCGTGACGTCGTCGCCGGTGTTGATCACGGCGGTGACCTCGTCGGCGGGGCAGGCGGCGCGCACGCCACGCAGGAAGCGGGCGCCGCCGACGCCGCCGGCCAAGACCGCGATGCGCACCAGACGAACCTACGCGATGCCGGCTTCCGCCCTGCGGCGTCGCAACAACGCCCCGACCTCGCGCATGGTCAGCTCGCGGGCGCCGAGTTCGATCGCGCGTGGCCGCAGGTGCTCGGGCAGGTCGTGGTGCCAGCGCCACGGGTGGTCCTGGAAGAACCGGTTCGGGACGCCGAGCGCGTCTGCCATCGCGTGCAGCTCGGGACGGGTGTCGGCCAGCAGATGGCAGAACCGGGTGAACCGCAGGCCGGCGCCGGGGTAGTCGCGGACGGCGTCGACGTAGCAGCTCATCGGTCGGCTCGGCGGTCCGGACGAATCAGCGCTTTGCCGCCACCAGCAGCCCGTCGCTGACCGGCAACAGCGCGGACAGCAGCCGCGGGTCGTCGCGGACGGCCCGGCCGAGATCGCGCAGCACGGTCGTCTCGTGATCGCGTGAACCCGCGTCGGCGACGCGGTCGTGCCACAACGCGTTGTCGAAGGCGAGCACCCCGCCGGGACGCAGGAGCCGCAGCGCCTGCTCGTAGTAGACGCCGTACGAGGACTTGTCCGCGTCGACGAGCACGAGGTCGTAGGCGGCGTCGCGCAGCCGCGGCAGCACCTCCGGCGCCGACCCGTTGATCAGCCGATACCGGGCCGGCGCGATGCCGGCCTCCGCATAGGCCGACTTGGCCGCCCGCTGGTGCTCACCCTCCACGTCGATCGTGGTGAGCACGCCGTCCGCCGCCATGCCGGCGAGCAGGTAGAGCCCGGACACGCCCGCGCCGGTGCCCACCTCGACGACGCTGCGCGCGCCCGTGGCGGCGGCCAGCACGCGCAGCGTCGCGCCGCCGGCCGGACCGATCGGCGTGCAGCCCAGCTCATGACCGCGTTCGCGCGCCAGCAGCACCGTTTCGTCCTCGTCGACGAACGACTCCGCATACGCAAGGCTCTGCTGGTTGAGCATCGGGTCGGCCATGGCGCAGACCCTATCCGCCGATCAGCGCATCGAGCCGATCAACAGCTCGATGTCGGCCGGCGTCGTCAGCGGGTTGACGACGGCGAACCGGGTGCACACCTGGCCGTTGTGCCGGGTCGGCGTCACGAAGCCGACCTGCTCCTCGAGCAGCCGGCTGCTCCACCGCGCGTAGTCCTCGGCCGTCCAGCCGATCCGTTCGAAGACCAGCACCGACAGCTCCGGCTCGAGCAGCAGCCGCACGTGTTCGCAGCCGCGGATGTGCTCGGCGCCGGTGCGGGTGACGGCGAGGGTGGTCTCGATCGCGTCGGTGTAGGCGGCGGTGCCATGCACGGCGAGAGAGAACCAGAACGGCAGCCCGCGAGCCCGCCGGGTCAGCTGGATCGCGAAGTCCGACGGGTTCCATTCCCCGTGCACGTTGACGGCGTCGAGGTAGCCGGCCTGCTGGGTGTGCGCCGCGCGCGCCTGGACCGGGTCGCGGTAGAGCAACGCGCACGAGTCGAACGGCGCGAACAGCCACTTGTGCGGGTCGACGATGAAGGAGTCGGCGTGCTCGACACCGTCGAACAACCGCCGCACGCTCGGCGCCGCGAGACCCGCGCCGCCATAGGCGCCGTCGACGTGCAGCCACCAGCCGTGTTCATGAGCCACCGCCGCGGCGCCGGCGATGTCGTCGACGATCCCCAGGTTGGTGGTGCCGGCCGTCGCGACGACCGCGAAGACCCCGTCGCGCACGTCGGCGGGCAGCGCGTCGACGGTTGCGCGCAGCCGCTCGCCGGTGAGCCGACCGCGCTCGTCGCCGGGCACCTGCACGACGTCCACGTCCATCACGACCTTCAGCGCGTGCGCAACAGACGAGTGCGTCTCCGCGGTGATGCACACCGCCCAGCGCGCCGGCCGGCGCCCGCCGCGCCGGTGCAGGACGGATTCGCGCGCCGCGACCAGCGCGGACAGGTTGCCGATCGTGCCGCCCTGCACGAACGCGCCGCCGGCCTCCGGCGGCAACCCGGCCAGCTCGGCGAGCCAGCCGAGCGCCTGGTTCTCGGCGTACACCGCGCCGGCGCCCTCGAGCCACGACCCGCCGTACAGCGACGTCGCGCCGACGAGCATGTCGAAGCCGGCGGCCGCCTTGGACGGCGCGCTCGGGATGAACGCGAGATAGCGCGGGTGGTCGACCGACATGCAGGCCGGCCCGAGCACGTCGCGCCACAGCCGCAGCGCCTCGTCCGGGCCGAGGCCGGTCTCGGTGACCGTGTCGCCGGCGGTGCCGGCGAGCTCGGCCGGGGTGCGCGGCTGGTCCAGCGGGGCGTCCCCGGCGAGGCGGTCGAGGCAGAACTGCGCCAGCGTGCGCGACATCCGCTCGGCTTCGGCGGTGTAAGAGTGCACGGGCGCCAAGACTACGGGCGGCCCGCGGGCGAGGCGGAACCGCCGAAGCAGAACCGAAAGCACAACCGCAGGGGGAACGCGCGCGGCCCAGCCGGCGTTTAGGCTGCGTACAGGTTCAGCTGATTGAGTCGCCCCGTACCCAAGTACGGACCGACACGAGGTGAGGACATGACGGACGCTGCCCGCAGCGCCGCCGAGAGCGAGATCTCGGCAACCGGATCGCCGGCTGCCGACGAGGCCAGCGCCTGGGTGCCGCCGAGCTGGGACGAGGTCGTGCGCGAGCACGCCGACCGCGTCTACCGGCTGGCGTTCCGGCTGTCCGGCAACCGGGCCGACGCCGAGGATCTGACCCAGGAGACGTTCGTCCGGGTCTTCCGCTCGCTCGCCCAGTACTCGCCGGGCACATTCGAGGGCTGGCTGCACCGGATCACCACCAACCTGTTCCTGGACATGGTCCGCCGGCGCCAGCGGATCCGTTTCGACGCGCTCCCGGAGGACGCCGGCGACCGGCTCGCCGGCGCCGACCCAGGCCCCGAGCAGTCCTACGACGAGATGCATCTCGACCCCGAGGTCCAGGCCGCGCTCGACGCGCTGCCGCCGGACTTCCGGGTCGCGGTCGTGCTGTGCGACCTCGAGCAGTTGTCGTATGAGGAAATCGCGGCGACCCTCAACATCAAGGTCGGCACCGTCCGCTCGCGCATCCACCGCGGCCGGGTGCTGCTGCGCGACGCGCTGGCCCACCGCGCGCCCGGCACCCGCCCGGCCGAGCCCGGCCGGGAAGCCGCGGCTGTGCCGTCCATCCCGCCGTCCACCGAATTGTCCACTCAGCCGTCCACCCAGCCGCAACCCGTCCGGACCCGCATGTCGCTGTTCGGCGAACCCGGGGTCGTCGGCGCGTGAACGTCCAGCACCTGTCCGACGAGGCCGTCGCGGCGTATGCCGACGGCGTGCTTCGCGGCCACTCGCGCGAACGGGCTGCTCGGCACGTCGAGTCCTGCGTCGAGTGCCTCGGCGCGGTCCGCGTGCAGCGGGAGGCCGCGTTCGCCCTGCGCGCCGCGCCGGCCCCGGCGTTGCCGTCGGCGCTGGCCGACCGGCTGCGGTCCGTGCCGATGACCACGACGATCAGCAATCCGAGCGCCCTGCCGACCGTCGTCGCGCCGGACGGCAACACGATGTTCGCCACGTTCGCCCCGGCCGCCGCGCTGGTGCCGGCCGACCAGCCAGCCGGCCGCGCCCGGTTCGGTTCTCGGGCTAAGCCCGCGGCCCTGACGTTCGCCCTCGTCGCGCTGGCCGGAACGCTGACCGCTGGTTCGGTGGCCCGCGACGCCGACGAGCCCTCGACCGGGTCGGGCGCCGTCGCCCACCAGATCTCCTCGCGGCACTCGAACTCGCCGGGCGGGCCGGGCTCGGCCCTCTTCGACGCTGGACGGCCCTGAACCGCGCTGAGCGCGTCGGCTCGGCCGCACACCCCACGACTTGTCCTCGCTTCGGCGGGCTGGGGCCCGGCCTAGCGCGGACAACTGCGGCGCCATCGGCTGCGCGCAGGTGGGGCAGACTTGACGACGTGGGTTTCACGACGAGGAGCGAGGCGTGAGCGAGGACTCCGGCGCGGCTGACGCGCAGTTCGCCCGGCCCGCCGACGTCGAGGGCTCGTTCGCCCCGCGGGACGGCGCGCCGCCCTACAGCCCGCCGCCGCCGACGGTGTCGCCGAACGAACGCGCGGTCTTCGGCCGGCCGCCCGGCGGCGGCCCGTACGACCCTGCCCCTGGCGAGCGCCTGCCCCCGCGGGCGGTCGAGCACAGCCCCGTCCCGCGGATGTTCGCCGAGGTATTCGGCGCCGGTCCGGACGCCCGCGACGGCTTCGCGCCCGCGCCGGGCACCCGGCTGCCGCCGAGCGGGCCGGGACCGGCCGCACCGTGGTGGAAGCCGGGCGCCGCCCGCGACCCGTGGCGTGATCCGCGCTCGCAGTTCTGGCTCGGCCGCCCCGCCGTCTTCACCGGCGCACGCGCCGAGCAGCTCGACCCCTACGCCGACACCGAGACCGAACTGGCCGACGCCGACCTGGCCGACGCCCGCCCGGACGCCGATTCACCCGACGGCGACGAGGACGTGCTCGAGACCGGCACGGTCCGCCAGGTGCGCTTCGGCCGCTCGACCTGGATCTTCACCTTGCTCGTCGCGCTGGTCGCCGGCGTGCTCGGCGGCGGCGTGGGCTGGTGGCTCACCGACCATGTCCATGACGCGCTGCACCGTCCAGACGTCTCGTTGGCGCAGACCGACAACCCGGTGAGTCGGGCGCCGAACTCCGTCGCGGGGATCGCCAAGCGGGTCGGCCCCGCCGTGGTCTCGATCGCCGTCAAAACCCCGGACGAGTACGCGATCGGCTCCGGCGTGGTGATCGACAAGCTCGGCTACGTGCTCACGAACAACCACGTGGTGGCCGGCGCGATCGGGGTCAAGGGCGCCTCGATCGTCGTCACCTTCAGCGACGAGGCGACGGCGAATGCGCAGATCGTCGGCCACGATCCCACCAGCGACCTCGCGGTGATCAAGGTGCCGAACGAGCAGTTGACCGTCGCGCCGCTCGGCAACTCGGACAAGCTCGCGGTCGGCGATCCGGTGATCGCGATCGGCTCCCCTCTCGGCCTGCAGGGCACCGTGACCGCCGGCATCGTCTCCGCGCTGAATCGTCCGGTGAAGGCGACGGGCGAGGACGGCACATCCGCCTACCTCAGCGCGATCCAGATCGACGCGCCCATCAACCCGGGCAACTCCGGCGGCGCGCTGGTCGACGGCGCGGGCGCGGTGATCGGCATCAACACCGCCGGCCGCTTTGCGATCTCCGACGGGTCGGGCAGCGAGATCCCGGTCAGCGGCATCGGCTACGCGATCCCGATCAACCACGCCCGGCAGATCGCCCAGGAGCTGATCCGCACCGGCCACGCAACGCACGGCTCGATCGGCATGCAGGGCGTCACCGCGCTGTCCGGCCTGCAGGTCGGCGGCTACGTCAAGCAGGTGTCCCCAGGCGGGGCGGGAGCGAAGGCCGGGCTGAAGCCCGGCGACGTCGTGGTGGTCGTCGACGACACCGCGGTGCAGACGTTCGACCAGATCATCGTGATCGTCCAGCAGCACCAGCCGGGCGACAGGATCAGCCTGACCTACTACCGTGGCAGTCGGAAGCTGACAACGACGGTCACCCTCGGCAAGGGGTAGCGACGTGTTCAACGTGGGGCCGTTCGAGCTGATGGTGCTCGCCATCGTCGGCATCGTGGTGCTCGGCCCCGACCGGTTGCCCGGCCTCGCCCGCGACGCGGCCCGAATGATCCGGTCGTTGCGCGACATGGCCACCGGCGCACGGCAGCAGCTGCGCGACGAGCTCGGTCCGGAGTTCGCCGACGTCGACCTGCGCAACCTCAATCCGCGCACCGCGCTGCAGCGGGCGGTGCTGGGCGACGAGGTCGACTGGCAGAAATACGACCCGCGCCGGCTCGACCCGCGTTCGGCCGCCCGCAACGCGATCTTCGGCGACGATGACGACGACTTCGACGTCGACACGCCGGTGTCGATGGCCAAGCCGTCGGCAAACGGCAGCCATCAGGCCAACGGCGCCCATCCGGCCGCCAACGGCACCCGCCCGAGTGCCGCGCGGGCCGCCGGCGAGCGGCCGCGCCCCAGACCTCGGCCGGGACCCCCGCCAGCAGCCTCGGCCTACGACTCCGACGCGACCTGAGTCGCAGGCCCGCATCCGGCTCAGCGAACCGGCTGTCTCAGCGGACCGGCTGTCTCAGCGGACCGGGGTAAGCCCCAGGCTCTTGCCCACCAGGCTGCGCTGGCGCGCGGCCAGCGCGTCGGCGACCTTGCCCATCGCCTGCGCCGCGGGCGAATTCGGCGCCGTGAGCACGACCGGCGCGCCGTTGTCGCCGCCCTCGCGGACGCTCTGATCGATCGGGATCTGGCCGAGCAGCGGCACCCGGGTGCCGGTCGAGGCGGCGAGTGAGTCGGCGACCGCCTGACCGCCGCCGCTGCCGAACAGCTCCATCCGACTGCCGTCGGGCAGGTCGAGCCAGCTCATGTTCTCCACCACGCCGACGATCTGCTGGTGGGTCTGCAGCGCGATCGACCCGGCGCGCTCGGCAACCTCGCGGGCGGCCAGCTGCGGCGTGGTGACGACCAGCAGCTCCGCAGAGGGCACGAGCTGGGCCACCGAGATCGCGATGTCGCCGGTGCCCGGCGGCAGATCCATCAGCAGCACGTCGAGGTCGCCCCAAAAGACGTCGGCGAGGAACTGCTGCAGCGCGCGGTGCAGCATCGGCCCGCGCCAGACCACCGCCGTGTTGCCCGGCGTGAACATGCCGATCGAGATCACCTTCACGTCGTGCGCGATCGGCGGCATGATCATCTGATCGACCTGCGTCGGCTTGCCGGTCACGCCGAGCATCCGCGGCACCGAGAAGCCGTAGATGTCCGCGTCCAGCACGCCGACTGACAGGCCGCGGGCGGCGAGCGAGGCGGCCAGATTCACCGTCACCGACGACTTGCCGACGCCGCCCTTGCCGGACGCGACGGCGTATACGCGGGTGCGGGAGCCGGGCTGGGCGAACGGGATCTCGTTGGCCGGGGCGTCGCCGCGCAGCGTCTGCCGCAGCTCGCCGCGCTGCGCGTCGGTCATCACGCCGAGGGTGACGTCGACCGACGTCACGCCGTCGACGCGAGACACCGCGGCGGTGACGTCGCGAGTCAGCTGCGCCTTCATCGGGCAGCCGGCCACCGTGAGCAGCACGCGGACCGCGGCCGCGCCGAACTCGTCGACCTCGACGGACTCCACCATGCCGAGCTCGGTGATCGGCCTGCGGATCTCCGGGTCGTCGACCGTGGACAGGGCGGCGCGGACCGAGGAAATCAAAGCGGTGGACACGCCTTCGATGGTACGTAGGATCGCAGCGTCATGACCGCTGAGCCGCCAGTGCAGCCGCCAGCGCAGCCCCGGGCAGTCCGCCGGCCGAGGACGCCGCGGCCGTCCGACTGGCGGGTCGCGGTGTGGCGGACCTTCCTGCGCGCCCACGCGCGGGTGGCCGGCGAACTGGAGCACGACCTCACAGCCCGGCTCGGCCTCCCGCTCGCCTGGTACGACGTGCTCGTCCAGCTGGCCGAGGCGCCCGGCCGGCGGTTGCGGATGGCCGAGCTGGCCGACCGGGTGCTGCTGTCCCGCTCCGGTCTCACCCGGCTGATCGACCGGCTGCAGACGGCCGGCCTCGTGCGTCGCGAACCGTCCGCCGACGACGCGCGCGGCACGTTCACCGTGTTGACCGAGGACGGCCTGGCCCGACTGCGCGCCGCTGCGCCGGTGCATCTGGCCGGTGTCGACCGGCACTGGTTGCGGCACTTCACCGACGAGGAGTTGCGGGTGCTCGGCGAGCTGCTCAGCCGGGTCGCCCCCGACTCCCCGTGAGCAGTGATCGTCGGGCCGTCATCAGGGACTCGCTCGGCGTCGGCGCCGCGGTCGGCGCCTATGGCTTCGCATTCGGGGCAGCGTCGGTGGCGGCCGGATTGTCGGCGTTGCAGACCTGCCTGCTGTCCCTCCTCGCGTTCACCGGCGGGACGCAGTTCGCGGTCGTCGGCGTGCTGGCCGGCGGCGGCACGGTCGCGGCCGCGCTTGCCGGCGGCCTGCTGCTCGGCTCGCGCAACACCCTGTACGCGATGCGGCTGTCGCCGCTGCTGCGAGTGCGCGGGGCTCGCCGGCTGCTCGCGGCGCTCGGCACCATCGACGAGTCGACGGCGATGGCGGTCGCCCAGCCGAGCCCGGCGCTGGCTCGCACCGCGTTCTGGTGGACGTTCGCCGGCGTCTTCGCCTTCTGGAACCTCTCCACGCTGCTCGGCGCGCTCGCCGGGTCATTGGTGAACCCGACGGACTTCGGACTGGACGCCGTCGTGCCGGCCGCGTTCCTCGCCCTGCTCGCGCCGCGGCTGCGGTCCGGCGCGATCGAAAAGCGGATCGCCGTGGCGGCCGCGGCGATCGCGCTCGCCTTGATCCCGTTCACGCCGCCCGGCGTGCCGGTGCTCGCGGCCTGCGCGGCGCTGCTGCTCGGCGGCGTGGTGCGCGGATGAACACCTGGGTGCTGGTGCTGGGCACGGTCGTCGGCTGTTACGCGTTCAAGCTGGCCGGCTACTTCGTGCCGGCGCGGACTCTCGACCGGCCGCAGGTGCGGCGGGTGGTCGAGCTGCTGCCGGTGGCGCTGCTCGCGGCGCTGGTGGTCGTCGAGGCAGTCGCGGACGGCCGGCGGCTGGTGTTCGACGGGCCTCGGCTGGCTGGGCTCGCGGTAGGCGCCGTCGCCGTCTGGCGCAGGGCGCCGTTCCTGGTCGTGGTGCTCGCCGCCGCGGCGACGGCGGCGCTGCTCCGGCTCGCCATCGGGGGTTGATCCGGCCGCCGCAGCGCGTCCACGCGGCTCAGCGGTCGACCGCGTCCTCGCGGTCGCGGCTGTCCCGCGCGGCCTCGGCCCGGGAGAGCTCCGAGCGCAGGAAATCCCGCGTCGCCACCTCGCCCAGCGCCATCCGGATCGCGGCGATCTCCCGGGCGAGGTACTCCAGGTCCGCCTTCGACTCCCGGGCCTCTTCGCGGTCGGAATCCAGGTTGACCCGGTCGCGGTCGTCCTGCCGGTTCTGCGCCAGCAGGATCAATGGAGCGGCGTAGGACGCCTGCAGCGACAGCACGAGGGTCAAGAAGATGAACCGCGTCGGGTTCCACGGGTCGAACTGCAGGCTCTTCGGCGCGGCGGCGTTCCAGATGATCCACAGCACGACCACCGCGCTCTGGAAGACGAGGTAGCGACCGGTGCCGAGGAACCGCGCGATCCGTTCGGTGATCTTGCCGAACGCCTCCGCGTCGTAGCGGAATCGAGGTCCGCGTCGCTCGACGCGCGGTTGATCGAGGCGGGCCCGCTTCTCAGCCATGGCCGATCGCCCCCTGCGCGTCGAGTCCGGCGTCGCGATCGGCGTCGCGATCGGCGTCGCGCCACCCCTCGGGCAGCAGGTGGTCGAGCACGTCGTCCACCGACACGGCGCCGAGCAGCCGGTCGTGCTCGTCGACGACGGGCGCCGCGACCAGGTTGTAGGTGGCCAGGTGCCGGGTGACCTCGCCGAGCGGCGCGTCCGGCCGCAGCCGGCCGGTGTTCTTCTCGCAGACGCCGCTGACGAGAGCCGACGGCGGCTCCCGCAGCAGCCGCTGGATGTGCGCAGTGCCGAGAAAGCGCCCCGTCGGGGTCGCCTGCGGCGGGCGCACCACGAACACCTGCGCCGCGACGGCCGGCGACAACTCGGGGTTGCGCACCCGGGCGAGCGCCTCGGCGACCGTCGCGTCCGGCAGCAGCACGACCGGCTCGGAGGTCATCAGGCCGCCCGCGGTGTGGTCCGCGTAGGTCATCAGCCGGCGGACCGGAGCGGCCTCCTCCGGCTCCATCAGCTCGAGCAGCCGCTCCTGGTCGGCGGACGACATCTCGCCGAGCAGGTCGGCCGCGTCGTCGTCGTCCATGGCCTCGAGCACGTCGGCGGCGCGTTCGTCGGCGAGCGAGCCGAGCAGGCTGACCTGGTCGTCCTCGTCCATCTCCTGCATGACGTCGGCGAGCCGGTCGTCGTCGAGCGCGGCGGCGACCTCGATGCGGCGGGTCGCCGTCATGTCCTTCAGCGCGTTCGCGACGTCGGCCGCGCGCATGTCCGACAGCATCGCGAGCAGGGCGTCCGCGCCGTGGTGCGCGCCGCTGACGCCGAGTCCGTCCACCTCGTCCCAGTCGACCTGGAACAGCTCCCCGCGGCGGCGGCGCGGCAGCCGGCCGGTGTGGGTGCGCACCGCGAGGCGGCTGACGACCCAGTCGCGCGTGCGGTTCTTCTCCATCGCGGCGTCGACCACGCTCGCGCTCTGCCCGTTCTCGCGCACGGTGACCGTGCGGTCGAGCAGGTCGGTGAGCACCAGCACCTCGTTGCTGCGTCGCTCGAACCGCTTCATGTTGACGGTGCCGGAGGCGAGCACGACCTGGTCCGGCTCGATACGCGTCACCCGGCCCATCGGCACGAAGATCCGGTGCCGGGCGGCGAGTTCCACCACGAGGCCGATCACCCGCGGCGACTGGCGGTCGGCGCGCAGCATCGTCACCGCGTCGCGGACCTTGCCGAGCTGGTCGCCGCCCGGGTCGAACACGTCGATGCCGGCCAGTCGAGCGAGGAAGACCCGGTCGCCGGTGCTCACGTGCAGCTCCGGTCCGTCGTCACGACAAGAGAGTAGTCGTCGGTCGCTGAGGCTGCGTGCGACCTCCGACTGCGATTTGCCGGGCGGACCAAGGCTTCGGCATGCTCCGACACATGAGTGAGACTCTTCGCCCGCGCCGATCCTGCCTCGCTGTGCCCGGGAGCAACCCGCGCTTCCTCGAGAAGGCGAAGGGCCTGCCCGCCGACCAGGTCTTCCTCGACCTCGAGGACGCCTGCGCGCCGCTGGTCAAGCCAGAAGCGCGCAAGAACATCGTCGCGGCGCTGAACGAGGGCGGCTGGGGCGACAAGATCCGCGTCGTCCGGGTGAACGACTGGACGACGCACTGGACCTATCGAGACGTCGTCGAGGTGGTCGAGGGCGCCGGCGCGAACCTCGACTGCATCATGCTGCCGAAGGTGCAGAGCGCCGACCAGGTCGTCGCCCTCGACATCCTGCTCACCCAGATCGAGAAGACGGTCGGCCACGAGGTCGGCAAGATCGGCATCGAGGCGCAGATCGAGAACGCGCAGGGGCTGATCGCCGTCGACGCGATCGCCAAGGCCAGCCCGCGGGTCGAGACGATCATCTTCGGGCCCGCCGATTTCATGGCCAGCATCAACATGAAGTCGCTGGTCGTCGGCGAGCAGCCGCCCGGCTACGACGTCGGCGACGCCTATCACCACATCCTCATGTCGATCTTGATGGCGGCGCGGGCCAACAACAAGCAGGCGATCGACGGGCCATACCTGCAGATCCGCGACGCCGACGGCTTCCGCCGCGTCGCGTCGCGCAGCGCCGCCCTCGGCTTCGACGGCAAGTGGGTGCTGCATCCAGACCAGGTCGGCATCGCCAACGAGGTGTACGCGCCCAACCAGGACGACTACGACCACGCCGAGCTGATCCTCGACGCCTACGAGTGGTCGACGTCTGAGGCCGGCGGCAAGAAGGGGTCGGCCATGCTGGGCGATGAGATGATCGACGAGGCGTCGCGCAAGATGGCCCTGGTGATCTCGGCCAAGGGCCGGGCCGCGGGCATGCAGCGCACGTCGACGTTCGAGCCGCCGCAGTCCTGAGGCCGCCGCCTCGCCCCGCCGGGACATCACGCTGGACCCGCGGCAGAGCGACACGCCGGCCGCGAGGCCGCAGCGGGGCCAAGGCGGCGTGAGAGTGACGTCACCGCCGTTACTTGGACGTCCAACATTCGTCGGGGGATACTTCGATGAAACATCGTGGAGGATCCGCATGGCCCGCCTTGCCCAGACCGCCGGATTGACCGACGTCCAGACCGAGATCTTGTCCGCGGTCAAGACCTTCGTGGACAAGGAGATCCTGCCCTACGCCACCGAGCTCGAGCACAAGGACGAGTTCCCCGAGGCGATCGTCGAGGGCATGAAGGAGATGGGCCTGTTCGGCCTCATGATCGACGAGGAATACGGCGGGCTGGGCGAGTCGCTGCTCACCTACGCGCTGGTCGTCGAACAGATCGCCCGCGGCTGGATGTCGGTGTCCGGCGTGATCAACACGCACTTCATCGTCGCGTACATGATCGCCCAGCACGGCACCGAGGAGCAGAAGCAGCGACTGCTGCCGAAGATGGCCACCGGCGAGATCCGCGGCGCGTTCTCGATGTCCGAGCCGGACCTCGGCTCGGACGTCGCCGCCATCAAGACCCGTGCGAAGCCTGACGGTGACGAGTTCGTCATCACCGGCTCGAAGATGTGGCTGACCAACGGCGCCCGCGCGGGCGTCGTCGCGACCCTCGTCAAGGACGAGCAGGGCGCCGACTCGGTCTACAAGAACATGACCACGTTCTTGATCGAGAAAGACCCCGGCTTCGGTGAGACGCGGCCCGGGCTGACCATCCCCGGCAAGATCGACAAGATGGGCTATAAGGGCGTCGAGACCACCGAGATGATCCTCGACGGCGTTCGCGTGCCGAAGGAAGCGATCCTCGGCGGCGAAGAGGGCCGCGGCCGCGGCTTCTACCAGATGATGGACGGCGTCGAGGTCGGCCGCGTCAACGTCGCCGCCCGCGCCTGCGGCATCTCGATCCGCGCCTTCGAGCTCGC
>NZ_CAXULP010000009.1:0-117571 GCF_964251945.1 uncultured Jatrophihabitans sp.
CCCAACCGAGCACACCGCCAACACGAACATCCCCGGCATTCGTGCGACAGCCTGTGCTCTGCACCCACCACCACCACACCTTCGAAGCCGAAGGATGGGCCATCGTCATGCACGACGGCATCCCCCACTGCATCCCGCCACCCTGGATCGATCCGGCACGAAAACCCATCCGGAACACCGCACACCACCTACCCGACATCGACTTCACCGCGGGCCGGCTCAGTGTCGGCTAGCGGGCGCCTTCTCGGGCCCGGGCGAGCAGCCGGGCCAACAGGTCGCCGTCCTCGTCGGACTCTGCGCGTCGGCGCCGCCGGCCGGTCGGCTGCTCGGGTGCGTCGTCGACCGCGCGGCGGCGGCCGGAGTACCCAGAGCCGTCGGCGGCAGGACGGCCGCTCGGCGGGCCGCCGGCCGGTTCCGGCCGATCCGCAGCGGCAGAAGGAGACGCCGCAACGGCGGCTGCAGCCGCTGGCGGCGCGTCGACCGGGTCCAGCTCGAAGTCGGTGAACGGACGGAGCCGGGGCAGGGCCGCGAAGTCGTCGACCGGCAGGGTCGGCCGCTGCCCGACGGGCGGCTGCACCGCGGCCGGGGCCGGCTGCGCGGGCGTCGGCGGGGCGGCTGCGGCCGGCTGCGCGGGCGTCGGCGGGGCGGCTGCGGCCGGCTGCGCGGGCGTCGGCGGGGCGGCGGCCGGCTGCGGCGGGCCGGCAGCGGGAGTCGGCGCGGCGGCAGCGACCGGTTGCGGCGCAGGCGGAGTGGCGGCAGGCGGAGTGGCGGCAGGCGGCGGCGCGGCAGGCGGCGGCGCGGTGACAGCTGGCACCGGCTCCGGCGCCACCGCAGGGCTCGCCGCCTGCTCAGCCGTCGGCTGGGCATCGAACGCGGTCGCACCGTCGGAGGACGCGCGAGCCGGCTGCACAGTCGAGCGCACCGCCTCGGACTCCCGGCTGACCGGGCGCACCCGCGCCGGCTCGACGACCGGGCGGGCCGGCGGCTCGGTCGTGCGGCGGCGGGTGACGGTCGTTTCAAAACCGGTCTCATCGCGGGCGGACATCAGCTGGCGGACCTCGTGCTGCAGCGCCTCGAGGTCGGAGCCGATCAACCGGGTCGTCTCGATCCGCTCGAGCCGCAGCTGGCCGCCGACGCTCTCCAGCAGCTCGCCGCGCAGCTCGGCGATCTCGGCCCGCAGCGAGCGGATCTCATCGCCCATGGTTTGCCGCAGCTCGTGGCGCAACATGTCCTCGAGCCGGGCCTCGAAGGCGCGGCGGCTCTCGGCGTCCTGGACGCGTTCGAGGTCCATCCGTCGGCGCAGCTCGAGCGCGACGCTCTCTCGCGCGGCTTCGACCGAGGGCAAAGCACCGGCACGGGCGGCCGCACCGACGGCATCGCCGCGGTTCCTCCCCATCACCGCGAAGGCGCCCATCAGGACGCTCCAAGCGCCTGCCAGCGCGCCAAGCCGCAGTTTCGCCTGGGTGTTCCCGTTGACGATCAGCCACACGCCGACTGCGCCGAGCCCGATGGCAAGCACGAGCAGGACGATGCGAAGCACCAGGCCGCGGGTGATCGGCGGCGCGTCCTCTCGTCTCGGCACGGCCCCCAGCTTAGAGCCCCGATCGAGGGTTGGCCTGGGGAGCGGCGCCGAGCGCCGGCCACCCCACGGCCGTGGAGTGTCAGGACGCGGGCGTGCGGCGGTCCCGTCCGGGGTCGATGCCGGCTCGCTCGAGCAGCAGTCCGGCGACGACGAGCAGCGCGGCGGCGACCAGCACCAGCACACCTACCCGCGCGTCGTTCTGGGCGACGCGCACCGACCGCAGATCAGGCGCCAACCGGACGAGCAGGCCGAGCGCCGCGCCGACCACACCGGCCCCGACGAGCGAGGACGCCTTGCCGAGCGCGACGCACCGGGCGATCGCGATGGCAGCCATCGGCTTGGCGTCCGGATCGTGCCGCACCGCGGCGCGCACCCGGCGCGCGGCGACGAACTCCACGGCCGCGAGAGCCGCGATCGGCACCGGGACGACGTATTGCAACGGCGGCAGATCCGAGTAGCTGAAGCGCAACAGGGCGAACACGGTGACCGCGACGACGATCAGCGGCACGGCGAGGTCCTGCCAGCGCGTGCGCCGCATGCCGGAGCCGCCAGTCATCGCAAGGCCGCCGAGTCGGCCGGCCGCACGCCGGCGACGTCGGCCGCGGGCAGCTCGGCGAGCAGCTCGGCGACCGGCCGGCCGCGCAACTCGGCTGCCGGGTCGGCTGCGAGCCACGGCACGAGCACGAACGCGCGCTCAGCGGCGCGCGGGTGCGGCAACGTCAGCTCCGGGTCGTCGCTGACGACCTCAACCGAGGCAACCCGATCCGACGCGAGCCGGCCCGACGCAGACCGATCCGACGCAACCCGCACCGCGACCACGTCGACGTCGAGGGTGCGCGGCCCCCATCGGACGTCTCGGGTGCGGCCGGCGGCACGCTCGGCGGCATGGGCGCGGGCGAGCCAGTCCGCGGGGCCGGCGCCTGGATCGTCGACGAGCAGCACCGCGTTGAGGTAGTCCGCCTGCGGCACGGGCCCCCACGGCGGCGTCTCGAAGACCGGCGAGACCGCCCGCAGCCACGGTCGAACCGCGTCCACCGCGAGCTGCAGGCAACGGAGCCGGTCGCCGAGGTTCGAGCCGACGGACAGCACCGCGGCGCTCACCGCCGTTCTCGCCGGATCGTGACGGCGACGTCGCCGAACGCGAGCGGGATCGGCGCCTGCGGCTTGTGCACGGTGACCGTCGCCGCGCGCACCTGGGGATCGGCGAGGCAGGCGTCGGCGAGCCGTGCGGCCAGGGTCTCCAGCAGGTTGACCGGCTCGCCGGCCACGACCGCGGCCAGGCGCTGCGCGAGCTCGCCGTAGTCGACCGTCTGGGTCAGGTCGTCGCTCGCCGCCGCGGCCGCGGTGGACACCTCGAGTTCGGCGTCCACGACGAAGTCCTGCCCGTCGCGGCGCTCGTGGTCGAACACGCCATGGAAACCGCGCACCCGCAGTCCGCTCAGCCGGATGCGGTCGGCCGCCGGCCGCCGGCCGCCCGCGTCCCCGCCGGCAGCATCCTGCGCGGCAGCATCCTGGATGGCCGCGTCATGGATGGCGCGGACGGCCAGCGCGGCGTCGACGGACGGCCGCACGTCGTGCACCCGCACGCCCCAGACCCCGGCGGCCGCGCAGTGGGCGGTGAGCGCGGTCGTCGCCGACTCGCGCTCGCCCACCGGCCGCGAGGCGCCGTCCGGCCCGGCCAGCAACGCGCCCAGGAAGGACTTGCGGGAGGCCGCGACGAGCACCGGCAGCCCGAGCTCGACGAACGACGGCAGCGCGCCGAGCAGCGCCCAGTTGTGCGCGCCGGTCTTCGCGAAGCCCAGTCCCGGGTCGAGGGCGAGCTGCGCGGCGTCCACGCCGGCGCCGACCGCGGCGTCGACTCTGGCGAGCAGCTCGGCGCGGACCTCCCGCACGACGTCGTCGTAGTGGGCGAGGTCGCGCATGTGCTCGCTGTGCCCGCGCCAGTGCATCAGGATCCACGGGCACCCGGCGTCGCGCACCACCGCCGCCATCGCCGGGTCGCCGAGGCCGCCGGACACGTCATTCACGACCCGCGCGCCGGCCGCGAGTGCGGCTGCCGCGACCGAAGCGCGGTAGGTGTCGACGGACAGCGGCACGCCCTCGGCGGCGAGCCCGGCGAGCACCGGCTCGACGCGGCGCAGCTCCTCCTCGGCCGACACCCGCAACGCCCCGGGACGAGTGGATTCGCCGCCGACGTCGATGAGGTCCGCGCCCTCGGCGCGCAGTCGCAGCCCGTGCGCGATCGCGGCGTCGACGCCGGCGTATCGGCCGCCGTCGGAGAAGGAGTCGGGGGTGACGTTCACGACCCCGACCACGCTGATCCGCTCGGCGCGAATCGGCAGGCTCGTGTCGCGGCCCGGTCCGCCCGCCGTCATCGGTTTGCTTTCGGGGCCCCCGCGGGAACGTGCAGCGTTCTGTGCGGAACGTTCTCGTGCGGTGTGCTCATCGGCTCAGGATCAGGCTCAGCGCCTCCGCGCGGGTGCGCGGGTCCTCCTGCATCGAGCCGCGCACGGCCGACGTCATCGTCTGCGACCCCGGTTTGCGGATGCCGCGCATCGCCATGCACAGGTGTTCGGCCTGCAGCACGACGACCACCCCGCGCGGGCGCAGTTTGTCGACCAACGCGTCGGCGACCTGCCGGGTGAGCCGCTCCTGCACCTGAGGCCGGCGGGCGTACAGGTCGACGACCCGCGCTAGCTTCGACAGCCCGGTGATCCGGCCGTCCGGGCCAGGGATGTAGGCGACCGCGGCGGTGCCGTGCCACGGCAGCAGATGGTGCTCGCACACCGAGTACAACGGGATGTTCTTCACCAGCACGAGTTCCTCGTGCGACTCGTCGAAAGACGTCTCGAGCACCGCCGCCGGATCTACGTGCAGCCCGCCGAAGATCTCGACGAGCGCCCGGCCGACCCGCGCCGGTGTGGACTTGAGCCCTTCGCGGTCCGGATCCTCGCCAATCGCGAGCAACAGCTCGCGCACCGCTGCCTCCGCGCGGGCCGTGTCGACCCCCCCGCCCGGCTGCCCTTCGGTCAAGCCCGGCTGCCCTTCGGTCAAGCCTGGCCGCCGCCGGACGGGCCGGACTGCGGCCCGAACAGCCCACCCGACGGGCTCGGCGGCTGGGGCATGTTCGGCTCGGGAGTGACGCCGGGCAGCGCCCTGCCACTCCCGTTGCCGTTGCCACTCCCGTTGCCGCTGCCATTGCCGTCCCCGCTGTGGCCGTTGGCGCCGTTGGTCCCGTTCGGCGCCGGCTTGCGCAGCGACATCGGGATCTCGATCGGCGGCCGGTCGCTCGGCGTGCGCTTGCCGAACGCGGTGAAGCTGTTGTGCGGCGGGCGCTTGCGCACCGGGGCGAGGATCCGCTCGAGATCGTCCTTAGACAGCGTCTCCTTCTCGACGAGTTCGAGCACCATCGCGTCGAGCTGGTCGCGGTACTGCTGCAGGATCTCCCACGCCTCGTCGTGCGCGCCCTCGATGAGGTCGCGGACCTCGGCGTCGATGTCGGCGGCGATGTCCTCGGAGTAGTCGCGCTGGTGGCCGTAGTCGCGGCCCATGAACGGCTCGGCGTCGCCGGTGCCGTACTTCACCGCGCCGAGCTTGCTGCTCATGCCGTACTCGGTGACCATCGCGCGGGCGAGCTTGGTCGCCTTGTCGATGTCGTCGGACGCGCCGGTGGTCGGCTCGTGGAACACGAGCTCTTCCGCCGCGCGCCCGCCCAGGGCGTACACGAGCTGGTCGAGGATCTCGGCGCGGGTCTGGGTGTAGCGGTCCTCCAGCGGCAGCACGAGCGTGTGTCCGAGCGAGCGGCCGCGCGGCAGGATCGTCACCTTGTGCACCGGGTCGAGGTTCGGCATGGCCCACGCAGTGAGCGCGTGCCCGGACTCGTGATAGGCGGTGACCCGCTTCTCCTTGTCGCTCATCGCCCGCGTCTTGCGCTCGGGACCGGCGAGCACGCGGTCGATCGACTCCTCGAGCGCCCCGCCGGTGATCAGCCGCCCGTTGTTGCGCGCGGTCAGCAGCGCGGCCTCGTTGATGACGTTGGCCAGATCGGCGCCGGTGAAACCGGGCGTGCGCCGGGCGATCACGCCGAGGTCGACGTCGGCGGCGAACGGCTTGCCCTTCGCGTGCACCTTCAGCACCGCCTCGCGGCCGATGACGTCCGGCGGGCCGACCGCGATCTGCCGGTCGAAGCGGCCGGGCCGCAGCAGCGCGGGGTCGAGGATGTCCGGCCGGTTGGTGGCGGCAATGAGGATCACGCCGCCCTTCACGTCGAAGCCGTCCATCTCGACCAGCAGCTGGTTCAGCGTCTGCTCGCGCTCGTCGTGACCGCCGCCCATGCCGGCGCCGCGGTGCCGGCCGACGGCGTCGATCTCGTCGACGAAAATGATCGACGGGGCGTTGGACTTGGCCTGCTCGAACAGGTCGCGGACCCGGCTCGCGCCGACGCCGACGAACATCTCGACGAAGTCGGAGCCGGAGATCGAGTAGAACGGCACGCCCGCCTCGCCGGCGACCGCGCGGGCGAGCAGCGTCTTGCCGGTGCCGGGTGGGCCGTAGAGCAGCACGCCCTTGGGGATCTTCGCGCCGATGGCCTGGAACTTGGCCGGGTTGGCGAGGAACTCCTTGATCTCGTGGAGCTCCTCGATGGCCTCGTCCGCGCCGGCGACGTCGGCGAACGTGGTCTTCGGGGTGTCCTTGTTGACCAGCTTGGCCTTGCTGCGGCCGAAGCTCATCACCCGGTTGCCGCCGCCCTGCATCTGGCTCATCACGAAGACCAGGACGCCGACGATCAGCAGGACCGGCAGCAGGCTGAAAAGCAGGGACAGCCAGGTGTTCTGCCGCGTGACGTGGGTGCGCCAGTCGGTCGCGGCCTTGCTGTCGTGGGCCTTCTCCAGGGCGTCGTAGACCCGGCCGGACACCCCGGAGGGGTACTGGGTGCTGACCTTCGAATACTTGCCGTCGAGCTTGTCGGTCAGGGTGAGCTGGAGCGTCTGCTCCTTGTCATCGACGACGGCCTTGCTGACGTGGCCCTGCTCGATCTGGGTGAGCGCGGTGGCGGTGCTGACGCCGTGATAGTCGCTGCCGCCGGACAACAGGTTGGGCAGCACGAAGATGACGAACACCGCGATGAGGCCCCACAGCCACCACGCTCGGAGGATCCGCTTACGATTCATATCGTTACCACGAACGACCGGGCGCTCGCGTTCCTTCCCGCATAGGGGCCGCTGGAGTGGCGCGAACACGCCCGCCGACCGGCTAAACGGTACACGTCAGCCCCCGTAGACGACTGGTTTGAGCCGCCCTATGTAGGGCAGGTCGCGGTAGCGCTCGGCATAGTCGAGCCCGTAGCCGACGACGAACTCGTTGGGGATGTCGAAGCCGATGTAGTCGACGGCGACGTCCACCTTCAACGCGTCCGGCTTGCGCAGCAGCGTGACGATGGAGATCGACGCGGGGTTGCGGCTGCGCAGGTTTCGCAGCAGCCACGACAGCGTCAGCCCCGAGTCGATGATGTCCTCGACGATCAGGACGTGTTGCCCGGCGATGTCGCGGTCGAGGTCCTTGAGGATGCGCACGACGCCGCTGCTCTGGGTGCCGCTGCCGTAGGAGCTGACGGCCATGAACTCCATCGTCGAGGCGACGTCGAGCGCGCGGGCCAGATCGGACATGAACATCGCCGCGCCTTTGAGCACGCCCACGAGCACCGGCTCGCGATCGGCGTAGTCCTCGTCGATCTGCTTGGCCAGCTGGATGATCTTGTCCCGGATCTCGCCCTCGGAGATGAGGACCTGCTCGATGTCGTCGTCGAGAACGGACACGCGTCACTCCTGCGGGGCGGGTGGGCCGAGCGCGGCTGCCTCGAGTCTCCCAGACCGCCGGCGGACGACGACCGCCCCGGGTAGCTGCACTTCGTGCTGCCCGTGCCAGCCGACGACGAGCGCGTCGAGGGCGTCGGTGCGCTCGGCGGTGAGGGGCTCAGCGCCGGCGCCGACGGCCCAGTGGCGCAGCACCCGGGTGCGCACGGCACGCGGCAGCCGGGCCAGCGTGCCGACGTCCAGCGCCGCCGACACGTCGCGATGATCTCGGCTGGACGCGGCGTCTTCGCATGGCTGAGCGGAGATCATCGCGGAGCTAAGCGCTGTCGCCGCCCACTCGTCGAGCGCGGCCAGGTCTGCGCGCATCAGCTCCGCGGAACGGGCGAGCGCCGCGCCGACGCCGCCCTGTAACACGTCCTCGAGCAGTGGCAGGACCTCGTGCCGCAGCCGCGCCCGGACGAAGCGGGCGTCGCGGTTGTGCGGGTCGTCCCACACCGGCAGGCCGAGCGCGGCACAGGCAGCCACGGTCGTCGCCCGGGGGAGCGTCAGGAACGGGCGCAGGTAGCGGCCGTCAACCGCCGTCATGCCGGTGATCGAGCGCGGCCCCGAGCCGCGGCCGAGGCCGAGCAGCACCGACTCGGCCTGGTCGTCGCGGGTGTGCCCGAGCAGCACGGCGGCGTCGAGGGCGGCCGCGACGGCGTCCAACGCGGCGTAGCGGGCGGCGCGCGCGGCTGCTTCCGGGCCACCCGCGGTGTCGACGGTCACCGGCAGGATCTCGACCGGGTCCAGCCCGAGTTCGGCGCCGATGGCGGCGACGCGCTCCGCCTGCGCGCTGGAGCCCGGCTGCAGGCCGTGGTCGATCGTCACCAGGCCGATCGCGAGCCCGGCGCGGGGACCCTCGAACGCGGCGGCGGCGGCGAGCGCGAGGGAGTCCGGGCCGCCCGAGCAGGCCACGAGCGTCAATCCCGGGCGGCCGTCGGGCCCGCCGCGCCCACTGGCCAACGGGGCGAGCGCCGCGCGCACCGCAGCGCGGATCTCGGCGACCGCCGGCGCCGGGCCCATACCGCGCTCAGCCGCGACTGATCAACAGCGGGTGTCGGCCGGGATTCGACCGAATCGTGCTGTTGATCAAGAGAGGAGGGCCGTCCGGTCAGGCGTGCACGCGGGCGATCCACCGAGCCGGCTCGGCGATCTCGGCACGCGTCGGCAGCGTCTCGACGGAGGTCCAGATGGCGTTGAAATCGTCCACGCCGATTCGTTCCACGACCGAGCGGACGAACGCCGAGCCGTCGACGTACTGACGGGTCTTGGCATCGAGGCCGAGCAACCGGCGCAGCAGCCGGTCCAGCGGGTTGCCGCCGCGCCGCCGGCGCACCGCGAACCGGCTCTCGATCACCTGCTGACTGGGGATGACCTCGCTCGGCACGGCGTTCATCACATACTCGGCGTGGCCCTCGACCAGCGACATGAAGGCGGTGACCCGCTCGATCACGACGCGCTGTTCGGGCGTGGCCAGCACGGTGAGCAGTCCGGAGCCGTCGCCCTGCCCCCGAACCGCCTTGACGAGCTCGCTCGCCGCGCCGGACAGCCGTCGGCGCAGCTCCGCGGGGTCGGTGTCGAACGTGTCGCCGAGGGCCGCGACCTCGCCCAGCATGTGCTGGCGCAGCCAGGGGACCGCGGTGAACTGGACGCGATGGGTGACTTCGTGCAGGCAGACCCAGAGCCGGAAGTCGTGCGGGTCGACCTGCAACAGCCGCTCGACAGCGACCAGGTTGGGCGCGACGAGCAGCAGCTGCCCGCCGGGTCGGTCGAAGAACTCGAACTGGCCGAGCACCTTGCCGGACAGGAAGCCGAGGATGCCGCCGACCTGGGCGCCGGTGATCCGGCCGCCGACCGCCTCGCCGAACTTGCCGACCGGGTTGGCGGCGGTCAGCCGGTCCACGAGCGGGTCCATGATCGTGCGCAGGCCGCCGGCGTTGGCGTCGATCCAGCCCGCCCGGTCGACGACCCGGGTCGCCGCGGTGACCGGCGGCTCCTGCAGGTGGGTGAGCTGCGCGACGTGGTCCGCGGCGGCGGCCGTCGCCCGGTAGAGCTCGCCGACGACGTCGTCCGCCTCGCGCCGGGAGACGCCCGGCGACGCCGGGCTGAACCGCTTGGCGGTCCGGGCCGCGAGGTCCCAGTCGATGAGCGAAGCCATCACCCCACGCTACCGGCGCAATCGGCGAGCGGCAGGCCGAACGAGTCGACGGCGGCGCGTCAGCCGGGACATCCGCAGCCGGCGAGCGCGGCGACCACCCGGTCCAGGGCGGCCTCGGCTGCCGACGTGGAACTCGCCCGGTCGGCGATCAGCGCGAACGCCAGCGCCGAGCCGGCGCGGTCGTGCACGACGCCGGCGAGCGCGGACACCCCGGTCAGCGTGCCGGTCTTCGCGCGCACGACTCCCGCGCCGGCCGCCGCGCTGCCCGACACGTACCGATCGGCGAGGGTGCCGGACCACGCCGCCACCGGCAGCCCCGCCAGCACGTCGCGCAGTCGCGGCGTGCGCGCCGCGAGCCGCAGCACGCCGACGAGCGCGGCCGGGCTGAGCCGGTCGCTCGCGGCCAGCCCGCTGGCATCGCGCATCCCGGCGCCGGGATCGACGCCGAGGCGGCCCAGCACCGCGCGGATCGCCGCGGCCGCCCCGGCGAACGACGCCGGCTGGTGGTCGGCGAGCGCCACCAACCGGCCCAGGCATTCGGCGATGACGTTGTCCGACAGCTGCAACATCTGCTCGATCAGCTCACTCAGCGGCGCCGAGCGGACCTCGCCGATCAGCGGGCTCGACCTCGGGGCCCGGCCCCGCCCGACCGGCAGCCGCGGGGACCCGAGCGCGGCGGCCAGCGCGCGACCGGCGGCGAGGTCGGGTTCGGCACTGCGCACGGCGGCGCCGGTCCTCGCCCGTCCGCCGTCGACCATCGCGGCAGTGATCGCCGAGGCGTAGTCGCTGGGGACGTCGCCGGGCGCCCAGGACGGGGAGACGGGCGGACCGGTGAACAGGCGGTCGTCGACGACGATCCGGGTGGGGCGCAGGTGCGCGCGGCGGACGGCGGCGGCCAGGCCGGCGATCCGGGCGGCGTCCGGATAGGCCGAGCGGCGCCCGGCCGGCGCGGCGCTGAGCGTGGGGTCGCCGCCGCCGACGAGCACGAGCGCGCCGCCGGCCCCGCGGCGCACCGTCGTGGCGATCCGGTCCGTCGGGGCGCGGACGGCCAGCAGCGCGGCGGCGGTGAGCAGCTTGGCGGTGGACGCCGGCGCGGCGGCACTCGCGCCGCCGGTGTCGTAGAGCACCGCGCCGCTCGCGAGGTCGGCGACCCGGGCGCGCAGCCGGCCGCCGAGACCCGCCGCGCGCACCACCGAGCGCAGCCGTGCGGCGACCGCGGCCGGCGTGCTTGCCGGCGAGGTCGACGTGTTCGGAGCGGGCGCCGCCTGGGCGGCGGCGGACGGGCGCGACGGCGGGGCGGCCGCGGCGGACAGCGCGGCGGCGCCGACGCTGTTCCGCGGCGCCGGCCGCGCAGCAGGCGCACGGCGCGCGGCGGCGGTCACCGCGTAGCCGGCGACGACGGCCGCGGCGGCAAGCGCCATGACCAACAGCACTCGGGCCGCCGTCGCCCACCGTCGCCTGCCCACGATGGGCCAGACTAGGTGGACCATGCGAGCCGCGCTGCTGCGCCGGCGCCGATCCGAGGAGCTGCCGTCGTGGAGTTCGACGTCCTGATCGAGATCCCCCGGGGAAGCCGGAACAAGTACGAGATCGACCACGCGACCGGTCGGATGCGGCTGGACCGCACGTTGTTCACCTCGACCCAGTACCCGGCCGACTACGGCTACATCGAGGACACGCTCGGCGAGGACGGCGATCCGCTCGACGCGCTCGTGCTGCTGCCGGGCGATCCGCTCTACCCGGGCGTGCTGGTCCGCTGCCGCGCGATCGGCATGTTCCGGATGACGGATGAGAAGGGCGGCGACGACAAGGTCCTGACCGTGCCGTCGAGCGACCCGCGGCTCGCGCACCTGGCCGACATCGACGACCTGCCGCAGTTCGACCGGATGGAGATCCAGCACTTCTTCGAGGTCTACAAGGACCTCGAGCCCGGCAAGAGCGTCGAGGGCGCGAACTGGGTGGGCCGGGCAGACGCTGAGGCCGAGATCATCAATTCCCGCAAGCGACTCGCCGACAATCCCGGCGCCGTCCACTGACGCTGCGCGCTAGCCGGCTTGTCCTGGTTCCGGGACGTCCAACCGAAAGCTGATTTTCGACCGGACGGAACCAGGAGAAGCGGGCGAGCGGCGGCGAACACGAGCGGCGAGCGGCAACTCGCCGGCGGCGTCACTCGACCGCGGTGATCTGCACCGGGCGATGCGCGAGGTACTGGTTCGGCCGCGGGTTGTGGCAGGTGAGGCCGGTGGCGCGCACCCGGTCGACGCGCACGGTGACATCCAGCAGGCCGTGCGGCCCACGCAGGCGGACGAGCGCAACGCCGTCCGTCGCCGGTCCGACGCCGACCACCTGGAGGTCCCGGCGGGCGCGCAGGGCCAACTGCTCGTGCGCGAAGGCGAGCGCCGCCTGCGCGGCCGGCGCCAGGCCGATCCGGCCACGCAGCAGCGCGCCGACCACCTCGCCGTTCTCGGCCGCCGCCACGAACTCCGCCGCGGCAAACGGCAGCACTCGGCCGTACAGCAACCCGATCGGCAGCACGAGCACGTTGGCCGCGAACCGGTCCCCGCCCATATGGCTGGACTCCCAGACGCGGCCGCGGCGCAGCTCGGCGATCGCCGCCGCCACCGGCCGGCCGCGCAGCGCGCAGCAGGTGTCGTGCTTGCTGTGCGCGCAGACCAGGTAGAGCGGCTCGTGGTCGAGCTCGCCGCTTGAGCCGTCGAGAGGCAGTTCCAGCAGCTCGGCCGGGTCGGCGTACCGGCCCCAGCGCAGCGATTCGACGCCGTCGCGGGTGTCGGCCAGCGCCCAGCGGCGGGTCGGCGCGCTCGCCGTGCGTCCGGGCCGGCGGATCGCCTGGACGCGGACACCGGCGCGGGTGGCGCGGGACTCCAGCTCGGCCGCGAGCCTCGCCGGAAAGCGAGATTCGCGCAGCCCGGCCGCGCCCCACGGACCTGGCTGTTCGACGAGCAACAGCCGGGCCGCCGGGAACGCCGTGCCCAGCATCGGGTCGCCGCGCAGCTGCGCCCGCAGCGCACAACGGTCTGGCGTCTCCTTCGGGTGCGGCGCATGCGCGGCCTGCGCCGGCCGGGCGTTCACGCCGGCACGAGGACGGCTTCGCGCAGCAGCCGGCGCGCGAGGGCGAGCTGGCCGGCGGCATCCAGGCCGGGCAACTCGCCCGGCGTGAGCGGCGCGCCGACGAGCACGGCCTTCAACGCCTCCGCCGCGGCGGCCGGCACGGTGATCGTCCGGTCGAGCAGCACCAAGCGCAGCTCGGCGTCCGCGGCGCCGCCCTCGAGGCGGGCGCGCAGGCCGGCCCGCGCGCGCAGCGGGGTCCGGGCGTCGAGGGTCTCGGCCGCGCGCAGCTGGGCGAGCGGGCCGACCGGTTCCGGGCGGGTGCGCCGCGTCAGGTTCACGCCGACCGCCCGCGCCACCGCGGCGACGTCGACGTCCGGCAGCCGCTCGGCGACCCGCGCGACAGCGCCCGCGAGGTGCTCGGCGAGCACCGCGGGATCGGACAGGTCGACGCCGGCGGGCAGCGACGCCCGCAGCTGCGCGTCGTCCTGCAACGCGTCGAACAGGTGCCGGACCAGCTGGTAGCGGGTCACCGGGTGGACGCCGACGGTGAGGTGGATCGACGTGTCGCCCTCGGCCTTCGCCGAGTGGATCGTGCCGCGCGGCAGGTACAGCGCATCCCCGGGCTCGAGCACAGTGTCGATGACCGGCGACTCCGCGGCGCGGGCGGCGACCTCGGCGCGGCGCTGCTCCCACGGCTGGTTGTCGAGCGGATCCCGCACGACCGGCTCGTGGATCGTCCAGCGCTTGCGGCCCGCGACCTGCAGAACGAAGACGTCGTGCACGTCGTAGTGCGGCGCGAAGCCCTGATTCTGCGGTGGGGTGACGTAGGCGTTGATCTGCACCGGGTGGCCGAGCTCGTCGGCCAGCCGGCTGCCGAACGACACCAGCGGCGGCCAGCTGCGGTGCAGGGCCTGCAGCACAAGGGTGGCGCCGTCGGCCAGTCGTGCGAGCACCTTGTCGTCGGCCGCCTGGTCGCCGATCGAGGCGCCCGCGCCGCCGCCGCGGGTGAACGTCGAGGACGCGAGGACGGCGCCGTCCTTGGCCATCCGCAGGAACGGGGTGCGCAGTCCGCGGCTGGAGGTCAGCTCGTCGACCGCCGCCGCGTCGAGCAGATCGTCGAAGCGGCCGTCGAGCTCCGCGGCGGTGCTGAGCAACGGCGCCCGGCCCCAGTGCAGCGCGGCGAACTTCTCGCCCGGGCACGACACACAGCGCGCCAGCGCCGACCCGGGGTCAGCCGTCACAGCCATCCCAGTTCCTGTCCCGGCCATGCCGGTTTCTGGGCTGACCTGGACGGGCCGACGCGAGTTCCACGCCGGCCCGCCACTGCTCGAAATGTCCGCTCACGCGCCGCTGTCGGCCGGGCCCTCCGGACCGGGCGAGGCGGCGCCGTCCGCCCCGCCATCGCCGCCGCCGGCGGAGCCGTCCGCGCCACCGTCGCCGCCGCTGCCGGCCGAACCGTCCGCTCCGCCGTCGCCGAAGCCAGCGCCGCCGTCACCACCGCCGTCGGCCGCGCCGTCCGCGCCACCGTCGCCGCCGGCCGAACCGTCCGCCCCGCCATCGCCGCCGCTGCCGGCCGAACCGTCTGCCCCGCCGTCGCCGCCGGTGCCGGCCGAACCGTCCGCCCCGCCATCGCCGAAGCCAGCGCCGCCGTCGCCGCCGCTGTCGGCCGCGCCGTCCGCTCCACCGTCGCCGGTTGTGATGTCGCTGTCGTCCATGTGATCCTCCAATTTCGGTTTGGCTCTAGCTCTTGCGTTCCGAGCTAGAAGCCGGAATGTCGCTGCACACTCACCCTGCCACTTACCCGCCCGACGTCAGCTAACGGGCGCCGGGGGCTGGGCTCAGCGCGGCCATGTGGAGAGCGACGATGCCGCCCGTCAGGTTGCGAAAGCGGACGTCCGCCCAGCCGGCGGTCGCGATGGTGGCCGCGAGGTCTTCCTGTGCCGGCCACGCGCGGATGGACTCGGCCAGATAGACGTAGGCCTCAGCGTTGGAGGACACCCGGCGCGCGACCTTCGGCAGGGCGCGCATGAGGTAGTTGAGGTAGATGACGCGAAACGGCCGCCAGCTCGGCCGGCTGAACTCGCAGACGACGAGACGTCCGCCCGGGCGGACGACCCTGGCCAGCTCGCGCAATGCCCGCGGCACGTCCGACACGTTGCGCAGTCCGAAACTGATCACCGCGGCGTCGAACGAGTCGTCGGCGAAGGGCAGGGCGGTGGCGTCGCCGGCCACGAACGGCACGCGGAGCCGTCGACGCCGATTTCCCCGGCCGGCCTTCAACATGCCCAGCGAGAAGTCGCAGGCGACGGCCCGGACGCCGGGACGAGCCAGCTCGACGGTCGACACCCCGGTGCCGGCGGCGAGGTCGAGCACGGTCGAGCCGGGCGTCAACTCCAGGCACTGCCGCGTGCGCCGGCGCCAGTGCCGGTCCTGGCCGAACGACAGCACTGTGTTGGTGAGGTCGTAGCGGCGGGCGACGCCGTCGAACATCCGCGCGACTTCACGCGGGCGCTTGTCCAGGGTCGCTCGAGGCACCCGGGCAGTCTCGCACCGCGCACGCGGGCCGCTCACCGGCGGACCGCTCAACCGCGCCTCTCGTGCTCCGGGTCGGCCAGCCGGATCGCGCCGGCGACGACGGCGACGAGGCACAGGGCGTACACGACTGCGCGCCAGGCGGAGATCGGCACGTTCTCGCGCAGCAGCAGCACCCCGAGCAACACCCCGGTGAGCGGGTCGGTGGCCAGATTGGCCGGCAGGGTCGCGCCCAGCGCGCCCACCTGGAAGGAGAGCTGGGTGAGCACGATGCCCCCAGCGCCGACCAGCACGATCCCGATGAGCGGGACGAATCCGCGCGGCGTCGCCAGCAGACCGTGCAGACCGGCCTTGCTGAACCGGTCGGACGCCGCGTCGACCAGCACCGCGAGCGTGCCGAAGTACAGGCCGGCGACGGCGCCATACATGACCCCGCGGCACACCCGGCCGCGGCCGATGACGGTGAGCACGAGCCCGGCGCCGAGGACGAGCACCGCAAGCACCGCCATCCCGATCACGTGCGGGCGCGGGACGTGCCCCGCGGCCGGGCGGCCGATGAGCGCCAGGAAGACGGCGAGGCCGCCGAGCACCCCGAGCACGCCGAGGTAGTCGGCGCGCCGCGGGTGGTGGCCGCCGGTCAGCGCGCTGACCACCAACGCAACCGGCAACATCAGCACGACAAGCGGCTGAATGACGACCACCGAGCCGAGTGACAGCGCCACGATCTGCAACAGGAACCCAACGAGGTCCCCGCCGATGGCCATCAGCCAGACGGGATTGCGGGCCATTTGGAGCAGCGCGGACGCCGAAGCCTCGCCCTCGTCCCCGACGTGCGCCTGCGCCATCCGGTGCTGCACGACGATCGAGGCGCCGTACACGACTGCCGAGCCGACCCCGAAGGGCACGGCGACGGCTAGGGACACTCCGGCAGGGTAAGGGAGGTCGCCCGCGGCCGCCTGACGGCGGGCGGGCGCGCTTCAGCTTGCGGCCGCGGCCGGGGTGAGGGTCAGCGCGGTGGAGCTGAAGTGCGAGTGCACCCGGTGGTCGACCGGGTCCTGCGCCGGGTCGCGGTGCACGACCAGGTGCCGGTAGAGCGTGTCGCGCTGCGCGGGCACGCGGCCGGCGCCGCGGATCAGCTCGATCAGCTCGGCGCGGTTGCTGCGGTGCCGCGCGCCGGCGGAGGACACGACGTTCTCCTCGAGCATGACGCTGCCCAGGTCGTCCGCGCCGAAGTGCAGGGTGAGCTGGCCGATGTCCTTGCCCGTCGTCAGCCACGAGCCCTGCAGGTGGTTGACGTTGTCGAAGAACAGCCGGGCGACCGCGACCATCCGCAGGTACTCCAGGCTGGTGGCCTGGGTGCGGCCCTTCAGGTGGTTGTTCTCCGGCTGGTAGGTCCACGGGATGAAACTGCGGAAGCCGCCGGTGCGGTCCTGCACGTCGCGGATCATCCGCAGGTGCTCGATGCGCTCGGCGTTCGTCTCGCCGGTGCCCATCATGAACGTGGCGGTGGACTCCAGGCCGAGGCCGTGCGCGGTCTCCATGACATCCAGCCAGACGTGCCCGGGCTCCTTCAGCGGGGCGATGGCGGTGCGCGGCCGGTCGACGAGGATCTCCGCGCCCGCGCCGGCGAACGAGTCCAGCCCGGCGGCCTTGAGCCGGCTGATCACCGTCGCGTGGTCCAGGTCGGACGTCCGGCCGATGTGCACGACCTCGGACGCGCCGAGCGAGTGCAGGGTCAGCTGCGGATAGCCGGACTTGATCGCCGCGAAGGCCCGCTCGTACCACTCGATGCCCAACTCGGGCGAGTGGCCGCCCTGCAGCATGATCTGGGTGGCGCCGAGGTCGACGGCCTCGCCGCAGCGTCGCAGGATCTCCTCGAGCGAGTGCGTCCAGCCCTCGCTGTGGTTCGGCGCGCGGTAGAACGCGCAGAACTTGCAGGCGGTGACGCAGACGTTGGTGTAATTGATGTTGCGGTCGATGATGTAGGTCGCGATGTCCACTGAGTCGCCGGCGAAGCGGCGGCGGCGGACGGCGTCGGCCGCCTGGCCGAGCGCGTGCAGCGGCGCCTCGGTGTAGAGCAGCAGGGCCTCGTCCGCCGTGATCCGCCCGCCGTCGGCGGCCCGGTCGAGAACCGTCCTGATCGCCATGGGCCCAGGGTACGGGCCCTACGATTGCGGCCATGAGCCTGCCACCGCCCAGCTCGGACACCGCGGCGCTCGTCACCGGCGCCTCGTCCGGGATCGGCGCCGAGTTCGCCCGCGAGCTGTCCCGCCGCGGCCACCAGGTGGTGCTGGTGGCGCGCTCGGGCGACAAGCTCGCCGAACTTGCCGCCGAACTGGGCGCCGGCGCGCACGTGCTCACCGCAGACGTCGGCCACCCCGCGGCCCGCGCCGCGCTGCCGGATCGGGTCGCCGAACTCGGCCTGAGCGCGTCCATGCTCGTCAACAACGCCGGCTTTTCGACGCTCGGCCCGGTGGCGAAGTCCGATCCGGCCGCCGAATTGAACCTCGTCGAGGTCGACATCGCCGCGGTCGTCGACCTGTGCTCGCGGTTCGTGCCCGGGATGGTCGAGCGCGGCCGCGGCGCGGTGCTGAACGTGGCGTCCACCGCCGCGTTCCAGCCGCTGCCCGGCCAGGCCGCCTACGGCGCGGCGAAGGCGTTCGTGCTGTCCTACACGCAGAGCCTCGCGACCGAGCTGCGCGGCACCGGGGTGAGCGCGACGGCGTTGTGCCCCGGCCCGGTCAAGACCGGATTCGGCGAGCGGGCCGGGTTCGCCGAGGGCGACTTCGACGGCGCCCTGCCGAAGGTGATGTGGGTATCGGCGGCGGACGTCGCAAAGAAAGCGATCGACGCGATGGCGGCGGGCAAGCGAGTCGTCATCCCGGGCGCGGTGAACCGCGTGGGCGCCGGCTTGGCGCAGCTGACGCCGCGGGCGCTGCTGCTGCCCGCGCTCGCCCGGGTGCATCCCGGCCTCAAGTAACCCGTCCCCGCGCTTCTCCTGGTTCCGTGACGTTCGTTTCGCGGCCGAAAACGAGCAGCACGAGGCCAGGAGAATCGTCCGACGGCGGCGAACACCGGCTCGGTCAGACGGCGGCGAACACCGGCTCGACGGGCAGCCCGGCCCGGCGCGCGAACTCCCGCACGCCTTCGACCTGGCGCGCGCCGAGGGAAAAGTCGAGCGTGCGGAAGTACGTCGCCAGCGTCGCCGCGTCGAACACCTCCCAGCGCGCCGCCGTCGCCGCGACGTCCTCGACGTGCGCCAACGCGTCGTCGCGGGAGCGGACGAACGCGGCGTGCACGTCCTTGACCAGACCCGGGTTCGCCTCGGCGTAGGAGCGCCGCGCGGCCCACACCGCGAACACCATCGGCAGGCCGGTCCACGACTTCCACGCGGCGCCGAGGTCGTGCACTTGCAGGCCGAGTCGCGGCGCGTCGTAGGTGGCGCGCAGGGCCGTGTCGCCGATCACCACCGCGGCGTCGGCTTCCAGCAGCATCGACGTCAAATCCGGCGGGCAGGTGAAGTACTCCGGTCGCACGCCGTGCACCTGCTCCAGCCACATCCGGGCGAGCAGCACCGAGGTCCGCGACGTCGAGCCGAGCGCCACTCGCCGTCCGTCCAAGTCGGCCAGCGGGACCTGTGAGACCAGATTGACCGACAGCACCGGGCCATCCGAGCCGACCGCGATATCCGGCAGCACGACGAGATCGTCGGCATGGCGCAGGTACTCGACCAGCGAGATGGCGCCGACGTCCAGCTCGCCGGCGATGAGCATGTCGTTCAGCCGGTCGGGGGTGTCCTTGGTCAGCTCGACGTCGAGCAGCGCGCCGTCGCGAACCAGCCCCCAGTAGATCGGCAGGCAATTCAGGAACTGGATGTGCCCGACCCGCGGACGTCCCGTTGCCACCTGGCCGACGCTACGCCCGGGATGGCGCGCGCCCGAGTCAGCCGACGGCAGGCAGCGTCAGCGTCTGGCCCGAGCCGCCGGCGATCGTCACCGGCGTCGGCGTCAACCCGCCGCGGTAGTTGACCGACCCGCCGGCCACGACCAGCCGGACGCTGTGCCCGACGGCGAAGCGGTGCACGATCGCCGGCAGCGTGACCGTCACCCGCTTGCCCACGTCCGGCACCCGGATCGGCGCCTCCAGACCGTGAATGGCGCTCGCCGTGCCGTCCGGGGCCACGTCCTCGACCTTGACGAAGAGCACCAGCTGGCCGGCCGGCCCGGTTGACTGGCTGAGCGCGGCGCTCGGCGCCTGCACCGTGAACCTGGCGACCGGCGAGCCGGCCACGTCCAGCGGGTGGCCCAGCGTCGCGCCGGTCCAGCTCGCGAAGGTGCCGGGCGCGTCGCCCGCGGGCGACGCGACCGGCGAGTAGCCGCTCAGCACGTCGACCGGGTCGATGCTGCTCGGCGCGCCGGCCGGCGGGGTGGTGAAGGTCTGCGATCCCGGCGCCGCCGAGCCGGCGGGCGCCAGCGTCTTGTCGCCGGACATCGTGTACGTGCGGGCGGCGCCGACCGGGAACGACGACGACGTCGCGTACGCCGGCGTGGCGATGCCCGAGTAGGACACCCAGTCGCGGAAGTAGGCGAACTGCGGTCCGGTGCTGACGCTGCTGCCGCGCAGGTAGTGGGCGAACCAGTCGGCGATGCGGGCCGTCTCGTACTGGGTCGCGGGGTTCGGGTTGTCGAGGTCCAGCTCGCCCGGGGCGGGTGTCGACTCCGAGTGCCCCCACGACTGCCAGACCATCTTGACCGGCGTGCCCTGCGCCTTGAGCGCCCGGTAGGTCGCGGCCGCCTCGTTCAGGTTGAACAGCGTGTCGTTCTCGCCCTGCATCAACAGCGTCGGCACCTTTATCTTCGACAGGTACGTCGCGACCGACGCGTGCCGCAGCGACGCGACGTCGGCCGGTTGGAAGTAACCGGTGGAACCTGCGGTGACGAGCGCGGGGCAGACGAAGGTCGCGAAGTTCGGGCAGCCGACGAGCCGGGACGGGTCCTGCTGGCCGCCCTGGCCGCCGTCGACGACGCCCTCGGCGCTGAAGCCGAGCCCCCAGACCAGCTTCGTGGCGCCGGGCGTCGAGGTGGAGACGCCGGTCGTCTGCGCGGTGTTGTTCGGGTCGAGGGAGTAGGACAGGTCGTTCCAGGTGATCAACGGGACGATGGTGTCCACGCGCGGGTCGACGGCGGCGGCGGCGAACTGGATCTCGCCGCCGTACGAGCCGCCGATCATGCCCACCCGCGGGTCGTACTTCTCCGCGCGGCCGGCGTGGTTCTTCCCGTCGTGCTCGACGACGGTGAGTTGAGCCGCGGGCGTGGTGTGGGCGGCGTCGGTATAGGCGATGCCTGGGGCGCCGCCGAGGTAGCTGACGAGTTGGGCGGCGGCCTTGCCGTCGTAGTCCGGGTCGTCGAGGGTGATCTTGCAACCGGAGCCGCCGAAGCCGAGGCCGCTGTAGCTCAGCACCTCGTAGCCGCGGGTCGCGAAGGCCTTGCCGATGCCGGCCTGGTCGTCCTTGGAGCCGCCGAAGCCGTTGGTCGTGAGGATGGCCGGCACCCTGTGCGCGGCGCTGGCGGACGCCGGAGTGTAGAGGTCGCCGACGATGTCGCAGGCCTGCGCGCCGTCCGGGCCGGTGTGCACCGCGAAGTGCAGCGTCTGGACGGTGTACGCGGCGGCCGCGCCGGCGGGGCCGCCGCTCGACACGGCGAGCGCCGCGCAGGCGGCGAGCGAGGCGGCGGCGATCGCGGCGGCGCCGATTGCGGCGGGGATTGCGGGCTTGCGCACGGGTGGTGCCTTTCCCTCGACGGTGAGCGGTTGGCTACTTGCCGGTAACAACGTCGCAATGTGGTCTGGGTTACGCCCCGGGTGGCACAGTTTCGCCATGGCGACCGATCTCGAGCTCGCGACCAATCTGATAACCCGGGTGAACGTGGGCGACGCGCTTACCCGGACAGCCGGCCGGGTCCCCAACACGCTCGCGGTGGTGGACGGCGGTCGCCGGTGGACCTACGCGCAGCTGAACGAGCGGGTGAACCGCGTTGCGAACGGCCTCGCGGCCATCGGCTACACCCGCGGCGACGCGCTGGGCCTCGCGTCGGGCAACAGCTGCGAGTTCCTTGTCACCTACTTCGCCTGCGCCAAGCTCGGGGTGGTGTGCGTGCCGCTGAACCTCGGTTGGCGCGCCGATGAGATCGCCTACGTCCTCGACCACTGCGCGGCGCGCGGGCTCGTCGTCGAGGCGCAGCTGGTGGGCGCGGTGCTGCCCGGCGTGGAGAAGGCGCCAGCAGTGCGCGATCTGATCGTCGCCCCGGGCGCCGGCGGCGACTATCCCGAGACGCTGCTCGACCGCACCTGGCGCACCTTCGCCGACGTGGAGTCTGGCGCTGGCGCCTCGGCGGCCGAGCCCGACGTGTTCGTCGGCGAGCGAGATCCGGTCAGCTATCTCTACACGAGCGGGACGACGTCGTTTCCAAAGGGCGTCGTCGGCAGCCACGTCGCGATCTACGTCGAGTCGCTGATGGTCGCCGCCGAGACCGGCCTACGCGTGGGCGAGCGGATCGCCTGCCTGATGCCGCTGTTCCACACCGCCCAGCTGAACGGCATCGGCACGCCGGCGGTGCTGATGGGCGCGACGCAGTATCTGCTACGCGGCTTCGACGCGGAGGCACTGCTCGAACTGGTCGAGCGCGAGCGCATCGAGCGGACGTTCGCGCTGCCGATGATGTACCGGGCGCTGGTCGAGCGGGCGGACATCGGCTCGCGCGACCTGTCGTCGCTGCGCAAGGCGGCCTACGCGATGGCGCCGATGCCCGACGCGTTGCTGCGCCAATGCCTGGACGTCTTCGGCTGCGACTTCTACCTCGCCTTCGGCCAGACGGAGATGAGCCCGGTGACGACCTACTTCCAACCCGAGCACCAGCTGTCGCATCCCGGCGCCGTCGGCACGCAGGTGGTCAACGTCCAGATCGGGATCATGTCGCCGGCCGGCGAGCTGCTGCCGCGCGGCGCCGAGGGCGAGATCGTCTACCGCGGGCCGCACGCGCTCAACGGCTATCTGCACAACGCCGAGGCGACCGCCGAGGCGTTCGCGCACGGCTGGTTCCACTCCGGCGACGTCGGCCGGCTCGACCCCGACGGCATGCTCTGGTACAGCGACCGCTCCAAGGACGTCATCAAGACGGGCGGGGAGAACGTCGCGTCCATCGAGGTCGAGAAGGCGTTGTACGCGGCGTCGCCGGACGTCGCGGAGGCGGTGATCGTCGGCCTGCCGCACGAGCGGTGGACCGAGGCGATCACAGCGGTGGTCGTGCCCCAAGCCGGCGCCACGATCGACCCGGCCGCGCTGCTCGCGGCGATGCGCGGGCACGTGGCGCCGTACAAGATCCCGAAGTCGGTGATCGTCGTGCCCGAGTTGCCGAAGACGTCCACCGGCAAGATCCAGAAGAACGTCGTGCGCGAGCAGTTCACGGCGCATTACGGCTGAGCGGTCGGGACGCCCTCCCCCAGCGCATTTGCTCTGCTTACCGACACGGAGCGCTCACCCTGACGGAGCAGAGCAAATCGGCGGGGCATAGGCACCCGGCTCCGGACGCCGGCGCACCGATTAGCGTCGCACCGATTACCGTCGGCAGGCGTGCCCACCGACGACTTTTCCGGTCACTCCCCCGTCGACATCGCGCTGATCGCGGAGCTCGCCCGGGCCGCCGGAGACCTCGCCGCGCGGATGCTGGCCGAGGGCGTGCGCGTCGAGCAGAAGACGTCGATCACCGATGTCGTGTCCGCGGCCGACCACGCGGCCGAAGATCTCGTGGTCACCCGGCTGCGCGCCGAGCGGCCCGGCGACGCGATCGTCGGCGAGGAGGGCACCGCGGACTCCGCGGCCGGCGCGGACGTGCGCACCTGGTACATCGACCCGGTCGACGGCACCTACAACTTCGTCAGCGGCCTGCCGATCTGGTGCGCCGCGCTCGCGCTCGTGGCGCCGGGCGCGCAACCGCTCGGCGCCGTCTACCAACCGTCGGCCGACGAGCTGTGGGTCGGCGGCCCGGGCGCGCCGACCACCCGCAACGGCACGCCGGTCGAGCCGCTGGCCGACCGCGATCTGGACGCGATCGCGCTGACGACGTACCTGCATCCGACGACGTTGCCGGACGACCAGATCCGCGAGCCGCTGCTGCGGGTGCTGCGCGGCGCCGCGAGCGTCCGGATGCTCGGGTCGGGCTCGGTCGAACTCGCGGCCATCTCGGCCGGCCGCCTCGGGGTGTCGCTGCAGGTCGACTCGCTGCCGTGGGACTGGCTGCCGGGCGCGGCGCTGGTCACGGCGGCCGGCGGCGTTGCCGAGGTCGTCGAGGCGCACGGCCACCGCTGGCACGCGGCCGGCAACCGGCGGGCCGTCGAGCAGGTCGCCGCGCTGCTGCGCTGAGCGACACGCCCGACCCTCCAACGACTTGTCCGCGCTTCGTCGGCGTCCAGCCCGACGAAGCGAGGACAATTTGCTTAAGGACTTGTCCGCGTGTCGTCGGCGTGGAGGCCGCCCGGGCGAGCACAACTCGCAGAACGTCAGTCTTCGCTCTCCAACCGGGCGTCCAGATCGTCGCGCTGGGTCTGCCGCGCGGCGACGCGCGCCTCCAGGTTCCGGCTGAACGCGGCGCGCGGCTTGGCGAGCAGCACGAGCGACAACGGGACAGACAGGATCAGCGCGATGGCGGCGGCGAGCAGCCCGCGCAGCCCGGTGAGAACGAGCAGACCCCAGAGGGCGAAGAACAACCCGAAGCGCAACAACGTGTAGAGCCACATCGAGCCCATCCAGCCGGCGAAGCTCGGCCCCGCCGGCGTGCCGCTCCCGTTCGGCTGCTGCTCGCTCATCGCGTCAGGCCCAGACGGCCTGTGGCGCGGCGCGCCGCTGCGCCAACGACACCGGGCCGTCGTAGGTCCGAATGATCTCGTAGCGGGTGTTGCGCTCCTTCGGCTGAAAGCCGGCGTCCCGGATCAGGTTCAGCAGGTCGTCGCGGGTCAGCTTGTCGGGCGTGCCGTAGCCGTCGGCGTCGTGCGTGATCTTGTATTCGACCACCGAGCCGTCCATGTCGTCCGCGCCGTAGTTGAGCGCGAGCTGCGAGGTGGACAGCCCGTGCATCACCCAGAACACCTTGACGTGCGGGAAGTTGTCGAGCATCAGCCGGGAGACGGCGAAAGTCTTGAGCACGTCTGCCGGCTGGGCCATCGGCAGGTGCGAGAGGCGGTTGTTGTCGTTATGGAAGCGCAACGGGATGAACACCTGAAACCCGCCGGTCTCGTCCTGCAGCTCGCGCAGCCGCAGCACGTGGTCGACACGGTGCCGCGGCTCTTCGATGTGGCCGTAGAGCATCGTCGCCGGCGTGCGCAGCCCCTTGCTGTGGGCCAGCCGGTGGATGCGCGACCAGTCCTCCCAGTGCGTGTTGTGGTCGACGATCTGCTTGCGGACGTCCCAGTCGAAGATCTCCGCGCCGCCTCCGGTGAGCGACTCCAGGCCCGCGTCGATCAGCTCGTCGAGGACCTCGTCGGCGGACAGCCCGGAGATCTCCTCGAAGTAGTGGATCTCGGTGGCGGTGAAGCACTTGAGCGCGACGTCGGGCAGCGCGGCCTTCAGCTCGCGCAGCACCCGCGGGTAGTACTTCCACGGCAGCGTCGGGTGCAGGCCGTTGACGATGTGCAGCTCGGTGAGCCCGTCGTCCTTCATGGCCAGCGCCTTCTCGACGGCCTCTTCGACGCGCATCGTGTACGCGTCTTTCTGCCCGGGCTTGCGCTGGAAGCTGCAGTAGGCGCAGGACGCCGCGCACACGTTGGTCAGGTTGAGGTGGCGGTTGACGTTGAAGAAGACGGTGTCGCCGTTCTTCTCGGTGCGCAGGCCGTGCGCCAGGCCGCCCAGCCAGGCGAGGTCGTCGCTGTCGTAGAGGTCCTCGCCGTCGCGGCGGGTGAGCCGCTCGCGCGCCTCAATCTTCTCGGTCAGCTCGGCCTTGCGGGCTTCGGTCAACGCCATGCCGACCAGCCTACGTAGGAATCGGACGGCCGCCGACGGCTACCCGGGCGGGTGTCCGGGGCACGATGGGCGGGTGCGGGTCATCCCATCGTTGCCGAGCGTCAGCGGGCGGCCGAGCCGCACCGCGCAGGCCACCGCTCTCGGCCGCGCGCTCGAGCTGAGCCGCGACCCCGCCGAGCGAATCGTCAGCGACCCGCTCGCGCCGTTCTTCCTGCCGCCAGCCACCCGGGCGCTGCTCGCGCCGCTGTACGCGGCCGGGCCGGTGGTGCGCCTGGCCGAACGGACGCCGCCGGCCGCGATCTCGACGTCCGCGCTGTGCCGCCACCGCTTCATCGACGAACACCTGCTCGCCGCGCTGCCGGACGTCGAGCAGGTGCTGCTGCTCGGCGCCGGCTACGACGCCCGCGCGTACCGGTTCGCGAACCAGCTCGGCGACCGGACCGCCTACGAGGTCGACCTGCCGGCGATGGCGCGGCGCAAAGCGTCGGTCGTCGCGGCGCACGCCGACCTGTTCGGGCCGGCGCAGGTGGTGCGGGTGGAGACCGACTTCGCCCGGCAGTCGCTCGCGGATCGCCTCGCCGACGCCGCGTTTCCCTCCGGCGTCGCCACGTTCGTGGTGTGGGAAGGCGTGAGCATGTACCTCGCGGCGGACGCGGTGCGCGCCACGCTCGCGGCGCTGCGCGAGGTGTGCGGCCCCGGTTCGATGATCGCGATGGACTGCTGGCAGCGGGCCGGCGAGCGGACCCCGCTCGGCGCGGCCCGGCGCGCCGGGGAGCAGTCGCTGCGGCTGCTCGGCGAGCCGGTCCGGTCCGCCCTGCCGGCGGACCGGGCGCCGGCGCTGCTCGACCAACACGGCTTCGAGGTGGCCGACCTGGCGCAGGCGGCCGCGATGACCCGGCGGTTCGCGACCGGGGGCCGCCGCTGCGACCGCGGCATGTACGTGCTGGCCGCCCGCCGCCGCTGACCGCCGGTCACTCCGCCGGTCACTCCGCCGGCGGCGCTGCCGGGGGACCCGCGTCGAGGGCGGCGCCGAGCCGGCCGGTCCAGCGGGTGATCAAGTCGTGCCGCACGCCGAGCACGTCCAGCACCTTCGCCGCCACGAAGTCGACGAGCTGCGCGATCGACTGCGGCGCGCTGTAGAAGCCGGGGCTGGCCGGCAACACGACCGCGCCCGCGTCGTGCAGCTCGAGCAGGTGCGCGAGCGTCGCCCGGGTGTACGGCGTCTCCCGTGGGATGATCACGAACGGCCGGCGTTCCTTCAGCGTGACGTCCGCCGCGCGTTGCAGCAGGTCCTTCGACAGGCCGAGCGCGATGCCCGCGACCGACGCGGTCGAGGCCGGCACGACGACCATGCCGCGAGCCGGGTACGAGCCGCTCGCCGGCCCGGCGCCGAGATCGCCGGCCGGCCAGTACTCGACGCCAGGCACGTCGCGGCCGAGCCAGCTGGCGAGATCCTCGCGCCAGTGGCTGTCGCGGAAGGACAGGCCGGTCTCGTCCAGGATGGTCAGCCGCGCCGCGCGCGAGACGACGAGGTCGACCGGTTCGTCCGCGTCGAGCAGGGCGTTGAGCACTGCTCTCGCGTATGGCGTGCCGGACGCGCCGGACACCCCGACCACCCACGGCTCACGAGCCATCACGCGCCCAGGCCGTGGACGACGAGATCGGCCAGCGCGAAGCCGAACAGCCCGATGCCGATCACGCCGTTCGCGGTGAAGAACGCGCGGTTGACGCGGGACAGGTCGTCGGCGCGCACGATCAGGTGCTCGTACGCCAGCACCAGCACGGTCAGCGCGACCCCCGTCCACCACAGCCAGCCGAGCCCGGCGGCGGCGCCGAACCAGGCGAACGCCACTGCCGTGACGACGTGCACTGCCGAAGACGCGCGCAACGCCGCCGGAACGCCGAAGCGCACCGGCACCGAGCGCACGCCGATGCGCCGGTCGACCTCGGTGTCCTGGCAGGCGTAGATCAGGTCGAACCCGCCGATCCAGGTGCCGACCGCGACGCCGAGCGCGGTGGCCGCCCAGCTCGCCGATCCCGTCACGGCGATCCACGCGCCGACCGGCGCGACAAATTGCGCGAGCGCGAGCAGCGCCTGCGGGTAGTCGGTGAACCGCTTGCCGTAGCTGTAGAGGACGAGCAGGAACACCGCTATCGGCGCCAACGCGAGGCACAGCGGCGACAGCGCGAGCGCGCTGGCGAGGAAGACCACCAGCGACACGAGCGTCCCGACCCAGGCGCTGCGCACGCTGAGCTCGCCGGTGACCAGCTCGCGGCGGGCGGTGCGCGGGTTCAACGCGTCGAACTCGCGGTCGAGGATGCGGTTGGCGCTCATCGCCACTGTCCGCGCCGACACCATCGCGACGGTGATCAGCAGCAGCTGCAGCCAGTGCACCGAGCGGGTCTGCGCCCACATGGCGGTCAGCGCGGCGATGTAGGCGAACGGCAGCGCGAACACCGAGTGCTCGATCATCACGAGCCGCAGGAATTTGCGCACCCGGCTGCGTTCGGGCGCCGCGATGCTCACGATCTGTGAGTCTGCCAAAGTTCAGCCGAAGCGCGGCGGCTGGCCGGTCGCTTCGAGCACGGACCGCCACAGGTCGCCGTCCGGATCCACCTCGTTGCGCCCGCGGGTCGCGAGCTCGATCGGCAGGTGGACGAAGCGGCCGTGCTGCGGTGAGCGTCAGGACGTCGGCGGTGAACACGCCGCCGATCGTCCCGGCCGCGCGTTTCGGCTGGCTGACGCCGACGGCGGGTCAGCGTGCCTCAGCGGCGTGCCCGGATGCCGTACTCGCGCCAGCGCCGGTCGACCAGCGCGAGCGTCTCGGCGTCGAGAACGCACTCCTCCGGCCAACCGCGGGTGTAGCCCTCGGTCGGCAGCTTGCGGGTCGCGTCCACGCCGAGCTTGCCGCCGTAGAACTGCGCGTAGCTGGCGTGGTCGAGGTGGTCGACCGGCCCGATCGAGTGCAGCGCGTCGTGGGCGTAGTCGACGTTGCCGAACGCGCGCCACGCGACCTCGGCGTAGTCGTGCACGTCGCAGTCGGCGTCCACCACGACGATCAGCTTGGTCAGCGCCATCAGCCCGGCGCCCCAGATCGCGTTCATGACCTTCTGCGCGTGCTTGGGATAGCGCTTGTCGATCGAGACGATCGCGCAGTTGTGGAACACGCCCGCCGCGGGCAGGTCGTAGTCGACGATCTCCGGCACGGTCAGCCGGATCAGCGGCAGGAAGATCCGCTCGGTCGCCTTGCCGATCGGGGCGTCCTCCTGCGGCGGCCGGCCGACGATGATCGACTGGAAGATCGGCTTCTTGCGCATCGTCAGCGTCTCGACCCGCACGACCGGGAACGGCTCGACCGGCGTGTAGAAGCCGGTGTGGTCGCCGAACGGCCCCTCCGGCGCCCGCTGGCCCGGCTCGACCCAGCCCTCGAGCACCACCTGAGCGCCGGCCGGGACCTGCAGCGGCACGCTGACGCAGTCGACGAGCTCCACCCGCTCGCGCTGCACGAAGCCGGCGAACAGGTACTCGTCGATGTCGCCGGGCAGCGGGGCGGACGCGGCGTAGGTGACCGCCGGCGGGCAGCCGAACGCGATCGCCACCGGCAGCCGCTCGCCGCGCCGTTCGGCGATTGCCGCGTGCGACGTCGAGTCCTTGTGGATCTGCCAGTGCAGGCTGACGGTGCGCGGATCCTGCAGCTGCAACCGGTACATGCCGAGGTTGCGCGCGCCCGTCTCCGGATGCTTGGTGTGCGTCAGCCCGAGGTTGAGGAACACGCCGCCGTCGCCCGGCCACGCCTTGACCCCGGGCAGCAGCGCCTCGAGGTCGATCTCGTCGCCGCGCAGCACGACCTCCTGGCTGGGCGCGTCCTTGACCCGCCGTGGCGGGGCGGCGCGCAGCTGGCCGACCTTGCCGAGCGCGTCGCGGAAGCCGCTGAGCCCCTGCGGCAACTCGGGCTTGAGCAGCTCGGCGATCCGCTCGCCGATCTCGTCGAGTCTGGTGACGCCGAGCGCCTTCGCCATCCGCCGCTCGGCGCCGAACACGTTGATCGCGAGCGGCATCGCGCCGCGGGTCGGGTTCGTGAACAGCAGCGCAGGTCCCTGCTCGCGCAGCACCCGCGCGACGATGCCGCTCACCTCCAGCTGCGGGTCGACGGGCGCCTTGACGGTCGCGAGGTCGCCGTCCTTGTCCAGGGCACGAAGGAAGTCCTGCAGGTCGGCGTAGGCCATACCGCCAAGGTATCTCTGCCTTGGTGCCCGAGCTGGTCGCGTTCTGGGCCGTTTTCGCGACCAGCTCAGCCACCAAGGCAGAGGTGGCTACCCTCGCGGCCATGGCGCAGCTGCTGCTGGTGGAGGACGACGCGGCGATCCGCACCGCCCTCACCCGTTCGCTGCGCGACCACGGCCACGTCGTGACGTCGGTGGGCGCCGGCATGCCCGCGCTGTCCGCGGCGGTCGAGAACAAGCCGGACGTCGTGCTGCTCGACCTCGGCCTGCCGGACATCGACGGGGCGGATGTGCTGTCGATGCTGCGCGCCGTCAGCGACGTGCCGGTGATCATCGCGACCGCTCGCGACGACGAGGCCGAGATCGTCCGGCTGCTCGACCTCGGCGCCGACGACTACGTGATCAAGCCGTTCACCGCGGCACAGCTCACCGCCCGGATCCGCGCGGTGCTGCGCCGCTCCGGCAAGACCGACGAGGATCCGGTGATCACCGTCGGCGGGCTGGTCATCGACACCCGCAGCTACGAGGTGACCGTCGACGGCCGGCCAATCGAGCTGGCGCGCAAGGAATTCGAGCTGCTGCTCGCGCTGGCCCGGCGCGCCGGCGAGGTCGTCACCAAACGCGACCTGCTCGGCGAGGTGTGGCAGCTCGCGTGGGGCGGCTCGGACCGGACGGTGGACGTGCACCTGTCCTGGCTGCGCCGCAAGCTCGGCGAGACGGCGGTCGCGCCGCGCTACCTCCACAGTGTGCGCGGCGTCGGCGTGCGGCTCGCGGCGCCCAGCGAGGCCTGATGCGCCGCCGGATCCTGCTGCTCGTGGTCGGCATGACCACGCTCGTCGTGCTCGCGTTCGCCATCCCGCTCGCCATCCTGATCCGCCGGAGCGTGTATCAGGACGCGACCACCCGGCTCGAGTCCGCCGCCGGCCAGTTCGTGGCCTTCCTGCGGGGCGCCCAGACGTCGCCGACGGACGCGCAGATCACCGCGTACCTGAAGAGCGTCAGCGTGGAACGCTCGGTGTCGGTGGAGCTGCCGACCGGCACGGGGCTGGGCGCCCCGCCGCCTGGCGACCTGAGCCAGCTCGATCAGCTGGCCGGCGCGGGCGGCGCCGCCGGGACGGGCGGCAGCGAAGGGGCGGGGGGCGCCAGCGGCGAGTCGGCCGGCGGCCCGGGCGCGCGCGGGGGTCCGCAGTCGAGCGCCCAATCATGGGCGGGCGGCCAGCTGGCACAGCTGCGGCTGTTCGGCCGCGACGGGCTGCTCGTCGTCCGCGTCTACGCCAGCGACAGCCAGCTGCGCAGCGGCGAGACCGGGTGGTGGCTGTTGCTGGCCGGCGCGAGCGTCGGGCTGCTGCTCGCCGGCGCGTTCGCCGGCGAGGTGCTCACCAGGCGCATCGTCCGGCCGCTCGTGCAATCCGCGGCGACCGCGTCCCAGCTGGCCGCCGGCGACACGCTCGCCCGGGCGCCGACCGACGGGCCGACCGAAGTCGCCGACGTCGGTCGCGGGCTGAACCGGCTCGCCGACCGCATCGATGAACTGATCGCCGAGGAGCGCGAGACCGTCGCCGACCTGTCGCACCGGCTGCGGACACCGCTCACCGCGCTGCGGCTGGACGCGGAGTCGCTGCGCGACCCGGCCGACGCCGAGCGCGTGGGCACCCACGTCTCCAATCTCGAGCGGATGCTCACGGCGGTCATCCATGCCGCCCGCCGGCCGCAGCGCGAGGGCCGGATCCCGTCGTGCGACGCGACAGCGGTGGTGGCCGACCGGTTCGGCTTCTGGACACCGCTCGCCGACGATCAAGGGCGGCGCGGCGAACTCGCGCTGCCCGACGCGCCGGTGCCGGTGCGCGCCTCGGCCGAGGACCTTGCCGCGGCGGTGGACGCGCTCGTCGAGAACGTCGTCGCGCACACGCCCGAAGGCGTCGACTTCGCGGTGCGGCTGGTGCCGACGGCGACCGGCGCACGGCTCGAGGTGGCCGACGAGGGCCCTGGGCTGCCGCCGGACGCTGTGCTGCGCGGACGCAGCGACCGCGGCTCGACCGGCCTCGGGCTCGACATCGCCAGACGATGCGCAGAGGCGTCCGGCGGGCGGCTGACCACCGGCGCCGGCCCGGGCGGCGGCGCGCTGGTGATGCTGGAACTCGGCGCCCCCTGACCGCAGCCGCTTTGCGAGCAGCTGAGCTCAACCCCAGCGCCAGGACGACACGATGGACGCCGCGGCTGTCCTCGAGGCGGCGAACGCGTCCCGGCTGGCGGTGTAGGTGATCACGTAGCCGTAGCCGCCGTGCAGCACGACCGTCTGTTCCTGCCGCAGCCGGTAGCCGGCCTGCGCGTCATCGAAGGTGTAGCGCCGCCCCGCGCTGCCGTCGACCCGCGTGGCCGCGACCGGGCTGAGGTCGGTGAGCTTCAGCGCGCGGCCTAACGCGGCCACGGCCCGACTGCGGTACGCATCGACGTCCTCGCCGGCCGCGACCTGCTCGCGGACGACGTTGACGTTCGTGATGAAACCGCCGCCGACCGGGCCGGTGTAGGCGTCGAGCGCGCCGGCCTGCTCGGCAGTGGCCTGGTTCTCACGCCAGCCGGGCGGCAGGACGACCGAGAAGTCGCGCTTCGGGCTGGGCAATCGACCCTTGCCGACGGCGCCGGGGGCGGTGCTGCGATCGCTCGGGCCGCCCGAGATCGACGTCCCGGCGACCGCGGTGGACGTCGTGGACGTCGTGGACATCGGGGCCGGACTCGAACCCACCAGCTTCGACAGCGTCGCGGATCGGTCGCATCCGGCGAGCGCAACTGCCGTGGCGGCGACGGCGACGACGGCCGTGATCCGGTGCATTGCGCCAGACCCTATAACGGGGCGCCGCCGAGCCGGTCCCTAACCGAAGTTGACCTTTTGTTGACGCTTGGCTGATGAGGGGCTGACCCGCCGGGCGCGACCGTAGTCGCTATGACCCGACGCCCCGCCTCGAAACTGACTTCGCGCGCCACCTACGCCGGCGCCGTGGCCGCCGCCGCGGCCGGCGCGCTCACCGTGGGGTTGATCAGCGGCGTCGCCGCGTCGGCTGAGCCGGCGTCGACGACTTCCGATTCGACTGGCACGACGGGCTCGACCGGGACGACGGGATCGACCGGGACGACGGGATCGAACACGTCAGCCGGCGCCTCGTCGAACTCGACCTCGAGCGGCATCAGCAGCAGCTCGGACCAGGGCTCGCAGACCTCCAGCGCGAGCAACGGCTCATGAGCGCCACCTGGACGGGTTCGGCCTGGAGCTGCACGATGCGCCTCGTCGTCGCCGACGATCGCGCGTTGCGGCCGGCGCACGAGGACCTCGTGGCGCTGCTCGATCGCGTCGACAAAGCGGCGAGCCGGTTCCGGCCGGACTCGGAGCTGAGCGGGGCGAACGCGCGAGCCGGCCTGCCGACGCCGGTGTCCCGGCTGCTGGTCGAGCTGGTGGACGCGGCGCTCGGCGCCGCCGCGGCGACGGACGGCGCGGTCGACCCGACGCTCGGCCAGACCCTGCGCGAACTCGGCTACGACCGCGACATCGCCCTGCTGCGCGCGAGCGATGTCTCGCCCACCAGCGCCGTCGACAGCGCCGCGGCGCTGGCCGGTGCCCCGCCATCCGTCCCAACCAACGACCGAGCGGCAGGCGAGGCGCGGCCGGGTCATCGCTGGAGCCGGATTCGGCTAGACCGACGGGCCGGCCTGCTCACCGTGCCGCGCGGGGTCGAGCTCGACCTCGGCGCCACCGCGAAGGCTTGGACGGCCGACCTCGCGGCCCGCACTTTCGCCGATCGGTACGGCACTGGCGTGCTCGTGGAGCTGGGCGGCGACCTCGCCGTCGCCGGCCCGGCAGGCGACGGCTGGCGGGTCCGGGTCGCCGAGCGCGCCGGCGGCCCCGGCCAGGTGGTGACCGTGCGGCACGGCGGCGTGGCCACCTCCACGACGACGCTGCGCACCTGGCAGCGTGACGGGCAACGCAGGCACCACGTCATCGACCCGCGGAGCGGCCAGCCGACCGACGGTCCCTGGCGGACCGCCTCGGTCTGGGCGGCCACCGGGCTCGAGGCGAACATGGCGAGCACCGCCGCGCTGGTGCTCGGCGCGGACGCGCTCGCCTGGCTGACCCAGCGCGGCTTCGCGGCCCGGCTCGTCGCCCAGGACGGTTCGGTGACGACCACCGCCGGCTGGCCGCGCCCCACCGATACCAGCACCGCGCCCGCCGCAGACACCCGCGCGCCGACCGATCCCGACGCCACCCCTGAATTCGATCAAGTTTTCCGGCGACAGGGCCACGGCGCGACCCGCGCAACGTCCCCCACACCGGAAAACGTGATCCTGGCCGGAGCGCCGTCGTGAACGTCTGGATCACCGCCCGCGGCGCCGGCCTGTCCGCGCTGACGCTGTTGACCATCTCGACGTGTATCGGCGCACTCGTCAGCCGTCGCGCCGCCACCGGCCAGGTGAGCGACCTGCGCAGCATCGGGCGGCGCTACGTCGCCCAGCACGTGCACCGCACCGTCGCCGCGCTCGGCCTCGCCGCGCTGACGCTGCATGTGACCGCGATCCTCGCCGACTCCTACGCCCACGTCGGCTGGCGCGGCGCGCTGATCCCGTTCACCTCGGCTTATCGCCCGGTGTGGGTCGGCGTCGGGACGCTGGCCGTCTACACGTTCCTGCTCGTCGCCGGCGTCGGCATGGCGCGCGGCCGGATGGCGTCATCCCCGCGCGCCGCGCGCTCGTGGCGCGCGCTGCACTGCCTCGCCTACGCCGGCTGGGCCGCGGCGATGCTGCACGGCCTCAACTCGGGCACCGACAGCTCGACCGGCTGGGTGCGCCTGCTCTACGTCGTCTGCCTCTCAGCGGTGCTCGGCGCCGCTGGCATCCGGCTGCTGACGCTGGCGCCGCGCGGGGCCGACCGATTCGCCGACCCGGCAGCCGATCGATTCGGCGCCCGCCCGCCAGTCGCCGCCGCGCAGCCCGAGCCCACCGTCCCCCTGTTGAGCAGAGCGCACCGATGACCGAGCTTGCGAGGTCATCAATGTGGCCAGCACGCCGTCATCGCCCGACGGAGGAGGGCAGGATGACCGAGCTTGCGAGGTCATCAATGTGGCCAGCACGCCGTCATCGCCCGACGGAGGAGGGCGTATGACCGCCGTGCTGCGCCGTCCGCGGGAGACACCGCCGCTGGACACCCGGACCTGGACGATCGGCGCGCCGCGCCTGCTCGCTGGCCTGGACACAGCCGACCGCCTCGACCTGCGCGAGCACCTCGGCACGCACGGCCCGTTGCCGGCCGTCGAGTTCGACCGACTGCTGGCCGTGCTCGACGCCGTCGGCGGGCTGCCCGGCCGCGGCGGCGCCGGCTTCCCGTTCGCCGCGAAGCTGCGCGCGCTCGCGCCGCACCGGCGCCGGGTCGTCGTCAACGGCGCCGAGAGCGAGCCCGCCAGCCGCAAGGACCGCGTGCTGCTGCGCCGCACGCCGCACCTCGTGCTGGACGGCGCGCTTGCCACTGCCGCCGCGATCGGCGCCCGCGAGGTCGTCGTCGCGCTGCACGACGAGACGACCGCGGCCGCCGTCCGCGCCGCGGGCGCCGAGCGCGCGGACGCCGCCCGGCTGAGCGTCCGCGTGACGCCGGGCGGATTCGTCGCGGGCGAGGCTCGCGCGCTCGTCCGCGCGCTCGACGGCGGCCCGGCGCTGCCGCCCGGCCGGCGCACACCGCCGACCGACTCCGGCACGGTGCTGTCGAACGCCGAGACCTTCGCCCAACTCGCCGTGCTGCTGCGTGTCGGCCCGCACCGCTACACGGACACCGGCGCCCTCGACGAGCCGGGGACCACGCTGCTGACCGTCGGCGGGGCCGTCGACAGGGCCGGCGTGGTCGAGCTGCCGACCGGCACGCCGCTGGGCATCGTGCTCGCCGCGGCGGGGGTCGTCGAGCGGCCACAGGCCGTCGTCGTCGGCGGCTACCACGGCGCATGGTGCGCGCCGATTCCGGAGATCCGGTTGTCCCGCGCGGGGTTGCGCAGCGCCGGCGGGACGCTCGGCGCGGGCGTGCTGCTCGTCGTCGACCACGGCACGTGCGCGCTCGGCGAGCTCGCCCGGGTCGCCGGCTGGCTCGCCGGCGAGTCGGCCCGGCAATGTGGCCCGTGCCGGTTCGGCCTCCCCGCGCTGGCCGCCGACGTCGCCGCGCTCGCCGCCGGCCAGCCCGCCCCCGGCGGCCGGCCGGGACGGCAGCTGTCAACGGTCGAGGCGGCGCTCGACCACGCGCGCGCCGTCACCGGCCGCGGCGCGTGCGCGCACCCGGACGGCGCGGCCCGGTTCGTCACCTCCGGCGTGCATCTGCTGCACGACGAGATCGACCGGCATCTCGAGAGCGGCGGCTGCGGCCGGCCGGTGCTCGGCCGGCTGCCGATCGGCGCCGCGTGATGAGCGTGCTGCGCGTCGACTGGACTCGTTGCGACGGCCACGGCCTGTGCGCCGCGCTGCTCGTCGATCGCATCGGCCTCGACGAGTGGGGCTTCCCCGTCGTCCACCACTCCGAGGTCGGCGACGACACGCCCGCCGACGTCCGCCGCGCCATCGCGGCGTGCCCCGCCCTCGCCCTGTCCACGACCAGCCAGTGAACCGCGTGAAAGGAACACCGATGACAGCGCTCGCCGAGCGAAGCTCGCCACCGACCGCCGCTGTAGACGGAATTGTCGACGTCGAGATCGTCGTCCCCGTCTACAACGAGGAACGCGATCTCGAGCCGAGCATCCGTCGCCTGCATGCCTATCTCGCGCGCGATTTCCCGTTCGAGTCGATCGTCACGATCGCCGACAACGCGAGCACCGACCGCACCTGGTCGGCCGCGCAGCGGCTGGCCGCCGAGTTCGACGGCGTGCGCGCGGTGCATCTCGACGCCAAGGGCCGCGGTCGCGCGCTGCAGCAGGTCTGGGCGTCCTCGCAGGCGCGGGTCGTCGCCTACATGGACGTCGACCTGTCCACCGACCTCGCGGCGCTGCTGCCCCTGGTCGCGCCGCTGATGTCCGGGCACAGCGACGTCGCGATCGGGTCACGGCTGTCCCGCTCGTCGCGGGTGGTGCGCGGACCGAAGCGCGAGCTCATCTCCCGCTCCTACAACCTGCTGCTGCGCACGACGCTGCGGGCCGGCTTCTCCGACGCGCAGTGCGGCTTCAAGGCCATGCGCACCGAGGCCGCGCGGGTGCTGTTGCCGCACGTGCGCGACACTGCGTGGTTCTTCGACACCGAGCTGCTGGTGCTCGCCGAGCGCAGCGGCATGCGGATCGCCGAAGTGCCGGTGGACTGGGTGGACGACCCGGACAGCCGCGTCGACATCCGGGCCACCGCGCTCGCGGATCTGCGCGGCGTAGCCCGGCTTGGCCGCGCGTTGGCCCGCGGCGACCTGCCGCTGCGCGAGCTGCGCACCGCCGTCGGCCGCGACGAGGTCGCGGTGCCCGGCGTTCCCCGCCGGCTCGCCGGACAGGCCCTGCGCTTCGCCGCGATCGGCGTGCTGAGCACGCTCGCCTACCTGCTGCTGTTCGTCGTGTTGCGCCCGTCGACCGGCGCGCAGGGCGCAAACTTGCTCGCGCTGCTGATCACGGCGGTCGCCAACACCACGGCGAACCGCCGGTTCACCTTCGGCGTGCGCGGCGGCGGCGTCGCCCGGCATCAGCTGCAAGGGCTGGTCGTGTTCGGCCTCGGCCTCGCGCTGACGAGCGGTTCGCTGTGGCTGCTCGGCGCGACGACCCCGCACCCCGCCCGCGCGCTCGAAGTCGCAGTGCTCGTCGTGGCAAACCTGCTCGCCACCCTGTTGCGGTTCGTCCTGTTCCGCCAATGGGTGTTCGGACGTCGTCGGATGGAGACCGCCAAATGACCGCCCTATCTGAGCCGATGATCTCGGCCGCACCTGACGAGAACGCACGGCCCAGCCGAGATCATCGCGTGCTGCGCGAGCGCGGCTCGCTGTTCGGGCTGCTCGGGGTCACCGCGCTGCTGTACCTGTGGAACCTCGGCGCGTCCGGCTACGCCAACGACTTCTACGCAGCCGCCGTGCAGGCCGGGACGAAGAGCTGGAAGGCGTTCTTCTTCGGCTCGTTCGACTCGGCCAACCTGATCACCGTCGACAAGCCGCCGGCCGCCCTGTGGCCGATGGAGCTGTCCGGCCGGCTCTTCGGCTTCAACTCGTGGTCGATGCTCGCGCCGCAGGCGATCGAGGGCGTGCTCGCCGTCTGGCTGCTGCACGCGACGGTCAAGCGCTGGTTCGGGCACTGGGCCGGCATCCTCGCCGGCGGCCTGCTCGCGATCACGCCGGTCGCGGTGCTGATGTTCCGGTTCAACAACCCGGACGCGCTGATGGTGCTGCTCATCGTGGCGGCCGCCTACTGCACCACCCGCGCGATCGAGGTCGCGTCGACGAAGTGGCTGGTGTTCGCGGGCCTGGTCGTCGGCCTCTCGTTCCTGGCGAAGGGCCTGCAGCCGTTCACCGTCGTCCCGGCGCTGGGAATCGCCTACCTCGTCGCGGCCCCGGCGAGTTGGCGGCGCAAGGCGGCGCAGCTGCTCGCCGCGGTGGCCGGCATCGTCGTCGGCGCCGGCTGGTGGGTGCTCGCCGTGCAGCTCACGCCGGCCGCCGACCGGCCCTACATCGGCGGCTCAGGCGACAACTCGCCGCTCGGCCTGGCGTTCGGCTACAACGGGCTTTCCCGGCTGTCCGGCTCCAGCGGCGGCGGCCCGGGCGGCGCCGGCGGTGGCTTCGACGGCGCCACCGGCATCGGCAGGCTGTTCAACTCCGACAACGGCGGCCAGATCGCCTGGCTGATCCCGGCCGCGCTGATCGCGATCGTCGCGCTGGCCGTGGTGACCCGACGGGCGGCGCTGACCGATCGAACCCGGGCCGCGGTGATCATCTGGGCCGGCTGGCTGCTGGTCACCGGGGCCGTGCTCAGCTTCGCCGGCGGCGTCATCCACACCTACTACACCGTCGAGTTGGCGCCGGCGATCGCGGCGCTCGTCGGCATCGGCGCGGTGACGCTGTGGCGGCGGCGGGCCGACGCGCCGGCCAGGGTGGCGCTCGCCGCGGGCACGCTCGTCACCGGCGGGTGGGGCTACACGTTGCTGCACCGCACGCCGTCGTTCTACGGGTGGCTGAGTTACCTGTTGCTCATCGCCGGCATCGCGGGGGCGGCGCTGCTGCTCGCGCCTCCTGCCGCGATTCGGCGCGGGCTGACGATGACGGCGCTGAGCGTCGGGCTGGTCGTCGCCGGCGGCGCATCGGCGGCGTACGCGCTCGACACCACGACGACGCCGCACACCGGCTCGACGCCGACCGCCGGTCCGGCTGTCGCCGGCGCCGGGTTCGGCGGCCGCGGCGGGTTTGGCGCAGGCCGCGGCCGTGGCGGGTTCGGCGGCGGCGAGCTGCCGGCCGGCTTCCCGGCCGGGTTCCCGGCCGGCGGGTTCCCGGGCGCCGGCAACGGCGCCGGCGGATTCCCCGGCGCGCCTTCGCAAGGCGGCGCCCTCCCTGGCGGCACGACCCAGGGTGGGACCGGCACGGCGCCGGGCGGCACGTCCACCCAGGGCGGCGGCGCGACCGGCGGCGACGCGACCGGCGACGCGACCGGCGGCGCGACCGGAGGTGGCGGGCTCGGCGCCAGCACCAGCTCGGCACTCATCGCGGCGTTGAAGAGCACCACGACGAAGTGGGCGGCGGCGACCATCGGTTCGCAGAGCGCCGGGCCGCTCGAACTGGCCAGTGGCACGGCCGTCATGGCGATCGGCGGGTTCACCGGCAGCGACAACGCGCCGACGCTCGCGCAATTCGAGCAATACGTCCAGGCCGGGCAGGTCCGCTACTTCATCGCCTCCGGCGGCGGTGTCGGCGGTGGTTTCGGCGGCGGCGGTCGCGGCGGCGGCGCCGGCAGCGCGATCACGTCCTGGGTCGAGGCGCACTACACCGCCACCACCATCGGCGGCTCGACCGTCTACGACCTGACGAAAGCGAAGGCGTCATGACCAGCACCTCTGTCCGGCCCGCCTCGGTGAGTGGTGCGGAATCGACTGAGTGGCACGACATTTCGCGCCACTCGACGGACACCGCACCGCTAACCGGGAGCAGGTGGCGCGAGCGCGTCCCGTTCGGCCTCCTGCTGCTCGGCACCGCGCTGCTCTACCTCGTCGGGTTGTCGAAGTCCGGCTGGGCGAACCAGTTCTACGCGGCCGCCGCACAGGCCGGCAGCAAGAGCTGGACGGCGTTCCTGTTCGGCTCGCTCGACCAGTCGAACTTCATCACCGTCGACAAACCGCCGGCCTCGCTCTGGGTCATGGACATCTCGGTGAAGATCTTCGGCGTGAACTCCTGGTCCGTCCTCGTGCCACAGGCGCTCGAGGGTGTCGCGGCGGTCGCGGTGCTGTACGCCGCGGTCAAGCGGGTGGCCGGGGCGAACGCCGGTCTGCTTGCCGGCGCCGCGCTCGCGACGACGCCGATCGCGGCGCTGATGTTCCGCTTCAACAACCCGGACGCCTTGCTGGTGCTGCTGATGACGGCGGCGGCCTACGCCACGGTGCGGGCGATCGAGGCTGCTCAGGCCCGTTGGCTGATGCTCGTGGGCGTGCTGGTCGGCTTCGCGTTCCTGACGAAGATGCTGCAGGGGCTGCTGGTGGTGCCGGCGTTCGCAATCGCGTATCTGATCGCGGCGCCGACGACCCTCCGCAAGCGCATGCTGCACACGCTGGCCGCGGGCGTCGCGATGATCGTCGCGGCCGGTTGGTGGATCGCGCTCGTCGAGCTGTGGCCGGCCGGGTCGCGCCCGTACATCGGCGGGTCAACGGACAACAGCGTGCTCGAGCTGGTGTTCGGCTACAACGGGGTGGGCCGGCTGACCGGTTCGAGCAACAACGGCAGCGTGGGCGGCAACGCCGGCGGCGGCTTCTCCTCTGGCGAGACCGGATTGACGCGGCTGTTCGGCGCCGACATGGGCACCCAGATCAGCTGGCTGCTGCCGGCGGCGCTGGTCGCGCTCGCCGTCGTCGCGTGGCAGACAGCACGCCGGCCGCGGACCGATCCGCTCCGGGCGAGCCTGATCGTGTGGGGCGGGTGGCTGCTCGTCACCGGCGTGGTGCTCAGCTTCGCCAGCGGCATCATCCATCCGTACTACACGGTGGCGCTGGCGCCGGCGATCGCCGCGTTGATCGGCATCGGCGTCGTCGAGATGTGGCGCACGCGCGCCACATCTCTCGGCAAGTGGGGCCTGGTCGCGTTGCTGGCGGCCGCCGCATGGTGGAGTTACGAGCTGCTGGGCCGGGCGTCCTGGCACCCAGAACTGCGCTGGATCGTGCTGGCGGCAGGCGCGGTCGCGATCGCCGCGGTGCTGTTCGGTTCCCGGCTCAAGGGCTATCTCGTCGCGGCGGTGATCGCGCTGACGCTGCTCGTGGCGCCGACCGCGTACGCGCTGCAGACGGCGTCGACGGCGCACACCGGCGCGCTGCCGACCGCGGGCCCCGCGTCGACCACCGGCGCCGGACGCGGCGGGTTCGGCGGTCGCGGCGGCTTTGGCGGCGGCGCTCGGCCCGGCGGCGGTACCGGCGGATTCCCCGGCGCCGGCGGATTCCCCGGCGCCGCCGCCGCCGGGACGGCGAACGGCACCACCGGCGGCACCACCGGAACCACCGGCGGCTTCCCAGGCGCCGGGACGACCGGCGCCACCGGCGGCACCACTGGAACCATCGGCGGGTTCCCGGGCGGCGGCACGGCTGGACGCGGCGGCTTCGGCGGCGGCATGGGCGGCCTCGGCGGCGCGGCCACGGTCAGCAGCACGCTGACCACTGCGCTGCAGAAGAACGCGAGCGCGTACACCTGGGTGGCCGCCACGACGAGCGACAACGAGGCTGCCTCGCTCGAGCTCGCGTCCGGCCAGGCGGTGATGTCGCTGGGCGGCTACAACGGCACCGACCACGCCATCACGCTCGCGGCGTTCCAGCAGCTGGTCCAGGCCGGCAAGGTGCACTACTACATCGCCGACCAGCAGGGGTTCATCGGCTCGACGGCGGCGAACACCTCGACGGCCTACGCGATCCAGCAGTGGGTGGCGAGGACGTACACCGCCTCGACCGTCGGCGGCAGCACCGTCTACGACCTGACGGCAACCGGCTGAACTCGCCGATGATCTCGGCCGGAGCGTGCCAATCCGCACGCTCCCGCCGAGATCATGCTGACGGGCTGGCCCGCGAAAACGGCCGGGTCAGCTGAGGCCGGCGTAGCTGTGCAGGCCGGACACCACGATGTTGACGACCAGGAAGTTGAACGTGATGGCGCCGAAGCCGGTGAGGTTGATCCACGCGGCGGCCCGGCCGCGCCAGCCGGCGGTGGCCCGGGCGTGCAGGTAGCAGGCGTAGACGACCCAGACGATGAACGCCCACGTCTCCTTCGGGTCCCAACCCCAGTAGCGGCCCCAGGCGGCCTCGGCCCAGATGGCGCCGCAGATGATCGCGACGGTGTACAGCGGGAAGGAGAACGCGACGATGCGGTACGCGGCCTTGTCCAACGCGGCGGCCGAGGGCAGCTTCGCCGCGAGCGTCCCGATCGTCCCCGGCTGGTAGTCCGGCAAGGTGCTGCGCCGGTCGTGCCGCGACTTCGCCAGGTACAGCACGGTCAGCACGGCGCTCGTCATCAGCGCGCCCTCGGCGATCGACACGAGCGTCACATGGATGGCCAGCCAGTACGACTGCAGCGCGGGGACGAGCGGCTGGGCCTGGGAGTACAGCACCGTCCCGGCGAGGAACATCATCAGCACGACCGGCAGCAGCACGAAGGCGCCGAGGAAGCGCAGCTGCGGCAACCGCCAGAGGACGGCCAGGAACGCCGCGACGCCGATCAAGCCGGCGACCGAGGCGAACTCGTACATGTTCGACCACGGCACCGCGTCCACCGCGATCGCGCGCACCGCGATCGAGGCCGTGTGGAACAGCGCGCCGAGGACGGTCACAAGCACCGACCAGCGCCCGATCCGGTCGGCCTTGCCGCGCCGCCCGCCGCCCGCCGAGCCGGCCAACACCGTCGAGCCGGCCGGGACCGCGGGCCGGGCGGGCGCGGAGACCACCGGCGGGCCACCAGCGCCCACCAGCTCGCGCGCGGGGGCCGCCGACGCGTCGAGCTTGCGGCCCACCCGGCTGAACGCGAACTCGGCGGTGTAGCCGATCATCGCGAGCGCGTAGACCGCGATCGCGGTGGTGAACAGCCCGTCCGAGACGTGGGCCATCGATCCGCTGATGCCAGCCACAGTCAGTCCCTTCCTGCGCCGATCGTCTCGCTCGGCGCGCGCTGCGCCGTCGGCCCGTCCACGTCCCCGCCCCCGTCGTCCCCGTCTTGCTGATCCTCGTGCGCCGGCGCGGCCGACCGCAGGCGGGACAGCACCTGCTCGAACTCCGCCGTGAAGTTCCCGGAGTCGCTGCGGGCCAGGCCGCCGACGTGCACCACGGTAGGCGATCCGGTCCCGCCCGCGCCGCCCGGGACTATGCGCAACCACAGCCGACGTCGCCGCACGCCGAGTGAGCCGATCAGGCCCACCACCATGGCCAGCGCGGCGATCAGCAGGTAGCCCTGCGCGGGGTCGTGCGAGACCTGCAGGCTGGCCCAGGGGAGCCAGCCGTCGAAGGTCACCTGAACGCCGTTCTTCAGCGTCGCGGTCTGCTTCTCCTTCAACGTCAGCGTGCCGATCTGCTTCATTTTCGAGTGCGCCAGCGAATACACGCTCTGCTGCCCCGACCCACCGTTGAGGTCCCCTTCGTAGACGAACATCCCGAGCGCGGGGTCGTTGACCTGCGGCGAGGCCGACCGGACCACTCCGTCGGCCCCGGTGACCGGCGTCGGCGCGAAGAAGCCGCTGATGCCGATGTCCTGCTTCGCCCCGGCCGGCCCGGGCAGCTTGAAAGCGCCCTCGGAGTAGAGCGTCGACGCGTCGGTCGGGATGAACGCTTCGGTGCGCGTCTGCGTCGTGCCGTCCGGCATCCGGACGGTCACCTGCGGCGCGAAACCGTGCGAGATCAGATAGACCCGGTCGCCCTCGATGCGCAGCGGGTGGTTGACGCTGATCGAGGCGCGCTTCGTCGGGCCGTCGACCGAGGGTTGGTACACGACGTCGGCGCGGAACTCACTCGGCTCGCCGGACGCCGTATAGGTGGCGGTGAACTTCGTCAGGTCGTCGATGCAGAACGGCGCGGGCGCCACCCTGCCCTCGGCGGCGAACCGCCCCGGCTTCCACGCGTCGTACTGCGAGACGGTGTCGCAGAAGCCGTCGCCCTGCTTGAGCACCCGCTGGCCCTCGTAGGTGTAGAGCCGGCCGATCGCGATGAGCACCAGCGCGGCGAGCAGCGCGACGTGGAAGATCAGGTTGCCGGTCTCGCGCGAGTAGCCCTTCTCCGCCGATAGCGTCACCGCCCCGGACGGCTCCTCCCGTTGCGCGATCCGCCACCTGCGGCCGAGGGTCGCGCGGGCGGCTCGGGCGTAGTCGGCCGCCGGCGCCGACGTCTCGAACGAGCCCGACTCCGGCAGCTTGTCCAGGTTGCGCGGGGCGGGCAGCGGGGTGCGCGCCACCGCCCGGGCGTGCACCCGGATCCGCGGGATCAGGCAGCCGACGAGCGAGACGAACAGCAGCAGGTAGATCGCAGCGAACCAGGCCGACCCGAACACGTCGAACATGCCGATCGAGTCGAGGAAGCGCCCCCACCCGCCGTGCGCGGAGATGTAGGCGTCGGTCTTGCTCGGGTTCAGCGGACGCTGCGGCAGCAGCGAACCGGGCACCGCGGCGACGGCCAGCAGGAACAGCAAGATCAACGCCGTCCGCATGCTGGTCAGCCGACGCCAGACCGTCCGCAACGCGCGCAGCACCGGCCTCACACCTCGAAGCCGGACGCGGCGCCGACCTTCGCCCGCAGCGTGTCCATCAGCGTGTTCCACTCGCCGGTCACGAGCAGCACGCCGATGACGATGAGCAGCCCGCCGCCGACCATGCTGACGGCGCGCAAGTGCCGCCGGACGAAACCGAGCGCGCGGGCCACCCAGCCGAAGCCGAGCGCGACGAGCACGAAGGGGATGCCGAGGCCGAGGCAGTAGCAGGCCTGCAGGAATGCCCCGCGGCCGGCCGAGCCTTGCGTGTAGGCCAACGCGTTGACGGTGCCGAACGTCGGGGTCAGGCATGGCGCCCAGGCGAGGCCGAACACGACGCCGAGCAGCGGCGCGCCCAGCAGTCCGGCCTTCGGCAGCCGGCGCACCCGCCACTCGCGCTGCAGGAACGGGATCCCCCCGAGGAAGGCGAGGCCCATCACGATCGTCACGCCGCCGAGGACCCGCTCGATCACCACCGTGTGGGCGCGGATCGTCGAGCCGAACGCGCCGAACGCGAGACCCTGCACCACGAAGATCGCGGTGAAGCCGCAGACGAAGAGCAGCGCGCCGACCACCATCCGCCGCTGGCTCGGCTTCGCCGCCTCGCCGGACAGCCCCGCGACGTAGGACAGGTAGCCCGGCACCAGCGGCAACACGCACGGCGACAGAAAGCCGATCACGCCGACGAGCGCCGCGACGCCGGCCGCGGCCAGCAGCGGACCGTCGGTGACGGTGTGGGCGAAGCCGCCGGCGGCGAGCGGCAGCGCGGGAGGCATGGTCAGCGTTCCGCGAGCAGCTTGTCGAGCGCGGTCTGCAGATCCCGGTCGGCGAGCCGGACGATGTAGACGGCCGCGACCTTGCCCTGCTTGTCGATCAGCACGGTGAACGGCAGGGCCAGCTGCGGGATGTTGCCGAGCTTCAGCGCCACCTTGCCCGGCTGGTCGAAGACGATCGGGAAGCTGATCTTGTTCGTCGTGACGAAGTCCTCGGCGGCGGACTTGTCATCCTTGGTGTCGATGCCGACGAAGTCCACGCCGCGCGACTTGATCTTGCGGTAGAGCAGGTCGAACTGCGGGGTCTCCGTCTGGCATGGCCCGCACCAGGACGCCCAGAAGTTGAGCACCACGACCTTGCCCTTGGCCGCGGCCAGGCCGAATTTCGCACCGTCGAGCAGCGTGCCACTGGCGGGGCCGGCCGGCTCGCGTTGGGCCGCCGGGGTGACCGCGCCGAGCTTGTTCCCGCCGGTGAACTGATAGCTGGTCTGCTGCTGGGTGTCGACGGCGTCGCTGCCGCCGGTGCACGCCGACAGCGCCAACACCCCGAGGCAGACCAGGGCGGCGGCAAGCAGGCCGTGCAGGCGTTTCATCGCCGTCCAGTGTGCGTTATGACGTTCGTCGGCTCGGCGCCGGACTCAGGCCCCGCTCGGCCCGACACAGCAGGCGCACGGGGTCGGCTCAGGCGTCGGCTCAGGCCCCGGTCCCGCGGCCGCTCGGCAGCCGCGCCGCCGGCTCGACGTAGCCGATTCCGACGATCGTGTCACCGTCGAAGTGCAGCGACGTGACCGACGCGAGCGCGCACTGCCGACTGCGCGGGTCGTGCGCGAGCCGGAGCCCCTCGGCCTTGCGTCGCGCCGCGACCACCGGCAGCTGGTGGGTGACGCACACTGCCTCACGGCCGCCGGCGGCGTCGCGGGCGGCGCGGGCCGCGGCGAGCACCCGCTCGGCGATCTGCGTGTAGGGCTCGCCCCAGGACGGGCGCAGCGGGTTGAGGAAGTACTTCCAGTTGCCGGGATCGCGCAACAGGTTCTTGCCGCCGGCCACCGGTCGTCCCTCGAGCTTGCTGGCCGCCTCGATCAGCCGGTCGTCGGTGTGCAGCTCGAGCCCGGTGGCCGCGGCCAACGGCGCGGCGGTCTGCTGGGCGCGCTCCAGCGGCGAGGCGACGAGGTGCGCGACGTCGCGGGCCGCCAGCCAGTCGGCTGCCGCCTGCGCCTGCCGCTCGCCGAGCTCGCTGAGCCGAAAGCCTGGCAGCCGGCCGTAGAGGACGCCGTCCGGGTTGTGCACCTCGCCGTGCCGCAACAGATGGACGGTGCTCACCTGGCCATGCTGCCAGACGGCCGCTCCGGCCGTCCGGACCGACGTCGGTCGGGCAGGGCAGACGCGGCTGCCTTCGCCGCCGTCGGCAGGGCGCTCACGATGCGCTCGAAGGCAGGCTCGTCCATCGCCGCGTTGACGAACCACGCCTCGTACGGCGACGGCGGCAGATAGACGCCGGCGTCGAGCATCGCGTGGAAGAACGGCTTGTACCGGTAGGTCTGGGCGGCGCGCGCGCCGTCGAAGTCGCGCACCGGATCGGCGCTGAAGAACACCGACACCAGGTTGCCCGCGTACTGCACCTGGTGCACGACCCCCGCCTGCGTCAACGCCGCGCCCGCCAACTCACCCACTCGCCGGGCGTTCGCGTCCAGCCGCTCGTACACGGCGGCGTCGGCGAGCCGCAGCGTTGCGAGACCCGCGGCGACGGCCACCGGGTTCCCGGACAGCGTGCCCGCCTGGTAGACGGGCCCGGACGGCGCCAGCCGCGACATCACGTCGATACGGCCGCCAAACGCCGCCGCGGGCAGCCCGCCGCTCATCACCTTGCCGAAGGTGAACAGGTCCGCGTCGACCGGGTCCAGGCCGTACCAGCCGGTCGCTGACACGCGGAAGCCGGTCATCACCTCGTCCATGATCAACAACGCGCCGTGCGCGGCGGTGAGCTCGCGCAGCCCCGCGTTGAAGCCCGGGTCCGGGGGCACCGCGCCCATGTTGCCGGCGGCCGCCTCGGTGATCAGGCAGGCGATGTCCGCGCCGAACTCGGCGAAGCACGCGCCGACGGCCTCGAGGTCGTTGTAGGGCAGCACGATCGTCTCGGCGGTCTGCGCGCCGGTGACGCCCGGCGTGTCCGGCAGGCCCAGGGTCACGACGCCCGACCCCGCGGCGGCGAGCAGCGCGTCGACATGGCCGTGGTAGCACCCGGCGAACTTGACGACGCGGTGCCGGCCGGTGACGCCGCGGGCGAGGCGAATGGCCGACATCGTCGCCTCGGTCCCACTGTTGACGAGCCGGACCTGCTCGACGGGCCCGATCCGGCGCACGATCTCCTCCGCCAACTCGACCTCGCCGACGGTCGGCGTGCCGAAGGACAACCCGTGCGTCGCCGCCGCCCGGACCGCCGCGACGACCTCCGGATGCGCATGGCCGAGAATCATCGGCCCCCACGACGACACCAGGTCGACGTAGTCGCGGCCGTCCGCGTCGGTGATCAGCGGCCCGCGGCCGTCGACCATGAACCGCGGGGTGCCGCCGACCGCGCGAAAGGCGCGCACCGGCGAGTTCACCCCGCCGGGCGTGACGGCGAGCGCGCGGTCGAACAGGGCGGCGGACTGCGGCGACTCGGACACATCGCCCAGTCTGCCAACCGCTTTCGACTTGTCCTCGCCTCGCCGGGCTTGGGACCGACCCAGCGAGGACAACTTGCGGGGGATGGGCCAGGATCGTCGGCATGGACATCCGCAACGCCGTCGCCGTCGTCACCGGCGGCGCCTCCGGCCTGGGCCTGGCCACCGCGACTCGGCTCGCCGCGGCCGGCGCGCGGCCGGTGCTGATCGACCTGCCATCCGCACCAGGCGCCGACGAGCGCGCCGCCGCGATCGGCGGGGTGTTCGCTGCCGCCGACGTCACCGACGAGGCGCAGGTGGCCGCCGCGCTGGACATCGCGGCAGGCCTCGGCCCGTTGCGGGTGGCGGTGAACTGCGCCGGCATCGGCACGCCCGGCCGGGTGATCGGCAAGAGCGGCGTGCTGCCACTCGACCAGTTCGCCCGGGTCGTGACGGTGAACCTCGTCGGCACCTTCAACGTGCTTCGGCTTGCCGCAGAGCGCATGCTGGCGCTGGACCCGATCGGCCTTGCTGGCGAGGAGCGCGGGGTCATCGTCAACACCGCGTCGGCCGCCGCCTTCGACGGCCAGATCGGGCAGGCGGCCTACGCGGCGTCCAAGGGCGGCGTGGTCGGCATGACGCTGCCGATCGCGCGCGACCTCGCCGACAAGCTCATCCGGGTCATGACGATCGCGCCGGGCCTGTTCCGCACGCCGATGCTGGCCGGCCTGCCACAGGAGGCACAGGACTCGCTCGGCAACCAGGTGCCGCACCCGAGCCGGCTGGGCGACCCGAGCGAGTACGCCGCGCTGGTCGAGCACATCATCGCGAACCCGATGCTCAACGGCGAGGTGATCCGCCTGGACGGCGCGATCCGGATGGCGCCGCGCTAACCGGTCAACCGGTCAACTCGCGCTGCATCACGATCCGCCGAGCGACGCCGTCGAGGCCCAGGTCGCGTTGGCGCTGCCGGCGTCGTGACAACTCCGGGGTGCTCGGCTCGATCTCGACGAACCCGCGCCGGCGGTACCAGGGCCCGTTCCACGGCACGTCGGCGTAGGTCACGAGCGTGATCGCCGGGTAGCCGCGGCCGCGCGCCCAGTCGCAGGCGTGCTCGAGCAGCCGGCCGCCGATCCCGCGGCGCATCGATCCGGGCACGACCGCGATCTCGGCGAGATGCCCGACGCCGTCCACCTCGTCGACCTCGGCGAACGCGACGGGCGGCCGGCCGACGACGAACACGCGGGCCGTCTCGGTCCGGTTCTCCGGACGGTACGGCAGATCCGGCAACTCGTAACCGGCCACGCGGAACACGGTGTCGGCCCGTTCGGCGACCTCGGCGAGGTGCGCCAGATCGGCAGGCTCGAGGTCGCGGACGGCGTACTCGTCGGCCAGTTCCGCGCCGAGTATCCGCAGCACCTGGTCGGCGGCGCGGGTGAGCACGACGAGCTCGCGGGCGTCCGTCAGCTGGACGATCACCCCCGCGGCGCCGCGGGGCAGCCCGCTTTGCCAGCCGAGCACCGGCAGCGCGCCGTCGACGCCCGGCCGCGCTGCGGCGACGGCTGCGCGATCGATCACCTCGTCGCCGACGCGGATCTCGTCGACGGTGATCGTCAGCGAGTGCGTGGCATTCGCCGCGCGCACGACGAACGCGTCGATGCCGAGCACCAGCGCGACCGCGATCGCCCAGCCGGGCAAGTGCGCGACCCCGCCGCCCAGACTCAGGTCGAGGGCGAAGCCGGCGAGCAGCGCGGCGGCGAGTATCCATACGCTGCGGTATGTTCGGGCCCGCTCGGTGTAGGCCGGCGCCTGCTCGAGGGAGGACTCGACGGCGGCGCGCTCGCTCATCGCCAGATCGCTGTCGGGTCGAGTCTGGCGAGTCTCATGTCGACCGGCGGGCGACCTCGACGGCCCAGTAGGTGAGGATCACCGACGCGCCGGCGCGCTTGATCGAGGTCAGGGTCTCGGCGATGACGCGCTCGCGGTCGAGCCAGCCGCGTTCGGCGGCGGCCTCGACCATCGCGTATTCGCCGCTGATCTGATACGCCGCGACCGGCACCGGACTCGCGTCGGCCACCGCGCGTAATACGTCGAGGTATGGCAGCGCGGGCTTGACCATCACGAGATCAGCGCCCTCGGCGACGTCGGCCGCGACTTCGCCCAGCGCCTCGCTCACGAGCCGGCTCGCGTCCTGCTGATAGCTCGCGCGGTCGCCTTCCAGCGAGGAGTTGACGGCTTCCCGGAACGGGCCGTAGAAGCCCGACGCGTACTTCGGCGCGTAAGCGAGGATGCCGGTGTCGACGTGCCCGGCGTCGTCGAGCGCGTGCCGGACCGCGCCGACCTGGCCGTCCATCATTCCGCTGGCGCCGAGCAGATGGGCGCCGGCCTCGGCCTGCGCAATGCCCATCGCCGCGTAGCGCAGCAGCGTCGCGTCGTTGTCGACGCCGCCGGCGTCGTCGAGCACGCCGCAGTGGCCGTGGTCGGTGAACTCGTCCAGGCACAGGTCGGCCATCAGCACCGTCGCGTCGCCGAGTTCCGCGCGCAAGTTGCGCAGGGCGACGTTGAGCACGCCGTCGGGGTCGTCGGCAGCGGAGCCGGTCGCATCCTTGCGCTCGTCGGCCGGGACGCCGAAGATCATCAGGCCGCCGACGCCTGCGTCGACCGCGTCGACGGCCGCCTTGCGCAGCGACTCCTGCGAGTGCTGCAGCACGCCAGGCATGGACGAGATCGCGACCGGCTCGGCGAGGTCGTCCCGGACGAACATCGGCAGCACCAGATCGGACGGCCGGACAGCGACCGCGCTGACCAGCCGGCGCAGCGCGGCGGTGCGGCGCAGCCGGCGCGGCCGCCAGGTCGGAAACGGCGCAGGCTGCGGCAGGCTCACGCCGTCCGAGGCTACTCAGCCGCCACCATCCGCAAGTTGTCCTCGCCACCTCGGCCGCGAGCCCGGTTTAGCGAGGACAACTCGTCCGAGTCGGCAAACTCGACCACGGACCCAACCCGGCACGGCCCGGGCGCCGTACACCTTTCGTGAGCAGGACGAGCCGCCGGCGCGGGAGCGCGCCATGATCTCGGACGTGCGCAGCGTCGAGCGACCGGCGGGCGAGCCGGGCGACCCGCCGGACGACGGCGCGGCGGAGCTCGACTTCAGCGCGCACCTGCGCCCGATGTTCCGCCTCGCGGTCACCCTCAGCTCGTTGGACGAGGCCGACGACATCGTGCAGGACGCGCTCACTCGGGCCTGGGCGAAACGCCACCAGTTCGACCTCGGCCGCGGGTCGCTGCGCTCGTGGCTGCTCGCCATCGTGGCCGATCAGGCGCGCAGCCGATGGCGGCGGCCGCAGCCGATCTGGGAGGTCCTCGACCCCGGCTCGCTGACCACCCCGGCCGCCGGCGAGGTGGGTGCGGACCTTCGGCAGGCGGTCGCCGCGCTACCGCAACGCCAGCGCGCGGCGGTCATCCTGCACCACTTCGTCGACCTGCCGGTGACAGAGGTCGCCGCCCTCATGCGGTGCGCGCCGGGCACGGTCAAGTCGACCCTGCACGACGCCCGCAAGGCACTCGCGATCGCGTTGGGAGAGTCCTATGCCCGGGATTGACGAGCTGTTGCGCGCTGAGGGCGAACGGTGGCGGGTCGAGGTCGACGGCCGTTGCCCGACGACGGCCGCGGCGCCGATGAGCGCGGCGCCTGCGGCCGTGGCGCCTGCGACGTCTGCAACGACACGGGCGCCTAGGACGGCGCGGCCCCGACGGCTGCCGCCCCGCCGGGTCCTGCTGTGGTCGGCGTCGCTGTCGGCCGTCGCGGCGTCGGTTGTCCTCGCCGTCGCCGCCCTGACCGCCGACGGCGGGGGCGGCACCGACCGGACCGCCAGCAGCTCATCTGCCGCGGCGGCCGCGAAGGCGCCCGCCCAAAGGGCCAGGAATGCCGCCCCGGTCAGCGCGGGAGGCATGGCCGACCTCCAAGCGGGGGCGGGCCGCGTCCCGTCCGCGAGGCCGACCGTCCGCCCCGCCTCGTCGTCGCTGATCCTCACGGGCACGATGTCGTTATCGGTCCGCTCGAACGCCGCGGTCGACACCGCGGCCACCCGGGCCACGGGGATCGCCGACGGCGCGGGCGGCCGCGTCGACGCCGACTCCCGCAGCTCGGCCAATCATGACGCGACGTCCACCGCCACCCTGGTGCTTCGCGTCCCGAACGCCGCGTTGCCCTCGGTGGCCGACCGGCTCGCAGCGCTCGGCACGGTGCGCTCGCGGAATCTACAGACCAAAGACGTCACCACTGAGGTCGCCGACGTCAACTCCCGGGTGACCAGTGCGCGCGCGGCCATCGCCGGGCTCACCCGGCTCTACACCCGAGCGAACACGGTGCGCGACCTCATCACCGTCGAGTCGGCGCTCACCGCCCGGCAGAGCGACCTCGAAGCACTCGAGGCCCAGCAGCGCACGCTCTCGGCGCAGACCAGCCTGGCCACCCTGACGGTGTCGATCGACGTCCGGGCGCCCGCGACGGCCAAGCACACCGCGCATCGCGGCGGGTTCACCGGCGGCCTGCACAACGGTTGGCACGCATTCACCGCGACGCTGCACGCGATCGCGACCGGCGTCGGGGCGGCACTTCCGTTCCTGGTGGTCGTGCTGATCATCGGGGCCGGCGGCGCACTCGCCATCCGCCGCCGGCAGCCGCGACCGTCGCCCGACCCGGAGCCCTGACCGCGATGGGCTACCGGGACGCGCGGCGGGCTGCCGTGCGCGCGGACTTCTTCGCCGCCACGGCGGCCGCCTTCTCCTTCTCCTCCGCGGCGCGGGCCACGGCGAACTCGGCGAGCGCGTCGATCAGCGCGGGCACGGTAGCCGCCTCCGGCTGGACGTCCACCCGCAGGCCGAACTCGCGCGCGGTCGCCGCGGTGTGCGGGCCGATGCACGCCACGACCGTCCGAGCGTGCGGCTTGCCGGCGATGCCGACGAGGTTGCGCACGGTCGAGGACGAGGTGAAGCAGACCGCCTGGAACCCGCCGGACTTGATGGCGTCGCGGATCTCGGCGGCCGGCGGCGCGGCGCGCACGGTGCGGTACGCCGTCACATCGTCGATCTCCCACCCGAGCTCGCGCAGACCGGCGACGAGGGTCTCGGTCGCGATGTCGGCGCGCGGGAGCAGCACCCGGTCGATCGGGTCGAGCACCTCGTCGTACGGCGGGAACTCGGCGAGCAACCCCTCCGACGACGCGTGTTCCTCGGCCGGCACCAGCTCCGGCTCGATGCCGAACGCGCGCACCGCCTCCGCCGTCGACTCGCCCACGCAGCCGATCTTCACGCCGGCGAAGGCACGGGCGTCGAGGCCGAACTCGGTGAACTTCTCGCGCACCGCGCGCACCGCGTTCGTCGAGGTGAACACGACCCACTCGTAACGGCCGGTGACCAGGCCCTTGATCGCGCGTTCCATCTGGGTGGGCGTGCGCGGCGGCTCGACGGCGATCGTCGGGACCTCGACCGGCACCGCGCCGTGGCCGCGCAGCCGCTCGCTCATCGCGCCGGCCTGCTCCTTCGTCCGCGGCACGAGGACCCGCCAGCCGTACAGCGGCCGGGACTCCCACCACGCGAGCTTGTCCCGCGCCGCGGCGGCCTTGCCGACCGTGACGACCAGCCGGCCGGACATCCCGGCGGCGGTCAGCTCGAGGTCCCCGAGCTGGCCCGCGGCCGTCTGCTGGCCGGTGGTGGTCCCGTTGCAGGACACGCTCGCCGGGCTGTCGGGCTTGCGGCCGTAGGCGACGAGTTGCTCGGCGACGCGCGCGACGTCGGCCGCGTCCAGGGTCAGCACGAGCGTGCCCGGAGCGGCCGCCAGCGCCTCGAAGTCGGCGCCCTGCGCGTCGTCGAGGTCCGCCTCGGTGCGCACCGCGCCGACCGGCACGCCCGCGTAGGCCGCAGTGCCTGCGCCGAGCGCCAGGCCCGGCACCACCGCGAACGGCACGACCGTCTTGGCGACGGCGAGCACCTCCTTCACCAGCCGGTCGTCGGCGAACGGGTCGCCAACGCTCAGCCGCACGACCGTCTCGCCGTTGCGGGCCTCGGCGAGCAGCGCCTTGGCGGTCTCGGCGGGCGTCGACTCGGCCAGCCGGACCCGGTCGCCGGCCAGGGCGCGGATCACCTGCGGCACCGCGTCGTCGGCGACGACCACGCCGGCGGCGGCGAGGGCCGTCACCGCCGCCGTCGTGAGCAGGGCCGGATCGCCGGGGCCGGATCCCACGAAAGTGATTCGTCCGACGGTCTTCCGCGCGCGGGTCATGTGGAGCTCCCCATCAAGGTGTCAGCACCGTCGGCGATCAGTTCGGCGGCAAGCCGCCGCCCCACGCCGTCGGCATCGGTCATAGGCCCGGTGGCGGACAGTCGGACGGCGTCGCTGCCGTCCACCGCCGTCACCGAACCGCGTAGAAACACTTCTGCGCCGCCGTCGTCGTCCTCGGCGATCTCGGCCAGCGCGCCTACCGGCGCGGAGCAACCGGCCTCGAGCGCGGCGAGCAGCGACCGCTCGGCGGCGACTGCCGCGCGGGCGTCCGCGTCGTTGAGCGCGGCGAGCGCGGCGAACGCGGCTTCGTCGTCTGCCCGGCACTCGAGCGCGAGCGCGCCCTGGGCCGGGGCAGGCAGCATCTGGATCGGGTCGAGCACTTCGGTCGCCTCGCCGGCGCGGCCGAGCCTGCGCAACCCGGCGTAGGCGAGCACGACGGCGTCCAGTTCGCCGTCGGCGACCTTGCGCAAGCGGGTGTCGACGTTGCCGCGCAGCGGCACGACCGCCAGGCCGAGGCCGAGCGCGTGCAGCTGCGCCGCGCGCCGCGGCGACCCTGTCCCGACCCGCGACCCCGCCGGGAGCTCGCCGAGGGTGAGGCCGTCGCGGGCCACCAACGCGTCGCGCGGGTCCTCGCGGGACGGCACCGCCGCGACGGCGATGCCCTCGGCGGTCGCGGTGGGGAGGTCCTTGTACGAGTGGACGGCGACATCGATGCGGTCCTCGATGAGCGCGGCGCGCAACGCGGTCACGAAGACGCCGGTGCCGCCGATCTCGGTGAGCGCGGCGCTCGACCGGTCGCCCTCGGTCACGATCGACACGATCTCGACTGCCGGGCCGAGCAGATCGGCGATCGTCTTGGTCTGCGTGCGGGCCAGCGCGGACGCGCGGGTGCCGACCCGCAGAGTGCGGGGGAACGCGCTCATCCGGGGCCGCCAGGTCGGGTCTTGCGGACGGCGGCGACCGCCTCGGCGGCGGCCGGGTCGAGATCGAACAGCTCGCGCAGCGCCTCGGCGTACTGGTCGCCGCCGGGCATCGAGGCGAGCTCCTTGACCCGGACGGTCGGCGCGTGCAACACCTTCTCGACGGCGCGGCGCACGGCGTCGGCGACCTCGCGGCGCTGCGCCGGCTCGAGGTTGGGCACCCGGCCGTCCAGCCGCCGCAGCTCCGCGTCGATCACCTGGTTCGCCCGGGCGCGCAGCGCGGTGACGGTGGGCGCGACGGCCAGCTGTTGCTGGGCGGCGAGGTGGTCGCGCAGCTCGTCGGCGATGATCGCCGTCGCGGCCGCGACCTCGGCGTCGCTGACCGACGCGCCGCTGCTGCGCAGCGCCTCCAGGTCGAGGTAGGTGACGCCGGGCAGCGTGCCGACCGCGGGGTCGACGTCGCGGGGCAGGGCGATGTCCAGCACGACCAGCGGCCGGCCCGCGCGGTCGCCGACGGCGTCTGCCTCGATGACGAGCCCGGTGGAGCCGGTGCAACTGAGGACCAGGTCTGCTGCGCCCAGCTCGACCGCGAGGTCGCACATCGGCGCGGCGCGGCCGGCCAGGGACGTCGCGAGCCGGGCAGCGTTTTCGGGCGAGCGGTTGGCGATCACGATGTCGGTCGCGCCGCGGCCGCGCAGCGTCGCGCCGGCGAGCGCGCCCATCGAGCCTGCGCCCACGATCAGCGCGCGCCGGTCGACCAGCGTGCCGAGGACGTCCTGCGCGCGGTCCAGCGCGACAGACACGACCGACGCGCCGGCGCGGTCGATTCCGGTGTCGGAGTGCACCCGCTTGCCGACCCGCAGCGCGGTCTGCGCGAGGCCGTGCAGCACGGTGCCCGCCGTGCCCATCTCGGTGCCGAGCGCGTAGGCGGCGCGCAGTTGGCCAAGGATCTGCGATTCGCCGATCACCATCGAGTCCAGCCCGGCCGCGACGGTGAACATGTGCTCGGCGGCCGCCTCGGCGAAGTGCACGTACAAGTGGTCGGACAGGTCCGCGACCGCGAGCCCCGAGTGCCGGGCGAGCACCGTGCCGATCTCCGCGACGGCCGGGTGGAAGCGCGCGACGTCGGCGTAGACCTCGACGCGGTTGCACGTCGACAGCAGCAGCACCTCGCTGATCGTCTCGCCGTTGTGCAGTTCGTCGAGAGTCTTGCGGACGTCGTCGACCGGCAGCGACACGCATTCCAGGACTGGCACCGGAGCGGTGCGGTGCGAAAGCCCGACGACTAAAAGCGTCATCCCTGGGCCACCCGGGTCGACCGCTCGATCGCCTTGCGGGTCTCGTGGAAGGAGAGGATCTGCAGCTCGGCGGCGAGGTCGACCTTGCGCAGGTCGACGTGCGGCGGCACGGCCAGCACCACCGGCGCGAAGTTCAGGATGCTGGTGACGCCGGCCCCGACGAGCTGGTCGCAGACGTCCTGGGCGGCAGATCCGGGCACGGCCAAGACGGCGATCGTGATCTCGTGCTCGGCGACCAGTTCGGCCAGCTCGGCTGCGTCCCGAACGGGCAGGCCGTGCACCACGCGGCCCACGCGCTGCGGATCGGCGTCGACCAACGCGGCGATCCGGAACCCTCGCGAGGCGAAGCCCGCATAGCCGGCGAGCGCCTCACCGAGGTGGCCGACCCCGACGAGCACGACATTGCGGTGCACGGTGAGCCCGAGCGTGCGCGAGATCTGCTCGGTGAGGGTGGTGACGTCGTAGCCGACCCCGCGGATGCCGTAGGAGCCGAGATATGAGAGGTCCTTGCGCAGCTTGGCCGAGTTCACCCCGGCGGCCACGGCGAGTTCCTCCGAAGACACGGTGGCCACGGCTCGCTCGGCCAGGATTGACAGCACGCGCAGGTAGGTCGCCAGCCTGGCGACCGTGGCCTCGGGCACCCGGCTGTCGCCGGACGCGCGGCCCACGCGCGGCTCAGTCATCGGCACCCTCGAGGCGACTCGGCGCTCGCGCTGCGGAGGCGGTCCGTCGACTTGCGACAGCACCCCGGGACGCGCGGCCGGACCCGTGTGGTAGAAGCGGATTGATCGAGAGCGAACGCTACGCCGCTCGTGAAAGTTTTCCCAAATCGCGGCGGGCGTGCTATTGGCGTTGTCGCAGCCGTCGTCAGCGCCGCAGTCGCGGTTTCGCTGTCGTCAACGGGCGAGGCGGGCGCGCAGCCGCGCCTCCTCGACGCGCCAGTACCCGTGCTCCTTGCCGTCGACCACGATCACCGGCACCCGGTCGGAGAACGCCGCCAGCAACGCCGGCGCGGCGTCGACGTCCACCTCGTCGTAGCCGAAGCCCAGCTCCGCGGCCAGCGAGCGCAACACGCTTTCGGCCTCTGCGCAGAGGTGGCAGCCAGCCCGCGTGACGAGCGTGACGCGGTGATCGCGGGGCGGCATCGGCGCTCGGCTCCGTTCGAGGACAGGACGACGGTAGGACAACCGACCGAGTTCGGGTTAGCGTTATAGCGATCTTCGCACGGGAACCTTTCAGTTCTGACCGCCGCTGAGGAGCTTGCTGTGTCGCCTGGCGCCGTGCCGTCGCGCCAGCTGCGACCTGCCCGGATGCCTGGTCCTGCGGCGCCGCCAGCACCGTCGTCGGCTGGGTTGCGGGAGCTGTTCGAGCTGCTCAACGACGCGCTGGCCGCAACGGTTACGCGCCGGTCCGGCGTGGCCGCGGCGGCCTGTGCTGGTTCTCCCGGCGGGTTCGCGATGGCGTCGCTCGGGACGGACCTGTCGACCGGCCGCGGTCGGCGTCGGGCGAGCCGTTCGGCGCAGCCCGCGTCCGGCCCGCAGCCGGAACCGCGCGCCGGACCGGGCGAACCGGGTTCGGACGGGGCAGCTGGGGTCGATGCGGAGCACGCCGAGATCTGGCAGCTGGTGCGGCGCGCGCAGGACGGCGACGGCGAGGCGTTCGGCCAGCTCTACGACCGCTATGTCGACGTCGTCTTCCGCTTCATCTACTACCGGGTCAACGATCGCGCGCTCGCCGAGGACTTCACCAGCGAGACGTTCCTGCGGGCGCTGCGCCGCATCAGCGGCATCAGCTACCAAGGCCGAGACATCGGCGCCTGGTTCGTGACCATCGCCCGCAACATCGTGCTCGACCACGTGAAGTCCGCGCGCAACCGGCTCGAGACGCCGACCGCGGACACCCTCGAAGGTCGGGAGCGCCAGCCGAGCACCGAGAGCGCGGTGCTCGCCCACCTGCAGTCCGAGCAGCTCATGGCGGCGGTGTCCCAACTCGGCGGCGATCAGCGCGAATGCGTTCTGCTGCGCTTCGTGCAGGGCATGTCGGTCAGCGAGACAGCGCAGATCATGGGCAAGAACGACGGCGCGATCAAGGCGCTCCAGCACCGTGCCGTGCGCAAGCTCGCTGATCTGGTCGGAAACGAGCTCAGATGACCGGGTTGCTGAGTAACGAACCGCGGCGCCGCTCGTTGATCTCGGCGGACCGCATACCGCGGACCTGCCGGCATCGCGGCATGCAGATTCGCCTGGGAGGCCGCCGACATGCGTGAGCATCGCGTTCCCCTGCGGGGCGGCTCGCTGCGCCGGCGCCGGCATCCCGACCCCGATCGGTCCGCCGACCCACGGGTCCAGGCGGTTCTCGCCGGCCTGCGGGCAGCGCCCGCGCCCTCGCCGCGGGCCCACTTTCGCGCGGAACTGCGCGCCCAACTCGTCGCCGTCGCACCCAGGATCGTCGCCGAGGGCGAGCCGACCCTCGCCACCCGGCCGACAACCGAGCCGGCGGCGGCCGACCCGGGCAGCGTCCGCGCGGCCGGCCGCCCGACGCCTGGCGCGACTCGGCGTCGGGACGCCGCCAGCCGAGGCGCCCGGAACGGCTCCGCGCACGGCGCCCGACACGGCGACGGCGTGCTCGCCGGCCACGGTCTCGCCGCGGCGCTGGCCCGGCCGTTGAAGATCAGCGCGGCCGCCCTGCTCGTCCTCGCGCTCGCACTCGGCGGGGCGGTCTGGCTCAGCCGCGGCTCGTTGCCCGGCGACGCGCTCTACGGCCTCAAGCGCGCCAGCGAGAACCTTCAGCTGGCCACCGCATCCGGGCCGACCGACAAGGCGCACGACTACCTGGGCTTCGCCGGCACGCGGGTGGGCGAGGTGCAGGACCTCCTCGACCAGTCGTCCACCTCCAGCCTCGGGCGCGGGCCGTCGGCGGCCGGGGCCGTCGACGCGCACACCGCGAAGCTGGTCACGGACACGCTTGGCGCCGCCGACTCGGACGTGCGCTCGGCGGCCGCGCTGCTCGGCAAGCAGGCCGTGTCCACGCGCTCGGCCACCCCGCTCGCGGTCCTGACCACGTGGGCCCCGGCCCAGCTCGCGCGCTTGCAAACGGTCGCGGGCCGGCTGCCGGGCGGCTCGCTCAAGCAGCGGATCGTGGCGTCCGAGGCTGTTGTCCAGACCGCGAACAGCCGGGCGAGCGCGCTCGAGCGGACTGCGCCCTGCGGCTCGCAGCACGGCGCCGACGAGTTCGGGCCGATTCCAGGGGCCGCGTGCTCGGCGCAGAACACGCCGTCGACCTCGGCTCCTCCGTTGCCCGGCACGGCCAGCACGCGCGGCGCGCCCCGGGCGCACACCCCGCGGGTGTCCGCGCCGAAGAACTCCGGCCACGCAGGCGGCAGTGGCCTGACCGGCTCGATCGGCGGCGGGTCCAGCACGTCGCCGGCGGCGCCGCGCCTGCCGATCACGTCGGCGCCCAAGTTGCCGATCACCGGCGGCTCGTGCGGGATCAGCGCGTCGCTCGGCGGCGCCGGCGTCGGGGTCGGCGTATGCACCCCCGGGGTTCAGGTGTCGACGCCGACGGTGAAGTAGCCCGAGCGCAGCGGTATCTCGTTACCCTGGCGCGCATGGCGACGGGCCCCGACGTTTCCGACCCGTCGGCCGCCGCTTTCTTCGATGTCGACAACACGATGATGGTCGGCGCGTCGATCTTCCACTTCGCGAAGGGCATGGCGGCGCGCGACTTCTTCTCCTGGCGTGACCTGCTGTCCTTCACCGCCCGCCAGGCCCGCCTGCGCCTCGGCGGGGAGAACTCCGCCGACATGCACACCACCCGCGAGTCGGCGCTCGCGTTCGTGGCCGGGAAAAAGGTGGCGGAGATCGTCGCGCTCGGCGAGGAGATCTACGACGAGGAGATGTCCGATCGGATCTGGCGTGGAACGCACGCGCTGGCGAAGCTGCACCTGGAGGCGGGCCAGCGGGTGTGGCTGGTGACCGCCACACCGGTCGAGCTCGCCCGGATCATCGCCGAGCGGCTCGAGCTGACCGGCGCGCTGGGCACGGTCGCCGCGTCCGTCGACGGCGTCTACACCGGCCGGCTCGTCGGCGACGTGCTGCACGGCGAGGCGAAGGCCGCTGCGGTCCGGGCCCTCGCCGCGCGCGAAGGCCTCGACCTGGCGCACTGCTCGGCGTATTCGGACTCGATCAACGACCTGCCGATGCTGTCGATGGTGGGCCGGGCGGTCGCCGTCAATCCGGACTCGGCGCTGCGCGCGGAGGCGAGGGCGCGCGGATGGGAGATCCGCGATTTCCGCGCCGGCCGCAAGGCCGCGCGCATCGGGATTCCGGCAGCGCTCGGCCTCGGCGCGACGGCGGGCGGCGTCGCCGCGACGATCGCGGCGCGACGCAGCCTCAGCGCCAGACGGACCGGCGCTGGGTCAGCAGCCGGTACAACGCGCTCTGGATGGTCTCGCGGACCCGGTCGGTGAGGTCGAAGACGGTGACGGGGTCCTCGGCGGCGTCCGGGGCGTAGCAGTCGGTCTCGATCGGCGCGCCGAACTCGATGTACCACTTGCTCGGCAGCGGCACCAATCCCAGCGGGCCGAGCCAGGGGAACGTCGGGGTGAGCGGGAAGTAGGGCAGGCCGAGCACCCGGGCGACGGTGCGCGCGTTGCCCAGCACCGGGTGGATCTCCTCGGCGCCGATGATCGACACCGGGATGATCGGGACCTGCGCCTTGAGCGCGGCGTACACGAATCCGCCGCGGCCGAAGCGCTGCAGCTTGTAGCGGTCCCGGAAAAGCTTGCCGATGCCCTTGAAGCCCTCGGGCCAGACGCCGACGAGTTCGCCGGCGGCGAGCAGCCGCTCGACGTCGCGGGCGCACGCGAGGGTCGCCCCGGTCTTGCGGGCGAACGCGCCGAGGCCCGGGGTCCGGAAGACGAGGTCGGCGCCGAGCATGCGCAGATAGCGGCGCTGCGGGTGCTCCCGGCGGACGGCGAGCGCGGTCATCGCGGCGTCCATCGGCCAGAGGCCGCCGGCGTGATTGGCCACCAGCAGCGCGGCGCCCTGCGCCGGGATGTTCTCGACGCCGTTGACCTCGACCCGGAACCACCTGTCATACAACGGGCCGAGCAGCGGCACGACGACGTGCTCGGTCAGGTCCTGGTCGAATCCGAACTCGTCGATCGCGTAGTCGCCCGTCATCCGGCGCCGCAGCACGGCGAGCACGTCGGCGACGCTGGCCTCCCAACTCGCCGGCGTCCCGTCGGGCCCCGGCATCTCGGCCCGCTCGCCCGGCCCAAGGTCGACCAGCCCGGGCTCGACCGGGCTGGTCTCGCCCGGTGCGGGCAGCGCATGCACCGAAGCGCCGGCGCCGCCAGAACCGGAGCCGCAGCCGGAGCCGGCAAAATCGTGCGCGCCGAGCAGCGCACGGCTGCGCCGGTCGGCCGCGCGGCGTTCGCGTGCCGGCGCGTTGTCGTCATCGGCGTGCAGCGGGATGACGCGGGCCTGCGGTGTCTCGCGGTCGATGTCGCACCGCCTCTCAGACCGTGATCTGCGGCCGTCGCCGAGCTGTCGTCGCGCGGTCGCTGCGGCGAGCGTGGAGCAAATCCGACCCTACGCCGAGAACGGACAGGCCCAGGCGGGGGATTGCGGGCACGCCGTTGCCGAACGCGTCCACCGTCTGCTCGGTCGTGTACGCCGGCCGGTAGCCGAATTCGGTGAGCAGGCGCGTCGTGTCGACGACCCGGCCGAAGCGCAGGTAGCCGGCTTGCTGGGCGTCGAGTTCGGCGGCAGCGGCGTTGCGGGCGACCGCGCCCGCGGCGGCCAGCGCGAGGCCGGGGACCGGCACCCGGAGCCGGCCCAGGCGGCGCACGATCTGGGCGAGCGACAGCACGCCGGCGCCGGCGACGTTCACCACGCCGGGCCGCGCGGACACCGTCGCGAGCCGCAGCGCCTCGACGGCGTCGGACTCGTGCAGCAACTGCAGCCGCGGATCGAACCCGGCCGGCGTGGGCACAATCGGACCGCGCAGGTAGCGGCCGAGCGCGGTGTCGGCGCCCGTGCCCAGCACCGGCGCGAAACGCAGCACGGTGACGTCGACGTCCGGCCGGCGCCGCGCGAACCCGCGCACGTATCCCTCGACCTCGGCGGCGTCCTTGGAATACCCGCTCAAGCCGCCATCGCCGGCTGGCCCGTCCTCGACGAACACGGCGGGATCACCCGAGCCGGCGCCGTACACCGCGGTCGTCGAGCGCAGGACGACCCGGCCGACGGTGTCAGACTTCTGGCAGGCGGCCAGCAGCTGCATCGTGCCGATGACGTTCATCTCCTGCGTCGACGTGCGGCCGCCGACGCTGCCGACGCCGTCGAGCAGGCCTGCGTGCACCACGGTCGTGACGCCGGCCTGGGACACGACCTGGGCGATCAGCGGGTTGCGGATGTCGGCACGGACGAACTCGGTGCGCCCGAGCAGCGGCAGATCGGCTCTGCGCGGCGGCGCGGTGTCGATGCCGATCACCCGCTCGACGGTGGGGTCGGCAGCCAGCTGCGCGGCCAGCCGCAAGCCCAGCGAGCGGCTGACTGCGGTGATCAGAACAACGGACATGGCAGTCCTGGCGGCGAGGTCACGAGAGGAGGGCTCGCGCTCGCGGCGGCTACTTCTTGTTGCGCCGCTGCACGCGGGTTTTCTTCAGCAGCTTGCGGTGCTTCTTCTTCGCCATCCGCTTGCGCCGCTTCTTGATAACTGAACCCATGAAATGACCTCGTTGCGTTGCCTGGTGGTTGGGCCCAGCCTACCGGGAGGCGCGCACGCGTCGACCGGGCGTGAACCCAGACTCAACCGGCCTCGGTGAAGGCGGCGCGCAAGTAGTCGTGCACGGCCTGCTCGGGCACCCGGAAGGAGCGGCCGAAGCGACCCGCGGGCAGCTCGCCGGCGTGCACCATGCGGTAGACGGTCATCTTGGACACCCGCATGACGGCGGCGACCTCGGCGACGGTGAGGAACTTGACGCCGTCGAACGAGGCGTCGAGCGTCGGCTCGACCGGACGGACCGGCGGTTTGGGCTGGTCGTCGCTGTCGCGTGCGGGCATGAGTCACCGGGTGCTTTCGGCACGTGTCGGTGCGTCGGCTTCCCCACCGACGAACGGGACACGCACGTGCTGTGCCCGAGACTAGCGGTACCAGTGGGGCGCATGCGATACCTGGCCCCCACCTGACGGCGACGACCTGCCGGTTTTCCGCGGGTTTGCGGCTATTGCGCCTCGCCAAGTTCCTTGCTGCGGCGCGCGGCGGCCTCGATCGCGGCCAGCAGGGCCGCCCGCACGCCGTGCGCCTCGAGCTCCCGGATCGCGGCGATCGTCGTCCCGCCCGGGCTGGTGACCGCCTCGCGCAGCTGCACCGGGTGCTCGCCGGAGTCGCGCAGCATGGTCGCCGCCCCCACGGCGGTCTGCACGATGAGCTCGGCGGCGAGCGTCCTGGGCAGGCCGAGCAGGATGCCGGCGTCGATCATCGCCTCGACGAGGAAGAAGAAATACGCAGGACCCGACCCGGACAGCGCGGTGACCGCGTCCAGCGAGGACTCCGGCACGCGCACCACCCGGCCCACGGCCCGCAGCAGCGATTCCGCGACAGCGAGGTCGGCCTCGCTCGCGTGGCTCCCACCGGCGACGGCAGTCATCGCCTCGTCGACGAGCGCAGGCGTGTTGGGCATGCACCGCACGACCGCCGTCGCCTCGGGCAATGCGCGCTCGATGCGCCAGGTGGGGACGCCGGCGGCCACCGAGATGATCAAGTGTCCGGCGGTGGTGACGGTCGCGAGCTCGGCGAGCAGCGCGTCGATGTCCTGGGGCTTGACCGCGATGATCGCGATGCGCGCCTGGGCGAGCGCGCCGGCGACGTCGACGGACTTGACCCCGTAGGCGTCGAACAGCTGGGACGCCCGCTCCGGGTACTTCTCGCAGACCACGATGTCGCTTGCGGTGTGCGTTCCGCGCAGCAGCCCGGACAGCAGCGCCTCGCCGATCTTGCCGCCGCCGAGCACGGCGATCGAGTCCGTCGTCATGCGCCGATCATCGCGCGGCTCATCGCCTGGACGCCAACGCCCGCGCGAAGAACGCGAGGTTCGCCGGCCGCTCGGCGAGGCGCCGCATGAGATACCCGTACCACTGCCCGCCGTAGGGCACGTACACGCGCACCAGGTTGCCGGCGGCGGCCAGCCGGCGTTGCTCGTCCGGGCGGATGCCGTAGAGCATCTGGTACTCCAGGCTCTGCGCCGCCGTGCCGAGCGTGGCCGCCCGCGCGCCGACGATCTCGATCAGCCGCGGGTCGTGCGTGGCGAACATCGGGTACCCGCCGCCGGCCAGCAGGATGTTCGCGCAGCGGACGTAGGAGCGGTCGACGTCGATTCGCCGGTCGAAGGCGACCGACGGCGGCTCGTCGTAGGCGCCCTTGCACAGCCGCACCCGGCTGCCGGCGTGCGCGAGGTCGCGGCAGTCGCTCTCGGTGCGCCGCAGGTAGGCCTGCAGCACTGCCCCCGTCTCGGGGAAGTCGATCCGCAGATCGCGCAGCACGCCGAGCGTCGAGTCGGTGGTGGTGTGGTCCTCCATGTCGAGGGTCACCGTGGCGTTGCGCCGGCGCGCGGCGTCGGCGATCGTCCGGGCGTTGTCCAGGGCGATCTTGCCGCCGTCCGCCCCGAGGGACTGGCCGACGGCGCTGAGCTTGACGCTGACCTCGGCCTTGGCGCGCAGCTGCCCGATGCGCTCGGTGAGCCCGGCGTCGTCCAACGCGGCGAGCAGGTCCAGGTAGGCGGCGACGGTGGCGTCGGCCTGCGCGCGGTTGCGGGTGTCCTCGCCGAGGTGGTCGAGGGTGACGGTCAGGCCGGCGGCCGTCAGCCTGCGCGCGGTCTCGACTGCGGCGGCGGTGTCCGGTCCGCCGACGAAGCGGCGGACGACGCCGCGGGACACGGGCGCCCGGGTGACCAGCTGTTCGAGCCGGGCGTTGCGGGCGGCCGCCAGGATCGCGCTGCGCAGCATGCGTTTCAGGCTAGGTCCGCGACCCCTGGGGTGGGGCGCGGGGTGACGAGGTGCAGGCGGCAGAACGCGAGCGCCTCGGCGAGGTCGGCCTCGCGCTCGGCGCGATCGAGGGCCCGTCGCGTGTTGATCTCGACGATGACGTGCCCGGCGAAGTCGCGCGCGGCCAGCCGCTCGAGCACCGCCGCGCACGGCTGGCCGCCGCGGCCGGGGACGAGGTGCTCGTCCTTCGGCAGGCCGGTGCCGTCGGCGATGTGCAGGTGGGTCAGCCGGTCACCCATCGCCTCGAGCATGCCCAGGGCGTCGGACTGCGAGACGGCGGCGTGCGACAGGTCCAGGGTGTAGTCGCGGTAGGGCTCCTGCGCGGCGACGTCCCAGCTCGGCTGGTAGGCCGACACCTCCCGGCCGCGCACCCGCAACGGGAACATGTTCTCCACCGCGAACCGGACGTCGGTCTCCTGCGCCAGCCGGCGCACCCCGTCGCGGAAGCCGCGCGCGTAGTCGCGCTGCCAGCGAAACGGCGGATGCACCACGACGGTCTTCGCCCCGACCAGCTCGGCGGCGAACTGCGCCTTCTGCAGCTTGGTCCACGGATCGGTGGTCCACACCCGCTGAGTGATGATCAGGCAGGGCGCGTGGATCGCGAGCACCGGCACGGAGTAGTGCTGGGACAGCCGCTGCAGCGCGTACGGGTCCTGGCTCACCGGGTCGGTCCACACCATGACCTCGACGCCGTCGTAGCCGAGCTTGCCGGCGAGCTCGAAGGCGACGGCGGCGGACTCCGGATACACCGATGCGGTCGACAGACCCACCAACGACCGAGCCGGCTCCCACAGCCGCGGGCCTTCCGGACTCATGGGCGCCGAGGGTAGTCCGTCGACCCTGTTCAGCCGCCTTCCAACCAGTCAAGCCGGCGAAGGATCACACCCTCGCGCAGCGCCCACGGACACAGCTCGAGCTCGTCGACGTCGAGCGCGTCCATCGCGGCCGTCGCGACGACCGCGCCGGCGAGCACCTGGTGCGCCCGGCCGACGCTCACGCCGTCCAGCTCGGCGAGGTCGTCGGAGGCCATCCGCGCGATGAACGAGCCCACCTGGCGCAGCCCGGTGCGGGTGAGCATCCGCCTGGCGCGCGGGCCCTCCGACGACGGCGCGGCGCCGGCCAATCGGGCGAGGGTGCGAAACGTCTTGCTGGTCGCGACGACGCGATTGGGCGGACCGGCCTCCAGCAGCCGCGCCGCGGGCTTGGCCAGGGTCTTCTCCACGTGCTCGCGGAGCGCGGCAAGTTCGCCGCGGGGCGGCGGGTCGGCGCTGAACCAGTCGTGGGTGAGCCGGCCGGCCCCGAGCGGGACGGAGAACGCGAGCTCCGGATCCTCGTCCTGCCCGGCCGCGAGCTCGAGTGAGCCGCCGCCGATGTCGAGGCTGATCAGGTTGCCGGCGCTCCAGCCGAACCAGCGGCGCACGGCCAGGAACGTCAGGCGCGCCTCGTCCTCGCCGGACAGCGAGCTGAGCTCGACGCCGCTCTCTCTCGCGACCCGCCTGAGCACCCGGGCGCTATTGCCGGCGTCGCGCACGGCCGAGGTCGCGAACGCGAGCAGCTCGGCGCAGCCCATGGCGTCGGCCTCCGCGCGCGCGGCGGCCGCGGCGTGCACGAGCGCGTCCGCGCCGGCTTTGGTGAGATCGCCGTTGCGGTCGAGGTTCTCGGCGAGCCGCAGCTGGATCTTCGACGAGTGCTGGGGCGTCGGCTCGGCCCCGCGGTGCGCGTCGACCACCAGCAGGTGGACGGTGTTCGACCCCACGTCCAGCACGCCGAGCCGCATGCCGCCCAGACTATTGATCTCGTAGGCTCCACGGGTGCCGGTCTCCGAGGTGTCGCTCGACTTCCCGCGTGAATACGTCGAGTTCGAGGACCCGGCCGACGCCGAGCACTGGATCCGCGCCGACCTGACCTGGTTGTGCTCGCGCTGGACCTGCATCTTCGGCCGCGGTTGCCACGGCACCGTCGAGGGGCAGGCAGCCACCGGCTGCTGCAACCACGGCGCGTACTTCTCCGACGACGAGGACGAGCAACGCGTCGCGGAATTCGCGGCCAAGCTGACCCGCGACGATTGGCAGCTCTACGACGTCGGCCACAAGACGAGCAAGCGCGGCGAGACCAAGCTGAAGTTCACCCAGAAGGCGGACGACGACGACACCCGGCGAAAGACGCGGGTCGTTGATGGCGCGTGCGTCTTCGCCAACCGCGCCGACCATCCCGGCGGCATCGGCTGCGCACTTCACGGCTACGCCATACGCAAGGGTATGGAACCGCTGGAGACGAAGCCTGAGGTGTGCTGGCAGCTACCAGTGCGCCGCGAGCAGGAATGGGTCGACCGGCCCGATGGCACCCGCATCCTGCGCTCGACCATCGCCGAGTTCGACCGGCGTGGCTGGGGCGAGGGCGGCCACGATCTCGACTGGTACTGCACATCCTCGCCCGAGGCGCATGTCGGCGGCGAGGCGATGTACGTGTCGTACGCCCCGGAGCTCACCGCCCTGATCGGCGCGAAGGCCTACGCCGAACTCGCCGCCCTCTGCGCCAAACGCCTCAAGCTCGGCTTAGTCGCCGTCCACCCCGCCACCGCGGCAGCGAAGCGGGCGACCCGCTAACTTTCGAACTTGTAGCCGAGGCCGCGGACCGTCACCAGGTATTTCGGGTTGGCCGGGTCCGGCTCGATCTTGGCGCGCAGCCGTTTGACGTGCACGTCCAAGGTCTTGGTGTCGCCGACGTAGTCCGCCCCCCAGACGCGGTCGATCAGCTGGCCGCGGGTGAGCACCCGGCCGGCGTTGCGCAGCAGCAGCTCGAGCAGGTCGAACTCCTTCAGCGGCAGCGCGACCTGATGCCCGTCGACGCTCACGACGTGCCGCTCGACGTCCATCCGGACCGGCCCGGCCTCGACGACGTTGAGCATCAACTCCTCGGGCTCCGCGCCGCGGCGGAGCACCGCGCGGATGCGCGCGACCAGCTCGCGGGAACTGAACGGCTTGGTCACGTAGTCGTCGGCGCCGAGTTCGAGGCCCACGACCTTGTCCACCTCGGAGTCGCGCGCGGTCACCATGATGATCGGCACGTTCGAGCGCGCGCGCAGCTCGCGGCACACCTCGGTGCCGGACAGCCCGGGCAGCATGAGGTCGAGCAGGACGAGATCGGCCCCGCCGCGGTCGAAGCTCTGCAGCGCCTCGACGCCGGTCACCGCGATCTCCACCTCGTAGCCCTCGCGCCGCAGCATGTAGGACAGCGCGTCGGAGAACGAGTCTTCGTCCTCCACAACGAGCACCCGCGTCACGCGAGCACCTGCATCGACTTCACGGTCGGCTTCCTCTCGCTGTGGGCTGCCCGGCAGGCAGTGTCTCGCGGATACTCTCCACCGGCGCCGACGATGGCCCACCGGGATGAACACGCGGTAGCCGGATGGTGAATGTCGACCCGGATCCGCTCACGCTCCAGACCGAGATCTCGCCGAGGTGGTTCGTGACGATGTTCTTGACGATCGCAAGGCCAAGGCCGGTGCCGCCGGTGGCCCGCGAGCGGGCCGGGTCGGCCCGGTAAAACCGCTCGAAGATCCGGTCCCGTTCGGCTTCCGCGATGCCGATGCCCTGGTCGGTGACGGCGATGTCCACCGTCGGCCGGCCCTCCTCGTCGATCGAGTCGCGCGCGGTCACGGCGACCCGGGTCCAGCTGCCGCTGTAGGCGACGGCGTTGTCGACGAGGTTGGCCAGCGCCGTGGCGAGTTGCGCCGCGTTGCCGCGCACCCGCAGACCCGGCGTGCAGGTCGCGGACACCGTGATCGACGCCTGCTCCGCGGCGAGCCGGGTGCGCTCGATCGCCTCGTCGACGATCACGTCGACCTCCACCTCGGCGGCCCCGGGCATCGGCTCGGCCCCCTGCACGCGCGACAACTCCATCAGCTCGCCGACGAGGCGGGCGAGCCGATTGCCCTCGTGCTGGATCCGGCCGGCGAACCGCGCCACCGCGGCCGGCTCCTCGGCTGCGTCCTGGATCGCCTCGGCCAGCAGCGTGAGGGCGCCTACCGGCGTCTTCAGCTCGTGTGAGACGTTCGCCACGAAGTCGCGCCGGACCGCCTCCAACCGCCGCTGCTCGCTGACGTCGGCCAGCAGTAGGCACACGCCGGTCACCCGGTCGTCCGGGCCGCGCAACGGCACCGCGTTCACCGCAAGCGCGATCGGCTCGCGGCCGAGCCGGCCCATCGGCAGATCGATCGAGGCGGCCCGCGTGGCACCGGTCTCGATCACCCCGCGGGCGAGCGCGACCAGCCCGGGGAAGGCCAGCGTGTCGACGTCGAGGATCCCCATCGCCCGCGCCGCCGGGTTGACGAGGATCGCCCGCTCGTCCCGGTCGACCACGACCACGCCGGAGTCGAGCGCCTCGACGACGAGCGACGCGACCGACGAGCCGCGGTCGCCGCCGCCGGTGGGCGCGGCCGACGTGGCGGCCTTCGGCAGCCGTCGGGCGCCTCGCCCGGACGCCTGGCGGGCGGTTGCGGACACGAAACCCAGCGTGGCGCCAGCTGCCAGCGCCACGACGACGATGATCGTCACCGCAATCGCCACGATTCGATCGTACGATTGAAGTAGGCTGGTCCATGACGATGAGGCAGCGGCCGTCCCCGACGACACGTGCTGTTCACCTCGGCGCCCGGCGCAGTTAACGCGGCCAGCACTGCCTCGTTGTTCCACGGACGGAGGGTGCTTACTATGCGTGACGTCTTCCACGACGAACTGGATGAGATCGGCGCTGGCGTCGCCGAGATGATCCGGCTCGTCGGCGTCGCCATCGAGCAGGCGACCGGTGCCCTGCTGGACGCCGACTTGGTGAGCGCCGAGCGCGTCATCGCCTCGGACGAGCGCGTCGACGGGCTGCGGGTCGACCTCGAGGACCGCGCGTTTCAGATGATCGCCCGCCAGCAGCCGGTGGCCACCGACCTGCGGGTGCTCGTCACGACGCTGCATCTCGTGGCCGATCTCGAGCGGATGGGCGACCTCGCGTTGCACGTCGCCAAGATCGCCCGGCTGCGTTTCCCGGAGGCAGCGGTGCCGGAAGAGGCGCGCGACGTCATCGCGCAGATGGGTGAGGTCGCCCAGTCGCTCGTGCACAAGGTGGGCGACGTCGTGGACGGGCGCGACCTGTCGCTCGCGCAGGCCATCGAGGCCGAGGACGACTCGATGGACGCGTTGCGCCGCAAGCTGTTTACGCTGGTGCTCTCGCCGCGGTGGGCGCACGGCACCGAGGCCGCCATCGACATGACGCTGCTCGGCCGCTACTACGAGCGATACGCCGACCACGCCGTCGCGGTGGCTCGGCGGACGATCTTCATCGTCACCGGCGAGCGGCCGGCGCCGGCCAACGGCGCCATGCCGCAGCGCTGATCGCCGACGCTACCTCTTGCCCTGGTTCGCGACTGCGGCGATCGCCTCCTCGGCGGCCGCGGGATCCAGGTAGCGCCCGGGGCCGACTGGCCGGAGGGTGGCGTCGTCGAGCTCGTAGTGCAACGGGATGCCGGTCGGCACGTTCAGCGACACCACCTCGTCGTCGGAAAGCCCGTCGAGGTGCTTGATCAGCGCGCGCAGCGAGTTGCCATGCGCGGCCACGAGCACCACCGGCTCGCCACGTAGATCGGGCACGATCGCGTCGTACCAGTAGGGCAGCATCCGGCCGACGACGTCGGCGAGGCATTCGGTGCGCGGCAGCGTCTCCAACAGGTCGGCGTAGCGGACGTCGAAGACCTGGCTGTGCCGGTCGTCGTCGGCCAGCGGCGGCGGGGGCACGTCGTAGGACCGCCGCCAGAGCATGAACTGCTCGTCGCCGAACTCCGCGCGCACCTCCGCTTTGTCCTTGCCCTGCAGCGCGCCGTAATGCCGTTCGTTGAGCCGCCACGTGCGGCGCACCGGGATCCAGTGCCGGTCGGCGGCGTCGAGCGCGATCTGCGCGGTGCGGATCGCGCGGCGCAGCAAGGACGTGTGCACCACCGCGGGCAGCAGGTCGTGCTCGGCCAGCAGCTCGCCGCCGCGCCGGCCCTCGGCCTCGCCGGCCGCCGTCAGGTCGACGTCCACCCAGCCGGTGAACAGGTTCTTCTGGTTCCACTCGCTCTCGCCGTGGCGGAGCAGGACGAGCTGTGCCATGCCGCTCATCCTGCCAAAGAGCGGGTCTAGTCGACCGGGAGCTGGTCGACTGGTCGCTGGTCGACTGGTCGCTGGTCGACTGGTCGCTGGGCGAAGTGGGCGAACGCCGCGAGGTTCGCCAACGGCTGGTCGTTCTTCACCCGCCAGGCCCACTCGCGCCGGATCGAGGATCCGAAGCCGATCTCCAGCAGCACGTTGAACGCGCCGTCCGCGTACTCGAGGACGCTGCCCAGGATTCGGTCGAGCTCCTCGGCGCTCACCGCGGCGAGCGGCATCCGGCCGGTCAAGTAGATGTCGCCGACGCGGTCGATCGCCCAGGACACCGCGTACATCCGCGTGTTGCGTTGCAGCAGCCAGGCGTAGACCTGCTCGCGCTGCTCCTCCGGCGCGCGCAGCACGAAGGCCTCGATGTTCAGCGCGTGGGCGCCGATCGTGAGCAGGCACGCCGTCTTGAGCCGTTTCTCGCCGGGCAGCGCGACGGCGAAGGTGGTGTCGTCGAGCCGTTGCCATTCGAGGTCGAGCTCGCCGACCGCGCTCTCGATCACCGCGGCGACCGCCGCTTGCTGCGCGTTGCTTCCGCTCATCGCGCCGCGCCGCCGGCGACGCTCATCGGGCCGGGCCGCCCGCCGGGTCCAGCGCCAGCCGAGCGGCCCGCCGACCGGCACGAGGTCCGGGTGGAAGTCCGGCCTGAACTCCGGCCCGGCGTCCGGCGGCGGCCTCGGCGTAGGTGGCCAGCAGGGCGTCGGCCGTCTCGTCCCAGCTGAACCGGCTGGCGTGTCGACGCGCGCCGGCGGCCAGGCGGGCCAGCACGTCGGGGGCGCCGAGCACGCCGGCCAGCGCCTCGGCCCACTGCGCGGGGTCGTGGCCGTCCACGAGGACGCCGGACACGCCGTCGGCGACAGCCGTCGGCAGGCCGCCGACGGCGGCTGCGGCGACCGGCGTTCCACAGGCCTGCGACTCCAGCGCGACCAGGCCGAAGGACTCGTTGTAGCTCGGCACGACGGTCAGGTCGGCGGCGCGGTAGTAGTCGGCGACGACTTCGCGCGGCGCGGGCGGACGGAACACGACGACCCCGCCCAGCCCCAGCTCGGCGCGCAATTTCGCGAGCTGATCCGGATGTGCGAGGCCGGAGCCGCTGGGCGCGCCCAGCACCACCACCTGCAACCGGCCGGCGAGCGCGGGCGCTCGCTCGAGCAGCGCGGCCGCGCGGAGCAGCACGTCCGGGCCCTTGAGCGGCTGAAGGCGTCCGACGAACAGCAACTGCACGGCGTCGGGTCGCAGGCCGAGCGCGGCGCGCGCCGCGGACCGCTCCCCCGGGCGAAAGGTGTCGAGGTCGACCCCGGGAGCGACGGTGACCACCCGCGCCGGGTCGGCGCCGTAGAGCTGGACGAGCTGGCGGGCCTCGTCGCGGGTAGAGGCGACGAGCCGGTCGGCCTCCGCGACGACCTGCTGCTCGCCGAGCACCCGGGCGCGGGGCTCCGGGGCGTCGCCGTCGGCAAGCAGCGCGTTCTTGACCTTGGCGAGGGTGTGGGCCGAGTGCACCAGCGGCACGCCCCACCGTTCGCGGGCGAGCCAGCCGACCTGGCCGGAGAGCCAGTAGTGCGAGTGGACGAGGTCGTACCAGCCGGGCGCCTGCATGGTCTCGGCGCGCAGGACACCCGCGGCAAAGGCGCACAGCTGCGCCGGCAGGTCGTCCTTGGCCAAACCCTCGAACGGTCCGGCGAGGACGTGCCGGACCGACACCCCAGGACAGAGCCGCACGATCGGCGGCTGGTCTCCGGCGGTCGCCCGGGTGAAGATCTCGACCTCGACGCCACGGGCCGCGAACCGCTTGGCGGTCTCAACGATGTAGACGTTCATGCCGCCGGCGTCCCCGCCGCCGGGCGCGTCCAGCGGCGACGTGTGGACGCTCAGCATCGCCACTCGGCGCACCGCTCGCTCGCCCGACCGCACTATCGATCCTCCCGACGTCCTCATCGAGGCTGCCCAAGGCCGAAACGTCTCGGTTCAGGGTTTCATGCCCACCCGCGCTGTCGCCCGCCTCCCCCGACACAGCAGAATCGAGGCATGGGACGCGGAACGGCAGTGATCACCGGTGCGAGCAGCGGAATCGGCGCGGCCACCGCGCGGCGGCTCGCCGCCGAGGGCTACGACGTCATCGCCGCCGCCCGGCGGGTGGAGCGCCTGGAGCAGCTCGCCGCCGGGACGCCGGGCATCCGGCCGTTCGCGTTGGACGTGACATCGGCGGAGTCGGTGGCCGCGTTCGGCGCCGAATTCGGCGAGCAGGACGTCGCGGTTCTGGTGAACAACGCCGGCGGGGCGCTCGGCGTCGATCCGGTCGAGTCGGCGGATCCGGCGGACTGGCAGCGGATGTACGAGACGAACGTGCTCGGCGTCCTGCGGGTGACGCAGGCGTTGCTGCCGGCGCTCGAGCGCGGCGCGGGCGGCCATGTGCTGGTCACCGGCTCGATCGCCGGCCATGTCGTCTACGAGGGCGGCGGCGGTTACACCGCGGCCAAGCACGCGGCGTCGGCGGTGGTGCAGACACTTCGGCTCGAGCTCAACGGCCGCCCGGTGCGGGTCACCGAGATCGCGCCCGGGATGGTGCGCACCGAGGAGTTCTCCCTCGTCCGGCTGGGCGGTGACAAGACCGCCGCCGACCGCGTGTACGCAGGCGTCGCCGAGCCGCTGACCGCGGACGACATCGCGGACTGCGTCGCCTTCGCGGCGACCCGGCCGGCGCACGTCAACATCGACCTGCTGGTGGTCAAGCCGCTGGCGCAGGCCGCGCCGCACAAGATCGACCGCCGCTGATCGGCCACCCGTCGTGATCTCGGCAGCGCCGTGCGCTTTCGCATGCTCCGGCCGAGATCATCCCCATCGGGACGGGTTTTCAGAGTTCGACGCCGACGAGGCGCGCCTCGGGGCGCAGCCGGACTCCGAAGCGGCGCTCGACGCCGTCGCGGATGACCTGCGCGAGGTCCAGCAACTCGGCCGTCGTGGCGTCGCCGCGATTGGTCAGCGCGAGGGAGTGCTTCGTCGACACCGCGACCGCCCCGCGCCCCTGATCCAGCCCGAAGCCCCGGCCGAAGCCGGCGTGCTCGATCAGCCAGGCCGCGGAGAGCTTGACCTGCCCGGCCGTGCCGTCGTCGACGGACCAGTGGGGGCAGCCGGGCGGGATGTCGTCGGGCTCGACGAACGGGTTGACGAAGAACGACCCGACGCTCCACGTGTCCGGGTCCGCGGCGTCGAGCACCATGCCCTTGCTGCGGCGCAGCGCGAGCACGACCTCGCGCACCTGCGTCGACCGCGCGCTCCGGCCTGGCTCGACGCCGAGCCGGCTAGCCAGCTCCAGGTAGCGCACCGGCGGGGCATCCGGTGAGCGCCGCAGCTCGAACGTCACGCTCAGCACGACGTACCGGTCGGTGTGCTTGAAAGCGCTGGTGCGAAAGCCGAATCCACCTCGCTCCGGGCTCCAGTCTTCCACTGAGCCGGAGTGCCGATCCAGCACCTGCAGGCCGGTGATCACGTCGGCGACCTCGCTGCCGTACGCGCCGACGTTCTGCACCGGCGTCGCTCCGGTCAGCCCTGGGATGCCGGACATCGCGGCCAGGCCGGACCAGCCGGCGTCGACCGACCGGGCGACCAGGGCATCCCACTGCACGCCGGCGTCGACGCGCACCGCGACCTGATCTTCGCCCTCGACGACCTCGACCGCCGAGCTGCGCACGAGGACCACCACACCCGGCCAGCCCTCGTCGGCGACCACCAGGTTGCTGCCGCCGCCGACCACGAGGACCGGCTCGCCCGCGGCGTCGGCAGCACGCACCAGTCGCACGAGGGACTCGGTGTCGGGCGCCGTCACGACCCGCGCCGCCGGGCCGCCAAGCCGCAGCGTCGTCAACTCGGCGAGCGGCTGGGACAGCGGCTCGCCGAGCGGCTGGACCACCGGCTCGGACACGGCCACGGACGCTACCCTGGCGCGTCGTGGCCACACCCACGCCGCCGCGTCGGACGAATCCGCGGTTGGCGGCCGGCCGCGCGCGGGCGCTGGGACTGCCGACCCGCGGCACCACGAACCCGAACCGCCTGCGCCGGATGGACAACTGGATCCTCGCGCGGCTCGGCGGCGCGTTGCGCGCCGCGCCGGACCCGCTGGTGATCGACTTGGGTTACGGCAGGACGCCGGTCACCACCGTCGAGCTGGCCGGCCGTCTCGCCCGGATCCGGCCGGACGTGCGCGTGCTCGGCCTCGAGCTGGACCCGCAGCGGGTCGTCGACGCGCAACCGGCCGCCGACCCGCCGCGACTCGCGTTCGCCCGCGGTGGCTTCGAACTTGCCGGCTTGCGGCCGGCAATCGTCCGGGCGGCCAACGTGCTGCGTCAGTACGACGAGTCAGCGGCGGCGCAGGCGTGGACCCGGCTGCGCGCGGGACTCGCCCCGGGCGGCCAGCTCGTGGAAGGCACCTGCGACGAGCTCGGCCGCGTCGCCTGCTGGGTGTTGCTCGACGCCGACGGACCGGTCTCGCTGACGTTCGCGTGCCGGGTGAGCACACTCGGACGGCCGGGCCAGTTGGCCGAGCGGCTGCCGAAATCCTTGATCCACCGCAACGTGCCGGGCGAGCGGGTGCATGCGCTGCTGGCCGCGTTCGACGCCGCCTGGGCCGCAACCGCGCCGACGTCGGCCTTCGGCGCGCGGCAGCGTTGGTCCGCGGCGTGCGCCGCGCTGGCCGCGGACGGCTGGCCGGTGGACGCGAGCAGGGCGCGGGCCGGCGAACTCACCGTGCCATGGCACCTCGTCGCGCCCGCGACCTGAACCTGCGCCGCGGCCGCCGACCGCCGACCGCCGACCGCCGTCAGCTCCGCTTCTCGTAGTTCCGTGCGGTCCGTTTGGGGCCGGATTTCGAGCATCACGAAACCAGGAGAAGGGAACGGGTGGGCCCCGCGCCCTCGCGGCTCAGCCGGCGAGGCGCTGGCGGACCGAGCCGAGGCCGAGGGTGGCGGACTCGGGCAGGTAGGTGTGCAGGTGCAGATCGGTGTCCGGCACCATCCGGGTGCGGCCGACCTCGATCATCAGCCGCTGCGCGGCGCTGACGGCGGTCGCCGGGTAGGCGATCAGCTCGTGGTAGCCAACCACCTGCGCGACGCCGGCGAGGTGCGCCACCAACTCGCTGCCAATGCCCAGTCGCTGCCAGCCGTCCTGCACGAGCAGGCCGATGGTCGCGCACAGGTGGTTGTGCGCGCGGTCGCGGGTGAGAGTGCCGTGCGCGACCACGCTGCCGTCCGGGCATGCCACCACGACGCTGAACGGCGCGCGCAGGCTGTGGTCCAACGCCGCGACGGCTGGCGGCCGGCCGCCAGCCCGGTAGCGGTCCAGCAACGATCGCGGGGTGCACCGGCTGTGCATCTGCGCCACCGCGGCGAGGTCTCGCGCCGAACTGGGCCGGACGATCATCGGGGTCTTGCCGACGCGCAACGTCCAGGGGGTCGCCACCAGATCGCTGAGCTCGTCGTGCTGCGTGCGCAGGGGCTCACCGGGATCGGTGACGGTGCTGAGCGGCCGCATGCAGGTGGTCGAGGTGCTTCTCATGGCACGGACGCTCGCATTGCCGCGTTTCACGAATATGTCCTGCGCTCGACGAAAGTGCGACATCACTCTTCCGCATTGTCAGACGCTGCGCTGCTCGGTGGCCAGTGACACGCCCAACTCGTCGCGACAGAACCTGGTGTGAATCAGGTCATGACCCTTCGGGACGGACGGCCACTTGACACATACTTAGCGCACACTTAACTTCGAGCGAGCGTCGAACGGCGCTGGGGATCGCGCCCGCTGGGCGCGGCAATGGGGGACGTCTCATGCACAGTGCGCTGCGCACTGGCACTTTTCGCCGCCTGAGCGCGGCTGTCGCGGCGGTGCTCGCGGTGATCACCATGCTCGTCGCGGTCGCCGGACTCGCCGCCGCGGGCCGCCCGGCCGGCGCCGACACCAACCCGGCGAGCGGGCTGCCGACCACCGTCAGCGCGGACGGGCTGCCCACCGCGCAGATCAACGGCGTCGCCTGGGCGCAGGTCGTCGTCGGCAACACCGTCTACGTGACGGGCAGCTTCTCCCAGGCCCGCCCGGCTGGCGTCAAGGTCGGCGGCGCCGGCACGGTCGCCCGCTCGAACCTGCTGGCGTACAACCTCACCACCGGCGCGCTGATCAGCACGTTCAACCACACGCTCACCGCCACCGGCTACTCGATCGCCGCGTCGCCCGACGGCTCGATGATCTACGTCGGCGGCGCCTTCACCACGGTGGACGGCGCGTCGCATCCGTACCTCGCGGCTTTCACCACGTCCAGCGGCGCACTGGTGACCGGCTTCAAGCCGACCTTCAACAACACCGTCCGCGCACTCGCGGTCTCGAGCAGCACCTTGTACGCCGGCGGCGCGTTCACCGCTGTCAGCGGCGTCGCCCGCAGCCGCCTTGCCGCCCTCAACCGGACGACCGGCGCCGTGACGGCGTGGAACCCCGGCGTGAACGCGACCGTCCAAGCGTTGACGCTGCCAGCGGGCAGCGGCCGCCTCGTCGCCGGCGGATACTTCACGACGATGGCCGGTAAGGCTGCGATCGGGATGGGCTCGGTAGACGCGACATCCGGCGCCAGCGAGCCGTGGGCGGCCAACAGCGTCATCCAGGACAGCGGCTCGAGCGCGGCGATCTACTCGCTGACCAGCGACGCGTCCAAGGTCTACGGCACCGGCTACTTCTACACGACCGGCGGCAATTTCGAGGGCCGCTTCGCGGCAACCCCGTCGAGCGGCGCCATCTCCTGGCTGAACAACTGTCATGGCGACTCCTACAGCGTCGCGGCGATCGGCACGGTCCTCTACAGCGCCGGCCACGAGCACGACTGCTCGGACATCGGCGCGTTCTCGCAGGACAACCCGAGCCCGACGGCGTCGACGCACCACTTCCTCGCCGCGGAAATGACGACGCCGAACGGGGGCGTCGACCGCAAGCCGCTCTACCCCGGCGGTGCCCCCGGCCCGACCTACCACGACTTCTCCGGCCAGCCGACGAGCACCCAGCTCGACTGGTACCCGACGCTGACCGAGGGCACCTACACCGGCCAGTACCAGGCCGCGTGGACGGTGACCGGCAACTCGACCTACCTCGTCGTCGGCGGCGAGTTCCCGACAGTGAACGGCGCCGCGCAGCAAGGCCTGGTGCGCTTCGCAGTACCGAGCAAGGCGCCCAACAAGGTGGGCCCGACCAAGGCGACGTCGCTCACGCCCGTCGTGGTGTCCCAGCGCTCGGGCACCGCGCGGATCGCGTGGCAGGCGACGTGGGACGAGGACAACACCGCGCTCACCTACAAGCTGTACCGGGACTCCAGCACCACGCCGATCTCCACCCAGACCCTCGATTCCACCTTCTGGAACCGGCCGGCGCTCGGCTACCTCGACAAGGGGCTGACCGCGGGCTCGACGCACACGTACAAGGTCGTGGTCACCGATCCGCGCGGCAACGCGCTGACGAGCGGCACGACGTCGGTGGTCATCGGTTCCGCGACGCCGGGCACCTACGCCGCGCGGGTGGCGGCGGACGGCGCGACGGACTTCTGGCCGCTGGGCGAGGCGTCCGGCGCGACGTCGTTCGACCACACCGGCTACGCCGATCTGGCGCTAACCGGCGGATACACCCGATCCGCCAGCGGCGGCCCGGCCGGCGGCGGGGCGACCGCCCTCGCCGGCGGCGAGACGACGCCGCCGCAGCAGACCGGCAAGCCGCCGCCGCAGCCCGTGCCGAACGACACGGTGGGGACGGTCGCCACCGCGGCGCCGGCCAGCCTGCCGGCGTTCTCCCTCGAGGTCTGGTTCAAGGCGTCCGCCGGCAAGGGCGGCGCGCTGATCGACGACGGCCTCTATCCGTCGGCGGACAGCGCGGCGATCGACCGGGCGATCTACCTCGACGACACCGGCGGCATCCACTTCGGCGTGCAGAACAACACCGCCGTCCAGACGATCGGTGGCGGCGCGGGGTACAACGACGGCGCGTGGCACCTGGCCACAGCCACGTTCGGCTCGGCCGGCGCGGCCGTCTACGTCGACGGCGCGCTGGTGAAATCGACGGCGTCGATGACCGACGACATCATCTTCCCGGGCCACTGGCGAGTCGGCGGCGACAGCCTGCGGAACTGGCCCTCCGCGCCGAGCAACAACTACCTGGCCGGTTCGGTGGCCGACGCCGCCGTGTACCCGACCCAGCTGTCGGCGGCAACGGTCGCCGCGCACTACGCGGCGGCTGGCTGACCCAGGGCGCCGATCGGTCCAAGCTTGCCTGCCCTTTGCGGTTGGCAGGGAAGGGCGGACGGGTCGCGGCCACGTCGCGGATGCGGTGAGATGAGCGGGTGCAGACCTACGCCCGCGGCGACCTCGTCTTCGACCTCACCGACGCCGGACCGCCAGACGGCGACCTCATAGTGCTGCTGCACGGCTTTCCGCAGAACCGGCACAGCTGGGACAAGGTGATCCCAGCGCTTACCGGCGCCGGTTACCGGGTGCTGGCGCCTGACCAGCGCGGGTACTCCCCCGCGGCGCGGCCGCTCGGGCGGCGGGCGTATGTCACGAAGGAGCTCGTGGACGATGTGCTGGCCCTGCTCGACGCCGCCGGCGCCGAGCGAGCCCACCTGGTCGGCCACGACTGGGGCGCGCAGGTGGCGTGGTCGATCGCGTCCAGCGCGCCGGAGCGGCTGCGCAGCCTGACGGCGGTCAGCGTGCCGCACCCGGTCGCGTTCTTGTCCGCGATGCGCCGCGGCCAGGCACTCAAGTCCTGGTACATGCTTGCCTTCCAGGCGCCGTTTGTGCCGGAGGCGCTGCTGCCAGGCAGGTTCGGCGCCCGTTTCCTCGGCGGCAGCGGGCTCTCGCCGGAGCAGATCAGGTTCTATCTGGACCCGCTTGGTCGCGACGGCCTGACGGCGGCGATCAACTGGTATCGAGCGCTGCCGTTCTCGCGCAAGGACTCCGGGGCGTACGGCCACCGCGTCACGGTGCCGACGCTGTACGTCTGGAGCGACGGCGACGTCGCGCTGACCCGAGCGGGCGCCGAGGCGACGGTCAACTACGTCACCGGCCCCTACCGCTTCGAGGAACTCGCCGGCGTCAGCCACTGGATCCCAGAGGAGAAGCCGGACGTGCTCGCCGGAATGATCGTGGAACACCTCGCCGCGCATCCATGACGTCCCGCGCGTTCGGCGTCGTCTGCCAGACTTGCGAGGCGGGCCTCTAGCTCAGTTGGCAGAGCAGCGGACTTTTAATCCGTGGGTCGTCGGTTCGAGCCCGACGGGGCCCACCCGTTTGTCAGGCCCACCCGTTTGTCCCCCGGTGTTTACTGCCCTGCGGCGTCTCGGTCGAGTTCCGGGAACATGATCAACTGGGCGTTCGTCCGCAAATAGTCCGCAGCAGGTGTCTGCCGGGGCAGTTCAAGTCGGATTCGGCTCGAGCAGGCGAATGGCGGAGGCAAGGTGGGCGGAAAGTTCGCCGCCTTGGGCGAGCCAGGTCTGGTATCCGGCGGTGAATGTCGCGAATGCGACGCCGGCCCACCATCGGGGGCGGACGTCTTCATCGACAGCCACGCGGAGCCTGATGGCGAGATGCTCGGCGAGCAGTTGTTCGACGGCGGCCCGTTTGGCCAAGTTCCGGTCTCGCAGCACGGCGGCTTGGTTGAGCAGTTGTTCCCGGATGGCCAGTTCGGCGTGGCTTCCGGCGAGGCGCTCGGTGATGGCGGCGAGCACCGAGCGGACCACCGTGATCGGGTCGGCGCCGTCCGGCTCTTGCCGCAGCGCGTCGCGGACGATTTCCAGCACCTCGTCGTCATGGGCGAACAGCAGCTCGACCTTGTCCGGGAAGTAACGGTGGAAAGTGCGAGGTGAAACGTCTACGGCAGCTGCGATGTCGGCCACGGTGACGGCTGCGAAGCCATGCTCGGCGAACAGCTGTATTCCTGCGGCGATCAGCGCATCCCGCGTCTGCGCCTTCTTCCGTTCGCGCATCGACTGGACCATGGACCCATTGTGACAGACGTAGACATGTGTCATGCTATGACATATGACAGATACAGACAAAGTTCTACTCGTGACAGGCGGCACCAGCGGCCTCGGGCTGCGGTTGGCGCAGACACTCGCCCGGGACAAGGGGTACTCGGTGCTCCTGACCGGCCGGTCACGAGCGAGCGCGGAGGCTGCGGCGCAACGTGTCGGGGCCCGGGGCTTGGCTCTTGACCTAGGTTCGCTTGCTTCTGTGCGCACGTTCGCTGCCGAAGTGGCGGCGCTGACCGGTGGCCGGCGGTTGTCCGGGCTGGTGTGCAATGCCGCCATCCAGGTGGTGGAACGTTCCAGCACCTCCGATGGATTCGAGACGACGTTCGGGGTGAACCACGTCGGCAACGTCGCGCTGATCGAGGAGCTGCTGCGCACCACCGGTGCGCCGGAGCGTCTCGTGCTGGTGGCCTCGGGCGTCCACGATCCTGCTCAACGCACCGGGATGCCCGCTCCGCTGGAGGAGGCATCCGTCGTTGAGCTCGCCTACCCACAGCCGCGGCAGCCTTCGGACGAAAACGAGGCGCTGGAAGGACGTCGGCGCTACGCCACCTCGAAACTGGCCAATGTCCGGACCGCGATAGAACTGTCTCGCCGACTATCCGGGTCCACGGTGGTGACTTCGTTCGACCCCGGCCTGATGCCGGGCACCGGCCTGGCCAGGGATGCCGGGGTGGTGCAGCGCGTGTTGTGGGCCAGCGTGTTCCGTCTGCTGCTGGTGATCCCGGCGGTGCAGACGCCTGCGCAGTCGGCGCGCCAGCTGGCGCGCCTGCTCACCGACACCCCGACTTTCGCCTCCGGAACCTATGTCGAACGGGGACGGCCGCGCCAACCGTCCCTGGCGGCCCGCGACACCACCGTCCAGCGCACCTTCTACGCCGACACGCTCGCGCTCATCGCCCAGGCCGACCATCCGGCCCGCTGACGCTCCACTTCAACCCCGGTGCAGTGGGGGCCGACGGCGCCAGATCCACGTCATTGGCCAGCCTTCCGGCGGGCAGTCGTAGTGTCCGCCACCGGCGCCCAAGTGGCGGACTGGCCGGCTTGCGGTGGCCGCCGAGGCCACTCGACAGCCCGGGCTCGTCCGAGGTGTCGCTACCGGATGACACGCAGCCTGAGCACGTGCACGGTGTGCCCGACTTTGATTCCGATGTTCCAGTACCGGTGCGAGCGGAGCTGAGGTTGCATGTAGTCGCCGAGCGCCCACCGGCGGTGGCCGAGTGAATGGAAGGCGGCGTCGAGCCCGGCTGGGCGGCGCGGCGCGGTCGCGGCGTCGACGTACCTCGGTCGGCGGTGCGCCACCGCGAGCAGGGTGTACGTGTGGTCGAGTCGCACTGTCCACGCGCCGTGTGAGAAAGCGGCGCCTCGGATTGCGAAGGTCAGCAGCCTCACGGTGACCGACCGTCTGCTCTTGTTCCCGGCCTTGTCCGTCGCCGTTGCGGTGAACGTCTCCCGCCCGCCGCGGGTGTGGTGGGTGAGCTTGCACGTCGCGATCCCGGACAGCGAGTCGGCTGCGGCGCACTTCGCCGCGGGGGCGCTCGCGAAGTACCTGCGGTCGTGCCGCACCCCGACGACGTGGACGCGCGGGGCGCGCCGATCGATGTCGATGCCCCGGACGTTCACGGTGGCCACGCCGCCGTCGGTGGCGGAGATCGTCCGCGACACTGCCTGGGCGGCGCCGTTCGCGGAGAGTGTGACCGGCGCGGGACAGGTTGCGGTGAGCGCCGCGCCGTTCGTCGTGCAGGTGAAGGTGACCCTGACCGGTTGGCGATACCAGCCGAAGCGGGACTTGCGCGCGGCACTGGACACCTGGGCGCTGATGGCCGGGTCGCTGCGCGAGAGGGAGTTGGACGAGGGCAGGAAGCTGGCGTCGCCCAAGTAGGCGGCCGCCACTTGCTGCTCGCTGTCGGTGGGAACCGCGTAGGCGAGCGTCGCGACACCGTTGACGAGTGGGCTCGTGCCGACGAGGTGGCCGGCGATGCTGAAGATCACCAGACCGCTCGGCGTGCCGCTGCCCGGCGCGACGGGCGACACAGTGGCCGACACGCTTGCGCTGGTGACGTCGACAGCCGACGTGGTGGCCGCCTGGTCGACCGTGAGGGTCTGCGCCAACGCAGTGGCCGGGGCATAGGTCCCGAGGTCGGTCGGCGTGAACACGGCCGTGACCGGGTGCGCGCCGACCGCGCCGATGAGGGGCGCGCTGATCGCGGTGCCCGCGTTGCTGACGCTCACCGGCGTGCCTGCCGGCGAGCCCGACACCTCGAACTGGATGGTGCCGGCCTGGGTGCCGGACACGGTCGCCGTCGCGGTCGTCGACTGGCCGAAGACGACGGTCGACGTGTCGAGCTGCACCGACACGGCGGTGGCGTTCAGCTGCACCGCGACGGTCTGGGTGAGCGTCTGGGCGGCCGGGTAGTCGGCAGTCGCGGCTTGGGCGGCGGCCACGACGCAGGCGCCCACTCCGGTGAATGTGACGGTGCTGCCGGTGACGGCGCAGGCCCCGGAGTCAGATGAGGAGTCGACCCCGAACACGACCCCGCCGGCAGATGTGCTGCTCGCCGACAGGGTCTGCGACGACCCCACCGCGGCTGGACTGCTCAACGGGTCGAAGGTGATGGTCTGCGTCCCCTGGGCGACGGCGATCGTCTGCTGCACGGTCGGCGCCGCGGAGTACTGCGCGTTGCCGTTCTGGTCGGCGTCCAGGACGCAGTTCCCGACGTGGTCGAAGGACACCACGCCGGCGGTCACCGAGCACGCCGCGTTCTCGGTCGAAGCGTCGACACTGATCACAACGGGCTGCCCAGACGCGCCACCCGAGGTGGCCGGCGTGTAGGTGTCACCGCCCACGACCGGGTTCTGCGGCGGCTGAGAGGTGAAACCGGCCGTCTGCGGCAGCGCGGTGAGGGTGAGGACGCCGAGTGCGGAGACGTCGCTGACCGACGCGTCAGTGGCCGTGACGCTCACGTCGCCCGCAGTGCTGCTGGCGGTCACCGGCACGCTGTAGGTGCCGTCCAGGTTGTCGGTCACCGCGCCGAACTGCACGTCCGGGTCGCTGGCAACGACGGAGATCACGTCACCCGGGACGCCCTGGCCGTAGCTGTCGTCGACGGTCATCGACAGGGTGCCCTGTGCGACGCCGTCGGCGGGCAGCGTGAAATCGGTCAGCGAGGCGGTCGCGGCGGTCGGCGCGATATAGGTGATCGTCACGAACGGCGCGGAGCGGTCGCCGAGCGCGACGGTGCTGTCGTGCAGTCCGACGCCGGTCGCCACGTAGCTGGCGCCGCCGGCGCCGCCGCCGAATTCCCCGCCGCCGCCGCCGTAGTAGCCGCCACCACCACCGCCGCCGCAGCATCCGCCGCCGCCGCCCTGTCCCAGGCCGCCGTCTCCACCTTGATAGCCGTTGCCCGCGTTCTCCGCGGCGCCACCGGCCGAGGAGCTGCCTGGCTGGGCGCCGGTGTCGTAGTACCCGGCGCCGGGCTGTCCGGCGTCACCGCCGGGAGCGTAGAAGCCCCCTCCGCCGCCGCCGGCTGCGACGAGGATGCGCCCGGCGAGGTCGTCGGTGCCGGTGCGCAGGTCAGAGGCGCCGCCGCCGTTTCCGCCGTTGCCGCCGGCGTAGGGGCCGCCGCCGCCGGCGCCGTTTCCGCCGTTGTCGGCGCCGACGTGCACGTAATACTGCGTGCCCGCGGTGACGTCCAGGTCAGTGGTGACGCGTTCGCCGGCGCCGCCCCCGGAACCGTTGTAAGCGCTGCCACCCGAGCCGCCGAGCAGTCCCACCTGCACCTCGCTCACGCCCTGTGGAACCGTCCACGTGCCACTCGAGCCGACAGCGAAAGTCTTGACGGCCGTCCCGGCGGAGGCCGGCGCGGCAGGGGACACCACGGCGACCGTCGCGAGGACGAGAGCAGATCCGAGGAGCAGGGCGAGGTGCCGGGTGCCGATGCCAGGTCGCGACGGGCGCGGGTGCAGACGCATGAATGATCTCTCGGGGAGGGGATTGCGGCATTTAAGATCCGCGTGAGCTATCAGGCACTCTACGCGCATATCAGCCTTATGCCCGCCGCCGCCGATCCCAGCCGTCATAGCGGCTCGCGCCAGCGATAGTCACCGAGAGTCACAATTGCAGAAGTGCACCCACCGCCAGCTCGTCAGCGGCCGCCGTTGGCGCGCGGCGGCTCAGGCAGCGACCCGGTCAGCGCGACCTCAGCCGCGATGTCGGTGAGCTTGCGGTTCGTCCGCTGACTGATCTGCGCCAGCAGGCCGAACGCCTCTTCGGCGCTCAGCTTGCGCGTGGCCATGAGAACGCCTTTCGCCTGGCCGATCACGTCGCGATTGAGCAGCGCGCGGCCCAGGCCGTCCACCTGCCTCTCCAACCGGGCGATCTGCTCCTGCGCGTCCTGCAACTGCTCGACGGGCGGGCCCGCGACCGACTCCTCGACCTGCAGCACGCCGTCGAGGTGCGCGATTTCCAACACCCGCCGGATCCGCGGCGCGACGTTGGCCAGCGCCATCGTGAGCCCGACCTGCTGGGCGCGCGCCTGCGTGGCCACCAGCGCCGCCAGGGCGGTCGAGTCGACGAACGAGACGTCGCCGCAGTCGATAACGAGGTGGTTCGTCGAGCCGGCGAACGCAGGCGCGACCAGTTCGCTGATCAGATGGGCGTTCGCGAGGTCGAACTCGCCGGTCAGGTCGACGCGGAAGACGCCCTTCGCGATGGTCTCGGTCACCACGATCCCCTTTGCCGTGCACAACCAGCCGCACACCCGAACATGGTTTGCCCCGCCGGCGTGGCTTGCAAGACGACAATAGCCGATTGGCTTACCGGCTAAGCGCCGACCTGGGCGAGTTGCGCACTTGTGCTCAGTTGCTGTCAGGAGATCAGTCGCCGACGGCATCGATCCCGCGTCGCACCAGCAGCGGGTCGGGCGTGCCGACCACCGCCGGGTTCTTGCCGTCGTAGTCGAACTGCGCGAGGAAGTGCCGCATCGCGTTGATCCGCGCCCGCTTCTTGTCGTTCGACTTGATGGTCGTCCACGGCGCGATGTCGGTGTCGGTGCGCCGGAACATCTCCTCCTTGGCGGCGGTGTAGGCATCCCACTTGTCCAGCGACTGCAGGTCGATCGGCGACAGCTTCCACTGCCGGACCGGGTCCACCTGCCGGATGATGAACCGCGTTCGCTGCTCGGACTGGGTCACCGAGAACCAGAACTTCGTCAGATGCACGCCGCTCTCGACGAGCATCGCCTCGAGCAGCGGCGTCTGGCGCATGAACTGCGCGTACTCCTCATCCGTCGCGAAGCCCATCACCCGCTCGACGCCGGCGCGGTTGTACCAACTGCGATCGAAGAGCACCGTCTCGCCCGCCGTCGGCAGGTGTTGGACGTAGCGCTGGTAGAACCACTGCCGCTGTTCGCGGTCCGTCGGCGTGCCCAGCGCGACGACGCGGGCGTAGCGCGGGTTGAGGTGCTCCATGAAACGCTTGATCGTTCCGCCTTTGCCGGCTGCGTCACGCCCTTCGAAGACGATGACGTGCTTGCCGCCGGTCTCGGTGGACCAGTTCTGGAACTTCAGCAACTCCACCTGCAGCAGGTACTTCTGCTCGTCGTAGTCGTCGCGGCCCAGCCGCTCGTCGTAGGGGTAGTTCTCGCGCCACGTGTCGACGGCGCGGCCGTCGGCGTCGAGCAGCTCGGGATCGTCGTCGTGGTCCGCGCCGATCGTGTGCCCGGCGATCTGCAGGCGGTCGATGTACTCGCGAACGTCGGTCAGCACCGGGGCGATCTTAGGCGCGCCGGGTGAACGGACGGCCGCGGCGGCGTGAACGGCGCCGGCCCGCCGTCGCCGCAACGTCGCCGGCGCATGCCAGAGTAGGGCGGTGCCGCCGTCCACCGTGCTCGCCATCGACGGCAACTCACTCGTGCACCGCAGCTTCCACGCCCAAGCCCGCACGGACACCCGCACCGCCGACGGCCGGCCCTGCTGGGCGGTCCGCGGGCTGTTGTTGCAGCTGATGGCGGCGGTCGACCGGGTGCGCCCGGAATTCGTCGTCGTCGGCTTCGACGACCCGAAGGAGTCGCAGCGCCGGGCGCGCTGGCCGCAGTACAAGGCGCAGCGCGGCGACAAGCTCGACACCCTGGTGGAGCAGCTGCTGGCGGCGGCTGCGGCGCTGGCCGAGCTCGGCGTGCACGTCGTCGTCCCGCCAGGTTTGGAGGCCGACGACGTGCTCGCCTCGGCCGCCGCGTTCGGCGCGGCGCGCGGCCTGCAGACGGTGATCGTCACCTCCGACCGGGACGCGTTCGCGCTCATCGACGAAACGACCCGTGTGCTGCGCATCATCAACGGCGGCGTCGAGGCCTCGCCGCTGATGACCGCCGACCGGCTCGAGCTGCTGCTCGGCGTGCGGCCGCAGCAATATCGCGATTTCGCCGCGCTGCGCGGCGACCCGTCGGACAACCTGCCGGGCGTGCGCGGCATCGGGCCCAGCTCGGCGGCGCGGCTGCTGCGGCGCTTCGGGAGCGCGGGCGCCGCCTTCGACGACCTTGACACTGTGCGCGCGGAACTCGGGGACGGCATCGCCGCCCGGCTGGCCGCCCCCGGCGCGCGTGCCGCGTGGGAGCTGAACTGCCAGGTGATGGCCATGCGCCGCGATGTCGCGTTGGGCACTGACGGCACTGACGGCACTGACGGCACTGACGGCACTGACACCGGCGGCGAGTTCGGCGGCGGTACGTCATGTGGGCGATTGCCGCTGGCCGCTGACGCGGTGCGCCGGGTCTTCCGGGCAGTGGGCCTGACCTGGACGACGCGCGACGCGGTGCGCGTGCTGGCCGAGGTCGAGGACGACGTGCCGGCGCCGGTGTTCGCGCACGCTGCCCAACCGTTCACGCAGGGCCGGCCCGACGACCGCGCGTGGCCGCCGAGCGGCTGGTCCCGGCCGCAGCTGCCGACGCTGCCGCCCCGGCGGCCGCAGGCGGCGCAGCTTTCGCTGTTCGACTGAGCCTCGTTGGCCGCGGCCGCCGCAGCAGTCCGCGGACTCAAACACGATCCGAACGCTGCGCAGACGCCTGGGCGCGAGCCCCCGGATTACAGTGCGCACGTGTCGACCGCGGGAACCGCCGCCGGCCGCGCGCGCGGGCTCGTCCTGGTCGTCGAGGATGAGCCTGCGATCGCCGACGTCGTGCGCCTCAACCTGGCCAAGGCGGGCTACGGAGTGCACGTCGAACACGACGGCGAGCGCGGGCTCGCAGCCGTCGAGCGGCTCCGGCCGGCGGCGATCATCCTGGACGTGGGCCTGCCGGGCCTGGCTGGCGACGAGGTGTGCCGGCGGCTGCGGGCCGGCGGCGACTGGACGCCGGTCCTGTTCGTGACCGCCCGCGACGACGCGGTCGACCGCATCGTCGGGCTCGAGATGGGCGCCGACGACTACGTCACTAAGCCGTTCTCGCCGAGGGAGCTCGTCGCCCGGGTGACTGGCGTGCTGCGCCGGGCGCAGGGCGTGCCCGACGCCGCGCCGCAGCGCGTCGGCCGGGTCACCCTCGACGCCGTGCGCCGCCGGGTGTTCGTCGGCTCGGCCGAGATCGCCCTGACGGCCACCGAATTCGACCTGCTGGCGCACCTCATGCGGCGACCGGGCCGGGTGTTTAGCCGCGAGCAGCTGCTGAGCGAGGTCTGGGGCTACTCCTCGGTCGCGGGCACCCGCACCGTCGACGTCCATGTGGCCCAACTGCGGGCGAAGCTCGGCGGCGCGAGCCCGATCCGCACCGTGCGCGGCGTCGGGTACGCGGTCGAGCACAGCAGCGCGGCCGAACCGTCGCCGTGAGCGGCGCCGCCGAGACCAGCCAGGCGCCGCGCCGGCGCGGCACGCTGGCCGTCCGCATCTCGGTGCTGAGCGTGGCGATCGCGGTGATCACCGCGGTCATCGCGGGCACGCTCGCGATCGGCCTGATCCGCAACGCCGGCGCCGGCGCGGCACGCAAGAACCTCGCTCGCGTCGCCGACGTCGCTCAGGCCGTCGCCGTGCGGAACAACGCGACGACGCAAAGACGGCTGCGCACGGCGCTGGCCGGGCTCAACGTGCGCGGTGGGGTAATCCTGCGCGACGGCACGCTGACTCCTCGCACAGTGGCGCTGGTGCGCCAGACGGTGGACGCCCGGATCGTCCAGCAGGTGCTCGCCGGCGAGGACGTCTCGACGACGAGGAACGTCGATTCGACCACGGTGTTCGTCGAGGCCCGCACGACGCCGCGCGGCGGCATCGTGCTCGTCCAGCGGCAGGTGGACGCGACCGCTGCGAATCGGCAGGCGATCCGCCGGTTGCTGCTCGCGCTGCTGGTCGCCGGCGGCCTGGCCGCAATCCTCGGACTGCTCGTCGCCTGGCGGCTGGCGCGGCCGCTGCGCCGGACCGCCGCGGCCGCGCATTCGCTCGCCACCGGCAACCGCGACGTACGGCTGCCGGCCCAGGGTCCGGCCGAGGTCGTCGAGGTCAGCGAGGCGGTGAACACCCTCGCCGAGGCGCTGCGGCACTCCGAAGGGCGACAGCGGGAGTTCCTGCTGTCGGTGTCGCACGACCTGCGCACGCCGCTGACCGCGATCACCGGCTATGCGGAGTCCCTCGCCGAAGGCGTCGTCCCACCGGCGGACACCGCGCACGTCGGCGCGGTGATGCTCGGCGAGTCGCAGCGGCTGAACCGGCTGGTGGGCGACCTGCTCGACCTCGCCCGGCTGGACGCGCAGGACTTCCGCATCGACCTCGCGCCGGTCGACCTCACCGCTCTCGTCCACGGCGCGGCCGGCGTGTGGTCGACGCGGTGCGCCGCCAGCGGCGTGCGGTTCCATCTGCAGGCGATGCCGTCGCCGCTCTGGGTCACCACCGACGCCGCGCGGGTCCGGCAGGTGCTGGACGGCCTGTTCGACAACGCCCTACGGGTCACCCCGGCCGGCGCCCCGATAGTGCTCGCGGCGTCCGCCGAACCGGGCGTCGCAGTGGTCGAAGTGCGCGACGGCGGCCCGGGCCTGTCGCCGGACGACCTGACGGTCGCCTTCGAACAGGGCGCGCTCTACGAGCGGTACCGAGGCGTCCGCCGGGTGGGCACCGGCCTCGGCCTGGCGATCGTCCACGGGTTGACGACCAGGCTCGGCGGCCGGGTCGAGGCGGGACACGCCGCCGAGGGAGGCGCCCGGTTCACCGTCCGCCTCCCTGTCGGATAGCGCTCGGGGTTGTCGAGTTGCGCTCTCGGATCTGGTTTCGCTGTCGTTCGGCGCTGCTCGGGGTGCGGTTTCGCTGGTGGCGGAAGTGACTGGAGGGGCCGGATTTGTTGGGCTAATGCTGTTCTCGCTGACCCGTTTCGGGTAGAATCGAATGCATGAGCGATACGTCGGTCGGGCCGGATCTCACGGCCGCGCTCGTCGGCGCTAACACCGCTATCGACGCCCTGCTGGCCGGGGACCTGACCGCCTACAGCGACGAACAAACGATCGCGCTGCTGCGCGAGACCGAGCGACTGCGGCGCCGGTTGGCGCCGGTCGACCACGCCCAGATCCTCGAGCTCGAACGCCGCGGGGTCGCGGCCGCGACAGGTGCGCGGACGGTGCCGCAGTTGCTGTGTCACCTGCTTGATCTGGACCCAGGCGAGGCTCGCGCCCGACACCGCGCCGCCGAGGCCGCCGGCGCGCGCCGCTCCCTGCTCGGACAGCTGCTGCCCCCGGCCTACCCGGTGGTCGCCGCCGCGCAAGCTGAGGGAGAACTGTCGGCGCGGCAGGCGCGGGTGATCACCGAGTGTGTGGAGAAGCTGCCCGACGCGGTCAAGCACGAAGGCCCAGGGGTCGAGGCACGCCTGGTCGGGTTCGCCCGCGACCTGCACCTGCCCCCACACCAGTTGGCGCAAGCCGCCCAGCGCGAGACCGACTGGCTCGACCCCGATGGCAAACACGCCGACGTGGAGTACCGGCGCCGGCAGCGGTCCTTCAACAAGCACACCCGCCCGGACGGATCGTGCAGCGGCACCTTCGAAGGCACCGCCGAGTTCAGCGAGTTCCTCGACGTCGTCTTGCCCTGGCCGCCCCGAAACCCGAAGCGAACGGTCAGAAAGACACCCGAACCCCGGGGCAGCGGCGCCACGACGCTCTGCTCGATCTCGCCAAATACGCCGTGCGGACCGGGGACCTGCCCGACGCCGGCGGGGTCACCACCACCGTGGTGCTCACCATGACCGAAGAGCAGTTCACCCGCGGGGAAGGGTTCGCCCGCACCGGGCACGGTGCTCAAGTCCCCGTCACCGAAGCCCTGCGGTGGTCCGGCGGCGACACCCGCGTCATGGCCGTCGTCTTCAACAGCCTCAAAGCCGTGATCGCCTATTCCACCTGCCACCGCTTCTTCACCGAGAACGAGCGCCTGGTCATGAACGCCAGAGACGGCGGCTGCGTCTTTCCGTCCTGCGCCGCCCCGCCGGGCTGGTGTCAGGCGAATCACGTCACCGAGTGGCAGCACAGCAGACGAACCAGCGTCGACGACGGGGTGTTGCTGTGTGGCTACCACCATCGGGAGTTCGAAAATTTGGGCTGGCGTCTCGTCATGACCGACGGCCGCCCCATCTGGACACCTCCGATATGGGTCGACCCTCAACAGAAGCCCATCCGCATCTAGCGACACCTCATAGTGGCGGCCGTGATCACGTACCGGCTGCCGCCGCTGGGCGTTACTTGGCGCCCTTCACGTCGACCACGTGCTTCGCCGTGAACGTCGAGGCGCCGGTGCCGGCCACGGCAACCTTGTCGCCGGTCGCGACCTTCGAGATCGTCGAGGCGCTGCCCTTGCCGTCTTCACGCATCCGCACCTTCGTGTCCTTGGTGATCACGAAGGTCTCGGACTTCTTGTCCGCCGCCTCGACGGTGATCGACGTCGCCGAGACGGACGTGACGGTGCCGCGAATGAGGTCGTGGGTGACGAACACGCCGCCCTTGCCCTTGGTGACGAACTGGCCGTGGGCGAGCCGGCGCAGCAGCTTGTTCTTGCCCTGCTTGCCCTTCGCGGCGTGCTGACTCGCGGCGGCGGACGTCGTGGCGGCGGCGCCGGACGTCGTCGCGTCCGAGCCGGTCACCGCAAGGGCGGCGCCCCCGGCGCCGACGATGGCCGCGGCGGTCATTCCGCCGATCAAGATCTTGCGGTACATGGTGTCCTCCTGGACGCGTGGTGCGGTACCGGGCCAACGATCACCTCCGCCGGTTCACGTGGCGGCAAGATCGTGTTCGGGTCCGGTAAATGGCGTTCGCCGCAAGCGATGCGGACGTGCTGCGGGCGCACTGCGGGCGCACTGCGGCGGCTCGCCATAATGAGGCACCTCGTTCCGCGGAGAAGAGTGAACGACCTCGCCGAGAAGGCCCTGCACGGGCTCGACGTCGCGCGCCGGCAGGTGCGCGGCCATGCCGTCGTGTCCTTCGCGGCGGCGGGCTTCGCGTTGGCCGCGACGGTCGTCGTCGCGGGCGGAGCAGTCGGCGCGGCGAATTCGACCCGCCCGCTCACCTCGTGGCTGGGGCTGCAGGACCGGCACCCGCCGCGCGCGACCGACAGCGGTCCGGCGACGGTCATGCTCGCCGCCGTCGTCGCCCTGCTCGCGCTCTGGATCGCCGCGACCGCCTATGTGCGACGCCGGCCGCAGCCGCCGGCGCGCGTCTGGTTGCTGGCCGCGGCCTGGGGCGCGCCCTTCGCGCTGGGACCGCCGCTGCTGGACACCGGCGTGTACAGCTACACCGCGTTCGGCCTCGTCCAGCGCGCGGGCGGAAACCCCTATCACTCGGCGCCGGCCTCGCTGGGCGATCTGCCGATCGTGGCCGCGATAGACCCGGGCGCGCGCGGCACGCCGAGCGGTGTCGGCCCGCTCGGGACGCTGGTCGAGCACTTGGCGGTGTCGGTCGGCCGAGGCAGCGCGCTGGCCGCGGTGCTGGTGCTGCGGGTGCTCGCCGTCGTGGTCGTCGGGTGGATCGGGCGGCTCGCCGCCGAACTGGGCGGCGACCACGCCGACCGCGCGCTGACTCTCACGGCGCTGAACCCGCTGGTGCTGCTGTTCGTCGTGTCCGCGGCCCATCTGGACGGTCTGGTCGCCGCGCTGGTGTTGGCCGCGCTCGTCGCGGCTCGCCAGCGGCATTGGGCCCGCGCGGTGGGGCTGGCGTGCGTGGCGGGGTCGGTCAGCGGGCCGGGCTTCGTGGCCGCGTTCGCGCTGGTCGTGGCGCATGCGGTGACGATGCGCAGGGCCTCCCAACGACCCGCGACACGATGGCGGGCGACCGCGCTCGACCTCGGCGTGGCGGCCGCCGTCACGTGCGCCGCAGGGTTCGCCGTGCGCGGCCGGTTCGGGTGGCTGCAGACGGCGAGCAAGCAGTTCGCCGACCACACGGTGTACTCCGCGGCCGGCGCCGTCAGCGCGCTGCTGGCGCCGATCGTGCGCGGCGCGTCCTATGACGACGTCGCGATCGGCGGCCGGGTGACGGCGCTGGCCGCGCTCGCGTTCGCGCTGGGCTACCTCGCCGCGACGGCGCCGAGACGGCCGACTCGGCACACCGTCGGGTACGCGCTGCTAGCGCTAGGGCTGCTCGCGCCCGCGCTGCACCCCTGGTATCTGCTCTGGGGAGTGCTGTGCCTCGCGCCGGACGCCACCGGCGCGAGGCGGCTGGCGGTCGTCGCGTTGAGCGCGGCCGGGTGCGTGCTCGCCCCTGCGGGATTCTCCCCGACGGTGGCCGACGCCGTCACCGGCGGACTGCTCGCCGTGATCGCGTGCGGGGTGGCGTTCGCGCTGTGCCGCAAGCCCGGGGAACCGCGTGCGGAGCCCGCGCGGGACGGCACGCTCAGCGCGGCAGGCTGACCAGCCGCGCCCCGCGGGCGGGCACCGTCGTGATGTTGCGCGTCTTGGGCCGCTCCGACCGGCCGACCGGCGCGAGGTCGACCGCGCGCAGGACCGCCTTGAGCACCGCGACCGCCTCGACCATCGCCAACGACGCGCCAAGGCATCGCCGCAGGCCGCCGCCGAACGGGATCCAGGTGGCCGGCGGCGGGCTGCCGTCGAGGAATCGCTCGGGTCGGAACTGCGCCGCGTCGGCGAAGCTGTCCTCGCGGCGGTGCGCCAGCACGATCGAGGGCAGCAGCACCACGCCCGCCGGCAGGTCGTATCCCGCGACCCGAGTCGGTTTGGCGAGCGCCCGCGCGACGTTGCGGATCACCGGCCGCAGCCGCATGGCCTCCTTGACCGTCGCCTCGAGGTACTCGTCGTCGTCCTCCTCGGCGGCGCGCCGGACGCGGGCCAGCAGCTGCGGGCGGCGGGCCAGGTCGTGCAGCGTCCACGCCAGGGTCGAGGCGGTGGTCTCGTGACCGGCGAGCAACAGCGTGATCAAGTGGTCGCGCAGCTCGGCGTCGGTCTGCTCGGGCGCGGCGATCAGCAACTTGGAGAGCACGTCCGTGCGCTCGCCGAGGTCGGCGACGCCACGCCGATCGGCGATCTCGGCATAGAGCAGGTCATCGACCCGGGCTTTGAGCTCATTGAACCGCCGCCAGGGCCCGACCCGCTGCAGCTGGGGATACACCCACCCGACGAAGATCACCGGGCCGATTCGGATCAAGCGCTGCAGCAGCGGCCTCATCTCGGCCAGCCGCGCCTCGTCGCTCACGCCGAAGACGATTCGCAGGATCACCTCGAGGCTGATGTCGTTGAGCCGCGGGTGCACGGCAAACGGCTCGCGCACCGGCCACTCGGCCACCCGCTCGGCCGCCAGCTGCTCGACAATCGGCGCCCAGCCGGAAATCGATTCGCCGCGGAAGGCGGCCATGATCCGCTTGCGGGCGACCCGATGGGCCTCCTCGTCGATCAGCAGCACCGAGTGCTCGCCCATGATCGGGCCGAGGATCGCGTTGCCCTCGCCGGCGTGGAAGGTGTCGGCGGCGCCGGCGAAGACCTCTCGGATGTGTTCTGGGCGGTTGAGCACGACGGCGCGCCCGGCCGGGGCGACGGTGATGGTGAAGACGTCGCCGTAGCGGCGCTGCCAGCGCGGCGCGATCCACGGGTTGTGCGTCAAGAAGAGGATCGATTGGATCAGCGCGGGCAGCCGCGGACCGGGCGGCAGCTGCTCGGTCGGCGGCAGCTCGCGGTCGGTCGCGAAGCGTTCGATGACGGCCATGGCACGACCCTCCCAGATTCCGGACGAGTCAGCCGCCGGAGATCTCTCGGACGGCGGGACGCACGTCGGCCAAGTACACGCCGCAGATCACCGCGGAGATCAGCGAGAACGGGTAGGCCGGACCTCCGATGAACTGGCCGATCACGCCGGAAATGACGAGGATCGCCAGCCACGCCGGCTTGGTCAGCTTGTCGACTGCCGGAAACGCGGCGGCCTTGCGGGTGACGCAGTCCGCGATCGTCCAGACCCGCAGCGCGGCAAGCGCCCAGAACAGCGTCCAGTTCGTGTAGTAGTACAGGTCGTACAGGGCGTCCACTAGCGCAGCCTACCGAGTCCGCAGACGAGGCTGCCCCGCCCCGAATCCGGGACGGGGCAGCTGGCACGACCCTCGGCACCCCCGCGCGCGGGGCCGCGCCGTCGAGCGGCGAGTCAGCCCTTGGCCGGGCGCTTCGCCGGCGCCTTGCGTGCGGTGGGCTTGCTCGCCGGCACAGTGGTCGGCTTGGTGGTCGGCTTGGTGGCCGGCTTCGTCGCGACGGACTTGCGCGCTGCGCGGGCCGGCGACGCCGCTGTCGACTTCGCGGTTGTCGACTTCGCGGCGGGCGTCGGGCGCGGCGACGGCTTCGCGACCGGCTTGGCGACCGGCTTCGCGTCCCGGCCGACGAGCGACTGGACGGGCCGCACGACGTGCGTCTGGACGCTGCCGACGACCACGCCGGTCACCGACTCGGCGCTGTCGACGAGTTTCGCCACGCGCTTGTCCGAGCGGACGCCGTTCACCAGGCCCTCGACGCGGTCGGTGACGGCCGAGGTGTACTGCTTGAACTGGGCGAGATAGGGCTCCAGCGCCGCGGTCAGCGCGTCCAGGTTGACGGCCTTTTCGGCGCTGGCCCGCAGGTCCTGCGCGACGCCGGTCGCCTTGTCGGCGATGTCGGTGACGTTCTCTCGGGCCTTGGTCACGATCCCGTTGGCGTTCGAGCCGAACGAGCTGGTGACGTCGGTCAACTGGGCCTGGGCTGCGGTCAACTGGACCTGCGCGGCGTCGAGGGCCTGCTTGCCCTGGCTGACCGCCGTGTCGGCGTACGAGCGGAGATCGCTTGCGATGGACATGTGCACTCCTGTGTGAGGACGGAAATGAGAGGACGGGATAGCGGCTGGCTCAGGCGCCTGCGCCAGCGATGGAACGGGGGTCCGGCGCGCCGGGGACGGCGTCGACGGTGTCTCGGTCGCCTGTGGTGTTCTCGCGTCGGAACGACTCATAGATGTCGAGCAGCACCTGCTTCTGTCGCTCCCCGAGCTGCTCGTCGGCCAGGATCGCTGCGACGATCTCCTGGTTGCCGTCGCGGAACTCGAGAAACCCGGCTCGGATGTAGAGCTGTTCGGCAGAGATCCGCAGACCTTTCGCGATCTGCTGCAGGATGTCGGCGCTCGGCTTGCGCAGGCCGCGTTCGATCTGCGACAGGTACGGATTGGACACGCCGGCGACCCGGGCCAGCTGGCGCAACGACACCTGCGCCTGCTCGCGTTGCTCCCGGATGAACTCGCCGATCGCGGCCCCGCTGCGCTTGGCCTGCTCTTTCGGGCCTTCAACGATCACGCGGTCGAGTTTACCGCTATTGCTAGCTGTAGCAAGCGCACAGCAAGCACTGTGAGCGGTGACATCCGCTCATGGCACGCCTACCGACGCATAGGCCAGCGGCGCCGGCTCAGCCGGGCGAGCCCGCGCCGGTGTCGGCGGCGGGGTCCTCGTCGACAAGGGCGACGTGCCGGCCGACCTGCAGCTCGGCGGCGGACGGCAGCGAACGCTTGAGCACCGCGAGAGCGACCGGGCCGAGTTCGAAGTGGTGGACGGCCGTGCCCAGGAAACCAACCGCGCGGCCGGCGAACTCCACGGGGGTGCCCGGCGCCGGCAGCTCGTCGGATTCGCCGGAAAGGTGCACGAGCACCAGCCGCCGTGGCGGACGGCCCAGGTTCTGCACCCGCGCGACGGTCTCCTGGCCGCGGTAGCAGCCCTTGTCGAGATGCACGGCGGCGCCGATCCAGCCGACCTCGTGCGGAATCGTCCGATGATCGGTCTCGGCGCCCAGCCGCGGGCGACGGCTCTCGACGCGCAGCGCCTCGAAGGCCCATAGGCCGGCCGGCGTGGCGCCCGCCCCGGCGAGCGCTGTCAGCGTGGCGTCGGCGGCCGGCCGCGGCACGATCACGTCGTACGCGCCGGGCGCCGGCCACGGCGTCAGTCGCACGAATCCGCCGGCCGGGATCGCGACCGCGCGTCCCACCGCGGGCGGCACCGGCAAACCGGCGAGCGCGACCACCGTGCCGGCTGCCGGGCCGACGACGGTCAGCACCGCCCATTCGGCAGACACGTCGGCGGGGTCCACCCGCTTGAGGAACTGCATCTTGCGCAGGTAGCCGAGCACCTCGGCGGCTGCGCCGGGCTCGGTATCGATCCACACCTGGTCGCCGAGCTCGGTCAGCTGCCAGTGCTGCTCGACGTGGCCGTGCGGCGAGAGGACCAACGCCTCGGTCGAGTCGCCGTCGGCGAGCGCGGCGACGTGCTGGGAGCAGATCGAGTGCAGCCACGGCAACCGGTCCGGGCCAGGTACGACGAGCACGTCGCGGTTGCGCCGGTCGACCACGCCCGCGCCGGTGGCGAGCCGACGCTGCTCGCGCAGCGGGTCGCCGTAGTGCCAGGGGACGCCGGCGTCGCGACCCTCGGCGGCGACGGCGTGCAGATCGACGGCGTGCAGATTCGCGACGGGCTGAGTAGTCATGACACCTTGGTCATCGCGTCCCGGACGCGCTTTGTTCCCCGTCGCCGGAGGCCACGCACGCCGCGCATCGGCCGAAGACGGTGAAGTGCGAGCGGTCCAGCTCGAAGCCGCGGTCGTCGGCGAGCTGGTCGGCGAGTGCGGTGACGAGCGCCGGGTCGGCATCGGTGACGCTGCCGCAGCTGTGGCATACGACGTGGATGTGGTCGTCGTCGGCGGGCCGGTACGACGGCGCGCCGTGGCCGAGGTGGGTGTGCCGCACCAGGCCGAGGTCCTCGAGCAGCTCGAGCGTGCGGTACACCGTCGCGACGTCGACGTCCGGCGCGGCGTCGCTGATCTGCTCCGGGGTGGCGTGCCGCAGCTCGCGGACCGCGCGCAGCACCTGTTCGCGCTGGGGCGTGACCCGCAGGCCCCGCGCGCGCAGCTCGGCGACGAGGTCGGCCGCGGCCTGCGCCGACCGGTCCCGCTCGTGGTGCGTGTGCGTCTCGGGCATCGTCGACCATCGTAGGTAGCCCGACCGCCTCGCCAGCGATCGGCGAGGGTGCGCTGTCGGTGAAAGCCGTTGTCTGCGGTCCGCCGTCGTCGTACCGTGATCGCACACGAGAGAGGAGGTGGTCCACAGTTGAATACTCGTCGGACACGTGAGGTGGCTTCCAGCTGACCACCGCAAGACCATCGGACCTGCGAGGAAGTGCCCGCGCCGCGGTTGTCGCGGTGGACAGCACTACCTGGTAGTCACCCGGCCCCCGAGTCGCCGGCCCGTCCAGCCGGCCCGCTTCATCCGGAGCGGACAGGACTCGGGGGCTGTCTTGCGCCGTCAGATCAGGTGCGCGGCCTTGTACAGCGGCCGCGAATACCAGGTGACCATCCCCTGCTCGGCCAGGAAGGCCATGATCTTCTCGGCCATCCAGCGCCGGGTCTCGTGGAAGTTCGGGTTGCGCTTCGCCGCCGCGACCGCCTCGCGGCGGTCAAGCCCGACCTGGACGTAGACGTCCGGACTGATCAGCGAGGACGCGACGAAGCCGGCGACGACCGCCGACACCAGGTTGCTCGCCGCCTTGGCGACCGGACCGATCGCCGCCATCTGCCGCGCGACCTCCTCGCGGGCGAACCGGACGTGCCGCGCCTCCTCCACCACATGGATGCGGTTGACCATTCGCACGAGCGGGTGCACCGACTCGTCGTTGACCATGTCGCGCTGCAGCCGGTCGGTGATCTCCTCCGCCACCAGCACCGGAGCGAACAGCGCCGGTCCGGCGGCGACGGCTTTGTAGACGCGGGCCAGTTGGTCGACGAACCGCCGCGGCCGGTAGGTGGGCGTCCCGAGCCGGGCGATCGCCTTCGCGAACATCAGGATGTGCCGCGTCTCATCACCGACCTCGGTGAGCGCGTACTGCGTGCGCGGGTCCTGCGGGTCCTGGTGGTAGGCCCACCGCGACAGCAGCTGGATCAGGATGATCTCGAACCACAGCCCGGTCGACGCGACGCTTGCGAGCTCCTGCCGGGACAGTTCGATGCGCTGCTCGGGGCTCATCCGCGCCCACAGCTCGGTGCCGTACAGGGACGTGCGCTCGAACGGCATGAACTTCATGTTCAGCTCGACCGGCGCCTCCCAGTCGATGTCCAGCCCGGGGTCGTAGGAGTTCTTCGTCGACGACCCGAGCAGCCGGGTGGCGGTCTTGCGCACACCGTCGATCGGCGGGCGCTCCATCGGGGCAGCAGTCATGATCGTCTCCCGTCCGACCCGGCAGCGCCTCGCGCGTTACCTATAACGAGGTGTACCACTCACATTCGCCTCTGACAAGGAGTCACACATACTTCTCGGACCACGGGACATAGGGTGCGTCCATGGTCGAATCGGCGAGCCCTCCGGCAGCCCGAGTGGCCCGAGCGCCGCACGCCGCAGCCGGGCGCGACGGCCGCTCGACCCGCTGGGACCCGCACCGCCGCGAGCGCCGCACGGCGATCATCGAAGCCGCGGTGGAGGCGATCGAACAGTTCGGCCCGGACGCGCTGACGGCGCAGATCGCCGCGAAGGCCGGCGTCCCGCGGACCCACGTCTACCGGCACTTCGACGGCAAGCCGGCGCTCGACCTCGCCGTCTCGACGTATGTGTCGAATCAGATCGGCGAGCAGATCCGAGCCGGTCTCGCGACTCGCGGCTCGGCTCGCGATGTCATCCGCGCGTCGGTCGACAAGCACCTCGGCTGGATCGAAGCGCACCCGAACCTGTACCGCTTCCTCGCGGCGAACGCCTACGCCATCACCGGCCGCGACGGCGCGGCGCCGACGGACGCGAAGGCCGCTTTCGCCCGCGAGCTGACGACGTTGATCCGCGGCTACGCGGCTGCGTTGGGGGCGAGGCTCGAGCCGCCGCCGCGGGTGATCGTCGGCGTCGTGGCGCTGGTGGACGCGACGGCGGCCTGGTGGGTGGACCGACCGGACCTGCCGCGTCCTGAACTCACCGCCGAGCTCACCGAGCAGGTGTGGCTGCTGCTCGAGCGCAGCGCCCGTCAGCTCGGCCTCAGCCTGACGCCGGACCAGCAGCTGCCCGCGCTCTGACGGGTCAGCGCTGACCGGCGAACAGCTTTGCCAGGATGTACACCGAGACCACGGCGATCGCGACGAACACCGCGATCAGCAGCACCAGGTAGGCCGTCTCCACGGCCTCGAGATTACTGCAGCTGCAGCGGCACCTGGACCAAGCCGGGCGCGAGCGCCTGGACGTCGCGCCGGGCCTTGCCGTCTCGGTGCAACACCGACAGCGTCCATTTCCCGGGCGCGGCGAAGAACCGGAAGTCGCCGGTGGCCGAGGTGACGACCTCGGCGGTGAACTCGCCGGTGCCGTCGAGCAGGCGCACATAAGCGCCCGGCACCGGCGCGTCGCCGGCCGCGACCACGCCGTAGATCAGCGTCTCTTTCTCGAGATCGATGCCCGGCGGCAACGTCGGCGTCTGCGCCGGCGCCCCACACATTTCAGATACCTCGCTCTTCGCGCAAGCGCTCATCGCACGCTCGCTCCGCTCCTCGGGCCGCGGGCGGCCCTGCGATGCTCACTCGCATTTATGCGCCCTTTTCGATCGGCACGCCCACCAGCGAGCCGTACTCGGTCCACGAGCCGTCGTAGTTCTTGACGTTCTGGTGGCCCAGCAGCTCGTGCAGCGCGAACCAGGTGTGGCTCGACCGCTCGCCGATACGGCAGTAGGCGATGGTGTCCTTGCCGTCGTCGAGGCCCTCGTCGCCATAGAGCTTGGCGAGCTCGTCGTCGGACTTGAAGGTGCCGTCCTCGTTGGCCGCCTTGCTCCATGGCACGTTGAGCGCGGTCGGGATGTGGCCGCCACGCTGGCTCTGCTCCTGCGGCAGGTGCGCGGGGGCGAGCAGCTTGCCGGAGAACTCGTCGGGCGAGCGGACGTCTACGAGGTTCTTCGTGCCGATCGCGTTGACGACCTCGTCGCGGAACGCGCGGATCGAGGTGTCCTGCTCGTGAGCGGTGTACTGGGTGGCGGGCCGGGAGACGGTGTCCTTGCTCAGCTCGCGACCGTCGAGCTCCCACTTCTTGCGGCCGCCGTCGAGCAGCTTGACGTTTTGGTGGCCGTAGAGCTTGAAGTACCAGTACGCGTACGCGGCGAACCAGTTGTTGTTGCCGCCGTAGAGCACGACAGTGTCGTCGTTGCCGATGCCCTTGTCCGACAGCAGCTTCTCGAAGTGCTCCTTGTCGACGAAGTCGCGACGGATTTGGTCCTGCAACTCGGTCTTCCAGTCGAGCTTGACGGCGCCGGCGATGTGCCCGCCGTCGTAGGCCGAGGTGTCTTCGTCGACCTCGACGAGCACGACTCCGTCGGTGTTCAGATTCTGCTCGGCCCAATCGGCCGAGACCAGCGCGTCTGCGCGGCTCATGGGTTCTCCTCGGGTTTGCGGTGTGGACGCGCGCTGCGGCGCGGTGGTGTGCGAGCTGCGGCGGCAGCCGCGGATGCGGCGTGGATCAGGCGCGACGAGGCGCGCCGGCGCCGGTCAGGCGCAAGGACACAGGCAGCTGCCGACGCGGCACAGGTCCACCGCGCGGCGGGACGTGAGCAGCGCGAGAACTGGCATGCGCATGCAGACGAGCCCCTTACCCATGGCGCGAGCCTAGCCGCCGGCGTGCGGCGGGCGCCACCGGCGTGCGGCCGTAGCCGCCGGCGTGCGGCCGGCGCGCGTGGGAACGAGCGTCGGCTCTACCTGAGAACTACGGGCGTCGGGACGGGCGGGGCCCGGAACACGACCGCGGACGCGGAGCAGTCCACCACCAGGCCGGCGGCGCTCGGCGTCAGCTCGTCCAGCCGCAGGCCGTAGGGCAGCGCCGGCAGGCCGATCGGCATCGTCAGGGCCGGGACCAGCTGGCGCAGCGCGAACGCCGGCACGACGACGCCGGCGACCGAGACGTTCTTGATGCGAAGCCACACGCCGCCCTCGCGCAGCGTCAACACGGCCTCGCCGCTCACCCGGGTGAACTGCTCGAAGCCCGGGACGGACATCGGGAGCGCGGCATGCGCGGTCAGCCGTCCGCCGTCGAAGGCCAGCACCAGGCCCGGCATCCGGGTCGCCCGCGCCAACCCGTCGTAGGGCAGCACCAGGCGGCCGGAGACGTGATCGCACGGCAGCTCGCGGGCGCCACCGCCGAGCAGCGCGCGCAGCGGCAACCTGGCGTTCGTCAGGTGCGCGACGAACGAGGCCGAGCCGATGTCGCCGACGCGAACGGCGCCGATCACCTCGACCTCGCGGTAGCAGCCCCGCAGCGCCTGGGTCACGAACCGCCGCGCGCGCACCCGGACGATCGCCGGCTCGCCCGCCGCGCCGAGCGGCGCAGCGAGGTACTCGGCCGCCTTGCGTTCGGCGAGCCGCGCCGCCGCGCGATTGAACGACAACGCGGCGAAGGGCACCGCACAGACGATAAGCACCAGCACCGCGATCAGCACCGCGATCAGCACCGCGGGCCGCCGGTCAGGCGCGGACCGACAGGCACAGCAAGAAGGCCACCGGAGCCAGCACCGACACCGGCAGCAGCGTTCCGACGACTGGCCGCAGCCGGGCGCCCAGCGCCGACGCGGGTCGGTTCGCCGAGTGCAGCACGAACGATGCCGCGACCGACAGCAGCCCGGCCAGCGCGCCGAGACCGGCCCCGACGAAGACGGCGCGGCCGTCGGCGAACGCGTGGACGTCGCGCAGCAGCAGCGAGCCGACCGCCGCCCCGACACCCGCGGAGCCCACCAGCGCCAGCAGCCCGCGCGGCACCGCGGCGTCGAAGCGCGGCACCGGCGCGACCAAGTCGAGGAGATAGCCGGTCAGCAGCGCGGCGGTGATGGCGCCGGCGGCCGCCGCCGACACCCGGCCGCCGGAGTCGGCGCCGCCGCCGAACTCGTGTCGCAGCTGTAGCAGCGCGGGCAGCGACGCCTCGGCCAGCACCAGCAAGGCGATGGCCGACAGCGAGGAGACCACCTCGACCCGGGTCGCGCCGCGGGCCAGCTGATGGGCGAACATCACCGGCACCGCCACGGCGAGCACCGCGAGCTCGACCCCGAGCCGCCCTTGCGGCCACACCGACATCGCGACATCGGCGCCAGCCGCAGCCAGCGCCGCGATGACCACGCCGCCGAGCCGGCCGGGGATGCCGGAGCCGAACACCCAGGCGAACGCCAGCACAGCCTGCAGCGCGGCCGCGGCGACGAGCAGCGGCAGCGCTCCGAAGTGCGCCGTCAGCACGAGTGCGGCGCCCACCACGACGGCGACCGCGGCGCCGACGACCAGTCCGGCGTTGCCGTCCGGATCCAGCGGCGTCGCGACGGCCGCCGTCGGGGCGGCCGCCGTCGGGGCGGCGGCGTCAGTCACGGCCGTCATGGTCGCAGACCGCTGTGCTCGGCCGGTCGCAGACGGCGGTGCTCGGCCGGTCGCACGCGGCGGCGCCCGGCCGAGCGGCGGCGAGCACCCAGTCGGCGATGCGCTCGACGAGCCGGGCGGAGGTCGCGACCTCCGCGTGGCCCATGCTCGGCTCGACCCAGACGTCCGCGCTCGGCGCAGCCGCGGCGATGGCGTCGACGTGCCGCCTCGGGAAGTAGCGGTCCGCGTCGCCGTGCACGAGCAGCAGCGGCCGCGGGGCGATCGCGCCGGCGACCTCGGCCGGCGCTTCCGGCATGGTCTGCCAGCCGAGCGGGGAAACCCGGGTCCGCCGCAACACCCGGGTGGCGGCCCGGCCGGTGCGCTTCTCGAACATCCAGTGGACGAGCCGCATCGGCCGCGTCCCCCGCTCGAACCACATGCCGGGCGCGCTGACGCTCACGACCGCGTCGGCGTCGCCGCCCAGGCCCGCGTGCCGCAGCACCGCCGTGCCGCCCATCGACCAGCCGAGCGTCGCGACGAACTCGTATCCCTGCCCGCGCAACCAGGCGACGGCCGCGGCGACGTCGTGGATCTCGTCCGCGCCGGCGGTGCCAAATCCGCCGGACCGGCCGTGGCCGCGGAAATCGACGGCGAGCACCCCGACGCCACGATTGACGAATCCATGGCAGATGCGCACGACGTGCGGGTTGCGGGACGAGCCGGTGAAGCCGTGGCCGACGACACAGCCGATCCGGCGGTCCGCGCCCGGCCAGTACGCGGCGACCAGGGAGACGCCGTCGGTGGTGCGCAGAGGCACGGTGTCCGGGTCGCTCATCCGTCACATTCTGGCCGCACCGCCGTGATCCGGCTGGGGCGCCGTCGGCGGTCCGGTAGTCTGCAAGCACTTGAGGGCAACGCCGCCCGCCGGAATCCGCGTCTGCGGTCCCCCGGTTTGTTCACCCGCCCGATCTGATCGACCGGAGGCGAGTGTGGAGCTTCTTCTGCTCACCGCAGCCAAGCAGCCGACCGCCGAAGTGCTGCCAGCGCTGGGTTTGCTCCCGCACCAGGTGACGGTGCTGCCGCAGGACGCCGGTGCCCTTGTCGAGCGCAGCCTTGGCGACGTCGTGCTGGTGGACGCGCGCCGCGATCTCATGGCCGCGCGGTCGTTCGTGCGGCTGCTCACGGCGATGGGCACCGCCGTTCCGGTGCTCGCCGTGCTCACCGAGGGCGGCCTGATCGCCGTGTCCGGGGACTGGGCAGTCGACGACTTCGTCCTGGACACCGCGGGCCCGGCCGAATTGGACGCCCGGCTCCGGCTGGCCGTCGAGCGGCGCGCCGCCGTCTCCGACGAGTCCGGCGGCCGGCTCGAGCTCGGCGAGCTCGCCATCGACGAGGCCACCTACACCGCCCGGCTGTCCGGCGTCGCGCTCGACCTCACCTACAAGGAGTTCGAGCTGCTGAAGTTCCTCGCTCAGCACCCGGGCCGGGTCTTCACCCGCTCGCACCTCGTCCAAGAGGTGTGGGGTTACGACTACTTCGGCGGCACCCGGACCGTCGACGTCCACGTCCGCCGCCTGCGCGCCAAGCTCGGCGCCGAACACGAGGCGATGATCGGCACCGTCCGCAACGTCGGCTACAAGTTCGTCCGCCCGGCTGACCTCGCCGGCCGGCGGGACACCGACCAGTCGGCCGACGCCGCCGACGCGATGGATCTCGCCGACGCCGACCCGCAGCGCGGCGACCTCGCATCTCGACTCCAGTCAGGGCGCTGACCGACGCCGGAAGCTAACGTCACGGGCGTGCCCGTGACCTTGTCGACCGGCGTTCCGGACGACGCGTCGCGCCGTGCCATCCGCGCGCTGGCCGATCGCGTCGAAGAGGCGGACGGCGCGGCCGCGCTCTCCGACCAAGCGCGCACGCTGCTCGGCTCGGCAGACGTCGCGCAGACCGTCGCGCGCGACGCCGAAGGCGTCGTGCTCGGTTACGCGCAGCGCGCTGGTGACTCGGCCGAGGTCGTCGGCGAGCCGGCCGCCCTGCCGGCGCTGCTCGACGCGGTGCTGGCGCCCGGCGTGCTGATCTGGACGCATGGGGAGCGTTCGCGGCTGCTCGCCCCGCTCGCCGAGCGCGGGCTGTTGCGCGTTCGTGAGCTGCTGCAGCTGCGTCGCCCGCTCGGCGACGGGGCCCCGCTCCCGGCCGATCCGCCACTGCCGCCGGGCGTCGAGATACGCACGTTCGAGCCGGGTCGCGACGACGCCGCGCTCCTCGCGGTCAACGCCGCGGCGTTCGCCACCCACCCGGAGCAGGGGACCTGGACGCAGGCCGACCTGGACGCCCGTGTGGCCGAATCATGGTTCTCCGCCGCGGGCGTCCTACTCGCCGTCCGCGGCGCCCAGTTGCTCGGCTTCCACTGGACGAAGATCCACCCGGACGGCTTCGGCGAGGTGTACGTGCTCGGCGTCGACCCGGCCACGCAGGGAACCGGGCTCGGCAAGGCGCTGCTCGTGCGCGGCCTGCGGCTGTTGGCGGACGAGGGGTGTCCGACGGCCTTGCTCTATGTCGACGGCGACAACAGCGCGGCGGTGGCGCTCTACGAGCGGCTCGGGTTCACCCGGCACGACCTCGACGTGCAATGGGCGGTTCGCTGAGCCTGCTGTTACGCAGTTCACTCTTTGTAAATTTCGCGCCTTTCTTGTCGTCATCCTGTTGCGCTCAGTCATTCACCTCTCGTTCACCGACGGACCCCCGCCCAGCCATATCGCACTCTTACGGTCGCTGCGGAACGTCACCTGTCGAAAGGGAACCGAAGTGAAGCTGAACCGAGTCGGCCTCGGCGCCGGCGTGCTGCTCACCGCAGCGGCGCTGGCCGCGTGTAGCAGCAGCGGGAGCGGGGGCGGCGGAACGTCCACGACCGCCAGCAACAGCGGCTCGTCGAGCTCATCGAGCTCCGGCGCCTGCGGGAGCGGCAACCTCAGCGGCGAGGGCTCGACCGCGCAGACGAACGCGATGACCTCCTGGATCAACGGCTACACGAAGAAGTGCCCCGGCACGAAGATCAACTACAATCCCACCGGCTCAGGTGCCGGCGTCACGAGCTTCACCGCCGGCCAGGTCAACTTCGCCGGCTCGGACTCGCCGCTCGACCCGACCAAGGGCGAGCCGGCCGCCGCCAGCAAGACCTGCGGCAGCACCGCCATCGACCTGCCGATGGTCGTCGGCCCGATTGCCATCGGATACAAGCTGTCCGGCGTCGACAAGCTCGTGCTGACGCCTGACCTGCTCGCCAAGATCTTCACCGGCAAGATCACGAAGTGGAACGATTCGGCGATCGCTGCCAAGAACTCGGGCGCGAAGCTGCCGAGCACCGCCATCAACGTGATCTTCCGCTCGGACGCCTCGGGCACGACGCAGAACTTCGAGAAGTACCTGGCGGCCACCGACCCGACGGACTTCACGGCGACGCCGGCCAAGGACAACGCGGCGACGGTCTTCAAGGGCCAGGGCAAGGCGAAGAGCCAGGGTGTGGCCGCGGCGATCGCGGCGACCGAAGGCTCGATCGGCTACGACGAGTACTCGTTCGCAGTGAGCAGCAGCCTGAGCACCGCGCAGATCGACAGCGGCGCGGGCCCGGTGACGGTTGACAAGACCAGCGCGAGCGCCGCAGCCGGCGAGGCGACCGTCACCGGCACCGGGGACGACCTGACGCTGAAGCTGAACTACAAGCCGACCGCGGCCGGGGCCTACCCGCTGATCCTCGTCACCTACGAGATCGCCTGCACGAAGTACAAGGACGCCGCGATCGGCAAGTTCGTCAAGAGCTTCCTGGACTACACGGCGAACGACGGCCAGGCGGGGTTGCCCGCGCTGGGTTACGCCCCGTTGCCCGCTGCCCTGCAGACCAAGGTGAACGCCTCGATCGCGAAGATCAGCTGAATTATCGAAAGGTCGCTGGAAGTCTCAGCTGCCCCGCTGGTGGCCGGATACGGTGACCAGCGGGGCACCGCCTCGATTGACGACGGGTAGCCATCACTCATGCCAGAGCGAGACGCGATGACAGAGCGGACCAGCAAGCCTGAGCCCGGCGGCGCGCCGCTGCCGCCGCCCAGCATCGGCGGCGAATCGGTGACTTCCACCGACGGCTTCGACCTCGAGCACGAGGCCCCGCACTACCCGTCTGCAGAGATCGTCGGCTCGTCGCAGCCGCTGGCCGTCGGCTTGACCGAGGGCCCGCCGGTCGTCGGCGCCGGCCTGGTCGGCGCGGGCGGCAAGTCCCGAGTCGGCGACCGCGTCTTCAGTGGTTTGACCACCGGCTCGGCCGGCTTCATCATCCTGCTCGTCGTCCTGATCGCCACGTTCCTGCTGATCAAGGCCGTGCCGTCGATCCTCGATGACAAGGACAACTTCTTCACCTCGACCAACTGGTCGCCGGAGGCCGGCAACCTGCACTTCGGCATCGCCAGCCTGCTCTGGGTCACGGTGATCATCTCGATCGTCGCGATGGTCATCGCCGTGCCGATCGCGGTCGCCGTCGCGCTGTTCATCACCCAGTACGCGCCACGGCGCATCGCCCGCCCGGTCGCCTACATCCTCGACCTGCTCGCGGCGATCCCGTCCATCGTCTATGGCGTGTGGGGCGCCTTCACCCTGACCACCGCGCTGGAGCCGGTGCAGCGGGTGCTGTCGCACATCCCGATCCCGATCTTCAACCTCGAGCACGCGACCGGCACGATCTTCGACGGCGCCGTGGTGCTCGCCGTCATGGTCCTGCCGATCATCACCGCGATCAGCCGCGACGTGTTCGAGCGGACGCCGCGCGCCAACATCGAGGCCGCCCTCGCCCTCGGCGCCACAAAGTGGGAGATGATCCGGATCGCGGTGCTGCCCTACGGCCGCGCCGGCGTCGTCAGCGGCTCGATGCTCGGCCTGGGCCGCGCGCTCGGCGAGACCATCGCGGTCTACCTGATCGTCTCGACGGTCAGCCCGCCGTTCAAGTTCTCGATCTTCACCGGCGGCTCGACGTTCGCCTCGCAGATCGCGAACGGCGCGGCCGAGTTCAACAACCCGCAGTCGACCGGCGCCTACATCGCCGCCGGCCTGGTGCTCTTCGTGCTGACCTTCGTTGTCAACTCCGCAGCCCGCGCGATCGTCAACCGCAAGAAGGACTTCGTATGACGACCATTTCCCCGGCCGCGAGCGGGCTCGGCTTCGCCAAAGCGCGCGGCTCGCGCAAGGTCAAGAACAACGCGGCCACCGGCGTCATGTGGCTGGCCTTCGGCATCGCCCTGGTGCCGCTGGTGTGGCTGCTGTGGACGGTGATCAGCAAGGGTAACCACGTCATCTTCTCTTCCGGCTGGTGGACGTCGGACCAGGCCGGCATCAGCTCGAGCGTCCAGGGCGGCGGCGTGTCCGCGGCGATCATCGGCACCGCCGAGCAGGTCGCGCTGTGCACGGTGATCTCGGTGCCGATCGCGGTGCTGGTCGGCGTCTACCTCGTCGAGTACGGCCGCGGCCCGTTCGCGAAGATCACGACCTTCATGGTCGACATCCTGACCGGCGTGCCGTCGATCGTCGCGGCGTTGTTCATCTACGCGCTGTTCGTGACGACGTTCGGCGGCATCCGCGCAGGCTGGCTGGTGTCCTTCGCGCTCGTCATTCTGATGATCCCGGTCATCGTCCGGACGACGGAGGAGATGCTGCGGCTCGTGCCGAACGAGCTGCGCGAGGCGTCGTACGCCCTCGGCATCCCGAAGTGGAAGACGATCATGCGCGTCGTCATCCCCACGGCGTTCAGCGGACTGATCACCGGCATCGTGCTCGGCATTGCCCGGGTGGCTGGTGAAACCGCGCCGCTGCTGATCCTGGTCGGCTACTCGACCACCACGAACACCAACCTGCTGTCCGGATTCCAGAGCTCCCTGCCCGGTTTCATCAACGCGCAGTTCATCAACATCAACTCGTCCTCCGGCAAGACGGCCTACCACCTCGACGCCAACGGCAACCAGGTCGCCGGCGGGGCATCGAACTTCGCGCCGGACCGCCTCTGGGGCGCCGCCCTGACGCTGATCATCATCGTGATGGCGCTCAACCTCATCGCGCGGCTCATCGGCCGGCGCAGCAAAGTCTCGTCGTAGAGAAAGCAGGAGCAACCGACATGGCCAAGCGCATCGAGACCAAGGGTCTCGACATCTACTACGGCAAGTTCCTCGCCGTCTCCGACGTCTCGCTGACTGTCGCCCCGCGCAGCATCACCGCGTTCATCGGCCCGTCCGGCTGCGGCAAGTCGACGGTGCTGCGGACGCTGAACCGCATGCACGAGGTCATCGCCGGCGCTCGCGTCCAGGGCAAGGTGCTGCTCGACGGCGACGACATCTACGGCCCGTCGGTCGACCCGGTGGACGTCCGCCGCACCATCGGCATGGTGTTCCAACGGCCCAACCCGTTCCCCACGATGTCGATCTACGACAACGTCGTGGCCGGGCTGAAGCTGAACAGCAAGCGGCTCAAGCGCTCGGAAACCGACTCGATCGTCGAGAAGTCGCTGCGCGGCGCGAACCTCTGGGAAGAGGTCAAGGACCGCCTCGACAAGCCCGGCGCCGGTCTTTCCGGCGGCCAGCAGCAGCGGCTGTGCATCGCGCGGGCGATCGCGGTCGAGCCGCAGGTGCTGCTGATGGATGAGCCGTGCTCGGCGCTCGACCCCATCTCGACGCTGGCGATCGAAGACCTGCTGCAAGAGCTGAAGGAACAGTTCACCATCGTCATCGTCACGCACAACATGCAGCAGGCGGCCCGAGTCTCCGAGCGCACCGCGTTCTTCAACCTGGCTGGCGTCGGCAAGCCGGGGCAGCTGGTCGAGATGGACGACACCGAGAAGATCTTCGCGAACCCGTCCGACCGGCGCACCGAGGACTACATCTCCGGCCGCTTTGGCTGACCCGCCTCTTACGGGATTTTTTGTTGTCGTCCCGTGTGCCGGTCGAGAGACTCCGCCGCTGTCGCTGCTGGCTGCCAGCTGACCGGCGGGCCACCGTCCGTTCTGCGGAATGCACCCGCAGGTTTACGGTGCGTACGGGTAACGCTCAGAATCCCGGGTAAGCGACCGGCCTGAACGGGCATATTCGTCCCGCCGGTCAACGGAGCAGTCCTTTCCGAGCACCCAAGAACGTGCGGGGCTCGGCGCGTCCGCGCCCCGGGCAAGCCGGTCGAGCGGGACGGAAGGCGGAGCGAGTGCCAACACCAGCGGGTGGTCGTCGGGGGACGTCAACACTTCGCCGCGTGGCCGGCGGCCGAGCGACGCCGCTCGTCGCGTTCGGGATGGCCGCGGCGCTCGCGATCACGGCGGGCGTCACCGCCGGCGGCGGCGCGGCAGGCGCGAGCGGCCTGCAGGCGCAGTCCGTCGGCCGCTTCCTGGACGGCGAGGCCGGCGGCACGCCAATCCAGACCCTCGTTGACCTCAAGGACGCTCGGGCGACGTCGCCCGGCACGCAGACCAAGCAGAACCCCCTCGACGCCACGTTGCTGGGCCAGGCCGACATCCCGCTCAGCGACGCGCTGAAACTGCCTGGTGACGGCGCTCTCCAGCTGGGCGCGGCCAATCAGGTCGCCGTCGCGCGGGCCAACGGCTACTCCTACGGCGCGTCCGGCGCGGTTGCCAACAGTGGTGGAGTCTCGGTCGGGGGCAACGACAACACCTATCCGTCGGACGCGACCATCAAGCTCTCCGACGCCTCGCTCGGCGCAGTGACCATTCCCGGGCTGCCGGCCCTGCCCGCGGTTCCGGGCATCCCGGCGGTGCTGAACATCCCCGCAGTGCCTGGCATCCCCGCGGTGCCGGCCGTCCCCTCCACAAGCAAGGCTGGCCTGGGCAGCGTCCAGGCCTCGATCGGAGCGGTCGCGGCCATCGCCAAGACCGACACCAGCCGTGACCTGTCCTCGCCGACCTACCAGCTCGGCGACTTCGACCTGGTGCTCGCCTCGCCCGCGCTCGGCGCCCTGCTCGAGCAGCTCGCCGCTGGCGGGGCTGAGTTCAACACGCTTGTCGCCGGGATCAAGCAGACCCTCGCCGGCCAGACGATCCCGATCCCGGTGCCGTCGTCCTGCTCGCTGAGCTCGGGCACGCTGCCGACCCACCCCATCTCGTTGGACGGCGGGGCGGTGACCCTCGATCCGAGCAATGGTCGGGTGACGGTCAGCCTGGCGAAGCTGCTCAAGCAGCTGCACGCGGACATCAACGCGCTGCCGCCGAACACCGATCTGCTCGCCTACGTGCTGCACAATCTGAGCACCATCCTGTCCACGGGCCTCGAGTCGGTTGTTGCCGGGTTCACTGATCCGTTGCAAGAACTCGGGTCGACGTGCTTGTCCTCCACCGGCCCGTTGGGCACGGTTCTCACGACGGTGCTCTCGTCGGCGGTGACCGGCCGATCGCAGCTGGAGTCTGCGATCAACGACATCGCCACCGCATTGTCCGACTCCGGGGGCGGCGGCCTGGACGCCCTGACAGCCGGTCTGGGGCAGGTCGCCGACATCGGCGCGAATGTCCAGCAGGGCGGCTACCCGCTGTCCAGCGCGGCGGCGCCGAAGTACAAGTTCACCAGCTCGTTGGCCGCCACCGCCGACCAGGCGGACGCGCCGATCGACGGCCAAGGCGTCGTCCGCGCCCTCGAGATCGATCTGCTCAACCCGTCCTCGCTGACCCCGCCTGCCGCGCTCGCGCCGGCTCGAGCGACCAGCGGGGCCCAGATCGCTCTGGCGCTGGGCAACGCCGCCGCCGGCCCGGGCGTCGCGCCGGCGAGCGTCGCGGCGGCGACCACCGCGCCCGCGCTGGGCGTGGCCGGAGTGAGCGCGGCTGCGAGCGGCGCGAGCGCGGTGCCGACCGCGATCCCGGCCGGCCAGGCGAAACTGGGCGGCGGCGCGCCGGTGCTGCCGCTGGTGTTGGTGCTGCTCGGCCTGCTGCTCGCGGGTGGCGGCGTCCTCGGCCACCGGCTGCGCACGAAACCGTCGCACTAGCGAGTCGGCGGCGCGGGTCCCGCGAGCAGGGCGCTGACGGCTTGTCCGTTTCGGACAGCGGGCCGCGTCAGCTACGATTGCGAGACGGTCGGGCAGCTCGCCGCTCCCGCACCGTCGCGGCGCTGGGGGGTGTCGCGTCTTACCCGCGGGGGTGACGACGGCGATGGCTTATTCTGCGCACATGTCGGTGGCCGAGCGCCTTTCGTTGCGCTTCGGGCATTACGCGAGCTCCATGCTGATCGTCTCTATCGTGGCAGTGGTCGCGGTCGGCCTGCGCCCGCTGCCGGCGCCGTTCACTTACACCGGGCCGCCGGCGCTGTTCGGCTTCGTGCTGATCAGCTTCTTGCTAATGCGCCAGCACGACCGGCGCTTGTGCGAGCACTGCGCGCACGCCATCCCGCTGAACCCGGCAGAAACCGCGATGAAGCTGCGCCGCCGGTTCTGGATGGCGCACACCGGAACCGACCCGCGCTTCCTCATCCCGTATCTCGTCGTGCTGATCGGCTCGAACTTCGCGACCTCGGACATCGGCCGGGCCGGTTGGGCGCTCATGCAGCTGTCACTCATCTATCTGGTGCTCGCCCAGTCCACCCACCGCCAGCTTCAGCCCTGGTGCCCCCAGTGCAGCGAGGGCGGCGGCGGCCAGCACGTCGACGACGCGCCGCCAGTGTTGCCGAACGACGACCGCCAGCTCGTCTAGGCCGGTTCCGCGGCCAGATTGGGTCCGCAGTTCGCCCGCTTGCTACCGTGTTGCCCTAACCTCGCATGGCGGGGCACCAGCGAACGGGATGTGGCCATGTCGGTTCGCCGCTGGGCAGCGCTGCTTGGCTCGTGCGTGCTCGTGATCGCCGGGCTGGCGGCGCCCGGGGCCGCTCCCGCCGCTGCGGCCCCGACCCAGCTGCCGACAAACGTCTGCGCACGGCACGTGCCGGTCGGGCACTTCACCTGCTTCGCCGAGCGCAGCCCAGGCTCGACCCGCGCCGCCCGGGCGAGCGGCAGCCGATCGCCGCAGCGCGCCTCGATCGACGGCTACCCCCCGAGCGTCCTGCGCACGGCTTACGGCCTGACCGCGGCGGCGGCCAGCACGGCGCGCAAGGCGCCGCGGGTCTACGTGGTGGACGCCTACAACGACGCCACGGCTGAGGCTGATCTGGCGGTCTACCGCCGCCAATTCGGCATGCCGCCGTGCACGACCGCAAATGGCTGCTTCCAGAAACTGAACCAGAAGGGCGCGGTGTACCCGCTGCCGCGGGTGGACGCGAACTGGGCCGGCGAGATCGCGCTCGATCTCGACATGGTGTCGGCCATCTGCCCGCGTTGCGACATCACGTTGATCGAGGCCAACAGCGATGACAACAACCTGCTGGTGGCCGCCCGGACAGCGACCAGCCTCGGCGCCCGGTTCGTCTCGATGAGCTGGGGCGGCGCAGAAGACGGCAACGAGCGGAGCTATGACAACACGTATTTCCCGGCGGCGGCCGGCGTCGTTTACGCCGCAGCCACGGGAGACGGTGGCTACGGGGACGGCCAGGGCGACAGCACCGGCGCGTACCCCGCCACTTCGGCACGCGCGGTGGCAGTTGGCGGCACGACGCTGACGGTGAACTCGCAGACCCACGCACGCACCGCCGAAACGGCGTGGAGCGACGCGGGATCTGGCTGTTCGGGCGTCGTCTCTGCTCCTACGTGGCAGCGCCAGAACGCGCGGATCTCCGGGGCCTGCGACTCGTTCCGGGCTGCAGCCGACGTGTCGGCGGACGCCGACCCAGACACCGGGGTGGCGTTGTACAACAGCTACGACGGCGGCTGGACCGAGTACGGCGGCACCAGCGCCGCAGCCCCGATGATCGCGGCGGCGTACGCCCTGGCCGGGGTGCCCGCGACCTCGGCGGCCCCCGCGAAGACGCTGTACGACAACACGAACGAGCTATACGACCCGACGAGCGGCTCGAACGGAGTCTGCGGCCAGACTCGGGCCGCGAGATGCCAGGCGGGCGTTGGTTGGGACGGCCCGACCGGACTCGGCACCCTCAACGGTCTCGGCGCGCTCACGCCCGAGGTCGACTCGGCGGCGCACGTCGTGCGCGTCACGTATCCCGGCGCGCGCTCCGGCCAGGTCGGGACGCCGGCCCGCATCCAAGTCACCGGCGCCTCCTATCCCAGCGCGGCGCTGACGTACACGGCGCGCGGGCTGCCGCCCGGGGTGACCATCTCGAGGAGCGGGCTGCTGAGCGGCACCCCGACGCGCGCCGGCAACTACGCCCCGGTCGTCGTCGCCACCGACGGCCATGGCGGGAAGAGCTCGACGTCATTCCGTTGGCCGGTGGCCCTGGTGTGCTCAGCGCGCTTGGTGAGCAACGGCGGATTCGAGGCGGGCGCGAAAAGGTGGACGGCGTCCAAGGGCATCGTGCACAAGCTGGCCAGGCGCGCCCACCACGGCTCGCACTTCGTCCGACTCGATGGCCGCGGGCACAGGCACACCGACCGGCTGACGCGCACGTTCGCGATGCCGCTCGGCTGCCACGCGACGTTGAGCTACTACCTGAAGGTGACGACGAAGGAAAGCAGATCGACCGCGCACGATCGGATGTGGCTCAGAGTCAACGGCCGCACCCTCCAGTCGCGGACGAACCGCAGCGTCGGCCGGCGGTACAAGCACGTCACGCTCAATCTCAGCCGGTACAACGGCAAGCGGATCACCGTCTCGTGGGTAGGCCGGGAGAACCGCTCGCGGGCGACGAGCTTCTACTTGGACGACATCTCGATCAAGCTCAAGAAGTAGCGGCTCACGCTGTCGTAGGCGTCCTACTCTCTCGGCATGGCCGACGACGACTTCCCCTGGGAGCCTCCGCTCGCCGGGACGGAGGCCGAGCACCTGCTCGGCGCCCTCGACCGGCTGCGCACCACGTTTCGCTTCAAGGCCGACGATCTGGACGACGCCGGCCTGCAGGCCCGGATCGGCGCGTCCTCGCTGACGCTCGGCCAGCTGCTCAAGCACCTGGCGTTCGTCGAGGACTACTACTTCGGCGTCAAGTTGCGCGGCGCGTCGCCCGGCCCACCCTGGGAGACCGTCGACTGGGACGCGGCGCCGGAGTGGCCGTTCACGTCGGCGGCCGGCGATTCCGCCGCCGAGCTGTACGCGCTGTGGGACGGCGCGGTGCAGCGAGCACGCGCCACAACAGCCCAGGCCGTCGCCGAGGGCGGCCTCGACCAGCTGGTCGGACTCCCCGGTCCCGACGGCCGGCGGGCGAGCTTGCGGCGGATGCTGTTCGACCTGATCGAGGAGTACGGCCGGCACACTGGGCACGCGGACTTACTTCGCGAGGCAGTGGACGGCCGGGTCGGCGAGGATCCGCCGGCCGGCTGGCGGCCGGTGTCCGGCGGGGGCGGCTGAGCCGGCTGGGTCCTAGCTCAGCCGAGGCGATCGAGGAACTCGATCGATCGGGCAGTGAGCAGCGCGGCGGCGGCCGGCTCGTAGGAGGGCAGCGAGCTGTCGGCGAATAGGTGCTTGTCACCGGGGTAGGTGAACACCGCTGCCGTGTCCGGGCCGACGGCGGCGACCAGCTCACGCGCGGCGTCCAGGTCGCCTTCGAGCGCGAAGAACGGGTCGTTGTCCATGCCGTGCACCTGGACCGGCACGCCGGGCGGCCAAGGCCCGAACGACCAGTCGGCGCTCAGGGAGACGAACGCGTCGTAGAGCAGCGCGCCGCGGGCGCCGGGCCGCGTCTGGGCGAGCCGCTGCGCGTTCGCGCCGCCGAAGGAGAACCCGGCGTAGACGAGTCCGGGCGGCAGCTCGGCGACCGCGGCGTCGACCCGGGTGTCGAGGACGTCGTCACCGATGCTGCGGACGAGCGCCATGCCGTCGTCGATGGTCGCCGGAGTCCGGCCATCGAAGAGATCCGGCGTGTGCACGACGTGGCCACCGGCGCGCAGCTCGTCAGCGAACGCGAGCAGCCCGTCGGTGAGGCCCTGCACGTGGTGGAACAGCACGACTTCAGCCATCTGCGCTCCTGACGTCGAGAGAAGTGCGGTTGAGTGCCCACATGCTCTCAGGACGGTCGGACACACCGGCCCGCGTCGGCCCGAATCTCGCCTGCCGCGTTCGATCACCTTTTCCGGCGGCAGGGACGCTGTCAGCGGCGCGCCGCGACGCCTGTACCGGAAAACCTGATCGACGCCAGCCCGGACGCGCCCGGTCGGGACAGGTGGACGGTCGGCGTCGGGCGAGGGTGACCCCTAGTCATTTCTAGCAATTTGACCTGACTTGGCTCATTGGATCTTGGGGTCGTGAGTGGCTGCTGTGTTTGCTGG
>NZ_CAXULP010000010.1:0-86670 GCF_964251945.1 uncultured Jatrophihabitans sp.
ACTACATCAAGAACATGATCACCGGCGCGGCCCAGATGGACGGCGCGATCCTGGTGGTCGCCGCGACCGACGGCCCGATGCCGCAGACCAAGGAGCACGTGCTCCTGGCCCGCCAGGTCGGCGTGCCCTACATCGTCGTGGCGCTGAACAAGGCCGACATGGTCGACGACGAGGAGATCATGGAGCTCGTCGAGCTCGAGGTCCGCGAGCTGCTGACCCAGTACGAGTTCCCGGGCGACGACGCTCCGGTCGTGAAGGTCTCGGCGCTCAAGGCGCTCGAGGGCGACGCGAAGTGGGGCGAGTCGGTGCTCGAGCTCATGCAGGCCGTGGACGACTCGATCCCGCAGCCCGAGCGCGAGATGGACAAGCCGTTCCTCATGCCCGTCGAGGACGTCTTCACGATCACCGGCCGCGGCACCGTCGTCACCGGCCGCATCGAGCGTGGCACCCTGAAGGTCAACGAGACCGTCGACATCGTCGGCATCCACCCGACCAAGCAGACCACCACGGTCACCGGCATCGAGATGTTCCGCAAGCTGCTCGACGAGGGCCAGGCCGGCGAGAACGTGGGCCTGCTGCTGCGCGGCATCAAGCGCGAGGACGTCGAGCGCGGCCAGGTCGTGATCAAGCCGGGCACGACCACCCCGCACACGAAGTTCGAGGCGAACGTCTACATCCTCAGCAAGGACGAGGGCGGGCGGCACACGCCGTTCTTCAACAACTACCGCCCGCAGTTCTACTTCCGCACCACCGACGTGACCGGCGTGGTGACCCTCCCGGAGGGCACCGAGATGGTCATGCCGGGCGACAACACCGAGATGTCGGTCGAGCTGATCCAGCCGATCGCCATGGAGGAAGGCCTGCGCTTCGCAATCCGCGAGGGCGGCCGCACCGTCGGTGCGGGCCGCGTCACCAAGATCGTCCAGTAGCAACCGTTCCGGGCGGGCCTGCCAAGGTCCGCCCGGGACCATGCTCCGGCTGGCGCAGCCGCGAGCTCGAACCTGCAGCATCAAGAACAACGAAGGTGAGTCAGCTCGCATGGCTGGACAGAAGATCCGCATCCGGCTCAAGGCCTACGACCACGAGGCCATCGACTCCAGCGCGCGCAAGATCGTCGAGACGGTCACGCGCACCGGGGCCCGTGTCGTGGGTCCGGTGCCGTTGCCGACCGAGAAGAACATCTATTGCGTCATCCGGTCGCCGCACAAGTACAAGGACAGCCGCGAGCACTTCGAGATGCGCACGCACAAGCGGCTCATCGACATCCTCGACCCGACGCCGAAGACGGTCGACGCGCTCATGCGCATCGACCTGCCGGCGAGCGTCGACGTGAACATCCAGTAGGCGAGAGACATGGCTAACGAGACAACGGGGATCCTGGGCGAGAAGCTCGGCATGACTCAGGTCTTCGACGAGAACAACCGGATCGTGCCGGTGACCGTCGTGAAGGCCGGGCCATGCGTCGTCACCCAGATCCGCACCGAGGAGAAGGACGGGTACCGCGCCGTCCAACTCGCCTACGGGCAGATCGACCCGCGCAAGGTCACCAAGCCGGTGGCCGGCCACTTCAAGGCCGCCAACGTCACGCCGCGCCGGCACTTGGTCGAGCTGCGCACCGACTCGGTCGACGACTACACCGTCGGTCAAGAGATCAGCGCGGACGTGTTCGTCGACGGTGCCCGGGTCGACGTCACCGGCACCACCAAAGGCAAGGGCACCGCGGGCGTCATGAAGCGGCACGGCTTCCACGGCGTGTCCTCCTCGCACGGCTCGCATCGCAACCACCGCAAGCCGGGCTCGATCGGCGCCTGCGCCACGCCCGGCCGCGTCTTCAAAGGCGTGCGGATGGCCGGCCGGATGGGCCACGTCAAGGCGACCGCCACCGGCCTGGTCGTGCACAAGGTGGACATCGAGCGCGGCCTGTTGCTGATCAAGGGCGCCGTTCCGGGCCCCAAGGGCGCGCTGCTGTTCGTCCGCTCCGCCAACAAGTCGAAGGGACCGTCGGCATGACCTCCTTGACCGTGCGACACCCGCTCGGCGCCGACTCCGACGGCGGTGCGGAGAGCGCCGTCGAGCTGCCCGCCGAGATCTTCGACGTCGAGACCAACATCGCGCTGATCCACCAGGTCGTCGTTGCCCAGCTCGCCGCCGCGCGGCAGGGCACGCACAAGACCAAGACCCGCGCCGAGGTCTCCGGCGGCGGCGCCAAGCCGTATCGGCAGAAGGGCACCGGCCGGGCCCGGCAGGGCTCGACCCGCGCGCCGCAGTTCGCGGGCGGCGGCGTCGTGCACGGCCCGCGGCCGCGCAAGTACGACCAGCGCACGCCCAAGAAGATGAAGGCTGCCGCCCTGCGCGGCGCCCTGTCGGATCGGGCCCGCAACGAGCGGGTGCACGTGGTGTCCGCGCTGGTCGACGCCGACTCGCCGTCGACCAGGGCGGCCGCCGCCGCGCTGGCGACCATCAGCGAGGCCCGGCACGTGCTGGTCGTGGCCGAGCGGACCGACGAGCTGACGTGGCGCAGTCTGCGCAACGTGCCGGCCGTCCACCTGCTCGAGCCGGGCCAGCTGAACACCTACGACGTGCTCGTCAGCGACGACGTCGTGTTCACGCAGGGCGCGCTCGAGACGTTTCTCGCGGGGCCGATCAAAGGCAAGTCCGCGAAGGCGAGCGCCAGCTCGGACGAAGTTGAGGAGACCGCCTGATGTTCGACGATCACCGCGACGTGCTGCTCGCTCCGGTCATCTCGGAGAAGAGCTACGGCCTGCTGGACGACAACAAATACACCTTCGACGTCCACCCGCAGGCGAACAAGACGCAGATCAAGATCGCCGTCGAGAAGGTGTTCAACGTCAAGGTGCTCGGCGTCAACACCCTGAACCGCCAGGGCAAGCGCAAGCGCACCCGCGGCGGCTTCGGCACCCGGCGCAGCGTCAAGCGCGCCGTCGTGACGCTGCGCGCCGGCGACCGCATCGACGTGTTCGGCCAGATCGGCTAGAGGACTGACTGACTCATGGCTATTCGCAGATACAAGCCGACCACCCCGGGCCGCCGCGGCGCCTCGGTCGCCGACTTCGCCGAGGTCACCCGTGACCACCCGGAGAAGTCGCTGGTCCGTCCGCTGCACAACAAGGGCGGTCGCAACAACACCGGCAAGATCACGACCCGGCACCAGGGCGGCGGCCACAAGCGCGCCTACCGGGTGATCGACTTCCGGCGGCACGACAAGGACGGCGTCCCGGCGACAGTCGCGCACATCGAGTACGACCCGAACCGCACCGCGCGCATCGCGCTCTTGCACTATGCCGACGGCGAGAAGCGCTACATCCTCGCGCCGCGGCTGCTCAAGCAGGGCGACCGCATCGAGAACGGCCCGAGCGCGGACATCAAGCCGGGCAACGCCCTGCCGCTGCGCAACATCCCGGTCGGCACGGTGATCCACGCGATCGAGCTGCGGCCCGGCGGCGGCGCGAAGATCGCCCGCTCGGCCGGCGCCAGCGTGCAGCTCGTCGCGAAGGACGGCCCGTACGCGCAGCTGCGCATGCCGTCCGGCGAGATCCGCAACGTCGACGTCCGCTGCCGGGCGACCGTCGGCGAGGTCGGCAACGCCGAGCAGAGCAACATCAACTGGGGCAAGGCCGGCCGCATGCGCTGGAAGGGCAAGCGCCCGACCGTCCGCGGTGTCGCCATGAACCCGGTCGACCACCCGCACGGCGGTGGCGAGGGCAAGACGTCCGGCGGCCGGCACCCGGTCAATCCGAACGGCAAGCCCGAGGGTCGCACCCGTCGCCACAAGGCGAGCGACCAGCTCATCGTCCGCCGCCGCCGCACGAACAAGAAGCGCTGAGGGGTCTGAACAGCCATGCCACGCAGTTTGAAGAAGGGCCCGTTCGTCGACGGCCACCTGCTGAAGAAGGTCGACGCGCAGAACGACCGCGGCTCGCACAACGTCATCAAGACGTGGTCACGCCGCTCGACGATCATCCCCGACATGCTCGGCCACACGATCGCCGTGCACGACGGCCGCAAGCACGTCCCGGTGTTCGTCACCGAGGGCATGGTCGGGCACAAGCTGGGCGAGTTCGCCCCCACGCGCACGTTCCGCGGGCACATCAAGGACGACCGCCGAGCGCGACGAGGCTGAGGACACTGTCATGACTGAACTGAACGAGGTGCGGCACGCCTTCGCGAAGGCGACGCATGTGCGCGTGACGCCGATGAAGGCGCGGCGCGTCGTCGACCTCATCCGCGACCTGCCGGCGCAGGAGGCGGTGTCGGTGCTCAAGTTCGCGCCGCAGGCCGCCAGCGAGCCGGTGCTCAAGGTGCTGCAGAGCGCAATTGCGAACGCCGAGCACAACTTCTCCCTCGACCCGCAGTCGCTGATCATCTCGCGCGCCTACGTGGACGAGGGGCCGACGTTGAAGCGGTTCCAGCCGCGCGCGCAGGGCCGCGCGTACCGCATCCGCAAGCGCACGAGCCACATCACGATCGAGGTCGAGAGCGTGGACACGCCAAGCCGTAAGAGGGGCAATCGATGAGTGAGCATCGCAGGGCCGCCCGCGGCCCGAGGAGCGGAGCGAACACAGCGATGAGCGCTTGCGCGAAGAGCAAAGGACACAGCTAATGGGGCAGAAGGTCAACCCGAACGGGTTCCGGCTCGGTATCACCACGGACTTCAAGAGCCGCTGGTTCGCCGACAAGCAGTACGCGGAGTACGTCAAGGAAGACGTGGCGATCCGCCGACTGATGTCCAAGGGCATGGAGCGCGCCGGCATCGCCAAGGTCGAGATCGAGCGCACCCGCGACCGCGTCCGCGTTGACATCCACACCGCCCGGCCGGGCATCGTCATCGGCCGGCGCGGCGCGGAGGCCGACCGCATCCGCGGCGAGCTGGAGAAGCTGACCCGCAAGCAGGTGCAACTGAACATCCTCGAGGTGAAGAACCCCGAGGGCGACGCGCAGCTCGTGGCGCAGGGCGTCGCGGAGCAGCTGAGCAACCGCGTCAGCTTCCGCCGCGCGATGCGCAAGAGCATGCAGTCGGCGCTGAAGGCGCCGGGCGTCAAGGGCATCCGGGTGCAGTGCGCCGGCCGCCTCGGCGGCGCGGAGATGTCCCGCTCGGAGTTCTACCGCGAGGGCCGCGTCCCGCTGCACACGTTGCGCGCGAACATCGACTACGGCTTCTACGAGGCCCGCACGACCTTCGGCCGCATCGGCGTCAAGGTCTGGCTGTACAAGGGCGAGGTGCCGACCGGCTCACGCGCCGAGCGGGAGGCCGCCGCGGCCGCCGAGGCGCTGCGCCAGCGCCGGGACCGCCCGGCCGGGGCGCGTCCGCGCCGTTCGGGCTCGCAGGGCACGACGGGTGTCAGCACCGACGCCGGTCGCGCCGCGTCCGGCCAGACAAGCGTCGAGGCGCCGGTCAGCGAGCCGGCGGAGCTCGAGGAGCAGGAGTCGCGCGTCAACACGGCCGCCGAGGCCGGCGCCGACGTCGCCGCCAGCACGCCAGACCTGGTCACCAAGACCGAGGCCGAGATCACCGCGCAGGTCAACGCCGAGCCGACGATCACCGAAGCGGCCGAGCCCGTTGAGGCAACCATCGACGCGGCCGCCGAGCGCGACAGCGCGGCTGCCGCTGCCTCGACTGACGCTGCTCCGACCGATGCCCCTTCGACCGATGCCGCTTCGACCGACGCCGCGGCCGCCGACGAAACCCCGGAGAGCTGAGTCATGCTCATCCCACGCAGGGTCAAGCACCGCAAGCAGCACCACCCGAGTCGCCGGGGCATGGCCTCCGGCGGCACCAAGGTGTCCTTCGGCGAGTACGGCATCCAGGCGCTGGAGCCCGCCTACGTGACCAACCGGCAGATCGAGTCGGCGCGTATCGCGATCAACCGGCGGATTCGCCGCGGCGGCAAGGTGTGGATCAACATCTACCCCGACCGGCCGCTGACCAAGAAGCCGGCCGAGACCCGGATGGGTTCGGGCAAGGGTTCGCCCGAGTGGTGGATCGCGAACGTCAAGCCCGGTCGGGTGCTGTTCGAGCTGTCGTTCCCGAACGAGGTCGTCGCCCGCGAAGCGCTCACCCGCGCGATCCACAAACTGCCGATGAAATGCCGGATCGTCACCCGGGAAGGTGAATTCTGATGGCCAGCTCGACGACCGCTGAGCTGCGCGAGCTCAACGCCGAGGAACTCGACACGCGGCTGCGCGAGTCGAAGGAAGAGCTGTTCAACCTGCGCTTCCAGACGGCGACCGGGCAGCTGGATAACAACCGGCGGCTGCGCGCCGTCAAACACGACATCGCGCGGATCTACACGATCCTGCGCGAGCGCGAGCTCGGCCTGTCGGTCGCGCCCGACGCAGTCAACGCGACCGCAAGTGAAGGTGTCACAGCATGAGCCAGCCAACGGCCGAGCAGACCGAGCACGCAGCGCCAACCGAGCAGACCGAACAGGCCGCCCGGACCTCGCACCGCAAGGTGCGCGAAGGCCTCGTGGTCAGCGACAAGATGAGCAAGACCGTGGTGGTCGAGGTCGAGGACCGGGTCAAGCACCCGCTCTACGGCAAGGTCATCCGCCGCACCACCAAGCTCAAAGCGCACGACGAGTCCGACCAGGTCGGCATCGGCGACCGCGTCCTGATCATGGAGACCCGTCCGCAGTCCGCGACCAAGCGCTGGCGCGTGGTCGAAGTGCTCGAAAAGGCCAAGTAAGCCCTCATTTCCTCGGGTGGATGGGCCACCGCCCTAGGTCAGCCGCAATTTCAGGAGAGTTCCAGTGATTCAGCAGGAGTCGCGACTTCGAGTCGCCGACAACACCGGCGCCAAGGAGATCTTGTGCATCCGCGTGATGGGCGGCTCCGGCCGGCGCTACGCCGGGATCGGCGACATCATCGTCGCGACGGTCAAGGACGCGCTGCCCGGCGCCGGCGTCAAGAAGGGCGACGTCGTCAAGGCGGTCATCGTCCGCACCGTCAAGGAGCGGCGCCGTCCGGACGGCAGCTACATCCGCTTCGACGAGAACGCCGCCGTGCTGATCCGCCAGGACGGCGAGCCCCGCGGCACCCGCATCTTCGGCCCGGTGGGCCGCGAGCTGCGCGACAAGCGGTTCATGAAGATCATTTCCCTAGCGCCAGAGGTTCTCTAGTCATGAAGGTCAAGAAGGGCGACGAGGTCGTCGTCATCGCCGGCAAGGACCGCGGCGTCAAGGGCAAGGTCATCGCGGCCAACCCGGACACGAACAAGGTGGTCGTCGAAGGCGTCAACCGCGTCACGAAGCACACCCGGGTCGGCCAGACCGCCCGCGGCGCGAAGTCCGGCGGCATCGAGCACGTCGAGGCGCCGATCAGCGCCAGCAACGTGATGGTGATCGACAGCGAGGGCAAGGCGACTCGCGTCGGCTACCGGCACGACGAGGAGAGCGGCCGCAACGTGCGCACGTCCCGCCGCTCCGGAAAGGATCTGTGATGAGCGCACCCGCCACCGAGGCCCCGACGCCACGGCTCAAGACCCGCTACCGCGCCGAGATCGTGCCGGCGCTGACGGAGCAGTTCTCCTTCGGCAACCCGATGCAGGTGCCCGGCCTCGTCAAGATCGTCGTCAACATGGGCGTCGGCCAGGCCGCCAAGGACAGCAAGCTGATGGACGGCGCGGTCCGCGACCTGACGCTGATCACCGGCCAGAAGCCGCTGGTTCAGCGCGCCCGCAAGTCCATCGCGCAGTTCAAGCTGCGCGAGGGCATGCCGATCGGCGCGAAGGTCACGCTGCGCGGCGACCGCATGTGGGAGTTCCTCGACCGCGTGCTGTCGCTCGCGCTGCCGCGGATCCGCGACTTCCGCGGGCTCTCGGACCGGCAGTTCGACGGCAACGGCAACTACACCTTCGGCCTCACCGAGCAGTCGATGTTCACCGAGATCGATCCGGACAGCATCGACCGGCAGCGCGGCATGGACATCACCGTGGTGACCTCCGCGGCCAACGACGACGAGGGGCGGGCGCTGTTGCGCGCGCTCGGCTTCCCGTTCAAGGAGAACAGCTGATGGCAACCGGAGTAAACGCTCACCTCCGCTTCGCGGACCAGGTGCGAAACGGAGTGTTGATCTGATGGCAAAGACGGCGCTGCGGATGAAGGCGGCCGGCAAGCCGAAGTTCGGCGTGCGCGGCTACACCCGCTGCCAGCGATGCGGACGCTCGCAGGCGGTCTATCGCAAGTTCGGCCTGTGCCGGATTTGCTTCCGCGAGATGGCGCACGCCGGCGAGCTGCCCGGCGTCACCAAATCGTCCTGGTAACACCCGAGACAACAACTCTTCGCTCCAGGCCTTTACCGGAACCGGGCGAGAAAGAAGTGCAACGCAATGACAATGACTGACCCGATCGCGGACATGCTCACCCGCGTGCGCAACGCCAACACGGCGTTCCACGACGAGGTGGCCATGCCGCACTCGAAGCTCAAGGGCCACATCGCGGAGATCCTGAAGCAGGAGGGCTACATCGCCGGCTTCAAGGTCGCCGACGCGCCGGAGGGCGCTGACGGCAAGAGTGTCGGCCGCGTGCTGACCCTCGAGCTGAAGTACGGCCCCAACCGCGAGCGCAGCATCGCCGGCGTCCGTCGGGTGTCCAAGCCGGGCCTGCGCGTGTACGCGAAGTCCACCGGACTGCCGCGGGTGCTCGGCGGCCTCGGCGTGGCCATCATCTCGACGTCGACTGGGCTGCTGACCGACCGGCAAGCGGCCAAGCGTGGGGTGGGCGGGGAAGTCCTCGCCTACGTCTGGTGACGGAGGTAGTCCAATGAGCAGAATCGGAAAGCTTCCCGTTCCCGTGCCCTCCGGTGTGGACGTGGCCATCGACGGTCAGACGGTCACGGTGAAGGGCCCCAAGGGCACCCTGAACCACGTCGTCGCCGAGCCGATCACCGTCAGCCGCGACGGCGACGTCATCGCCGTCGCCCGGCCGGACGACGAGCGTGAGTCGAAGGCGCTGCACGGCCTGTCCCGCACGCTGATCGCGAACATGGTCACCGGCGTCACGGCTGGCTACGCGAAGACGCTCGAGATCGTCGGCACCGGCTACCGCGTCACCGCCAGGGGCAGCGACCTCGAGTTCGCGCTCGGCTTCTCGCACCCGGTGTTCGTCACGGCGCCGGACGGCATCACCTTCCGCGTCGAGGCCCCCACCCGGTTCGCCGTCGAGGGCATCGACAAGCAGAAGGTCGGCGAGGTCGCCGCCAACATCCGCAAGCTGCGCAAGCCGGATCCGTACAAGGGCAAAGGCGTGCGCTACCAGGGCGAGGTCATTCGCCGCAAGGCTGGAAAGGCTGGCAAGAAGTGAGCGCGAGCAGCATCGTCAAGCAGGCCCGCGGGTCGGCCGGCGCCTCGGCCAACCGCCGGGTCGCGAAGTCCCGCCGGCACTTCCGGCTGCGCAAGAAGGTCGTCGGCAGCGCCGAGCGGCCGCGCCTCGTGGTCACCCGTTCGTCGCGGCACCTGTTCGTGCAGGTCGTCGACGACTCGTTGGGCGTCACGCTGGCCTCCGGGTCCACGTTCAAGCTCGCCGACGGCGACAAGACGGCCCAGGCCAGGCAGCTCGGCGCGACCGTCGCGGACGCCGCGAAGGCCGCCGGGGTCACCAAGGTCGTCTTCGACCGTGGCGGCAACACCTACACCGGCCGGATCGCGGCATTCGCCGAGGCCGCCCGCGAAGCTGGATTGGACTTCTGATGAGCAACACAACTGAGGGGACCGTCTGATGCCTGGACCGCAGCGCGGCGCCCGCACCGGCGGCAACGACCAAGGCGGCCCGGGTGGCCAGGGCGGTCAAGGCGGCCAGCGCGATCGTCGGGACCGTCGTGACGGCGGCCGTGGCGGCAACGCCGCGGAGAAGAGCACCTATCTCGAGCGGGTCGTGACGATCAACCGCGTCGCCAAGGTGGTCAAGGGCGGCCGGCGGTTCAGCTTCACCGCACTGGTGGTCGTCGGCGACGGCGACGGCACGGTCGGCGTCGGTTACGGCAAGGCGAAGGAGGTTCCGGCAGCCATCGCCAAGGGCGTCGAAGAGGCAAAGAAGAACTTCTTCAAGGTGCCGCGGATCCAGCAGACCATCCCGCACCCGATCCAGGGCGAGAAGGCCGCGGGCGTCGTCCTGCTCAAGCCGGCGAGCCCCGGCACCGGCGTCATCGCCGGCGGCCCGGTGCGCGCCGTGCTCGAGTGCGCCGGCATCCACGACGTGCTGTCCAAGTCGCTCGGGTCGGACAACCCGATCAACATCGTGCACGCCACCATCGCCGCGCTGAAGGGCCTCGTCCGTCCCGAGGAGGTCGCGGCGCGCCGTGGGCTGCCGCTCGAGGACGTCGCGCCCGCCGGCATGCTGCGGGCGCGCGCCGGCCAGGGAGCATGACGATGACGCAGCTGAAGATCACCCAGACGAAGTCGGGCATCGGCTACAAGCAGAACCAGAAGGACACGCTGCGGTCCCTGGGCCTGAAGCGGATGCACGACACCGTCGTCAAGGAAGACCGCCCGGAGATCCGGGGCATGGTTGCCACCGTCGTGCACCTCGTGACGGTTGAGGAGGTCGAATAGCCATGGGAAACCTGAAGGTCCACCACCTGAAGCCGGCCCCCGGCTCGCACACCAAGAAGACCCGGGTGGGTCGTGGCGAAGGCAGCAAGGGCAAGACGGCCGGCCGCGGCACCAAGGGCACCGGCGCGCGCTACCAGGTGCCCGCCGGGTTCGAGGGCGGCCAGATGCCGATCCACATGCGGCTGCCCAAGCTGCGTGGCTTCAAGAACCGCTTCCGTGTCGAGTATCAGGTCGTGAACGTGGCGACGCTGGCGGCCAAGTTCCCGCAGGGCGGGGATGTCGACGTCGATGCGCTCGTGGCCGCCGGCGCCGTCCGCAAGGGCGAGCCGGTCAAGGTGCTCGGCGACGGCGATCTCACGGTCGCGCTGACCGTCAGCGCGCACGCGTTCTCCGGCTCCGCGCGGGAGAAGATCGCCGCGGCCGGCGGCTCGGTCATCCAGCTCTAACCGCAGGTCTTGGCCCCGCTGCGGCGCGCCGCCCCGTGTGTCGCGCCGCAGCGCGGCCAACCTCTGCCTGCGGCCGTGACTGGACGAAGGTCCCGATCAGCGCCGCACTGTTAGCCTGAGCGTCATCACTGGCCGGGGTAGCCGCGCCGCCGCCCCGTCCCATGTACACCAGCATTGCCGCAGGAGGATCTGTGCTCAGCGCGTTCGCATCGGCGTTCCGGACGCCCGACCTGCGCAAGAAGCTGCTCTTCACGCTGGCGATCCTGGTGCTGTACCGCTTCGGCGCGTCCATCCCGACGCCGAACACGAACACCGACGCGATCAACGGCTGCATCGCCAGCGGCGCGAAGAACCACCAGAACATCTACTCGCTGATCAACCTGTTCAGCGGCGGCGCGCTGCTGCGGCTGTCGGTCTTCGCGCTCGGCATCATGCCCTACATCACCGCGAGCATCATCATCCAGCTGCTCGTCGTGGTCATCCCGCGCTTCGAGCAGCTGAAGAAGGAGGGCCAGGCCGGCCAGCAGAAGCTGACGCAGTACAGCCGCTACCTGACCATCGGCCTGGCGATCCTGCAGTCGACCGGCTTCATCGCGCTGGCCCGCTCGGGCCAGCTGTTCCCGGACTGCAAGAGCACCTCGATCCTCTACCACCAGGACGTCTGGACGCTCACCACGATGGTGCTCACGATGACCGCGGGCACCGCGGTCATCATGTGGCTCGGCGAGCTGATCACCGACCGCGGCGTCGGCAACGGCATGTCCGTGCTGATGTTCACCTCGATCGCGGCGCGGATCCCGAGCGAGGGCCACATCATCCTGCAGAACGCGGGCGGCTTCGTCTTCACGCTGATCCTGCTGCTCGGGCTGGCGATCATCGTCGCGGTGGTGTTCGTCGAACAGGCGCAGCGCCGCATCCCGGTGCAATACGCCAAACGGATGGTCGGCCGGCGCCAGTACGGCGGCACGTCCACCTACTTGCCGCTGAAGGTGAACCAGGCGGGCGTCATCCCAGTCATCTTCGCGTCGTCGCTGCTCTACATCCCGCAGCTGATCAGCCAGCTGACGAGCGGCAGCACCGGCAGCAGCGGCGGCTTCGCGCGGTGGGTGAACGCCTACCTCATCAACCAGCAGTCCTGGGTCTACCTGACGGTCTACTTCCTGCTGATCATCTTCTTCGCCTACTTCTACGTCGGCATCACCTTCGACCCGGTCGAACGCGCCGACGACATGAAGAAGTACGGCGGGTTCATTCCCGGCATCCGGCCCGGCCGGCCGACCGCCGAGTACCTGCAGTTCGTGCTGTCGCGGATCACGCTGCCCGGCTCGCTGTACCTGGGAATCGTCGCGGTGCTGCCGAACTTCTTCTTCAACATCACCAGCGGCAACAACCAGAACTTCCCGTTCGGCGGCACCGCCGTGTTGATCATGGTCGGCGTCGCGCTGGACACGGTGAAGCAGATCGAAAGCCAGCTGATGCAGCGCAATTACGAAGGCTTCCTGCGCTGAGAAGGGGAGTGCTGCAGTGAGACTGGTGCTCGTCGGACCCCCGGGCGCGGGGAAGGGGACGCAGGCGGAATTCATCGCCGCGCACTTCGACATCCCGAAGATCTCGACCGGCGACATCTTCCGCGCGAACGTGTCCGGCGGCACGGACCTCGGCCGGCTCGCCAAGAAGTACATGGACGCCGGGGACCTGGTGCCCGACGAGGTCACCAACGCGATGGTCCGCGACCGGCTTGCGCAAGACGACGCCCGCGAGGGCTTCCTGCTCGATGGCTTCCCGCGCAACGTCGCGCAGGCCGGCGAACTCAACGGCATCCTGGACGAGCTGGGTCTGGCTCTCAGCGTCGTGCTGGACCTCGAGGTGGAACATGCCGAGGTGGTGAAGCGGCTGTCCGGCCGGCGCACCTGCAAGAAGTGCGGCCACGTCTGGCATCTCCAGTTCGACCCGCCGTCGACGGCCGACGTCTGCGACAGGTGCGCCGGCGAGCTGTACCAGCGCGATGACGACAAGCCGGCAACGGTGCGTCATCGGCTCGATGTGTACGCCGCGCAGACCGCGCCGTTGATCGACTTCTACCGATCGTCGGACCAGCTCGTCGCCATCGAGGCGATCGGCCCGGTTGAGGACGTCACCGAGCGCGCCGTCGCCGCCCTGACGCCGTACGCCTGATGCGCGCCACCGCAGAGCGGATTGAGCTCAAGTCGCCGGAGCAGATCGCGACGATGCGCGCGGCCGGGCTGGTGGTCGCGGCTGCGCTCGCGGCGATGCGCGACGCCGTTGCGCCCGGCGTGTCGACCGGCGACCTCGACGCCATCGCCAGGGACATGCTCAAGGCGGCCGGCGCGACCCCGTCGTTCCTCGGCTATCACGGCTACCCGGCGGTGATCTGCGCGTCGGTCAACGACAAGGTCGTGCACGGCATCCCGTCCGCGGCCGAGAAACTGATGGAAGGCGATCTCATCTCGATCGACTTCGGCGCAATCGTGGACGGCTGGCACGGCGACTCGGCGATCTCGGCGCAGGTGGGGGAGATCGCTGCCGATGTCGCGGAGCTGTCGGCGGCATGCGAGGCCTCGATGTGGGACGGCATCGCCGCCGCGCGCGCGAACGGCCGGCTGAGCGACATCTCGAACGCGGTCGAGACGTCGGTCCGGCGGGCCGGCAGGTACGGCATCGTCGCTGGCTACGGCGGCCACGGCATCGGCACGCAGATGCACATGGCGCCGCACATCCTGAACTACGGCCGGCCGGGGAAGGGGCCTCGGCTGACCCCGGGCATGGCGCTCGCGATCGAGCCGATGATCACCTTGGGCTCGCGCGCGACCGAGGAGCTCGACGACGGCTGGACGGTGCGCACCGTCGACGGCTCGTGGGCCGCGCACTGGGAGCACACCGTGGCGATCCTCGACGACGGCCCGTGGGTGCTGACCGCCGAGGACGGCGGACGCGCCGAGCTCGCCCGCCGGGGCGTCCAGCTCAGCGCTACCGCCGCCTGACGTCCCGGTTTTGGCTGGACGGCGAACTCCGGCGTAGACTGGACCGCTGGCGCACGCCATCTCTTCCGTACCTCCGCTGTGGCCGCGGACAGGACGAGCCCTCACGGCGCAGCCCATTGCCCTACACAGCACTACACAGCACGACACCGCCGGATCACGGCTGTGCCTGAGCACGTCCAGTCACGAAAAGCGGAGGTTATGGCCAAGAAAGACGGGGCCATCGAGGTCGAAGGCCGCGTGGTCGAGCCATTGCCCAACGCGATGTTCCGAGTGGAACTGAGCAATGGGCACAAGGTCCTCGCCCACATCAGCGGCAAGATGCGTCAGCACTACATCCGGATCCTTCCGGAGGACCGTGTGGTCGTGGAGCTCTCGCCCTACGACCTCACCCGCGGCCGCATCGTCTACCGCTACAAGTGAGTCGCCCAGCATCTGAAAGGTTGGCACGGCCGTGAAGGTCAAGCCGAGCGTCAAGCCGATCTGCGACAAGTGCAAGGTCATTCGTCGCCACGGTCGGGTCATGGTCATCTGCGAGAACCTGCGCCACAAGCAGCGTCAGGGCTAGCAGAGCCATCCATCGAGCGCGTGCCTGCGTCGTCAGCTGACGGCTAAGCACCTCCGGACGAAGGCCGGAGCCCGCGCCGCACACCAGGACTCGTCCGGGCGTGCGACACGGGACGGACGCGCTGAACACCTTCGAGTCACACACTGGAGAACGACCGTATGGCACGTCTTGCCGGCGTCGATCTGCCCCGCGAGAAGCGGCTGGAGATCGCGCTCACCTACATCTACGGCGTCGGGCGGACCCGCGCGCACGAAACCCTGAAGGCCACCGGCGTCAGCCCGGACGTCCGCGTCCGGGACCTCAGCGAGGACGACGCGGTGAAGCTGCGCGAATACATCGACGCCAACTTCCGCGTCGAGGGCGACCTGCGCCGCGAGGTCGCCGCCGACATCCGTCGCAAGATCGAGATCGGCTGCTACGAAGGCGTCCGGCACCGCCGCGGCCTGCCCGTCCACGGCCAGCGCACGAAGACCAACGCGCGCACCCGCAAGGGCCCCAAGAAGACCATCGCGGGCAAGAAGAAGGCAGGTAAGAAGTAGTGCCAGCACAAGCGCGCAAGGCGGGCGTGAAGAAGGTCCGCCGCAAGGAGAAGAAGAACGTCGCGGTGGGCCAGGCCCACATCAAGAGCACGTTCAACAACACGATCGTCTCGATCACCGACCCGCAGGGCAACGTGATCAGCTGGGCCTCCGCCGGGCACGTGGGCTTCAAGGGCTCGCGCAAGTCGACGCCGTTCGCGGCGCAGATGGCGGCCGAGAACGCCGCCCGCAAGGCCCAGGAGCACGGGCTGAAGAAGGTCGACGTGTTCGTCAAGGGCCCGGGATCTGGCCGGGAGACCGCGATCCGGTCGCTGACCGCCGCTGGCCTCGAGGTCGGGACGATCTCCGATGTCACCCCGCAGCCGCACAACGGCTGCCGTCCGCCGAAGCGTCGGAGGGTCTGATGGCTCGTTACACCGGACCTGCGACACGTATTTCGCGGCGCCTCAACGTCGACCTCGTCGGCGGCGACCGCTCGTTCGAGCGCCGCCCGTACCCGCCCGGCCAGCACGGCCGCTCGCGCATCAAGCAGAGCGAGTACCTCCTGCAGCTGCAGGAGAAGCAGAAGGCGAAGTACAGCTACGGCGTGCTCGAGAAGCAGTTCCGGCGCTATTACGAAGAGGCCGTCCGCGGTCAGGGCAAGACCGGCGACAACCTGCTGCAGATCCTCGAGTCCCGGCTGGACAACGTCGTCTACCGTGCCGGCATCGCCCGCACCCGGCGCCAGGCCCGCCAGCTGGTGAGCCACGGCCATTTCCTGGTCAACGGCCACAAGGTCGACATCCCGAGCTACCGCGTCTCGCAGTACGACATCGTCGACGTGAAGCCGAAGTCGCTGGAGACCACGCCGTTCCTGATCGCCCGCGAGACGCAGGGCGACCGGCCCGTCCCGGCCTGGCTGCAGGTCGTGCCGAACCGGCTGCGGGTGCTCGTGCACCGGCTGCCGGAGCGCGCGCAGATCGACATCCCGGTCCAGGAGCAGTTGATCGTCGAGCTCTACTCCAAGTAGGACGCTCGCAATCTCGAGTTGTCCGCGCGTCATCGGCCCAGCGGCCGAGCAACCGAGGACAACTCGTGAAGCAAAACAACTGAACACCGAAAGTTCACGGGCTTCATATAGCGGGAGCCCCGTCAGAAGAAGGAGCACTGCCTGTGCTGATCTCTCAGCGCCCCACCCTGGCCGAAGAGCCGATCGCCGAGAACCGCTCGAAGTTCGTCATCGAGCCGCTCGAGCCCGGCTTCGGGTACACGCTCGGCAACTCGTTGCGGCGCACGCTGCTGTCCTCCATCCCGGGCGCGGCAGTCACCAGCATCCGCATCGACGGCGTGCTGCACGAGTTCACGACCGTCGAGGGCGTCAAGGAAGACGTCACCGACGTCATCCTGAACCTCAAGGAGCTCGTCGTCAGCTCGGACAGCGATGAGCCGGTCGTCATGTACCTGCGCAAGCAAGGCCCGGGCGACGTCACCGCCGCGGACATCGCTCCGCCGGCCGGCGTCACCGTGCACAACCCGGACCTGCACATCGCCACCATCAACAAGAAGGGCCGGCTCGAGATCGAGCTGGTCGTCGAGCGCGGCCGCGGCTACGTCACCGCCACGCAGAACAAGCAGGCGGGACAGGAGATCGGCCGCATCCCGGTCGACTCGATCTACTCGCCGGTGCTGAAGGTGACCTACAACGTCGAGGCCACCCGCGTCGAGCAGCGCACCGACTTCGACCGTCTGGTCGTCGATGTGGAGACGAAGAACTCGCTGGCCCCGCGCGACGCCGTCGCCTCGGCCGGGCACACGCTGGTCGAGCTGTTCGGCCTGTTCCGCGAGCTGAACGACGAGGCAGAAGGCATCGACGTCGGTCCGTCGCCGGCCGAGGTCGCCGACATCGCGGCGTTCTCTATGCCGATCGAGGACCTCGACCTCACCGTGCGCTCCTACAACTGCCTCAAGCGCGAGGGCATCCACACCGTGGGCGAACTGGTCGGCCGCAGCGAGGCGGACCTGCTCGACATCCGCAACTTCGGCTCGAAGTCGATCGACGAGGTCAAGGTCAAGCTGGCCGGCCTCGGACTGCAGCTGAAAGACAGCCCGCCCGGATTCGCGCTGCCGACCTCGGTGGAGTCCTACGGCGAGGACGACTTCGCCGACGACACTGATTACGCCGAGACCGAGCAGCTCTAAATCCGACTAGGAGCACCACAATGCCCACGCCCACCAAGGGTGCCCGCTTCGGCGGCAGCCCCGCGCACGAGCGGCTGATGCTGGCGAATCTCGCCACGTCTCTGTTCGAGCACGATCGCATCACCACCACCGAGGCCAAAGCGAAACGGCTGCGGCCGTTGGCCGAGCGGCTGATCACCTTCGCGAAGCGGGGTGACCTGCACGCTCGCCGCCAGGTGCTGACGGTCATCCGGGACAAGGATGTCGTGCACAAGCTGTTCGCGGAGATCGGCCCGAAGTTCGCAACCCGGCCTGGCGGCTACACCCGCATCGTCAAGACCGGTCCGCGCAAGGGCGATAACGCGCCGATGGCGATCATCGAGCTGGTGGAGGAGCTTCGCTCGGTCGTCGCCGAGGCCGAACGAGCCCGCGGCACGAAAAGCGCGGCGAAGAAGGCTCCGAGCGGCCGCACCCGGGAGATCGCCGAGGACGCCGCCGCCGAGTCGGCGACGGCCGCGGCGGTGGCCGCCGACGACGCCTCGGTCGAAACGGTCGAGGTCGACGAGAGCGCCGAGACCGGCGCGACCGCGGCGACCGACGAGGGGCTGACGGCGCTCGGCTTGGACAGCGAAAAGGCCGAGGGCGCCGCGGAGGCGGCCGAAGAGGTGCTCGAGGGCGAGGAGCCCGAGGCCGGTGGCCAGGAAGCGCGCTCCGCCAACGAGGACTGAGCCACCGAGGACTGACCCACGCTGAACGACAGCATGATCGAGGCGGGCCCGCTGATGCGGGTCCGTCTCGACCTCACTTATGAGGGCGCCGGGTTTTCCGGCTGGGCTCGCCAGCCGGGTCGGCGCACCGTCCAGCAGGTCGTCGAGGACGCGTTGGCGGTCGCCTTGCGGCTGCCCGCCGTGCGGTTGGTCGTGGCCGGCCGCACGGACACCGGCGTGCACGCGACCGGTCAAGTCGCGCATTGCGACGTGCCGGAACTGCCGGGCACATTGCTGCGCAGTCTGCGCGGGCTGCTGCCCCCCGACGTCCGAGTGCTCGCGGCGTCAGTCGCTCCGCTCGGCTTCGACGCCCGGTTCGCCGCGATGCTGCGCCGCTACGAGTACCGGATTGCCGATGCCCCGGGCGGGGTCGACCCGTTGCGCCGTCGGTTTGTGCTCGGCTGGCCGCGCCCCCTTGACGTCGAGTCGATGGCCGGCGCCGCGCGGCAGCTGGTCGGGCTGCACGATTTCGCCGCGTTCTGCCGGCGCCGCGAGGGGGCGACGACGATTCGCACCCTGTTGCGCCTCGACGTCGAGCGCGACGGCGATTCGGGCGCCGAGATCGTGTGCACAGTCGTGGCCGACGCCTTCTGCCACTCGATGGTGCGCTCGCTGGTCGGCGCGTTGCTCGCCGTCGGCGAGGGCAGACGTGCCGTCGATTGGCCGGCGTCCCTGCTCGATCGGGACCGGCGCTCGGACGAGGTCGGGGTGGCGCCGGCGCACGGCTTGACGCTCGTCGAGGTGGGCTACCCGCCGGATGCGGAGCTGGGCGCCCGCGTCGAGCAGACGCGAGCGCGTCGAGCCTGACCGTCTTTGGCCGCGTGGCGGTGCGACAGGCGCAAGATCTGCCGCGGCGGGGCGACGACTCAGAAGAACGCGAGGTTGTCGCGGTTGCACCAGTTGAGCGCTGCCGGCCACTCGCCGAATCCGCTGTCAGCGTTCAAGTGCCCGCCGCCCTCGATCACCGTCGTCGCGATCTTGAGCGGCACGCCGTAGGCCGCCGCAATCCCTTCGGGCAGGTACGGGTCGTCATCGCTCGCCACCAGCACCGTGCCATCCGCGCCCGCGCGCACCGCGTCGACGTACAGCGGCGGCGGGAAGAACTCGTCGATCTGCGGCTCCGCCGTCGTCGGCGACGGGGGCGACACGAGCGCGACGCGGGCGGCCCGCGGCGAGGTGCCCGGCACCTGCACGTGATGCAACCACAGCACCGCGCCCAGCGAGTGAGCCAGCACGTCGTAGCCGTCGGCCGGCAGGTCGGCCAGCGCAGCCCGCAGCGCGGCCAGCCAGCCGGCGAGGTCGGGGTTGTCGACGTCGTCGAACGCCGGGCGGCGCGTCTGTCGGCCGGCTTCCTGCAACCGACCCTCGAGCCACGTCTGCCAGTGCTCCGGGCCGGACCCGCCCCAGCCCGGCACGACAACGGTCGGGACGGCTCTGCTCGGACGGCGCGGCATGAGACTCGACCCTAGGCGGACGGCGCCCACCACCACCACCAGGTGGTTCCCCCTCAGCGCCTGTGTTACGGCGGTAGCACAGTGCTGGAACGGACACCCCGGGTCGGCGCCGCCACTATCCGGCCTCGAACTGTCAGTGGCGCTATTTAGCGTTGGGGGAGGACGAACAGAGAGGGTCTCCATGAGCGCAGAGAAGCCCTGGCTCGATGACTTCGAGCGTCAGCTCGCGGCCTTCGACGAGCTCGATCGGCTGGAGCGCGAAGGGTCGCTGCGGTTGAGCAACCGCCGTCGAGACTCTCGCCGCGGTCGGCCGGCTCGAGGACGCGTGCGCGGAACTGCGTGCCCTGCTCTCCTGACGGTGAAGCCTCACGTCCGGGTGGGGCTGAGCACGACGCCGGGGTTGAGGATGCCGAGCGGGTCCAGCGCGTCCTTGATCCGGCGGGTGAGCGCCATGACCTCCGGCCCGAGCTGCGCCGGCAGCCACGGCGCCTTCAGCCGGCCGACGCCGTGTTCGCCGGTGATCGTGCCGCCGAGGGACAGCGCTAGGTCCATCACCTCGCCGAAGGCGATCCGCGCCCGCGCCTCGGCTGCGGCGTCGCCGGGCGGATAGGCGATGATCGGGTGGGTGTTGCCGTCGCCGGCGTGCGCCACGACCACGATCTCGGTGTCTTGGGCGGTCGCGATCTCCCGGACGCCGCGGACCAGGGTCGGCAGCTCCGGCACCGGGACGCCTACGTCCTCCAGCAGGAGTGCGCCGCGCCGCTCCATCGCCGGGAACGCCGCGCGCCGCGCCACCGCGAACGCCTCGCCCTCATCGGGATCCGAGGTCAGGTAGATCTCGTCCGCGCCGTTCGCCACACACGATTCGCGGACCAGCTCCAACTCGGCCTCCGCGGCCGGCGCCGGCGCGTCGGAGCGGGCGAGCAGCAGTGCCCCGGCGTCGCGGTCGAGGCCCATCGAGATCATGTCCTCGACGGCGTTGATGCTGCCGTTGTCCATCAGCTCGAGCATCGAGGGCCGCACCCGCGCGGTGCAGGAGACGACAGCCTTCGCGGCGGCCTCGATCGAGGCGAACGTTGCGACCAGCGTCGAGCCGACCGGTGGCGCCGGCAGCAGCCGCAGGGTCAGCTCGGTGATCACGCCCAACGTGCCCTCGGAGCCGACGAACAGCTTGGTCAGCGACAGCCCGGCGACGTCCTTGAGCCGCGGTCCGCCGAGCCGCACGGCTGTCCCGTCGGCGAGCACGACCTCCATGCCCAGCACGTAGTCGGTGGTGACGCCGTACTTGACGCAGCACAGGCCGCCGGCGTTCGTCGCCGCGTTGCCGCCGATCGAGCAGATCTCGAACGACGACGGGTCGGGCGGGTACCAGAGCCCGTGCGCGGCCGCCGCCGCCTTCACCTCGACGTTCAACGCGCCGGGCTGCGCGACCGCGACCCGGGTGACCGGGTCGACGACGACCTCTCGCATTCGCTCAGTGCTCAGCGTGATCCCGCCGTCCACCGCGGTAGACCCGCCGGACAGGCTGGACCCAGCCCCGCGCGGCACGACCGGGACGCGCCGCGCGCTTGCCCAGCGCAGCACCGTCTGCACGTCCGCCGTGCACGTGGCGCGGACGACCGCGAGCGGCGTCCCCGCGTCCGGGTCGCGCGCCCAGTCCTGCCGGTAGCCGGCGAGCAGGTCGGGATCGGTGAGCAGCGCGCCGGCCGGCAGCTGCGCTGCCAGCGCGGCTAGTTCGACCTCGCCGGCGGCAGCTGCCTCAGCTGGATTGTCGGTGAGCGACATGGCGACCATCTTGCTCCAGCAGCGCCGCGAAGGTGGTGGTAACCGGGGTGCGCGGCGGGCCCGATTCCCGTCAGACTGAGCCGATGGGCTACGTCGACGTCAGCGGGGTCGGGCACACGCTGTCCGACGGCCGCGCGCTGCTCACCGACGCGACCTTCCGGATCGGCGAAGGCGTCAAGGCGGCCCTGGTCGGGGCCAACGGCGCCGGCAAGACGACGTTGCTGCGCCTCGTCGCCGGCGACGAGCAGCCGCAGAGCGGCGCGATCGCCCGGGTCGGCGGTCTAGGCGTCATGCGCCAGTTCATCGGCTCGGTGCGCGACAGCACGAGCGTGCAGGACTTCTTGATCCAGCTCTGCGCGCCGGCGCTGCGCGTCGCGTGGGCGGCGCTACAGGCCGCAGAGCTGTCGCTGATGGAGCGCGACGACGAGGCCGCGCAGCTCGCGTACGCGCACGCGATCACCGAGTGGGGCGACGCCGGCGGCTACGACGCCGAGGTGCTGTGGGACACCGTGACGGTCGCCGCGCTCGGCGTCCCGTACGAGCGGTGCAAGTACCGCGAGCTGCGGACGCTGTCGGGCGGCGAGCAGAAGCGACTCGCGCTCGAACTCCTGCTGCGCGGCCGCGACGAGGTGCTGTTGCTCGACGAGCCGGACAACTACCTCGACGTGCCCGGCAAGCGTTGGCTCGAGCAGCGGCTGCAGGAGACGTCGAAGACGGTGCTGTTCGTCAGCCACGACCGCGAACTGCTCGCCGCCGTCGCCGACCGGGTGGTGACGATCGAGGGCGGCACGGCCTGGGTGCACGGCGGCGGCTTCGCGTCCTATCACGAGGCGCGGGCGAATCGGCACGAGCGGATGGCCGAGCTGCGCCGGCGCTGGGAGGAGGAGCACGCCCGGCTGAAGGAGCTGACCCGAACCCTGCAGCAGCAGGCGAAGATCAGCCCGGACATGGCCTCGCGCTACCGGGCCATGGCCAACCGGCTGGCGAGGTTCGAGGCCGTCGGGCCGCCGCCGGACAAGCCGGCGGACCAGCAGGTGTCGATGCGGCTGCGCGGCGGGCGCACCGGCAAGCGCGCGATCACCTGCGTCGGCCTAGAGCTGGCCGGGCTGATGCGCCCGTTCGACGCCGAGATCTTCTACGGCGAGCGGATCGGCGTGCTCGGCGCGAACGGCGCGGGCAAGTCGCATTTCCTGCACCTGCTCGCCGGCTCGCCGGTCGCGCACACCGGCGAGTGGCGGCTCGGCGCGCGCGTCGTCCCGGGCCTGTTCGCGCAGACGCACGCGCACGCGGAATGGTTCGACCGTCCGCTGCTCGACCTGCTCTGGAAGGGCGCCGAGGACCGGCCGAGCGTCGACCGCGGCCGCGCGATGTCGGTGCTGCGCCGCTATGGGCTGGGCGAGCAGGCCGAGCAGCCGTTCGGCACGCTGTCCGGCGGACAGCAGGCGCGTTTCCAGATCCTGTTGCTGGAGCTCTCCGGCGCCACCCTGCTACTGCTCGACGAGCCGACCGACAACCTCGACGTGCTCAGCGCCGAGGCGTTGGACGAGGCGCTCGACTCCTTCGACGGCACGGTCCTGGCGGTGACCCACGACCGCTGGTTCGCCCGCTCCTTCGACCGGTTCCTCGTCTTCGGCGCGGACGGCCGGGTGTACGAGTCGAACGAGCCGGTCTTCGACGAGACACGGGTGCAGCGCGCCCGCTGACCTGCAGCTCAGGCCGGCACGGCTCTGCAGCTCAGGCCGGCACGGCTCTGCGGCTCAGGCCGGCACGGCTCTGCAGCTCAGGCCGGCACGGCGTAGACGACGATGTTGTCGAGGTAGTTGCCGGTGGCCGCGTCGAACGGGCCGCCGCAGGTCACGAGCGCGATCCGGCCGACGACCTTCTGGTCGAAGATCTGCCGGTAGGGCAGCGACGTCTTGTGGTAGGTCCGGACGCCGGTGACCGAGAACTTGACCTCGGCCCGGCGGCCGGCCCCATTCTTAGCGACGTTGTGCGTGCCGAACACGTACACCGGATCGCCGGGCTTGAGCTTGCCGATGTCGGCGAGCGCGCCTGTCACGCCGGCGTAGTTGATGTGCCCGGCGAGCACGGCGGTGCCGGTCTTCGCCCCGGGCTGTGCGCCCGGCTTCCACCAGCCGACGATCTTCGGGTCGAGCGGGATCTCCAGCTCGCCGTTGGAACTGGTGGCGACCGAGACGACCGGCGCCTGGGCCTTCAGCGTGGGCAGCTCGACCCGGTTCGGGCTCAGCGCCAACGCCGCGGCGTCCGAGCCGACGCCTGCGGTTGTCGGCACCGACCCGACGTTGCGCTCCTGCGCCTGCGCGTTGTGGCCCCAGTAGGGCGAGGTCAGCCACGTGACGCCGGCGAGCGACAGGACCAGCACCATCGCGATGACGCAGGCGAAGGGCACCCAGCCGATGTGCTGCAGGACGCTGGAGCGCTGCGATTTGGCCTGCGGCACCGGGCTCCTGTTCGTCGTTCGTACCGCTGAGGATGATAGGCCGGATTTGGCCGGGCCGCCGCAGCGCCGGTAGTGTCAGTGGTCGACGTGCGGCAGACCTGCGCGTCCCGGCCATGCCTCGGAGTGACCGCCCCAATCGCGGGCACTGTGGGGGCGCGTTCCGCGTGAAGACCGAGCAGAGGACCAAGCTGTGCCCACGTACTCCCCGAAGCCGGGTGAGATCGAGCGTTCCTGGCACGTGATCGACGCCGACGACATCGTTCTCGGCCGTCTCGCCAGCACCGCCGCCCGCCTGCTGCGCGGCAAGCACAAGCCGCAGTTCGCCCCGCACGTCGACACCGGCGACTTCGTCGTCGTCGTCAACGCGTCCAAGATCGCCGTCGCGGCCAGCAAGCGCGGCGACCTCCGTTACCGGCACTCCGGCTACCCGGGCGGCTTGCGGCAGGTGACGGTCGGCGAGCTGCTCCAGCGCCGGCCCGAGCGCCTGGTCGAACTCGCCGTGCGCGGCATGCTCCCGAAGAACACCCTCGGCCGCGCCCAGCTGAAGAAGCTCAAGGTGTACGCCGGCCCTGACCATCCGCACGCGGCGCAGAAGCCCCAGCCTTTCGAGATCAAGCAGGTTTCCCAGTGACAACTCCCATGCCCGCACCCGTCGTCGGCCGCCGCAAGGAGGCCATCGTCCGAGTCCGCCTGATCCCCGGCACCGGCGACTTCAAACTCAACGGCCGCACCCTCGACAGCTACTTTCCGAACAAGGTCCATCAGCAGCTCATCCGCGAGCCGTTCGTGACGCTGGAGAAGGACGGCCAGTACGACGTCATCGCCTCGCTGATCGGCGGCGGCATCACCGGCCAGGCCGGCGCGCTGCGGCTCGCGATCTCCCGCGCGCTCATCGGCATCGAGCCCGACGACCGGCCGGCGCTGAAGAAGGCCGGCTTCCTCACCCGCGACCCCCGGGCCAAGGAGCGCAAGAAGTACGGGCTGAAGAAGGCCCGCAAGGCGCCTCAGTACTCCAAGCGGTAAACGACTTGTCGCTGTTCGGCACCGACGGCGTTCGCGGCCTCGCGAACGGCGACTTGACGCCGGAACTCGCGCTCGCGGTCGCCAGCGCGGCCGCTCGCGTCCTGGTCGCGCACGACGCGTCGCACCGCCCGTTGGCGGTCGTCGGCCGCGACTCGAGGGCCAGCGGCGAGATGCTGGAGGGCGCGGTCGTCGCGGGCCTCACCTCCGCCGGCGCGGACGTGCTGCTCGCCGGCGTCGTGCCCACTCCCGCCGTGGCGTACCTGACCGACTCGTACGGCGCGGACGTCGGCGTCGTGCTGTCGGCGTCGCACAACCCGATGCCAGACAACGGGATCAAGCTGTTCGCGGCCGGCGGGGTAAAGCTGCCCGACGAGATCGAGGCGGAGATCGAGGCGCTGCTCGACGCGCCGGTCCGCAACCGGCCCACCGGCGCGGCCATCGGCCGGCTGCGGGTGGCCGACGACGCGGTCGAGCGCTACGGCGCCCACCTGCTCGGCACGCAGCCGGCGCGCCTCGACGGCCTGCACGTGGTGGTCGACTGCGCGCACGGCGCGGCGTCGGCCGTGGCGCCGGAGATCTACCGCGGCGCCGGGGCGAGCGTCACCACCCTCGCCGCCGCGCCGGACGGGTTGAACATCAACGACGGGGTCGGCTCCACACACCTGGGTCCGTTGATCGCCGCCGTGCGGGCCAGCGGCGCGGACCTGGGCATCGCCCACGACGGCGACGCAGACCGCTGCCTGGCCGTCGACGCCACCGGCGCGGTGGTCGACGGCGACCAGCTGCTCGCGATCTGCGCTCTCGCGCTGCGGGCGGCTGGCCGGCTGCGCGACGACACGGTCGTGGCGACGGTGATGAGCAACCTCGGCTTCCATCACGCCATGCGCGACGCGGGCATCTCGGTGCTGACGACCGCGGTGGGCGACCGGTACGTCCTGGAGACGCTGCGCGCGAAGGACCTCAGCCTGGGCGGCGAGCAGAGCGGGCACCTCATCTTCGCCGACGACGCGACGACCGGCGACGGGCTGCTCACCGCGCTGAACGTCATGGCCCGGATGGCCGACACCGGCGCGGCGCTGGCCGAGCTGGCGGGCGTCGTGCAAAGGCTGCCGCAGACGCTGGTGAACGTCCCGGTCGGCGACCGGGCCGCCGTCGCGTCCTCGCCCGCGGTGGCCGCTGCGGTCGAGGCCGCCGAGCGCGAGCTGGGCGACGCCGGCCGGGTGCTGTTGCGAGCCTCGGGCACCGAGCAGCTAGTGCGGGTGATGGTCGAAGCCGGCAACCAGGAGCTCGCCGACGCGCTCGCCGGGCGCATCGCCGACGTCGTCGCCACTGCCTGATCATGGACCCGGACGACGCGGGCCCGCGCACCCAGCCGATGCCCAGCGAGCCGAACCCGTCGGGCTGGCTGCTCGCGAACCGCTACCGCGTGCTCGACCAGATCGGCAGCGGCGGCATGGCCCAGGTGTTCCGCGCCCACGACGATCTGCTCGACCGCGACGTCGCCGTCAAGCTGTTCCGCTCGGTGACTGACGAGCCGGCCGACACCGTCGCCAGCGCCCCAGGCGCCCGGCGAGCGCTCGAGCTGCAATCGCTGGCGCGGCTGAACCACCCCAATCTGATCACCCTCTACGACGGCTCGATGTCCGACGACGGGCCGAGCTTCCTGGTCATGGAGCTCGTCGACGGCACGGACCTCTCGGTGCGGCTGCGCGAGGGGCCGATGCCGCCGGCCGAGGTCCGCGCGATCGGCGCCCAGATCGCCGCCGCGCTCGGCTACGTCCACGCGCAAGGCCTGGTGCACCGCGACGTCAAGCCGGCAAACATCCTGCTCGGCGCCGACAACGATCCGGACGACCCCAGCGGGGTGCGCGCCCGGCTGTCCGACTTCGGCGTCGTCCGGCTGGTCGGCAGCCCGCGGATGACCTCGGCGGCGATGACGCTCGGCACCGCGTCCTACCTCGCGCCGGAGCAGGCGCGGGGCGGCGATGTGGATCCGGCGGCCGATGTGTACGCGCTCGGCCTGGTGCTGATCGAGGCGCTCACCGGCCGGCGCAGCTTCGACGGACCGGTGCTGGAGACCATGGTCGCCCGGCTCACCCGCGCGCCCGAGATCCCCGCGACGCTGCCGCCGCCGTGGCCGCAGCTGCTGGCCGCCATGACCGCGATGGACCCCGCCGCGCGGCCGACCGCCAGCCAGGTGGCGCGCACGTTGCGCGGCGCGGACCCCGGCGCGCACCCGTCGGCGCCGCCCTACGGTGCGGATGCCCCCACGACCGCGTTGCGGCACGGAGCGTTGCCCTACGCGGCGGCCGGCCCGCCAGTCCTTCCGCCCGTCCTGCGGCCCGTCGGCGCCCAGGGCAGCGCGGGCGGCCCGGGTAGCTCGGGTCGTCGTGGCGTGGCGGTGATCATCGTGATCGTTGCGGTGCTGCTGCTCAGCGGGCTGCTCGCCTACCTGGTGGCGAGCTCGTCGGGCGGATCCGGCGGAAGCCCTTCGCAGTCGCCGTCGCCGTCGCCGTCGCCTTCCTCGACCTCGAAGCCGACGTCCTCCGCTGCGCGGACGACCAGCTCCGAACCGTCGACGTCGAGCCACTCGTCGACCAAATCGAGCGAGCCGCAAACCTCCAGCAGCAAGCCGCCCTCCAGCAAGCCGCCGACCACGAGCAGCTCGGTCAGCTCGCCGGCCACCTCGGCCAGCAGCACGCCGCCGTCGAGTTCGACCGGCAGCACACCGGCCGCCGCCGCTGGCTGAGCGTGCTCAACCGGTGGACCGGATCAGGTCCGCGGCCCGTTCGGCGATCATCACCGTCGGCGCGTGCGTGTGGCCGCGGATGATGCGCGGCATCACCGACGCGTCGACCACGCGCAGGCCGTCGAGGCCGCGCAGCCGCAGCTGCTCGTCCACGACCGCGTCGTCGTCGGCGCCCATCCGGCAAGTGCCGCACGGGTGGTAGAGCGTCTCGGCCGCCGTCCGCACGTACTCGGCGAGGTCTGTCTGGCCCGGCGCCGGCATCATCGTCTCCCCGACATGGCCGCGCAGCGCGCTGGTCTCGAACAGCCGTTGCGAGATCAGGCAGCCGGCGACCAGGCGTTCGAGGTCCTTGGCGGCGGTGAGGTATCCGGCGTCGACCACGGGGGGCACCCGGGCGTCGACCGAGCGCACCGTCACCGTCCCGCGCGATTCCGGCCGGAGCAGGATGACGCCGATCGTGATGCCGTGGCCGGGCGGCGTCGCCTGGCCGTGGTCGATGAACGGCGCCGGGGCGAAGATGAACTCCAGGTCCGGATGCTCGACCTCGGGCTCCGAGCGCCCGAACAGCACCGCCTCGCCGACGTTCGACGTCAGCATGCCCTTGCGCTGGGCGAGGAACTTGATCAGGTTGATCGGCTTCTCGGCGTCGACCAGAGTGCCCCCGGCGGGCGTGAACATGATGACCGGCACGGACAGGTGATCCTGCAGGTTCTTGCCCACGCCGGGGCTCGCGACAACGACCGGGACACCGGCGGCGGCGAGGACGTCCGGGTCGCCGACGCCGGAGATCTGCAGCAGGTGCGGCGTGTGCACCGCGCCCGCGCAGACGAGCACCTCGCGGCTGGCGTGCAGCGTCGCGCCGCCGCCCGGTCCGGCGATCCGCACCCCGACGGCGCGGCCGTCCTCGATCAACACCCGTTCGGTCAGGGAGTTCACGAACAGGGTGACGTTCGGCCGCTTGAGCGCGGGGCGCAGGTAGCCGTCGGCCGCGCTCCACCGGCGGCCGCGGCGCTGGGTCACCGGCGTCGGGGCGTAGCCGTCGATACCGGGCACGTTCAGCTCGGGCAGCCGGTCGAAGCCGTCCTGGGCGCACGCCTCGAAGAACGCCGCCCGCATCGGATTCGGGTCGCGCAGCTCCTCGATGTAGAGCGGGCCGCCGGTTCCGTACACGTCCCCGGCGTTGCTGCCGACCCGGTTCTCCGCGCGCCGGAAGTACGGCAGGACGTCGGCGAAGCCCCAGCCCGGCGCATGGGCGGCCCACTCGTCGTAGTCGGCGTCCGCGCCGCGGACCCACATCTGCGCGTTCAGCGACGACGAGCCGCCGAGCGTCCGCCCGCGCGGCCAGTACAGCTCGCGCGCCTTCAATTCCGGCTGGGAGGTCGTGAACAGGTCCCAGTCGTACTTCGTGTGGAACAGCTTCGGAAACGCCGGCGGCAGCCGGATGTTGACGCTGCGGTCCGGCGGTCCGGCCTCGACGACGGCCACGGACACAGACGGGTCAGCGCTCAACCGATTGGCGAGCACACAACCCGCCGAACCGGCACCGACGATCACGTAGTCGAAGCGCCGCGCCGGGCCGGACTGAGACCTGCGGCCGGACAGAAGTGTGGAAGCGCGTCGTGAGGGCACCGGGCTGAAGCTACGCCGGCTCAGATCCGCGCGAAATGGGCCACGCCATCGACGTCGGACCGGGTCAACGCGCCCTGGTCGACCAACACCCGCAGGTGCGCCATCGTCTCTTGCACCGCGAGGATCTGGTTGAACAGGTCGAGGTCGTCGAAGCGCCGGCCGCGCCGCGTCCACGGCAGCGCGCGCGCGGCCTCAAAACCCGTCTCGGCGCCGTGGTCGACGACCCCGGCGGTCGCCTCGAGCCGGTCGGCGTGGTGGGCGAGCAGCTCGTCGACCCGCTCGTGCACCGACTCGGCGACCGGGCCGTGCGCCGGGAACAGCCGGGCGTCGGGCAGCGCGCGGACCAGCGCGAGCGAGGCGAGGTAGTCGCGCAGCGGCGAGGGCGGCCGGTTCGGCTCGACGCCGATCGAGGGCGTGATGTGCGGCAGCACGTGGTCGCCGCTGAACAGCGCCTGGTTGGCCGAGTCGAGGTACACGACGTGGCCGCGGGTGTGGCCGGGCGTCGCGATCACCCGCAGCGTCCGGGTGGAAAGTGGTAATTCGACGCCGTCGTCGAGCCAGCGGTCCGGGTCCGTCCACTCCTCCGGGTCAGCCCGCTCGCGCCACGCCTCGGCCTGCCGGGCGATGTCCGCCGCGCCCGCCTCGCGCAGCCGGCTGGCGTTGTGCGCCGAGCCCGACTCCGATCGGACGAGGCGCAGGCACTCGCGCTCGCCCGCGCCGAGCGACACCCGGCTGCCGAACACCCGTCGGAGCACGACGGCTTGGGTGTAGTGGTCGCGGTGGGCGTGCGTCACCAGGAACTCCCGGACGTCGCCGAGCTCGAAGCCGATCTCGCCGAGGCCCGCGGCGAGCCGTGTCCGCGCCTCGTCGAGCGCCCAGCCGGCGTCGATCAGCACCACGCCGTCGCCGTCGACGATCGCGTAGACGTTGACCGCGCGCAGCCCGTCGTTCGGCAGGGGCAGCGGGATCCGGTGCACTCCGGGAGCGACCTCGACGGCGCCCGGCCGTTCCCAGGCGCGGCGATCAAGCACGACAGCACGCTAGTGCCCCGCTCGTTCTTGGCCGCGCGGCGGGGTGGCGCGCCGAGACACGGGCCGCGACGGGGCCAAAGCTCCCGTCCCGGAGCTGACCGCCCGGTTAAGCTGGGCGGATGTGCGGCATCGTCGGTTACGTCGGACCGCGCTCGGCGCTCGACGTCGTGGTCGAGGGCCTGCGGCGCCTCGAGTACCGCGGCTACGACTCGGCCGGCGTCGCGATTCTGGACGGCGCGCAGTTGCAGGTGGCCAAGAAAGCCGGCCGGATCGAGAATCTCGACAAGCTGATCGCCAGCGAATTCGACGACCACCCGATTCGCGGCAACACCGGCATGGGCCACACCCGGTGGGCCACGCACGGCGCGCCGACCGACCGCAACGCCCACCCGCACGCCGGCGCGGCCGGCCGGGTCGCGGTCGTGCACAACGGCATCATCGAGAACTTCGCCGACCTGCGCGCCGAACTCGAGCGGGACGGCGTCGAGTTCGCCAGCGAGACCGACACCGAGGTCGTCGCGCATCTGGTCGAGGCGGCGCTCGCCGCCGGGGCCCGCTCGCTCGCCGATGCGCTGCGGGCCGTCTGCCGTCGTCTTGAGGGCGCCTTCACCCTCGTCCTGCTCGACACTGCCGAGCCGGACGTCGTCGTCGCCGCCCGCCGCAACTCACCGCTGGTGCTCGGCGTCGGCGAGGGCGAGACGTTCTTGGGCAGCGACGTCGCCGCGTTCATCGAGTTCACCCGCGACGCCGTGGAACTCGGGCAGAACCAGATCGTCGAGATCCGCCGAGACGGCTACACCATCACCGACTTCGCCGGCGAGCCCGCGCAGGGGGCGCCGTTCCACATCACCTGGGATCTGACCGCCGCCGAGAAGGGCGGCTACGAGTACTTCATGCTCAAGGAGATCGCCGAGCAGCCGAAGGCGGTCGCCGACACCCTGCTCGGCCACCTGGTCGACGGCCAGATCGTGCTGGACGAGCAGCGGCTCGACCCGCAGGAGCTGCGCGACATCGACAAGGTGTTCATGGTGGCGTGCGGCACGGCCTACCACTCCGGCCTGATCGCCAAGCAGGTGATCGAGCACTGGACGCGGATCCCGGTCGAAGTGGAGATGGCCTCGGAGTTCCGCTACCGGGACCCGGTGCTCGACCGGCAGACGCTCGTCGTGCCGATCAGCCAATCGGGCGAGACGGCGGACACCCTCGAGGCGGTGCGGCACGCCGCCGAGCAGCGCGCGAAGGTGCTGGCGATCTGCAACACCAACGGCGCACAGATCCCGCGCGAGTCCGACGCCGTCCTCTACACCCACGCCGGGCCGGAGATCGGCGTCGCCGCGACGAAGACGTTCCTCGCTCAGGTCGCGGCAGTGAAGCTCGTCGGGCTCGCGCTGGCGCAGGCGCGCGGCACCAAGTACGGCGATGAGATCGTCCGCGAGTACGAGTCGCTGTGCGCGATGCCCGCCGCGATCGCCGAGACGCTCGCGGCGATGGCCGGCGTCCGCGAACTCGCCCGCGACATCGCGCAGGCGAAGGCGGTGCTGTTCCTCGGTCGGCACGTCGGGTTCCCGGTCGCGCTCGAAGGCGCGCTCAAGCTCAAAGAGCTCGCCTACATGCACGCCGAGGGCTTCCCGGCCGGCGAGCTCAAGCACGGCCCGATCGCGCTGGTCGAGGAGGGGCTGCCGGTCGTCGTGGTCATGCCGTCGCCGGCCGGCCGGCCGGTGTTGCATCAGAAGATGCTCTCCAACGTTGCTGAGGTCAGGGCGCGCGGCGCGCGGACGATCATCGTGGCCGAGGCCGACGACGTCGCCGCGCGGCGCCTGGCGGCGGATTTCATCGAGGTCCCGCGGGTGCCGACGCTGTGCTCGCCGATGGTGACGACGCTGCCGCTGCAGATCCTGGCCGCGGAGATCGCCCGCGCCCGCGGCTATGACATCGACAAGCCGCGGAACCTGGCGAAGTCAGTGACCGTCGAGTGAGTCGCTAGGCTGCCGGCTGTGACGCCTGTGCTGCGCGGCTCGCTCTCGTCAGTCGACCTCGTCATCGTCGGCGCCGGGCCGGTGGGCCTGTTCGGCGCGTACTACGCCGGCGTGCGGACGCTGTCGACGGCCGTCCTGGACTCCCTCGAGGAGCCGGGCGGGCAGATCACCGCCATGTACCCGGAGAAGGCGATCTTCGACGTCGCCGGGTTCCCGGCGATCCGCGGCCGCGACCTCGTCGAGCAGCTGCTCGAGCAGGCGGCGCCGTTCCAACCCGACTACCGCCTCGGCCATCAGGCTGTCGGCCTCGAGCGGGGGGACGGCTCGTTCGCGATCACGACCGCGTCCGGCCACCGCATCGAGTGCCGCGCCATCGTGATCACCGGCGGCATCGGCACGTTCACCCCGCGGCCGCTGCCGACCGGCGCGGAATACCTCGGCCGCGGACTCGTGCACTTCGTGCCGGACCCGACCGCGTACGCCGATCAGCACATCGTCGTCGTGGGCGGCGGCGACTCCGCGATCGACTGGGCGCTGCTGCTGGAGCCGATCGGCGCCTCGGTGACCGTCGTGCACCGCCGCGGCGAGTTCCGCGCGCACCCGCACTCGGTCGAGTTGTTGAAGGCGTCCAGCGTCGAGCTGATCACCGACGCCCAGATCTCCGCCGTCCGCGGCGACCCGGACGTGTCCGAGGTCGAGGTGAGCGTCAAGGGCGCGGACGCGCCGCGCACGCTGCACTGCGACAAGCTCGTCGCCGCGCTCGGGTTCACCGCGAACCTGGGACCGCTGCTCGAATGGGGGCTGCGGATCGAGAAGCGGCAGATCGTGGTCGACACCGCGGGCCGCACGACCGTGCCCGGCGTCTACGCGGCCGGCGACATCGTCGACTACGACGGCAAGGTCAAGCTGATCGCCACCGGCTTCGGCGAGGTCGCGACGGCGGTCAACAACGCCGCCGCCTACCTCAACCCGGCCGTCTCGGCGTTCCCCGGCCACCTGTCGGACTACGCCCCGGCGCCGGGCGAGCCGGTGGCCGTGTCGCCGACGGCCTGACCGGCGTGCCGGTCGTCGGCGTGGGCATCGACGTGGTGCCGGTCGAACGGTTCGCCGCCGTGCTGCGCCGCACGCCCGCGCTTGCCGCGCGGCTGTTCACCGCCGCCGAGCGCAGCACGCCGGCCGGCGCGCCGCGGACCGCCGAGTCGCTTGCCGCCCGGTTCGCGGCGAAGGAGGCGCTGGCGAAGGCGCTGGGCGCGGGCGGGGGGATGTCGTGGATAGACGCCGAGCTGCTCGTCGACGACGCCGGCCGGCCGCGGCTAGCCATCCGCGGCACCGTGCAGGCGCGCGCGGACTCGCTCGGCGTGGGCCGGCTGCACGTGTCGCTGTCGCACGACGGCGGGGTGGCGGCGGCGACGGTGATCGCGGAGAGCTGACCCCCTCTCGCGAGTTGTCCGCGTGTCGTCGGGCGTGACGCCGACGTAGCGCGGACAAGTCTGTGGTGGGAGCGGCGATGGGTGGGCGGCGATGGGCGGGCGGCCGTGCGGTGCGGGTAGGAAGGGCGGGTGCGCACCGTCTACACCGTTGCCGAGGTCCGGGACGCCGAGGAACAGCTGATGGCCGGGTTGCCCGATGGCGCCCTGATGGCCCGCGCGGCGGCCGGGCTTGCCGTCGAATGTGCCCGGCTGCTGCGCGAGCGCGGCGGCGTTTATGGCCGGCAGGTCGTGCTGCTGGTCGGCGGCGGCAACAACGGCGGGGACGCTCTCTATGCCGGCGCCCTGCTCGCGCGGCGAGGCGCTGCGGTGACCGCGCTGCTGCTCGACCCCGACCGCGCGCATGCCGGCGGACGTGCCGCGCTGCTGCGCGCCGGCGGCCGCGCGGTCGCGCCGGACGCCGACTTCGTGCGCGGCGCTGATCTTGTCCTGGACGGCATCGTGGGCATCGGCGGCGCCGGCGGGTTGCGCGCGCCTGCGGTTCCGCTGGCCGCGGCGGCGCGCGGCGCGCTGACGGTCGCCGTGGACGTGCCGTCCGGGGTGGACGCGGACACCGGCGCCGCGGGCGAGCACGCCGTGTCCGCCGACGTCACTGTGACGTTCGGGGCGTTGAAGGCCGGCCTCGTCGCGGGCGCCGGGGTGGCGCAGGTCGGCGAGCTGCGGCTCGTCGACATCGGGTTGGGCGCAACGCTCCCGGCGGGTCGGACGTTCGTGCTCGAGGCGCCGGACGTCGCCGCGCTGCTGCCCGCGCCCGCCGCCGCCGACGACAAGTACACCCGCGGCGTCGTCGGCCTGGTGTCCGGCTCGAGCGACTATCCCGGCGCCGGCGTCCTGTCGACGGGCGCCGCGATCACCGGCGGCGCGGGGATGGTGCGCTACGCCGGTGGGGCGGCCGATGCCATCCGGGCGCGGTATCCCGAGGTGGTCGTGCACGAGGGCGCCAAGCCGAGCGAGCTGCGGGTGCAGGCCTGGGTGGCCGGCCCGGGCGCCGGGACCGACGACGACGCGCGCGAGCTGCTCGCCGACGTCTTGTCCACCGACGTGCCGGTGCTGGTGGACGCGGACGGCCTCACGGTGCTGGGAAAGCACCCTGACCTGCTGCGCGGCCGGTCGGCGCCGACGGTGCTCACGCCGCACGACCGGGAGTTCGCGCGCATCGCCGGAGCGCCGTCGGCCGACCGGTTGGCGAGCGCGCGCGCCGCGGCCGCCGACCTCGGCGCGACCGTCCTGCTCAAGGGCGACGCGACGGTCGTCGCCGCGCCGGACGGCCGAGCCTGGATCAACCGCACCGGCACGCCGTGGCTCGGCACGGCCGGCAGCGGCGACGTGCTGAGCGGGCTGATCGGCTCGCTGCTGGCGACCGGGCTCGAGCCGCCGCTCGCCGCCGCGGTCGGGGCGTACGTGCACGGCGTGGCCGCCCAGGTGGCGGCAAGTGACGGGCCGCCGTCCTCGCTGGACGTGCTGCACGCCGTGCGCGAGGCGCTGCGCACGATCGCCGCCGGCTGAACGCGGCCGCCCGACGACCTCCGCCGTCCTGACAGTGGTCAGTTGCGCGGTCAGTGGTCGGCTGCAAGTGACCACTGACCCGCGCAACTGACCACTGTGGGCCGGTCGGCGAGAATGGACGCGTGCTGCGCACCGAAGCGGTCGTCGACCTCGCCGCCATCACGGCCAACGTCGCGACCCTGAAGGCCGGCACGAGCGCCGAGCTGATGGCCGTCGTCAAGGCTGACGGGTACGGCCACGGACTGCTGCCGGCGGCCCGGGCGGCGCTTGCCGGCGGCGCCACGTGGCTCGGCGCCGCGATCGTCGACGAGGCGGTGGCGCTGCGTGCCGCCGGACTCACCGTGCCGCTATTGGCCTGGCTGTGGACGCCCGGCGAGGCCGCGACCGTGCGCCGGGCGCTCGCCGCCGACGTCGACCTGTCGGTCAGCGGCCGCTGGCAGCTCGACGCCGTCGTCGCGGCCGCACGCGAAGCCGGCCGCCCGGCCCGGGTCCACCTCAAGATCGACACCGGACTGTCCCGCAACGGCGCGTATGTCGACGACTGGTCCGACCTCGTCACCGCCTCGGCGAAGGCGCAGGCCGAAGACGTGCTCGACGTGGTCGGGGTGTGGAGTCACTTCGCCTACGCCGACGAGCCCGGCAACCCGACGATCACCCGGCAGCTGCGCGCGTTCGAGGCGGCGCTCGACGTCGCGGCAGCCGCCGGCGTGCGGCCGCAGCTGCGGCACATCGCGAATTCGGCGGCGACGCTCACGCTGCCCGCCGCGCATTTCGACCTCGTCCGTCCCGGCATCGCGGTGTACGGGCTGTCACCGGTGCCCGGTCAGCACGGGCTCGTCCCGGCGATGACGCTGCGCGCGGCCGCGGCCAACGTCAAGCGGGTCCGCGCAGGGGAGGGCGTCTCGTACGGCCACGAGTACACGACGGATCGCGCGACGACGCTGGTGCTCGTGCCGCTCGGCTACGCCGACGGCGTGCCCCGGCACGCCGGCAACGCCGGGCCGGTGCAGGTCAGCGGGAGGCGTTTCGCGATCAGCGGCCGGGTCTGCATGGACCAGGTGATCGTCGATGTCGGCGACCACCCGGTCGCGCCTGGCGATCCGGTGGTGCTGTTCGGGTCAGGCGCGGACGGCGGCCCGACCGCGCAGGACTGGGCCGACGCCGCGGGCACCATCCACTACGAGATCGTCACCCGGATCGGCCCGCGCGTGCAGCGGGTGTACGTCGGCGGTTCGTCATGAACACGTTTGTCGCAAACCTGCCGACCGCGCAGGACACGCATGACTTCGGCGCCGAGCTCGGCAGGCTGCTCCGCGGCGGCGACCTCGTCGTGCTCAGCGGGCCGCTCGGCGCCGGCAAGACCGCGCTGACGCAGGGCATCGGCGCCGGAATGGCAGTGCAGGGCCGGATCGCCTCGCCCACCTTCGTGATCGCGCGGGTGCACCCGCCGCGCGATCCGGGCGGGGTGACGCTCGTGCACGTCGACGCCTACCGGCTCGGCTCGCTGGCCGAGGTGGACGACCTTGACCTCGACATTGCCGTGACCGACTCGGCAACCGTCGTCGAATGGGGCGCGGGGCTGGTCGAGCAGCTGGCCGAGGCGCGGCTGGTGATCGATCTGCAGCGCGGCGCGGATTCCGACGAGCGCACCGCCGCCCTGACCCCGGTCGGCGGCGACTGGGCCGACCGCCTCGCCCGGCTGCCCTGCCCTGGTGCCCGACCTGGTCGCTGATCGCCCGAAAACGCGACCATCTCAGCCACCAAGGCGGGGGAACTAGGCTGAGGAGTCGTGTTCGTGCTGGCGATTGACACCTCGTCGCCGGCCGTGACGACCGGCGTCGTCTCGGTCGGCCAGGACGTCGTGCTCGTCGCCGAGCGCGCGCCGGTCGCGCCCCGCGGGCACGGCGAGCTGCTCGCCCCGGCGATCGTCGACTGCCTGGCCGAGGCGGGCGCGCGACCGCGGGACATCGGCGCGGTCGTCGCCGGCGTCGGGCCCGGCCCCTACACCGGGCTGCGCGTGGGTCTGGCGACGGCTGCCGCATTCGCCGACGCCATCGGCGCGCCGGCCTACGGCGTCGGCTCGCTGGACGCCCTGGCGGTGGCCGCCGCCGACGAGCCCCGGCTGCTTGTCGTCGCCGACGCCCGGCGTCGCGAGGTCTACTGGGCGCGCTACGAGCGGGGCGCCGCGGTCACCGAGCCCGCGGTCGGCCGGCCGGCCGAGATCCCGGCCGAGGACGCCACGGCGGCGGCCGGGGCCGGCGCCGAGATGTACGCCGAGGCGTGGGCGCGACTGCGCCGCCGGGCCGAGCGGCATCCGGACGCGCTGTCGCTCGCCCGGGCCGCCGCGCCGCGGATTCGGGCCGGCGCGGCCGGCGAGCGGTTGACGCCGCGGTACCTCCGCCGGCCGGACGCGGTCGCGCCCGGCGCGCCGAAGACGGTTCTGCAGTGAGCGGCGGCGACGAGCCGACCGCCGCCGCCACGGCGCCCCCGGGCGACGTCCGGCTGCGCCCAATGACCCTTGCCGACGTCGACGCGGTCCTGCCCTACGAGCAGGGCATGTTCGGCGCCGAGGCGTGGAGCCGGGCGAGCTACCGCGCCGAGCTCGCCGATCGGCGAGCGCGCAGCTACGTCTTCGCCGAGGACCCGACGGGCGCCGCGCTCGGCTGGGCCGGCGTGCTGGTGATCGGCGAGACGGCCGAGATCCTCACCGTCGGCGTCGTCCCCGCCGCCCGGCGCGCCGGCCTCGGCCGCCGGCTGCTCGGCGCCCTGCTCGACCTAGCGCGACAGCGCGGCTGCGTCGAGGTCTTCCTCGAGGTGCGCGAGGACAACGCCGCCGCCCGCACGCTGTATGAGTCGGCCGGCTTCGCCGCCGTCGGCGTGCGCCGCGGCTACTACGACGGCGGCCGCGTCGACGCCGTCACCATGCGCCGGGAGATCCCCCGATGACGCCTGTTCTGCGGCCCCGATGACCATCGTGCTGGGCATCGAGACGAGCTGCGACGAGACCGGCGTGGGCCTCGTCGAGGACGGCGTGCTGCTCGGCGACGCGCTCGCCTCGAGCATGGCCGAGCACGCCCGCTTCGGCGGGGTGGTGCCGGAGATCGCCGCCCGCGCGCACCTCGAGGCGATGACGCCGACCGTGCATGCCGCGCTCGAGCGCGCCGGGATCACGCTCGCCGACGTCGGCGCCGTGGCGGTCACCGCCGGGCCGGGCCTCGCGACCGCGCTGCACGTCGGCGTCGCCGCGGCGAAGGCCTACGCGCTCGCGCTGGAGGCGCCGCTGTACGGCGTGCACCACCTCGCCGGGCACGCTGCGGCCGACACCCTCGAGCACGGCCCGCTGCCCGAGCGCTCGGTGGTGCTGATCGTGTCTGGCGGGCACACCTCGCTGCTCGGCGTGCGCGACCTCGTCCGCACCCCGATCACGCACCTGTCGGACACCGTCGACGACGCCGCCGGCGAGGCGTTCGACAAGGTGGCCCGGCTGATCGGCCTGCCTTACCCCGGCGGGCCGTCGATCGACCAGGCCGCCCGCGACGGCGACCCGGCCGCCATCCGGTTCCCGCGGCCGCTCACCGGGCCGCACGACCCGCCGCTGGGCTTCTCCTTCTCCGGCCTGAAGACGGCCGTGGCCCGCTACGTCGAGGGCCACCCGGACGCGTCCGCGCCGGACGTCGCGGCGAGCTTCCAGGAGGCGGTCGCGGACGTGCTCACCGCAAAGGCCCTGCGCGCGTGCCGGGACGAGCACGTCGACACGCTCGTCGTCGTCGGCGGGGTGGCCGCCAACAGCCGGATCCGCGCGCTGGCCCAACAACGCTGCGACGCCGCCGGCATCGAACTCCGCGTCCCGCCGATGCGGCTGTGCACCGACAACGGCGCGATGATCGCCGCGATCGGCGACCTGCTCGTGCGCGACGGCGCGAAACCCTCGCCGCTCGACTTCTCCGCCGTGCCCACCGTCGAGCTGCGAAGCGCCCAGCTGTGACGACCCCGACGACGTCAGAGAACCCGCAGCCGCGCACGCTGATGTGGGAGGTCAAGGCCGCCGACGGCCGCCTCGACGAGCTGCTCGCGCTCGTCCTCGCCCGCGCCGATCCAGCGGCCGACGTCTACCGCAGCGGCGACGGGCGCCTGGTCGTCATCGACCCCACCGGCCGCGGCGTCGAGGACATCCCGGCCGAGCTGCTCGCCCGGCCGCCGCACGCGTGGCCCTTCGAGCCCGTCCCGCGCTGACCCCCGGCGCCGCGGAACCGCCGGCGTCCGCTTGCGGCCTGCCGCTTCGGGCAGCACAGTTCTTTGTCATGGGCGACACAGTTGTCGACGGCCGGGCAGTCGACCGCCCCGCAGGCGGCGAGTTGGAGCTGTCCGGGCGCGGCCGCCACGGCCCGCTCGCCGTGCCGGGCTCGGCCGTCCGCTACGTCCGCCGGGTCTCGCAGACCGCGCGCAACGTCGCCGAGGTGGTCCGCTTCGGCGGCCTCGCGACCGACGAGGAGCCCTCGCCGTACACCGTGACGGCCGAGCAGCCCGTCTACCGCCTGCGGCACTACTTCGCCGACGACGTGCCGGCCGACGCAGTGCCGATCGTGCTCATCCCGCCGCTGATGATCAGCACCGAGGTCTGGGACGTCGCGCCCGACACCTCCGCGGTCGCCGCGCTGCACGCGGCCGGGATCGACCCCTGGGTCGTCGACTTCGGCGACCCCGACCTCGAGCCCGGCGGTCGGGAGCGCAACCTGACCGACCACGTGCTGGCCGTCAGCGACGCCGTCGACCGGGTCGAGGACGCCACCGGCCGCGCCGTCGTGCTGGCCGGCTACTCGCAGGGCGGCATGTTCGCCTACCAGACCGCGGCCTATCGCCGCGGCAAAGGGGTGGACTCGATCGTCACTTTCGGCTCGCCGGTCGACGCCACCGCGCCACTGCCGATCCCGATCGCGCCGGACGTCGTCGCCCGGCTGGCAGCCGACATCGTCGACAGCGGGCTGCTGCGCAACTTCCAGGTGCCGGCGTGGATGTCGCGCACCGCGTTCAAGCTGTTGACCCCGGCGAAGTCGGTGCAGGGCCGGGTGCAGTTCCTGCTGGCGCTCAACAACCGCGACGCCTTGCTGCCGCGCGAACGGCAGCGCCGCTTCCTCGACTCCGAAGGGTGGACGGCGTACTCCGGCCCGGCGATCGCCGAGTTCCTCGAGAACTTCGTGACGCACAACCGGATGCTCGAGGGCGGCTTCATCATCGACGACCGGCTGGTCACCCTCGCCGACATCGAGGTGCCGGTGCTGACCTTCGTCGGCCTGTCCGACACCTTCGGCCACCCGGATTCGGTGCGCGCGATCGGCCGGGCCGCGCCGCGCGCCGCGATTTACGAGGCCACGCTCGCCGCCGGCCACTTCGGCCTGGTCGTCGGCTCCACGGCCCGCGAGATCAGCTGGCCGGCGGTCGCGGACTGGGTCGACTGGCGCGCGGGCAGACGGCCCGTGCTGCCCGCCTCGATCCTGCCGGCCGAGGACGTCGCGCCCACCCGCCCGCTGCGCCCGACGACCGCGGCGACCGCCGTCGCGCAGGCCACCGAGCTCGGTTTCGGCGTCGGCCGGGTGGTCGTCGGCTCAGCGCGCCGCGCCGGCAAGCTCGCCCGAAGCGTCGTGCGCGAGGCGCCGGTGCAGCTGCCGCGGCTCAACCGCATCGAACACCTGGACCCCTCGACCCGCATCTCGCTGGGCCAGCTGCTCGACGAGCAGGCGCGGCGCGCGCCGGAGGCCGTCGCGTTCCTGTTCGGCGACCGCGCCCACCGCCAGCAAGAAGTCAAGGCCCGCGTCGACAACGTGGTCAAGGGGCTGGTCAGCATCGGCGTGCGGCAGGGCGACCGCGTGGGCGTGCTGATGGACATGCGGCCGAGCGCGTTCGTGCTGGTCACCGCGCTGAGCCGGCTCGGCGCGACCGCGGTGCTGCTGCGTCCCGACGGCGACGTCGCGCGGGAGGCCGCGCTCGGCCGGCCGACCTGGGTCGTCTGCGACCCGGAGCACGTCGAACGGCGCGACGAGGTGCCGGACGCGGCCTGGGCGGTGCTCGGCGGCGGCGGGGAGCAGCGCGACCTGCACGCCGACGCGGTCGACTTGGAGCGGATCGACCCGGATGAGGTGCAGCTGTCCGCCTGGTACCGGCCGAACCCGCACCGCGCCGGCGACGTGGCGTTCATCCTGTTCACCGGCGAAGGCGCCGGCGTCAAGCCGCTGCAGATCACGAACCGGCGCTGGGCGCTGTCGGCGCTGGGCACCGCCTCCGCGGCGGCGTTGAAGCCGGGCGACACCATTTACAGCACGACTCCGATGTACCACTCGTCGGCGCTGTTGATGAGCATCGGCGGGGCCGTCGCGAGCGGCGCGCGGTTCGCGATGGCGAGCGGCGAGGATCCGGAGACCTTCTGGGACGAGGTCCGCCGGTACGGCGCGACGCATGTGTCCTACACCTGGGCCTCGCTGCTGCCGGTCGTGAACGCGCCGCCGAGCAGAGCCGAACAGCACCACCCGGTACGGATGTTCATGGGCTCAGGCATGCCGCGCAACCTGTGGCGGCGGGTGAACGCGCGCTTCCCAACCGTGAAGGTGCTCGAGTTCTACGCCTCGACGGAGGGCGAGACGATCCTCGCCAACGTCACCAGCCGCAGCGCTGGGTCGATGGGCAAGCCGTTGCCCGGCACCGCGCCGGTCAAGGTAGCCGCATTCGACCTCGAACACCGCCGGGTCGCGCTGGACGAGCGCGGACTCGGGCGCGAGTGCGCGGTGGACGAGGTCGGGCTGCTGCTCGCCAAGGTGGACCCGCGCGAGTCGATGGCCGGCGTGCCGATGCGCGGCGTCTTCGAGGCCGGCGACGCCTGGCGCTCGACCGGCGACCTGTTCCTGCGCGACGAGCACGGCGACTTGTGGCTGGCGGGCTCGGTCGGCGAACTGGTCGACACCGCCGCCGGCGTCGTGCTGCCCTCCGGCGCGAGATTCGCGCTCAGCACCATCCCGGCCGTCGACCTCGTCGTCGCCTATGGGGTCCCAGCGCAAGGCCGCGGGGAGCTCGTCGCGGCGTTCACGGTGCGACCGGGCGGCGAGGTGAGCACCGCGATGCTGGACAAGGCGCTCGGCAAGTTGCCGGCGGTGCAGCGGCCGGCGTACGTGCAGGCGGTGCCGAACATTCCCCTGACGACCTGGCACCGCCCGCAGTGGCGGCTGCTGCAATCGCGCGGCGTGCCCAAGCCGACCCGCAGCCGGCGGGTGTGGCAGCTCGACCCCGCGGGCGGCGGCTATCGATCCCTCGGCTGAGCGTCGCCTCAGCCCCGGCTGGGCATGATTGCGCATCGTGGCGCGATTGAGAATCCTTCTGACCGCCCTGTGCGGCGCTGTGCTCGCGCTCGCCGGTTGCACCGCTTCCTCCGGCGGGGGCAGGACGGGCTCGGCGTCGGTCGCGCCGCTCACAGGCACGGTGACCCGGACGACGACCAGGACTGCGACGTCGTCACCGCCCGTCTCGTCCACGGCGCGCACGTCCGGATCCACCTCGGGTGCGCCCGGCCGGGTCGCGCCGAAACTGACGAACTTCCGGATCGCCGACGTCACGTTCGTCGGCGACCAGGCGTGGGCGCTCGGCACCGCCGACTGCCTGTCCGGGAGCGGCAGCGACTGCTCGGCGCTGGAGCACAGCGCAAACGGCGGCCGCACGTGGTCCTCGTTGCCCACCCCGGTGACGACCGTGCAGAGCCCGTTCAACGCCGCGTCCTGCGCCGGCTCCTGCGTCGAGCACGTCCGCTTCGCCACCGCAAAGGTCGGCTACCTCTACGGCAACCGTGCAAGCGGCCGCGGCCCGAACTTCTTCACCACCGCGGACGGCGGGCGCACCTGGCGCGTCGCGCCGGGCCAGAGCGCGGAGGCGCTGGAGTCGCTGAACGGCGACGTCATCCGCGTGGTCACCTCCACGCCTGGGTGCCCGCCGGCGTGCTCGTACCGGGTGCAGACGGCGCCGGTCGGCAGCCTGCGCTGGCGTGCGGCCCCGCTGCCACAGCCGACCGAGGCAACCGCCGTTGCGCTGTCCCGCGTCGGCACGCGCTCCTATCTGGAGACGTACTTGAACCCGGCGGGAGGCGCGGAAAGCGCCCGGGCCAGCCTGTTCGTCTCCACCGATGGCGGCCGGCGATGGGCCTTCCGCGGCGAGCCTTGCCCGCAGGATGGCCGGAACGAGGTCGACAGCACCGCGATGACCACCGCGCCCGATGGTTCGCTCGTCGTGCTCTGCACGCCGCGGGACGCGCAGCGCAACTCCTTCATCGCCGTGTCGACGAACGGCGCGCGGTCTTTCCACGTCGCTTCGCGGTCCGCGCTCGGCGCCGCGCCGGTGTCCGTGTTGGCCGCGGCGACATCGCGCTTGCTCGTCGTCAGCTCCGACAGCACCTACCGCAGCTCCGACGGCGGGCGCCGATTCGCCCGGCTCGGCAGCCCGGGCCAGCTCGGCTACGCCGGCTTCGCGACCACCTCGCTCGGCCACGCGGTGTCGAGCGACGGCCGGACGCTGTGGACCACGACTGACGGCGGGGCCGACTGGACCGCGCACCGGTTTTCCTGACCGGTGACCGCCCGCCGGAAGGTTCGACAGTTGGCACTCGTCGCGTTAGAGTGCCAATCGGGAGAGGTTGACCCCCGCGACGGCAGCCGCCCCCACCTGAACCGTTTCTTTTCGCATCAAGCAAGGGGAGTCCTACTGTGACCGCCACCAAGGTCAGCATCAAGCCGCTCGAGGACCGCATCGTCGTCCAGGCCAACGAGGCCGAGACCACCACTGCCTCCGGCATCGTCATCCCGGACACCGCCAAGGAAAAGCCCCAGGAGGGCACCGTCCTGGCCGTCGGCCCGGGCCGCATTGACGACAAGGGCAACCGAGTCCCGCTCGACGTCAGCATTGGCGACGTCGTGCTCTACAGCAAGTACGGCGGCACCGAGGTTCGTTACGCCGGCGAGGACTACCTGGTCCTGTCCGCCCGCGACGTCCTCGCCGTCATCGAGAAGTAGCCACTTTCCACCTCGCTGACACACCGCCCCGGGCGCGCGCTGAACCCGCGGGCCCGGGGCGTCGGCGGTTGCTGCCCTAAAAAGCGTGCACAGAACAAGAGAGAAGGAAGGCCATGGCGAAGATCCTCAGCTTCGACGAGGACGCCCGGCGCGCGCTTGAGCGCGGCGTCGACAAGCTCGCTAACGCCGTCAAGGTGACGCTCGGCCCGAAGGGCCGCAATGTCGTGCTGGACAAGAAGTTCGGCGCTCCGACGATCACCAACGACGGCGTGACCATCGCCCGGGAAATCGAGCTGGACGACCCGTTCGAGAACCTCGGCGCGCAGCTCGCGAAGTCCGTCGCGACGAAGACCAACGACGTCGCCGGCGACGGCACCACCACCGCCACCGTGCTCGCCCAGGCGCTGGTCAACGCCGGTCTGAAGAACGTCGCGGCCGGCGCGAACCCGATCGCCCTCAAGCGCGGCATCGACACCGCGGTCGAGGCGGTCAACAACGCCCTGGACAAGGCCGCGCACCCGGTCAACGGCGAGCAGGAGATCGCGCACGTCGCGACGATCTCCGCGCAGGACGCGACCATCGGCGGCCTGATCGCCGAGGCGTTCACCAAGGTGGGCAAGGACGGCGTGATCACCGTCGAGGAAGCCCAGACGATGACCACCGAACTCGAGTTCACCGAGGGCATGCAGTTCGACAAGGGCTACATCAGCCCGTACTTCGTCACCGACGCCGAGGCCGGCGAGGCCGTCTTCGAGGACCCGTACCTGCTCATCACCACGCAGAAGATCACCGCGATCGCCGATCTGCTGCCGGTGCTGGAGAAGGTCGTCGAGACGGGCAAGGCGCTCGTGGTGATCGCCGAGGACGTCGACGGCGAGGCGCTGTCCACACTGGTCGTCAACGCGATCCGCAAGACGTTCACCGCCGTCGCGGTCAAGGCGCCGTTCTTCGGCGACCGCCGCAAGGCGTTCCTGCAGGACCTCGCGATCGTCACCGGCGCGCAGGTCGTCGCGCCGGAGGTCGGGCTCAAGCTCGACCAGGCCGGCCTGGACGTGCTCGGCCGCGCCGGCCGGGTCGTCGTCACGAAGGACACGACGACGGTCACGCACGGCAGCGCGGCGAAGAGCGAGATCGACGCCCGGGTGGCGCAGATCCGCCGAGAGATCGACGACACCGACTCCGACTGGGACCGCGAGAAGCTGCAGGAGCGGTTGGCCAAGCTCGCCGGCGGCATCGGCGTCATCAAGGTCGGCGCCGCGACCGAGGTCGAGATGAAGGAGCGCAAGCACCGCATCGAGGACGCGATCTCGGCGACCCGCGCGGCCGTCGAGGAGGGCATCATCGCCGGCGGCGGCGCGGCGCTCGTGCACGCTGCGACCTCGCTCGACGGCGACCTCGGCCTGCACGGCGACGAGGCGACCGGCGTGGCGGTCGTGCGCACCGGGCTCGACGAGCCGCTGCGCTGGATCGCGAGCAACGCCGGGCACGAGGGCTACGTCGTCGTGGCGAAGGTCCGCGACCTGCCGGACAACCACGGCCTGAACGCCGCGACCGGCGAGTACGTCGATCTGCTGGCCGCCGGCGTGGTCGATCCGGTCAAGGTGACGAAGGCCGCGCTGGCCAACGCCGCCTCGGTGGCCGCGCTGCTGCTGACCACGCAGAGCGCGGTGGTGGAGAAGCCGGAAGAGGCCGAGCACACGGCCGACGGTCACTCGCACGGCGGCCATGGGCACGGCCACTCGCACGGCCCCGGCTACTGATCGCCCACCTCAAGTTGTCCTCGCTTCGTCGGGCGTGACGCCGACGAGGCGAGGACAACTTCGGAGTTGCCGCTCAAGCGCCTTTGCGGGCCAACCTCGGGGCTGCGCCGCTCGCGGAGAGCAGCGCCTCTCGCTCGTCGACCGACAGCCCGCCCCACACGCCGTAGGGCTCGCGGGCGGCCAGCGCCCAGCGAAGGCAGTTCTCGAGGACCGGACAGCGCGCGCACACTGCCTTCGCGCGCATTTCCCGGCGCGTCCTGGACGGGCCGCGCTCGTTCTCCGGGTGATAGAAAGTGCTCGTGTCGACCCCCCGGCACGCGGCGTCGACCTGCCAGTCCCAATCGCCCTCGCGCAACGCGGGCAAGCGTTTGATCTCCCCCATTGTGAACTCCGTACGACAGCGCGACCACCGTCCGGTAACGGCGGTCTACTGCTGTGTTCAAAGAGCGAACGGCGAAAAAGTGACGGTCCGCACCTGCTCACCCGGCATTCGCGCGCCGCGCGGGGGTCAGCGGCGTTTGCTCAGGGCCTGCACGGCGTCGGTGTAGCCGCGGGCGTAATCCCAGCTGACGTAGGCGTCCGGGTCGGGGGCGAAGGCCGGCTCGTGGACGTGCGTGCGGCCCTCGCCCAGCAGCGCGCGCAGGTTGGCGGCCATCAGGTCCCAGCCGAAGTAGTGCTGCTCGCCGCAGTCTGCGCAGTCGACGATGATGCCGTCGACGCCCAGCGGCGACAGCACCGCGCGGAACTCGGCGACCTCGGCGAGGTCGGCCAGCACGTCTTCGCGCTCCTCGTCCGACAGCGGCTGCGGCGGCTCGGCGTCGTCCAACACCGCCGCCGGGTCGTCCGGGTCGTCGAGAAACGGATCCCGCGGCCCGTCGTCCAGATTCATCGTCCGGACTCCGAAGTCCCGGAGCGTCGCTGGGTGGTCGTCACGTCGCCCACGGTAGAGCCCGACACGGGCGCGCGCCACACGAGGCGGCCCCGGTCGTGCACAGACCCGCGCATAGACTGGACGCACCGGCGACCAGAGGAGTTCCGACGTTGCCCAACGACGATCAGTTCGCCGATCAGCCCGCCGAGGACCAGTCCGCGCTGCCGGCCAAGTTCGCACCGCTCGGCCTGACCTACGACGACGTTCTCCTATTACCCGGCGCGACCGATGTCGACCCCGCGCAGGTCGACACGTCCACCCGGCTGACCCGCGAGCTCACCGTGGCGATCCCGCTGCTGTCGGCTGCGATGGACACCGTCACCGAGGCGCGGATGGCGATCGCGATGGCCCGCCAGGGCGGCATCGGCGTGCTGCACCGCAACCTCTCGATCGAAGATCAGGCGTACCAGGTCGACCTCGTCAAGCGGACGCAAACCGGCCGGATCCCGAACCCGGTCACCATCGGCCCGGATGCCACCCTGGAGCAGCTCGACGAGGTGTGCGGGCAGTACCGCATCTCCGGCCTGCCGGTCGTGGACGCCGACCAGCGGCTGCTCGGCATGATCACGAACCGCGACCTGCGCTTCGTCCCGGTGGCCGACTGGGCGACGACCAAGGTCGACGAGGTCATGACGCCGACGCCGCTGATCACCGCTCCGCTGGACATCTCGCACGACGACGCGACGAAGATCCTGCGCCAGCACAAGCGCGAGCGGCTGCCGCTCGTCGACGCGGCTGGCCGACTCGCCGGACTGATCACGGTCAAGGACTTCGTGAAGTCCGAGCAGTTCCCGCTCGCGTCGAAGGACGCGCACGGCCGGCTGCTGGTCGGCGCGGCGATCGGCTATTTCGGCGACGCGTGGCAACGGGCCACCACGCTGATCGAGGCCGGCGCGGACGTGCTCGTCGCCGACACCGCGCACGGCCATGTGCGCCTGCTGCTGGACATGGTCGCGCGGCTGAAGAGCGACCCGGCGACCAGGCACGTGCAGGTGATCGGCGGCAACGTCGCGACGCGGGCCGGCGCGCAGGCGTTCGTCGACGCCGGCGCGGACGCGGTGAAGGTCGGCGTCGGGCCGGGTTCGATCTGCACCACCCGGGTCGTCACCGGCGTCGGCGCTCCGCAGATCACCGCGGTGTACGAGGCGGCGCGGGCCTGCCAGCCGGCCGGCGTCCCGGTGATCGCCGACGGCGGCCTGCAGCAGTCCGGCGACATCGCCAAGGCGCTGGTCGCCGGCGCGGACACCGTGATGGTCGGCTCGCTGCTCGCCGGCTGCGACGAGTCGCCCGGTGAATTGATCTTCATCAATGGCAAGCAGTTCAAGGCGTATCGGGGAATGGGCTCGCTCGCGGCGTTGAGCTCGCGCGGCAAGAAGTCGTACTCGAAGGACCGCTACTTCCAGGCCGAGGTCAGCAGCGACGACAAGCTCGTCCCGGAGGGGATCGAGGGCCGGGTCGCCTATCGCGGGCCGCTCGCCGCGGTCGCGCACCAGCTGGTCGGCGGGCTGCGCCAGTCGATGTTCTACGTCGGCGCCCGGACGGTGCCCGAGTTGCAGGAGCGCGGCGAGTTCATCCGCATCACCCAGGCGAGCCTGAAGGAAAGCCATCCGCACGACATCCAGATGACGGTCGAGGCGCCGAACTACTTCGCCGGCTGACCGGCTACTCCTCGGTCTCTTTCAGGGTGGCGCCGAACACGGCTGCCTGCGTCCGGCGCTGCATGCCGAGCTTGGCCAGCAGGCTGGACACGTTGTTCTTGACGGTCTTCTCGGCGAGGAACAGCCGCTCGCCGATCTGCCGGTTCGTCATCCCCTCCGCTATCAGCACGAGGATCTTGCGCTCCTGCGCGTTGAGCGAGGACAGCCGCGCGTCTTCCTGCTTGCCCTCGCGGATGCGCTGCAACACCCGGGCGGTGACCGTCGGGTCGAGCAACGACTGGCCGGCAGCGACCTGGCGGACCGCGTCGATCAGGTTCGAGGCGCGGATCTGCTTGAGCACGTAGCCCGCCGCGCCGGCGAGGACGGCCGCGAAGATGGCGTCGTCGTCGTCGTAGGACGTCAGGATGAGGCACTTGACGTTCGGGTGGTCCTCGCGCACGACGCGGCAGACCTCGATCCCGCTGCCGTCCGGCAGCCGGCCGTCCAAGATCGCGACGTCCGGCTCGACAGCGGGGATGCGGCGCAGCGCCTCAGCCGCGGTGCCCGCTTCGCCGACGACCTCGAAGTCCTCGACCGCGCTCAGCAGTTCCGCGAGGCCGCGTCGGACGATTTCATGGTCGTCGAGTAGGAAGATGCGGGTGACCGGCGCTTGCGCTGCGGTCATCGAGGTCGCTCCTTGCCGGCTGGGTGTCCACTTCGTGGTGTCCCGACTCGCGGGGCGACGAAGGGAACCGGCGACGTCCTGATTGGTTGTCGGCCACTGACTGGCTGACCGTATCGCTCTCAACCACCCTGTGCGACTCTGAACCGGACGGCACTCCGTTATCGCTCAGGGTGAAAACGCGGGTGCGAATCTCGTCGATCGTCTCGTCGAGCTCGGCGATGTGGCGTTGGACACGCGCGGCGGTCTCGGGCGTGCCCTGCTGGCCGGCCAGCACCTGCAGGCCGATGCCGGTGGCGAACAACCGCTGCATGACGTTGTCGTGCAGGTCGCGCCCGATCCGCTGCCGGTCTTCCAGGACGGCCACCCAGGCGGCGTCGGCGCGCGCGTTGTCGAACTGCAGCGCCAAGGCGACGTGGGCGGCGAAGGTCGTCGCCGACTCGACGTCATGGCGGCCGAACGCAAGCCGCCCGGTCGAGCGCATCAGCAACACCGCGCCACGCAGTCCGTCCGCGTCGATCAGCGGCGCGATCATCGCCGGCCCAAGGTCGCGGGGATTGGCGAACCCGATCCTCGACCAGTCGGCGACGTCTGCGAACACCGACGTCGCGCCCGCCGCGATCGCCGCGGCGAGCGGGGAGGCATCGGGGTCGAACACCCGCCCGACGTAGTCCTCGGCCCCCAGCCCGGCGGTGCTCAGCACCTGCAGTTGGCCGGCGGCGGTCGGCACGATCAGCGCCCCGAAGTCGGCCTCGCCGGCCGCGAGCGCCTGATCGAGCACTTCGGCGAGCATGTCGACGTCGGCGTTGCGCAGCAGCGCCCGCGCGATGTCGCCGGATGCGCGCAGCCAGGCGGCGCTGCGCTGCGCGTCGCGGTACAGCCGGGCGTTGTGGATCGCGCTGCCGGCGAGCGCGGCCAGGGTGGCGACGAGATCCGCGTCGTCCGCGCTGAATCGGCCGGTCGCGGGCTCGGCGAGGAACAGATCGCCGAACGCGGTGTCGCCGACGTTGATCGGCACGGCCAGCGACTTGCCGAGCTGGTCGCCCCGCGCGCTGTCGCCGGGCGGCAGGTCCGCTTCCAGCCGGTCGCCGTGCCCACGCAGGGGCAGCGGGTCGGGCCGCCCGGGCGCGCCGACACCGTGTCGGATGAGTTGCTCGAAGACGCCGTCCGCGCCCAGCACGCCGAGGACTCCGTGGCCGGCGCCAACCAGGTCGCACGCCGCGGCGGTGATCCGCTCGAGCATCGTCGGCAGGTCGAGGTCGGCGGCGATCAGGCGGTGGGCGGCGAGCAGGCCGCGCAGCCGTTCGGCGCCCGCGTTCGCGTTCGCGCCAGCGAGGTCCGCCGACGCGGCGCCAAGGGGAGGGGGTGTCACCATGTCCTCGTCAGACGGTAACGCGGTTCGGCGTCCGGCGCAGATCTTGCGCACCGGCCGCCGAACCGCGTCCGTGGCGTCGCAACTCGTTCAGGGGGACCACCCCTGTGCACCGGCTGACCCAGTCGGTGCGCATCGCGGCTCCCCTGCAACTCCGATACGCGTTATGTGTTGCTAGCGTTTAGATTCTCTGCGAAGAACAGGAATCGGCCCAGGCGCAGACGACCTCGGCGCCGAGGACCTTCGTCCCGAACGCCAGTGCGGCACACTCGCGGTATGCCGGAAACTGTGGAGATCGGCCTTGGCCGCAGCGCCCGCCGGGGCTACCACCTTGCCGACCTCGCGCTCGTGCCCACGCGCCGAACCCGGGGCGCGGGGATGGTGTCGCTCGCCTGGCAGATCGACGCGCTCAGCCTCGAGCTGCCGTTCGTGGCCGCGCCGTCCGACGCGGTCGTCTCGCCGGCCACCGCGCTCGAGATCGACCGGCTCGGCGGGCTGGCCGTGCTCGACGGCGAGGGACTCTGGGCCCGCTACGACGACCCGGGGGGCGTGCTCGGCGACCTTGACGGCGACACCGCGGCGCTGCAGGACGTCTACCGTCGGCCGATCTCGACCGACCTGCTCGCCGCCCGGATCGCCGAGTTGCGAGCCGCCGGCACCAGGGTGGCCGTCCGGCTGTCGCCGCAGCACACTGCCGAGCTCGCGCCAGCCGTGCTGGCCGCCGGCGTCGACCTGCTCGTCATCCAGGGCACCGTGATGTCCGCCGAGCACGTCGTGCGCGAGGACGTGCCCGGGCTGAACCTGAAGACGTTCATCGCCGACCTGGACGTGCCGGTGCTCGTCGGCGGCGTCACCAACTATCAGACCGCGCTGCACCTCATGCGCACCGGCGCCGCCGGGGTGATCATCGGCTACGGCGCCCACCTCGGCGCCACCACCCCGGCGGTGCTCGGCATCGACGTGCCGATGGCCACCGCGCTCGTCGACGCCGCCGCCGCCCGGCGGGACTATCTCGACGAGACGGGCGGGCGATACGTCCACCTCGTCGCCTACGGCGATCTCGCGACCGGCGGGGACATCGCCAAGGCCCTCGCCTGCGGGGCGGACGCGGTGATGCTCGGCGAGCCGCTCGCCGTCGCCGCCGAGTCGCCCGGCGGCGGCCGGTACTGGGACGCGACCGCAGCCCATCCGCGGGTGCCGCGCTCGGCGGTCGTCGACCTCACCGGGATCGGCGCGGACCGGCCCACGCTCGAGGAGCTGCTGGTCGGGCCGACCGCGGACGCCAGCGGCGAGCGCAACCTGTTCGGCGCGCTGCGCCGGGTGATGGGCAAGTGCGGCTACGCCTCGCTGAAGGAGTTCCAGAAGGCCGAGCTGATCGTCACCGCCGCCCGTTGACTCGTGAGTGGTCATTTCCGGCCCACAGTGGGCGCCCCGGGCCGACCACTGACGCCTGGAAATGACCACTGAGGCGTCAGAGCCAGTCGCGGCGCTTGAAGGAGACATAGAGCGCGAGCGCGATGGCCACGACCACGCCAACGCTGAGCCAGAAGCCCCAGTGCTGCCCGAAGCCGGGGTAGGGCACATTCTGGCCGAAGTAGCCGGTGACCGCGGTCGGCACCGCGATGATCGCCGCCCACGCGGTCAGCTGCTTCATCACCAGGTTCATCCGGGTGTCGGACAGCGACATGTTGGTCTCGAAGATCGACGTGATCATGTCCCGCAGCGACTCCGTCCACTCGGCGGCGCGCAGCACGTGGTCGTAGAGGTCCTCGTAGTACGGCGCGAGTTCGACGGCGTTGTCCGCCCCGGTGCGGTGCATGAGCGTGTTCACCACCTCGCGCATCGGCAGGACGACCCGGCGCACCTGCACCAGCGACCGGCGCAGTTGGAAGGTCCGCCGGGACACCTCCCTGGCGGCCTGCGCGTTCTCGTCGAACAGGATGTCCTCGATCGCCTCGACCGCGTCGTCGAGCGACTCGACCGTCTCGAAGTAGCCGTCGACGATCTCATCGAGCAATCCGTGCGACAGCAGCCGCGGGCCGTACTTGATCAGGTCGGCGTTGTCGTCCCAGCGGCGCAGCACCGCGTCCATGTCGAGGGAGTCGTCGAGCCGCACGGTGACGAACGCGCGCTCGGTCGCGAACGCCGACACCCGGCCCAGCCGCACCTCGGCGAAGTCCGCGTCGTGCTGGACGGCGTAGGCGGTCAGGAACAGGTGAGTCGTGTAGCGCGTCGCCTTCGGCCGTTCGGCCGCCGCCTCGGCGTCCTCGATCGCATGCGGATCGAGGCTCAGCTCCTCGGCCAGCTTCAGCAGCGACTCGTGATCGGGATACATCAGGTCGGCCCAGACGAGGCAGTCTGGCTCCTGGAGGTAGTCCGACACCTGCTCGAACGGGAAGTTCTCCGCCTCCAGGGCGCCGTTGCGCCAAACCCGAGTGCGGATGGTGCAGTGCTGGATGCCCCGCACGGCGGCCGCGTCAGTCATCCCCACGTCAGTCATCCCTACAGTGTCCAGTCCCTGCGATGTCGCCGGACCTCGCCTCGCCGGCGCGCCAGACTCGCGTAGCGTCGCAGGGGTGCGATGGCACCACAGCCAGCTCGGCGATCTTCGCGGCCGCCGAGCGGTCGTCACCGGGGGCAACTCGGGCATCGGCTTCGCCACAGCTCGGGCCCTCGCCGAGCACGGGGCCGACGTCACGCTGGCGTGTCGGGACGAGTCGGCCGGCCGCCGCGCGGCGGACCGCGTCGACGGCGAGGTCCGCGTCGAGGTGCTCGATCTCGCCGCGGTCGAGTCGGTGCGCCGGTTCGCGGCGTCCTGGACCGCGCCGCTGGACATCCTCGTCAACAACGCCGGGGTGATGGCCCCGCCCAAGCCGCGGCGCACCGCCGACGGCTACGAGCTGCAGTTCGGCACCAACCACCTCGGGCACTTCGTGCTCACCGGCCTGCTGCTGCCGCACCTGCTGGCGGCCGGCGGCCGGGTCGTCACGGTGTCCTCGATCGCGCATCGCTCGGCCGGCGAGGACGTCCTGGACGGCAACGCGGGCGCTCCCTACGACTCGCAGCGCACCTACGCGAACTCCAAGCTCGCGAACCTGCTGTTCGCGACGGAGCTGCACCGCGAGCTGACGGCGCGCGGGCTCGCGGCGACGTCCGCGGCCGCGCACCCCGGTGTGTCGGCGACCGGGCTGTTTACCGACCGGCAGGGGATGGGCGCCCGGCCCGCCGTCCGGCTGCTGGGACCGGTCGCGCTCGCCGCGGCGGCGGCCCGGCCGAGCGCCGCGGCCCGCGCGACGCTGTACGCGGCGACGCAGGCCGAGCCCGGCTCCTACACCGGCCCGCGGCTGTTCGGCGAGACCCGCGGGCCGATCGGCCCGGCCCGGCGTTCCACGCTCGCGCAGGACGAGAAGCTGGCGCGGCGGCTCTGGCAGGTCAGCGAGGAGCTCACCGGCTTCCGCTACGACTGGCCGGCTTCTGGCTAGATTTGGCTCCGTAGACTCGCCTGCGTGCGCACCGACCTCGTGCTCGTCGTCGACTACGGGGCGCAGTACGCGCAGCTGATCGCGCGCCGGGTCCGCGAGGCGCACGTCTACTCCGAGATCGTGCCGAGCTCGATGCCGGTCGCGGACATGCTGGCGCGCGAGCCGAAGGCGATCATCCTGTCCGGCGGCCCGTCGTCGGTGTACACGCCGGGCGCGCCGCAGACCGACGCCGCGCTGTTCACCGCGTCGGTGCCGGTGTTCGGCATCTGCTACGGGTTCCAGGCGATGACGCAGGCGTTGGCCGGCGAGGTCGCGCGGACCGGCGGCTCGGAGTTCGGCCGCACCTCGCTGACCGTCGCGGAGCCCGGCGTGTTGCTGCGCGGGCTGCCGGCGATGCAGCAGGTGTGGATGAGCCACGGCGACGCGGTGACGGTCGCGCCGCCGGGGTTCACGGTGACCGCAGGCTCGGCCGGCGCGCCGATCGCCGCGTTCGAGGACGTCTCCCGGGGCCTGGCCGGCGTGCAGTTCCACCCCGAGGTGCTGCACACCGAGCACGGCCAGGAGATCCTGCGCCGGTTCCTCTACGACATCGCCAAGGTCCAGCCGTCGTGGACGGAGGCGAACATCATCGACGACCAGGTCGACGCGATCCGCGCGCAGGTCGGCGGCAAGCAGGTGATCTGCGGGCTGTCCGGCGGCGTCGACTCCGCGGTCGCGGCCGCGCTGGTGCAGCGCGCGATCGGCGACCAGCTGACCTGCGTGTTCGTCGACCACGGGCTGCTGCGCGCCGGCGAGGCCGAGCAGGTGGAGCGCGACTTCGTCGCGGCGACCGGGGTGCGGCTGAAGGTGGTCGACGCGGCGGGCCAGTTCCTCGACGCGCTCGAGGGCGTCCGCGACCCCGAGGAGAAGCGCAAGATCATCGGCCGGGAGTTCATCCGCTCGTTCGAGCAGGCAGCGCGCGAGATCGTGGCGCAGGGCGAGTCAGTGGAGTTTCTGGTGCAGGGCACGCTGTATCCCGACGTCGTCGAGTCCGGCGGCGGCACGGGCGCGGCGAACATCAAGAGCCACCACAACGTCGGCGGGCTGCCCGACGACCTGCAGTTCGCGCTCGTCGAGCCGCTGCGGACGCTGTTCAAGGACGAGGTGCGCCGCGTCGGCGAGCAGCTCGGGCTGCCGAGCGAGATCGTCTGGCGCCAACCGTTCCCCGGGCCGGGGCTCGGCATCCGCATCGTCGGGTCGGTGACCGGCGCGCGGCTCGACGTGCTGCGCCGCGCCGACGCGATCGCCCGCGCCGAGCTGTCCCGCGCCGGGCTGGACCGCGACATCTGGCAGTGCCCGGTGGTGCTGCTGGCCGACGTCCGGTCCGTCGGCGTGCAGGGCGACGGGCGCACCTACGGCCACCCCATCGTGCTGCGGCCCGTCTCGTCTGAGGACGCGATGACCGCCGACTGGACGCGGGTGCCCTACGAAGTGCTCGAGGCAATCTCGACGCGCATCACCAACGAGGTGCGCGAGGTGAACCGGGTCGTCCTGGACATCACGTCCAAGCCGCCCGGCACCATCGAGTGGGAGTGACGGTGAAGCCGCCTGCTTCCATGATTGCTTGCCGGACTGTATTACGGCAGTAGCACAGTCCGGCAGCAGAGATGGTTGGCCGCGCCGAGCCGCCCCGCGCGACGGGTGCGTCAGCCGGTCAGGGCGGCTGCGAGTTCAGGCGCGATTACCGTGGCGTACTGCTTCGTCATGTGCACGCCGTCGTAAGTGACTGGCGTGTGGCCGACGAAGGCGGGGCAATAGTCGTTGGCCGAGCAGAACCACAGCAACGTGTCGAGGTAGCGGGCGCCGGTCGCGCTCGCCGCGGCGCGGTCGGCGCTCGACTGCTCGTTCCACGTCGGCTTAAGCTGGCCGAGGCAGGCGACCGGGCTGGCACCAGGCGTGTCGCACGACAGCAGCGCTTTGCCGCGCGGCGGCGGGGCCAGCACGACCACGGCCCGATGCCGGGCGACCAGTCCGCGCAGCACCGAGGTCAGCCCGGCGCGGTATTCCGTGACGGCCGCCTGCCCGGACGCGCCGTCGCGCAGCTCGGTCAGCGACTCGTCCGAACTCGACACGACGATCAGCGACGGGTCGAGCCGGCGCACGACGTCGGCCACCGCGGCGTGGTGGTCGGCGCAGCCTTGCGCGGTGGCCGCGCCGAGCTGCTGCGGGCTGACGGCCACGTTGGCTGCCGGACACTGCCCTCGCGCGAACCCGTAGACGGTCCAGCCATCCGGGCCCAGCGCGGCGCGGACGGCGGGCGTCCAGCTCATCGCCACCGAATCGCCGAGCACGAGCACCGTGCGCTTCGCCGATCCGTTCGACGCCGCTTTCGCGGGGCCGAACGTGCAGGACGCGCGTAACTCGGTCTGCGTCTCACAGCCGTGCCACACTTCGCGCTGCGCGGCCGGGATGCCCAGCTGATCAAGGTCGGGATTCAGCGCCGGGAAACCCCGGGCCTCTACCGCGGCGGCCACGGCGGCGGCCAGCGAGGCAGACGGCAGCGCGATGGTCGGGTCGACCGGCCGGACGCGAGAACCGCTAGCCGCCGGCTGCGACGCCGCGGCGACCGGCGACTGCGCGACCGGCGCCTGCGTCGCGACCGGGGGCGCCGGCTTCGGGCGGAAGTGATACGAGCCGAGCGCCGCGAGCACAAGCACGGCCGCGACGCCGGCGGCGAGCCAGCGCGGGCGGTCGGCGACGAGGCGGCGCGGGGCGACGCGGTCGCGGATCGGCTGCTCGATGAAGTAGTAGCTCAGCATCGACAGCCCGACGGTCGCGCAGACCGCCACCGCGTAGTACGCGGCAGTGCCCGCCGTCATCCGGCTGGCCGCGAGGACGATGACCGGCCAGTGCCAGAGGTACAGCGAGTAGGAGATCTCGCCCAGCCACACGCTCACCGGGTTGGTCAGCGGCCACGTCCACCTGCCGAACACGCTGGTCGACGAGGCGCCGGCGAACAGGATCAGCGCCGTCGCGGCAACGGGCGCAAGGGCGGCGGGCGAAGGAAAGCCGGGCGCGGATTTCACGACCGCCGCGCTGACCAGCACCCCGGCCGCGCCGAGCAGGATGGCCGGCCCGCGCACCACCCGCATGCGGCCCGCGACGCCTGGAAAACGCGCGATCGCCACGGCGAGCGTCGCGCCCACGCCGAGTTCCCAGGCCCGAGACGCCGTCGAGAAGTAGGCGGCCGTCGCCGCTGTGGACGTCTGGTGCAGCGCCCAGGCGAACGATCCGGCGCTCAGCGCGACGACGACGGCGAGCAGAGCGCTGAGTCCGCCTCGGCCGCGGCGGCCGAGCAGCACGACCGCGGCGAGCAGGAGCACGGGCCAGACGACGTAGAACTGCTCCTCCACCGCGAGGGACCAGAAGTGCTGCACCAGAGACGGTTCGCGTGCGCTCGCAAAGTAGTTCGTGCCGATGGCGGAGAAGTGGATGTTCGCCGCGAAGCCGAGCGCCCAGAGCACGTCCGAGTGCGTCTCGCCGATCCGCGCGCCGCGAAACGCCAGACCGGCGACGAGCCAGCAGGCCAGCAGGGTGAGCAGCGCCGCGGGCAGGATGCGCCGCGCCCGCCGCAGGTAGAACGACCCGAAATAGGCGCCGACCGACGCGCCGCCCACGGCCGAGCGGACCAGCAACTGGGTGATCAGGAAGCCGGAGACGACGAAGAAAACGTCGACGCCGATGAATCCGCCGTGCGGCCACAGGCCGAGGTGGTCGAGCACGACCAGGACGACTGCCAATGCTCGCAGACCCTGAATTTCGAGTCGCTTCGCCGACGCATTCAGCGCAGGCGGCCGACGATGCGCCGCCGCCGACCTGCGGCCCCGGGCCGCCTCGACTCTCACCACAACAACCCCACCGAAGTCGCGGACAGTCTTCACTTAAGATTTACACAACTGGGATCGGCTGAACAACCCCCCCGGATAGTCTCGCGGCCGGCTAGCCGACAGCGGACCCACGATCCAAGGACAGGGATGAAACGGATCTCCCACTACGACGTCATCTCGTGGGGTTATGAGTACTTCACCGAGAAGCTGCACGGCGGGCACCGACTCGAGGCGATCGACCTGCTGCGGCTCGACACCGGCCAGGCAGTGCTCGACGTCCCCTGCGGAACGGGCGCGAACCTACCGCTGCTCGAAGCGCGGATCGGACCGACCGGTCACGTCTACGGGTGCGACTTCTCCGCCGGCATGCTCGCGCGGGCCCGCGCGAAGGTGACCACCGCCGGATGGGGCAACGTGACGCTGGTCGAGGCGGACGCCCGCGCCCTGACACCGGAGACCTTGGGCTCGTCGGGGCCGCCGACCATCGACGCGGGCATCTGCATGCTCGGCCTGAGCGTCGTCCCCGACTGGGAGCAGGCCTTCGACCGGATGTATGACCTGGTGCGACCGGGCGGCCGGTTCGTCGTGATGGACCTGTTCCTCGCGGGCAAGCGCACCAGCCGCCTCGCGAACGGCTACTACCGGGCGATCGCGCAGGCCCAATCGACGCGTCGGTTCTGGGAGCCGCTCGAGCGCCGCTGCGAGGACGTCCAGACGATCGACCACGAATGGTTCGGCGGCGTGGCGCGGATCGTCGCCGGCACCAAGCGCGGCTGACGTCGGCAGCTCCAGCGTCGGCTGTCAGCTTCTCCTGGTCCCGTGCTGCTTGTTTTCCAGCGTTTTTTGAACGTCACGGGACCAAGACAAGCAGGAACCCAGCGGCGGCGCAGCGCGACTCGGGTCAGCGCGAGCCGCGGCAGACACCCAGGACGGCGTCGGCGACAGCGGGGCCGTGTTGGCCGAGTCCGGTGCGGTAGGCGTCCATGATGACCCGCTCGCGGCCGAGCTGGACCCGGGTGCCGCCCGCGTTCATCCGGGCGCGCTGCACCCGCGCGGACAGCTTGGCCCGCTCGCTGACGAGCCGGATGATCGCCTCGTCCATCGCGTCGATCTGGGCGCGCAGCATGTCGATCGACTCGCCGGACTGCGCGGTGTCGCCGGTCAAGGTCGGAGTGCTCACGAGAAAGTGCCTTTCGGTCTGCCGCCCGTCGCCTGCCCCGGACATGCAAAACGCCCCGGGGCTTCGGCCCGGGGCGTTGGTTGGCGGGTTCAGCCAGCAACGACGGGGACCGCGATGCGGTACCCGTAAAAGAATCGGCTGCTGTGCACGTTCAGAATCTTGGCACGCCGTCGGCTGCGCGGCAACTGGCCATGCGCCCGCACGTAGGCTGGCGCGGCGATGACCCAGACCGCAGAATCCGTCGATCCCGCCGCCGGCGGGACCCGCGAGTCAGCCGTCCAGACGTTGCTTGACGGGCTCAATCCGCAGCAGCGCGCGGCCGTCGTGCACGCCGGCGGCCCGCTGCTGATCGTGGCCGGCGCCGGGTCCGGCAAGACGCGGGTGCTCACCCACCGGGTCGCCTACCTGCTGGCCGAGCGCGGCGCGACGCCCGGCCAGATCCTCGCCATCACGTTCACCAACAAGGCGGCCGGCGAGATGAAGGAGCGGGTGGCCGCGCTGGTGGGCCGCCGCGCGCGGGCGATGTGGGTGTCGACGTTCCACTCGATGTGCGTGCGCATCTTGCGCGCCGAGGCTGCCGAGCTGGGACTGAAGTCGTCGTTCTCCATCTACGACGCCGACGACTCCAAGCGGCTGATGACGATGGTCGGCCGCGATCTCGACCTCGACCCGAAGCGGTTCCCGGCGCGGTCGCTACTGTCGCAGATGAGCAACCTGAAGAACGAGCTGGTGACGCCTGAGGCATGGGCGGACACGGCGAGCAGCGCGCCGGACAAGGTGCTCGCCGACGCCTACATCCGTTACCAGGCAAGGCTTCGAGAGGCGCACGCGCTCGACTTCGACGACCTGATCATGCGCACCGTCGGGCTGCTGCAGAACGCGCCGGACATCGCCGAGCACTATCGGCGCCGGTTCAGGCACGTTCTGGTGGACGAGTACCAGGACACCAACCACGCGCAGTACGCGCTGATCCGCGAGCTTGTCGGCGTCGAGTCGGCTGAGGCGGCAGAGCTGTGCGTGGTGGGCGACGCCGATCAGTCGATCTACGCGTTCCGCGGCGCGTCCATCCGCAACATCCTCGAGTTCGAGCGCGACTATCCGGACGCGTCGACCATCCTGCTCGAGCAGAACTACCGCTCGACGCAGACGATCCTCAACGCGGCGAACGCGGTCATCGCGCGCAATCCCGACCGGCGGCCGAAGAACCTGTGGTCGGACGCCGGCGAGGGCGAGCAGATCAGCGGCTACGTCGCGGAGAACGAGCACGACGAGGCGGCCTGGGTCGCCCAGCGGATCGACGCCCTGGCCGACGCCGGCGACGCGCAGGCCTCCGACGTCGCAGTCTTCTACCGGACCAACGCGCAGTCGCGGGTGTTCGAGGAGGTGTTCATCCGGGTCGGCCTGCCGTACAAGGTCGTCGGCGGCGTCCGGTTCTACGAGCGCCGCGAGATCCGCGACGCGCTCGCCTACCTGCGGGTGATCGCCAACCCGGCGGACGTCGTGTCGCTGCGGCGGATCCTCAACACCCCGCGTCGCGGCATCGGCGACAAGGCCGAGCGGGCGGTCGAGCTGTTCGCCGAGCGCGAGCGGTTGCCGTTCGCCGGGGCGCTGGAGATCGCCGACGAGTCCTTCGGCCTGGCCACCCGCTCGGTGCACGCGATCGCCGACTTCCGCGACCTGATGACGTCGCTGCGGGCTGTGGCCGCCGGCCCGGACGGGACGCCGTCCGCGGTGCTCGAGGCGGTGCTCGACCAGACCGGCTACCTGCGCGAGCTCGAGGCCTCGCGTGACCCGCAGGACGAGTCCCGGGTGGACAACCTGCGCGAGCTGGTCAGCGTCACCCGGGAGTTCGAGGAACAACGGGCGGCGACCGGCGACTCGGAAAGCGCGTCGCTGGACGCGTTTCTCGAACAGGTGTCGCTGGTCGCCGACGCCGACTCGGTGCCGGACGCCGCCGGCGGCGTGGTCACGCTGATGACGCTGCACACGGCGAAGGGCCTGGAGTTCCCGGTCGTGTTCCTGACCGGGCTCGAGGACGGCGTCTTCCCGCACCTGCGCTCGCTCGGCGATCCGGCCGAGATGGCCGAGGAGCGCCGGCTCGCCTACGTCGGCATCACCCGCGCGCGGTCGCGGCTGCACCTGTCGCGGGCGCTGTCCCGCTCGGCCTGGGGCGCGCCGTCGTGGAACCCGCCGTCGCGCTTTCTGGACGAGATCCCGCCGGAGCTCGCGACCTGGACGGGCGCGGTCGAGCGGACGCCGTTCGTAGACCGATACGGCGACGACGCGCCGTCGCGGCAGAGCGACCACGGGTATCGGGCAGCCGGACCCCGACGCTCGGCGCAGGAGCAGCTTGTCGCGTCCCGGCTGTCCGGCGGGCGGGGAATGGCCGGCGGCGCGGGCAACCGGGTCGTCCCGTCGTTGGCCGTCGGCGACCGGGTGACCCACGACGCGTGGGGGCTCGGCACGGTCGTCGGCGCACGCGGATCGGGCGACGGCGCGCAGGCGCAGATCGACTTCGGCGGCGACGCCGGCCTGAAATGGCTGATGTTGCGCTACGCCCCCTTGCAGAAGCTCTGACCGCCCGTCCCGTTCGGAGTTGTCCGCGCCTCGGCGGCGTCCGGGCCGCGCAAGCGAGGACAACTCGAGAGATGTCAGGCGCGTTGGTCGAACGGGTTCACGATCGTGACGCCACGGATCGTCGCCCCGGCGTTGAGGTCTTCGGTGAGCACGCGATCGCAGCCTGCCGACGCGGCTGCCTCGATGATCAACGCGTCCCAATAGGACAGCTGGGCCGCCTGGGCTGTCGCCATGGCCGCGTGTACCAACGACAGGTCGGTCGCCACGACGCGCAGGCGTCCGAGGGCGGTCACCGCAGCGGCGGCGGCCGCGGCCGTCATCGGCACGCGAAGCTTGCGGGTGACTGTCACGTAGAACTCGCCGAGAACCTGGGTGCTCAGCACGAGTGCGGCGGGGTCTTCGGCCAGCACCCGCCGGGCAACGGGCCGCTTGACCGGTTCGTTCGCGTCGACGGAGTAGACGAGGACGTTCGTGTCGACGAACGATCGGGTCAACGCTCGTACAGGTCGTCGCGGGTCCAGGTCCGGCCCACGGTTCCGCTGCCCGCGCCGGCCTCGTCGGCGAGGGCGAACAGCGCCTCGACCGCGGCACGGGCGGATTCCTCGGTCGAGACGTAGTCGCGAAGGTGTTCCCGCACCACGGCGTTGACCGACGTGCCTTGCTGAATCGCCTTCAGCCGCGCGCGCCGCAACAGGTCGTCGTCGATCACGACCGTCAGATTGGTCATCGTGCCAACCTACACGGGATCCGTGTGCCACGAGCCGGCTGTGGTGCGGCGGGGAATACGCTGCGGGACGTGGCCGAGCGCATCCGGGTCGTGATCGCCGAGCCGGGACTGGACGGCGACGACCGCGGCGCGATGATCATCGCCCGGGCGTTGCGCGACGCCGGCATGGAGATCGTCTACACCGCGTGCCAGACGCCGGAGCAGATCGCGCAGACCGTCATCCAGGAGGACGCCGACGCGGTGGGCCTGCCCGAGCTGTCGGTGCTCTCGGGCGCGCACATGACGCTGTTCCGCCGCCTGCTCGAGCTGCTCGCCGAACACGAGGCCCAGGACGTCGTCGTGTTCGGCAGCGGCGACATCCCGGCCGCGGACATCCCGGCGCTCGAGTCGGCGGGCGTCGCGAAGCTCTTCACCCCCGGCGCGACAACGGACGAGATCGTCGACTGGGTCCGGTCAAACGTCGCCGCGGACGGACTCACGGCGCCTGCCCGCGGGTGAATCCCGTCTCAGGGCCAGAACGCGAGCACGCCAAGATGGCTAGTGTCCACAGGTTGGGCGAGCACAACACCACCACAACACCACAGTCTGCAGATGAGGACGTATCAGCGTGGATCTGTTCGAGTACCAGGCCAAGCAGCTGTTCCGGAAGTTCGGCGTGCCGGTGAGCCTCGGAGAGGTCGCGACGACTCCGGACGAGGCGCAGGCCGTCGCTGAGAAGCTGGGCGGCGTCACCGTCGTCAAGGCGCAGGTGAAGATCGGCGGCCGCGGCAAGGCCGGCGGCGTCAAGGTCGCGAAGACGCCCGCCGACGCCCGCGCCAACGCCGAGCAGATCCTCGGCATGGACATCAAGGGGCACACCGTGCACCGCGTGCTGGTCGACCCGGGCGCGGACATCAAGGAGGAGTACTACGTCTCCTACCTGCTCGACCGCTCCAACCGGACGTTCCTCGCGATGGCGTCCTACGAGGGCGGCATGGAGATCGAGCAGCTCGCCGTCGAGCGTCCCGAGGCGCTGGCAAAGGTGGCCGTGGACGCGGTCGAGGGCGTCGACCTGGACAAGGCGACGGAGATCGCGCGGGCCGCGAAGTTCCCGGACGACCTGGTGGCGCCGGTCGCCGACGTGCTCGTGAAGCTGTGGGACACCTTCGTCGGCACGGACGCGACGCTGGTCGAGGTGAACCCGCTCGCCCGGGTTGGCGACGGCAGCGTGGTCGCGCTCGACGGCAAGGTGACCCTGGACGACAACGCCGACTTCCGGCAGCCCGAGAACGCCGACTTCGTCGATGTGCAGGCCGCTGACCCGCTGGAGCAGAAGGCCAAGGAGAAGCACCTCAACTACGTGAAGCTCGACGGCGAGGTCGGGATCATCGGCAACGGCGCCGGGCTGGTGATGTCCACCCTCGACGTCGTCGCTTATGCCGGCGAGAAGCACGGCGGCGTCCGGCCGGCGAACTTCCTCGACATCGGCGGCGGCGCGTCCGCCGAGGTGATGGCCAACGGCCTCGACGTCATCCTCAACGACCCGTCGGTCCGGTCGGTGTTCGTGAACGTCTTCGGCGGCATCACGTCCTGCGACGCGGTGGCCAACGGCATCGTGACGGCGCTCGGCATGCTCGGCGACTCGGCCACCAAGCCGCTCGTCGTGCGGCTCGACGGAAACAACGTGGACGAAGGCCGGCGCATCCTCACCGAGGCGGCGCACCCGCTCGTGACGCTGGCCGACACGATGGACGAGGCGGCCGACAAGGCCGCCCAGCTCGCGAACGCAGGAGTCTGAACGATGGCGATCTTCCTCGACGAAAACAGCAAGATCATCGTGCAGGGCATGACGGGTTCAGAGGGCATGAAGCACACCCGCCGCATGCTCGCCTCGGGCGCGGCCGTCGTCGGCGGGGTCAACGCCCGCAAGGCCGGCACGAGCGTCGACGTCGACGGCACGATGCTGCCGGTGTTCCGCAGCGTCGCCGAGGCGGTCGGCGAGACCGGCGCGAATGTGGCGGTCGGCTTCGTGCCGCCGGCCTTCACGAAGGACTCGGTGATCGAGGCCATCGACGCGGCAATCCCGCTCGCGGTCGTCATCACCGAGGGGGTGCCGGTGCACGACACCGCCGAGTTCTGGGCTTATGCCGCTGGGAAAACCACCCGGATCGTCGGCCCCAACTGTCCCGGCGTGATCAGCCCCGGCAAGTCCAACGCCGGCATCATCCCGGCCGACATCACCAAGGCCGGCCGAATCGGGCTGGTGTCCAAGTCCGGCACGCTGACCTACCAGATGATGTTCGAGCTGCGCGACTTCGGCTTCTCGACCTGCGTCGGGATCGGCGGCGACCCGATCATCGGCACCACCCACATCGACTGCCTCGCGGCGTTCCAGGACGACCCGGAGACGGACGCGATCGTGATGATCGGCGAGATCGGCGGCGACGCCGAGGAGCGCGCGGCCGCCTTCATCCAGGCCAACGTCAGCAAGCCGGTCGTCGGCTACGTGGCCGGGTTCACCGCGCCCGAGGGCAAGACGATGGGACACGCCGGCGCCATCGTGTCCGGCTCGTCCGGCACTGCCGAGGCCAAGAAGGTCGCGCTGGAAGCGGCCGGCGTGAAGGTCGGCAAGACGCCGAGCGAGACTGCGCAGCTGATGCGGGAACTGCTCGGCTGAGCTCAGGACAGCGGTCTGCCGGCAACTGATTTGCGCACCGGCCACGGACAAATCCGCCCGTGTTGATTCACTTAGCGACGCACACACGCTAGCTTGACTCAGAGTTCTGTCAGGCACCCGTCATCAAGGAGCACCGACCATGACCTACCAGCCTCCGCCCGGCGACGCGCCGCCACCGCCGCCTTCCGGTCAGTGGGGTCCGCCGCCGTCGGGATCGAACTACCCGACGCCGAGTTCGGGACCGGGCGGCAGCTTCGACCCGAAATCGGTGAACCCGCTTGACTGGGGCATCGTCGGCACCGGCGTGCTCGCGTTCATCTTCTCGCTGTTCGACTACTACACAGTCGACGTCGGCTTCGCCTCTGGGAGCGAGAGCGCCTTCGGTGACGGTTTCTTCGGTTGGTTCGCGGCTCTGCTCGCCCTTGCGGCGGCAGTTGTCGTAGCGATCGAACTCTTCGCTCCGCAGGTCAAGTTGCCGATCGCGGCCCGCCTTCTCGGTCTGGGCCTGTTCGCTGTCGCCTTCCTGTGCTCGCTGATCACGCTGTTCATCAATCCCACGGACGTTCCGGACAACTATTACGGCCACGGATTCGGCTACTGGGCAAGTTTTGTGCTGATCATCGCGGGACTGGTGCTGTCGCTGATGCGGCTGCAGGCGACCGGCGGCAAGCTGCCCGGCGCGCTGAACAGCATCCCGAACATCGGGGGTTACGGACCACAGGGCGGAAGCACCGGTCAGCAGACGCGTCCGGGTCCGGGTTCCGGCGCTCAGCCGCCGGCACCGGGTTACGGCACCCAGCCGCCGCCTCCGCCTGGCTACGGCACCCCGCCGCCTGCGCCTGGGTACGGCCAGCAGCCGCCGCCGCCACCTCCGCCCGGTTACGGCCCGCCTGCCGGGCAGTAACAGCAGCAGTTTCTCTGTCGATGCCGGGGCGCGTTCGCGCCCCGGCATCGCGCTGTCCTGGTCTATGCACGCCATAGCGCTTCTGGGGCATGACAGCTCAGCGACGACGCCCGGCACGAGCGTCGCGCGGCGCGTCTGCCGCGGTTCGGGATCGGGCTGGGCCAGCCTGGACGGATGTCGACTGCCTCCGCTCCCGTCGCCGACGCGGTCGGTCGGCGCAGCGTCGTCCCGCCGGCGGCCGGCCGGTCGTTGTGGCGCGCGGCCGCGTGGACCGGCGGCGTCGCCGCAATCGTGTGCGGTGTCGTGGCGATCGCCGTGGTCGCCGTCTGCTGGTTGCCCGCGTCCGGGCCGTCGGGCAACGCGACCTCGGCAGTGCGCGCCGGCGTGCTCGCCTTTCTGGCCGGCCTGCACGGGGGCGTCACCGTCGACGGGTTGTCGGCCGCGTTCGTCCCGCTCGGGATGACCTTGCTGATCGGGCTGGTCGCGTGGCGCGCCGGCGCAGGTCTTGCCAATGTCGCAGACGAACTCGACGAATGCCGGCCCGGCGTGCTGCTGCGCGCGGGCGCCGCGCAGGCCGCCGCCTTCGCGGTCGTCTGCGGAATCGCCGCGGCGTTCGGCGGCCTCGGCACGAGCTCGGTGTCGGTCCCGCGCGCCGTGCTCGCGTCGCTGCTGCTGTTCGGCGTCACCGGCACCGTGGCGTTCGTGCGGTGGTCCGTCCTCGGCGACGACCTCGCGGACGCGTTGCCAGCCTGGGCGGCCCCCGCGAGCCGGGCGGCAGCGGTCGGCGTGCTCGGCTACCTCGCCGCTGGAGCGGTGCTGGTCGCGGGTTCGTTGGTTGCCCACCGCGACCGGGTCGAGACGTTGTCTGCGCAGGTCGGCGGCGGCTGGTCCGGCCTGCCGATCCTGCTGCTCGGCGTGCTCGCCGCGCCCAACGCGACGATCGCCGGCGCCGCCTACCTCGCCGGCCCGGGCTTCGGCCTCGGCGCGGGCAACCACGTCTGGTTGCTCGGCGCCGCGCACGGCGTGCTGCCTGCCTTCCCGCTGCTTGGCGCCGCGCCCGACGGGGCGGGTGCCGCCTGGGGCGTCTGGCTGCTCGCGTCGATCGCCTTCCTGTTCGCCGGCGGCTGCGTCGCGCGGGTCGTCGCCGTGGCGCGCGCGGGAGCGCTGGCGCGCCTGCGCCTCACCGGCATCGCGGCCGCGGTGGCGGCCGGCGCCGGCGTCGTGTTGGGCTGGCAGGCCGGCGGGGGCATCGGCGCCGGCCGGCTCGCCGCTTTCGGCCCGTCGCCGTGGCAGCTCGGTCTGGCGCTCGGGGCGCTGTGCGGCGTCGGCGGCACGTGCTGCCTCGCGATCGCTGCGCTGTGCCAGTTGCTTCGAGCCCGTCGCCGCCCCGCCGCAGTCGAGGCGACGACCGGCCCGGCCGCGGTGCTGCGCACGGCGCTCGCGGCGGCGGCAGCGACGCTCGCCGAGCGACGCGCCGACGACGATGACCCAGCCGACGACGATGACCCAGCGGCCGACGACGACCCAGCCGACGATGACCCAGCCGACGACGATGACCCAGCCGCCGAGCACGACCGTGAGGTCGCGGACGACAGCGCCGTCGAGGACGACGTCGCGACCGAATTGCCGACGCCGGGCAAGCGCTCCGCCTGACCGAGGGAACCGGAGCCGGCCGCCGCCGCTCGGTAGGGTTGCCGCGTGCGCGCGCTGCGGCTGGTAATCCTGGCCTCTGGCGGCGGCACGACCCTGCAGGCCATCCTCGACGATCCTGCGCTCGGTCCGCTCGTTGCCGCGGCCGGCACGGACATTCCGGACTGCCCGGCGTTGGCCCGCGCGCAGGCACGCGACGTGCCGGTTTTCGCCGTCGCGCTGCGCGACTTCGCCGACCGCGGCGCCTGGAACGACGAGCTGGCCGAGCAGCTCGCCAAACACGAGCCCGACCTCGTCGTGCTGGCCGGCTTCATGCGGGTGCTCGGGCCGGCCGTCGTCTCCCGCTTCCGCATCGTCAACACGCATCCGGCGCTGCTGCCTGCCTTCCCCGGCGCGCACGCTGTGCGCGATGCGCTCGCGGCCGGCGTGGACGCGACCGGGGTCACCGTCCACTGGGTGGACGAGGGCGTGGACACCGGGCCGGTGATCGCCCAGGCGACCGTGCCGGTGCACCCCGACGACGACGAGCAAACCCTGCGGGCGCGCATCCAGGCGGCGGAGAAGCCGCTCTATGTCCGGACCTTGACCCAGCTGTGCCGAACCCTCGGAGACGACGAATGAGCACTGAACAATGAGCACCATCGCCGTCCGCCGCGCGCTGATCAGCGTCTATGACAAGGCCGGGCTCGAGGACCTCGCCCGCGGCCTGCACGACGCCGGCGTCGAGATCGTCTCCACCGGCTCGACCGCCGCACGCATCCGCGAGCTGGGCGTGCCGGTGACGCCGGTCGACGAGGTCACCGGTTTCCCCGAGATCCTCGGCGGCCGGGTCAAGACCCTGCACCCGCACGTGCACGCCGGGCTGCTCGCCGATCAGAACGACCCCGAGCACGTCCGGACGATCGGCGAGCTCGGCATCGCGCCGTTCCAGTTGCTGGTGGCGAATCTGTACCCGTTCGCGAACACCGTCGCGAGCGGCGCGGCGCAGCCGGAGGTCATCGAGCAGATCGACATCGGCGGCCCGGCGATGGTGCGGGCCAGCGCGAAGAACCACGGTTCGATCGCCGTGGTCACCGATCCGGCCCGATACCCCGAGGTATTGTCCGCGGTCCGGGCCGGCGGCTTCGATCTGCGCGCTCGCCAGCGGCTCGCGCTCGAGGCATTCCGGCACACCGCGACGTACGACCTCGGCGTGGCGTCCTGGCTCGGCAACGTCGTCGCGCCGGACGACGTGGTCGACGACGCGGCCACCGGCTTCCCCGGCTGGGTGGGCGCGACGTACGAACGCGCCGCGGTGCTGCGCTACGGCGAGAATCCGCACCAGCGGGCCGCGCTGTACGTGATCCCTGATGACGGCGGCGGCGTCGCCAACGCGGAGCTGCTGTCCGGCAAGGAGATGAGCTTCAACAACTACGTCGACGCCGACGCCGCCTGGCGCGCCGCCTACGACTTCGCCGAGCCCTGCGTCGCGATCATCAAACACGCCAACCCGTGCGGCATCGCCGTCGGCGCGACGATCGCCGAGGCCCACCGCAAGGCGCACGCCTGCGACCCGACGAGCGCCTACGGCGGTGTGATCGCCGCGAACGGCCCGATCACCAACGAGCTGGCCGACCAGATCGCCAAGGTGCTGACCGAGGTGATCGTCGCGCCGGCGTACGAGCCGGACGCCCTGGAGCGGCTCAGCAAGCGCAAGAACACCCGCCTGCTGCTTGCCAAGCCCCGTCCGGACCACCCGGGGGTCGAGCGCAAGCCGATCGCCGGCGGCCTGCTGCTGCAGACGGCCGACGTCATCGACGCGCCTGGCGACGACCCGGGCGCCTGGACGCTGCAGGCGGGCCAGGCCGCCGACGACGCGACCCTCGCCGATCTCGCGTTCGCCTGGCGGGCGGTGCGCGCGGTGAAGTCCAACGCGATCCTGCTCGCTCGCGACGGCGCGACGGTCGGGGTCGGCATGGGCCAGGTCAACCGCGTCGACTCCTGCCGGCTCGCGGTGTCCCGCGCGGGCGAACGGGCGGCCGGCTCGGTCGCGGCGTCCGACGCGTTCTTCCCGTTCGCCGACGGCGCGCAGGTGCTGTTGGACGCCGGGGTGCGCGCGATCGTCGAGCCGGGCGGGTCCATCCGCGACGAGGACACGATCGCCGCGGCCAAGGAGGCCAACGCGTCGCTGTACTTCACCGGCACGCGGCACTTCGCCCACTGACTGACCCGGCCCGGCGGGTACAGCGGCGGCTGGCAGGATGCCAGCGTGACGGCGACGATCCTGGACGGCAAAGCGACGCTCGACACCATCAAGGCGGAGCTGGCCGGACGGGTGGCGGCGCTTGCCGAGCAGGGCGTGGTGCCCGGCCTCGGGACGGTGCTGGTCGGCGACGACCCGGGCAGCAAGTGGTACGTCAACGCCAAGCACAAGGACTGCGCGGCAATCGGCGTCACCAGCATCCGGCACGATCTGCCCGCCACCACGAGTCAGGCCGAGGTCGAGGCGATCGTCGCGGAACTCAACGCCGACCCGGCCTGCACCGCCTTCCTGGTGCAACAGCCGACCGGCCTGGGCAGCGACGCGGAGTGGGAGATCCTGTCCGCCGTCGACCCCGACAAGGACGTCGACGGCCTGCACCCGACCAACCTCGGCTGGCTGGTCCTCGGCAAGCCGGCGCCGCTGCCCTGCACGCCGACCGGGATCATCGAGCTGCTGCGCCGCTACGACGTGCCGATCGCCGGCGCGCGCGTCGTCGTCGTGGGCCGCGGCATCACGGTCGGGCGGCCGCTCGCGCTGATGCTCACCCGGCGCAGCGAGAACGCGACCGTGACCGTCTGCCATACCGGCACGCGGGACCTGGCGACCCACGTCCGGCAGGCCGACATCGTGGTGGCGGCGGCCGGCTCGCCGTCGCTGATCACCGCGGACATGGTCAAGCCCGGCGCGGCCGTGCTGGACGCGGGGGTGAGCCGCGTCGACGGCAAGGTCGCCGGGGACGTCGCGCCTGAGGTCGCCGAGGTCGCGGGCTTCCTGAGCCCGAACCCCGGCGGCGTCGGGCCGATGACCCGCGCGATGTTGCTGCGCAACGTGGTCGAGGCGGCTGAGCGGTCGGCCGCCGCGCGGTCGGGCGGTGCGCAGTCGGCCCGCGCGCGACGCTGACGTGTCGAGTCCGACGATGAACTGGCTGCGCGAGCAGGCGGCGTTCGCAGCCGTGCTGGTCGTGCTCGCCGTCGGCTTCGGTTACCTCGTGGCGGTCCCTACGCGGTGGGGTCGCGCGAGCGGCATCATCGCGGTGGCCGTGCTGCTCGCCGCGGTGCTGCGCGCGGCGACGCCGACCAGTTGGGTCGGCTGGCTGGCGGTCCGCGGCCGGGTCGTCGACAGCGCGTGCTACTTCCTCGCCGGCGCCCTATTGCTGGCCGTCGACATCCGCCTGCACGGCTGACCGGTTCGGCGCCTTACCGCTGCGGGGCCGTCCAGAGCGCTCGGGCCGGCTCAGCTCGCGCCGACGAGTCGCAGCGCGCCGGCGACGTAGCGCTCGGCGACGGCCGCGGGCGGCTCGCCGCGGCGGGTCGGGTCGTACCACTCGCTCGTCCGGCTGCACATGTCGAGCACCATGACAGCGGCGCGGGTCGCGGCGTGCGGGCCGTCGAGCAGGTTGAAGTCCCCGGCCGCCGCGCCCTCGCGCAACAACGACGCCAGCCGCGCGCGCATCCCCCGCCGGCGCAGCACGATTAGTTGGCAACGCTCCGGCGTCAGGTGCAGGTACTCGCGCCGCACGACCTGCGCCAGCTCCGGGCGGAGCAGGTGGGCCAGCACGTACCCGCGCACGAACGCGGCGGTGCGCACCCGCGGCCCGGAGTCGGCCGCCGCGTCCAGAGCCTCGGCGACGCGCCGCTCCAGCGCTCCGTGCCCGTGTTGGACGAGCGCGAAGAGCAGGTCGTCCTTGGACGCGAAGTGGTTGTAGAGGGCGCCAGGGGACAGCCCGCAGGCGCGGGTGATGTCGCGCACCGACGTCCCGGCGGCGCCGTTGTGCAGGAACAGCGCCGCGGCCGTCACGAGGACCCGGCGGGCGGCCTCGCTGAGGTGCCGGAGCTCGGGAGCGTCGGCCAAGGCCTCGTCGATCGCGGCCAGCGCGCGGTCCACGCCAGGCTCCTGCGACGACGCCCTGCTCACGCCGCCAATCTTGGGCCACCGACGCGCGTTGCGCGCGTTGACGGAAGATCCGCAGTGTTGTAAACAGTCGTTCATAGAGTGACCCAAGCCACAGCGAGGTGGACAACCCATGACAGCAACATCCGCGACCGCGGGCCCGACCCGACCCGATCCGGCCGGCGCCGCCCGCGCAAGCCGTCCGACGCGGCGCACCGAGCTCGATCGTTACCCGACCTCCGGCCGGCGGTTCCTCTGCCTGGCCATCGTCGTGATCGCCACGATCGTGCTCTATTACCAGTTCTATCTGGCCGGGGCTGTCGCCGCGGGCACGAACGGCAAGAACGGCATCCTCGTCGACACGCACATGTCGTTCGTGTTCTACGTCAACATCTCGGTCGTCGGCTACCTGCTCGGCGCGGCCGCGTCGTTCGTCACCGGCGTCGCCGACCGGGTCGGCCGGGTCAACATCGTCACCGCCGGGTTGGTCGTCGTCGCGCTGCTGTGTCTGCTCGGCATCCCGCTCGCGGACAGCAAGATGGGCTTCGCAGTGGTGTTCGCCGCGATCGGCCTGGTCGAAGGCATGATCCTCGTCGCGACGCCCGCGTTGATCCGCGACTTCAGCCCGCAGCTCGGCCGGGCCTCGGCGATGGGTTTCTGGACGCTCGGCCCGGTGCTGGGCTCGTTGGTGGTCAGCCTGCAGATCAGCAACACCAGCGTCACCACGCCCTGGCACGACCAGTACATCGCCGCCGGCATCGCCGGGTTGGTGATCGCCGCACTGTCCGCCGTGTTCCTGCGCGAGCTGACTCCGGGGCTGCGCGACCAGCTGATGGTCTCCGCGCGGGACCGGGCGCTCGTCGAGGCGCGGGCCAAGGGCATCGACGTCGAGGCCTCGCTCAACCACCCGTTCCGGCAGATGCTGAAGCCGGACATCGTGCTGTCGGCGTTCGCGATCAGCGTCTTCTTGATCATCTACTACGTCGCGGTCGGCTTCTTCCCGGTGTACTTCCAGACGATCTTCGGCTTCAGCCAGTCGAAGGCGAACGCGCTCGGCAACTGGACGTGGGCCTTCGACGCGGGCGCGTTGCTGGTCATCGGCTTCCTGTCCGACAAGCTGCGGGTGCGCAAGCCGTTCATGGTGCTCGGGGCGCTCGGCGCGATCCTGATGACCGTGCTGTTCGCGCTGCGCGCGACACACCCGGACACGAGCTACAGCACGTTCGTGGTGTTGGTGAGCCTGCTCGCGGTCTTCCTCGGCGTGGCCTACGCGCCCTGGATGGCGAGCTTCACCGAGACGGTCGAGAAGCGGAACCCCGCGCTCGCGGCCACCGGCCTGGCGGTCTGGGGCCTGGTGATCCGGATCGTCATCGCGGCGTCGGTGTTCATCGTCCCGCACGTCGTGAACACGGTGTCGACGCTCGTCGAGGACGGCGGCACGGCGCAGGCGATTGCGGCCGCGCACCCCGTCGCGGTCAAGGCCGCGTCCACGTTGCAGGCGAAGGATCCGGCGACTGCCGCGGCCCTGGCCAAGACTCCGGGCGACCTGCAGGCCGGCGTCAAGGCGGTGAGCGTGGTGTCCGGGGTGCCGGTCGGCGACGTCACGACCATCGCCACGCTGAACGCGCAGCACGCGCCGGCGATCGCCGCGGCGAAGACGATTGACTCGACCACGATCACGACGCTGCTGACCAACAAGACCGACGCCTCGGCGCTCACCAAGGCCGTGCAGGAGGTCGTGACCGGGCTGAAGATCTCGCCCGCTCAGGCGCAAGCCCGAATCGCCGATCTCGCGACCATTCCGACGCCGCAGCTGCTGCTGTTGCAGACCAGCGGGCAGAAAGTGCTGAACGCGCAGGACGCGCTCACCAAGTTCAGCGAGATCCCGGCGGCGCAGCGCGCCACCTTGGCCAAGGCGGCCGCGGCGGCGGAACAGTCGCCGAAGCAGTGGCGCAACTACTTCTGGATCGCGGTTGGCGGCGAGGTCGTGTTTATCCCGCTGATCTTCCTGCTCACCGGCTTCTGGAGTCCGAAGCGGGCGCGTCGCGCCGAGCAGGAGCACGAGCAGTGGGTCGACCAGCAGCTGGCCGAGCTGGGCAACCGGTAGGGCTCGGTCAGCGCGGACGACTGCGGGCCAGGTGGCGCAGCGCCGCCTGGTCGCCGGGTCCGTCTCGGTCGGCGAGGCGGCTCGCGACCTCGGCGCGGTGCGCGTCGTCAGCGGTGCCGCCGTACTTGAACTTGGCGCGCACCTCGCGCACGGCCAGCCGCAGCCCGCGGATGCCGTTCAGCGTGCGGCCGTGCTCAAGCGGGTCGACGACGTCGCTGCCCGGCTCGGTGTCAGCGAACTGCGCACGCAGGATCTCGGCCTTCGCGGTGTCGTCGTCGAGGGCGGTGGCCGTCGCGACCAGCTGGACGGCGGCGTAGTACGTGGTCGGCACGCCGAGGCGCGGATCCTCCTCGCCGATCGCCTTCCACGCCGCCAGGATGTAGGCCCAATCGCCGGCGACGCTGAGCAGCACGGTCGGGTTCTCCCCGCCCCTTCGCCGCCCACCCGAGTTGTCCTCGCGTTGTCCGGCTATCGACCGGCGACGCGAGGACAACTTGTGGAGGGCGGGAGAGTTGTCCTCGCCAGGACGTGCTCTGGGCCGTCCTAGCGAGGACAACTCGCGAAATGGGGTGGTGGGCGACGATTCGGGTCGTCGGGTATCTTGATGTCAAGATAAGTTTGCGAGCAGCCGGAGGACACGCGACATGAAGATCGTCTACACGCACACCGACGAGGCGCCGGCGCTCGCCACGCTGTCGCTGCTGCCGATCGTCGAGGCGTTCGCCGCACCCGCCGGCGTCGAGCTCGAACTGCGCGACATCTCCCTCGCCGGCCGCATCCTCGCCCAGTTCCCGGACCGGCTGACCGCCGACCAGCAGGTCGCCGACGCGCTCGCCGAGCTCGGCGAATTGGCCACCACGCCGGAGGCCAACATCATCAAGCTGCCGAACGTCAGCGCGTCCGTCCCGCAGCTCAAGGCCGCCGTCGCCGAGCTGCGCGAGCAGGGCTACGAACTGCCCGACTACCCCGAGCAGCCGAAGACCGACGAGGAGCGAGACATCCGCGCCCGCTACGGCAAGGTGCTGGGCTCGGCGGTCAACCCGGTGCTGCGCGAGGGAAACTCCGACCGGCGCGCGCCCGCGTCCGTCAAGGCCTACGCCAAGAAGCACCCGCACTCGATGGGCGAGTGGTCGACTGCGTCCAAGTCCCACGTCTCGACGATGACGGACGGCGACTTCCGCTCGACCGAGATCTCGGTGACGATCGCCGAGCCGGGCGCCGTCCGCATCGAGCACGTCGGCGCGGCCGGCGAGGTCACCGTGCTCAAGCAGAAGACGGCGGTGCTCGCCGGCGAGGTGCTGGACGCCGCGGTCATGCGCCGCGCCGCGCTCGACGCGTTCCTGCGCGCGCAGGTGGCCGAGGCCAAGCAGCAGGGCGTGCTGTTCTCCGTCCACCTCAAAGCCACGATGATGAAGGTCAGCGACCCGATCATCTTCGGCCACGCCGTGCGCGCAGTCGTCGGCGACATTTACGACGGCTACGCCGACGTCAGCCCCAACGACGGCCTCGGCAGCCTGCTCAGCGCGCACCCGGAGGCGAAGGACGCGGTCGACGCCGCGATCGCCGCGGGACCGCCGATCGCGATGGTCGACTCCGACCGCGGCATCACCAACCTGCACGTGCCGAGCGACGTCATCATCGACGCCTCGATGCCGGCCGCGATCCGCACGTCGGGCCAGATGTGGAACGCCCAGGGCAAGGCGCAGGACGCCAAGTTCGTCATCCCGGACTCGTCCTACGCCGCGCTGTACGCCGAGACGGTCGAGCACTGCCGCCAGCACGGGGCGTTCGACCCCTCGACGATGGGCACCACGCCCAACGTCGGGCTGATGGCGCAGAAAGCCGAGGAGTACGGCTCGCACGACAAGACCTTCGAGATCGACGCTCCGGGCGCCGTTCGGGTCGTCGACTCCTCCGGCGCGACGCTGCTCGAGCTGCAGGTCGAGGCCGGCGACATCTGGCGCATGTGCCAGACGAAGGACGCCGCGGTCCGCAACTGGGTCGAGCTCGCCGTCGACCGCGCGCGGGCCACCGGCTCGCCGGCCGTCTTCTGGCTGGACGAGACGCGCGCCCACGACGCAGAGCTGTTGAAGAAGGTCCGCCCGGCGCTCGCCGAGCTCGACGCCGACGGCCTGCAGATCGAGATCATGGACGTCGCCGCGGCGACCCGCTTCACCCTCGAGCGGGCACGCGCGGGCGAGGACACGATCTCGGTCACCGGCAACGTCCTGCGCGACTACCTGACCGACCTGTTCCCGATCCTCGAGCTCGGCACCAGCGCGAAGATGCTCTCGATCGTCCCGCTGATGAACGGCGGCGGCCTCTTCGAGACCGGCGCGGGCGGCTCGGCGCCGAAGCACGTGCAGCAGTTCGTCAAGGAGAACCACCTGCGATGGGACTCCCTCGGCGAGTTCCTCGCCCTCGCCGTCTCACTCGAGATGCTCGCCGACAAGACCGGCAACGCGAAGGCCAAGATCCTCGGCACGACGCTCGACCGCGCGACCGGCGCGTTCCTGGAAGAGAACAAGTCGCCGTCGCGGCGGGCCGGCGAGCTCGACAACCGCGGCAGCCACTTCTACCTTGCGCTGTACTGGGCGCGCGAGCTGGCCGGGCAGACGGAGGACGCCGAGCTCGCCGAGGCGTTCAGCGCGATCGCCGAGGACCTCGCGGCGAAGGAGCAGACCATCGTCGCCGAGCTGAACGGCGTGCAGGGCTCGCCCGTCGACATCGGCGGCTACTACCGGCCCGACCAGGGCTTGGCCGCCGCGGCCATGCGGCCGAGTGCCACGCTGAACGAGGTGCTCGCCGCGCTGCGCTGAGCCGACGCGCTGCGCTGAGCCGCCGCGCTGCGCTGAGCCGACGCGCTGCGCTGAGCCGCCGCGCTGCGCTGAGCCGATGGCGCCCGGGGGGCGCGCGGCGTCCGTAGACTCGCGCTGTGGGTACGACGCTGCTCTACATCGGCATCGTCCTGCTGTTGATCGTCATCGAGGGCTTTTTCGTCGCGGCCGAGATCGCGCTGATCTCGCTCCGGGAGAGCCAGGTCAAGGCGCTCATCGAGACCGGCCGGCACGGCGCCGCGCTCAAGAAGCTGACCGCTGACCCGAACCGCTTCCTCGCCACCGTGCAGATCGGCGTCACGTCCACCGCGCTGCTGTCCTCGGCGTTCGGCGCGGTGACGCTGTCCGACCAGGCCAAGACCTTCCTCGTCTCGCACGGTTGGGGCGAGGGGCTCGCCGGCGCGACCGGCATCGTCGGCGTCACGCTGATCATCTCCTTTGTCACGCTCGTGCTCGGCGAGCTGGCCCCGAAGCGGCTGGCGCTGCAGCGGGCCGAGCGGGCGGCCGGCTTGTTCGCCGCGCCGCTGAGCGGGCTGGCGACGTTCTTCCGCCCGGTCATCTGGCTGCTGTCGAAGTCGACGGACATCATCGTCCGGTTGCTCGGCGGCGACCCGGGCGCCGCCCGCGAACCGATCAGCGAGGACGAGCTGCGCGGGCTCGTCGCCGCGCACGAGGCGCTGGGAGTCGACGAGCGCAAGCTGATCGACGACGTCTTTTCCGCCGGCGAGCGGGCGATCGACGAGGTGATGGTGCCGCGCACCGACGTCACCTTCCTCGACGGGTCGATCACGGTCAGCCGGGCGGCGAAGGTCGCGGCCGAGTCGCCGCACTCGCGATATCCGGTCGTCGGCCGGGGGCACGACGACGTGCTCGGCTTCGTGCACATCCGCGATCTGCTGCTGCCGGCCAACCGGCAGGAGCGCGACCGCACCGTGGCGAGCGTCGCCCGGCCGGTGAAGGCGCTGCCGGGCAGCGTGCACGTGCTCTCGGCGATGTCGGAGATGCGCCGCGCCGGCGACCACCTGGCGATCGTGGTCGACGAGTACGGCGGCACCGACGGCATCGTCACCCTCGAGGACCTCATCGAGGAGGTCGTCGGCGACATCCGCGACGAGTACGACGAGGTGGCGGGGGGGTCGCGTCGGCTGGGCGCCGGCGAGTTCGAGGTCGACGGCAAGCTCAACCTCGACGAGGTCGAAGAGGTCGCCGGCGTCGAGCTGCCCGAGGGCCCGTACGCGACGCTCGGCGGCTACGTCATGGCCGAGCTGGGCCGGCTGCCGAAGGTCGGCGACGTCGTGGTGCACGAGGACACGACGCTGTCGGTCGTGCAGGTCGACGGGCGCCGGGCGGCCCGGGTGAAGATCGTCGTCACCCCGGAGGGCGACCGCGCGCCAGACGGCTGACCGGCGGCCGCATCCGGCTGGGCGCGGGTGGAACAATCGTCGGCGTGGTGCCCACATCTGCGCAGCGACCGCGAGTGCTCTCTGGGATCCAGCCGACGGCGGGCTCGTTCCACCTCGGCAACTTCCTGGGCGCGGTGCGGCAGTGGGTGACCCTGCAAGAGGGCAACGACGCGTTCTACTGCGTCGTCGACCTGCACGCGCTCACCCTGAACCCGCCGACGCCCGCCGAGCTGCGCGAGCGCACCCGGGTGTCAGCGGCCCAGTTGCTGGCCGCCGGCCTCGACCCCGAGCGCTGCACGCTGTTCCTGCAGAGCCACGTGCCGGCGCACACCAGGCTGTCGTGGGTGATGGAGTGCCTCACCGGCTTCGGCGAGGCCAGCCGGATGACCCAGTTCAAGGACAAGTCCGCGCGGTCCGGCGCCGACCGGGTCACCGTGGGGCTGCTGACCTACCCGATCCTGCAGGTGGCCGACATCCTCGTCTACCAGGCCAACTACGTCCCGGTCGGCGAAGACCAGCGCCAGCATCTCGAGCTGACCCGCAATCTCGCGCAGCGCTTCAACACCACCTACGGCGACACGTTCGTCGTGCCTGAGCCGTACATACTTTCGGGTACGGCAAAGATCCTCGACCTGCAGGACCCGACCGCGAAGATGAGCAAGTCCCTCGGCGATGCCGGCACCATCAACCTGCTCGACGACCCGGCGGTGACGGTGAAGAAGATCCGCCGTGCGGTCACCGACACCGAGACCGAAGTCCGCTACGACCCGAAGGCCAAGCCTGGGGTGTCTAACCTGCTGACGATTTACGCCGCGTTCGCCGGGCGGCCGGTCGCCGAGGTCGATCAGGACTTCGCCGGCCAGGGTTACGGCGCGCTGAAGGCGGCCGTCGCCGACGCGGTCGTCGCGTTCGCCGAGCCGTACGCCAAGCGGACGAAGGACTTGCTCGACGATCCGGCCGAGCTGGACCGGTTGCTCGCTCGTGGAGCGCGGCGCGCGAACGAGGTGGCCGACGAGTCGGTGCGCGTCGCCTACGACCGGGTCGGCCTCGTGCCGCCGCCGACATGAGGTCCGACGTGAGGTCCGACGTGAGCTCCGACGTGAGCTCCGACGTGACGGTGGGCGTCGCCGTCGCCATCCCGCAGCCACACGCCAGCGTGCTCGCGAAGTGGCGTCGGCTGGTGGGCGACCCGGTCGCCGGCCTGGTCTTCCCGCACGTCACGCTGCTGCCGCCCACGCCGGTGCCAGCCGGCTCGCTGCCCGACATCGAGCAGCACCTGTCGGTGGCGGCCAAGACGACCCAGCCGTTCGTCATGCATCTCGCGGGCACCGGCACCTTTCGGCCGACCTCGCCGGTGGTGTTCGTGCAGGTCGCGACGGGGGTGTCGGACTGCGAGCTGCTCGAGCGCGAGATCCGCGACGGTCCGCTGGCCCGCGAACTCGAATTTCCCTATCACCCGCACGTCACGGTCGCCCAGGAACTTGCCGACGACCGGCTCGACGAGGCCTACGAGGGACTGCAGGACTTCGTCGCGCGGTTCACCGTCGACCGGTTCGTGTTGTTCTACCGCGAGCCCGGGGGCCGCTGGGACTGGCGCTCGGAATTCCCGCTCGGCGATTCGCCGCCTGTTCACTCCGGGTGGACACGGGTAGACACGGACCTGTGACCGACGAGGCGCCGGGACGGATCTCCAGGACCAAGTCAGCGGCGTCGGCGCGATGGGCCGCGCTGAAAGAGCGGCGGCACTGGGTTCGGCATGTGGTGGCCGCGTGGCACCTGATGCAGCGCAACAACGGCAATCAGTACGCGGCGGCGATCACCTACTTCAGCTTCCTGGCGCTGTTCCCGCTGCTGCTGCTGGCGGTCGCGATCGCGGGATTCGTGTTGAACGCGCACCCGGCGGCCGAACAGAGCCTGTTCGCGCATTTGACCTCCGAGGTGCCGGGCGGCTTCGGCGACACCCTGGAGACCGCGCTGAAGACGGCGATCGCCAACCGCTCCGGGGTCGGCGTCGTCGGCCTGATCGGCGTGCTGCTCACCGGGCTGGGCTGGATCGGCAACCTGCGCGGCGCGATCGACGGCGTATGGGGCCGGCCGCCGCGCAAGCAGAGCTTTGTCTCCTCCCGGCTGGCCAACCTGTTGGTGCTCGGCGGCCTCGGCCTCGGCCTGCTCGTCTCCCTCGGCCTGACGGTGGCCGGCGTGGCGGTCACCGACCAGATCCTGCAGGCGGTGCACCTGGATTCCGTGCCTGGGGTGCGCTACCTGGTGAAGGTGATCGGCATCGCGCTCGCGGTGGGCGGCGACATGGTCATCTTCTGGTGGCTGCTGGTGCGGCTGCCGCAGGCCGGTGTCTCGCGCTCGTTGGCGTTGCGCGGCGCGCTGCTCGCGTCCGTCGGCTTCGAGGTGCTGAAGATCGTCGGGACGTACACGATCGCGAAGACCTCGAGCAGCCCCACCGCCGGGCCGTTCGCGGGCATCGTCGCGGTGCTGGTGTGGATCCAGCTGGTCGCGCGGTACATGCTGTTCTCCTGCGCATGGCTCGCCACCGCGCACGCGGCCGATCGCGCCGCGAACTCCGTCCCGATCCTCGAGCCGGCTGCGATGGCCGACCAAGCCGACGGCGTTGCCGACGGCGATTCGCGGGCGGTGTCGCCAGCGGCGGTCGGCGCGACGCTGCTGGGCGCGGGCGCGGCGGCGGGCGCGGCGGCGACGTGGGCGCTGACCCGCTCAGCGCGTGCCGCGCCGAAGCCGCCCGGCGAGTAGCACGATCCCGACTGCGAACAGCACCAAGATGATCAGCGCGACGCCGCGCTTGCCGTTCGGCGTGGCGCCGGGCGCGCTGCTGCCGCTCGGCTGCGGCGAAGGCGAGCTGCTGCTTGGCGACGAGCTGCCGTTTGGCGGCGAGCTGCCGCTTGGCGGCGGCGAGGCCGAGCCGCTTGCCGCGGCCGCCGATGCTGGCGATGTCAGCCCGCCCGTGGCCGTGACGCGCGCTGCCGTCTGCACCGCGGGCGCCAGCTGGCCGACCGGCGGCGTCCCGGCCGGCAACCGGGCGGCCCACGTGACGAGCTTCGTCGCCTGCACCCACTGGTCATCCGGATAGCGCTGAGCGCGCAGCAGGACGACGCCGTAGCGATGGCCGTCGCGCCGGATAGCGCAGACGAACGTGTGCTGCGCGGCGTCGGTGTAGCCGGTCTTCGCGACGAGCGCGCCCCTGACGCTCGTCAGGAACTGGATGTTCTGGTTGTACATGGCGACCCGGCCGACGGACTTCTGCCTCGGCAGGGTGGCTTCGGGCGTGGTGTCATAGGCGGCGAAACTGGGCAGGGCGAGCGCGGCGCGCAGGATCAGCGCCATGTCGTACGCGCTGGTCAGCTGACGCCAGCCGTCCAGGCCGGACGGGGTTTGGACAAGGGTGTCGTAGGCGCCGAGCTCGCGGGCGGTCGCGTTCATCAGCGCGACGGTGTGCGCCCGTCCGCCGGCCAGGTCGGCGAGCGCCTCGGCCGCGTCGTTGCCGGAGACCAGCAGCAGGCCGCGGAACAGGTCGGCGACCGTGTAGAGGCCGCCGCCGACGAGCCCCGCGTGCGAGCCCTCGGTGTTCGCGGCCTGGCGGCTGACCCGCACCAGCTCGCCGGCGGGCAGGATCGGCAGCAGGGTGAGCGCCGTCAGCAGCTTCTGGATGCTCGCCGGTTGATAGCGGCCGTGCGCGTCGCGGGCGGCGAGCACGGCGCCGTCGTCGAGGTCGACGACGACCCAGGCCCGCGCGCTCAGGTCTTTCGGCGGGGCCGGGGCGCCCGCGGGCAGCACCAGCCCGCGGGACAGCAGCCGGGCGCCGCCCACCGCCTCGCCCAGCGGCCCGATGCCGCCGCGTGGCGGATGCGGGTCCGGCGCGGCCGGCGAGTTGCCGTGGTCGGTCGGCGCGGGGGCTGGCGGCGGGACGAGATGCGGCGCGGCCGGTCGCGTGGGCGACGGCGTCGGATTCGCCGCGGCCGGGAGCGCCGCGCCGCCGAGCAGCGTGGCGGCAGCGAGCGCCGACAGGACGGCCGACCGGACGGGCGAGCTGCGCACGGATCGAGGGTAGGCGGCAGCCGCTGTGCCGCCCGGGAACGCCGTGCTCGGGTTGTGGACGGCCGGCGTTTGCGTCGGCGCCGGCTGCTAGACAGGACCGGTGACTCGATCCCTCGACCGGACGGCGCTGCGCGAGCAGGCGGCGCATACGCTGCGCGCTCTCGCCGGCGCGCGCGCCGAGCTGCGCGCGGACCAGTGGCGCGCGATCGAGGCGCTGGTCGCCGACCGGCGGCGCGCGCTCGTCGTGCAGCGGACCGGTTGGGGCAAGTCGGCGGTGTACTTCGTCGCCACCGCCTTGCTGCGCGCCGGCGGCGCCGGCCCGACGGTGATCGTGTCCCCCTTGCTGGCGCTGATGCGCAACCAGATCGCCGCGGCCCAGCGGGCCGGCATCCGGGCGGTCACCATCAACTCGACCAACGTCGACGAGTGGCGCGCCACCTACGACGCGGTGGCGCGCGGCGAGATCGACGTGTTGCTGCTCTCGCCGGAGCGGCTGAACAACCCGGAGTTCCGCGACGCCGTGCTGCCCCGCCTCGCCGCGTCCTGCGGGCTGCTCGTCGTGGACGAGGCGCACTGCATCAGCGACTGGGGCCACGACTTCCGGCCGGACTTCCGCCGCCTGCGCACGCTGCTGCCCGAGCTGCCCGACGGCATCCCGGTGCTGGCGACCACGGCGACCGCGAACAGCCGGGTGGTGCACGACGTCGCCGACGTGCTCGGCCTCGGCCGCGCGGGCGACGACGTGCTGGTGCTGCGCGGCAGCCTCGACCGCGAGTCGCTGCATCTGGGCGTGCTGTCGCTGCCGTCCACGGCGCACCGGCTGGCCTGGTTGGCCGAGCACCTGGAGTCGCTGCCGGGGTCGGGGATCATCTACACGCTGACCGTGGCCGCGTCGCAAGAGGTCGCGGATTACCTGCGGGGGCGCGGTATCCGGGTTGTCGCGTACTCCGGGCAGACCGAGCAGACTGAGCGCCTCGCCGCCGAGGACGACCTGCTCGGCAACCGCGTCAAGGCCCTGGTCGCGACGTCGGCGCTGGGGATGGGCTTCGACAAGCCCGACCTCGGCTTTGTGATCCACTTCGGCGCGCCGTCGTCGCCGATCGCCTACTACCAGCAGGTCGGTCGCGCGGGGCGCGGCGTGGACAGCGCACAGGTCGTGCTGTTGCCCGGCAGCGAGGACCAGGCCATCTGGGACTACTTCGCCTCCGTCGGTTTCCCGGCCGAGCGGCAAGTGCGCACGGCGCTGAACGCGTTGACCGGGACGCCGATCAGCACGGCCGCGCTCGAGACCCAGGTCGACCTGTCCCGCTCCCGGCTCGAGGCGATGCTCAAGGTGCTGGACGTCGACGGCGCCGCCCGCCGCGTCGGTCGCGGCTGGATCACGACCGGCCAGCCGTGGGACTACGACGCCGAGCGCTACGAGCGGGTCGCGCAGGTCCGCCGGGACGAGCAGCACGCTATGCGCGAGTACATCGCGACGTCGCGCTGCCGGCTGCGCTTCCTGCGCGAGCAGCTGGACGATCCGGACGCGGCCGACTGCGGCCGCTGCGACAACTGCGGCGCGTTGGCGCTGTCCGCGGACGTTTCCGGCGCGGCGGTGACGGGCGCCAACGAGCGGCTGCAGCGGCCCGGCGTGCCGTTCGACGCGCGGCGGATGTGGCCGACCGCTATGCCCAACCTCGGCGTCGACGCGCGCGGGCGCATCCCGGTCAGCGAGCAGGCGGAGGAGGGACGCGCGGTCGCGCGGTTCACCGACCTCGGTCTCGGCGCGCGGGTGCGGGCGCTGCTGGCCGACGGGGCGCCCGACGGCCCGGCGCCCGACGGCCCGACGCCCAGCGAGGCGATGCCCGAGGACCTGTTCCGGGCGGTGGTGCAGGTGCTTGCCGCGTGGGGTTGGCAGCAGCGACCGGAGGTTGTCGTGTGGGTCGGCTCGCATCGCCGGGCCGGGCTGATCGGTTCGCTGGCGGCGCGACTCGCCGAGGTTGGGCGCCTCGTCGATCTGGGCGCGGTCGAGCACGTCGGGCGGTCGTCGGGCGGGCGCACCAACAGCGCCTTGCGGCTGCGCGACGTGTGGGACGGCTATCGGCTGCCAGCCGCGGTGGCGCAGGGCGTCACGGGCCGGCCGGTGCTGCTCGTGGACGATCGGACCGACACCGGCTGGACGTTCACCGTGGTCGCGCGCCTGCTCCGCGCAGCCGGCGCGACCCACGTCTATCCCTTGGCGCTGGCCGTCGCCGCCTGAGCCGTCAGACGCGGCGGAAGACGAGCGCGCGCTTCACTTCGGCGATGGCCTTCGTGATCTCGATGCCGCGCGGGCATGCCTCGGTGCAGTTGAACGTGGTGCGGCAGCGCCACACGCCCTCGCGGTCGTTGAGGATCTCCAACCGCTCGTCGGCGCCCTGGTCGCGGCTGTCGAAGATGAACCGGTGCGCGTTCACGATCGCGGCCGGCCCGAAGTAGGTGCCGTCCGTCCAGTAGATCGGGCAGGACGTCGTGCACGCCGCACAGAGAATGCACTTCGTGGTGTCGTCGAAACGCTCACGGTCGGCCTGCGACTGCTTGTGCTCGCGCGTCGGGGCGTTGCCGTAGGTGATCAGGAACGGCTTGACCGCACGGTAGGCGTCGAAGAAGGGCTCCATGTCCACCACGAGGTCCTTCTCGAGCGGCAGGCCCTTGATCGCCTCGATGGTGATCTCGTCGGGCATGTCCCGGGTGAGCACCTTGCACGCCAGGCGGTTGACGCCGTTGATCCGCATCGCGTCCGACCCGCAGACGCCGTGGGCGCACGAGCGGCGGAACGTCAGCGACCCGTCGATCTCCCACTTCACGTAGTGCAGGAGGTTGAGCACGCGGTCGGTGGGCAGCGCCGGCACTTGATAGCGCTCCCAGTGCGGCTCGGCGTCCACCTCGGGGTTGAACCGGCGGATCTTCAGCGTGATCAGCCTGGTCTCCGCGGGCATCTCGATGGCGGGGGCGGTGAGCGGACGCACGGCGTTCTGCACAGCGGTCATCAGTATTTGCGCTCCATCGGCTGGTAGCGGGTCTGCACGACCGGCTTGTAGTCCAGCCGGATCGCGCCGTCGCCCTCGCGGTAGGCCATGGTGTGCCGCATGAAGTTGACGTCGTCGCGGTTGGGGTAGTCCTCGCGAAAGTGGCCGCCGCGCGACTCGTTGCGCGCCCGCGCGCCCACCACCATCACCTCGGCGAGGTCGAGCAGGAAGCCGAGCTCCATCGCCTCGAGCAGGTCGGAGTTGAACCGCTTGCCCTTGTCGGTGATCGCGATGTTGGCGAACCGGGCCTTCAGCGCGACCACGTCTTCCTCGGCCTGCTTCAGCGACTCCTCGGTGCGGTAGACCTGCGCGTTGCGGTCCATCGTCTCCTGCAGCTCGCGGCGCAGCGTGGCCACCCGCTCGGCGCCGTCGGCGGTCATCAGCTGCTCGACCATGCCGACGACGACGGCCTCGGCGTCGGCGGGCAGCTCGCTGTGCGCGCGGCCGACCGAATACTCCGCGGCGGCGATGCCCGCGCGCCGGCCGAAGACGTTGATGTCCAGCAGCGAGTTGGTCCCCAGCCGGTTCGAGCCGTGGACGGACACGCAGGCGACCTCGCCCGCCGCGTACAGCCCAGGCACGACGGTTTTGTTGTCGCGCAGCGCCTCGGCGCGGATGTTCGTCGGGACGCCGCCCATCGCGTAGTGCGCGGTCGGGTAGACGGGCACCGGCTCGGTGTAGGGCTCGACGCCGAGGTAGGTGCGGGCGAACTCGGTGATGTCCGGCAGCTTGGCGTCGATCTGCTCGCGCGAGAGGTGCGTGAGGTCGAGCAGCACGTAATCCTTGTGCGGACCGGCGCCGCGCCCCTCGCGCACCTCGTTGGCCATCGAACGGGCCACGATGTCGCGCGGCGCGAGGTCTTTGATGGTCGGCGCGTAGCGCTCCATGAAGCGCTCGCCGTCCGCGTTGCGCAGGATGCCGCCCTCGCCACGGGCCGCCTCGGACAGCAGGATGCCGAGGCCGGCGAGGCCGGTCGGGTGGAACTGGAAGAACTCCATGTCCTCCAGCGGCAGGCCCTTGCGCCACACGATTCCCATGCCGTCGCCGGTGAGCGTGTGCGCGTTCGACGTCGTTTTGAAGACCTTGCCGAACCCGCCGGTGGCGAGCACGACTGCCTTCGCGGAGAAGACGTGGATGTCGCCGGTCGCGAGCTCGTAGGCGACCGCGCCGGACACCCGCTCGCCGGTCATGACGAGGTCGAGCACGTAGAACTCGTTGTAGAACTCGACGCCCTGCTTGACGCAGTTCTGGTACAGCGTCTGCAAGATCATGTGGCCGGTGCGGTCGGCGGCGAAGCATGAGCGGCGCACGGCCGCCTCGCCGTGATTTCTGGTGTGCCCGCCGAAGCGGCGCTGGTCGATGCGGCCGTCGGGCGTGCGGTTGAACGGCAGGCCCATCTTCTCGAGGTCGATGACCGCGTCGATGGCCTCCTTGCACATCACCTCGGCGGCGTCCTGGTCGACGAGG
>NZ_CAXULP010000011.1:0-64862 GCF_964251945.1 uncultured Jatrophihabitans sp.
CCGGCGACGTCGTCGGTCTTCTTGGCGACCTCCTTGACGAGCTCCGCGCCGATCTTCTCGTATGGGTCCTCGAGCTCGATCTCCTTGGCGATGGAGACGCCGTCGTTGGTGATCGTGGGGGCGCCCCACTTCTTCTCCAGCACCACGTTGCGGCCCTTCGGGCCGAGCGTCACCTTCACGGCGTCGGCGAGCTGGTTCATGCCGCGCTCAAGGCCGCGACGGGCCTCCTCGTCGAACGCGATCAACTTAGCCATTCGCAGGTCCTTACTCTTCGATTGACAACTTGGAAGGCCGGCGGTCGGTGCCCGCGACGGACGGCCCAGAACGGGCCTCACCGCGCCCCCGGCGCTGGCACTCAGCCTAGCCGAGTGCCAGCTCAGGTTTAGCACTCGGCCTCCCCGAGTGCAACCAGCCGGCCGACGGAGCTCTGAACGCCGCTCTTAACGCCGCAGCGGCCCCGAGCCGAAGCCCGGGGCCGCTGCAATGGCTGCTGGTCAGACGATGCGCACACCGTCGGCCTGCGGGCCCTTCGGGCCCTGCACCACGTCGAACTCGACCCGCTGGTTCTCATCGAGGGAGCGGTAGCCGTCCGCCTGGATCGCCGAGTAGTGGACGAAGACGTCCTGCCCGCCGTCGACGGCGATGAAGCCGTAGCCCTTCTCGTTGTTGAACCACTTCACGGTGCCCTGTGCCACGTGCACTCCTTGCTAGGGGCCAGTTCCGGTCTCACACCCCGTGAGGCCGCGGTCTTCGTTCCTCGGTCCCGCCTGAAGTGCACGATCCTCTTCCTTGAGGCCCGTCACAACGCGGCGACAAAACGCTCGTCACTACGACCGGGGCGGACGCTACACGGCGCGCTCGCCGCTGACCAGAACCCGCAGGACCCGCATTCAACCCCGGTTTTCCGGCGATCGAGCCGTCACTGGAGAACGTGATCCGTCAGAGCAGGCCGGCTTCGCGCATGCCCTTCAGCGTGGGCGCGATGACGGCCGTCGGCTGCGCGCCGGCACTCACCGCGTCCAGGGTCTTGAGGCCCTCGCCGGTGTTGAAGACGACGGTCTCGACCGATGTGTCCAGCTCGCCGGACTCCGCCAGCTTCTTCAGCACCGCGACGGTGACGCCGCCCGCCGTCTCGGCGAAGACCCCGGTGGTCCGCGCAAGCAGCCGGATGCCCTCGCGGATCTCCTCGTCGCCGACGGAGGCCATCGCGCCGCCTGACCCGCGCACCGCGTCCAGGGCGTACGGCCCGTCCGCCGGGTTGCCGATGTTCAGCGACTTCGCGATCCCGGTCGGCTTCACCGGCACGACCTCGGCGGCGCCGGCGGCGAACGCGGTCGCGATCGGCGAGCAGCCGGCCGACTGCGCGCCGAACACCTTCCATTGCGCGGAGGGCACCAGCTCGGCCGCGACCAGCTCCTTGAACGCTTTGTTGATCTTGGTTAGCATCGAGCCGGACGCCATCGGGGCGACGTATTGCCCAGGCAGCCGCCAGCCGAGCTGCTCGGCGACCTCATACCCGAGCGTCTTCGACCCCTCGGCGTAGTAGGGCCGGATGTTGACGTTGACGAAGCCGGTGTGCTCGAACTCGTCCTCTTCCGACAGCTGCGCGCACAGCCGGTTGACGTCGTCGTAGGAGCCCTCGACGCCGACCAGCGTCCCGCCGTACACCGCCGTCTGGACGATCTTCGCGGCCTCGAGGTCCGACGGCACGAACACGATCGACGGCATCCCGATCCGCGACGCGTGCGCGGCCACCGAGTTCGCCAGGTTGCCGGTCGAGGCGCACGCGATGCGGGTGAAGCCCAGCTCCCGCGCTGCGGTGATCGCCACCGAGACCACTCGGTCCTTGAACGAGTGGGTCGGGTTCGCCGAGTCGTCCTTGACCCAGACCGGCGCGGTGAAGCCGAGCTCGTCGGCGAGCCGGTCGGCGCGAATGAGCGGCGTCATGCCGGTGCCGGTGTCGACGCGGGTCGCGACGTCCTGGCCGACCGGCAGCAGCCCGGCGTAGCGCCAGATGGAGTGCGGCCCGCTCTCGATGTCGGCACGGGTGACCCGGGCCAGCGCCGACGGGTCGTAGCCGATTTCGAGCGGGCCAAAACACTCGAAGCAGGCGTGCTGCGGGCCGAGCGGGTACTGCGCGCCGCAGCTGCGGCAGACGAGCGCGGAAGCGGGCGAGGTGGGCGCGAACGAACGGTCGGCGCGCTGGGCAGTGGCAGTCATGGCAAACGAGGCCTTTCTCCTCATCTTCCCCATGGCGCGATTCGCGCATGGGCCGGAGTTGGCACCTGCCTGCGGCGGCCTCAGGTCGACAAAGTCGACGCAAGTCATCGCACACGGTTGCCGGGGCTTCGTCGGGCCGGTCCCTCTGCCCCTCTGGATGAGCGGTGCTATTCGGTTGTGCATATCTTCGGTTGTCCGGCAATTGTCGCACAGCGGCGCGAGCGGCTCAGCTCGACGAGTAGTCCGAGGTGAGCACCACCACGACCGGGCCGGTGGGCAGCTGGCCGAAGCGCGGCTTGACCCGCTTGATCGTCGGGAACTGGTCCTGCAGCGCCTGGGCCGCCGCCTTCGCGTTTGCCGTCGACGGGTCGTAGTAGGCGCAGGTCGAGATGATGTTGTTGGCGTAGTTGCCGTAAGCGGTGACCGTCCAGCCGGCGTTCTCGAAGCGCTGGGCGGCGTCGCGAGCCAGCCCGGAGATCGTGCTGTTGTTGAGCACGAGCAACGGCACGCTCTTCAGCTCGCTCGTGCCGCCGGCCGTCGAGGTGACCGTCGAGGTGGTGGACGGCGGCCTGGTCGTCGAGATGGTGGACGGCGCGATCTTCGAACTCGACGCAGCTGAGCTCGTCGGGGAGGGCGGCGCGACGGTGTGGACGACGGTCCGGGTGGGTTTGGCGCTCGTCACATGCCGGGTCGGCTGGCGCAGCGCGATGACCGCGATGACGAGCACGGCTGCGCCCAGCAGGACGACGCCGATGCCGGCGAGTCGTTCACGCTGGTGTCGGCGCGCCTGCTGCCTGGCCAGTCGGCCATGCTTTGCGTTCAGTTCTCAAACCTCGATGCCCAGTCGACGCGCCGACCGTTGGCGCTGCCTGCTCGCGCGCAAGCGTCGCAGACGTTTGACGAGCATGGGGTCGGCGCTCAGCGCCGCAGGGGTGTCGATCAAGGCGTTGAGCACTTGGTAGTAGCGCGTCGCGGACATGTCGAACAGCTCGCGGATGGCCTGTTCCTTGGCGCCGGCGTACTTCCACCACTGCCGCTCGAAGGCGAGGATCTCGCGGTCGCGGCGGCTGAGCGCGTCGGCGGCGTCTTCGACCGCGCCGGTGGAATCGGTTGCGACCCTCGCGGAATGCATGTTCTCCGGTGCCTCTCGACGCTCGCTCGCACAGGTGCCGACGACCCGAGTTGCACCCGTGTAATTCCCCGCGTCATTGAACCATGGACGGCTGCGTCAAGCGGGCCCGGCGCGCTGTGCACAACCGGGGCGCCGTCCACATTCCGCGGCGGACGGTTTGGCGGCCGGGCCGGGTGCCGGAGACTTTGGGTCATGTCGATCCTCCCGGATCCCGCCGAGCTGACAGCGATCGCCGATCGCATCGCCCGGCATGCCGACGCGACCCGCGCGCGAGCCGAACGGCTGCGTCGCGCGGTCGCGGCGACGCACTGGCACGGCCTCGCGGCGACCGCCTTCGCCGCGACGGCCGCTGGCGTGCTGTTCGGCCTGCGCACCTCGGCAGCGCGCCTCGACGACGCCGCCGACGTCCTGCGCGCGCACGCCGCCAGGGTCGCAAGGGTGCTCGCCGAGCTCGCGAAAACTGTGTCCGACGCCGGCCGGCTCGCCGACGACCTCGGCGCCGGCGGGGCGGACCTGGCGACCGCGCCCGGCCGGCTGCCCGGCGACGTCGCCGGCGTGTTCGGCGACGGGCTGAACCTCGTCGGCGACGGCGCGCGCCTGATCGGCGACGGGCTGCACCTGATCGGCATCGGATGAATCACCCCACGTGACACTCCCAGGGCAGCCGGTGGCCGTGCGCGGCGGATCCGGCGGGATCGCAGCGCGCACCGAACAGCTGCGCGAAATGGCCGCGTGCTTCGGCGCGGTCGCCGGCGAGAGCCTGTCGGCGGCCTTGGGCCTGCACGGCTACCTGGCGCACCCGGCGCTCGTGCTGTCCGCGCTGCTGGATCCGATCGGCTTCGCCGACTTCGAGGCCACCCTGCTCGCCGCGCTCGACGCCCCGCAGGGGTTGTCGTGGGCCGGCGCGGAGGCCGGCGTCATCGACGGCGAGTTGCGCGCCGCCGCCTCGGCGTACGAAGCCGTCGACGACACCGTCGCGACCCTGCGAGACGACATCCTCGGTCTCGCCCGGCTGCCCGAGGCGCTGGCGGAAGGCGCGGCGACGCTCGCCCACACCGGCGATCCGCTGCAGGCCGCGCAAGCGGCGATCGCCGCGGACCCGCAGGCCGCCGACCTCGTCGTGGAGCTGCTCGGGCTGCCTGCGGCGCTGACGGCGGCGGCCGGCGCCCTGGCGGACGGCGTCGGCGTCGTGCGCCGGACCGGCGCGGACGCCGGCGCGCTCGCCGCGACGCCCCCGCGCCGGCTGACGGACGTGCTCGCCGACCTCGCGCGTCGCAACGACGACCCGCGGCACGGCGAGATCGACGTGCGGGTGCTGACCGGGCCGGGCGGGGCCAGAAGGGCGATCGTGGACATCACCGGCACCAAGTCCTGGACCCTGGCGCCAACCCACGACATCACCAGCCTGACGACGAATTGCCGCGCGCTCGTCGGCGAGCGCACCGCCTACGAGCAGGGCGTCCTCGCGGCGATGACGCAGGCCGGGGTGCGCCCCGGCGACCCCGTCATGCTGGTCGGCCACAGCGAGGGCGGCATGGTGGCGGTGACCGCCGCGCGCGACGCCGTCGCGTCGGGGCAATTCAACGTCACCCACGTCGTCACCGCCGGCGCGCCGATCGGCCGGACCGCGGGCCAGCTGCCGCGTGGCGTGCAGGTCCTCGCCCTGGAGAACCGCGCCGACGTCGTGCCGCACCTCGACGGCGTCGCGAATCCGGATCTCCCCAACGTCACGACCGTCGCCGGGACGCGCGGCGACGGCACTGTGCTCGGCGACCACGGCGTGCGCTCGACCTACCTGCCGCTCGCCGGGGACGCGCAGGCCAGCGGCGCGCGCAGCGTGCGGGACTTTCTCGGCTCCGCGCACGCCTACTTCTCCGCCACCGAGGTCCGGACGCACACCTATCAGATCCGGCGGGAGTGATCACCGCTCTTGCCCACTCTTGCCCCAGGCCCCGGCGAGGACAACCATCGCGTCCATGTTGGGGTTGATGCAGGACTTCCCGCTGACCACGAACGCGATCTTCGCGCGCGCCGAGCGGTATTTCCCGGACAAGGAGATCGTCACCCGCACGGTTACCGGCGTCGAACGCATGACCGTCGCCGACGTGCTGGCCGACGCGCGGCGCATCGCGACCTACCTCGACTCCGTCGGCGTCTCCGCCGACGGCCGGGTCGGCACGTTCGGCTGGAACACCGCGCGGCACCTCGCGCTGTACTTCGCGATCCCGGGCACCGGCCGGGTGATGCACACGATCAACATTCGGTACTTCGCCGAGCAGCTGATCTACACCGTCAACCACGCCGAAGACGAGGCGATCTTCGTCGACCGCTCGCTGTTGCCCGCCCTCGCCGGCCACCTGCCGCAGCTCGAGACGGTCCGGCATGTGGTGGTGATGGACGACGGCGCGGACGCGTCGCTGCCCGACGATCCGCGGGTCGTGCTGTGGTCGGACGTCGTCGCGCCGGCCGCCGAGACGGACTTCGCCGACCGGGTGCCGGACGAGCGCAACGCGGCGGCGCTGTGCTACACCACCGGCACCACCGGCAATCCCAAGGGCGTCCTCTACAGCCACCGCTCTACCTGGCTGCACTCGAACTCGAACACGACGACGGCGGTCTTCTCGCTCAGCGACCGCGATCGGGTCCTGCCGGTGGTGCCGATGTTCCACGCCAACGCCTGGGGCCTGCCCTACGGGTCGATGCTCGCCGGCGCGTCGATGATCTTCCCCGGGCCGGACCTGTCCCCCGGCGCGGTGCTCGACCTGCTGGAGGGCGAGCGGGTCACGGTGACCGCGGGCGTGCCGACAATCTGGATGGGGATGCTCCCGCAGCTCGCCGACCGCGACCTCTCCGCGCTGCGCATGATCATCTGCGGCGGCTCGGCCGTCCCGCGCGCCCTGTCCGAGACGTACCGCGAGAAGATCGGCCTGCCGATCACCCAGGCGTGGGGGATGACCGAGACCTCGCCGATCGCGACTGTCTGCGTCGAGCGGGCCGAGGTCGCCGACGCGGACGACGACGCCTTGGCCGACCTGCGCGCGACGGCCGGGATGACGCCGCCCGGCGTGGAACTGCGCATCGTGGAACAGGACACCCGGGCCGAGCAGCCGTGGGACGACACCGCGACCGGCGAGCTGGAGGTCCGCGGCGCGTGGATCGCCGCGCGTTACTTCCGCACCGACGAGCCGGGCGAGCAGTTCTCGCCGGACGGCTGGCTGCGCACCGGCGACGTCGCCGCCGTGTCGCCGCTGGGCTACGTGCGGCTCGTCGACCGGACGAAGGACCTGGTCAAGTCCGGCGGCGAGTGGATCAGCTCCGTCCATCTCGAGAACGTGATCATGTCCCATCCCGACGTGGCCGAGGCGGCGGTGATCGCGGTGCCGCACCCCAAGTGGGCCGAGCGGCCGCTGGCCTGCGTCGTGCCGCGCCCCGGCGCGACGCTCACCCGAGAGGACGTGCTCGAGTTCCTCGGCGCCCGGCTGAGCAAGTGGCAGGTGCCCGACGACGTCGTCTTCCTCGACGAGGTGCCGAAGACCAGCGTCGGCAAGTTCTCCAAGAGGACGCTGCGGGACAAGTTCGCGGGTTACCAGCTGCCGACTCGCTGAGACCGACCGCGCGGAGCGTGTCGTAACATCAGTCCCACTTGTCACATCAGTAACATGGATGGTTTGATCGGCGTGCCCTCGCCCTCAAGTTCGCGGCCGCCGCGCCGACGGAAAGTGCGCAATGACCTCTCCGTTCTCGCGCGGGCGCGGCCGGCGCTCCGCCTTCGCCTCCTCGCTCGTGCCGGCGCTGCTCGCCCCTGCGCTGCTGGGCGCCGCGGCCGTCGTCGCCGTCGCCCTGCCGACCGCGCCAACCGGGCCGGCGACCCGGTTGGTGTCCGCCGCCCGGCACGCGCCGATCGGCCACGTCGACCGGGCGTCGGTGGTGCCCGGCGGGCTGCGCGTCGTCGGCTGGGACTACGACCCCGACGCGCCGAGGACCGCGCTGCGCACCTACGTCACCGTCGATCACAAGCTCGCCAAGTCGGTGACCGCGAAAAGGTCCCGGCCGGGCGTCGCGCGCAAGCATCCGAAGGCGGGCGCGCGGCACGGCTTCAACTTCGTCGTGCCGGTGCGCGAGGGCAGACACCTCATCTGCATCTCGGCGAAGAACGTCGGCCGCGGCAAGAACCACGTCCTGCGCAAATGCGCGCGGCGGCAGTTCGACTACGGCCCCGTCGGCTCCGCGCCGCGGGTCACCTCGCCGCCCGGCTCGGTGCGGGTTCGCGGCTGGGCCGACGACCTGGATCGGCGCAGGGCCAGGGTGACCGTCGTGGTCACCGTGGACCGGACCGCCCACGTCGTGTCCGCCGCCGGGCCGCGCGCCGGCCTCCGCAAGACCCATCCCAGCTGGGGCGTCGCGCACGGCTATGACGTCTCCTACCCGGTGTCGCAGGGCCGGCACACGGTCTGCGTGACCGGCCGCAACATCGGTTTCGGCTCCGACAACGGGCTCGGCTGCAAGACGATCGTGGTGAACGACGACCCGACGCTGGCGGTCAACACCCTCGGGAAGGGCCGCGGCACGCTCCATGTCCGGGGCTGGGCCTTCGACCGGGACGCGGCCAAGACGGCGCTCAATGTGCTCGTGTCCGTCGACGGCGCGCTCACCACGCTGCGCGCGGACAAGCGCCGGGCCGATCTCGCGAAGGCGCATCCGTCGGCCGGCGCGCTGCACGGCTTCAACGCCTACCTGCCGGTCGCCGAAGGCGTGCACACGGTCTGCCTGACGGTGGCCAACGTCGGTCTCGGCGCCAACACCAACTACCCGTGCCGGTCGGTCCGGATCGCCGTCACGCCCACCGCGGCGCTGACGGCGGTGACGGCCACCCCCACCGGCGTGACGCTGACCGGCTGGGCGAGCGACCCGGACACCCGCAAGGCGATCTCGGTGCAGCTGCTCGTCGACGGCACGTTGCAGCGCACCGTCGTCGCCAAGCGGAAGGGCGCCACCCGCACCGGGCACGAGTTCCGCACGACGCTGCGGGCGGCGTCCGGCGCGCACCGGGCCTGCGCAATCGGGCTCAACGTCTCCTACGGGACGAGGAACTCCACGCCCGCCTGCCAGTCGCTGACGCTGGCGCTGTCCCCGTTGACCCGGTTCACCGCCGCCGGCCGCGCTGCCGGCGGCGGCGCGTTGCAGATCACCGGCTGGGCCTTCGATCCGGACACCACTGCGCCGCTGCAGCTCGCGGTGAGCGTGGACGGCGCGGCGCGCCCGGCGATCACCGCGAACGCCGCCAGCCCGGACATGGCGCGCCAGTACCCCGGCTACGGCGCCGCGCACGGCTTCGCCGCGACGCTGACCGCGGACGCCGGCGAGCACCGGGTGTGCCTCGTCGCGCGTAACGTCGGCGGCGGCGCCGACGCGAGCCTCGGCTGCAAGATCGTCAACGCGGTGCACCCCGTGCCGCCGAGCGTGCCGACCGCCGTGCGCGCGACGCCGGACTACGGCTCGGCAATCGTGTCCTGGACGCCGCCGGCGAGCGACGGCGGGGCGCCGTGGACCACGTACGTGGTGACCGCAAGCCCGGGCGGCCGAACCGCGACGGCGAGCCCGGCGGCGCGCAGCGTCGTGGTGTCCGGGCTGGCGGCGAGGTCGACGTACTCGTTCACCGTCGTCGCGGTGAACGTCGCGGGCAGGTCGGCCGGCGGCAGGTCCGCGGCGATCACCACGCCGGCCGGCCCGGGCCCGCAGACGACGCCCGCGCCGGTCGCGACGAGCCGCTACCTGCGCAACCTCGGCACCGGCGCCGGCGCGGAGCTGACCCGCATGCGCGCGGCCGGCCTCGCCGACGCGAAGGGCAACCCGTCCGGCCACCGGTACCTCGTGTTGCTGGACATCGGCGGCCAGGACCAGTTGGACGGTGGCGTCGTGCTCAGCGCGACCACCCGGTTCGTGCCCTACGCGGCGTTGGTCCGCGACCTGGACGCCTACGTCGACGGCTACCACGCCGGCCAGCGGTCGACCGCGCCGGCGACGATCGCGATCGGCACGAACAACGACATGGATGTGACAACGGCCAGCGGCGCGGCGTGGGCGAACTCCGCGGTGGACCCGGTGGTCAACCATGCCCGCGGGTATGCCGGCCTGTCGATTGCCGGCGCGAACGACATCGAGCCGGGTTTCCGCGCGTCCTACAAGCAAACCGCGTCCTGGCTTGCCGGCTACCTCGCGAACACGAGCGCGAAGTTCGTCTTCAACGGCTCCGCGGACGGCTGCTCGTGGACGCTGACCGGCCGGCGTTGCAACAACGGCTGGTCGATGAGCGGGCTGTACGAGCTCGCCGGCGGCGCCGCGCCGACCCGGATCGTCAATCTGCCGCAGGTCTACAACATGACGATGGCAGCGCAGTGGAAGTACATCTCGCTCACCGGCGTGGCGGCGCGGCGTCCGCGGGTGAACTTCGGCGGCGTGCTGACAGAGTGGACGGCATGCTCGCAGACCGGCGGCTGTGGCAGCCTCACCGGCCGCGACGCGTGGACGTCGATGTGGCGCAACCTGCAGTCGGACAGCCGGTTGAGGGTGACGAGCCTGCCGTACGCCACCGACCTGCGCATCAATTGACGCGCTCGCCGCGGCGCACGCTCGGCTCGTGGGCGGCGACCAGCCTCCTCGCCACCGGGGTGCTGGCCGCCGGCTGCACCTCGAGCGCGTCGACGGCGCCGACCACTGCCCCCACGCCCTCGACGTCGACGTCGACGTCGACGTCCGTGCCGCCGAGCACACCACCCGTGTCGACGCCCGCGCCCGCGCCGGCCACCCGCACGTCGAGCACGCCGGCGTCGACACCGCCGCGTTCGACGAGCGCCGCCGCGCCGAGCACCCCGGTCGCCACCGCCGCGCCGCGCTCGACCTGCACGTCGGTGCAGGTTCGGGTGATCCGCGGGTCGGCCTCGCAGGGACAGGAGTTTGCGGCTCTGCAGTTCACGAACACCGGTCCGGCGCGCTGCGTGCTCTACGGATATCCGTCGGTCACGCTGCTGCGCGCCGGCAACGCCATCGGCAGGCCGGCTCAGCCGTCCGGAGACAAAGCGTCCCGGCGGGAGCTCACGCCGGGCGCGACCGCGGAAAGCCAGCTGCACGACTACACCAACTGCTCGGCGGCGCTGTCGGACAGCCTGCGGGTGAGCGTGCCCGGCAGCTCGCAGAGCGCCGTGCGGCCGGCCGAGTTGCGGGCGTGCACGCTGCGAGTCGACGCCCTGGCCGCGCCGGCATGACGGACGATCCGAAGGAGCTGCGCCGGGCGGACTTTCCCGTGTTGCGCGCGCTGCCGACCCGCTGGTCCGACGACGACACCTACGGCCACGTGAACAACGTCGTCCACTACCTGCTGTTCGACACGGCGGTGAACGGGTGGCTGATCGAGGCCAGCGGCGTCGACATCCGCGAGCTGCCTGCGATCGGGCTGGTCGTCGAGACGTCGTGCCGCTACTTCGCCGAGCTGCGCTTCCCCGAGACGGTGACCGCCGGCATCGCTCTGGAACGGCTCGGCACGTCCAGCGTCGCCTACCGGCTGGCGCTGTTCGGCGAACGCGGCGAACAGCCGGCCGCGGTGGGCCGGTTCGTGCACGTCTACGTGGGCCGGGCCGATCGGCGCCCGACGCCGGTGCCCCCGGAGATCCGCGCCGCCCTGGCCACCCTGCAGCGCTGACCGGCATGGCAGGCTGCCGGCATGACGCGCTGGTATCCGCTCGAGGAAGTCGACTCAACCCTGTTCAGCTCGGCGCAGCAGATCCTGCGCTACCCGATCCGGCTGCCCGTTGCGCCAGCACGGGTGTGGGAGTCGCTGAGTTCCGACGCGAGCGTGTCGGCGTGGGGGCCGTTCGTGCGCAAGGTCGTGTGGACCACGCCACGGCCATTCGGGGTCGGCACCACCCGGGAGGTGACGCTGCCGCTGGGCTCGGTGACCGTCCGGGAGAAGTTCTTCCGCTGGGACGAAAGCCGCGGGTACTCCTTCTACGCCACGTCGGCCAACAGGCCGGGGTTGCGCCGCTTCGCCGAGGACTACCTGCTCGAGCCGGACGGCGACGGAACGCTGTTCACCTGGACGGTCGCGATCGACCCGCAGCCCAGGCTCGAGCGGGTGTTCCCGTTGACCAAACCGCTCAACCGGCTGGCTTTCGGCTCCTTGGTCGCCGGCGCGAAAAGACACTTCGCACAGCAGCCCCCCGGCTGATCCCGCCGCCGGCTCAGCGGCCGGCGGCGGCGTGCTCCGGCACGATCAGGTCCCGGGCCGTGCGCGACGGACCGCGCTCGTGGCAGTCGACGGCGTTGTGTCCGGCGACCCGCTTGAGCGTGATCCGGTCGATTTCGGTGTAGGGCTCGTTCGTGCCCGGCAGCGCGTCGGCCAGCGTGCGGACGACAAAGGTCGTCGGGCGTCCGCGTCGCGCCGGTGTGACGTCCACGGCGATGAAGGCGTAGTCGTCGTAACGCACCTGCGACCAGGTGACCACCTCCGGCACCTGCGTGCCGGCGGGGTAGCCACCGGCCGAGGTGGTGCCGGCGTCGGACCAGACGTAGCTGTTGACGACGTTCTCGGTGTTGTTCTCCGCCGAGTTCGGGCCGCCGGGCGGCTCGTAGCCGCGGTAGCGCTGCCCTTCGGGCAGCAACTGCGCTCCCGTCGGGGTCACCCCGGGCGGCGGCGGCGCGGCCGGGCTGGGAGCCGGCCGGAAGGAGTACCGCGGCCGACCGCCAGAGCCTACGCAAAGGTATGTCACGCCGTCCTTCTTCGGTTCGATCACCGAGCCGTCGGGCGCCGAACGGGTGGGGTGGCCGTTCTTGATGGGGTCGGTGCGCTCGAGGATGTGGTTGTGCCCCTGGACGACGAGATCCACCTGGTACTTGCTGAACAGCGGGTCGAGCGCGCCGCGCAGGCCGCCGTCGGACGCGTGGTTGGTGGTCGTGGAGTAAGCGCAGTGGTGGAAGAACGCGACTACGAAGTCGATGGTCGGGGCGACCGTCGTGTTGGTCCGCCACTCCTTGAGCGTCGCCTCGAGCCACGCCAGCTGGGCGCCGCGGGAGTACCCGGTGTTGGTCTGGATCTCGTAGGACAGGTCGTTCGCGTCGACCGAGATCACCGCGACGTTGCCGTAGACGAAGCTGTACACCGACGGACAGCCCTTCGGCCCGTTCGTCGGCAGGTCGAGCCGGGCCAGGTGCCCACCATACCCGTGGGTATGGCTGTCGCCGAGGTAGTGGGTGTCGCCGTACAGCGGCTCCATGTCGTGGTTGCCGGTGGCGAACATCCACGGCGTGAAAGCGGCTTGCGCCTCGATCTGATTGAGGAAGACGTCCCACACGTACGGGTTGTAGTTGTTGGTCCCGGCCGGTGAGCCGCCGCTGAGCGCGAGCGTGTCGTTGGCAGGCAGTCCGGTGCCGCTCGGGTCGGCGTAGCAGATGTCGCCGGCAAGCAGCGTGAACACCGGCCGCTCCGCCGACATCGCGTTCGTCTGGGTGACCGCGGGATGCGGGTCCCGTCCGCTGGCGCCCGCGACCGGGTCGGTCGGCTTGTAGTAGTTGTTGTCGAAGACGCCGCTGGGCCAGGTGCCGCCGTTCGCCCTGACCGACGCCGGGTCCTGGTGCCACGCGAACGCGGGGTCGGTGGGCGCGATGTTGGTGCCGACGTCGGCGAACGCGGTGAAGGTGAACGGATCGGCCGGCCGCTGCGTGTCGGCGTGCCTGCCCATCGGCCGGGCCGGGGCGGTGGTGAAGTAAGCGTCGCCGGACGTCGTGCCGTCCGACAGCCGCAGCCGGTAGTGGTAGACGTGCTCCGGCTGCAGGCGGGTCAGCCGAGCCTTCGCGTAGAACTGGCTGCCGACCGGGCCGCCGGCGATGGCGTACTGCCCGACCAGGTGCACGATCTCGGCCTCCACGCTCGTGCCGTAATGCCCCGGGCGGCTGCCGACGTCGACGAAGGCGCGCAGCCTGTTCGGCAGCGCGCCGGTCTTGCTCACCAGCTGAGCTGTCACGGCCATCGCGGTGTCCGGCCGGCCGTGTGCGTCGTTGACGAACGACAGGTGCCGTGCGGAGATCACCACACCCTTCGAGCCGCCGCCGCCGCCGGCGGCGAACGAAGCGTGCGCCAGCGTGAACTGGGCCAGCGCCAGACCGCCTGCGCCGCCCGCGACGGCCTTGAGCATGCCGCGCCGGCTGACCGCGCTGCGGGCCAGCTCGCGGTTGTTCCAGTCGGTGTACTCGTCGACCGTCTGCGGACGGTCCGGAGAGGAAATCGCCATGTCGCTCAGTTCGCCAGACGCGCACGTCCGCCGGCCCGCCACAGATCGACGGGGTGTCGACGGTTCCGCGAACTCGACGTGAACTCAGGTCCGGTCGAGGGCTGCCGATGATCTGCCGGAGACCGTTTTCCGCACGCGGAAGGATTCGAGTGACCCGGCACGCCTGGCAATGCACCCTGGCGGTAAATTCATGTCTGTTGGCGGCCTACTTCGCCGTGCCCAGCAACGTCGCGCGGGATGTCATCTATCTCGTGATCGGGCTGCTGTCGGTGGGCTGCATCGCCGCCGGCGTCCGCCTGCACCGGCCCGCGCTGCCCGGCGGGTGGTGGGCCATGGCCCTCGCCACGTTCTGTTTCGTCGGCGGGGACGCGATCCTCAATTACGACGACATCGTCCTGCACACCGAACCGTTCCCGTCGATCGCCGACGCCTTCTACCTCAGCGGATACCCCTGTCTCGTGTTGTCGGTGGTGCTGATGACCAGGTACACGATCCGCCGGCGGCGCGAGGATCGCGCGGACGCCGCCATCATCACGCTCGGCGCGTTGACGTTGCTGTGGCAGGTGCTGGTCACGTCCTACGCCCATGACTCCACGGTCACGCTCGCCGCGAAGGTCGTGTCGATCGCCTACCCGGTCATGGACGTCGGCGTGCTGTTCGTCGTGGCGTTGGCACTGTTCGCCACCCGCGCCAAACACGCGAGCGCCGTGCTGGTCGCGGTGAGCCTCACCGCGCTGATGATCGCCGACATCGGCTACGACCTGCTGGAGCTGCACGGGTCCTACACCTCGGGCAACCCGATCGACGCCGGCTGGCTGATCAGCTACGGACTGCTCGGCGTGGCCGCGCTGCATCCGTCGATGGCGCGGCGGCTGCCGGCCGCCGAGGGCGGCCCGGAGTCCGAAGCGCGACTGCCGCTCGTCGCCGTCGCCGGGCTGATCGCGCCCGGCATCCTGCTGGTGTCCGGCGCCATGCACAAGTCCGCCGACCTGCCGGTGCTCGGCGCCCTCTCGGCCGTGCTGTTCACGGTCGTCATCGCCCGGGTGAGCTGGCTGCTTCGGCTGCTGCGCGGGCAGACGGTGGACCTGCGGACCAGATCCCATGAGCTGGACGGCGCGCTGACCGCGCAGCGGGCGCTGGAGAGCGACCTGCGGCACCAGGCGTTCCACGACGGTCTCACCGGCCTGGCGAACCGGGCGCTCTTGCAGGAACGGGTCTCCCACGCGCTGTTGGGGAGCGCCCGCACGTCCGGCGTGGTGGCGATGCTGTTATGCGACCTGGACGGCTTCAAGACGATCAACGACACGCTCGGCCACCCGGCCGGCGACGAGCTGCTCGTCGCCATCGCCGAGCGGCTCAGCGCGGTCGTGCGCGCGGCGGACACCGTGGCGAGGCTGGGCGGCGACGAGTTCGCGGTGGTGATGGAGAACGTCGAGACGCCGGCCGAGGCGATGATGCTCGCCGAACGCATCCTGTCCGTTGTCCGCGAGCCGATCCGCGGCACGCACGGCCCGATCTCGGTCACCGCGAGCATCGGCGTCTCCTTCGGCACCAGCTCGACGAGCGTGGAGGACCTCGTCAGCGAGGCGGACGCCGCGATGTACGCGGCAAAGGCCGCGGGTCGTGACCGGGTCGAGGGGTTCGCGACGGAGATGCGCATCGCGCTGGTCCGCGAGCTTGCGCTGCGCGGCTCCTTCGACGAGGCGTTGCGCTCGGGCCAGTTCCACCTCGCCTACCAACCGCACGTGTCCCTGCACACCGGCCGGTTGGAGGGCTTCGAGGCGCTGGCCCGCTGGCGGCACCCGGTCTACGGCGACGTCGGTCCGGTCGAGTTCATCCCGCTCGCCGAGGAGACCGGCTTCATCGTCCCGCTCGGCCGTTGGGTGCTCGAGCAGGCGTGCCTCGCGGCCGCCAGCTGGGACGCCGCCGGCGCTGCGCCCTTCGACATGAGCGTGAACGTCTCGGCGCGCCAGCTGCAGGACCCGCGTTTCGTCGACGACGTCCAGTCCACGCTGTCGATCGCCGGCTTGCCGCCGTCGCGGCTCGTGCTCGAAGTCACCGAGTCGATGTTGATGAAGAACCCGGCCCGCACGGCGGCGCTGCTGAGCAGGCTGCGCGAGGCGGGCGTGCGCGTCGCGATCGACGACTTCGGCACCGGGTACTCCTCGCTCAGCCATCTGCAGCAGTTCCCGATCGACATAATCAAGATCGACAAATCGTTCGTGGACCCGCTCGCGAGTCCCTCGGGCGAGGCGAGCGCGTTCGTTCACGCGATCGTGCGGCTCGCGCACGAGCTGCGCCTGGCCACCCTCGCCGAGGGCATCGAGGAGCCGGCGCAGCGCACCGCGCTGATCCAACTCGGCTGCGACAGCGCGCAGGGCTACCTGCTGTCCAAGCCGTTGACCCCGCAGGACGCCCGTGCGCTGGCCCTCGACGACCTGCGTCGCGAGGATGTGCGGCCCCAGTCGACCGACTCGCACCGCTTGTCACCCCGTTCGACCGGTCCCAGTGATCAACTGGCCGGTCGGACGGGGTGACAAGCTCGGGGTGGCCGTCCATAGTCGCGGCGCGCGATCCGGGCGCAGCCCCCGCACGAACGCCGCCCGCAGCCGCCGGATGACCGGATCGAACCCGTACAGCTCGGTCCAGCCCCATCGGACGAAGGTCAGGCCGGCGTCCTCCATCGCGCCCTGTCGCCGCTTCTCCTCCCCCAGCGACAGCGGTTTCCCGTCGTACTTCGCGAGCCCGTCGGATTCGCCGACGACGCCGAACTCGTCCCAATAGAAATCGACCCGCCCGACGAAGCGGCCGCCGATCCGGATGATCGCCTGCGGCCACGACGTCGGCAGGCCGGCGTCGACCATGCGCAGGCGGCTGACCGACTCCAGCGCGGATTCGGCCCGCGGGTCGGCGTGCACCACGGCATGGGCTGCCTGCCGGATGCCCGGCCAACCGGCACAGCGCGTCAGCACCTCGTCGAGCAGGTCCGCCGTGGTCAGTCCGCTGCGCAGCGCCGCGTCGGCGGCGACCACGCAGTCATCGGCGCCGAGCTCGCGGCCGAGGTCGACGACCGTCCGGCCCGCGGAGGTCAGCAGGACGCACCCAAGACGCACCACGTGGCCGGGGAACAACCGGGCGCGGTGCAGGTGCGCGCCGCGGACCTCGCCGCGAAACAAACGCGGGAACGTCACGCACGGGACGGACGTGCCCTGCAGCAGCGGAAGATCCTGCAGGACGGCCGCGCCACGGTGGCTGAGGGTCATCCGGCAGTGCGTCAGCCCCACGGCGACGGATGCTCGCCGCAGCCGAGCGGCCGCCATCGCATGATCGTCACCGCTCGCCTCGAGGGGTAGCGCGAACACCCCCGGACGTATCCGCTCGAGGTAGCCGTAATCGACCGCGTGCGCCAGGGCGTGTCGGGTCCAGCCGGCCCGGTGTGCCTGGGCGGCGATGAACACGCCGTGTTGCCGGGCCGCCTCGGGTGGAATGCCGCGCATCCCGGGACCCTGGCACGCCGCGAGCACCTGCCGCGGAGTTGTCCACAGCCCCCGACTTGGCACCCCGTACGACCGGTCCCAGTGATCAACTGGCCGGTCGAACGGGGTGACAACCTCGCCGGATCCCGCCGCGACCCGCCACCCGCAGGCGCGCGTGGTAGGTCGCGTGTCATCTCGGGTAAATTTTGTGTAAGGCGGGGGCCGTTTCTACTCGAGGCGTCCGCTCATGCTCCGTATTCCGCTCGTCCGACCGCGTGCCACGCGGCAGTCTGCGCTCGTGTCGGCCGCGACTGCGCTGGCCGCCGCGAGCACGCTCATCGCGCTCGCCGCGGCTGTCGACACCGGCGCCGCAGGCGCGGCCACCGCGCCAACGACGACCGCGCCAACGACGACCGCGACAACGACGACAACGGCGCCGCGCTCGGTCGACGTGTGCGACCAGCAGGCCGCGGCCGGGCACGTCACCTGCTTCGCGCAGCGGTTGGTCGTCTCCCCGAAGGTCCCCGCCGCTGGCACGACGCGCCGGCCGGCGTTCACCCCCGCGACCGCGTCGATGCCCGGCGGATACGGGCCGACTCAGCTGCAGTCGGCGTACGCGCTCGGCGCCGCGGCCGCGTCCCGAGGCGCCGGCCAGCGCGTCTACATCGTCGACGCCTACGACGACCCGCGGGCCGAGGCCGATCTGGCGGTGTACCGAGCGACGTTCGGGCTGCCGGCGTGCACCACCGCGAACGGCTGCTTCCGCAAGCTGAACCAGAGCGGGACGGCGTCGCCGCTGCCGAGGCCGGACACCGGGTGGGCCAGCGAGATCGCGCTCGACCTGGACATGGTGTCGGCCGCGTGCCCGCGCTGCGGCATCACCTTGGTCGAGGCGAGCGACACCAGCTTGGGCATGTTCCTCGCCGTCCAGAAGGCGACCGCGCTCGGCGCCAAGTTCGTCTCCATGAGCTGGGGCATGACCGAGGGCTCGTGGGCGCCGTCCCTCGACGCCGGCTACTTCGCCGCCAGCGGCGTGGTTTACACCGCGGCCGCCGGCGACGCCGGCTTCGCCGACGGGCCGTCCTACCCGGCCACCTCGCCGCGGGTCATCGCGGTCGGCGGCACCTCGCTGCACGCTGCTGCCAACGCGCGCGGGTGGAGCGAGCAGGTCTGGCGGCAGAGCAACCAGCAGGGGACCGGCTCGGGATGCTCGAGCTATGAGGCCAAGCCGTCGTGGCAGGCGATCGTGCCCAACTCGGTGTGCGCCGGACGGGCCGAGGCCGACGTCGCGGCCGTCGCCGACCCGCGCACCGGCGTCGCCGTCTACTCGACCTACGGCGGCCAGGGTTGGGCGATCTACGGCGGCACGAGCGCGGCCGCCCCGCTGATCGCCGCGATCCACGCGCTCGCCGGCCCCGCCGCCGCGTCGACGCGCCCGGCCGCCGCGCTGTACGGCCGGTCCGGCTATTTCCACGACGTCGTCAGCGGCGCCAACGGCGCGTGCGCCGGCTCGCGCATCTGCACCGCGCACACCGGCTGGGACGGGCCAACCGGGCTCGGCACGCCCAACGGGATCGGCAGCTTCGCCCCGAGCGCGATCAAGGTGAACAAAGTCGCCGTGCACTCGCCCGGCGCCCGGACCACGCGGCACGGCAAGGCCGTCCGACTCCGGCTCGTCGTCACCGACTCAGGCGGCGCACGGACGACAGCGCACGCGGCCGGCCTGCCGCGCGGCCTGCGGATGTCGAGCGCCGCCGTGATCACCGGCAAGCCGGCCGCGAAGGCGAAGGGCCGGCACCGGGTCGTCGTGACCGCGCGAGACGCCACCGGCGGCGTCGGCATGGTCTCGTTCTGGTGGCGGGTCAAGTAGCCCGCGCTGAACCTCGCCGACCGCACACGGCGTCAGCCGAGGCGCAGCACCTTCAGCGTCTGCGCGGCCATCTTCGACTCGCCGAGCGGATTCGGGTGCACGATCACCGGATTCGTCCCGGTGAGGACCGGCTCGATCCACCGCACGCCGGGCGCCTTGCAGGCATCGTGGCCGTTGGACACGGCGCTGAAGTCGACGTAGGTCGCGCCAGTGGCCGCCGCGGCGCGCCGGACCGCGTCGTTGAGCGTCGCCTGCTCGTGACGCAGGTAGGGGACGTCGCCGGTCGCCACCGGCATCTGCGGGTAGCAGCCGCCGGTCGCCGGCAAGATCCACGGGTAGCCGAGGATGGCGATGCGCGCCTTGGGCGACTTGGCCTTGACGGCCCTCAGGGCCTTGACCAGCGACGGGTAGGTGGTGTTCTTGATCGTGTTCTCGAACGACGACCCGTACTTGTCCTTGCACGGGCTGCCCTGACCGAGCGTCGACAGGCCGGCCGCGCCGCACTCGACGATCGAGTCGATGAACACGCCGCTGTCATTGCCGCCGATCGTCATGGTGACGAGCTGGGTGTTCTTCTGCAGCGCGTCGAGCTGCGGGGCGACGCCCGGGTACTGGGAGGTGGCGTAGTCGCTGGTCTCCGCGGCGCCGCAGGTGACGTCGGTGAGGGAGGCGTGCAGCGCGCTGGCGATGACGTGCGGGTAGTTGACCGTCGATCGCAGGCACTCGGGCGGCGCGGTCGGGTCCGGCGGCACGTTCCCGGACGCGGCGCTATACGAGTCGCCCAGCGCGACGTAACGCAGCGGCGTGGTGGCCGCCCCGGCCGGGGAGACGAGGACGAGGGCGACTGCGGACACGAAGGTCAGCAGGACGGCGGCGAGCCGGCGCATGGCACTCCTACTCAGACGCAGGTCGGGCGCCGCTTGTCGACATGCGCCCGTTGCCCAGGTGTAACGAGCGGGCGGGCGTTAGGTGTCGGTCGCGAGTGGTCCGAAGGCTGCTTGGCCCATGGCCGGTTGTCGGACTGTGTCCCCGCTCGGCACGCCAGGGTGTCGACTCCGGCCAGCACGGTCAGGCAACACGAGTTGACCTGACGGCGCACGGCTTATCTCGCGAGCTCGCGCACGAGGTTCGCGCCGTCGACGGTGCCGAGGCCGGTCGCGAGGTCGTAGCCTTGCCGCGCGTGGAACCCGGGCACCGTGTAGCTCTTGCCGTTCTGGGTGAAGCTGACGGTGTTGTCGCCGAGGGTGATGTCCGGGATTCCCCTGGCGTGGCGGGCGGCGAGCGCGTAGAGGCGTGGGTTCAGCAGCCCCAGGTCGTGGCGGGCAGCTTGATCGGCGACCGCGACGACGCCGGCGAACATCGGCGTGGCCTCGCTCGTGCCGCCGATGAGGTAGAAACCCGCGCCGCCGACACCGCCGAAGCCGAGGTACACGAGCGCGGCGCCGTCGACCGCAGCGGTCAGCGAGATGTCCGGGACCCCGCGTCGGGAACCGACGATGCCCTTGACTCGGTGCTGGTACCACGGCCGCCGGAACACCGAGGACACGCCGCCCCCACTCGCCGCCGGGCTGTCGAGCAGGACCGTGTCGTTCCAGGTGTTGTCCGGCGCGATCCGGTGGCCGTCGGCGTCCAGGTGCAGCTGGGTGCCGCCGACAGCGGTGACCAGCGGGTCGGAGTCGGGCCAGCCAGTGACCCGATGGGTGTAGAGGTTCTCGCCGTCGGCTTGGTAGTCGGTCGGGCCGGAGTCTCCCGACGCGGCGAGCACCGACACGTGATGCGCGGCGGCGTTGAAGAACGCGCTGCGCTGTTCGAGCAGCGACTGCTTGGACGGGAACGTCTCTTCCGTCGCGCCGAAGCTCTGGCTGATCACATCGGCGAGGTGATGCTTGATGACGTAGTTCTCCGCGGTGACGATCTGCGGGATGCCGACCAAGCCCTCGGTCTCGGAGACCGGCGTCTCGACCAGCAAGATGTTGGCGCCCGGCGCCATGGCGTGCGCGTACTGGACGTCAAGTGATGTTTCCTCCGCCCAGCCGACCATGTCGTCGTTGTTCTCGTCGAAGGCCGGCACCTTGCCGGCCGGCTGAATCACAGTCAGCTTCGGCGGCGCCGGCAAGCCGAACGCCTTGTCAAATGTGGCGAGGTCCGACTTGACGGTCGGCGAGCCGAAGGAGTCGACGATTGCGATGGTCTTGCCGCGTCCGGTCAGCCCATGCGCGTAGAGCGACTTCATGTCATACGCCGTCTCGAACTGATTTGGGCTGTAGCAGGCGATGCCGAGGTCGGCGACGCACTGCGCCGTCGTGGGCGGTGCGGCGAACCGTTTCGAGTCGAGGCGCAGGAGCGGAACCACCCCGCCGGCGGCACTGGCGGCGACCACGCCGGCGACTGGCGCCACCGCACTCGCGAGAAGCAGGCCCACGCCGCAGGCGATCGTGCCCAGCCGCATCTTCATGCCGAAGTACCCCCAAGCCGCCGACCAAAACTGCACGAGTGGACCACCGCGATCGGTGATCGTCAACCCAGGTTCAGCGAACACTCCTCACTGGCCTGCACGTTCTGCCCTGACGCTGGGACGTCGAACGCACCTTCGGCTGGCTCGGCAAGCACGGCCGTCGCGCACCGTCGTCAAACGATCTTGAAGCCGACCTTCAGGTAGACCTGGAAGTGGGCCACTTCGCCGTTCTCGATGTGCCCGCGCGTCTGGGTCACCTCGAACCAGTCCAGCTCCTCGAGCGTCTCGCTCGCCCGGCTGATCGCGTTCTTGATCGCCTCGGCGATGCTCACCGGCGACGTGCCGACGATTTCGACGACGCGGTACGTGTTGTCGGACATCAGGTCTCCTTTTGGGACGGCGGCACTGGAGCCGCCTGTCGGATTCGAACCGACGACCATCCGCTTACAAGGCGGATGCTCTGGCCAACTGAGCTAAGGCGGCAGCGGCTCGAGGTTACCGGCTGCCAGCGGCCGGCTCCGGCCGCTCCGGCGCCGCCTCGGCTTCGGCCTGCTCTTGCGCCTTCACCACCGACCGGTCCGACGCACGACGGTTGTGCGCAGGCGGCGCGGCGGGCGGGGCGGCCAGGATCCGGAAGGCGCCGTCGCCGTCGAGGTAGGCGCCGTTCTGGGTGGCGGGCGCGCCGCGGTAGAGCACTTCGTTCCAGCTCGGCGGCGCCGGCTCGACGACGATGGACGACCGCCGGCGCCGCACGACCTGCGACTCCTTCGGCGCGTCCGTCACGTACAGCCGCTCCAGCGCCCCGAGCGCGATGTCGACGAGCGAGTTGCCCACGCCCATGAACGCCGCAACCGCATAGGCCGCGGCGAGCGCGTTGAGCCCCTCGAACGCCGCGTTGCCCCAGTTGTGGTCGTGGAAGTCGCGCAGGAACGCCCACACCGAGTAGCCGATCAACAGCCATGGGGCGGCCGCGAACAGAAATGGCGTGGCAGTGCGGTTGCGCACCTTCGGCGTGCGCGCGAACGGGATCTTCTTGCCGGTGACCGCCTGCTGCAGCGACTTGCAGACGCCGGCGAGGTTCACCGGCAAGAGGATCAAGTTGAATCCGTAGATGCGCAGCACGTCAGTGCGCTTGTACCCGCATCGGCGCAGGTCCGAGGACATCGCCAGGAAGTACGGCAGCGCGGCCAGCACCACCAGCGGGCTGAGCAGCCGGCTGTTGAACGGGTACACGAGCAGGAACAGCAAGCCGATGCTGCTCCAACACGTCGAGGCCATGTAGTTGATCCGCAGCATCGTCTGCGCGGCGGAGCCGTGTTCGCCGCGCTTGGCGCGCTCGCGGGCTTCCTGCCGCATCTTCGGCAGGATCAACAGGCCGCCGTTTGCCCAGCGGCGCCGCTGGATCGCGAGCGAGCCGAAGTCCGGCGGCGTCGCCGAGTAACTCAGCCGCTCGGGATAGTTCAGCAGCCACCAGCCGTGAATCCCCAGGTCGAGCGAGGACTCGGTGTCTTCGATGACGGTGCGGTCCTGCACGTAACGGCGGATCGCGTGGCCGCCGAAGTAGTCGATCTCGACGATGTCGTCGAGCGCGCGCTTGCGGATGACCGCGTTCGCGCCGACCCAGAACGTCGCGGCGTGATAGCTCATGCCCTGGTGGACGATGTGCTGCAGGTCCGTCGTGGCGCCGGCGAGCCGCTCCATCCGGGTGCTCGAGCCGGGGAACGCCGAGTACGGCGTCTGCGCGACGGCGAGCCGGTGGTTCTCCGGCTGCATCATCAGGTGCACCAGCCGCAGGCAGTACTCCGGCAGCAGGATGCTGTCCGCGTCCAGGGTGAGCAGGAAGTCAGCGTCGGGAATGACGATCGACCCGGTGTTCGCCGCCGGCGCGAGCACCAGCCCGGCCTTCGTCTTGACGGGGTCGAAGCTGCGGCCCATCAGCCCGATGTAGCTGTTCAGGTTCATCGCCTTGTTCGCCTCGTGCGACAGGGAGGCGTAGAGCTTGCGCTCGAACCAGGTGATCTCGGCGCGAAACGTCCAGGCTAACCGGCGATAGAGCTGCTGCACCCGGCCGCGGGACAGCGCGGCGCCCTCGGCGGCCGCCTCCCACAGCGCCTCGTGCGTGCGGCCGAAGTCGTCGGCGAGCGCTCGGAGAACCTGATCGGCGAAGAAGGTGTCGACGTGGTCGCGAACCGATTCGGCGTCGGCGCGCTCGCGCAGCCAGTTGGCCGCCCAACTGAACTCGTCGGCGAGCCCGCGGATCTGCTCCGGCCCACAGGTGTCGCCCGCCCCGGACGTCTCGAACCGGTCGAGCGCGGCGCCGAAGCGCTCACGCGGCTCGGCGAGCCATTCCATCAGCTCGCCAGGCAGCGCCCGCGCCGCGGCGAGCATGTCCGCGTGCTCGCCGGGCGCCGGGCGCGGCGGGTCGTCGAGCAGCAGCACGACCCGCAGGTACGGGTACTCCTGCAACGCCGCCGACAGCAACGTGGTGCGGATCGTCCGGTGCTCCTCGCGATAGGACGGGATCAGCGCGGTCATGGTGGGCAGCTGGTCGGCGCCGAACGCGGCGTCGATGACCGCGCGCGGCACCCGCCGGTGCGCCCGCGTCCGGTAGAGCGCGCCCTGCCGAGCCAGGAGGTAGAGCAGGGACGAGAGCGTCAGGAACGACACGATCACGACGTAGCCGACCGTCTCCGAGATGAACTGCATGCCCTGGAAGCCGCGATTCACCAGCTGCGTCACGATCGTCGCGACCAGATAGGCGGCCCAGGCCGCGATCGTCACGACGATGCCCAACCGGCCAAGCGTGATCATCGTGTCGCTGACCGGCGCCGACACCGGCGGCAGGGGGCGGACCCGCCGATCAGCGCCCCACTGCCGACGTGGCTCGGTGCGTGCTGTGCCAGACGCCATGTGTGCTCCTCGAGATCGCGCGGGCCGGCGCCGCGCCTGAGCCGGGCCCGTCGTGACGAGCTTGGCCAGGAGCGGACTTTACACTAATCTCACATCAGCCGGATAGCCCGTCCGCGCGCATCTCGTGGCTGGAAGAGCGGACCCATGACGCCCGAAGAAGTCGCCTACGCCTCGGCCGACACCGCGGCCAGCGCCGCCCCGACGCCGGTGCGCCGGCTGTCGCCGGCGCGGGTCGGCGCGCTTGTCGCCGGCCTCGCCGTCGTTGCCGCCGCGCTCGTCGCCTTCCGCACCGCGGGACCCACGACGCGCCCCGCGGCGCTGCACTCGTCGTTCCTGCCCTACGTCGACGCGACCGTCACGCCGCTGTACGCCTTCGAGAACATGCCGGCCGGCGCGTCGACCGATCTCGTCCTCGGCTTCGTGGTGGGCGCCAAGGACAACGGCTGCGCGCCCACCTGGGGCGCCGCGTACACACCAGCCCAGGCGGCGGACTCGCTCGACCTCGACCGTCGGATCGCCCGGCTGCGGCAGCGCGGCGGCGACGCCGTCGTCTCCTTCGGCGGACAGGCCAACGACGAGCTCGCGACCCGCTGCGCCGACCCGACCGCGCTGCTCGCCGGCTACCGCTCGATCGTCGAGCGCTACTCCCTCGACACGATCGACCTAGACATCGAAGGCGGCGCGGCGTCGGCTGCCGCGGTCGACCAGCGTCGAGCCCGCGCCATCGCCGCATTGCAGCGCGCACGGCGCAAGGCCGGGCACCCCTTGCAGGTGTGGCTGACGCTGCCGGTCGACCCGTCCGGCCTGACCGGCGCCGGCTGGCAGATCGTCGGGGACATGCTCGCCGCGAAGGTGACGCTCGCCGGGGTGAACGGCCTGACGATGGACTACGGCGCCTCCCGGCCGAAGTCGATGTCGATGCTCGCAGCGACCGAGTCCGCGCTCGACGCGCTCAACGAGCAGGTGCGAAGCGCCTACCAGGCGGCCGGCCGATCACTGACGACGGCGCAGGCCTGGCAGCACATCGGCGCGACGCCGATGATCGGCCAGAACGACGGGCCGGCCGACCGGTTCAGCCTCGCCGACACCCGCGCGTTGCTCGCGTTCGCGCGATCGCGGCACATGGGCCGATTGTCGATGTGGTCGGCCAACCGCGACCAGTCGTGCGGGCCCAACTACGCAGACGTGACCGTGGCGTCCAACCTCTGCAGCGGCGTCGACCAGTCCCCGAACGAGTTCGCGAAGATCCTGCACGCGTTCGGGACGTCCGCGGTCGCGGCCGACGCGCCGGCCGGCTCCAGCGGATCTGCCGACTCGAGCGGTGTCGCCGGCTCCGCCGGCTCTGCCGCCAACTCGACTGCCCCGGACCTGGGCTCGTCGACGGCCAATTCGATCGTGGACGACCCGGCCACCTCGCCGTACCCGATCTGGAACCCGGTCGTGCCGTACCAGGGCGGCACGAAGATCGTCTGGCACCGCAGCGTCTACGAGGCGAAGTGGTGGACCCGCGGCGACACCCCGGACGCGCCGGTCGCCTCGGCGGCGGACAGCCCGTGGACGCTGATCGGGCCGGTGCTGCCAGGTGAACACCCGGCGCCGACGCCGACGCTCAGCGCCGGGGTCTATCCGGCCTGGTCGGCGGCCGTCACCTACCGCGCGGGAGCGCGGGTGCTCTACCGCGGCGTCGGCTACCAGGCCAAGTGGTACACCCGCGGCGACGTGCCCGGCGAGCAGGTCAGCGACCCGGGACAGACGCCGTGGGAGTTCATCACCGGACCGGCCGCCACCTCGTCCTGACAGCGGGCGGCGGCTGACACCATGCAGCCATGACCGTCCCCCCGCCGGACTACGCCGCCGCCCGGGCCGAGGTGCTCGCCGCGCTTGCCGCGGGCGGCCCGCCGCCACCGGAGCCGGTCACCGCGCAGGCGCCGGGCGTGCTGCGGCCGGTGCCCGCGCAGTTGTCGGCGAAGCTCGCCAGCCGGGTGCGGGCCGGCCTGTCGCCCACCGGGTCCGAGCCGTCCCGGCCGCGATTGGCCAAGCTCGTCCGCCCGTCTGCCGGCCTGGTGGTGCTGGACGCGATCGTGCTCGGCGTGTGCGTGGCGCAGGGCCGGACGGCGCTCGCCGTCGGCGCCGCGTTGCTGCTGGCGCTGTTCGCCGGCGTGGCCGTCGTCGGGGTCGTGCTGACGGCGCGCGACCCGCTGCGCGTGAGCGCGGCCGACCGGTCGCAGCTCGCCGCCGCCGCGACCTGGCAGTCGTCCGCGGCCGGGCCGATCGACAGCCCGGCGCACCGGCTGGTCGCCGCGGCCGCGACCGCCGCCGAACGCGTCGCGTCGTCGCAGGCCTGGCTGGACACCCGCATCGACCTGCTGCCGGTCGATCTGTGCGCGGTGCTGGACTCGGTGGCGGCGGCGTGGGCCGCGTCGGCCGACGGCGAGCCGGCGCAGACCGCGGTCGAGCTCGTCGTGCGCCTCGTCGCGTTCGCCGACCTGCTCGAAGCGCCGCTGGACCCGGCCGCACGCGAACGGCTCGACGTGCTCGCCGACCAGTTGCGGGAGCACACGGCGCAGACGGCGCACACGGCGCGCCGCTTCGGCGAACCCTGAGCGCGGTCCGCCGCGAATTCCCAGGCAGACTGCCTACGGCAACCGCAATCCGGAAAGAGGACGCCTCGTGAGTCGCTTGCACCGCCCGAAGGCAGGCTTCTGGATCCGGCTGTGGGTCGCGCTGCTCTACCCCATCGACAGCCTGCTGTTCCGCATCCGGTGGCGCGACCTCGATCGCGTCCCGGCGCCGGACGAGGGCGGGGTGATCATCGCGGTCAACCACGTCTCGCCGGTCGACACGATCCTGATGGCACGCGCCGTGTGGCAGAGCGGTCGGGTGCCCCGTTTCATGATCAAGGCCGGCGTCTTCAGCTGGCCGATCGTGGGACGGATGATGCGCGGGTCGGGCCAGATCCCGGTCTACCGCGGCACCGCCGACGCCACGCAGTCCCTGCGGGAAGCCGTGACGGCGCTCGAGCGCGGCGAGGCCGTCGTCATCTACCCCGAGGGCACGACGACCAAGGACCCGGCGGGCTGGCCGATGCAGGCCAAGACCGGCATCGCGCGGCTGGTGCTGTTGGCGCCGGACATCCCGGTGGTGCCGATGGGCCAGTGGGGCGCGCACCAGATGGGCGGCTTCAGCCTGCGCCGGCTCGGCCGCCGGCGGGTGTCTCAACTGAGCGTCGGCCAGCCGTTGGATCTGAGCCGGCACCGCGGCAAGGAAGGGAGCCAGACAACGCTGCGCGAAATCACCGACGAGATCATGAGCGCGGTGCGCGACGAGGTCGCGGCCCTGCGCGGCGAACCCGCGCCGAGCGAGTTCTTCAAGCCGACGCGCAGCTACGTCGACAAGCGCTGAGCCGACGTCACCGGGGTCGGATCACCGGGCCGGCGTCAGAGGGCCGACCGGCGGCGGCGGGCGATCTCGGCGAGCGTCACGGCGGCCGCCACCGACGCGTTGAGCGACTCGGCGGCCGCGGCCATCGGGATCGACACCGTCAGGTCGCACGCCTCGCCGGCCAGCCGGGACAGCCCGCGGCCCTCTGAGCCGACGACGACCACCACCGGCTCCGTCGCGATCTCCAGCTCGTCCAGCGCGGTCGAGCCGTCGGCGTCGAGCCCGACGACGAACAGGCCGGCGGCGCGGCACTCCTTCAGCGCCCGGACGAGGTTGGTGACCTGGGCGACCGGCAGCCGCGCCGCCGCGCCAGCGGACGTCCGCCACGCGACGGCGGTGACGCCGGCCGAGCGACGTTCGGGAATCACCACACCGTGCGCGCCGAAGGCCAACGCCGAGCGGATGACCGCGCCGAGGTTGCGCGGGTCGGTGACGCCGTCCAGCGCGACGAGCAGCGGCGGCGTGCCGGCCTCGCGCGCCTCGGCCAACAGATCGGGCAGCGCGCGATAGCCGAACGGCGGCACCTGCAGCGCGATGCCCTGGTGCAGGATCGCGCCGGTGCGCCGGTCGAGCTCGGCGCGGCTGATCTCGAGCAGCGCGATGCCGCGGTTGCCCGCGATGCGCACCGCCTCGGTGACCCGCTCGTCGGCTTCCAGCCCGACCGCGACGTAGAGCGCGGTCGCCGGCACCTTCGCCCGCAGCGCCTCGGCGACCGGGTTGCGGCCGACCAGCAACTCCGGCTGCGGGCCGGCATCGCGCCCCGGGCGTCCGCCGCGTCGCTCGGCCGACGCGGCCCGGCGCGCGGCGGGATGTCCCTTGCGCTCCTCGGCCGGCGGCGTCGGGCCCTTGCCCTGCAGCCCGCGCCGACGCTGCCCGCCGGAGCCGACCTGCGCGCCCTTCTTCGACTTGCGGATCGCGCCGTGGCGTTGGGAGTTGCCGGCCATCAGGTCACCGTCCAACGCGGTCCGTCAGGAGTGTCCTCGAGCTTCACGCCGGCAGCGGCGAGCGAGTCGCGGATCGCGTCGGCGGACGGGTAGTCCTTGCGGGCCCGGGCCGCGGCGCGCTGCTCGAGCGCGACGGCGACGAGCGCGTCGATGACTGGCGTCTGATCCGCAGCTTCGGCGGTCCAGTCGCCCGGCCAGATGCCGAGGACGCCGGTCATCGCCGCCACCGCCCCCAACGCCTCGCGCACCGTCTCGAGCGCGCCGTCGGCCAACGCGGTGTTGCCGGCGCGCACCGTCTCGTGCAGCACCGCGAACGCGGCGGGCGTGCCGAGGTCGTCGTCGAGCGCGCGGGCGAACGCGTCCGGCGCCGAGGCGCTCGCCGCGGGGGCGCTGTCGGCGCCCGCCGCGGGGCTGTCGGCGCTCGCCGCGGCGGCGCTGTCGGCCAGCGCCGCGGAGGCCTTCTCGACGAAGTTCTCAACCCGGCGATAAGCCGTCGCGGCCTCGCCGAGCGCCTCGGCGGAGTACTCGATCACCGACCGGTAGTGCGCCGCGGCCAGGTAGTAGCGCAGCTCGACCGGCCGCCACTGCTGGACCATCTCGAGCACGCCGAGGATATTGCCGAGCGACTTGCTCATCTTCTCGCCGGCGAGGTGCACCAGGCCGTTGTGCAGCCAGTAGCGGGCGAAGCCGTCGCCCGCGGCGCGCGACTGGGCGAGCTCGTTCTCGTGGTGCGGGAAGACGAGGTCGAGGCCGCCGCCGTGGATGTCGAACGTCGGGCCGAGGTACTTCGTCGCCATCGCCGAGCACTCCAGGTGCCAGCCTGGCCGCCCGCGCCCCCATGGGGTCGGCCAGGACGCGCTGGCCGGCTCGTCCGACTTCGTGCTCTTCCACAGCGCGAAGTCGCGCGGGTCGCGCTTGCGGTCGTCGCCGACCGAGTCGCCGGCGGCATGCATCTCCTCGACGCGCTGGCCGGAGAGCTCGCCGTAGGGCGGGTAGGACCGCACGTCGAAGTACACGTCGCCGTCCGCGGCGTACGCGTGCCCGCGCTCGATCAGTCGCTGGATCAGCTCGACCATCTCCGGCACGTGCCCGGTCGCCCGCGGCTCGTAGGTCGGCGGCAGGCAGCCGAGCATTCGCTCGGCCTCGACGATGACCCGCTCGTTGCGGAACGACAGCGCCCACCACGGCTCGCCGGCGGCGGCGGACTTGGCGAGGATCTTGTCGTCGATGTCGGTGACGTTGCGGACGAACGTCACCTCGAAACCGGTGTGCGTCAGCCAGCGGCGCAGGACGTCCATGTTGATCCAGTTGCGGACGTGCCCGATGTGCGGCGGCCCCTGGACGGTGAGCCCGCACAGGTAGATCGACGCCCGGCCCGCTTCGAGCGGCTCAAAGGGTCGCAGCGACCGGGTCGCGGAGTCGTGCAGGTGCAGGCTCACGGCGCTCATCGTACGGAGCCCGCCGCTCGCAGCCGGGTCGCTCGTTACGGTGAGCCGATGACGTTGCGCCCCGAGTCTGTCGTCGTCGCGGCCGGCCGTCCGCACGAGCCGGGCGGGCCGATGAACGTCCCGATCGTGCCCAACGCGACGTACCTGGCCGACGACGGCGAGAACCGGTACGCCCGCCACGACGTCTCGCCGACCGTCGCCGCATTCGAGACCGCGCTCGGCGAACTCGAGGGCGGCCGCGCGCTTGCGTTCGCCAGCGGCATCGCCGCGGTGGCCGCGGTCGTCGAAGGCCGGCCGGCCGGCGCCGTTGCGGTCGCGCCGCGGACGGGCTACGCAGGCACGATCTCGATCTTCGACAATCAGCAGACGCTCGGCCGGATGACCGTGCGCCCGGTCGACGTCGAGGACACCGACGCGGTCCTGGCCGCGCTGCCCGGCGCGGACCTGCTCTGGCTCGAGACGGTGACCAACCCGCTGCTCGCGGTGCCCGATCTGCCTGCCCTGTCGGCCGCGGCGCACGAGGCCGGCGCGCTGGTCTGCGTCGACGCGACCTTCTCGACGCCGCTGGTGGCGCGACCGCTCGAGCTCGGCGCAGACATCGTCATGCACTCGGCGACGAAGTACCTGTCCGGCCACTCGGACGTGCTGCTGGGCGCGCTGGTCGCCCGCGACGCCGACCTGCTCGACGAGCTGCATCTGCGGCGCACTGCGACCGGCGCGATTCCCGGCGCGTTGGAGGCCTACCTGGCGACCCGCGGCATGCGGACGCTCGCGCTGCGAATGGAGCGCGCGCAGGCGAATGCGGGCGAGCTGGCGGCCCGGCTCGCCGCGCACCCGCGGGTGGCGCGGGTGCGCTACCCCGGCCTGGCTTCGCACCCTGGCCACGACATCGCGGCGCGCGACCACGCCGGCTTCGGCGCGATGATCTCCTTCGAACTCGACGGGCCGGCCGAGGCCGCCACGGCGGTGTGCGAGGCGCTGACCCTGATCAGCCACGCGACCAGTCTCGGCGGCGTCGAATCGCTGATCGAGCGGCGGGCGATGCACGACGTCGACGCCTCGTTCGGCACGCCGGCCAACCTGCTGCGGCTGTCGGTGGGGATCGAGCACGTCGAGGACCTCTGGGCCGACCTGCAGCAAGCGCTCAGCTGACCGCCGCATTCCGGGTTCAGCGGGATCAGCGGATGAGCAGGGCGGTCGCGATGGCCGCGCGGCCCTCGCCGCGGCCGGTCAGACCGAGGCCGTCGGTCGTCGTCGCCGCCAGCGACACGGGCGCGCCGATCACCGCGCGCAGCTCGGCTTGCGCTTCCGCCCGCCTCGGGGCGAGCTTCGGCGCGTTCCCGATCACCTGCACCGCGACGTTGCCGATCGTCCAGTTGGACGCGTCGAGCAATCGGACGACCTCGCGCAGCAGCGTCACGCCTGAGGCCCCCGCCCAGCGCGGGTCGTCGACGCCGAACACGCCGCCAAGGTCGCCCATGCCCGCCGCGGACAACAGCGCGTCGCACGCCGCGTGGGCGACCACGTCGCCGTCGCTGTGGCCGGCGCAGCCGTCCACGCCCGGCCATAACAGGCCGGCGAGCCAGCAGTCGCGACCTGGCTCGACCGGATGGACGTCGACGCCGACGCCGGTGCGGAAGTCGCTCACCGACCGCCCGGCGCCTTGGTGTGCGCGACCTCGATGTCGCCGTCGGCGTACCGCGCCCGCAGCACCTTCTTGTCGAACTTGCCGACGCTCGTCTTCGGCACCTCGTCGACGAACGCCCAGTTCTCCGGCACCTGCCAGGAGGCGACCTTGCCCTCGAGGAACTGCGCCAGCGTCGCCGGGTCGACGTCGCCGCGCGGCACGACGACCGCCAGCGGCCGCTCGGTCCACTTCTCGTCCGGGATGCCGACGACTGCGGCCTCGAGCACGTCGGGCGAGGCGGCCAACAGGTTCTCCAGCTCGACCGAGGAGATCCACTCGCCGCCGGACTTGATCACGTCCTTCGACCGGTCGGTGATCATGAAGTAACCGCGCTCGTCGATCGTGCCGATGTCGCCGGTGCGCAGCCAGCCGTCGTCGAACTTGTCCGGGACGTCGTCGAGGTGATAGCTGCCGGTGATCCACGGCCCGCGCACCTGGAACTCGCCCACCGCCCGGCCGTCGCGCGGCAGCACCTCGCCGTCGTCGGACACGATGCGCATCTGCACACCGGCGACGACCCGGCCGGACTTCATCCGCCAGTCCAGCTCCTCGTCGCTGCCGAACTCGACGCCGGCGGGCGGATGAGCCATGCCGCCGACCGGCGACGTCTCGGTCATCCCCCAGCCCTGGATGATCCGCAGGCCGTACTTGCGCTGGAAAGCCGTCATCAGCGACCGCGGAATCGCCGCGCCGCCGGAGGTGCCCATCCGCACCGACGACAGGTCGATCTCGCGCTGCTCGCCGACCTGCAGGATGCCGGCCCACAAGGTGGGCACCGCGGAGACGATGGTCGCCTTCTCGGCCTCGACGATGTCGACCAGGGCGGGCGGCGTCATGTGCGGCCCCGGCATCAACAGCGAGTTGCCGGCCAGGAACGCGGCGAACGGCATCCCCCACGCGTTGACGTGGAACATCGGCACGACGACGAGCGCGCGGTCGCTCTCGTTGCCGCCGGTGACCGGCAGCGGCAGCGTGCCCATGGCGTGCAGGTAGATCGAGCGGTGCGAGTACACAACGCCCTTCGGGTCGCCGGTCGTGCCGCTCGTGTAACACATTGAGGCCGCCGACTTCTCGTCCAGCTCGGGCCAGTCGTAGCTGTCGGAGGCGGCGGAGAGCAGCTGCGCCCAGGAGTGGACCGGCACCTCGCTGCCGAGCGCCGAAGTGTCGCCGGCGCCGATCACGACAAACGCCTCGACGGTCTTCAGCTGCGAGGCGATCGCGGCGAGCAGCGGTAGCAGCGTCGCGTCGACGATCACCACCTTGTCCTCGGCGTGGTTGACGATGTGCGCCAGCTGACCGGGCGGCAGCCGCAGGTTCAGCGTGTGCAGCACAGCGCCCATGCACGGCACGGCGAAGTAGGCCTCGAGATGCTCCTGGCTGTTCCAACACAGCGTGCCGACGCGGTCGCCACGACCGACGCCGAGCCCGGCCAGGGCGTTGGCCACCCGCTGCGCGTTCGCGCCGACCTCGGCGAAGGTCGCCCGCCGCGCGGGGTGGTCCGCGCCCTGCCAGGTGACGACCTCGCTGCCGCCGTACACGGTCGTGCCGTGTTCGAGCATCGCGGTGACGGTGAGCTGGAAGTCGTCCTGCATCGTGCTGGTGATCACGTCACACCCTCCATTGGGCCGATGACGGCCGAGCCTAAACCCGCGAGCGCGGCGGCGCGGGCGAGATCACCCGGCGTGGTGATCTTGAAGGACTCGTCCGCGCCGGGCACCGCGACGACGCGTCCGCCAGCGGCCTCGACGAGGCCGGCGTCGTCGGTGAGCGGCGCCCCGCGCGGATCGGCGGCGGCCCGGGCATGGGCTGCGGCGAGGACGTCGGGCCGAAAGCCCTGGGGCGTCTGCACCGCGACGAGGAAGGCGCGGTCGACGACCTCGGCCAGCTCGCCGTCGGCGCTCACGCGGCGCACGGTGTCGTGCACCGCGACGACCGGGACGACGGCGTCCGCGCCGGCGCGAACCGCGGCGACGACGGCCGAGATCACCGCGGCGGGCACGAACGGCCGGGCGACGTCGTGCACGAGGACGACGTCGTGATCGCCGGCCGCGGCGAGGTTGCCGGCCGCGGCGGCAAGGCCGGCGGCGGCGAGGCCGGCGGCGACCGAGTCCTGCCGGGTCGCTCCGCCGGCGACGACGGCTGCGGCCGGGACGAGGTCCCTCGCCTGGCCGAGCAGTTCGGACGGCGCGACCACCACCACCACGTCGACGAGCGGATGGGCGAGGAACCGCTCGGTCGCGTGCTCGAGCAACGTGCGGCCGGCGACCGCGACGAACGCCTTGGGCAGCGCGGCACCGAGCCGCCGGCCGGAACCAGCGGCAACGAGAACGGCGGCGACGGTCCGCAGACTCGTCACCGCCGTTGTCGGCAATTCAATGGGTAGTTCAGCTCAGCGGCCGAGCGCGTCACCCCATCAGGCGACGGCCTCGCCCAGCACCTCGTCGAGCACGACCTCAGCCTTGTCCTCATTCGTGCCCTCGGCGAGCGCGAGCTCGCTGATCAGGATTTGCCGAGCCTTCGCCAACATCCGCTTCTCGCCAGCCGACAACCCGCGGTCGCGATCGCGACGCCACAGGTCGCGGACGACCTCGGCGACCTTGTTCACGTCGCCCGAGGCGAGCTTTTCGCCATTGGCCTTGTACCGCCGGGACCAGTTCGTCGGCTCTTCGGTGTGCGGCGCGCGAAGCACCTCGAACACCTTGTCCAGACCCTCTTGGCCGACCACGTCGCGGACGCCCACCACGTCGGCGTTTTCGGCCGGCACGAGGACCGTGAGATCGCCCTGGGCGACCTTCAAACGCAGATAGGTCTTCTTGACGCCTTTGAGCAACCGCTCCTCGATCGCCTCGATAAGTGCGGCACCATGGTGCGGGTAGACGACGGTCTCGCCGACCTTGAAAGTCATGTGATGAAGCCCCTTTCGCTAGCTCCAGGGTAACACGCAGCACAGCCGCCGGACCGGCTGAGAAATTGTCGCAGCGCCCGGCGCATGGCCCGCGCGGGCCCCTCGCTAGGCTGTGAACCGGTTCTCGCCGTCGCGGGACCACGCGTCGAACGCCCTGCGCGTTCCCCGTTCGCCTTCGTAGGAGCCGACGTGAATGCAGAGCCGGTCGCCGCGCGCCGCGCGGCCCGCCGAGCGGGTCTGGCGGCCGTGGTGGCGGCTGCCCTGCTGAGTGCCGGATGCGCCGCCGGCCAGCACGCCCAAACCGCCGACGAGAAGACGACGCTGGACGGCACGAACGCCTCAGTCGGCGACATGGATCTGCGCGGACTCGCCATCCAGGCGCCCACTGGCAACTTCTACGCCAAAGGCAGTGGCGCGCTGCTGACCGTTGTGCTGGTCAACAACGGCGCAAAGGCCGACTCGCTCACGTCGGTGACCTCGTCCGCCATCACCGGCTGGAGCTCGTTCGCCACCCTCGCCGCCGCCCAGATCGCGCAGTCCGCGACGTCGAGCAGCGGGCCGCAGGGCAGCGAGACGGTGCCCGTCGCGCCCAACGACCGCACCCCCTTCGGCACGCCGGAGGCGAAGGGCGGCCTCCTGCTCCGGGGCCTGACCGAGCAGCTGCGTCCGGGCCAGGCGATCTCGCTCACCTTCAGCTTCGCCCGGGCCGGCATGGTGAAGGTGACGGTGCCGGTCGCGCTGTCCCCGTCGCCCGCGTCCTCCTACGTACCCGGTCCGTCGGCCGCCGGCCAGGAGCCGTAAGCGCGCAACACCTCGCGCCTGCCCGGTTCTGTCGGCGCCCGCGGTTAGCGTCGCGCCCATGACGACCGATCGCGCAGGCGGCTGACGTGCCGAAGAGCTCCGCGGTGTTCCGCTGCTCGGCCTGCGCCGCCGAATCCGGCAAGTGGTACGGCCGTTGCCCGCGCTGCGGGGAGTTCTCCACGCTCGCCGAGCAGGCGTCCACCCACGCGCCGGGCGTGCGCGCCGCCCGCTCCAGCGTCCCCACCCGTCCGGCCCGGCGGGTGGCCGACGTCGCGGGCCACGGGCCCACGGTCCGGCTGGCCACCGGCATCGCGGAATTCGACCGGGTGCTCGGCGGCGGACTGGTCGCCGGGCAGGTGTGCCTGTGCAGCGGGCCGCCGGGCTCGGGCAAGAGCACGTTGCTGCTCGCCGTCGCCGACTCCGTCGCCCGGCGCGAGGGCCGGCCGGTGCTCTACGTGTCCGGCGAGGAATCCGTCGAGCAGATCGCCCTGCGCGCACAGCGGATCGGCGCCGCCAGCGACGACTTGCTGCTCGCCGACGACACCGACCTCGCCGTCGTCCTCGGCCATATCGCCGACCTCGGCGACCAGCTGGCGCTGGTCGTCATCGACTCGGTGCAGACGATCGCCTCCGGCGAGGTCGAGGGCCGGGCGGGCGGCGTCACGCAGACCATGGCGGTCGCGCAGGCGCTCACCCGGGTCGCCAAGAGCCGCGGCCTGCCGATCCTGCTCATCGGCCAGGTGACCAAGGACTCGACCGTGGCCGGCCCGCGGGCACTCGAGCACATCGTCGACACCACGCTCAGCCTCGACGGCGACAAGCACGCGTCGCTGCGACTCCTGCGGGCGGTCAAGAACCGGTTCGGCTCGCTGGAAGTCGCCGCGTTCGAGCTGCAGGAGTCGGGCATGTGCGAGGTGCTCGATCCGAGCAGCCTGTTCCGCGAGCAACGCGCGGTGCCGGTCCCCGGCACCTGTGTCGCGGTGACCCTCGAGGGTCACCGGCCGATCACCGCGGAGATCCAGGCCCTGGTCGCCGCCGCGACGAACCCGAATCCGCGGCGGGCGGTGTCCGGGCTGGACTCCGCGCGCACCTCGATGCTGATCGCCGTCAGCGAGCGGGCCGCGCAATGCCGGCTGCACGACAAGGACGTGTACCTGGCGACGGTGGGCGGCATGCGCGTCGTCGATCCGGCCACCGACCTCGCGGTGTGCCTGGCGGTGCTCTCCGCGGGCCAGGATCAGCCGGTGCCGCTCGACCTGCTGGCGATCGGCGAGGTGGCGCTGTCCGGCGACATCCGGCCGGTGCCGATGCTCGCAGAGCGCGCGGCCGAGGCGGCCCGGCTCGGCTTCACCCGGCTGCTGGTCCCGCCGGGCAGCCGGTCGCGGTTGGGCACGCGAAACCCGCCGGCGACGCTGATCGAGGTCGCGGACCTGCGCACCGCGGAGGGCATGCTGCGCCGCGCCGGGCTGACATCGATTCGCAAATGAAATCTGCGCCGCCCTTGGCGATCCCTAGACTGCACTGAACGCAAGACGCGAGGAGCGCACGTGCCGACCACCGAACGCGACGAGGCGCTGCGCGGCGTCCTCGCCACGGTGGCGCCCGGCACCTCGCTGCGTGACGGTCTGGAACGGATCCTGCGCGGCAACACCGGCGCCCTGATCGTGATCGGCGCGGACGCCACCGTGCAGAGCCTGTGCACCGGCGGATTCCCGCTCGACGTCGAGTTCTCCGCCACCCGGCTACGGGAGCTGTGCAAGATGGACGGCGCGGTCGTGCTGAGCGCCGACGGCGGCCGGATCGTCCGGTCGGCGACCCATCTGATGCCCGACCCATCCGTCCCGACCGAAGAGTCCGGCACCCGGCACCGGACGGCGCAGCGTGTCGCGCTGCAGACAGGATTTCCGGTCATCTCGGTGTCGCAGTCGATGCGGATCATCAGCCTGTACATCGGCGACGGCCGGTACGTGCTGGAGAGCAGCGCGGAGATCCTGTCGCGGGCGAACCAGGCGATCGCCACACTCGAGCGGTACAAGATGCGACTCGACGAGGTGTCGCAAGCGCTGTCCGCGCTTGAGATCGAAGACCTCGTCACCGTGCGGGACGCGGCGATCGTGTCGCAGCGGCTGGAGATGGTGCGCCGGATCGCCGACGAGGTCACCGGCTACGTCGTCGAGCTGGGCACCGACGGCCGGCTGCTGGCGCTGCAGTTGGACGAGTTGCTCGCGGGCACCGACGCCGACCGCGAGCTGATCGCCCGCGACTACGTGCCCAACGGCCAACGGTCCCGCTCGTCGGCCACGGTGTTGCGCCAGCTCGCCGACTTGTCCGCCGTGGACCTGCTCGACCTCACCCAGGTCGCGCAGGCGATGGGCCTGCCGAACACGCCCGAGGCGCTCGACGCCGCGGTGAGCCCACGCGGCTATCGCCTGCTGGCCCGAGTGCCGCGCATCCCGCCCGCGCTGGTCGATCGCGTGGTCGAGCATTTCGGCGGCCTGCAGAAGCTGCTCGCGGCCTCCGTCGAGGATCTGCAAGTCGTCGACGGCATCGGCGACGTCCGGGCCCTGGCCGTGCGCGAGGGGATTTCCCGGCTGGCCGAAGTGTCGATCATCGAGCGGTTCAACTGAGGCGAGACCTCCCCGCTTCCCACACCGCGCGGTCGAAAAAGAGAGATCAACATCGACCACGAGGGGTGACAGGGCCTCAGCTTTGCGCGCCCGGGCGGGTCAGCTGATCGAGAATTGGGCGGCCTTGCCGGTTCGCCCGGCGAGCAGCGCGTACAACGTGTACGTGCCCGCGCCGACCCGCTGCCTGGTCCCCGCGCACTTCGGCTCCGAGCTCAGCCCGGACCAGTTGATCGCCACGCGCACCGGCGTAGCCGGTGCGAGCGTGCGCAGGGCGGCACCGGGCTGGATCTTGCAGTCGTGGCTGCCCCACACCCGGGACTCGCCGTTGTAGACCCGCAGCTCGACCTGGCTGTCGGCGAGGTTCTGCACGCACGGAGTGGCGGCGGTGTCGGTGACCTGCAACTGGAGCACCGGTTTGTCGCCGACGTGATAGCTCGTCGCGGCGGGCACCGCCTGCACCGCGAGATCCTTTGCCCGGCAGGCGGCAGCTGGCGCGGCGGGCGGCGCGGAGGAGGACGCAGGCCCCGAGTGCTGCGCCGAGTTCCCGCTGGAGCTGCGGCCGACCGACGACGCCTTGGCGGGTGCGGAGGTGGTGGACGGTGCCCGCTTGCTCGAAGTGCTGGGCGCGGACGCAGGCGTGGACGCGGGCGTGAAAGACGCGGTGGGCGGCGGCGTCGTTCGCGGCGCCGCCGATTGCTTGGCGGCCGAACTCGCCCGCATGGCGTTGACGGTGAGCACGACCAGCACCAGCACGACGATGATCGAGGCGATGAACACCAGCCGACGGCGCCAATACACCGACGGGGGCTGCGGGCCGACAGGGTGAAACATGACTCCACCACGCTAACCCGCGGCGTGGCCGGCGCCGCGCAGACGCACCGCGCCGATCCGCCGCGCAGACCCGACGCGCACGGCCTCAGCTGGGCCGAGCGGCCGGCGCGCCCGTCTTGCTGCGCGGCGCGCAATGACCGGCGCGTCAGCCGGGGCCGAGCGTCCGCCGCGGCGTGCGAGGATCGGCGGCGATGGCAGCCGCGTCCGACCTCGCCGGCCCGCTGCTGGGCTGGTACGCGGCGAGCGCGCGGGACCTGCCGTGGCGCCAGCCCGAGACTTCGCCGTGGGCGGTCTTGGTCAGCGAGGTCATGCTGCAGCAGACGCCGGTGCAGCGCGTACGACCCGTCTGGGCGGCGTGGCTGGCGCGGTGGCCCACGCCGACCGCGCTTGCGGCGGACGCTCCGGGCGATGCGGTCCGGATGTGGGGCAAGCTCGGTTACCCACGCCGCGCGCTGCGGCTGCACGGGTGCGCGGTCGAGTTGCGCGACCGCTTTCGCGGCGAGGTGCCCGACGATGTCGATGCGCTGCTGTCGCTGCCCGGCGTCGGCGCGTACACGGCGCGGGCGGTGTCGGCGTTCGCCTTCGGCCGGCGCGTGCCGGTCGTCGACACGAACGTCCGGCGGGTGGTCGCCCGCGCGGTCGCCGGTCAGGGCAGCGCCGGGCCGCCGTCGACCAGCCGCGATCTCGCGGCCGTCGAGGCGCTGCTGCCGGCCGACGCCGCAGTGGCTGCGCGGCTGAGCATCGCCCTGATGGAACTCGGGGCGCTGGTGTGCGTCGCCGGGACGCCGTGCTGCGCGGCATGTCCACTGGCGGACCGGTGCGCGTGGCTCGCCGCCGGCGCGCCGCCGTACGCCGGGCCGAGGCCGCGCCCGCAGCGCTTCGCCGGCACGGACCGCCAAGTGCGCGGGCTATTGCTGGACGTGCTGCGCGGCGCCGACGGTCCGGTGGGCAAACCAGCGCTGGACCTCGCCTGGCGCGAGGGCGTCCAGCGCGAACGCGCCTTGGACGGCCTGATCGTCGACGGTCTCGTCGACCCGCTGCCCGACGGCCGTTACGCCCTCCCCGGCGGCTGACCCCGACCCCTCACAAGTTGTCCTCGCTTCGTCGGCCCAGGCACCGACCGAGCGAGGACAACTCGCGGTGGAGTGGGGCCGGACGGGCGAATGCGACGGGGCCCCGGACGCGACTTGCGTTCGGGGCCCGGTCGGGTGGTGCGGTGTCAGTCGGCGGAGATGCCGGCCGGCGGGACGTCCGGCACGAGCGCGGACGGCTTCGGCTCACCGCGGAAGGTGAACGTCTCCGGGCCGTCCTTGCGCAACGGGTCGACCGGCGCGCTGTCCACGACGATGATCTGGCCCGGCGACAGCTCGCCGAACAAGATCTTCTCGCTCAACGGGTCCTCGATCTCGCGCTGAATCGTGCGGCGCAACGGCCGGGCGCCCAGCGAGCGGTCGTAGCCCTTCTTGGCCAGCAGCGCCTTGGCCGACGACGTCAGCTCCAGGCCCATGTCCTTATTGCGCATCTGGGTGTCCAACCGCGCCGTCATCAGGTCGACGATCTGCACGATCTCGTCCTCGGTCAACTGGTGGAACACGATGATGTCGTCGATGCGGTTGAGGAACTCCGGCCGGAAGTGCTGCTTGAGCTCGTCGTTGACCTTCTGCTTCATCCGCTCGTAGCCGCTCGCCTCGTCGTTGGACGCGGCGAAACCGAGGTTGCCGATCGACTTCGAGACGTCGCGGGTGCCGAGGTTGGTGGTGAGGATGAGCACCGTGTTCTTGAAGTCGACGATGCGGCCCTGGCCGTCGGTCAGCCGACCGTCCTCGAGCACCTGCAGCAGCGTGTTGAAGACGTCCGGGTGGGCCTTCTCGACCTCGTCGAAGAGCACGACGCTGAACGGCTTGCGGCGCACCTTCTCGGTCAACTGGCCGCCCTCGTCGTAGCCGACGTAGCCGGGAGGCGCGCCGACCAGGCGCGAGACGGTGTACCGGTCGTGGAACTCGGACATGTCGATCTGGATCAACGCGTCGTCGTCGCCGAACAGGAACGCCGCGAGAGTCTTGGACAGCTCGGTCTTCCCGACGCCGGACGGGCCGGCGAAGATGAACGAGCCGCCGGGCCGCTTCGGGTCCTTCAGGCCGGCCCGGGTGCGCCGGATGGCTTGCGAGACGGCCTTGATCGCCTGCTCCTGGCCGATGACGCGCTTGTGCAGCTCGTCCTCCATGCGCAGCAGCCGGGCGGTCTCCTCCTCGGTGAGCTTGAAGACCGGGATGCCCGTCCAAGTGGCCAGGACCTCGGCGATCTGCTCGTCGTCGACCTCGGCCACGACGTCGAGGTCGCCGGCCTTCCACTCCTGCTCGCGCTTGCCCTTCTCGGCGAGCAGGGTCTTCTCGCGGTCGCGCAGCGAGGCGGCCTTCTCGAAGTCCTGCGCGTCGATCGCGGACTCCTTCTCCCGACGCACGTCGGCGATGCGCTCGTCGAACTCGCGCAGATCCGGCGGGGCGGTCATCCGGCGGATGCGCATGCGCGCGCCGGCCTCGTCGATGAGGTCGATCGCCTTGTCGGGCAGGAACCGGTCGCTGATGTAACGGTCGGCGAGCCCGGCGGCCGAGACGAGCGCGGCGTCGGTGATCGAAATGCGGTGGTGCGCCTCGTACCGGTCGCGCAGGCCCTTCAGGATCTCGATGGTGTGCGCGACGCTCGGCTCGCCCACCTGGATCGGCTGGAAGCGCCGTTCGAGCGCGGCGTCCTTCTCGAGGTACTTGCGGTACTCGTCGAGGGTGGTCGCGCCGATCGTCTGCAGCTCGCCGCGGGCCAGCATGGGCTTGAGGATGGAGGCCGCGTCGATCGCGCCCTCAGCCGCGCCGGCGCCGACGAGGGTGTGAATCTCGTCGATGAACATGATGATGTCGCCGCGGGTGCGGATCTCTTTGAGCACCTTCTTCAGGCGCTCCTCGAAATCGCCGCGGTAGCGGGAGCCGGCGACCAGCGAGCCGAGGTCGAGGGTGTAGAGCTGCTTGTCCTTCAGCGTCTCGGGCACCTCGCCCTTGACGATCGCCTGGGCCAGGCCCTCGACGACCGCGGTCTTGCCGACGCCCGGCTCGCCAATGAGCACCGGGTTGTTCTTGGTGCGCCGGCTGAGCACCTGCATGAGGCGCTCGATCTCTTTCTCGCGGCCGATGACCGGGTCGAGCTTGCCCTCGCGCGCGGCCTGGGTGAGGTTGCGGCCGAACTGGTCGAGCACCAGCGAGGTGGACGGCGTCGCCTCGGACGCGGTGCCCGCCGGCTCCTTGCTCTGATAGCCGTTGAGCAGCTGGATGACCTGCTGGCGGACCTTGTTCAGATCGGCGCCGAGCTTCACCAGCACCTGCGCCGCGACGCCCTCGCCCTCGCGGATCAGCCCGAGCAGGATGTGCTCGGTGCCGATGTAGTTGTGGCCGAGCTGCAGGGCCTCGCGCAGCGAGAGCTCCAGCACCTTCTTGGCCCGCGGGGTGAACGGGATGTGCCCGCTCGGCGCCTGCTGGCCCTGGCCGATGATCTCCTCGACCTGCTGGCGCACGGCTTCGAGCGAGATGCCGAGGGACTCCAGCGCCTTGGCGGCGACGCCCTCGCCCTCGTGGATCAGCCCGAGCAGGATGTGCTCGGTGCCGATGTAGTTGTGGTTGAGCATCCGGGCTTCTTCTTGAGCCAGGACGACAACCCGACGCGCGCGGTCGGTGAACCGTTCGAACATCTTCCCAGCTCCTTCATTCCGCGCCATCTGTCAATGCGAGCATTGCGGTCGAACCCTTTACGACTGTAGTCGCAGCAGGCGACAAGCCGGGTTTCGCCGAGGTCTCGCCCACCTCTGAGGATCGGCGGCGAGACCACGGGGATGAGCTCGTGCGACACCCCGCCGGCGCTGCTGGCGGCGGCCGCTACCGAGTCAACGATCGAAAGCGCCCGGCAATGCCCGCTTCGCTGTGGGCGAACGCCAGCTCCGCGGCACTGGATACGCTCAGCCGATGCCGGATATCGAGCTGGGGCACGTTCCTGGCGGATCGCAGCGCTTGCAGGGCTACCTCGCCGTTCCCGACGGCGCCGGCCCCTGGCCCGGCGTCGTCGTGGTGCACGAGATCTTCGGGCTCACCGACGTCGTGCGCCGGCAGGCCGACCGGCTGGCCGCCGCGGGTTACCTCGCACTGGCGCCAAACCTGCTCAGCGACGGGCGGCGCTGCGTCGTCCGTGCGGTCCGCGCGTCGATGACCGGCCGCGGCGAGTCGATCGCCGACATCGACGCGGCCCGCGAGTTGCTGGCCGGCCGGGACGACTGCACCGGCAAGCTCGGCGTGATCGGCTTCTGCCTGGGCGGCGGCTTCGCGCTGGTGACCGCGAACCGCGGCTTCGCCGTGTCTTCGGTCAACTACGGCCAGCTGCCGAGGAACGCCGAGCGGGCGCTGACCGGCGCGTGCCCGATCGTGGCCAGCTACGGCGCGCGGGACGTGTCGCTGCGCGGCGCCGCGGCGAAGCTCGACACCGTCCTGACCAAGCTGGACGTCGAGCACGACGTCAAGGAGTACCCGAGCGCCGGGCACAGCTTCCTCAACGACAGCCTCTTCGGGCCGGCGCCGCTGCAGGCGGTGCAGCGGATCGCGCGGGTGGGGCCGGACCCGCAGGCCGCCCCGGACGCCTGGCGCCGGATCGAGGAGTTCTTCGCCGCGCACCTGCGCGGTTGACCGCGAGCATCGGTCCAGCGCCGATGTAGCGCAGGTCTAGCGCACCGCGATCAGGTCTGTGCGTTGTAGGCGTCCAGGATGTGCGCCGGGATGCGCCCCTTTTCGCCGATCTTGTGCCCGTTGCTGCGGGCCCATTCGCGGATCGCCTGGGTCTGCTCGCGATCGCCGCGGGCCGCCCGGGACCGCCGCGCCGTCGGCGTGGAGCGGGCGCCGTTGCTCGCCCGGCCGACCCGCCGGCCGTTTGCGACGTAGGTCGCCAAGGCGTCACGCAGACGCGCGGCGTTGTCGGCCGACAGATCGATTTCATACGTCGCGCCGTCGATTCCGAATGTGACGGTCTCTTCGGCGACGCTGTCGTCCAGGTCGTCGATGAGCTGGACGATGTGCTTCTGCGCCATTCGCGCAATTCCCTTCACGACGTGCCCCTGCAGTACGTGCACGACACTACCGCCCGCGCCGGGAAATCCTCGCCAATTGGCTCCCGGTCAGGCGGCTTCAATCCGCGGCGGGTTTGAGCAGCGGAAAAAGAATCGTCTCCCGAATTCCCCGGCCGAACAGGATCATCAGCAATCGGTCCACGCCGAGGCCCATTCCGCCGGTCGGGGGCATGCCGTGCTCGAGCGCGCGCAGGAAGTCCTCGTCGAGCTCCATCGCCTCCGGGTCGCCCTTCGCCGCCGCCAGCGACTGCTCGACCAGACGGCGCCGCTGCTCCACGGGATCGACGAGCTCGGAGTACGCGGGGGCGACCTCGACGCCGCCGATGATCAGGTCCCAAGCCTCGGCGAGCCGCGGATCGTGGCGATGGGGCCGGGCCAGCGGCCGGACGGCCACCGGGTAATCCCGGACGAACGTCGGCGCCATCAGCGTGTGCTCGACGAGCTTCTCGTACAGCTCGAGGACGATCTCGCCAGCCCCCCACTCCGGCCGCACCGCGACGCGGCGCGCCTCGGCGTGCCGACGCAACGTGTCCGGCGCGGTGTCCGGCGTGACCTCCTCGCCGACCGCTTCGGCGACGAGCTCGTACACGCCGACCGTGCGCCACTCGCCGGTCAGGTCGATCTCGACGCCGGACAAGCTCGTGCCGCCGGCGACGCCGAGCGCGTCCGCGGCGTCCACGATGAGCGCGCGGGTCAGCTCCGCCATCGTGTCGTAGTCGCCGTAGGCCTCGTACGCCTCCAGCATTGTGAATTCGGCCGAGTGGCTCGAGTCGACGCCCTCGTTGCGAAACGTCCGGCCGATCTCGTAAACCTTCTCGATTCCGCCGACGACGCACCGCTTGAGATACAGCTCCGTGGCAATTCGCAATGACATGTCGATGTCGAACGCGTTCAGGTGCGTGGAAAACGGCCGGGCCGCCGCGCCGCCGTGCACCAGTTGCAGGATCGGCGTCTCGACCTCGACGTAGCCGCGGTCGCGCAGCGTCGCGCGCAGCGAGTGCAGCACCTCGGCGCGGCCGGTCACCATCCGGCGCGCCTCGGGCCGAACGATGAGATCGACGTAGCGCTGCCGCATCCGCGTCTCGTCCGACAGCGGCTTGTGCGCCACCGGCAGCGGGCGCAGCGCCTTCGCGGTGAGCCGCCACGCGTCGGCCAGCACCGACAGCTCGCCACGCTTGGACGAGATCACCTCGCCGTGCGCGAACACCAGGTCGCCGAGGTCGATATCGGCCTTCCATGCGGCCAGGGACTGCTCGCCGACGCGGTCCCGGGAGAGCATGATCTGCAGCTCCGCGTCGCCCTCGCGCAGCATGGCGAAGCAGAGCTTGCCGGTGTTCCGGACGAAGATCACTCGGCCGGTGACGCCGACAACCTCGCCGGTGGCCGCGTCCGCCGCGAGATCAGGATGGGCGGAGCGCACGTCGGCCAGCGACGTGGTGCGGGCGACGCCGACCGGGAACGGCGCCGTCTCGGGGTCCGCCATCAAGCGGTCGTACTTGGCACGACGAATCCGCAGCTGCTCCGGCAGGTCGTCGGGGCCGGCGTCGCCGTGCTGGTTCACGCACCCAACCTAGTCAGCGACGCCGAGCGTGAATGCGCAGCCAGCAGGCCGTGCCGATCCGCGTCTCGTCGGGCAAGGTAGGCAGCATGATCGAGCCACCGAGCGAGGCGCAGGGCGTGTCTCTCATCGGTCTGCGCAAGACGTTCGCCGGCCCGCAGGGGCCCATCCGGGCCGTCGACGGCGTCGACGTGCGCATCGCGCCCGGCGAGACGGTCGCCTTGCTCGGCCCCAACGGCGCCGGGAAGTCCACCACCATCGACCTGATGCTCGGCCTGGGAAGGCCCGACGCGGGCGAGGTGCGGCTGTTCGGCCGCACCCCGCAGGTCGCCGTCCGGGCGGGCATGGTCGGCGCGATGCTGCAGGCCGGCGGGCTGCTCGCCTACCTCAGCGTGCGCGAGCTGCTGACGATGCTCGGCTCGTTCTACCCGCGGCCGCTGCCGGTGGACGAGGTGCTGACCGTCACCGGCCTCACCGAGGTGGCCGGGCAGCGGACCGACCGGCTCTCCGGCGGCCAGACCCAACGCGTGCGCGCCGCGATGGCGTTGGTCAGCAATCCCGACCTGCTGGTGCTCGACGAGCCCACCGTGGCCATGGACGTCGAGGGCAGGCACACCTTCTGGCAGGCCGTCCGGGCGTTCGCTCGCGGCGGCAAGACCGTCCTGTTCGCGACGCACTATCTGGAAGAGGCCGATCAGTACGCCGACCGCATCATCCTGATGGCGCACGGCCGGATCGTCGCCGACGGGCCGGCCAACGAGATCAAGGCGAGCGTCGGCGGCCGGACGCTGCGGGCAACGCTGCCAGGCGCCGATCTCGCCGCGCTCGCCGCGCTGCCGGGCGTGACGACGGCGGACAGCCGCGGCGACGCGGTGACGCTCGCCTGCGCCGACTCCGACGCCGCGATCCGCGCGCTGCTCGCCGACTACCCGGGCGCCAGGGACATCGAGATCAGCAGCGCCGGGCTCGAGGCCGCGTTCCTCGCCCTCACCGGCGATCACACCGACCAACCCGCCGACCCGGCCCCGGCGCAGGAGCGCGCGCGATGAACGCGACGTACCTGCGCTACGAGATGCTTCGGCTGTTCCGCAACCGGCAGAGCTTCGTCGTCTCGCTGATCGTGCCGCTGGTCGTGTTCTTGACCGTCGGGATCCCGAATCGAACCGAGAAGATCGTCGGCGACGTGACCGTCGGCCGCTACTACCTCGCCGGCATGATGGCCCTCGGCACGATGGCGGCGATCTTCGCCGGCGGCGCGCGAATCGCGCTGGAACGACAGAACGGCTGGAACCGCCAGCTGCGGCTGACGCCGCTGCCGGCAGGCGCCTACATCCGGACGAAGCTGGCGACGTCCTACCTGCTGGCGTTTCTGGTCATGGTGCTGCTGACGATCGCCGCGCTGGCGATCGGGGTGAGCCTGCCGGCGGCGCAGTGGGCCGAAGCAATCGGGCTCGCGCTCGTCGCGCTGATCCCCTTCGCGGCATTCGGCATCGCCCTGGGCCACCTCATCCGGCCGGACGCGCTCTCGCCGGTAATCGGCATCGGGGTGTCGTTCTTCGCGATCCTCGGCGGCGCGTACTTCCCGATCGGCGGCACGCACGGCTTCATGCACGACTTCGTCCGGCTGCTCCCGTCGTTCTGGCTCGCGCAGGCCGGCAAGAACGGCATCGGCGGGGAGTCGTGGACAACGGAAGCGTGGATTGTCGTGGCGGCATGGTCGGCAGCCCTGGGCGCCCTCGCCGCGTGGGCCTATCGACGCGACACCCGCCGCGTGTGAGCCCGATTCGCAGCGCGGGCGCGCGGCCGCCGCTGCTCGCGCTTGTCACCGCGTTCGACCGGCTAGTTGATCTCCGGAGGCGGTCAATCGGGGTGACAAGCGCGACCGGTGAGGTGGCCGCTGCTCACACGTTGCGCTCGAAGATGAGCCGCAGCCCGAGCAGCGTCAGCTCCGGCTCGTAGCGGGTGACCGTCTCGCTGTGGTCGATCACCAGCGCCGCGAGCCCGCCGGTGGCGATGACGTGCACCGAGGACGGGTTGTCGGGGGCGAGCACCGCGGTGAGCCGGCGGACCATGCCGTCGACCTGCCCGGCGAAGCCGTAGAGGATGCCTGACTGCAGCGCCTCGACGGTGTTCTTGCCGATCGGGCTGCGCGGGGTCACAAGCTCCACCTTGCGTAGCTGCGCGGCGCGCGCGGCCAGCGCGTCGAGGGAGATCTCGATGCCGGGCGCCAGCGCGCCGCCGACGAAGTCCCCCCGAGCGTTGACGCAGTCGAAGTTCGTGGACGTGCCGAAGTCGACCACCACACACGGCCCGTCGACGAGGTGATGGGCCGCCGCGGCATTGCAGATGCGGTCGGTGCCCACCTCTTTCGGGTTGTCCATCAGCACGCCGACGCCCGTGCGCACGCCGGGCTCCACCAGCACGGTCGGCACGTCGGCGTAGTACCGGTCGAGCATCGTGCGCAGCTCGCGCAGCACGGCCGGCACGGTCGAGCAGGCTGCGATGCCCGACACCGCCGTCGTGCCGAGCAACCCGCGAAAGGCCAGCGCGAGCTCGTCGGCGGTGTTGCGGGCGTCGGACTTGATCCGCCACGAGTGGCGCATCTGATCGCCCTCGAACACGCCGATGACGGTGTTCGTGTTGCCGACGTCGATGGCGAGCAGCATGGCGGTCAACGTATCCGCTCGGCCTCACTCACAGCTCAACCGGCACGTTGTCGATCAGCCGGGTCGAGCCGAGCCGGGCGGCGATCAGCAGCCGGGCCGGCCCGTGCTCAGGGGTCTCGCCGAGATCCGCGCCGCGCAGCTCGAGGTAGTCGACCGCGATCCCAGGCGCCGCGGCGAGCTGCGCGGTCGCGGCGGCCAGCACGGCCTTGGCGCCGGCGGCGGACGCGGCCGCGCCGGTGAACAGCGCGCGGGAAAGCGCGACGGCCTGCGCCCGTTCGCCGTCGGACAGGTAGCGGTTGCGGCTGGACAGCGCCAGCCCGTCGTCCTCGCGCACCGTGGGCACGCCGACGACCGACAAGCCCATGTCGAGCTCGTCGACCATCCGCCGGATCACCGCCAGCTGCTGGTAGTCCTTCTCGCCGAAGTAGCCGCGGTCCGGCCGGACGAGATTGAAGAACTTCGCGACGACGGTGAGCACGCCGGCGAAATGGCCCGGACGAACCGTACCCTCGAGTATGTCGCCGAGTGGGCCTGGCGAGACGGTGATCGACGAGCCGCCCCCCGTCGGATAGACGTCGGTGACCGACGGCGCCCACACGACGTCGACGCCGGCGTCTGCGCACAGCGCGAGGTCGGCGTCCAGGGTGCGGGGGTAGCGCGCGAGGTCCTCGCTCGGCCCGAACTGCAGCGGGTTGACGAAGTTGGTTGTCACCACCGTCGCGCATTCGGCGCGGGCGGCGTCGAGCAACGCCCGGTGCCCGGCGTGCAGCGCGCCCATGGTCGGCACCAGCCCGATCGGAGCGGCCAGGCCGGCACGCACCCGCGCGAAGTCGTCGCGAGTCTGCACCACCTTCATCGCAACACCGTCATCGCAACACCGTCAGCGCAGCGTCTCGAGGACGGCGTCGGCCTGCTCGGCCGACAGCCGGCCGGCCGACAGCGCCCGCTCGGCCGTGCGCCGCGCCATCGCGCGATACGACGGCAGCAGCTGCGGCGCGGCCCGGGCGAGGGTGTCGAGATGCGCCCCGATCGTCGCTATGTCGCCACGCGACACGGGCCCGGTGAGCGCGGCGTCGCCCAACCGCAGGACGTTGTCCAACGAGGCGCTCAACAGCGGCGCGACGAGCCGGGCCGGCTCGCCGACACCGGCTTCGGCGAGCAGCGACAGGCAGTCGTTCACCAGCGTGACCAGGTGGTTGGAGCCGATGGTGAGCGCCGCGTGATAGAGCGAGCGCGCCGATTCCGGCACCCAGACGGGCTCGGCGCCCATCTCGACGACGAGCGTCTCGGCGACCGGCCGCAGGTCGTCCGGCGCGGTGACGCCGAAGGTCGCGCCGGCCAGGCGGTCGACGTCTTCCGGGCGCCCGGCGAAGGTCATGACCGGGTGCAGCGCGAGGGCGATCACCCCGCGCGCGGCGGCCGGGTCAAGCACGCCGATGCCCTGTGCGCCGGACGTGTGCGCGACGATCTGACCAGGGCGCCACGCGTCGGTGACGGCCAGCCCGGACACCAATGGGCGCAGCACGTCGTCGGGCACGGCGAGCAGCACGAACTCCGCGGCGCCGACCGTTTCGTCGACGGGCAGCACCGGCACGCCCGGCAAGAGTTGTGCGGCTCTGCGCAGCGACTGGGCGGACACCGCGCTGACCGCGACGATCTCGTGTCCGGCGCGGGCCAGGGCCGCGCCGAGCGCGCTGCCGACCCGGCCGACGCCGACGACGCCGACGCGCAGGCGCGCGGGACGCGACATCGACACGAGCGTCCTCTGGGGTCGGCGGCTGAACGCCTGCGAGCGTAGCGCCGCGCCGACGCCCGGCCCGGCGCCCGACGAGAGCGGTGGCCAGTCGTCCCAGCCCGGTAGGTTTTCTTCTCGTGAGCGAGCTGCAAGAGACGGTGGCGCACAGCGCGGACCTGGCCGACCTGCACGCGCCGGTGCCCACCCTGCTGCTGGAGCTGCAGACCCTCCTCGGCGCGCTGACCTCGACGGTGACCGCCGAATCCGACCGCGGCCGACGGCCGTTCCGGCCGGGTCCCGAGTGGGCGCAGCGGGTCGGCGAGCTTGCCTACGGCGTGTACCTGCTGGCCGACCAGTCAGAGGTCGACGTCGAGCCCGCGGTGCTGGCCACCGCGCGCCAACTGATGGCCCGCGCCCAGCAGGCGCGAGCGGCAGCTGATCGGGAATGGCCGTTCCAAGGCCAGTGACGCCCGAAAGGCCAGTGAGGACTCTCACCGGCGGCGCGCGGCATGGCGCCGACAGCGTGCTGCTCGAAGCGGGAATCCCTTGCTACACAAGGGATGTGGGAAAATTGCGCACTATGAGGACAGACAGCGGGCGGCCAGCTGCGAGCCGGCGTGGACAGGCGGCGTCGGCCGGCGCGCGGCGTCTCGCACCGGCTCGCCTGGTCCTGGCCGCGGGGCGCGCGCTGCTCAACGCGGCGGCCGGGTTGGTCTTGCGCCTGGTGCTGCCCTATGGACGCGGCGAAAACGTGCGGCTGCCGGCGGCGGGCACAGGCGATGGCGCGCTCATAGCCGAGGTCGTGCGCTTCGGGCTGTGCATGACGACGTTGGCCACCGAGCGCGGACTGATCGTGGTGCCGAACAGCCGGATGTTCTCCCGCGCCGACACGTCGTCGCGGCCTGCCCGCTAGACCGCGCGCGGCTCAATCGCCAGCCGGCGTGGCGGGGACGGTTGCGAGGCTGCAAGCCCGAGGTGCAGCAGCAAGAGGCGAATGGCAGCGGAGAGCGCGAGCCGGCGAATCGTGGTCATGGCGAAACGATGGCGCGTGACGGCTGGTCCGCACATCGCGCAGTTGCGCCAAACCTGCGCCCCTGGCTGTACAAGTAGAAGAAAAAAGCAAGCAGGCTTGCTTTCTCCCATCGAGGCTGCCAGGGTCGCGGCATGGCGGACGTGGCGGCGCTCGTCGCCGATCTGGCGGCGGAGGGCGCGGCGCTCGACGCGCTGGTCGCCGAACTGCCCGGCCCGCAGTGGGCTCGTCCGACGCCCGCAGCCGGCTGGACTGTCGCCCATCAGATCGGCCACCTGGCCTGGACGGACGAGGTCGCGACGTTGGCCGCGACCGACCCGGCGCGATTCCGGCAGGTCGTGGACGGCGCGGAGCAGGACGCGTACGGCGTCGTCGACGCCGCCGCAGAGGAACGCGCGGGCGTCCCGCCTGCGCAGCTGCTCGCAACCTGGCGGGCGGGGCGGGTGGCGCTCGGCGAGGCGTTGCTCGCCGTGCCGGCTGGGGAAAGGCTGCTGTGGTTCGGCCCGCCGATGAGCGCTGCGTCGATGGCGACGGCGCGGCTGATGGAGACCTGGGCGCACGGGCTGGACGTCGCGGACGCGCTCGGCGCGCCGACCGCTGCCAGCGAGCGGCTGAAGCACGTCGCGCATCTGGGCGTGCGCACCCGTGACTTCGCCTACCTGATTCGCGGCGAGCAGCCGCCCCCGTCGCCCTTTCGCGTCGAGCTCACCGGACCATCCGGCACGGTATGGACGTGGGGACCGGAAGGCGCCGGACAGAAGGTCAGTGGGCCGGCGCTCGACTTCTGCCTGCTCGTGACCCAGCGGCGCGCCCGCGCCGATCTCCAGCTCGTCGCCTCCGGCGCGGACGCCGACCGCTGGTTGGACATCGCCCAGGCGTTCGCCGGGCCGCCCGGCGCCGGCCGCGCGGCCGCGTTGGCGCCGCAGTGAGTCCGGCATGAGCCGCGCAGCACAGGCGCCGCTGCGGATCGCGAACGCCTCGGGCTTCTACGGCGATCGGTCGTCGGCGATGCTCGAGATGCTCACCGGCGGCGAGCTCGACGTGCTGACCGGCGACTACCTGGCCGAGCTGACGATGCTCATCCTGGCCCGCGACCGGAGCAAGAACCCCGAGCAGGGATATGCCAAGACCTTCCTGCGCCAGCTCGAGGGCTCGCTGGGCATAGCCCTCGACAAGGGCGTCAAGATCGTCGCCAACGCCGGCGGGCTCAATCCGGGCGGCCTGGCCGCGGCCATCCGCGCGTTGGCCGGCACGCTCGGCCTGGACCTCGCCGTGGCGCACGTCGAGGGCGACGACCTCATTGGCAGCACGGGCGAGCTCGGCCTCGGCGAGCCGCTCGCCGCCAACGCCTATCTCGGCGCGTGGGGCATCGCCGAGTGCCTGCGCTCCGGCGCGGACCTCGTCGTCACCGGCCGGGTCACCGACGCGTCGCTGGTCGTGGGGCCGGCGGCGGCGCACTACGGCTGGATGCGGTCCGACTGGGACGCGCTGGCCGGCGCCGTCGTCGCCGGGCACCTCATCGAGTGCGGGCCGCAGGCGACCGGCGGCAACTACGCGTTCTTCCGCGAGCTGCCCGATCTCGCCGCGCCCCTCGGCTTCCCGATCGCGGAGGTCTACGCCGACGGCGCCGCGGTGATCACCAAGCACCCAGGTACCGGCGGCGCCGTCACCGTCGACACCGTCACCGCCCAGTTGCTCTACGAGATCGGCGGCGCCCGCTACGCGGGACCGGACGTCACCGCGCGCTTCGACACCGTCCAGCTCGACAGCGACGGGCCGGATCGGGTGCGGATCGCCGGGGTGCGCGGCGAGCCGCCCCCGCCGACGTTAAAGGTGGGGCTGAACACGCTGGGCGGCTTTCGCAACGAGGTCACCTTCGTGCTCACCGGCTTGGACATCGAGGCCAAGGCGGACTTCGTGCGAGCCCAGCTCGCCCAGCTCGACGCCGCTCTCGACACCCGCTGGACACTGGCCCGCACCGACCACGCCGACGCCGGCGCGCAGGAGGAGGCCGCCGCGCTGCTGCGGTGCGTGGTGCGTGGCGACGACCCCAAGGCGCTGGGTCGCGCGTTCTCCGGGGCCGCGATCGAGCTGGCGCTGTCGTCCTACCCGGGCTTTCACGTGACCGCCCCGCCCGGCGAGGCGTCGCCCTACGGCGTGTTCAATTCGGCCTACATCGATCGGGGCCGGGTGCCGCACGTCGCCGTCTTGCCTGACGGCACGCGCGTGCCGATCGCCGTCGAGGGCGAGACGCGCGTGCTGGAGGACGTCCCCGAGCCGGCGCTCGAGCGGTTCGAGGGCGACGGTCCCACGCGCTCCGTACCTCTCGGTACGGTCTTCGGCGCCCGCAGCGGCGACAAGGGCGGCGCGGCAAACGTCGGCGTCTGGGCCCGTTCGGATGACGCCTTCGGGTGGCTTGCGCGTCGGCTCGACGTGCCGGCGTTCCAGCGACTGCTGCCCGAGACCGCGTCACTACCGGTCAGCCGGCACGTGCTGCCGAACCTGCGGGCGGTGAACTTCGTGGTCGACGACCTGCTGGGCGACGGCGTGGCGGCGAACGTCCGGCACGACCCGCAGGCGAAAGCCGTGGGCGAGTGGCTGCGATCGCGCATCGTCGAGTTGCCGGAGGCGCTGCTGTGACTCACGTCCGGCCGACGCTCGACCCGTTCGAGACCCCCGATCGGCGCGCGCTGCGCGACACCGTCCGACGTTTCGTGCAACGCGACGTCCTTCCGTACCAAGAGGTATGGGAGACAGACGGCGAGCTGCCGCGCAACCTGTCGAAGCGCGCCGCTGAGCTCGGCCTGCTCGGGCTGTCCTATCCCGAGGCCGTCGGCGGCGGCGGAGGCGACGCCATCGACGCCGTCGTGCTCGCCGAGGAGATGCACTACGCGGGCGCGGCAGCCGGCGTGTTCGCCTCGCTGTTCACGACCGGCATCACGCTGCCGCACATCGTCGCCGCGGGAGACGCCCGGCAGATCGAGGCGTATGTCCGGCCCGCGCTCGCCGGCGAACGGATCGGCTCGCTGGCGATCACCGAGCCAGACGGCGGTTCTGACGTCGCCAACCTGCGCACGACTGCCAAGCGCGACGGCGACGAGTACGTCGTCAACGGCGCCAAGACCTACATCACTTCGGGCGTGCGCGCGGACTTCGTCGTTGTCGCCGCGCGGACCGGCGACGCGGGCGCGCACGGGATCTCGCTGCTGATCGTGGACAAGCAGACGCCCGGGCTCGCTGTCTCGCGCAGGCTCGCGAAGATGGGCTGGCTCTGCTCGGACACCGCCGAGCTGTCCTTCGCCGACGTCCGGGTGCCGGCGGCGAACCTCGTCGGCGCGGTGAATTCCGGCTTCGCGCAGATCGCGCAGAACTTCGTGAGCGAGCGGATCGCGCTGGCGGTGCAGGCCTACGCCGCCGCGCAACGCTGCCTCGACGTGACGGTGCAGTGGTGCCGGGACCGGGAGACGTTCGGCCGGCCGCTGATCAGCCGCCAGCAGGTGCAGCACACGCTCGCCGAGATGGCCCGCCGGGTGGAGGTGGCCCGCGTGTACACCCGATCGGTCGCCGTCCGCTCTGCCGCCGACGAAAACCTGGTACGCGAGGCGTGCTTCGCGAAGAACACCGCCGTCGAGGCAGGGTCCTGGGTCGCCGACCAGGCGGTGCAGCTGCACGGCGGTCTCGGCTACATGCGCGAGTGCGAGGTCGAGCGGCAGTACCGCGACATGCGCATCCTCGGCATCGGCGGCGGCACCACGGAGATCCTCGCCGGCCTCGCCGCCAAGACCCTGGGCTACTTCGGATGAGCGTCCTGCGGACGAGCGTCGACCCGGGTTCTGCCGACTATCAGGCGAACCGCGCGGCGCTGCTCGGCCAACTGGCGGCTGTCCACGCCGAGCAGGCGAAGGCGGTCGCCGGCGGCGGCGCGAAATACGTCGACCGGCATCACCAGCGCGGCAAGCTGCTGGTCCGCGAGCGGATCGAGTTGCTGCTCGATCCCGGCGCCCCGTTCCTCGAGCTGTCGCCCCTCGCGGCGTGGGGCAGCGACTTCACCGTCGGGGCATCGGTGGTCACCGGCGTCGGCGTCGTCAACGGGGTCGAATGCATGATCAACGGCTCGGATCCGACGGTGCGCGGCGGCGCGTCCAACCCGTGGACGTTGAAGAAAGTGCTGCGCGCCAACGAGATCGCCCGGGAGAACCGGCTGCCGGTGATCGGCCTGGTGGAGTCCGGCGGCGCGGATCTGCCTACCCAGAAGGAGATCTTCATCCCGGGCGGCCAGATGTTCCGCGACCTCACCCGACTGTCCGCCGCGGGCATCCCGACGATCGCGCTCGTCTTCGGCAACTCGACCGCCGGCGGCGCGTACATCCCGGGCATGAGCGACTTCGTCGTGATGATCAAAGAGCGCTCGAAGGTGTTCCTCGCCGGTCCGCCGCTGGTCAAGATGGCCACCGGCGAGGAGTCCGACGACGAGTCGCTCGGCGGCGCGGAGATGCACGCGCGGCGCTCCGGGCTCGCCGACTACTTCGCGGCCGACGAGCACGACGCGATCCGGCTCGGCCGGCAGATCGTCGGCCGGCTGAATTGGCGCAAGCAGGGGCCGTCGCCGAAACCAGATCCCGCCGAGCCGCTGCACGACCCCGAGGACCTGCTCGGCATAGTCCCGGCCGACCTGAAGTCGCCCTTCGACCCGCGCGAGGTGATCGGCCGGATCGTCGACGGCAGCGACTTCGACGAGTTCAAGCCGCTGTACGGCTCGTCGCTGGTCACCGGCTGGGCGCAGCTGCACGGGTTCCCGATCGGCGTCCTCGCCAACGCCCGCGGCGTGCTGTTCAGCGAGGAGGCGCAGAAGGCGGCGCAGTTCATCCAGCTCGCCAACCGCGCGGACACCCCGCTCGTGTTCCTGCAGAACACCACCGGGTACATGGTCGGTCGCGAGTACGAGCAGGCCGGCATCATCAAGCACGGCGCGCTGATGATCAACGCGGTGTCGAACTCGCGGGTGCCGCACTTCACGATCACCATGGGCGCGTCGTATGGCGCCGGCAACTACGGGATGTGCGGACGCGCGTACGCCCCGCGGTTCCTGTTCACCTGGCCCTCGGCGAAGTCCGCGGTGATGGGCCCGGCGCAGTTGGCCGGGGTGATGACCATCGTGGCCCGGCAGGCGGCCGAGGCGCGCGGCCAGGACTTCGACGAGGACGGCGCGGCGCAGCTGCGGGCCTACGTCGAGGCGCAGATCGAGGAGCAGTCGCTCGCGCCGTTCCTGTCCGGGATGCTCTACGACGACGGCATCATCGACCCGCGCGACACGAGGACGGCGCTGGGGATCGCGCTGTCCGCCGCGCACAACGCCCCGGTGTCCGGCGCGGACGGCTACGGGGTGTTCAGACTGTGACCGGCCGCCGCGCAGATCTTGACACCGGAGCGTCGTCATGACGCCGCCGGAATATCAAGATCGCGAGATCCGCACCGTGCTCGTCGCCAATCGCGGCGAGATCGCGCGCCGGGTGTTCCGCACCTGCCGGGCGCTCGGCCTCGGCACGGTCGCCGTCTTCGCCGACCCGGACGCCGAGGCGCCGCACGTCGCCGAGGCCGACGCGGCGGTCCGGCTGCCGGGCGCCGCGCCGGCCGACACCTACCTCCGCGCGGACCTGATCATCGACGCGGCGAAGCGATCGGGCGCGGACGCCGTGCACCCGGGCTACGGGTTCTTGTCCGAGAACGCCGACTTCGCCGCGGCCGTCGGCGCCGCCGGGCTGACCTGGATCGGCCCGTCACCGCAGGCCATCGCGGCGATGGGCAGCAAGATCGAGGCGAAAAAGCTGATGGCCGCGGCGGGCGTGCCGGTGCTGGCCGAGCTGCCGCCCGATCGCGTCACCGACGCCGACCTGCCGGTCCTGATCAAGGCGAGCGCGGGCGGCGGCGGCCGCGGGATGCGGGTCGTGCGCGACCTCGGCGACCTGCCCGGCGAGCTGGCGGCCGCGCGCGCCGAGGCTGCCAGCGCCTTCGGCGACCCGACGGTCTTCTGCGAGCCGTACCTCGCCACCGGCCGGCATCTCGAGGTGCAGGTCCTGGCCGACCAACACAGCACGGTCTGGGCGGTCGGCGAGCGCGAGTGCTCGATCCAGCGCCGGCACCAGAAGGTGATCGAAGAGGCGCCCTCGCCGCTCGCCGAACGGGTCGAGGGGCTGCGCGAGCAGCTGTTCGCCGCCGCCCGCGCAGCCGCTCGCACGATCGGCTACACCGGCGCCGGGACAGTCGAGTTCCTCGTCGAGGAACGTCCGGACGGCTGCCGGGTCGCCTTCCTCGAGATGAACACCCGCCTGCAGGTCGAGCACCCGGTTACCGAGTGCACCACCGGCCTCGACCTGGTGGCGCTGCAGCTGGCGGTCGCGCGCGGCGAGCGGCTGCCGGCCGACCCGCCGACGCCGCGCGGCGCCGCCATCGAGGTGCGGCTGTACGCCGAGCGGCCAGGTGCCGATTGGCAGCCGCAATCCGGCACGCTGCACCGCGTGGAGATCCCCGGCGTCGACGTCGAGTTCGCGGCGCCGACCGCCGCCGCCGGGGTGCGCTTGGACAGCGGCGTCGCCGCCGGCAGCGTCGTCGGCGTGCACTACGACCCGATGCTGGCGAAGGTGATCGCCTGGGCGCCACGGCGCGCGGATGCCGTCAGCGCGCTCGCCCGCGCGCTCGCCCGCGCGGAGCTGCACGGCGTGGTCACCAATCGCGACCTGCTGGTGCGCGTGCTGCGGCACCCGGCGTTCCTCGCCGGCGACACCGACACCGCATTCTTCGCCACCCATGGCCTCGCCGAGCTCGCCGCTCCGCTCGCGGACGCCGGGACGCGGCGGCTGGCCGCGCTCGCCGCCGCGCTTGGACTTGACGCGGCCGCCCGCACGGCGGCGCCGGTCCTGCGCGGCGTGCCGTCGGGGTGGCGCAACGTGGTCAGCCAGCCGCAGCATGTCGCGTTCGGCACGGACGACGACCCCGACGACCTGGACGTCTGCTACCGGGTCGGTCGCGACGGGCTGAGCGCAGCAGGATTCAGCGCCGAGGGGTTCGCCGACGTCGCGCTCGTGCGCGCCGATCCCGACGAGGTGGTGCTCGACGTCGCGGGCGTGCGCCACCGGTTCGCGGTGGCCGCGTACGACGACGACGTATTCGTCGACAGCGCCCTCGGTGCGGTGGCGCTGCGCCGGCTGCCGCGCTTCCGCGATCCGGCCGAGCAGATTGCGCCCGGCTCGCTGCGCGCGCCGATGCCGGGGACGGTCGTGCGGGTCGCCGTCGCGGTCGGCGAGCAGGTCGCCGCGGGCGCGCCGCTGCTGTGGCTCGAGGCGATGAAGATGCAGCATCGGATCGACGCGCCGGTCGCCGGCGTCGTCGTCCAGCTGCCCGTCCGCGAGGGCGAGCAGATCGATGTCGGGGCCGTCCTGGCCGTGGTGGAACAGGAGTGACGATGGACTTTCGCGAGAACGCGGAGCAGACGGCGCTGCGGCAGGCGGTAGCCGATCTGGGCAAGCGCTACGGGCATGAGTACGCCGCGCCGCGAGCGCGGGCGCGGGAACCGCTCACCGAGCTGTGGGACGAGGCCGGGCGCAGCGGCTTCCTGGGCGTCAATCTGCCCGCGGAGTACGGCGGCGGCGGCGCTGGGATGACCGAGCTCGCGATCGTCGGCGAGGAGCTCAACGCCGCAGGTTGCGGGCTGCTGCTGATCGTCGTCTCCCCCGCCATCTGCGGCACGATCATCGGCAGGTTCGGATCCGAGAAGCAGAAGCAGCGCTGGCTGCCGGGCCTCGCCGACGGCTCGACGATCATGGCCTTCGGCATCACCGAGCCGGACGCCGGCTCGAACTCGCACCGCATCACCACCACGGCGCGGCGCGACGGCGGCGACTGGCTGCTCACTGGTCGCAAGTACTACGTGTCCGGCGTGGACGTCGCCGACGCGGTGCTGATCGTCGCCCGGACTGAAGACGCGAAGACCGGCCGGCTGAAACCCGCGCTGTTCGCGGTGCCCACCGACGCGCCCGGCTTCGAGCGCACGCCTATCGACATGGACGTCGTGATGCCGGACAAGCAGTTCATGCTCTACCTGGACGACGTCCGGCTGCCCGCCGACGCGCTCATCGGCGAGGAGGACGCGGCGCTCGCGCAGCTGTTCGCCGGGCTGAACCCGGAGCGGATCATGGCGGCGGCCGGCTCGGTCGGCATGGGCCGCTACGCGCTCGACAAGGCCGCCGCATACGCCAACCAGCGGGCGGTCTGGGGGGCGCCGATCGGCACCCACCAGGGCGTCGCGCACCCCTTGGCGAAGGCCAAGGTCGAACTCGAGCTGGCCAAGTTGATGATGCAGAAGGCCGCGTCTCTCTTCGACGAGGGCGACGACATGGCGGCCGGCGAGTCGGCGAACATGGCGAAGTACGCCGCGGCCGAGGCCTCGATCGCGGCGGTGGACGCGGCGGTGCAGACGCACGGCGGCAACGGCCTGGCGCACGAGTACGGGCTCGGCAACCTCGTCCTCGGCGCCCGGGTGGCCCGCATCGCGCCGGTGAGCCGCGAGATGATCCTCAACTTCGTCGCCCAGTTCAGCCTGGGCCTGCCGAAGTCGTACTGATGGCACTCGTCCAGCGCAGCGCCAACCGCGCGATCGTCACGCTCACCCTCGACTCGCCGGCTAATCGCAACGCGCTCTCCGCGGCGCTCGTCGGTGAGCTGCGCGAACACCTCGCCACCGCGGCGGAGGACGCGGCCGTCCGCGCGATCGTGCTCACGCATGCCGGCACGGTGTTCTGCGCGGGCGCCGACCTGCGTGAACAGGCGGCCGAAGGCGGCCCGCAGGCCGGCACCGCCCGGATGCTGGACCTGCTGCGCGCGATCGTCGAGTTGCCCAAACCGGTGGTCGCGCGGGTCGACGGCGCGGTGCGGGCCGGCGGCATCGGCCTCGTCGCGGCCTGCGACCTGGCGTTCGCGACCCGCAGCACGTCCTTCGCGTTCACCGAAGTGCGCCTCGGGCTGGCGCCGGCGATCATCTCGCTCACCACGCTCGGCCGGCTCACCGAGCGGGCAGCCGCGCGCTACTACCTCACCGGGGAGACGTTCGACGGCGCGACGGCGGCGGCGAGCGGGCTGGTCACCGGTTGCCTGGACGACGCCCCGGCGCTCGACGCCGAGATCGCCGCGGTGGCCGACGCACTGCGCGCCTGCTCGCCACAGGGCCTGGCGGAGACCAAGCCGCTGACCACCCGGACCACGCGTGCGGCCTTTGACGAGCGGGCGGAGCAGCTGCAGCAGCTCTCGGCGCGGCTGTTCGGCTCGGCCGAGGCCAGCGAGGGCATGCAGGCGTTCTTGCAGCGGCGGCCGCCGCGATGGGCATCCGGTTGACCTCGCCGGACGTCGTGGCCCCGCTCAGCCCGACGTCGGTTGCCACGCGCGAGCCGCAGCAGGACCGCTCCCGCGCCACGCGCGCCCGCCTGCTCGGCTCGGCGATCAGCTGCCTGGCCGAGCTCGGCTGGAGCGCGAGCACGGTTGCGGTGGTGGCCGAGCACGCAGGCGTCTCGCGGGGCGCCGCGCAGCACCACTTCCCCACTCGCGAGGCCCTGTTCACCGCCGCGCTCGAGCACGTCACGCACGAACGCGGCGCGCAGTTGCGCCGCCAGGCGGCCGAGCATCGAGCCGAGCTCGACACCGAGGCGATCGTCTCGCTGGTGTTCGAGCTGTTCGGCGGGACGTTCTTTCGCGCTGCCCTGATGCTGTGGGTGGCCGCCGCGGCCGATGACGCCCTGCGAACGCAGATCGTCCCGCTCGAGGCGCGGATCGGCCGCGAGGTGCACCGCGTCGTGGTGGATCTGCTCGGCGTGGACGAGCACCTGCCGGGCGTGCGCGAGACCGTCCAGGCCACGCTCGATCTGGCCCGCGGTCTCGGGTTGGCGAACCTGCTCAGCGACGACAGCGCCCGCCGGGCCGGGATCACCAGGCAGTGGGCGTCGATGCTCGACGCCACGCTGCCCGGCCGCAGCGCGAGCGCTTGACCTCGGCGCCAGCACGCCGCGATACGGCGCGAATAGCCGCGCGTGCCGGTTCAGTCTTCGATGCCCGAGCCGGGATCTCTCTGGATCACAATGTCTGTCATGCCTGATCCTTGGGGCCTCGAGCAACCGCCAGCCGAGAGCGACGCGACGACGGCTCTGCCGCCGCGCCTCGCTCGTCTGGCTGCGGTTCAAGCGACCGGCATCGCGCTCACGCACGAAGACCCCTACGCGCAGGACTTCCCCTCCGCCGCGGAGCTACCCGAGGTCGAGGCGCTGATGATCCAGGGGTGGCGCCCGCTGCACGACGCGCCGCTCTACTGCCTGCTCCCGGCGGCTTGGCCCGCCGAGCACCGCGCCTGGATCCCGGACCGACTGCCAAGGGTCGGGATGGGCGGCACGACCGACACCTACTGGAGCGAGATCGTCGCGCTGCCCCACGACGAGGACTGGCCCGAGGACTATCCAGCCAAGCAAGCGCAGGCCGTCGGCCTTCCGGACCCGCCGGCGGACCGGACCTGGCTTCTGCGCTCACCCTGGCCGCGGATCCCGGTCTCGGTGATCTACGAGATCATTTGGTCTGTTGTGGATGGCAACGCCATCGAGGACGAGATCGCCGAGGTCTACCGCGTCGCCGCCGATGTCCTGACCTGGGACGAGCAACAAGCCCTGGACGCCTGCCCAGCTGACACCCGTGCGCTTCTCGATGCCTGGGCAGATGCAGGTCGGGTCGGCGAGGCCGCATCCGAACTGATCGAGCAGCGTTTGCTGCCTGCTGCCCTCGATGATGCGCTCAGGCGCACCCAGCTCGACGAGCCGATCCTGCTCGCCTGGCTGTCCTCGCTGGAAAGCGAACTTGATGACGACGCGATCGACTTCATCAACGCGTGGCGCGCGAGCGGGCTGCCCGGGAACCCGCCGACAGCTGCAAACCGCTACCTCGAGCGCGATCTCGTCGAGCTGCAGACCTGGATCGATGCCGGCTTCGATCTCTACGCCGCGTCCCAGCTCGAACTCGCCGGACTCGACGCCGCCATCCGCTGGCGCGAGGCGGGGTTCGACGAGGCCGACACCTACGAACTGCTCCGCTCCGATCCCGCCCTCACGCCAGAAGAAGCACGCGCCTTCGACCTGGCCGGCACCGCGCGCGACCAACGCCGCGACTGGATCTACTACGGGTTCAGCGCAGCGCAAGCCGCCGACTGGACGGCCATGGGTCTGACTCCCTATCAAGCCCGAATGTGGCGCGCATGCAACAAGGAACCTGCGGATGTCCAACCTGGGCAGCGGTTCCCGCCGCAGCTGCTCGAAGGGCGCCGCTACATCGCGTTCAACCAGACGGAGGATGGCGAAAGGTCGAACTCCGAGTGGGACGAGATCCCGGACCCCCCAGGAACCCGCGGACGTCGGGCGCGCCGTTGGGGCGGCGACGACGATGCCTGGAGCAATACCGACTGAGCAGACGCTTACGCAGCGAAGTCAGGCCGGACGAACCTGAGATTCAAACGCGTCTCGAAGCAAGACCTGAACAGTGACGGGATCGCCCGCGGCATCGGTCGAGCACATCACGCAGCCAGGCGACACACGGTGCCACCAGATACCTCGCACCGGCAGAACGGCGACGCTCGCCTGCACCGCGCCGATGTCGACATTGCAATCGAAGGCGACATCCTCCGCGGTCTGCTTCATCACCGACCAGTCCAGGGGTGACCCCGAGACTCCATCCCGCGCAGGCGACGGCCGAGCAGATTCCCATTGCTTGAAAGCCGCGAAGCTCGCTCTGGCCGCAGCCCGCAGAGCTGGGCGATCAGCGAGCGCCTCGAAGTCCGGCGGATCGCAAACGGCCTCGTGGTCAGCTACTCGCCGTCGTGCGCGGTCCCGCGCGTGGCCGCGGTCATTTTGGCGATCCTTGAATTCGAGTTCGAGGATCTGCCCCCACCACCGTCGCCACTGATCGACCGCGTCGCGGCGCACACCCGCATCCAGGACACCAGCCACGTCCGGAACTGCACCGATCAGAGAAGGGAGGTCCCCAGCTGGCCCCGCGAGATCAAGCCCAGCGGCCTCCCGGACGAACAGAGCCAGCTCGATCAAGTAGCCGCCCTTGACTTCAAGCCGCCACGACGACGTCTCCGCCAACCGCACCTCAACATCACCTCCTGGACAAGGACGTTACGTCGAAGGCGCTGTCCAGCGAACGGCAGGTCTCTCACCGGACCCATGATTCTGTCGTACCCTCGTTCTATTCTTGAATCATGGTCGAGGGCGGCGATTTGGCGGAGGGTGCGCGGTTGCTGCGCGCCGGAGTCGACCTGTTGCTCGGCGCTTCGTTGACCACCCCCGACTCGGCAGGTCTGGTCGAAGCGTTGGACGAGTTGGAGGTTCAACGGCGTCGCCTGGAGGCGGTCGATCAGCGGCTGGTCGCTGAGCTGGGCGAGCGCTACGTCGCTGGCGAATTCGGCGCGACGGGCACCGCCGCGTTGCTGATGCAGCGGTTGCGGGTCAGTCCGGGTGAGGCGAAAGCGAGGGTGGCGCGGGCACGGGATCTCGGGCCGCGTCGGGCGGTGTCCGGCGAACAGCTGGAACCGTTGCTGCCGGCCACGTCGGCCGCCGTGGCCGACGGCGCGATTTCGGCTGCCGGGCACGGGGCGGTGATCACTCGGGTGTTGGACCGGGTCCCGGCCGACCTGCCAGGCGAGGCGGTCGCGGTCGCGGAGGCGTTCCTGGTGCAGGCCGCCCGCCACCAGCACCCACAAGCATTGGCCCGGACCGGGGAACTGCTGCTCGCCCGCCTCGACCCTGACGGCCGCGCACCCCGCGATGAGGAGATTCAGCGCCGCCGCGACGTCACCGTCGTGCAACACGCAAACGGGTCCGCGGCAGGCCGTGTCCAGCTCACCGCCGCCTGCGCCGCCGCGGTGCAGACCGTTCTCGACGCCCTGTCCGCGCCCTGCTCCACCCAGGATGCCGACGGCAACGAGATCCGCGACCCCCGCACGGCCGGGCAGCGCCGCCACGACGCGCTGCACGAGGCGATGCTGCGGCTGCTCAGATCCGGCGACCTCCCCGCCGCCGGCGGCGTCCCGGTCACCATCCTCGCCCTCGCCTCCATCACCGACCTCGCCGCACAACTGCCCCTCAACAGCAACAACAACGCCGCAGACGCGGACGACACCGCCGCGGACGACACCGCAGACAGGGCCGGCGAAGTGTTCATCGACACGGCGGGCGCAAGGACCGGGACCGACCTCTGCCCTGCCGCCGACACAGCAGCGGCGCTGACCGGCACCGTGAAAACGGCCGCGACTGCGATGAGCGGCCTGGGTGGCGGCGTCGCGGTCACCGGACACGGCGCCATCATCACCCTGCAGCAACTGCTCGACATGGCCACCGACGCCGACATCATCCCCATCTACTGCAACGACACCGGCGGCATCCTCGCCTACGGCCGCGCCAAACGCCTCGCCGCCCGCGGGCAACGCCTCGTCCTTGCCGCCCGCGACCGCGGCTGCGTCATGCCCGGCTGCGACCGCCCCCCAGCCTGGACCGAAGTGCACCACATCATCCCGTGGGCACCACACGGGCTCACCGACATCGACAACCTCTGCCTGCTGAGCCTGTCGCACGAATCGCGTGCCTGCGCCGTGATGATCTTGGTTTGGGCGA
>NZ_CAXULP010000012.1:0-57042 GCF_964251945.1 uncultured Jatrophihabitans sp.
CCCGGGCGGTTCCTGGTAATCAAGGTTTACCCAAGGGCCAAAGGTCCCTCACTCTTAGTAGTCAGAATCTACTTTCGGGCGACTCAGCGCGACCAAAGCAGGACAATCCAGCCGACACGCGACACCACGCGACACCCGCGCGACACCCGCGACTCCACGCGCGACCCGGCGACTCCACGCGCGACCCGGCGATGTCCCACAGCCCGACCAAAACGACCCGGACAAGGCAGCCCTGCCCCCGCCAGCAACGAGCGCCAGCGGGTCAGTCCTTGCGATTAACCGATGGCGCCGGTCAGCCCTGCGCGCGGACGCGAGTCGGGTAGAAAGTGACGACGACGCGGTCCTCCTGCGCCTGCTCCGCCATCGACTCCAGCGTCTGCCCGTACGTGCCGATGAGCTTCGCCATGAAGCTGCGCTGGGCGTCGTCGTCGGCGATCTCGACCGTGGCCCTGACTTCGAGGGTGTGGAACGGATTGGTCGGGGAGATCGAGAACACCGTGGCGTTCGGTCGGGCCAGCAGGTTGTCGTACTTCTTCCGGTTCTTGGCCAACGAGGTGCGCAGCAGCCCGTCGTCGCCGAGCAACACCCAAACCGCCGTGGTCTGAATGCTGCCGTCGTCGTTGATGGTGGAGAGCGCGACCGTTGCGGAGGTGACGAGGTCGTGGTGGCTGGCCGGGATGGACTTGGTGGTCATGTCCCCATACTGCCGCGACCCAGTCGGGACGTCGGCGACCCAACCGGTGATCATGGAGATCGTCACCGCGTCGCACTCGATATCGTGCGCCTCAGTTCGCGCCCGCGTGACTTTCTCGGCGTTGCCCGTGGGCGCCGTGCCAATCCAAAACAAGAATCGTGGCGTCGTCGGCGAGCGTCTGCCCTGCGGTTTGCACGACGGCGTCGGCAAGGTGTCGCGTGGTCTCCCGAGGGTGCTCGTGCCGGGTCTGAAGAAGTATCGCCGCCACGTCGATGGCCGCGGCGTTGCGTTCGAGCATGCCGTCGGTGACGAAGACGAGCCGGTCGCCCGGCTCGAGTGCTATTGACGTCGAGCGGTAGGCGCAGTCGGCGTTCAGACCGAAGGGCAGATCCACCGGCAGCTCGATCTCCTCGACGTGATCCTCCCGAACGCGCAGGGGCAGCACGTGGCCGGCGTTGACCAGGTCGAGCAGACCGGTGCGCAACGCCAGCCGGCCCAACACGCCGGTGCAGAAGGCGTTGCGCGCATACGTTCGCACCGCCTCGTCTGCCCCGGCCGCCTGCTCGAGAAGCGAGCCGCCGGTGCGCCGGGTGTTGCGCAAGCTGCTCACGCACACGGTCGCGGTGAGCGCGCTGGAGACCCCGTGGCCCATCGCGTCGGTGATCGAGAGATGCAGCGTGTCCCGGTCGAGGCTGTAGTCGAAGGTGTCTCCGGCGATTGTCGCCGCCGGCTCCAGCCAACCGGACAGCGTGAACGATCCCGCTTCGCAGGTCAACGCCGCCGGGAGCACCCGACGCTGGATCTCCGCGCTCAGGCTGAACGGGGTCGATCGCTGTCCCCACTCGAACAGGTCGGTGTGCCGCCGGTTGACGATGACCACGAACGCCAGCGTGTGCGCGACCTGGCTGATTTGCTCGATTGTCTGCGCGGACGGCTCGTTCGCGAGCAGAACCTCGAGCAGCCCGATGACCTCGCCGCGCTGCGTGACGGGGGCGAGGACTCGCCAGCCGTCCCCTTCGGCGAACGCGGTGCCGTGCTGTTCGCGCAGCACGCCTTCGATGATCGGGTCGGTGAACGGCAGCGAGTCGGCGGTCTCGGACCCGAGACCGCGCTCGTGGGAAGACTTCGACTCCCCCGGAACGCCGAGTCTGACCAGCGCGCGACCGGACAAGTCCGCGATGAGGAAGCCGACGTGGCGGGCGTCGAGGTCGACGGCCAACTGGCCGGTCACGGCGTCGACGGCGTCGACCGGCGAGGCCGCTTCGGCTTCCTCCAGGATCGACGCTCGGGCTGGCCGGCGGGATGAAACGATCATCGACCTCCTCGAACGCGCGACGAGCGCCAGCGGTGCATATGAGACTCGGTCGACGCTACCGCCGGTGTCCACCCCGGCGCCGACATACACCGCAGGCGCCGACCCGTCCGTCGGCCCAGCTGTCACCGACCCACGATCACGCGACCACTTTGCGGAGAAAGAGGCGTAAGGTCCACTTGCTGATCACGCAGCCAAGCCCGAGGCGTCGGCCTTTTGCCGATGTCGAGCAGCAGCTCAAGCCGGGCACGTCCAGGCAGGTCTGGGTATTCGGCGATCGATGGACCCGCGACACCGAGCGCTCGCAGTCGACGAGTCCGCCAGGTGCCTGAGGCACCACCACGCTGGACGCCCGCGCGATCCAATCGGCCGAATGCGGCCAGGCGATGGGAGCAGCTGGTGGGCCAGTGGCGGGCATCGATGGACATCCCAGCGACGCCACTCGGATTGGCTGCCGCCCGACACGTTGTGATCGGGCTGCTGCCTGGCTGGGACCTGCCGGATCAGGTGTGCGACAAAGCCGAACTCGTCATCAGCGAGCTGGTCACCAATGCGATCGTGCACTCCCCCTTGACCGACAGCTTCGAACTCGAGCTGGTCCGCCAAGCTGACGGGGTGCGCGTGTCGCTGGCTGACGGCTCGTCGATCCGACCAGTCATCCGCGAACTGTCCCGCGACCTGCCGAGCGGCCGCGGCATGTTCCTGGTCGAGCATCTGGCCAGCGAATGGGGCTCTGACGAGCACGCCGGCGGCAAACGAGTGTGGGTGACGCTGACGGCCGCTGATTGGTGAGCCCGTCCGGCCTCATGCTTGTTGATTGACCATCACGTGGACGGCGCGTTCGTGCTCGAGCCGCCCGGGACGCAGATGGTCGAGTGGATCTCGCGGGTCAGGTCGGCGATCGTCTTCGTCAGCGCAGTGTTCGCCTGCAGCTCCTGCTCGTTCGCCACGAAGTCGTGATCGGCCTTGTGCTGCTGGAAGTCGGCCTGCCGGTTCTGCCCGATCATCACGAACGTCGACAGGAAGATCGCCTCGAGCGAGACGATCAAAGTCAGCGTGGGCCACGGGCTCTTCTCGACGACCAGCATCCAGACGGCGAAGACGATGACGTGCACATAGACGAACATCATCGAGCCGGCGAACTTGGTGATGGCGTCGGCGATGCGCAGCTGGACATCTGCCGAGCGTCGTTCGACTTCAGCGGCGACGCTGGGGTGCCGGGCGGTTTGCGTTGTCGGTGTGGTCGACAATCCGGGTGAGGTCATGCCGGCATTGTCGTCGCGCGGTCAGCCAGCCGGCGGTCAGACGCGCGCGGCGGAACGCGAACGGTGCAGCAACAGCGCGAACTCAACCGCGCTGACCGGCCGCGAGAACAGATACCCCTGCGCGGTGTCGCACCCAAGAGCCGCGAGGTCGTCGAGGACCTGCGTGGTCTCCGCGCCTTCGGCCGTCACCGACAGGCCGAGGCTGCGGCCCAGTTCAATCACGGTTCGCACGATCGCGGCATTGCGCGGATCGTCACGCATCGACATGACGAAGGCGCGGTCGATCTTCAGCTCGTCGAACGGCATCATCACGAGATAGCTCAAGCTCGTCTGCCCGGCCCCGAAGTCGTCGACCGACATGGCGAACCCCGCGGCGCTGAGCGCGACGACGGTCCGCGCCGCGCGCTCCGGGTCGGTCATGATCGACGTCTCGGTGATCTCCAGCGCGAGCCGGCTCGGCGACATGCCGGCGGCGGTCACCAGCGTCGTGAGCTCGTCGGCGAGGTGCGGCCGGAGGAGGCTGCGCGCGGACACATTGACCGCGACCCTGAGCAGGCCCTCGGGGTCGAGGGACGGCAGCACTTGGCAGGTCGTCCTGATCACCCAGCGGGTGAGGTCTTCGATCAGCTCGGTCTGCTCCAGGGCGCCGATGAACGCGTCGGGATACAGCAAACCGCGGGTCGGGTGCTGCCAGCGCACGAGCGCCTCCGCGCCGACGATCGCGCCGGTGCGAACGTCGTGCTTCGGCTGGAAATGAAGCACCAGCTCGTCGCGCTCGATGGCCCCGCGGATATCCGACAGCAGCGCGAGCGCGAGGGAGTCGTAACGGTCCAGCTCGGGCGAGAACCGCACGACCGGACTGTGTTCGCGCTTGGCGGTCGTCAGCGCGACATCCGCCTCGCGGAGCAGCTGGTCGGCCGAACGCGCCGGCGAGCGCCCGATGGTGAAGCCGACCGACGCCTCGACGGCGAGCGGTGCCCCGCCCACCAGCATCGGCTTGGCGACGACCGCGCGCAGCCGGTCCATCATCAGCAACACGTCGCCCGCGGACCGCCCGCGCAGCAGAACGCCGAATTCGGCGCCGCCGAGCCGGGCGAAGCCGTCGTCCTCGCCGAGCACCGCGGCGATTCGCGTCGCCGTCACGGCGATGACTTCGTCGCCGCTCTCCCAGCCCAGCGTGTCGTTGACGAGCCGGAACCGACTCAGGTCGAGCAGCGCGATCGCCAGGTTGTCGAACGCGCGGTCCCGGCCGCGACTGGGTTTGCGCGAGCTCACCCACTCGGTGAACTGCGCGCGGTTGGCCGCTCCGGTGAGCGCGTCGTGCGTGGCGAGAAAGGCGTTGGCCTCGGACTCGCGCCGCAGCCGGCCCATCACCGACGCCGACACGCCGACCAGGCACAGCCACAGCAGCAGCAAGCCGCCGGTGATGGTGAGCAGCACGCCGCGCTGATCCCGCTCGATCGCCAACGCGATCGGCGAATACGGCACGTACATCTCCAGCACGCCGAGCGGGCGTCCGCGGGCTTCGCCGCGCAACGGGAGATACACCTCCACCGCTCGCGGTCCGCGCGGCCCGCTGGCGTCGTCGGCGTTGAGCCGGGTCAATTCGGCGACGGTGTGCCCGTTGGCCGCCTTCTCGGCGTTGTCGTCGTCCGGCGTCGCGCTCGAGCCGTCGCTGGCATACACGACCCGGCCGGCCAGGTTCCGGAGCCGGAGCCGCAGCACCTGGCCGGCGGCGATGGTCGTGCGCACGGCCCGCGACAAGGCGACGCGGCTGGCAGGCGGCAGCGTTGTCGCACTGGCGCCGAGCGGCTGCTGGCTGATGATCGGCGAGACCGCGGCGCCCTCGATCAGCTTGGCGTTGGCGACGCCGTCGGATAGACCGCGCGAGTCCGCCTGCGACCGCACCACGACGAGCAGCGCCGCGCCCAGCACCACGACCGGGACCAACGTCACGGCTGCATAGACGGCGAACAGCCGCCGCACGCTGGTCGCGCGGGCGATGCCTCCGGGCAGCCGCATGGGGCTCTTATCGACAGCTTCGGCCGTCACCTGAGCTCCCGCGACCCGTGCGGCGCAATCTCGCCGGCCGTTTCTCTAGCTGGTGACGTCCTTCGTCGTGATCCGGGAGAACGCGATGCTCAGGAAGATCGCGGCGTAGGCCAGGTGCAGGGCCGTCCAACGAGACAGGTCCGCGACGCTGATCGAGGAGCGCAGCAGCTCGCCGAACCCAAGCCAGTGGTCGGTCAGCAAACCCGGATGGATCGCCGACAACTGCGGCACCGCGTCGAGGAGGGCGGAGAAGACCGCGATGCTGATGGTCGCCGCCATCGCCGCGATGGCGTTCTCGGTCAAGGTGGAGATGAGCAGCCCGCCCGCGGCCAATGCGAAAAGGGCGATCGTGACATAGGCGACGATGCCGAGCGTGCGCAGCAGCCCGTCGCCGAGCCCGACGGTGTCGCCGGACAGCAGGACCAGCGAGTGCAGTCCGAACAGCGCCGCCCCGGCGATCAACCCGACCACCGACACCACGAGAACGGCGAGGCCGGTGAAGCTCGCCACCGCCGCGGTCTTCATCGCGAGCAGCCGGGCGCGCGGCACCGGCACCGTGAGCAGGTAGCGCAGCGTGCCCTGCCCCGCCTCCCCGGCGATCGAGTCGCCCGCGATCACGCCGATCACCAGCGGCAGGAAGAACGGAATGGAGACGGTGAGCGAGGTGAAGACGAGGAACAGGCCGTTGCCGGTGACCCGCCCGATGAACTGCGGGCCGTCGCCACCGCGCGGATCGCTGACCTTGACCGCGATGCCGATGACGATCGGCACCACGGCGAGCACTGCCAGCAGGATCATGTTGCGCCGGCGTCTGAGCAGCAGCCGCATCTCACCCCGGTAGAGACGCGCGAACGCGCCGCGGTAGCGCTGCACAGACAGGTCTGCGTCCACGGAGGACAGCTCACCGGAGGACAGCTCACCGGAGGACAGCTCACCGGAGGACATCGAAGCCCTCCCCGGTGATCGACACGAACAGGTCCTCGAGATCGGGACGCTCGACGTTCAACCCGCGCAGCCGCACGCCGGCCTGCACGAGCGCCGCCGCCACGTCCTCGGCCGCGAGCGAGCCGAGCCGCGCGACGACCGGGCCGTCTGGCCCGCCCGCCGAAGCGTCGAGGCCCAGGCGGCGCATGGCGAGCGTCGCGGCCTCGACGTCCGGCGTGTCGATCCGGATCGTTGGGACGCCGTCGGCGAGCACGTCGTGCAAGGTGCCTTGGCGTAGCAGCTTGCCGCCGGACATCATCCCGACGTGCGTCGCGACCTGCTCGATCTCGCTCAGCAGGTGGCTGGACACGAGGACCGTGGCACCGTCCGCGGCGAGGTCGCGGATCAGCTTTCGCACCTCGCGGGTGCCCTGCGGATCGAGTCCGTTCGTCGGCTCGTCGAGGATCAGCAGATCGCGCGGTTGCAGCAACGCGGCGGCCAACCCGAGTCGTTGCTTCATACCGAGGGAGTAGTTGCGGTACTTCTTCCCGGCGGCTGCGGTCAGCCCGACCCGGGCCAACGCCTCGGTGATGCGCTGCGCGGACGTCGCCGGGTTCGCGGTCGCATCGCTCGCGTCGAGGCGGCGCAGGTTGTCCCGGCCGGTGATGTAGGGGTGGAACGCCGGGCCCTCGATCAGCGCCCCGACGCGGGGGAGCACCCGCGCCGAGGCGCGCGGCATGGGCTGGCCGAGCAGCTCGAACGAGCCGGCGTCGGCCGCGATCAACCCCAGCAGGACTCGGATCGTCGTCGTCTTGCCTGAGCCATTCGGGCCGAGGAAGCCATAGATCGCGCCGCGCGGCACCGCGAGGTCGACGCCGTTGACAGCGATCTGCTCGCCGAAGGATCGCGTGAGGCCGACCGTGCGCACCGCGAGCGGTTCGGCGGCGTCGGCGGTCGGCGCCGTCCAGGCGGGCGCAGTTGGCGCCCTCGAAGCGGGTGCGGTCGCCGCCGGTGGATCCGCCCCCGGATCCGTTGCGGCCGTCGGCGGCGTCGGGCTGCTCACCGGTCGGTCAGCGCGGTGCGCTGGCCGCGATGTGCTCGAGGGCAGTGGGTTTGACCGCGCCCGCGAACACTCGCCCGTCCGGCAGCAGGACGACGTTGATCAGGGCCGTGTGCAGCAGCCGCATGCCCGAGGTCCCGACCGCTGTGGTGACGTCGTTCAGATTCGAGCCGCCGAGCAGGCCGCCGACGAGGTCGCCGCCCGAGGCCTCGACGACCGAGGTCCAGTCGGACCCGATCACCTTCGGCTTGGCGCCGTATGCCGCGGCGCTCGGGCGGTGGCCGAAAGATCCGGCGGGCCGCAGGCGCCCTTCGGGCCGCAGGCGCCCGTCATGGTGGAAACGGCGGCCGTCGTGGCGGTTGCTGCTCGCGCCGAGCGGGTCGTTCGAGAGGGTCGCGCCCTTGGGCAGGTGGAACGCGAAGGTGGACGCGGCCGGCTTGGCGAAGCTGATGGTCGTGAAGCCGATCTCGAACGCCGGCGACGACGCGGCCCCGAACACCTGCACCCGCAGCGGGATGTGCTTGGCCGCGTCGATCGCGATCGTCACCTCGCGCACCGTCGAGTTGGCGTCGCGCGGCGCGAGCACCAGCGTGTAGGCGCTCCGCCCGGCCACGGTCTTCGGCGGGTCGACGTGCACGGCGGTGCTCGGGCCGACCGTCTTCAGCACCTGGTCGGCGACGGCGGCCGGGGTCGGCTGGTCAGCTGTCGCTGCCGTTTCGCCGGCCTTGCCCTTCGGCACCACCGAGTGCGTCACGGTGTTCGACTGGGACGTGTAGGTCCAGACGTCCCGGCCGTTGTGGATGACGTCGGCCTCGGACAGCTCGCCGAGCAAGGCGACCCGTTGCTTGTCCACGCCGTCAGACCACACCCGGGCGGAGTGCGAGCCGGCGACGAACGTCTGCCAGGACAGCGAGGCGCTCGACCCGGCGGCGCCCGGCAGCGACGGCAGGCCCAGGTTGGCGACTTCGCGGATGTCGCCGGAGAACGTCGTCGCCCGCGAGGACTGGACGGCAATCAGCAGCTGCTTCGCCGTCCGCGCCGGCAGGTTAGGGCTGGCGGCGGACGTCGACGCGTTGACCACCAGCACGCCCGCGGCCACGGCGCCGGCGACGACAAACGGAGCGGCCCAGGGCAGGCGACGGCGCGCACGCCCGAGCTTCGCAGCGGGCGGTGGGGCTATCTCGGCGGCAGCCATAGACCCCATAGTGCGCCTCCAACCTGGGTGACGCATTGCCGGCGCCCCCAGCGCAGTCGAGTCAGCGGCTGATCCGCTGGACCACGCCCGCCTGCGTGCCGGTCACCCAGATCGAGCGCGAGCCCGGAGACACCGCGACGGTGTTCGGCTGGCGGACGGTGTCATAGCTCGCGATCACTTTCGGCGCGGGCGCCGACACCGCCACGCCGACGACCTTGTTCCTGCCGGTCAGCGTCACCCACACGGTGTCGGTGAGCCGGTCGACCGCCAATCCATACGGCGCGCCCGGCAACGCCAGCGCGCCGACCTGCCTCAGCGGGGAGACGTCGAAGATCAGCAACTGATTGCCCCGGGTGTCTGCCACGGCGATTCTGCCGCCGCCGATCAGCTCGCCGTGGGTCGGACCCTTGCCGGCCGCGATGGTGCCGCTGCGCCGGTAGGTGCTCAGGTCGTACGTGTCGAGCCGGTAGGCGCCGACGTCGACGATGCCGAAGATCGTCCCGTCGCCCACCACACCACCCGGCTGGGTGAGGCCGCGGATCGTGCGCACGACCTTGCCGTCGGAGATCACCGACGCCGACTTGCCGAACTCGTTGCCGACGACGACCTTCCCACCGCTCACGCCGGCCGCGTCGTGCGGCTGCTTCTCGACCTTCGTGCGCACCTCCGGCCCGCCGCGCAACGAAACCTGGACGAGCTCGTCGGCCGTCTCAGCCGGCACGAGCACCGGGCCGCCGGGCGCGGCCAGCTGCAGGTGTCGCGCCGAACCGGGCAGCGCGACGGTGCGGCGCACCGCAAGCGTGCTCGGGTCGAGCAGCAGCAACCGGTCCGGCGAGCGCACCGCGACGGCGACGGTGCCGGTCGTCGCGTCGTAGACGATCCCCTCGGGCTCGGCCCCCACGGAGCGCACCAGGCCCGCAGGCGCGGCGGTGGTGGCCGGCGCGGTCGCGGGCTCCGCCGCCTTGCGCGGGCTGCTCGAGCAGCCGACGGCCGCCACCAGCACCAGCCCGACGGCGAGCAGCGGACGGATCGACACGTGTCAAGTGTGCTCGATGGCGCGCCCGCGCCCGCGCCCAGACACCGGATGCCGGCGAGAGCCAATCCTTGACAGGAAACCAAAAGGTTTCCTATTGTGGCGGCGTGGAGGCGGTGTTCCGTGCGCTCGCTGATCCCACCCGTCGCCGGCTGCTGGACGAGTTGTTCGCCGCCGATGGGCAGCCGCTCGGCCAGCTGGCCCGGCGCTTCGACATGAGCCGGGTCGCTGTGGCCAAGCACCTCGCCCTGCTGGAAGCAGCTGGCCTGGTCGTCGCCCGGCGCCGCGGCCGGGAGAAGTTGCACTACCTCAATCCGGTGCCAATCCGGCAGGTCTACGACCGCTGGGTCAGCAAATACACCGGCACCTGGGCCGGCGGTCTCGTCGACCTGAAACACGACCTGGAGGCGCAGATGGAAAAGGTGTTCGAGATCTACATCCGGACGACGCCGGAGCGGCTCTGGCAGGCGATCGTCGATCCGCAAGTTCGCGCGCGCTATCAATTCGGCATCCGCGTCGAGGGCGAGATCGCGCCAGGGTCGGCGTTTCGCATGGTGCACAGCGGCGCCCCTGGCCCGCTGGGCGAGGGCGTCAACCTGGAGGTCGACGCGCCCCGGCGGCTCGTGCAGTCGATGCACGCGCTCTGGAACGAGGACGTCGAGCGCGAGGGCACCAGCCGGGTCACCTGGGAGATCGAGGCGATCGGCGACTCCTGCCGGCTCACCGTGACCCACGACCAGCTCGCGGACGGAGCGAACAGCCAGCTCTACGGCGGCTGGCCGATGATCTTGTCCGGGTTGAAGACGTGGCTCGAAACCGGCGAGGAACTGACCACCCCGGGCTCGCTGATGTATGGGGGCGCCCAGTAGCCGCGGTCAGCCGTCGGCGGTCAGCCGTCGGCGCGGGCAGGCGCCAGCCAAGCCGGCCGCGACCCAGAGCGCGTCGGGCGGTCGGCGGGCCGGGTCCTCGTCGACGAGCCGGAACTCGATGCCGAGCGTGACGCAGCCGCCGTCGTTGTCCGGGTTGTCGCCGATCATCACGCAATGCCGCGGCGAAACCCCGAGCTCGGCACAGGCCATGGCGAAGATCGTCGGGTCCGGTTTGACGACGCCGCGCTCGTCGGACAGCACGAGGACGTCGATGTGCTCGGCGACCCCGTGCCGGTCCAGCACCGGCCGCGGGTCCCAGCCGATGTTGCTGACGACCGCGACGGGGATTTGACGCGCGCGCAGCTCGCGCAGCGTCCGGACGGTGTCCGGGTAAGCGAGCCACGCGTCCGCCGCGACGCCCCGGTCGTAGAGCCGGGTGGCCTGCTCGGCAGTCAGACCGGCCAGCTGGCCGGCCCCGGCGTACGCGGCGCGGTGCGCGTCGGCGGACAGGTCCCGGTCGTCCCACGCGTCCGACAGCTCTGGCGGCACGTCCGGCGGCCGGGCGCTGCCGTTCAGCGCGCCGCGGCGCACCAGCTCAGGCACCAGGTGCAGCAGCTCATCGCCGAGCGCGATCCGCACCGCGTCGGCGGGCGGCTCGATGTGGAACAGCGTGCCGGAGAAGTCGAACAGCACCCCGCGCTCGGCCACGGCGCCGAGCGTAGTGGGGTGCTGCGGGCGGAGAATCTGGTTAGCTGCTCAGCTCGTCGCCGGTGGCCTTGGCCGCCTCGGTGTCGCTCGCCGCGCCGTCCTTCTCCCGCTCGAAGACGTCCTTCCACTCGAGCTCGCTGTCGGTCTGCTCGCCGACCTGCTTGACCATCTCCTCGTCGCTGACGCCTTCGCCGGCCGGCTTGACGTCGCCGCTCTCGCTCATGCGCTTGCTCCCTCACGCTCGGGTACGCCGGTGGCCTACCCCGGGTGCGCGGCCGGTCAATCGAGCTCACCGGCCGGACGTCAGCGATGTGAGGAAAAGGTCCTGCTCCAGGTTCAGCAGCGTGCGGTCCTGATCGCGGGTCGGCCCGGAGGCGTACCAGGCGTCGAAGACGTCGACCCCGTTGTCCTGGCCGACGACCTGGAACGCCTCGTGCGCCGGCACCGCTGTGGCGATCCCGGGTATCGAGTGGCCCTCGCGGAGCAAGTCGTCGATGCTGCCGGTGCCGTCGGCCAGTTCCAGCTTCTGGAACCGGATCGACACGCCGTAGGGATCCTGCGAGGTGCCCGCGAAGGACGTCGCGATCGAGGACACCACGACCTGCTGACCGGCCAGGTCGACGAGCGCGAGCGTCCGGTGGGTCGGCCCGCACTGATGGGCTTTCAGGAAGGCGACCATCGTCGCGCCGTAGGCGTGGGCGGCGCAGTCGGAGATGTCGTCGGCGGCGTAGACCTGCGCCTGGTACGTCTGCTGGCTACTGGTTCCGGTGACGGTGATCGCGGTCGGGGTGACGGTCGGCGCCGGCGTCGACGCCGGCATCGACGGGTCGGACGACGATGAACGAGCCGGCTGCGTCGGCGCAGGGGTGGTGGACGGGAAGTCGGCCGTGGTGGACGCGCTGCCGGCAACCGCGCCGGTCCCACTGACCGCGGAGGAACACCCAGCTGCGGCGAGCGCACCGAAGGCGACCACCACGAACAGCCGGGCGAGACGAACGGCAGGCCGGAGCATGACCCTCCCAGGTGGCGACACTGGGAGACTAGAGGCTCGCTCGTGCCGCCGGCAGCAGGCCGGTGGCGCCGAGGTGCTCGTCCACTCCATCAGGCAGCGGAGGCGCCGACATGCGGATCGTCCGGGCCGGCGCGGCACACGCGCCGGCGGTGGCGGATGTCTACCTGCGCTCGCGCGCGGCGGCCGGCGACGCGATGCCGGCCGGGGTGCACCCCGACGACGACGTCCGGGCGCACGTCGCCGAGGTGATCGTCCCGCAGCGCGAGACGTGGGTCGCGACGGACGCGACGGGCGCGGTAGTCGGCGTGCTCGTGCTGGCCGACGCCGATCTGCACTGGCTGTTCGTCGTTCCGGAGGCGCAGGGCGGCGGGGTGGGCTCGACGCTGCTCACGCACGCGAAATCGCGACGGCCGGACGGGCTGGCGCTCTGGGTGTTCACCTCGAACGAGCCGGCGCGCCGGTTCTACGTCGCGCGCGGCTTCGAAGTGGTCGGCGGAACGGAAGGCGACAACGAAGAGGGGGCGCCGGACCTGCGCATGGCGTGGCGGCCGGCCGAGAGTTGACGACTGACAATGCCATACCGCACGGTATGCACATGGCTATCGGCCGAGTGCCGCGTAGAACTCGAGGTGGGCTTCGGCGGCGGCCGTCCAGGTGTGCTTCGCCGCCAGGTCACGTCCCGCCGCGAGCCGGCCGGCGTCCGGCGCGGCCGCGGCGGCGAGCAGACCGGCGGCGAGTTCGTCGACCGTCGCGGCGAACGCGCCGGCCGGCCCGAACACCTCGCGCAGCACTGGCAGGTCGCGCAACACCACCGGCACCCCCGCCGCCATCGCCTCCATCGCCGCCATGCCGAAACCCTCCTTGACCGAGGGGAACGCCAAGGCGGCCGCCCCGGCGACCAACGACGGCAGCGCGTCGTGCGACACCGGGCCGAGCAGCTCGAGGTCGACATCGAGTTCGGCAGCGCGTTCGAGCACGGCCGACCGGTACTCGCGATAGTCGAACAGCGTCTCGCCGCCGGCCACGACCAGCCGCAGCGACGGGTCGACGCGTTGCACCAGCGCCATCGCCTCGACGAGGTCGGCGCTGCCCTTGCGCGGTTCGATGCCGCCCACCGCGACGACGTAACGGCCCAGCCGGCGGCGCCACGCCGCGATGCCGTCGGCGTCGTCGGCCGCCGCGGCGAACCGGCCGCCGTCGATGCCGTTGGCGATGACCGTCGCCTCGATCCCCCAGCCGGCGCGGAGCTCGGCGGCGACCGCGCCCGAGACGCAGACGTGCGCGTAGGGCCGGACGATCGCCTGCTCGTGGCAGGCCGCGAGCTGCGGCGTGGTGAACGTGTCGAGGTGGTGGACGGTGCGCACGCAGCGCGGTACGGCGTTCGCGCTGATGCAGTCCTGCGCGTGCACCACGTCGTACCCCTGCCGATGCCCCGCAGCGGCGCCCGGCCCGGCGTGTCGGGCCGCTGCGGGGCCAATCCCGGCGAACGCGTCGCCGAGCACGTCGATCGAGCGGACGATGCGGTCGCCGACGTCCTCGTCCTCGACGTCCGGGAAAGGCACGAGCCGCACGCCGACACCCGGCGACACCGGGCGGAAGAACCCGCCGTCGCCGCCGCGCGCCAGCGACCACACGTCCACCTCGTGCCCGAGCTCGGCCATCGCCTCGGCGAGCGCGAGAGTGTGCACCACCCCGCCGCGCGGGCGCGTCGAGTAGGTCAGCAGGGCGACGCGCACGTCACTTGTCGAGATAGAGGTCGGGGCGCCGCTCGTCGAGGTGGCGCAGCACGAGCCGGGCCCGTTCGATCTCGGCGTCCACGTCGAGTTCCGCGACCGCCAGGCCGGCCTTCGCCCAAGTGCGCGACCGCACTTCGCCGCCTGGCCCGACGACCTTCGACTGGCCGAGGAAGCGCAGGCCGCCGGTGGTGCCGGTCTGGTTCGCCGACACCCAGACGACCTGATTCTCCGCCGCGCGGGCGCAGTCGTAGAGGTCGAACAGGCGGGACTGCCGGTCCTGCGTCAGCCGCGGCGCGCGCTGGGTGATGCTCGCGGGCCACGCGGACAGGCACGCGATGATCCGCGCGCCGTCCAGGGCGAGGGTGCGGGCGGCTTCCGGAAAGGTCTTGTCGTAGTCGATCAGCATGCCGAGCCGGCCGACCGGGGTGTCGAACGCGGCGATGCGGTCGCCGGCGGCGTACACCAGCGCCTCGCCGGGCGGCTGGTGCACCTTGCGATACCGGCCGAGCACGCCGTCGCCGTTCAGGCAGATCGCCGAGTTGTACCGACGGCCGCCGGACAGCTCGGTGTAGCCGAGGCACACCACCAGTTCCCCGAGCATCCCGATGATCCGGCGGAACTCCGGCGCGTCCGGCGCGAGCGCAGGCGGCAGCGCGTCCGGATCCGGCGAGCGCAGGTCGGCGAGGTAGCCGCCGAGCACCGCGTCCGGGAGCACCAGCAGCGCGGCGGCTGCCTTCTGCGCGGCCCGGACGATCATCTCGACGCGCGCGATCGACCGCGGCAGGTCGCGGCCGAAGTGGGCGGCCGCCGCGGCGATCCGGGTCTGCGGCATCAGGCGAACTGGCTCGCGCGGGCCCCGACCATCCGCGGCGCGGGGTCCTCGGCGATGTGCCCGGCCACGTGCCCGGCCACGTGCCCGGCAGTGCGCGCAGCGATGCGCTCGGCGATGCGCTCGGCGATGTGCGCCGCGTCCGGCTCGAGGCCCGCGAAGCGGCCGGACCCCCAGGTGTGCTGCCAGGGCAGGCCGACGAAGTACAGGCCCGGCGTCGGCGTCACGCCCCGCAGGTGCGCCGGATGCCCGGCGCCGTCGAACACCGGCGCGTGCAGCCAGCGGTAGTCGCGCGTGAAGCCGGTCGCCCAGACCACCGCGGCGAGGTCGTCAGCCGCCAGCTCGGAGCCGGCGTAGCCCGTCGGACGCCACGACGGCTCGTAGCGGCTCGGCGGCTCAGCCGTGACGATGCCGCCCGCGGCGATGTGCTCGTCGATCAACTGGTTGATGCCGTTGTAGACGGCGTCGGCGGCGTCGAGGTTGTGCTCGAGGTCGGCGGCGAAGGAAAGCCGGCCGTCCTCGATGCCGGCCAGGCGGCCGTGCAGCGTCATGCCCTGCTCGGCGAACAGGCGCAGGTCGATGTCTCGTCCGCCGTCGCGACCGGTCACGTAGTGGTTCGTGCGGTCCTGCGTGCGTTCCTCGACCGGCTTCTCGGTGACCGGGCGGTCGTAGTGTCCGGTGTCCTGCATCCAGGCGATGACATCGCGGCCGCGATAGCGCCGGGCGAAACGCGGCGCACGGCCGACGGCGAGGTGCACCTCCCGGCCGGCGAGGTGCAGATCCTCGGCGATCTGCGCCCCGGACTGCCCGGTGCCGACCACCAGCACCGGGCCGGCCGACAGCTGCGCAGCGCTGCGGTACTGCGCTGAGTGCACCTGCGCGACGGACGCCGGCAGCCGCTCGCCGACACGCGGCACGGCCGGCGTGTGGTAACCGCCGGTGGCCACCACGACCTGGTCGGCGAGGTAGTCGCCGGCCGCCGTTCGGACCGCGAAGCCGGCGCCCGTGTCGAGCGGCCGCACCGACGTCACTGCCGTCCGCTCGCGCACCGGCGGGTCGAAGCTGGCGACGTAGCCGGCCAGCCACTCGACGATCTCATCGCCGACCATGAAGCCGTCCGGCTCCGGGCCGGCGTAGTGGTAGCCGGGCAGCCGGCACTGCCAGTTCGGCGTCACCAGGCAGAAGGAGTCCCACCGCGCGTCGGACCACGCGTGCGCGACCGTGTCGCGTTCCAGCACGACGTGCTCGACGCCGTCGCGGGTGAGCAGCCAGCTGACCGCAAGGCCGGCCTGACCCGCGCCGACCACGACGACGGGGACGTGCTGCGGCGTGCTTTCCGTTGCGTCGGCGGCCACCGCGTCACACCGCCGCGAGGGAGTAGGCGTCGGGGCGGCGGTCGCGCAGGTGGAACATCGGCCCGCGCGCAGCGCCGAGCATCCCGGCGAGGTCGACGCTCGCGTACGCCACGCCTTCCGTGGTGCCGGTGGTGGCGAGCACGTCGCCGCCGGCGTCCACCACCTTCGCCGACGCGACGAACCGCAGGTCGCCGAAGGCGCCGGACTGGTTGGCCGAGACCCACAGGTACTGATTCTCCAGCGCGCGAGCACGGTCGAACAGGTCGAAGCGGCGGGTCCACCGGTCGTCGGCGAGGTCGGGCGAGGAGTGGGTACGGGCCGCCGGCCACGCGGACATGCACGCGACGATTTCGGCCCCGTCGACGGCCAACGCTCGGGCCGCCTCGGGGAACGCCTTGTCGTAGCAGATCATCATGCCGAGCCGGCCGATCGGCGTCTCGAACGCGGCGAACGAGTCGCCCGCGGCGTAGAACGCGCCCTCGCCCAACGGCTGGTGCACCTTGCGGTGGACGCCGAGCAGCCCGTCCCCGGTGATGGCGACCGCGGTGTTGTACCGCTGGGCGCCGTCGGCCTCGCACATGCCCGCGGTGACGACGAGCTCGCCGGCGAGTGCGGCGAGGCGGCGCACCTCCGGCCCGTCGACCTCGAGCGCGGGCGGCAGGTTCACCTCGCCCGTGCCGTCGAGATTGGCGAGGTAGCCGCCGAGCGAGGCCTCGGGCAACACGACCAGCCCGGCGCCGCGGGCGCGAGCGTCGTCGAGAATGACGGCGATGCGGGCGAAGGCGTCGTCGAGGTCGCGCCCGAAATTGGCGGCGACGGCGGCGACGGTCAGTTCGGCCATGTCGGGTCCTTCGTCGAGTCGAAAGCGTCATGCTCAGCGGTCGTCATGACGTGCCCAGGGCATGACGGACCTCGACGCAGCGGCTGGCGCCGAGGCCGGTGACCGGCCCCGGGACGCCGTCGGTCAGCTCGCCGTCTGGCCAGCGCAGGGCGACGCCGCCGGCCGCACGACCCGTGACGAGCTCGCCGCAGACGGCGCTCGTGGCCGGGCCGGCCGGCGGGACGCCGCGGCCGGGCTCGTCGCAGGTCAGCATCGCGAAGCCGGGGAAGCAGCCGAGCCAGTCGGCGACCCCGGCGCCGGCCGGGACGGGCGCCGCGGCGACGTCGAGCACCGCGCCGCAGCCGCTGGCCTCGGCGAGCATCCCGAGCGTGCCGACGACGCCGGCCATGCTGACGTCCTTCGCCGCGGCCGGCTGCGCGTCGGCCACGAAGCCGGCCAACATGCGCAGCTCGGCGCCTGTCCGCGAGGTGGTCGAGTCCCATTGCCGGCCGGTGTGCCCGGGCCGCCAGTCGCCGCCGAGGTCGGCCGTCATCGTGACCGCGTGGCCGGGACGGCCGCCGGACGCCGGCACCGGGCGCCGGGTGCGGCCGAGCGCGGTGACGGAAAGCGCCGCCGGCACGCCGAACTGCGTGTGGCCGCCGAGCACCGGCACGTCCCAGGCCACGGCCGCGGCGCGCAACCCGGCGAGCACGCGCGCGGCGAACGACGGGTCGCGCGCGCCGATGGCGTCGAGCAGGCCGACCGGCGCCGCGCCCATCGCCGACAGGTCGTTGACGTTCACGAGCACCCCGCACCAACCGGCCCACTCGGGATCGCGCTCGACGAGCGACGGGACGATCGCGTCGCACGCGGCGACGAGGTCGCTGCCGGGCACCGGCGCGCCGTCGTCGCCCACGAACCCGACGCCGCCGAGATGCAGGCCGGCCAGCAGCGGTCCCAGGGCGGACTTGGCGGCGCGCGCCTGGGCGGCATGCCGGCCGATCGGCCAGCGCATGCGCACGTGCGGCGCGCCGGCGACCTCGGCGGCGCCGACGCGTCGCCAGCCCAGTCGGGCGAACAGCTGCTCGTTGGCTCGCTGGACGGTCGCGTCGAAGCGCAGCGCGCCAAGCCGTTCGGCATGGGCGCAGGCAGCCCGGACGAGCGCGGGGCCGATCCCCGCGGTGTGCCGCGCCTCGGGGCGGACCGCCAAGCGGCTGCCGACCCACCAGCCGATGTCCGGCGCGACGGCCGGCGCCAACCGGACGCCGCCGAGCACCGAGCCGTCGTCGGCACGCGCCACGAGCACGAGCGCCCGCGGGTCGTCGTCGACGTCATCGGCGTCCGAGCCGGCGAACAGGCCCTGCTCGTCGACGAACACGCCATGCCGTACCGCATGGTATGCCCGCACGGTGGCGAGGTCGGAGGCGATGTCGATGGCCCACGGCCGCCGGGCACGGCCATGGGCGCCCAGCAGCACCTGCCCGAGCTCGCCCTCGCTGATCGCCGGGGTTGCCCGCGCAGCGGCGCGCCACGCCGGACGCGGGGCCGCTGCGGGGCCAAGAAGGACGTCGGTCATCGCGGCCTTCATCCGCCCGCGGTGGCCAGCGCGCTGCAGGCGCCGCAGGCCGCGCACCCGGCGCGCTGATCGGCGCCGCGCATGCCCGCGGACACCAGCAGCTCGGCGACCCGGTCGGTCACGTCGGCGACCTGCCACGAGGGCGGCGCGGCGACCCGATCGACGTCGACCGCGAGCGTCCCGGCGATCGGCCGGAACGGCACGACGAACGGGTAGACGCCCAGGTCGATCAGCTCGGCCGCGCCGGCGACGAGGTCGTCCGGGTCCTCGCCGAGGCCGACGATCAGATAGGTCGACACCTGGTTGCGGCCGAACACCCGGACGGCCTCGCGCCAGGCGGCGCGGTACTCGGCCATGGGGACGCTGCCCTTGCCCGGCATCCAGCGCCGGCGCACGTCGTCGTCCAGCGATTCGACGTGGATGCCGATGCTGACGGCCCCGGCGTCGCGCAGCTCGGTCAGCACCTCGAGGTCGCCGGGCGGCTCGATCTGCACCTGCACGGGCAGGCCGGGCACCGCGGCGGTCACCGCGGCGACGCAGCGGGCGAGGTGCCGCGCGCCGCGATCGCGACCGGCGGAGGTGCCGGTCGTCATCAGCATCTGGGCGACGCCGTCGAGCCGGACCGCGGCCTCGGCGACCTCGGCGAGCTGCGCCGGCGTCTTGACCGCGGTCGTCGACCCCTGCTTCAGCGACTCCTCGATCGCACAGAACCGGCAGCGCTCGTCCTCGCCATAGCGGATGCACGTCTGCACCACCGTGGTGGCCAGCACGTTCGCGCCGTGCAGCCGCGCGATCTTCTCGTAGGGCACGCCGTCGGCGGTCACGAGGTCGTAGAACCTCGGCCGCTGCACCGGCGTGATCTCGAGGCCGAGGTCGGCGCCGTCGAGCAGCAGCCGGCCCTCGCGCACCGTGTATTTACTGCGCTGCACGATCGGCAGCGCGACGCCGACGCCGCCCAGCAGCACGTGGCCGTCGTCGGACGGCCCGGCGCCGGCCCGGCGCGAGACGGGCGCGTCCACCGCGACCCCGCACACGGCGAGGTCGGCCCGCAGGCTGGTGGAGGTCACGAGCACGCCGACTCAGACCATGTAGGTGGAGTTGATGATCGCGCCCTTGCGGGCGTAGTGGATCACCGCGTCCTGCACGTCGAGCGGGTGGGCCGGGATGACGCCGGCGATCAGGTCCTCTTCCCGGGCGCCGTGCAGGGCGAGCCCGAAGCGGCAGCAGTACACCGTGCCGCCCTCGCCGATGAACGTCTCGAGCGCGGCGTTGATGTTCGTCTCGCCCGGGAACGCGGCGTCGCCGGTCGTCGGGAAGCCGCGGTTGGCGATGCAGTTGATCGAGCCGGGACCGTAGAAGTAGAGCGCAGACTCGAAGCCCTTGCGCAGGGCGCGGGTCGCCTGCAGCACAGCCACGAAGCTGACCGAGGACTCGTGCGCGATGCCGTGCACCAGCGTGAAGAACGATTCGCCCTTTTCGGCTTGGTAGTCGGGGAACAGTTTGGTGCTGCCGTAGATGTTCGTGCCCTTCGGCAGCGACGGGTGCGGGATCTCGGCGAGCGCCTTGTCCATGTTCTCGCGTAGCTGCTGGTCGATCGTCTCTTCGACGGCGGTCATGGTGTCTCCTTCATCGTGCGGTGGGTGATGCAGGACGGGTGCGGTGGAAGTCAGTCGTAGAGCGCGGCGAAGTTGTCCGCGAACACGTGCCGGGCGAGCTCGCCGTCGCCCGCCGCCGCGGCAAGCCGCGCGTGTTCGCCGGCGTGGTCGCCCCAGGGCTCGTCGCTGGCGAACAGCACGCGGTCGTGGCCGACGCCGCGGCGCTCGATCTCGGCGGCCAGCCAGCGCGGCGCGAAGCCGATCGCCCAGCTGGTGTCGGTGTAGACGCGCTTGCCGGCCGCGATCCAGTCGAAGAAGCGGCCGCCGATCAGCTTGATGTGCCCGCTCATGCCGCCGCCGAGATGGACGAGGTGGATCTTGACCTCATCGGCGTACCGGTCGACGAGCAGGCCGACCTCGTCGATGTCGGACGCGGCGCCGGGCGAGGTGTGCACGTGCACGATCAGGTCGTGCTGGCGGGCCGCGGCGAAGATCGCGTCCAGCTGCGGCGCGCAGGCGGCGTCCGACGGCGACCCGCCGAGCAGGAACGTCGTCTTCAGGGCCTTGACCCCGGGCTCGCCGGCCAGCGCGAGCGCCTTGTCCGTCAGCTCGGCGTCCTGCGGCAGGGGCGAGACGTAGAGGCCGGCGCTGATCCGATCGTCCCGCGCGGCCGCCTCGAGCACCACCTCGTTGAGGGCGAAGGTCGCTTCGACCTGCGGCACGCCGTAATTGGGGATGACGAGCGCGCGGTCGGTGCCCTCGCGGTCGAGGTCGGCGAGCAGCTCGTCCACCGTCGCCCGGGCGTCGATGTCGGGGTTCACCGGCGGGCCGCCGTAGAAAGCCCAGGCGGGCAGCACGCCGAGGTGGCGGTGCGCGTCAGCCAGAGGCATGGGTCAAGTAACCGGCCGTCGGATGCTCGGCTGGTTACCGTCGGAACAAATCGGTGTGTCGCGCCCGACGGCCGCTCAGCCCGACTTTCCGGCCGAAACTCCCGGCACAGCGCGGCCGCAGCCGGCGCACGGGCGGTCGCGAATGTTTCGGCGCAGCGACATGTCGTGCCGGTTAACGCCGTCGCGACACGGGCGGGCCGTGTCGCAGCACGTTTCCGCGGTGCGCGCGAGCAATAATCCGGGCACAAGCAGATGGGGCCCCGGTCAGGTATGAGCTGACCGGGGCCCCGCTGTCATCGGACCGGATCCGGATTGTCCAGCGCTAGCGGCCCGAGGACCGTTTCGCGTCGACCGCATCCGAACTGCCCGCCAGCGCGCGGCTGGCGCGCTGGTCCGACGAAGCCGACCGGGGCGGCACGCCGCGAAGGCGGCGCCTCGGTCAACCAGTCCCGCACTTGTGGAATATGACGTCGGGCCGGACGGTCTCCCGCCCTGCCCGGCCCGCCGAAGTTTCCTTCGACTTGTCTTTCCTGCGGTGCGAGGACACAAGAGATACGCGCTCCCGCAGCCCCGCACAAGGGGTTGCGCGCGCGTCGTGGAAAGTGATTTCGGCCGTCCACAACAAGCGGCCGGTTGTCCCCCGAGACGCCCCGGTTGTGCACCGGTTACCCACAAAAGGATCAACAGCTGCGGCAGTTCACAGCCGTGCCGCGAGCCGCGTGCCCTGGTCGATCGCGCGCTTGGCATCGAGCTCGACGGCGACGTCGGCGCCGCCCACCAGATGCGCCGTGCGGCCGGCGGCGACGAGCTCCTCGAACAGCTCGCGCCGCGGCTCCTGGCCGGCGCAGACGACGACGTCGTCCACTTCGAGCAGGCGCGGGCGACCGCTGACCGTCACGTGCAGCCCCGCCGCGTCGATCCGCTCGTAGGAGACGCCGTTGATCAGCTCGACGCCGCGTCGTTGCAGCGTCGCACGGTGCACCCAGCCGCTCGTCTTGCCCAGCCCGGCGCCCACCTTGGTCGTCTTGCGCTGCAGCAGGTAGACGGTCCGCGCCGCGGGCGTGTCGCGCGCCGCCACCAGGCCGCCCGGGATCGCGGCGCCGTCGCCGTCGAGGTCGCGGCCGACGCCCCACTCCGCGAGCCACTCGTCGCGGTCCTGCGGCTCGCCCTGGGCGCCGGCGTGCGTCAGGAACTCGCTCACGTCGAAGCCGATGCCGCCGGCGCCGATCACCGCCACCCGGGCGTCGACCTGCGCCGCGCCGGTGAGCACGTCGGCGTAGGAGTGCACGTTGGGCCCGTCTGCGCCGGCGAGCGACACCGGCCGCGGAAGCACCCCGGTGGCGAGCACCAGCTCGTCCCAGCGGCCGTCGAGCAGCTCGGCCGCGACGACGCGGTGGCCGAGGTGCAGCTTCACGCCGGTGCGCTCGAGCCGCCGAGTGAAGTAGCGGATCGTCTCGGCGAACTCCTCCTTGCCCGGCACCCGCCGGGCGAGCTGGAACTGACCGCCGATCACCGGGTCGGCCTCGAACAGCTCGACGGCGTGCCCCCGCTCTGCGGCCGCGGTGGCGACGGCGAGGCCGGCCGGCCCCGCGCCCACCACAGCGACTCGCTTCGCCCGCCGGGCCGCGGTGAGGACCAGCTCGGTCTCGTGGCCCGCTCGCGGGTTGACCAGGCAGCTCGCGACCTTGTGCGCGAAGGTGTGGTCGAGGCAGGCCTGGTTGCAGGCGATGCAGGTGTTGATCTCGTCGCTGCGATCGTCGGCCGCCTTGCGCACCCAGTCCGGGTCGGCGAGGAACGGCCGGGCCATCGACACCATGTCGGCGTCGCCGCGGGCGAGGATCTCCTCGGCCGTCTCGGGCATGTTGATCCGGTTCGACGCGACGACCGGCAGCGAAACGCTTGTGCGCAATTGAGCGGTGGCCCAGCTAAATGCCGCGCGCGGCACCGAGGTCACGATCGTCGGCACCCGCGCCTCGTGCCAGCCGATCCCGGTGTTGATCAGCGTCGCGCCGGCGGCCTCGATCTCGGCCGCGAGCTCGAGCGTCTCGGTCCACGTCTGGCCGTCCGGCACCAGGTCGAGCAGCGACATTCGGTAACTGAGGATGAAGTCCGGCCCCGACTCCTCGCGCACCCGGCGCACGATCTGCGTCGCAAACCGCCGCCGGTTCGCCGGCGAGCCGCCCCACACGTCGTCGCGGCGGTTGACGCGCGGCGCGAGGAACTGGTTGATCAGGTAGCCCTCCGAGCCCATGATCTCGACGCCGTCGTAGCCCGCCTCGCGAGCGCGGACGGCGGCGCGCGCGAAGTCCTCGACCGTGCGCCGCACCTCCCAGCCGGTCATGCCGCGCGCGCGGAACGGGGTGATCGGCGACTTGCTGCGCGACGCGGAGGCGCTGAGCGGGTGGTAGGCGTAGCGGCCCGCGTGCAGCAGCTGCAGCGCGATCCGGCCGCCGTTGTCGTGCACGGCGGCGGTGATCTCGCGGTGCCGGCCGACTTCGCTCGCGGTGGTCAGCTTGCCGGCGAACGGCAGCAGCCAGCCCGTGCGGTTGGGGGCGAAGCCGCCGGTGACGATCAGCCCCGCGCCGCCGCGGGCCCGCTCGGCGTAGAACTCGGCCAGCCGCGCGAGGTTCTTCGGCCGGTCCTCCAGGCCGACGTGCATCGACCCCATCAGCACCCGGTTGGGCAGCGTGACAAAGCCCAGGTCGAGCGGCGCCAGCAAGTGTGGATAGCGGTTCGGCATGTCGACGACCCTCCGCGATGATCTCGGTCAGAACATCGGTTTTCGCCGGTTCCGCCCGAGATCATGTCAGGAGTCGGCCGCCTCTTGCGCGGCGCGCAGCACCCGTCGGACGTTTCCGTTCGTCAGCGCGCCGATCTCGGCCGCCGACCAACGGCGGCCGAGCAGCTCCTCGATCAGCGCCGGATACCCGGACACGTCGGCGAGCCCCTCGGGCAGCCGGTCGCAGCCGTCGTAGTCGCCGCCGATGCCGACGTGCTCGACGCCCGCGACCTCGCGCACGTGCTCGACGTGGTTGGCGACCTGCGCGACGGTGGCGACCGGCGGCGGCGCCGCGGCGGCCCAGCGCGCGGCGGCCGCCATCTGGGCGCTCCAGTCACGCGCGTCCTCGCCGCGGGCAAGCATGTCGTCCTTCACCGCGGCCTCCCACGCCGCGACCGCCGGCGACACGAACGCCGGCACGAAGGTCACCATGCACACGCCGCCGTTGCCGGTCAGCGTCTGCAGCACGTCGTCCGGGACGTTGCGCACGTGGTCGCACACCGCGCGCGACGACGAGTGGCTGAAGATCACCGGCGCGGTGGTGGCAGCCAACGCGTCGCGCATGGTGGACGGGGCGACGTGCGAGAGGTCGACGAGCATGCCGAGCCGGTTCATCTCGGCCACGACCTGGCGGCCGAAGTCGGTGAGGCCGCCGTGCACCGGCTCGTCGGTGGCCGAGTCGGCCCAGGGCGTGTTGTCGTTGTGCGTCAGGGTCATGTACCGCACGCCCATGGCGTGCAGCGTGCGCAGCACCGCGAGCGAGCCGTCGATCGAGTGGCCGCCCTCGGCGCCCAACAGCGAGGCGATCCGGCCGGCGCGAAACGCAGCGTCGACGTCGTCGGCCGTGAGCGCCAGCGCGAGGTGCTCGGGATAGCGGGCGGTCATCCGCAGCACGAAGTCGATCTGCTCGATCGTCGCAGTGACCGCCGCGCCGCCGCTCAGCTGGGCCGGCACGAACACCGACCAGAACTGACCGCCGACCCCGCCTGCGCGCAGCCGCACCAGGTCGGTGTGCGTGCGGTCCTGCTCGACGTCGAGCGGGTACGCGTCGAGGTCGTAGCCGACCAGGTCGCGCATCGCCCAGGCGAGGTCGTTGTGGCCGTCGACGATTGGCGAGCGGGCCAGCGCCTCGTGCGCGCGGGCGGACACGGTCAGGCGCTGACCGGGTCTGCGAACGAGCCGAAGTCGACGGCGTACCGCTCGGCCAGCGGCTTGAGCATGTTCTGCAGGATGCCGTGGAAGTAGTCGTTCACGATCGCGTCGTGGATCGGATAGGCCTTCGGCGCGCGGACGGCGATCGCGAAGTCGATCGTCTCGCTGATCTTCGACCAGGGCGCGACCGCCGGCAGCAGCAGCACGCTGACCGGCGCCTGCGGCACGGCGAACGAGTCGCCCGGGTGATACACGGCGCCGTCGATGAGATAGCCGACGTTGGCGATCACCGGCACCAGCGGGTGGATGACCGCGTGCTGGCCGCCGAACGTGCGCACGTCGAAGCCGGCGGCCTGGAACGTCTCGCCCGGGCCTACCGCGGTGACCTGGTCGCCGAGATCGGCGAACGTCTCGCGGACCGCCGCCGGCGCGTAGACCCGCAGGCTCGAGTTCGCCTTGGCGGCGGCCCGAAGGGCGTCCGGGTCGACGTGGTCGGCGTGCTCATGGGTGATCAGCACCGCGTCGACGCCGTCCAGCGCGGGGGCGACGTCGCTGAACAGGCCGGGGTCGAGGACGAGCGCCCGGTCGCCGTCGTCGACGCGGACGCAGGAGTGCCGGAACTTCGTCAGCTGCATCGTGAGAGAAGCTACTCCGTCGCGTCCTCGTCGATGACGTGCACCGCGGCCTCCTCGGCCGAGGACGCGTAGCCGGCCGGGCCGACGTCAGCAGCGATCTCGTCCTTCTCCTCATCCGCGTGCGCGCCTTCGTCCGGGGCGACCAACCGGCCGGCGCGCGGATCGGCGTCGCCGGCGAAAACGTCCTCTTCGCTGACCTCCGGCTCCTCTTCGGACAGCTTCTGGTCGAGCGACTCGCCCTGCGCCTCCTCGAACGGCGTCGGGATGTGGCTCAGGTTGTAGGGCTCGCGGTCCGGCGGGTTGTAACCGGTCTGCATGGCCTCGTCCGGGTCGTCGCCGGTGAGGGCCTCGATGGGGTCGAGGTCGTCAGTGTCCTCGACCGCCTCGCCCCCCTCGTACACGCTGTCGCCGTAGAGATCGCTGTCGCTCATGGCTAGCTACCTTTCCCGGTTCGCCGGCCCCCTAGCGGGGCACGATCGGCGTGTGACGTCAGTGCTGTGGCTGCGCCGAGACCTGCGCTTGCGCGATCATCCCGCGCTGCACGAGGCGGCGAAGCGCGGGCCCGTCGCCGCCCTGTTCGTGCTGGACCAGCGGTTGCTGGCGCCGGCGGGCGATCCGCGGCTGGCCTTCCTCTATCGAACGCTACGCGCGCTGGACGGCCAGCTGCGCGAGCACGGCGGCCGCCTGCTCGTCCGGCGCGGCAATCCAGTCGTCGAGGTGCCGAAAGCGGCGCGCGAGGCGGCGGCGGAGTCGGTGCACGTCAGCGCCGACTTCGGCCCGTACGGCCGGCAGCGGGACGAGGCGGTCGAGCAGGCGCTCGGCGACATCGCGCTGGTGCGCACCGGCTCGCCGTACGCCGTCGCGCCCGGCCGGGTGCGCAAGCAGGACGGCACGCCGTTCAAGGTCTACACGCCCTTCTACCGGGCCTGGGAGCAGCACGGCTGGCGCGCGCCGGCGAGCGTGATCGCCGGCCGGGTCGAGTGGCATGCCGAGCTGGCCGGCGTCGACATCCCCGACGAACCGTCGCTGCCGGCCGGGCTGGCGCTGCCCGAGCCGGGCGAGGACGCCGCGCTCGCCGCGTGGCGCGCGTACCGCAAAGCGGCTCTCGCGGCTTACGCCGAGGTCCGCAACCGGCCGGATCTCGACCGCACCTCGCACATGTCGGTGTATCTGAAGTGGGGCTGCGTGCACCCGCGCACGCTGTTGGCCGACCTCGGCCCGGACGACGAGGTGTTCCGCCGCGAGATCGCGTGGCGGGAGTTCTACGCCTCCGTGCTCTACGACTGGCCGGAGTCCGCGCGCTCATACTTCCAGCCTGCGTTGGCGAAGATGACGTACGCGCCGGCGGACACGAAGGCGTTCCGGGCCTGGCAGGAGGGCCGCACCGGCTACCCGATCGTCGACGCCGGCATGCGCCAGCTGCTCGCGCAGGGGTGGATGCACAATCGAGTCCGGATGATCGTCGCGTCGTTCCTGGTGAAGGACCTGCACATCGAGTGGCAGCACGGCGCCCGGCACTTCATGCAGCACCTCGTCGACGCCGACCTGGCGAGCAACCAGCACGGCTGGCAGTGGACGGCCGGCACCGGCACCGACGCCTCGCCGTACTACCGGATCTTCAACCCGATCACGCAGGGGCTGAAGTTCGACCCGGACGGCGATTACGTCCGCCGGTTCGTGCCGGAGTTGCGGGGTGTCGCGGGCAAGGCGGCGCATGAGCCGTGGGACCTCGGCGACGACCGGGCGGCCGACTACCCGGAGCGGATCGTCGACCACGCGCTCGAGCGCACGGTGGCGCTGGACCGCTACAACGCCGTCCGCGGGTAGCCGCGCCGAGCCTCCCGATCAGAGTGGTCGGCCCGCGACGATGCCCCAGCGTCCGGACCAGCTCTCCCCCGGCTCGAGGACGAGCAGACCGTCGCCGGAGTTGAACGCGTTCGGCGCGCAGGTCATCGGCTCGAACGCGACGCCGGGCTGACCGGGCGACACCTCGTCGACGGTGTACACCTGCAGATACTTGAACCCGCTGTCGAACCAGATCGAGCTGCTGAAGCCCGCACCGCTCAGATGAACCATGCTGTAGAGGTCATCGGGGACGCTGTCTTCGATGACGAGGCTGGTGAACCCCTGGTCGAAGCGGCGCGCGCCAAGCCGACTCGAGCCGCCGAAGTCCTCGTCGTCTCGGATCGGTCTTGTCCGGACGGGGATCTGCTGGTCGTCGACGTCGAACGTCTCGTCAGCCGCAACGCCCAGCAGGACGTCGTCGAGCGACGCGCCCTGGGCCGACAGGTAGGGGTGCGAGCCCATGCCGAACGGCGCACGTTGCGAGCCGTCGTTGCGCCCGGACAGCTCGACGACGAGCCCGCGGGCGTACTCCAGGACGTACTCGACCTCGGCGTGCAGCTGGAACGGATAGCCCTTCTGCGGCACGATGTCGAGGCCGAGCCGAACGCTGTCCGAGGTCTGCTCGACCAGACTCCACCGCGCCCACCGGCCGAGGCCGTGGATGGCGTTGCGCTTGTCCGGCTCGGTGAGCGCGAGCTGCTGCTCGACGCCGTCGAAGGTGTATCGGCCGTCGCGGATGCGGTTCGGCCAGGGCACGAGGGTGGTTCCGCAGCCCTTCGGCGGCAGCTCGTCGTCGCCGTAGCGGCAGGTGACGTCGCGGCCCTCGTGGGTGTAGCTGCGCAGGCCCGCGCCGACCTCCGCGATTGTGGCTCGGTGCGGGCCCGAGGTGATCGTCCATGTTTCGCCGCCGAGCCCGGTCATGCTTCGGACGCTAACGCTTCGGGCACAGCGTCCACGGGCGGCGCCGCCGAGGCGTCGTAGTTCCAGAACGGCCGGACGAGGAACCCGGCGACGGCGACGACCACCAGGCAGATGATCCCGCCGGCCGTCCACGAGATGGTGACGGTGGTGGCGGCGGCCATCGCGCCGGCGCGCACGTCGCCGAGCCGCGGGCCGCCGGCGACGACTGCGGTGAATACGCCCTGCATCCGCCCGCGCATCTCATCCGGCGCGTACGTCTGCAGGATCGTCTGCCGGAACACCGCGCTGACGAGGTCTGCCGCGCCCGCGAAGGCGAGCAGCACCAGCACCAACCACAACTGGTGCGCGATCCCGGACAGCGCGACGCACGCGCCCCACCCGACGATCGCCATGGTCAGCACGACGCCCTGCCGCCGCACCCGGCCGATCCACGCGCTCGTCAACCCGGCCAGCACCGAGCCGATCGGGATGGCGGCGTAGAGCAGGCCGACCGAGCCGTGCACGTGTGAGAAGCGATCGGCCGCGGTAGCCGGGAATAACGAGCGCGGCATCGCCAGCACCATGGCGACAATGTCGACGAGGAAGGACATCACCAACACCGGCCTCGAGGCGATGAACATCAGCCCCTCTCCGACCGAGCGCAGCCCGGCGCGCCGGGTCTGCCCGTCCGGCGGGATCGGCGGCAGCCGCAGCGCCGAGTACAGGGCTGCGGTGAACAGCACCGCGTCGATCGCGTACGCGTAGGCGAAGCCGTGGTCGAGCGCGACGAGCACGCCCGCGATCAGCGGACCGAGCACCTGGCCCACGTTGCCGACGGTGAAGTTCAGCGTGTTCGCCGCGGGCACCAGGTCGTGCTCGACGATGCGCGGGATGATCGCGCCGCGGGCGGAGGACGCGACGGCGAACATGGCCGACTGCACGGCGACCAGCACGAGGATCAGCGGGATGTTGCGCAGGTTCGTCAACGTCTGGGCGAGCAGCGCGAGCGTGACCAGCCAGGTGCCGAGCGAGGCCCAGAAGTACAGCCGCCGACGGTCGACGGCGTCGGCGATCGCGCCGCCGTACAAGCCGAAGACCACGATCGGGACGAGGCCGGCCAGCCCGACGAAGCCGACGTCCAGCGACGATTTCGAGATCGCGTAGACCTGCACAGGCACCGCGACCTGGGTGAGCATCGAGCCGATGAACGAGGTGCCCTGCCCGATCAGCAGCCGCCGGTATTCCGGGATGGCGAGCGGGCGGGTGTCCACGGCGTGCCGGCGCAGCAGGCCGCCCACCGAGCGTTCCCTGGTGGCCGACGACGCCTCGGGCAGCGGATCGGGGCTCGGCTCGGGCGGCCCGGAGTTCGGCTCGTCGGTCATGGGGCGAGCCGTTCGCGGACCCAGCCGTCGTCGGCCAGCCGGAACCGGACGCGGTCGTGCAGCCGGCTCGGCCGGCCCTGCCAGAACTCGACGGCGTCCGGGCTGAGCCGGAACCCGCCCCAACCCGGCGGCGCCGGGATCTCGCGATCGCCGAAACGCGCTGCGGCGTCGGCGTACCGCGCGTCCAGCTCCGCGCGCGACGCGACGACCGACGACTGCGGCGACGCCCACGCCCCGAGCTGGGAGCCGCGCGGCCGGGAGGCGAAGTACGCCTCGGTCTCGGCCCGCTCGACCTTCGCGACAGGCCCGGTCAGCCGGACCTGCCGCTCGTGCGCGAGCCACGCGAACACCGCCGAGGCGAGCGGCCGCGCAGCGAGTTCGCGCGCCTTCGCCGAGTCGTAGTTGGTGTAGAAGACGACGCCGCGCGCGTCGATCGCCTTGGCCAGGACGGTGCGCACCGCGGGGCGTCCGGCGGCGTCGACGGTCGCGAGCTGGATCGCGTTCGGCTCGCGCACCGCGGGGTCTGCGGCGGCTGTCGCGAACCACGCCTGCAGCAGCGGCGGCCAGGCGTCCGGCAGCCCGTCGTCGTCCAGCCGGCCGTGCTCGTAGCTCACGCGCAGTGCGGCCGGGTCGCTCATCCGGGCCATGATCGCACCTTGCGTGGACCGCGCCGATGACCGTTGGTCCGGGTGTGAGCAGAATGGGCTCGAAGGTGCCGACCGGCCCTCTTGCGCACGTGCCGACCAGTCGAAATCGGAGACGTCATGGCGAACGACTACAGCCCTGGCCTGGAAGGCGTTATCGCCTTCGAGACGGAAATCGCCGAGCCGGACAAGGACGGCGGCGCGCTGCGCTACCGCGGCGTCGACATCGAGGACCTCGCCGGGCACGTGACGTTCGGCAACGTCTGGGCGCTGCTCGTCGACGGCAAGTTCGGCCCGGGCCTGCCGCCTGCTGAGCCGTTCCCGATCCCGGTGCACACCGGCGACGTCCGGGTCGACGTCCAAGCCGCGCTCGCCATGCTCGCGCCGGTGTGGGGGTACCGGCCGCTGCTCGACATCAGCGACGAAGAGGCCCGCGAGCAGTTGGCCCGCGCCGCGGTCATGGCGCTGTCCTACGCGGCGCAGTCCGCCCGCGGGTTGTCGACCCCGGCCATCCCGCAATCCCGCATCGATCAGAGCACCACGATCGTCGAGCGGTTCATGACTCGGTGGCGCGGCGAGCCGGACCCCGCGCACATCAAGGCCGTCGACGCCTACTTCTGCTCCGCCGCCGAGCACGGCATGAACGCCTCCACCTTCACCGCCCGGGTGATCGCCTCCACCGGCGCGGACGTCGCCGCCGCGATGTCCGGCGCGATCGGCGCGATGAGCGGCCCGCTGCACGGCGGCGCGCCAGCCCGCGTGCTGCCGATGATCGAGGAGGTCGAGCGCAAGGGCGACGCCAAGAAGGTCGTCAGCGACATCCTCGACCGGCACGACCGGCTGATGGGCTTCGGCCATCGCGTTTACCGCGCCGAGGACCCCCGCGCCCGCGTGCTGCGGCGCACCTGCAAGGAGCTCGGCTCGAAGCGCTACGAGGCGGCCGAGGCGCTGGAGCAGGCCGCGCTCACCGAACTGCGCGAGCGCCGCCCGGACCGGCCGATCGAGACCAACGTCGAGTTCTGGGCCGCCGTGATCCTCGACTTCGCCGAGGTGCCGCCGCACATGATGCCGGCGATGTTCACCTGCGCCCGGACGGCCGGCTGGTCGGCGCACATCATGGAGCAGAAAAAGACCGGCCGCCTGGTCCGGCCGTCCGCCCGCTACATCGGGCCGGAGCCGCGCAAGCCCGAAGAGGTCGAGGGCTGGGCCGACATCGCCCACGACTGACCCTGCTCGCGGGTTCGACGCTCGGCCGCCCAGCGCGGGCGCGGCTGCGGGTGCCCACAGCTTCGCTTTCTACGCTGTGGCGTGCGCCTGAGATCGACCGCCCGCGGGTTGGCCGCCGCCGTGCTGGCGACCTCCGCCTGCCTCGCCGGCTGCACGGACACCGTCGGCGGCAAGGGCACGGCGCTCGCCCCCGCCTGTCCGGCCGCGTTCTTCGCCGCGCCCGGGTCTGGAGAGGGGTTGGCGAACCCGGCGCCGTCCGCCGTCCCGGACGGGCTCAGCGCCGCCGACGTCGCCGCCTACGGCGTGACGATGACCGTGTTCACCTCCGCGCTCGTCGAGATCGCCGGCAAGGGCCACGTCACGACGGCGGCGCTGGACTACCCCGCCATCCCGTCCAACGCCTACCTCGGCGCGCGCGGCCTCTCGCCGGCGCTCGACAAAAGCGAGCGGGCCGGCGCGACTGCGCTGGTCACGGCCGTCCGCGCTCGCTGGACGCGCAGCTGCCCCGCTCGGCCGATCCTGTTGGCCGGCTACAGCCAGGGCGCGGAGGTGGTCGTCCGCGCCGTGGGCGAGCTGACCGCCGCGCAGCAGAAGCACGTCAGCGTGGTGCTGTTCGGCAATCCCAGCTACGAGCCGGGCGAGCCCGGCGACTATCCCGGCCACACCGGGGCGGCCGGCCTGCGCCCGACCTTCTTGGACGGACAGGCGTTCCGGCTGCCCGAGCCGGTTCGTCGGCGCACGTTGGACGTCTGCGCGCCCGGCGACCCGGTCTGCGGCGTGCAGGCCGGGCTGCTCACCGTCGTGCAGCGGCTGTATTGGGTCTACCGGCACGCCGGCATCCACAGCACGGCGTACCGGACCGACGCCGGCGGCTACACCCGGCACGCGGCCCAGTTCCTGTGGGCGCACCGGACCGTCAAGTAGCTGTTCATCCCCCATCCGCCGCCGAGCAGCGTGACGCCGGCGGACGCGGCAGATGACAGGATGCCGGCGATGAACGCGACGGCGAGCGACCCGCGGGAGCAGCACTTCCGCGCTGTCGAGGCGATCGCGAAGGACGTCGGCGGACGGCCGCACTGGGGCAAGCTGCACTATCGCGACGCCGAGTCGTCGGCCGCCGCCTACCCGCGGTTCGCGGACTTCGCCGCCCTGCGCGACAAGCTCGACCCGCACCGCATCTTCGGCAACGCCTACCTCGCGCGGGTGCGCGGCGGCTGACAGCGCCATCTCCGCGCCGGCAGATGACAGGATCGGGGGGTGACGGCGCCGCAGATCCGCATTCCCGTCGACCTGTTGCCGGCCGACGGCCGATTCGGGTCCGGCCCGTCGAAGGTGCCGGCGGCCGCCCTCGTCGAGCTCGCCGAGACGGGCACGACCCTGCTCGGCACGAGCCATCGGCAGCCGCCGGTGAAGCGGCTCGTCGGCCGGATCCGAGCCGGGTTGGCCGACCTGTTCGACCTGCCTGACGGGTATGAGGTCGTGCTCGGCAACGGCGGGTCGACCGCCTTCTGGGACGCCGCCGCGTTCGGCCTCGTCCGCGACCGGGCGCTGCACGCCGTGTGCGGGGAGTTCTCGGCGAAGTTCGCCACGGTGACTGGCGGCGCGCCGTTCCTGGGCGAGCCGGTGGTCGTCCGCAGCGACTACGGCAGCGCCCCGCAGATCGACGCGCAGCCCGGCGTCGACGCCTACGCGTGGCCGCAGAACGAGACCTCCACCGGCGTCGCCCTGCCGGTCGAGCGAGTCGCAGACGCGGCCGGCGACGCGCTCATGCTCGTGGACGCGACGTCGGCCGCCGGCGCGTTGCCCGTCGACCTGGCGCAGACGGACGCGTACTACTTCGCGCCGCAGAAGGTGTTCGCCGCGGAGGCGGGCCTGTGGCTCGCGATCTGCTCGCCGGCGGCGCTGTCGCGACTGGCCGAGCTGCGCGCGACCCGGTGGGCGCCGCCGTCGCTGGATCTGACGCTCGCGGTCGAGAACAGCCGCAGGGACCAGACTTACAACACCCCCTCGGTCGCCTCGCTGTGGCTGTTGGCTCGCCAGCTGGACTGGATGCTGGCTGAGGGCGGCCTGCCGTGGGCTGCGAAGCGGGTGGCCGACTCGTCGTCGCGGCTGTACGCCTGGGCCGAGGCGTCGAGGTTCGCGACGCCGTTCGTCGCCGAGCCGGCTGTGCGCAGCCCGGTGGTCGCCACGATCGACTTCACCGACGGCGTCGATGCCGGGACGGTGGCCGCGGTGCTGCGCGCGAACGGCATCGTGGACACCGAGCCGTACCGCGGACTCGGCCGCAACCAGCTGCGGATTGGCATGTATCCCGCCGTTGACCCGCCCGACGTCGAGGCGCTCACCGCGTGCATCGATCACGTCGTGCACGCTCTGTGACGGATCGCCTTCGGCCAACTCAAAGTTGTCCTCGCGTGGTCGGGGTGAACGCCGAGCAAGCGAGGACAAGTTGGCGACCGGCGTGTGCTGCCGGGCTGCGCGGTCCGACGCGCCTATGGTCCCGGCATGCGTTCGTTGCGCGTGGTGCATCCGACGGATTCCGGTTCGCTGCTCGTTCTGGAGACCGATGACGGCGCGGAACGCTTCGCGTTAGCCGTCGACGACTCCCTCCGCTCGGCTGTGCACGTCGAGTCGGCCGACGTCGAGCCGGCGGCCGAGTCGACCGGGCGGCACGAGGCCGAGCTCACCGAAACGGCCGGCGCAACCCCGCGGATGATCGAGGACGAGCCCGACGCCAGCCCAGCGCGCGTCCCAGCAGCGTCCGTCACCGGCGACCCGCCGATCGGCCCGCGCGAGATCCAGGTCCGGGTGCGCGCCGGCGAGAGCCCGGCCGAGCTCGCCGAGGCCTACGTCATGACGCTCGAGCGGATCATGCGCTTCGCGGCGCCGGTGGTGTCCGAGCGGCTGCGCATCGCCCACGAGGCCCGCCGCGCACGCGCACGCCGCAGCACCGCCGAGGCGCACGTCGTCGTGTTCGGCGAGGCGGTCGACGAGCGGTTCGCCGCGCACGGGATCGCCCCGTCGGCGGTGTCCTGGGACTCCTACCGGCGCGAGGACGGCGAGTGGATCGTCGTCGCGAGTTGGTTCGGCGGCGACCGCCGGCACAGCGCCGAATGGGTGTTCAGCCGGGCCAGCCGCAACGTCCACCCGGCGGACGAGACCGCCGTCGATCTGCTCAGCGACCGGCCCATCCGCCCGATCGCCCCGCCGGCGCCGGAACCGCCGCAGCTGCGGGTCGCTCCGCCGCTCGTGCCGGGCCTCGTCGCCTTCCCGCCGATGCCGGACGCGCAGACCGGCCCGGTCCCGCACGTCGAGGAGGTGTTCGACCAGGACGCCGCGTCGTTGGACGCGCCGCGCGCAGTCCCGCCTCCGGCCGACGAACGGTTCGCAGCCACTCCGCTCGAGGACTTCGACTTCGAGGCGGCGCCGCTGCCGCTCGGCATCGCCGCGCCGCTCGAACGCGCCGGGGTGCACGGCGTGGGCGCGCTGCACAACCTGTCCTCCCGGCGCGAGGAGTCCGAGGACGACCGGGCCGCCCGCGCCCGCATCCCGTCCTGGGACGACATCGTGCTGGGCGTCCGGCGCACCACAGACTGAAGAACCCGCCCCCCGCTCCGGGATCGGGCAGGACCAGCTGCGCGCGGTCCTGCCCGATCACCCGGTCGCCGGCAAACTAAGTCGCACCTGTCGGACCGGCTGCGTACCGTGAACTCACGTGACGATCCCCGCTGAAGCCGACGCCGCCGCGGCGACTTCAGCGCCGGCTGCAACGCCGCCGCCAGCGCCGGCGTCAGCGGGCGGCACCTACGCCACCCTGCTGCGCCTACGGCACTGGGCGCGTCCGCACCGCGGCGCCGTCGCGGTGATGGTCCTCGCGGCGACGGCGGCGATGCTCGTCCAATCGTTCATCCCGCTGGTCGTGGGCGCGGTCGTCGACGGCCCGATCCGCCGGCACGACACGTCGGGCATCTGGTCGCTGGCCGGGCTGGCGCTGCTGTTCGGCGTGGCCGAAGCGGCGTTGTTCTTCTTGCGCCGCCGGGCGATGTCGAGCGCGGCGCTCGCGATCGAGACCGATCTGCGCCGGGATTTCTTCGCCCATGTGCAGCGGCTGCCGGTCAGCTTCCACGACCGCTGGCCCTCGGGGCAGCTGCTGTCCCGATTCACCACCGACCTGTCGACCCTGCGGCGCTTCGTGGGCTTCGCCGCGGTGTTCCTGTTCGCCAACACCGTCGCCTCGCTGGTCGTGCTCGCCCTGCTGATCCACATCCAGGTCGTGCTCGGGTTGTGCGTGCTTGTGGCGATGATCCCGCTGGTGCTGTTCACCCGCAGCTTCGAGCTGCGCTATAGCCAACAGGCCAGGCGCGCGCAGGACCTCACCGGCGATCTCGCGACCACGGTCGAGGAGTCCGCGCTCGGCATCCGAGTGATCAAGTCCTACGGCCGCCGCCCGCACATGCTCGCCGACTTCAGCGCCGGGGCTCGCCGGCTGCAGGGCGCCGAACTGACCAAGATCGCCACGCTGGGCCGGTTCTGGGCGATGCTCGAGGGCCATCCGCAGCTCGTCCTCGCCGGCGCGACCGTCGGGGGCGTGTTCGCGGTCGCGCACGGCGCGATGACGATCGGCGCGCTCGTCGCCTTCCTGACGCTGTACCTGCGGCTGGTCTGGCCGATCGTGTCGCTGGGCTGGCTGCTGGCGCTGGCCGAGGAGTCCGCCAGCGCCGTCCGCCGCATCTTCGAGGTCCTCGACGCCGAACCGACCATTGTCGACCCGACCACGCCGGCCGTCGCCGAACACGGCGCCACCGTCCGGCTCGAGGGCGTGCGGTTCCGCTACGAGGGCGCCGAGGTCGACGTGCTGCGCGGCGTCGACCTCGACATCCGCGCCGGCGAGACGATGGCGCTCGTCGGCGGCGTCGGCTCGGGCAAGACGACGCTGACCGCGCTCGTCCCGCGGCTGTACGACGTCACCGGCGGCCGGGTGCTGATCGGCGACGTCGACGTGCGCGACCTGCGTCTCGACCAGCTGCGGCACGCCGTCACCACGGCCTTCGAGGACGCCACCCTCTTCTCGGCGAGCGTGCGCGAGAACATCACGCTCGGCCGGGCGGGCATCACCGACGACGACGTCGCCGAGGCCGTCGAGGTCGCGCAGGCCGACTTCGTGCACGGGCTGCCCTACGGCTTGGACACCCGCATCGGCGAGCAGGGCCTGTCGCTGTCCGGCGGCCAGCGGCAGCGGCTCGCGCTGGCCCGCGCCGTCGTCGGCCGGCCGCGCGTGCTGGTGCTCGACGACCCGCTGTCCGCCCTCGACGTGCACACCGAGGGCCAGGTCGAGGCGGCGCTCCGGCGCGTGCTCGCGAGCACCACGGCGCTCGTCGTCGCGCACCGCCCCTCGACCGTCATGCTCGCCGACCGCGTCGCCCTGCTCGCCGACGGCCGGATCGCGGCGGTCGGCACGCACAGCGAGTTGCTGGCCAGCGTGCCGGCCTACCGCCAGTTGCTCGCGCAGACCGCCGAGCTCGAGCAGGCGGGCCAGCCGCAATGAGCGAGAAAGACGACACGATCGCGCTCGACGAGCAGTGGCGCGACGACCAATGGCGTGGAAGGCAGGCGCCGGAGGCCGCGAAGAACGAGCCCGCAGAGGTCGCGGGCGGCATCGCGCTGCGCGGCGGCGGCCGGCAGCTGCTCGGCGAGCTGATCCGCCCGCACCGCCGCGCGATCACCGGCGTGCTGGCGCTCGCGCTGGCGCAGGTGGCCGCGACGATGGCCGCGCCCTGGCTGATCGGCGTCGCGATCGACGACTCGCTGCCCGACGCCCGGCGCGGCGACTACACCTCGCTGACCGTCGTCGGCTGCGCCCTAGTGCTGGCGGCGCTGCTGTCCGGCTGGCTGCGCTCGGTGTTCGTGGTGCGCAGCGGCCGGGTCGGCCAGGACATCCTGTACACGCTGCGCCAGCGGGCCTTCGACCACACCCAGGCGCTGTCGGTGTCCTTCCACGAGCGGTTCACCTCCGGCCGGGTGATCTCCCGGCTGACCTCGGACGTCGACACGCTCACCGAGCTGCTCGACACCGGGCTGGACGGCCTGCTGACCGCGCTGTTCAACAGCTCGGCGATCGCGGTGCTGCTGCTCGTGCTCGACGTGCCGCTCGCCGTGATCGCGATCGGCGCGCTGATCCCGCTGTGGCTGCTGTACCGCTGGTTCTCACCGCGCGCCGCGCAGGCCTACCGCAGCACCCGCGAGGCGGTCGCGGTGCTGATCGTGGAGATCGTCGAGACGCTCAACGGCATCCGCGCCGTCCAGGCCTTCCGCCGCGAGAAGCGCAACGACGCGATCTTCGCCGGGCTCAACGAGCGCTACCGCGAGACGAACCGGGAGACCTTCACGCTGCAGGCCTGGTTCATCCCGGGCACGGCGCTGATCGGCAACCTGGCCACCGTCGCGATCCTGCTGGTCGGCGGCATCCGGGTGGCGCACGGCGGGCTCGAGCTCGGCGTGCTGACCTCGTTCCTGCTCTACCTGCGGCAGTTCTACGACCCGATGGAGGACGTCGGGATCTTCTACAACTCGCTGCAGTCGGCCACCGCCGCGCTCGGCAAGATCGCCGACGTGCTGGCCGAGCCGCCGAGCGTCCCCGAGCCGGACGAACCGCGGCCGCTGCCGGACCCCGTGCGCGGCGCCGTGTCGCTGGAGCAGGTCAGCTTCGGCTACCGCGCCGACCGCCCGGTGCTCGCCGCGCTCGACCTGGAAATCCCCGCCGGGCAGACCATCGCGCTCGTCGGCGCGACCGGGGCGGGCAAGACGACCATCGCCAAACTGCTCTCGCGCTTCTACGACCCGAGCTCCGGCGTGGTTCGGCTCGACGGCGTCGACCTGCGCGACGTCGGCGACGAGCAGCTGCGCGCCGCGGTCGTGATGATCACCCAGGACGGCTTCCTGTTCTCCGGCTCGGTGGCCGACAACATCGCCTTCGGCCGGCTCGACGCGACCCGCGAGGAAATCGTCGCCGCGGCCGAGGCCGTCGGCGCGCACGAGTTCATCCGCGCGCTGCCCGAGGGCTATGACACTGATGTGCGCAAGCGCGGCGGCCGGCTGTCGGCCGGGCAGCGCCAACTCGTCGCCTTCGCCCGGGCGTTTTTGGCCGACCCGGCCCTGCTGATCCTGGACGAGGCGACGTCCTCGCTCGACGTGCCGACCGAGCGGGCGGTGCAGCGCGCGCTGCGCACGGTGCTCGCCGAGCGGACCGCGCTGATCATCGCCCACCGGCTGTCCACCGTGGAGATCGCCGACCGGGTGCTCGTCCTCGACGGCGGCGTGCTCATCGAGGACGGCACGCCGAGCGAGCTCATCGAGGCCGGCACCGGGCAGTTCGCGGCGCTGCACACGTCATGGCGCGACTCCCTGGTCTGAGGAGGCCCTGACCGCAGGCTTGACGGCCACCCGCAGATCGCACCGGGGTCACCGAAGCGCGTTTGGCAAACAGGCGCGTTTGGCAAACAGGCGCGTTTGGTAGACAGGCCGGGTGCCTGGACACCCGATCCGCCGATTGGCCCGGACGGTCGCCGCGCTGCTGGCAGCGGCGATGGCGGCCGCGGGCTGCTCGAGCAGCGGCAAGGCGGCCCCGAAGACACCGAGCGCCAAGCCCGTCGCGACCTACGCCCAGGTCACCGGCACGAGCAGCACGTTGGCCCTGGACACGACGTTCGTGCAGGCCATCAGCAGCCTCCAGCTGACGCCCGGCCTGATCGGCAGCGCGACGCTGCACATCGCCGATCTCGCGTTCCCGATCACCGGCGGCCGGCTGACCGTCTACTCGGCAGGGCACAAACCGGCGCTGACCGGCGAGCTGCAGCACGCCGGGAGCGGGCTCAGCTTCACCGGGACGGGCGCCAAGATCGCGCTGCAGGACGTCGTGCTGCACTTCGGCGCGACCTCGACGCTGAGCGGCGACGTCGTCGTCAACGGCAAGACCGCGTTCCCGGCGGCGACGCTGTTCGACGTCGACACGACGAAGTTCGGCGCGCCGACCACCAAGGCTGGCACGACGACGATCGCCGGCGCCGCGGTGTTCCTCGACCCGGCTGCGGCGAAGAAGCTGGACACCGCGCTGCACAGCACCACCCTCGAGCAGGCCGGCAAGATCCGGATCGGCACCCTGACGGTCGCCGCCACCGACTGAGGCCCCCGGGTCAGGCGAGGTGCGCGAACACGATGGCGGCGGCGGTGGCGACGTTCAGCGAGTCGACGCCGTCGGCCATCGGGATCCGCAGCAGATCGTCGGCCGCGGCGAGCGCGCCGGGCGACAGCCCCGGCCCTTCGGCGCCGAACAGCGCTGCCCAGCGCGGCGGCACGGACAGGTCCCGCAACGCGGGCGCGGCGGGGTCGGGCGTCGCGGCCAGCAGCCGGAAGCCGTGCGTGCCCACGACGTCCAGCGCCGCCGGCCACGGATCGGGCAGCACCGCGAACGGCACCCGCAGCGCGTGGCCCATCGACACCCGCACGCTGCGGCGGTACAGCGGATCGGCGCAGCGCGGATCGAGCAGCACCGCATCGACGCCGAACGCGGCGGCGTTGCGGAACAGCGCGCCGAGGTTCTCGAAGTCGTTGAGGCCCTCCAGCACGGCCACCCGGCTGGCGGCGGCGAGCAGCCTGCCCGGGTCGGCGCCCGGCGGCCGGTCCGCGGCCGCCAGCACGCCCCGGGTGACCCGGAAGCCGACGACCTCGGACAGCAGCCACTTGTCCACGGCATAGGCCGGGACGTCCCACGCCGGCAGCCGGGCGGCGAGCGCCTCGAGCCGGGCCGGAACGCCGAGCACGGCGCGCGCTGGATAGGGCGAGCCGGCCAGTCGCTCGACGACGTTCACCCCCTCGGCGATCACGACGCCACGGCGGTCCGGCCGGACATCGGCGTCGGCGAGGTCGCGGAAGTCGTCCAGCCGCGGGTCGGCCGGGTCGCCGATCTCTACGATGCGCACGCGGGCGTCGAGCCGGGCCGGGCGGCGGGTGGCCGCGTTACTGCTCGGCGAGCTTGTCGAGGACGGGCACGATCGACAGCAGCGCGGCGAGTTCGGCTGCGCTCAGCGTCTCGAGCCGGCGCGACAGCCACGCGTTGCGCGAGCTGCGCTCGGAATCGAGCAGCGCCAGGCCGGGCTCGGTGATCTCGATGATCGCCTGCCGGCGGTCGGTGGGATGCACCTCGCGGCGCACCAGGCCGCGGTCCTCGAGCTTCGCGAGCACCTTGGTCATCGACGGCGGTTGGACCCGCTCGCAGGTGGCCAGCTCGCCCGCGCTCATCCGGCCGTACTTCTCCAGCGCCGCCATCGCCGACAGCTCGGTCAGCGTCACGGACATATCCGCGCGCTGGTTGCGGACCAGCCGGGTGAGCCTCAGCAGCACCGGGCGCAGCAGGGACGCGAGTTCGGCGGGAGACTGGCGCGTCGCTGCGGTCACGATCGTTAGACTAGCTAACGAATGCCGGAGCGGCCAGCGGATCCCGCTAGGCTGACGTGCCGTGCCCGACCTGGTGACTCCGCCCGCGGTGCAGATGAACGCCCGCAAGATCGTCGCCGTCGGCACCGCGCTGTGGTTCGTCGCGTTCGTGGCGCTCTTGCCGTTCTGGGGCTGGCTGGGCCGCCACCACCATCGGCTGTGGCTGTGGACCTGCCTGGCCGGCTGGGTGCTCGGCCTGTTGGGCTGGGCGCTGATGAATCGGCACCGCGGCCTCGGCCGGACGATCTGACCGGCCGGCCGGCCGGCCGGCCCGCTCAGCCAGCCGGCGCGTCGACGACGATCTCCTCGCCGTCGTCGTAGACGAGTTCGGCGAAGTCCCCGCGCGGGGTCGGCTCGGCGACGACCTCGGAGTGCGCGCCGCAGCCGTACTCGACGCTCACCACCTTGCCGTCGGCCTCCGGGATGTCGTTGCCGCAGACGCCGAAGCCCGCCTGCAACGCGCCGGCGAGCGGCAGGTAGAAGCCGCAGGTGCCGCAGCGCGCCGGTGCGTGCCGGGCCATCGCGGCGTCCGGTCCGAAGTCGCCGGCCCGCCAGCGGTCTGCGGCGAGCAGTCGGCCCTCGCGAGACAGCACCCGCTCGCGGCCCAGGCCCAGCTCGAAAGCGACCGCCTCGACGGCCGGATCGTCGGACAGCAGGTAGGCGGGGGCCAGCCGCGGGTCGTCGGGCAGCGGCGGCAGCAGATCGCCAGGGCCGAGGTCGCCCGGCCGGACGCGCTCCTCCCAGGGCACCCAGGCGGGGGCGAGCAGCGAGCCGTCGCCAGGCAGCAGCACGACCTCGTCGACGGTCGCGACGTCCGAACCGGCGGCGCGCACGAGCGAGACGGCCCAGTGCCACCCGACGTAACCGGGCACTTGGGCGCCGAAGGCGTGTGTCACGAGTTGCGCGCCGCCCGACTCGTCGCCCGCGCGGGCGCCGAGGTGGTCGCCCACCTGGCTGCCGCCGACCTCGCGAGCGGCCGATCGGGCGAGCTCGACGTCCGCCCCGTCGCGATCCGCGGGTTGATCTGGGTTGGTCACCACCTCATTGTCTCATCGCGCGGAGACGGCCGTCGCAGCCGCGTTGGGGCAGGATGGGTTCGTGGCCAAGAAGCAGGGCGACCGACCTGGCGGCCGGTTCTCCAAGTCCGGCCACACCACGCACCGGCCGCCGGTCGAGCCGCCGGCCCCGGCGTATCCAACGCCGTCGTCCTATCCGCCGTCGTCCTATCCCGCGCAACCGCCGGCCGGCCGGCGCCCCGACGACTTCGGCGCGCAGCCCGGCTACCAATCGGCACCGCCGTCGTACGCGCCGGCCGGAGCCGACCCGTACGGCTCGCCCACCTACCACCACACGCCGGCCGCCCGGCAGGCGTCGGCCGCCGGCGCCCAGCGCGGCGTCGGCCGGGCGGCTGTCGCGGGCACCAACAGGGCGGCCCGGCTCGTCACCCGCAAGGTCATCGACGCGAGCAAGGCCGACGGCGCCGAGGAATCCGGGCTCACCGCGCTGATCTGGAACCAGGTGCTCAGCTACGGCACCGACGCGATGATCACTGTCGCGCTGGCGGGCACCGTGTTCTTCGGCGCGTCCGCCCACGCCCAGCGCGGCAATGTGCTGCTGTACCTGCTGATCACGATGGCGCCGTTCGCGGTGATCGCGCCGGTGATCGGCCCTGCGCTCGACCGTCTGCAGCACGGCCGGCGCTGGACGATGGCCGGCACGGCGATCGGCCGGGCGGTGCTCGCGCTGATCATGGCCGGCCACCCGACCGAATTGCTCGTCCTCTATCCGTGCGCGCTCGGCTCGCTGGTGCTGTCGAAGGCGTACGGCGTGGTGCGGGCGGCGGCGGCGCCGCGGCTGGTGCCGCCGGGCATGACGCTCACCGAGGCGAACGCCCGGCTGACGATCTTCGGGTTGGCCTCGACCCTGGTGCTCGGCGGCCTGGTCGGCGTGGTCATCAAGGTGACGGGCTCGTACTCCGTCGGCCTCATCGTGACCGCGATCGGCTTCGCCGCATGCGGGGTGTTCGCGTTCCGGCTGCCGAAGCAGGTCGATTCGGCGGTCGCCGCGCCGCGACATCCCGAGGAGCCCGGCCGGGCGAGCAAGCAGGTCCGGGTTCCCCCGCTGAAGCGCATCCAGCAGTGGGCCGGCTACGGCTTCCCGCAGCACCTGGTCATCGCGCTGCAGGGCGAGTCGGCGCTGCGGCTGCTGTCCGGGATGCTCACGATCTACCTCGCCTTTTACGTCGAGTCGACGAGGCACGGCTTCCCGGCCGTGCTCGACCTCGGCCTGGTGATCGGCGCCGCGGGCGTCGGCAACTTCCTCGGCACCGCCATCGGCACCCGGCTCAAGATGGTCAAGCCGGAAGTCGTGATCATCGTCTCGACCTGCGTCGCGGCGGCAGTCTGCCTCATCGTGGGGCTGGTCTTCAACATCGCGTTCGCGGCGGCCGGCATGCTCGTCGCGAGCGTCGGCAATGCGCTGTCCAAGATCGGGCTGGACGCGTTGATCCAGCGCGACGTCGTCGAGACGCTGCGCTCCAGCGCTTTCGCACGGTCCGAGACGTTCCTCCAGCTGGCCTGGGTCATCGGCGCGGCGATCGCCGTCGGGCTGCCGAGCAACAGCAAGTCCAACGGGACGCTCGCCTTCCTGGTCGCCGGCGTCATCGTGGGCGCGGTCGGCGCGGTGATCGTGCTGCGCAACCGCGCGATGAACCGGGCCACACCGCCGCGACGCCGGGGAGGGCACGCTCCGGCGGCCGGTAGCGTGGGCGGTCCCGACGCCGACCACAGCGTCGACTGATCCGCTGTTCCTGGGAGCGTCATGCGCCGCCGCGTGCTCGGCCTCGTCGCGGTGCTGCCCTGCCTGCTGGCGCTCGGCGGCTGTGACAAGCCGGTGCCGGGGGTGACCGTGCTGTCCGGCAGCACCTCCACCGTGATCCCCCCGCAGAAGTACTGCTTCGACAGCGGCGCGCGCGCCTGCCGGGTGTCGGAGAAGATCCGCACGATCAACGCCCGCTCGTCCTCGACGTTGCTCATCGACGTGCCGCGCGCCGTCGCGAACAGCCACTGGCTGGTCACGGCGTTCCGCCGGGACAAGAACGGCAAGTCGACGCCGCTGGACGGTTTCGGCTCGCCCGACCTGATCCACGGCCGGCACAGCACCCAGGTGAGCGTGCCCTACGGCACCGGCGACTACTTCCTGTCAGTGGCCGAGCTGGCCGGCGGCAGCCAGCAAGGCGCCTGGGTGGCCCGCGTCCACGTCATCGGCTGACGATGCGGGTGCTCGTGGTGACCGCCGTCGACGCCGAGCGCGACGCCGTGGCCGCTGCGCTGCCCACCGGCGCCGATGTCCGGGTGCTGACCGTCGGCGTCGGCCCAGCTGCCGCGGCGGCCGGCGCCGCGACCGCGCTCGCCGGCGACGGCTCGGTCGACCTGGTGCTCTGCGCGGGGATCGGCGGCGGGTTCGCGCCGCTTGGTCCCGGCGAGATCGCGGTGGCGGCCGCCTCGGTGTTCGCCGATCTGGGGGCGGAAACCGCCGCCGGCTTCTTGCCGCTCGCCGAGCTGGGCTTCGGCGTCAACCGCTACGACGTCCCGCCCGCGCTGGCCGTGCAGCTCGCCGACCGCACCGGCGGCCGGCTCGGCACGATCCTGACGGTCGCGACGGCGACCGGGACGGCGGCGTCCGCGGAGTCGCTGCGCGCGCGCTACCCGGACGCGGTCGCCGAGGCGATGGAGGGCGCCGGCGTCGCGGCCGCCGCGCAGGCGCACGGCGTGCCGTTCGCCGAGCTGCGCGCCGTCAGCAACCGGGTCGGTCCACGCGACCGCGACGCGTGGGAGGTGCCGTTGGCGCTCGACGCGCTCGGCACGGCCGTCGCGGCGGTGCTGGCATGAGCACCCCAGGCGCCTTGAAGATCGCGTATTCGCCCTGCCCGAACGACACGTTCGTCTTCCACGCCTGGGCGCATGGGCTGATCGAAGGCGCGCCGCCGCTCGAGGTCACCTTCGCCGACATCGACGTCACCAACGGCGCCGCCGAACGAGGCGAGTTCGACATCGTCAAGGTGTCCTATGCGGCGCTGCCGTGGCTGCTGGACCAATACACGCTGCTGCCGTCCGGCGGCGCGCTCGGCCGCGGCTGCGGGCCGCTCGTGCTCACCCGAGCCGACGCCGCGACGAGCGCGGACAGCGTAGACGGCCGGACGGTCGCGGTGCCCAGCGAGCGTTCGACGGCCTACCTGCTGTTCCGGCTCTGGGCGAGCGGGCAGCGGCCGAAGCGCATCGAGGTCGTCCCGTTCGCGTCGATCATGCCGGCGGTCCGCGACGGCGAGTTCGACGCCGGGCTGGTGATCCACGAGGCGCGCTTCACCTATCCGAGCTACGGGCTGACCGCGCTCGTCGACCTCGGCCAGTGGTGGGAAGGCGACACCGGCCTGCCGATCCCGTTGGGCGCGATCCTCGCCCGCCGCTCGCTGGACGCCGGCGCGCTGGCCCGCGCCGCCCGAGCCTCGGTCGAGCACGCGTGGGCGAACCCGGCTGCCTCGGCGCGCTACGTCGGCGCGCATGCCGACGAGATGTCGCCGGCCGTGCAGCAGCAGCACATCGCCCTCTACGTCAACGAGTTCACCCGCGACCTCGGCGACGAGGGCTACGCGGCGGTCGCCGCCTTGCTCGATCGGGCCTTCGCCGAAGGCCTCACCCCGACGAGGCCGCCCCTGCGATGAGCTATTAGGCGTCGAAGTCGTCGGCGAAGGCGCGCAGCAGCCCGGCGATCTTGTGCGCCTCACCGCGGTCCGGATACCGGCCGCGGCGCAGCGAGTTCGAGGTGCGGTCCAGCAGCTTGATCAGGTCCTCGACGAGCGGCGCCATCTCCTCGGCGGGCTTGCGCGCGTTGCGCACCACCGATGGCACCGGGTCGAGCACCCGCACCTGCATCGCCTGGCTGCCCTTGCGGCCGGACACCACGCCGTACTCGACGCGGACGCCCGCCTTGAGCTCGAGCACGCCGTCGGGCAGCGCGTCGCGATGGACGAAGACGTCCTCTCCCTCGTCGTTGGAGAGAAAGCCGAAACCCTTGTCCGAGTTGAAGAACTTGACCTTGCCGGTAGGCACCGGGAACTCCTTGAGCATTCATTGGTTGTGCGTCACCCGACCGACCTGTGCCGCCAGTGACCAAGGCTACTGAACGGCGCGCGGACATTCACCATCTCCTGGAAAGGCGGACAATCGCCTGCATGGCAACGACGGTCCGCACGACGACAGCACGGTGGGCTCGGGCGGGCGTCGCCCTGTTCGTCGTCGGGCTGGCGTTCATCGCGATCGACGTCCTGCCGTTCTTCGCCGGCGACCACAACACGTCGCTCTGGCTGAACCTCGCCTGCCTGCTGGCGCCGCTGGGCTTCGCGATCACCGTCTGGTCGGGCGTCCGCGGCGGCCGGGCCGACCAGCGGGCCGCGGCGCAGCGGACCCACGGCGAGCGCCCGATACACTGAACGGTCTCCAACGCACGTGAGAAAGGCGGTCCAGATGGCCGGCACCGCGCCTCGCCTGCCCGAGCAGTTCCGCAGCCCGACCGAGACCGTCGACTTCCAGGTCTCGGAGCTCGTGTCGGATGCCACGGGCGCGCACTCCCCGTACGGCGATGTGGAGTTCCCGCTGCCCCACGACAAGCTGCTCTACGAGCACCCGAAGCCGGCGAACCGTCCCAAGCTCGCCGGCGGGCGCTGACCGCCGGGTCGGTGGCCGGCGAGCGGGACACGCCGCCCCGAGCGACGTCGCTGACCGACTGGCTGCGCAGCCGCGCCGACGGTGACCTGGTGCGGCTGCTGCGGCTGCGGCCCGACCTCGCGTTGCCGGCCCCCGCGGACATCCCCGCGCTGGCCGCCCGGGTCGGCGTCCGCAGCTCGACCCAGCGGGCGGTCGACGGCCTGTCCGCGCCCGCGCTGCGCCTGCTCGAGACGCTGGTGCTCGCCGCCGGGCCGGACGACGCGGTCGACGACCCGCCGGCCGCCGGGCTGGCCGCGCTGTTCGACCTCGCGCTGGTGTGGGGCGACCCCGACCTCGTCCATCTCTCGCCGACGGTGCGCGAGTCGGTCGGGCCCTACCCAGCGGGGCTGGGCCGGCCGGCCGCGACGCTGTTCGCGGCCGTCCCGGAGTTGCACATCGTCCCGGTTTTGCGCGGCCTCGGCCTGCCGGTGGCCGGTCAGCCGAAGGCGGCCGCGGCGCTGGCCGCGCGACTGTCCGACCCGGCTCAAGTCGGCGCGCTGATCGACGCCGTCGACGACGCCGAGCGCGACATCCTGCGCCGGCTCGCGGCCGGCCCGCCCGTCGGCTCAGTGCGCAACACCCGGCTCGCGGCGAGCGGCGACGCGGCGTCGGCCGCGCACCAGTTGATGGCGCGTGGCCTGCTCGCCCCGATCGACTCGCAGCGCGTCGAACTGCCGCGCGAGATCGCGCTGGTGCTGCGCGAGCGCGCAGACGACGGCGACGCGGCGGACGTCGGCGCGCCGCCGCAGCCGGAGCTCGTCACTCGCGCGCCGGACGAGCTGGACCGGCTGGGCAGCACGGCGGTGCTGGAGCTGATCCGCCTCGTCGACGCGCTCGCCGACGAGTGGACCGCGCAGCCGCCAGCGCTGCTGCGCGCCGGCGGGGTGGGCGTGCGCGACCTGCGGCGCACGGCACGCGCGTTGCGGGTCGACGAGCCGGCTGCCGCGCTGATCGCCGAGGTGGCCTACGCCGCCGGGCTGGTGAACGCGACCAACGGGATCGAGCCGGTGTTCCTGCCGAGCACCGAGTACGACGTGTGGCGCGGACGCGAGCCGGCGCAGCGGTGGACCGCGCTCGCGTCGGCGTGGCTGGCGATGACGCGGCAGCCGAGCCTGGTCAACCAGCGCGGCGAGCGGGACCGGGTGATCTCGGCGCTGGGCCCGGATGTCGAGCGCGGCACGTTGCCAGCGACCCGCCGGCAGGTGCTGGCCGCGCTCGCGCAGTTGCCGCCGGGCGCCGCTCCGGCCGACCGGGCGGACGTGCTGGCGCTGCTCGCCTGGCAGCAGCCGCGCCGCGCGTCCGGCCAGCGACAGCTCGCCGAGGCGGTGCTCGCGGAGGCCGACGCGCTCGGAGTGACGGCCGCCGGCGGCCTGCCCGGCTACACCCGCACCCTGCTCGCCGGATCCGCGGCGCCGGCCGAGCACGCGCTGTCCCGCGCGCTGCCCGAGCCCGTCGACCACTTCCTGGTGCAGCCGGACCTCACGGTCATCGTGCCCGGCCCGCCCGAACCGCGGATGGGCGTCGAGCTCGCGACGCTGGCCGACCTCGAGTCGACGGGCGGCGCCAGCGCGTACCGGATCACCGAGCGGACGGTGCGCCGCGCGCTCGACTCCGGCCGGACCGGCGCGCAGCTGGCCGCCTTCATCGCCCAGCACTCCCGCACCCCGGTGCCGCAGGCGCTCAGCTACCTGATCGACGACGCCGCGCGCCGGCACGGCGTCCTGCGCTCGGGCGCGGCGAGCGCCTACCTGCGCTGCGACGACGAGGCGCTGCTCGCCCGGGTGTTGGCCGACCGCGCTGCCGACGGGCTTCGGCTGCGGCGCGTCGCCCCGACGGTGCTGGTGTCCGAGGCGCCGGTGGCGCAAGTGCTCGAGGTGCTGCGAGACGCTGGTTTCGCGCCGGCCGCCGAGGCGCCGGGCGGGGAGCTGATCACGCTCGGCATCGAGGCGGCGCGCGCCCCCAGCCGGCCGGCGAGCCGGCCCCTCGTGTCGCGCACGGCGGCCGGGACGGACGGCCAGCTGGCCGAGCTGGTGCGCCGGCTGCGCGCCGGGGACGCGGTGAGCGAGCTCGGGCGGCGGATGCAGTCCATCGCGGCGCAGGTGCCGGGCGTCACCTCCGCGGCGATCATGGACCTGCTGCGCAGCGCCGTCCGCGAGGAGCGGACGGTCTGGCTGGGCTGCGCGGAGCCGGACGGCACGTCGACGGCGCACGAGCTGACGCCGATCTCGCTGGCCGCCGGCTACGTGCGCGGGTACGAGCGCGGCAAGGCGCAGCTCTCCGCGTTCCCGGTGCACCGGATCACCTCCGTCCAGCTCGCCGGCGAGGACGACGACTGATCCGTCCCGACTCGGGCCGGTGGCGGCCGAGCGGAAGTGCGCGGGGCCGCCGGGCGTTTGCGACAATGGACAGTCCCCTTCGTCCCTTTGGGAGTCACGTGACCGACGGACCGCTCATCGTCCAGTCCGACAAGACGCTGCTGCTCGAGGTGGACCATCCGTTGGCCGGCGAGGCCCGCGCGGCGGTAGCGCCGTTCGCCGAGCTGGAGCGCTCGCCCGAGCACGTCCACACCTATCGGCTGACCCCGCTGGGACTGTGGAACGCGCGGGCGGCCGGGCACGACGCCGAGCAGGTGGTCGACGCGCTCGTGCGGTACTCGCGCTACGCGGTGCCACACGCGCTGCTGGTCGACGTCGCCGACACGATGGACCGCTACGGCCGGCTACAGCTGGTGAAACATCCCGTGCACGGGCTCGTGCTGGTGTCGTTGGACCGCGCGGTGCTCGAGGAGATCCTGCGGCAGAAGAAGATCGCGCCGATGTTGGGCGAGCGCCTCGACGCGGACACCGTGCAGGTGCACCCGTCCGAGCGGGGCCGGTTGAAGCAGGCGCTGCTCAAGGTCGGCTGGCCGGCCGAGGATCTCGCCGGCTACGTTGACGGCGAGGCGCACCCGATCGCGCTGGACCAGGAGAACTGGCAGCTGCGGGACTACCAGCAGCAGGCCGCCGAGATGTTCTGGGCGGGCGGCTCCGGCGTGGTCGTGCTGCCCTGCGGCGCCGGCAAGACGCTGGTCGGCGCGGCGGCGATGGCGCAGGCGCAGGCCACCACGCTGATCCTCGTCACCAATACGGTGGCCGGCCGGCAGTGGCGGCGCGAGCTGATCGCGCGCACGTCGCTCACCGAGGACGAGATCGGCGAGTACAGCGGCGAGCGCAAGGAGATCCGGCCGGTCACCATCGCCACCTATCAGGTGATGACGACCCGGCGGAAGGGCGAATACCGCCACCTTGAGCTGTTCGACTCGCGCGACTGGGGGTTGATCATCTATGACGAGGTGCACCTGCTGCCGGCGCCGATCTTCCGGCTGACCGCGGATCTGCAGTCGCGCCGCCGGCTCGGCCTGACCGCCACGCTGATTCGTGAGGACGGCCGCGAGGGCGACGTCTTCTCCCTCATCGGGCCGAAGCGTTACGACGCGCCGTGGAAGGACATCGAGAACCAGGGCTGGATCGCGCCGGCAGACTGCACCGAGGTGCGGGTGACGCTGACCGACGCCGAGCGGATGGCCTACGCCACCGCCGAGCCCGAGGATCGGTACAAGCTCGCGGCGACCGCCCGGACGAAGCTGCCAGTGATCAAGACGATCGTCGACCGGCATCCGAACGACCAGGTGCTGGTCATCGGCGCCTACCTCGACCAGCTGGACGACGTGTCGGCGGAACTCGACGGCGCGCCGATCATCCAGGGCTCGACGTCGACCAAGGAACGCGAACGGCTCTACGACGAGTTCCGGCGCGGCGAGTCGCGGGTGCTGGTGGTGTCGAAGGTCGCGAACTTCTCGATCGACCTGCCCGAGGCGGCCGTCGCGGTGCAGATCTCCGGCACGTTCGGGTCGCGGCAGGAGGAGGCCCAGCGGCTCGGCCGGGTGCTCCGGCCGAAGGCCGACGGCCGGCAGGCGCACTTCTACACGGTCGTCGCGCGGGACACCCTCGACGCGGAGTACGCCGCGCACCGGCAGCGCTTCCTCGCCGAACAGGGGTACGCGTACACGATTGTCGACGCCGACGACCTACTACGTCCGCTGTGACGCGTGGATAACCCGGCCGACGGCCTGCTGCGGCGCGCGGCAGCCGCGGCCCGCCGAAACCCCGCGGCGAGGCGCCCACTGGGCCGCCGCCCGAGAGGCGGGTACCCCTCCTGCGACGTGTGTTACGCCCGTAGCACAACTCCAGACCACACATGGCCGCCCCGGCCGGCCGGCCGCCCGGCACGAGCACGGCTCGTTCGAATCAGCGTCGGTCAGGGGTCGCCGGGATTGGGGACCAAGACGCCGCGGGCCTCCTTCACCTGCAACGGCGTCTGCGCGGTCGGACCCGCGATGGCGCCCGGAATGGTCTGCGTCGCGCCGCCGTCCACGCGGAACGTGGCCACCCAGCTCACCGTCGCCGACACCCGCACCGCGCCGGTGGCTGTGTAGACATGGCCGAAGTAGCCCGGGCAGGTGACAGTTCGGCAAGGGTGGCGCGCGCCGTCATAGGACTGCCCGGCGTCGTGGGTCGTGGCCGAGACGCCGTCGCCGAACCGCCAGTCCACATGATCGATCTTGATGCCGATCGTCACCCGCCGGCCCAAGATCGCCACCGCCGGCAACTCGCGGATTGCCGGGGTGTTCGCCCACATCACCGTCTGGATGTTCACCAAGGTCGCGGTGTGCGGAGCGACGCCCACCGACGCGGACGGGATCAACCGCACCGCCCGCGCCCGCACATCCGCCGCCGTCACCTGCGCAGCCGGCGGCGCGTCCGCGGGCGCCACGCACGTGGTGCCGACCGACTGCCACGCCCCCGCTGCCGTCATCTGCAACGTCATCAGCGCGACGGTCTTGGCATTCTGCAGACCAACGCAATACTTCGAGAACGCGGTGCACGACGTCTCCTCCGCGTCCATCTGCTGAGACGCGTTCCCCGCCCCGCAACGGACAACCCGAGTCACCAGCCCCGCAGCTCCCGCCGCGCTCGTGCTGCCTTGATCGCCGCCGCCGTCTTGACCCTTGACCTCGACGCCGCCATCGAAGCCGCATCCACCTACCGATCCACCAGTGGCGGTGCATGGGCCCGCCGCAGCGGCATTGTCGGGAAAGCAAAGTAGCGACGTAACTAACGACAACGCCGCGAGCAGCCCGGACAACGACCTCATACGACATGGCCCTTCTGAACGGCCGTCCACGTCGACCCGGTCCACCGCAGCCAGAGCCGAAAGGTCTTCTTCGAGACTGCCGGCTCGCGGCTCAATATTGCGCCGTTCGCAGAGACGGTGCGAAGCGCTGTCTGTTCGACCGTGACATCCACGGCGGTCTCAGCGCCAAAGCGCTTGTCGTTCGGGGCAACGAACGTCGAAATGACTGATACGCGACCGCCGGAAAAGTGTTCACCGCGAGCCGATCGGTCCGTGAAAACTGATTCGGCAAGTTTGCAGTCACTGCAGGTGGGCGCCGAGTGTTGCTGCAGCAAGGTTGTGTTCATGGTCGCATAGGCCCAATCGACACTCTGGAACCAGAACCTTCCGAATTCGATTGCGCCGAGGTTGTCGCGCGACACGTTCCTGAGCACCGGAGGCTTTTCGCCGGGGCGGACATTTGGGCCGGTTGTCGGCACGGAGGCGCTTGTCGAACTGGGCGCCTTCGGCGTCGTGGCGACAGATGCGCTCGTGGTCGGCGTGCCTGCTGTGCTGGACGCCTCGCCGCCGGCGGAGGTTCCGGTGCAGCCGGCAGCCAGCATCGCGACAACCGCGATGGCCCCCGCCCATCGAAACCGCACCGCCCGATTTTGCCATGATCCGCCCGGCTGCGCCCCTCGTGTCCACAGGCTCGACAACGACTCCGGACGGACGGTCCTCTCCTGGTTCGGTGCTGCTCATTTTCCGGCCGAATTCGGACGTCACGGAACCAGGAGAAGACCCGACGTGGCGGGCCGAACGCTCGGCGGTCCAGCGGAATAGAACGCGACGCGGCAGCGGATGGTATGCATGCACCATGCGTCTGCGTAGAGCCCCGCTCGTCCTCGTCCTGCCGGCAGCGGCGGTGCTCGCCGCATGCTCGTCCACGACCGCCGGCAAGGGCAGCGAGGACACCGCGGCCGCGACCGCCGGCAGCACCAGCACCAGCACCAGCACCTCTAGCGCCAGCACCTCTAGCGCCAGCGCGCCGTCCACGACCGCCAGCACGCCGGCCGACGCCCACGGCCTCGGCGCACTCTTGCAGCGCGGCGTCGCGAACGTGCAGAGCGCGCACTTCACGCTCGACACCAAGATCGCCACCCAGTCCGTCACCGGTACGGGCGACGAGAAGCTCGACCACGGCAAGGTGCAGGCCTTCCGGGTGACCGAGACAATCGGCAGCGCTGGGGAAATAGAGATCATCCTGGTCGACGGCAAGGCCTACGCGAAGCTGCCCGCGACGCTCAACACCAGCGGCAAGCCGTTCGTTCTGCTCAGCACCAACAGCAGCAATGCCACCATCCGCCAGCTCGCGGCGTCGATCACCAGCTCGCTCTCCTCGGGCGCGTCGCTGCAGTCGATCAACGCGCTCGCTACCGCGGCGACCTCCACCCGCCTCGTCGGCAAGCAGGAGATCAACGGCGTGCAGGCGACGCACTACGACCTCGTGATCGACCCGACCAAGATCACGACCGACCCGACCACCAAGCAGGGCTTGACGCAATCAGGCATCACGAGCATCCCGATGCAGCTCTATGTCGACAGCCAGGGTCGCCCCGTCGAGGTCGACGAGAACATCACTGTGAGCGGCCAGACCGTCACCACGAAGGTGGCGCTGAGCCGCTACAACCAGCCGGTCACGATCACGGCGCCGCCGGCGAGCCAGGTCTCGACCAGGTAGCGCCCGCGCCGCCGGGCGGAGTCCGGCGGACGGCGCCGCCGCACAGAGTCCGGCAGAATGACTCGGTGGACGCGGCGCTGAACATCCTGGGCCTGGCCGCGATCGCGACCGTGGTCGCGGCGTTCGCCCGCCGGGTCGGCTGGTCCGAGCCGTTGCTGCTGACGGTCATCGGCATCGGCATCTCCTACATCCCGCGGGTCCTCGAGATCACGCTGACGCCCGACATCGCGCTCGTCGGCCTGCTGCCGCCGCTGCTCTACGCGGCCGCGATCCGCACGTCCCTGATCGACCTGTCGGCGAACAAGCGGCCGATCCTGCTGCTGTCGGTCGGGTTGGTGGCGTTTTCCACCATCGCCGTCGGCCTGTTGGCGTGGTGGGTCATCCCGAGCGTCTCGGTGGCCGCGGGCCTCGCGCTCGGCGCGGTGGTGGCGCCGCCGGACGCGGTCGCGACGACGACGGTCGCGCGGCGGGTCGGCATGCCGCGGCGCATCGTGTCCGTCCTCGAGGGCGAGAGCCTCGTCAACGACGCCACCGCGCTGGTCGCATTGAACACCGCGATCGCGGCGCTCAGCTCGACGATCAGCCCGTGGCGGGTCGGCTGGGATTTCGTCCGGGCGGCGGGCGGCGGCGTGCTGATCGGCGCGGCGGTCGCGATCGTCCTCGCCCAGATCCGCAAGCGCATCAACGACCCGGTGCTCGACACCGTGCTGTCTTTCGCCGCGCCCTATGCCGCGTTCCTGCCGGCCGAGGAGATCCACTCCTCCGGTGTGCTGGCCGTCGTCGTCACCGGGTTGCTGCTCGGCCATCGGGCCCCGGTCATCCAGACTGCCAGCTCGCGGATCGCGGAGAACATCAACTGGCGCACCGTGCAGTTCCTGCTCGAGAACGTCGTCTTCCTGCTCATCGGACTGCAGATCCGCACCATCATCGACAACGTCGGGCACAGCCATTTGCCCTGGACGCGGGTCGTCTGGCCGTGCGTGGCGATCCTCGCCGGCACGATCGTCGCGCGCGGTCTGTGGCTGGCGATAGTCGTGCCGACCCTGCGGCTGCTGCGTCAGCCGACCTGGGATTGGCGCACCAGCGTGGTGGTCGGTTGGGCGGGCATGCGCGGGGTGGTCACGCTCGCCGCCGTGTTCGTGCTGCCGGCCGACACCCCCGAGCGCGCCCTGCTGACGCTTGCCGCGTTCACCGTGGTGGCCGGCACGCTGCTGATCCAGGGCCTCACCCTGCCGTGGCTCGTGCGCCGGCTCGGGCTGCCCGGGCCGGACGCCGCGGAGGACGCGCTGCAACGCGCCGGCCTCGTCACCGACGCGGCCCGGGCCGGGTTGGCCGTGCTCGAGGAGCTGACGACGGACGACGACCCGCCCGACGTCATCGAGGAGCTGCGGCAGCGCGCCCACTCGCGCAGCGACCGGATTTGGGAGCAGCTGGGCCGCGCCCAGTCCGATCTCGAGCCGCCGGCGGCCGCGTACCGGCGGCTGCGGCTGCAGATGCTGTCCGCCGAGCGCAGCTCGATCATCGAGGCGCGCGACCGCGGCGTCTACGACGACGAGGTGCTGCGCGGCGCGCTGCAGTCGATCGACATGGAGGAGTCGCTCCTGGACCGCATCGAGGACGCCGCGTCGCTGGTCGATGACGAACTGCGCACGCCCGGGCGCCGGGCCGGCGACTGCGAGCACCTGCGCGACGCGCACCGGGTCGTGCAGGCGCGGACGCCGAAGGGCTGCGAGGAGTGCCTGCGCGACGGCACCCGTTGGGTCCATCTTCGGCTGTGTTTGACCTGCGGCCATGTGGGCTGCTGCGACTCCTCGCCGCAGCGCCACGCGGAGAAGCACAACGCCGAGACCGAGCACCCGGTGATGCGCTCGATCGAGCCGGGCGAGGCGTGGCGATGGTGCTACGTCGATCACCTGCTCGGCTGACAGCCGAAAGGGGCGGCCCGCTTGCGCGGACCGCCCCTTCGTGACGTGCTGGTCGGACTCAGAAGTCCATGTCACCGCCGGGCATGCCGCCGCCCGCGGGGGCGCCAGCTTTCTCCGGCTTGTCGGCCACGACGGCCTCCGTGGTGAGGAACAGCGCGGCGATCGACGCGGCGTTCTGCAGCGCGGAACGCGTCACCTTGGTGGGCTCGACGACGCCCTCGGCGAACATGTCGACGTACTCGTTGGTCGCGGCGTTGAGGCCCCAACCCGGCTTGAGGCCGAGCACCTTCTCCGACACGACGCCGCCCTCGAGGCCGGCGTTGATCGCGATCTGCTTCAGCGGAGCGAGCAGCGCGACCTTGACGATGTTGGCGCCAGTGGCCTCGTCGCCGGTCAGGTCGAGCTTCTCGAATGCGGTCACGGTGGCGTTGGCCAGCGCGACCCCGCCGCCCGGGAGCAGGCCCTCTTCGACGGCCGCCTTCGCGTTGCGGACGGCGTCCTCGATGCGGTGCTTGCGCTCCTTGAGCTCGACCTCGGTGGCCGCGCCGACCTTGATCACCGCGACACCGCCGGCGAGCTTCGCCAGGCGCTCCTGCAGCTTCTCGCGGTCGTAGTCGGAGTCGCTCTTCTCGATCTCGGCGCGGATCTGGTTGACCCGGCCCTGGATCTGGTCGGCGTCACCGTTGCCCTCGACGATCGTCGTCTCATCCTTGGTGGTGGTGAACTTGCGGGCCCGACCGAGGTCGTCCAGCGAGGCGTTCTCCAGCTTCAGACCGACCGTCTCGGTGATGACCTGGCCGCCGGTCAGGATCGCGATGTCCTGCAGCATGGCCTTGCGGCGGTCGCCGAAGCCCGGGGCCTTGACGGCGACCGACTTGAACGTGCCGCGGATCTTGTTGACGACCAGGGTGGCCAGCGCCTCGCCCTCGACGTCCTCGGCGATGATCGCCAGCGGCTTGCCGGTCTGCATGACCTTCTCGAGCAGCGGCAGCATGTCCTTGACGTTCGAGATCTTGCCCTCGTGGATGAGGATGTACGGGTCCTCGAGGTCGGTCTCCATGCGCTCGCTGTCGGTCACGAAGTACGCCGACAGGTGGCCCTTGTCGAAGCGCATGCCCTCGGTCAGCTCGAGCTCGAGGCCGAAGGTGTTGCTCTCCTCGACGGTGATGACGCCTTCCTTGCCGACCTTGTCCATGGCCTCGGCGATGATCTCGCCGACCGTGGTGTCCGCGGCCGAGATCGAGGCGGTAGCAGCGATCTGCTCCTTCGTCTCGACGTCCTTGGCCTGGTTGCCCAGCACCTCGGACACCGATGCGACCGCAGCCTCGATGCCGCGCTTGAGCGCCATCGGGTTCGCGCCGGCCGCGACGTTGCGCAGGCCCTCGCGCACGAGCGCCTGGGCGAGCACGGTGGCGGTGGTGGTGCCGTCGCCGGCGACGTCGTCGGTCTTCTTGGCGACCTCCTTGACGAGCTCCGCGCCGATCT
>NZ_CAXULP010000013.1:0-39815 GCF_964251945.1 uncultured Jatrophihabitans sp.
ACCACAAAGTCTGGCTCACCACCGACTTCGGCCACCGCTAAACCCACACCGCCACCCGGGGAAGCGAGCGGAGCCACCCACAACGGGCGGCCCCGCTCGCGGCGTTAAACCCCCCATCAGACAGACGTCAAACCACTTGCGCCGCGCGCCCGCGCCCGGAATAAGCGGGTCGGGCAAGGATTCACCGTGGCCCCTTGAGTCATCAGCGTCGAGCGCACGACAATCACCAGTCCGGGACGTGGGACTTCGCCGGCACGGGGTCCGCTCGCTCGGGTCTATCGCGTTAACGGCACCTCTCTGTCCCCAGCCGCTTGACACAGAGAGGTGCCGTTAGTCGGACAGTCCCGCTCGCTCGGTCGGTTGGCCCAGAGGTTGCACACTGGACCCAACTTTTCGGACCGGGCGGCCCTATATGTAGGGCATGGGCAGTCCGGTGGGCAAGCTACGAGGGGTCAGCGGTGGCTAGTGTTGGATAGTCGGGAATTCGAGGATGCCGTCCTCGTCCACGTGCCAGCGATGCGAAGGTTCGCTGCGTCGCGGGGAGCCGGTCAAGACGCGGACGACGTCGTCCAGGATGCACTGGCGAGAGCCTGGCGACGGAGATCCACATTCGACCCGGACCGGGGCTCGACGCGTGTCTGGCTCATGTCGTTCGTAGCTGGTGAAGCTCGCGCAAGATGGCGACGGCTTCGCGAGCCTGTTGCGTACGACCTTCGCCTCTCGTCCCCGTCGTTCGAAGAACCGAACGAAGTTACAACTGATGTGCGAGCCGTAATTGCGACATTGCCGCGACGGCAGCGGACCGCAATTATTCTACGTCACTACGTTGATCTTGAATACGCGGAAATTGCGGTTCTTATGGGCTGTTCGGTAGGGACTGTAAGGTCGACATTGCATGACGCACGCAAGGCGTTGCGAACCAGATTGGGAGCGATATATGTTGCCGAGTGAGTCGGATCTCGACGATCTGATTGCTGTTGATGCTCAGAAATGGAAGGCTTCTATCGACGTCATGGCTTCAGTAGGCACGACTCGTCGCACCTTCGATACAGAGAGCATGGATGTGCGGCTACGCAGTAAGCGAGTCTTTGCAACGGTGGGCGCAGTTGTCGTCATTATCCTTGTTGTTTCTGTAACCGCAACTATGGGATACGGACATTCCACGCGCGCTTCGTCAACGAGTAAACCCAGCATTGGTACCCTCATCAACGTGGATTGGGCACTTAGCAGCGTTTCGGGGCACTCGGTCGTAGGGTCCCACCCTTTCGTGCTTCGGGTGGATGGGTCGTTCCGCTCCGACTTAGACGCTTGTGATTCTCTCGTCGGCCAGGCGCACTTCTATCAGGCGAGCGCCGTCTTCAAAGCAAAAGTCGTTAATCATACGTGCCCTTCTCTGCCGAATGACTCAATGCGTCGTGGAACTATCAGTGAAGGCCGGAAAGTCGCGCTAATTCTGTCGGGCACAGTTGCTTGGCATGCTTCACCTCGTGCGCTGACGTTCACTCGTAAAAATGTTGGGTCGCTAACCTATATGCGCGGTCCCGTTGACCCGCCTTCCAAGAGTCGTTGAGGGCGACCGGCAGGGCACTTCCTTCACCAAGACGCCCACGAAGGCAAACCATATTGATTTGGCGAGGGGACGTACACCGCCTGGCCAGAAAATCGCGTGTGCTTTGCGGCGAGTAGCCCTTCAGGCACTCGCCGTACCAACGCGCGTCTTCTTCCCCGTTACACCGTATTGCCGGCTCTTCGTCGCTGAGCATGGTTGAGCGGTCGGGTGTCGATCTTGAATGGCGGCGCGGCGTAGCCGGGAAGTGAGGGTCGGGGTGTTCACGATCGAGAGCGACCAAGCAACTCGAACGAAGAAGACCCCGACGTGGACCACGATAGGTGCGGTCCGGGTGCGCGCTGGTGCGCCCGTGCCGATGCGATGTTCAACAGCGACGGGTATGCACGTGCTCGACGTGCGGAGAGATCACCGCGGGTTGGTGATCACCGCGGAGACCGGCGTCGACACGACCGGCTGCCCGGGCTGCGGGGTGCTCGCCGTCGGCCACGGACGACGGCGCACCAACGCCGCCGACGCGCCGTGACCACACGGCGAATCTGCGGGGCGTTTCGACCCTTGCTATCCCCTATCCCCCGCCGCGCCGGTGCGGTGCGGTGCGCGTTGAAGATCTTCGCCAGTTCGCTCTCTTCGAGACCGTCTACCGCGAGGAGCACTCATCCCCGCACTGCGCGAACTCCGCAACCACGACACCATCGAAGTCATCGGCGACAGCAACGCCATCACCCGGTCCACCTTCGTCTAAGTCGCTGCCACACCGGCCACCCGATAGCTGGCCAATTTCGTGACGCCCTCAGGCCGTCGCGAGCCGCCGGGCCGGCATCGCGTCATGCACCTGGCCGTCAAGCACCCGCCCGCCGGCCTTCGGGGTGCGTCCGCCCCACTGCTTGAAAAAGAATGGCACCGCCCGCGTCTCGCAGGCGTCGCGGAGCTCGCTGACCCACTCGGGTTGGATCGGGCGATGGTTCGGGCCGGACTCGCCGCCAGCGATCACCCACCCGATCCCGTCCAGATCGATCCCCCGCAGCGAACCCAGCAACGGCTCGCAGGACGGGAACCGCACCGCCGCCGGCACCTCACGCAGGGCATCGATGCGGTCGAGCAAATCGGCGTTCTCCACCGACGTGCCGATCCACACGTTGTCGGGAAACGTCAGCTCCGAGGCGATCCGGGCCAGCCGATGCGGACGCTTGGTCAGCACCTGGTAAGTGTGCCGTGGAGTGTCGGCCATGACCCCGAAGACTTGCTGAACGAACTCGGTCGGCACCTTCGCGTGGAACAGGTCGCTCATGCTGTCCACGAACACCAGCCGCGACGATCGCCACCGGTGCGGGATCCGCAACGACGCAGCATGAACGGTGACGCCGAACCCCGGTCCGCTGGTACGCGGATCGCCGTCGTTCTGATACTTCTCGGCGCCCATCGCCTTCAGGCGCTTCGCCAGCGTCACAATGCGTAGCAGTGGTCGCAGCCAGTGCTTATCCGATCGCAGCCGGTCGTGGGGTTCCATGTCGCTTCGGTCCACTCGATCGAGCTACCGTCCGCCACAACAACCCCAATCGCCACACCAGCCTCAACCTCCGCTTGAGATTAGCGGCTGATGGGCCTGTCCGACAGCAACCAGGAGCTCAGAACTAGCGATCGCGAGCGCTTTCGCGATGATCGCGCCCGGTCAGCGTCATGGAAGGGGAGCCGGGGTGCAGACTCGTGGCCAGGACGTCGTCGAGGCTGTACGGGTCATCGCGCAACAGGTGAGCCCTTCGAGCTGTCATTCTCAGTGTGCGGATGCCCAAGCGCGGTCTCTCGGTCGTTGCGCTTGCTGTCGTGGCTGGAGCGGCCTTGAGCAGCTGTGCTTCGAGTCCGCGGCAGGTCAAGCATTCCGCGAGCGGGCTGCCTGCACGACAGACGTCGACGTCGGCGAGCGCCGCCAAGCCGGCGGCGTTTGGATGCCCTGTCACGACACCGCTGGTGAAGCCGCAGGCCGGCGGCCCACGCACACCGTTGCCAGCCAATCCCACGGCGGCCTTGGCGTGTCTCACCAATGAGCCAGCGAACAAGCGCGCCGCGCTCGGCCGGGGAACAGAGTTGCCGGCATCGGTTGCCGTCGTGCTCGCCCGGCTCATCGATGAAGGCGTCACTGCCACCGAGGCGGTCGCCAAACGCTGTGCTCCGACCGCTCCGACAAGCCTGACCCGCTTCAGCTACCCGGCTGGCCCGGTCGATGTGGTGGAGTCGAACAGGTGTTCCACCGTCGCCTACATTCACGACCGCGGCTATGTGCTGCCCACGTTGATCGCCGGCTATCTGCGAGGAGCAGCCGATCCCTCTGACGGAGGGCTCGCGCCGGATGTCATGGGCGAATCGCTGAGGCGGGCTGTCAGCCTGGCCCGACAGGCCGGTGACACCGTCTTTCTCGACGGGGAATTGATCGACGGGTCCGCGGCGGGGACCGTGCTGCTGCAGTCGCCGACGCTGGGCCATCAGCTCGAGGTCATCGCAGCGGTACACCGCTCGCCACCCTGCCGAGCCGGGCAGCTGGCGATCCAGTACTTACCCGGGGGCGCCGGTGCTGGCAACGACGCCGGCACGATCCTGCTCCGCAATAGCTCGGCATTCTGGTGCGAGCTGGACGGGCCAGCGGTGGTCACCGGCCTCGGCGCTGGGCACCCGGTCACAAACGACCTCAGGATCGCGGTCGCGGGCGACCTGGAGCTCTCGCCCCACGCGGCGGCCGCGGCGCCTGGCCGCTCACTTGCCGCGAACCAGCTCGTCGCATCGCTGTCGCTCGTGGCTGAGTACCGGGACGACACGAACGGCCCCCTGTGCAACCCGCACTGGGTCGTCCCGACGAGCTGGCGCGTCGTTCTCGGCTCGGCCACGCTTTCCGTGGCCAACGGTCGTGCGACGGCAGACGCGCGTCCACCCGGCGCCGGGGGCCTGATCACCTGCAGGGGAAACTTCGACGCAAGCTCGGTGCGGACCGCCACGTCCTAGGCAACACCCGCCATCTGCAGCTCGAAGGCGAATTGCAGCAGATCAGCCTGGAGCGGTGTCTTCAGGGCGTGGAGGTGTTGATGGGGCCTGGGCGGGGTGCCGATCGGCGTGCTGAGCGGGCCACGGAGGTGAGCGCCGAGACGCGGTTCGCCGACTTCGTCCGGGCGAACACCGAGGCCCTCGTGCGCACGGCATATCTGCTCACCGGTTCCTCGCACGGGGCAGAGGAACTGGTCCAGGACACGCTCGTGCGGCTCTACCCCAAGTGGGGGAGGGTGGAGAGCGCCGACGTGCCCCTCGCTTACGTGCGGCGATCGTTGACCAACGGGTTCCTCAACCAGCGGCGCCGCGCCTCGAGCAGGGACATCGTCACCGACTCGGTCCCGGAGCGGCCGGGGGAGCGCAGCGACGAGGACGACCTGGTCGACCGCGACGAGGTGTGGGCGTTGCTGCAGACGCTGGGCCACCGTCAGCGAGCGGCCCTGGTTCTGCGGTACTACCAGGGCTTCGACGAAGCCCAGATCGCCGACGCCCTCGGCTGCCGGCCCCGGACCGTCCGAAGCCTGGTCAGCCGCGGTCTGGCGACCTTGCGTCAGACCGTGAGCACCGACGGGGGGAGGACCTCATGACCGACGACGGACGAGACGCCGCGCGCGCCCGCGCCGAAGAGGCCCTGCGGGTCTCGCTCGAACGCAACGCGCGCAACGCGCCCCGAGCCGACCTGTTGGCCGAGCAGGTGATCCGGCACGCCGCTGGGTCGCCGCCGCGGCGGGCGCCCTTTCGCTGGCGGACCTGGGCACTGCCCGTGCTGGCCGCCGGCGGCGTGGCCGCCGTCGTGCTCGGGCTTGCCGCGACCGGCGACCTGACCCGTCAGGCCAACCGCCCGGGGAACAGCCCGACGGTCTCGCACCACGTGCCAAACAGTGGCTCGTCCACCCCGACCCCGAACCCGACGTCGGGGACGACCACCGATCACGCGGTTCCTGTGAACACCGTCGGCTTGCACGAATTCAGGGCCGTCGACCTCACGTTCGTCGGGGCCAATCAGGGGTACGCCCTCGGTACGGCCAAGTGCGTGCGCAAGGCGGGCACGTGCTCGGCCATCGTGCGGACCGGCGACGGCGTGCATTGGACCGACACGACCGCGGACGGTTCCGGCTTCGACACCCCGTTCAACATCGAGAGCGGTTCGTGCCAGCGCCGGTGCGTCAGCCACATCCGCTTCGCGACCGAAGACATCGGCTACGTCTACGGACGATCGGCGCTGTTCGTCACGACCGATGGCGGCGCGGACTGGACGCGACAGGCCGGCGGCGCGGACGCCCTCGAGACGTTGAAGAACAACGTCATCCGGGTGGTCGGCCAGGGCGGCTGTCCCCCCGGATGCGCGTACGCCGTCCAAGTGGCGAAGCTTGGATCGTCGGCGTGGACCGACGTCACGCTTCCACCCGGAGGCCGCGGCGTCTTCGCCGACCTGTCTCGCACCGGCGACGATGCCTTCCTCCTCGACGGCGGAAACGCGGCCGGCGGGGCCAGCGCCCGGGCGACGTTGTTCGAGTCGCACGACGACGGCGCGCATTGGTCGGCGCACGACGATCCATGCCCGCGCGTCGCCGCCGGCGACGAGATCGTCGCGCAGGACCTGACGACAGCCGGCGACGGCACGGTCGCCGTCACCTGCCTAGATCGAATGAAACTGACCTCGTCGGTAGCGGTGTCGACGAATCGTGGGGCGTCGTTCGTCGATCACCAGCTACCCGGGAAAATGCCGCAGCTGGTGGCCGCCGCGTCCAGCGGCCGGCTGCTGGTCAACACGGATGCGCTCTATCGCAGCACCGACTCGGGCCAGAGCTTCCACAAAGTCCAGGATGGCCCGACCTCACCGTCCTGGATCGGCTTCGAGAACGCGACGACCGGCCGGGCTGTCACCGACGGCGGCCGACGGATCTGGACCACGACAGACGCGGGGGCGCACTGGTCCTCCTTCACGTTCGGATGAAAGTCCGCCAAGTCGCGGCGATCGGCAGGCAGGTCGCGGCGGCCGCCAGCTAACGGCGGAGGGTTGACGGAGATGAATCGCCCCGTCCGGCTGATCACATAGATAAACGGCCCGGCGCAAATAATTGGCCAGTGCGCGGAGAAGATCATCGATGCCGATCCATCCAGCGGGATCGAGAGCGACCCCGGTTGTGTCGGGTGATGCCGCAGTACAAGCGACAAGAACTTCGACGTCCGCACGTGACTCACTCGTTCAGTTTGCGTAAGTGGCAATCCAGTATTGGACCTCGGCGACAGCCGGACCACGTTGCCGGCCTGATCGTCAGCGTGCGCGCCGGATCTCCTCCGCCAGGGTGGGATACGGGTCAATCAGCGGCGCGCGACCGCTCCTGAGTTCCTCGCGGATTGCCGTCAGCGGCTCGCCTGCCAGGTAGTGGCGGCCTCGGCGTTCGCCCTTGGGGGCCAGCAGCCCGAGGTCGGCGGCGCGGACGAGATCCCGCGTGGCGGTGCGCTCGTCGAGTGCGGTGTGTTTGAGGTAGGACGGTCGGGTCACGCGCAGACCGAGCAGCGCGTCGAACAAGGCGGCGCCGAGACGTTCGGGCAGACCGTTCTCGCCGACGATGGTGTCGATGTGCTCCCACTGGCGTTCGGCGTCTGCAAAGCGCCGTCGAAGGGTCTGCGCCTGCATGTGGTGCGCGCGGAGGCTGAACTTCAACCACAGCGAGGCGTCGTTGTCGGGTTGCCAGTTGCCTTTTCCGACTGCGGCGAGGACGTCGTAGTACCCCTGCGTGTTACTGCCGAGCCATTCCTCGATGCTCGAAAACGTCGGCTCGACCAGATGATCCTGGGCCAGCACCATCGTCTGCAGCGCGCGTGCCATTCGACCGTTGCCGTCGCGGAACGGGTGGATCATCACCAGGTTGAGGTGGGCCATTGCGCCACGGACGAGCGGATCGTCGTCGGCTTTGGGCGTGGCGAGTGCACGGGACAACGTGGCCACGAGGCCAGGAACATCCTCAGGGGGCGGGCCTTCGTAGACGTTGGCGTCGCGGCGGGCGTCCCGGACGTACACCGGCGACTCGCGATACCTGCCCGGGTACTTGGCGAGGTCATGCTCGAGCAGCATGAAGTGCATGGATCGCAGCACGCTCTCGTCGATGACGAATCCGGACGACGTCGCGACGTGGAGGACGTAGGTCAGGACGCGTCGATACCCGAGGATCTCGGCCCAGGTGGCGTCATCGGCACTCAGCGGCGGTTCGTCGTCGAAGGCGGCGGCGGCGTCCTCCGTGGAGACGGTGTATCCCTCGATGGTGTTGGAGCCTTGGATCGCGCGCGCGGCGCTGGTTCGGCGAAGTCCACCGGTCCATCGGCGAGGCATGCGCAGCACGTCGGCCAAGGAGGCGCGAATGTCGTGGACCTCGCCGATGACTTGCGAATCGACGAGATCTGGGCTGGGCGGACGAAACAGATCTGGCATGTCGCTATGTCCTTTGCTAAGAGACACAGCCTAGCGTTGCGACGTCGCTTGTCACTTATTTAGAGACAGAGCCCGGTCGGTCTGATTCACGGCGTCGTTGGTCTGCGTCGGTCGCCGCGTAGGAGATTGGCGAACGGCAGGCCGGCGGGTTCACCTGCTCCGTGCCGCCGGTGTTCGTCAAGTCGTTTCGAGATGCCGCGTCGTCCGCGGGGTCAGGCCAAGCCACCTTGGGCCGCGACCCGCGGAATCCTCAATGGGAGCGTCACTTGAGCGCTAACTGCTCGGCCGACTCCGTTCGTTGTTGCGCGGCCCGGACTGCAGCCCGACCCGGTCGGCCGGCCCCAGCGTCGAAAGCCGCCCCGCTGTCCGGCATGAAGAGTTGATCTTCGAATTCTGCACGCGTCGGCGCGAGCGGCATGAGATCGACGCATCGGCGTTACGGCGCGCTCAAACCACCGTGGTCATCGGTGGGACCGGTTGCGACAAGAGGGTCATGCTTCCCGCTTCCAGCCGCGAGCGGTCATCCACGCACCGATGGTCGTCAAGATGATGGGCAGCAGCAACCACCAGGGCGGGCCGGTGAGCTCGAAGGCGAGCGCGACAGCGGTGAAGGGTGCCCGCACCGTCACAGCAAGCACGCCCGCGACGACCACCACGGCCACGCCGGAGGCGGCCGAGGATGCGAACACGTCGTGCCACAACCCGCCGAGTCCGGCGCCTAGCAGCGCACCAGTGGCGATGGCTGGCGTGATCAGCCCTCCGGTCGCGCCGGTCCGCAGACAGGCGGCAGTGACCAACGGTTTGGCAAGACCTAGTGATAGCAGCACAAGTGTCGTGCGGCCGCCGTCGAAGGCGAGCTGCGCCGGTCCCCTCCCGTTACCCAGCAAGGAAGGCGCCGCCAGCGACAGCAGACCCAGCGCGGCGAACACCGGTACGGCCGTTGCCGGGACCGCCCAACTCTGCGGCCGGCGCTCGCCTGCCCACCGGGTCGCGGCGTCGAAGCCCAGGCCCGCGGCGCCGGCCATCGGTCCGGCAAGCAGCGCACCAACCAGCAGGGCCCATGACCATGGCCCGACCGCGACGTCGTAGAACGGCCCGCGGGGCACCTCGATCCACGCCACCGTGTCAGCGACGATCGCGACCATCACCGCGGCGAGGACATGCCCCAGTCGGCGCGAACGCAGCAGCACTTCGAGTGTGAACAGTGCTCCCGCTACCGGCACCCCGTACACCGCCCCGAAGCCGGCTCCCGCCGCGCAGGCCATCACGACGCGCACGTGCTCGTCAGCAAGCCGAACCCGCTGTCCGAGCAGTTGAGCGAGCGCCGCGCTCACCCGGCGCGGGGCACTCTCGCGACCGAGCGAAGCGCCCAGCCCAACCACGACGATCTGCAGCACGCTCTCCGCGATGGTGGCAGCCGGCCGCATCGCCATCCGTTCGCGCACGGCCACTCGCACGCGAACCACCGGCCGGGCGTAGCGCCCGAGCAGGTACCAACCTGCGCCTACGACGACACCGCAGACACTCAGCACCGTCACCCGCCGGATCTTCGACGCACCCAACACGCCGGCCTCGAACGTTCCTTGCGAATAGCCAAACGCCACGTGCTGGACGAGGTGTAGCAAGGCAGTCAAGCCGGCAGCCACGAGCCCAGCAAGCACTCCCGCACCGATCAACGTCATCCCGAGGCGCCACGGGACAGTGCGCACAACACCGATCCTGCCAGGCGCCTCGGTCTCGACATCCGACGTCACGCAGAAGACGTCAACGAACTCCGTCGCAGGCACCCGCTCCGGACGCGACGAGCGCTGACTGTGAACCCCGCAGCGACCGCGTCGGGCCGCAGCACTCCATCGATGCCGTGCACCACACCGCTGCGGCGTGAACGCTGTGGGCCGCCCCGTCTGTTCGATGGCTGCCCGCCAAGGAGCGGCCGTCAACGGCGGGTTCGGGTCAAGGCCAGCGCGCCCAACGGGACCAAGAAGCCACCCGCATTCACGGCAACCGCCCGTATTCCGCTTGCCAAGCACCACTCGAGGCCATGACGGCACCGAATCTTCCTGAGTGAGTCAACGGTCAAGTCCCACGTCGGCAACATCCTGCGCAAACTCCGGCTACGCGACCGAGTCCAGATCGTCGTCTACGCCTAGGAACACAACCTGACCTGACCGCCCGTACGCGGCTCGTGGCCCAGCACGAGTGGGTCCGCCATTCCGTAGTTTTGCATGACGATCCGTTCGCCGGCAGTCGCGCCGTCCAGGGCGCGATTTTCGGAGCACGCGCTCACCGCGGCCTTGCGAACCCTGATGCCGCGCAATGTCGCGTGAGACGCCGACAGAAGTACCCACCAGCGAAGCGCAGGCGAAACTTCTTGCGGACTTTTTGCGGACTAGACCGGCCATTTACTACTGTTTGAGTAGAGATAACGATCTTACGGGCCAGCAAATACGGGGATTTGGAGTGCCCCCGGCCGGATTCGAACCGGCGACGCCCGGCTTAGGAGTCCGGCGCTCTATCCCCTGAGCTACGAGGGCAGGGATCGCAGCGCCGAGGTTACCGAAACGGACGGCCGGCGCCTGGCTCTCAACGGCCGCCTCTGCACTCGTCGGCAGCGATCGGTGACGCGCGACGGCCGGTGGCTACCCTCGATCTCGTGACCGAGGCGGCCGGATTGACGCATGTCGACGCCGCGGGCTCGGCGCGCATGGTGGACGTCTCGGCCAAGGACGTGACTGTCCGGGTGGCCCGGGCGGCTGGCCGGTTCGCCACCACCGCCGAAGTCGTCGACCTGCTGCGCCGCGACGGTCTGCCGAAAGGCGACGCCCTCGCAGTGGCCCGGATCGCCGGCATCGCGGGAGCGAAGCGCACACCCGATCTCGTGCCGCTGTGCCACCCCGTCGCGCTGCACGGCGTGAGCGTCGACCTGGACGTCGGCGACAGCGACATCGCGATCACCGCGACGACGCGCACCGCCGACCGCACCGGCGTGGAGTTGGAGGCGCTGACCGCGGTCGTCGCCGCCGGCCTGGCGCTTTACGACATGGTCAAGGCGGTCGACCGGTCGGCGCGGCTCACCGACGTGCGGCTGATCAGCAAGTCCGGCGGCACCTCCGGCGACTGGACGGCGGACGGGTGAACGCCGCCGTGATCACCTGCTCGAACCGATCAGCGAGCGGCGAGCGCCCCGACGACAGTGGGCCGCTGCTCGCCGATCTGCTGACTGCAGGCGGGGCCGACGTCGTGCTTCGGCGGATCGTGCCGGACGACGTCGGCGAGATCCAGCAAGCGGTCCGCGAGGCGCTTGACGCCGGCGCGCGGGTGGTGCTGACCACCGGTGGTACTGGTCTGTCCCCGACCGACGTCACGCCCGAGGCGGTGCGCCCGCTGCTCGAGCGCGAGGTGCCCGGAATCGCCGAAGCGCTACGCCTCGCAGCCCGCGACCGCGTCCCGACCTCGGTGCTCTCCCGCGGCGTCGCCGGCGTCGTCGGTGACGCCCTGGTGGTGACGCTGCCCGGTTCCCCAGGAGGCGTGCGCGACGGGATGGACGTGTTGACTCCGCTGCTTCAGCACGCGGTGCAGCAACTCGCCGGCGGCGACCATCGCCCGGGCGGCGGGGTATGACCGAGCGTGCGAGGTCATCGATGTGGCCAGCACGCTGTCATTGCCCGACGGAGGAGGGCAGTATGACCGAGCTTGCGAGGTCATCGATGTGGCCAGCACGCTGTCATCGCCCGACGGAGGAGGGCGCATGACCAAATTTGACAACGCTGTGCGGCTGGCCGCCGTGGTGCCGGATGCGCAGCTCGACCCGGCCGCGCACGAGGCCGCGATCGATTCGCCCCGCGCCGGCGCACACGCGGTGTTCTGCGGTGTCGTCCGTGACCATGACCGCGGCCGCGACGTAGCCGAACTCGAATACGTTGGCCATCCGAGCGCAGAGCGGGCGCTGCGCGAGATCGCCGACGAGATCGCGGCTCACCCGGACGTGCTCGCCGTGGCGGTGAGCCACCGCGTCGGCCGGCTTCAGGTCGGTGACGTCGCGCTGGTCGCGGCCGTGGCGTCAGCGCATCGCCGCGTGGCGTTCGAGCAGTGCGCCCGGCTCGTCGACGAAGTGAAGGCGCGGCTGCCGATCTGGAAGCGGCAGGTGTTCCGCGACGGCGCCGACGAGTGGGTCGGCTGCCCCTGACCCGCCGGCGCCACCGGAAGCGCGCTTACTTGCCCCGGTCGAGCGTGCCGCTGATCTTCGCGGTGACCGAGTTGATCTTCTCCGAGTACTTGCCGCTGGTCGCCTTGTCGAGCTGCCCGGCCGCGACTGTCACGCCCTGGGCGGCGAGCCCGGCGGCTTTCTCGACGTAGGGGCCTGCCTTGTCGGCCAGCTCGCCGGCGACCACCTTTGCGCGCGCGAGAACCGGGCCGGCGGCCTCTGCGGCCTGATTTGCGAACTCGCTGGCGCGCTGACTGAAATTCGGCTCACTCATGACTGACTCCGTCGCTCGGGTGCGGATGGAATCCCTCCATCGAACACGGTGCGCGGAAGGACTGCACACTGGTAACCGTGAGTGGAGACGAAGGCGACACCACGGCGGCGGGTCCGGTTCCCGCCCCGCCGCCGCGTCGCGACCGGGGCGGCGAGCCGCCCGTCCTGCCGGACGTGTCGCGCGACGAGCAGGAACTTGGCTGGGGCGACGAGCCGAGCCGGCGCGACGACGACTGGTACCGGCGCGAGCGCCCGCCGCACCACGGGTAGCCGGTTCTGCGGAGCGACATCAGGCATGCCCGGGCCGAACTCGCCGCGGCACGTGACAGGTCAGCCGTTCTGCACATCCTGCGACATCGTGCCGGCCTGCCGGGCGAGCAAGTCGCGGATCTGCTCGAGCAGCTGCACGTCCGCTGGCTTCGGCGTCGGGTCCGGCTCGCCCTTCGCGGCCTTCAGCGCTCGGCGCTGCTGGAACCGGTTCATCGGGACGACGAACAGGAAGTAGACCACCGCGGCGGTGATCAGGAAGACGATCAGCGCGTTGATGACCGCCGAGAAGTTGATGAACGTCGACTTGCCCAGCAGGTCCCTGCTGCTGCCCTTCGGCACGCCGGCAGTGTGCTTGAGCGAGACGCCGAGGCCGTTCACATTCTTGCCGCCGGCCGCGTTCACGATCGGGGTGATGATCGCTGAGACGAACCCGCTCACCACCGCCTGAAACGCGGTGCCAATGACGACCGCGATCGCCAGCTCGACGACATTGCCGCGCATGATGAACTCTCTGAAACCCTTGAGCACGCGCCTTCTCCTGTCTTAAGTGCATCTCGGGCGATGTGTCTCGCCCGACGCGGATGCTATGGCGGTTCCGCAACGACGGCGAGCGACTCGGCGGCCGCTGCGTGGGTCAGCAGGACGGCCGCGCGGTGATCGGCGGCGACGACCACTTCGGCCGGCGCGGAATCCGCGCCGGGTAGCACTGCGAGCACCAGCAGCCGTTCGGCGACCGGGCCCGACCCGCTCGACCCGCCCGATCCGCTCGACCCGGCCGCGGCGGACGGGTCGGCCGGGTCGGCGAGGGCGTCAGCCGAGTCCGGCTGACGCCCGGTGCCGAGCACGTCCACCCGGTCGCCGGGGTGGACGAGGTCGACGACGTGCGGGTCGCTCACCGGCACTGCTGCGGCGACTAGACCGGCCGCGAGCCCGGTCGTGAGGTCGCGGCCGAGCAGCTGGCTCGAGGCGATCGCTTCGCGGGCGCGCAGCGGCGTGGCGAGCCGGCGGCCCACCACCTGCGCCGGCCGGCTCGGCTCGCCGGTAAACGTCAACACGTTCGGCCACCGGACGACGCGAACGTCGGCCGCGGCCAGCAAGCGCCCGACCGGCAAATCGCGCGCCGCGATGACGACCGGGCGCACCGGCACGGATGCGCTCCGCGGCGTCGAGGAGGCCGTGCGCGCGTCCGCCGCGCTGTCGAGCGCCAGCAGCAGGCAGCAACCGACCAGCGCCAGCCGGGGCCACCGGCCGAGGCGCGGAAGACGGGTGCGAAGGATGGCCAACACACGGCAACGCTACGAGCGACCCAGCCGGGCGGGCGCGGCGCGAGTGAAGGTGTGGACAGACCCCGTACGGCGAGATGACACACCAGGCCAAGCTCGCCGCAGGGTATCGACGACGGCGCGCGGCCATCGCCGCGCGGCTGTCAGGACTTGCGGCAGCGCCCGCCCGCGGTCAGGTCTTGCCGGCAGTCTTGGAACTCGTGCCCGCGGCGGCGGACCCGTTCGACGACCCCGACGAGCTCCCACCCGACGAGCTCCCACCCGACGACGAGCCGGAGTCGCGCTTGCTTGCCGAACTCCCGCCAGAGTCCTTGCCGCCGCTCGAGTCTTTACTGGGAGAGTCCTTGCTGCCCGAGTCCTTGCTGCCCGAGTCTTTGCCGCTCGGGTCTTTGCTGCCCGAGTCTTTACCGGCGGACTCTTTCCCGGCCGAGCCCGACTCGCCGGCCCCGGCCTTGGTCTTGGCCTCCGAGCGGCTGTCGTTGCGGTAGAAGCCAGACCCCTTGAAGACCACGCCGACCGCGGAGAACACCTTGCGCACCGCCGAACCGCACACCGGGCACTCGCTGGCGGCGGGGTCGGTGAAGGACTGGACGAGCTCGAACCGGTTGCCGCACTCCGGGTTGGTGCAGGCGTATTGGTACGTGGGCATACGGCACCCTTTCGAGTCTCGGCGCGGGCCGGCGATCGAGCCGTCCACCACGCGATTAGCACTCCCAGCTTACGACTGCTAATCGCCGAGCCCGACGCCGGTATTCCGGCCGACTCTCGTCCAGCCGGTCGGCGTCACGACAGCGGTGACCGGCACGTCCCAGGGGTCGTGCGGCAGGCTCGGCACGAACTCGTCGCCGAAAACCAGCGCCGCGATCTCCGTGTCCGGTCCCAACCGCCTGAGCGCACGGTCGTAGGAGCCCCCGCCGCGGCCGAGCCGCGTGCCGTCGGCCGCGACGGCGAGCGCAGGCGCCAGCACCAGATCGGCCGCCGACACGGCCGCGCGTCCGAGCAGCGCCGCAGGCGCCTCGCGACCTCCCTCCGGCGGCGTCCACACCCGCCAGTCAAGGTCGCGGTCCGGCAGGGTCACCGGCACCAACACCCGCACGCCGGCCAGATGCAAGCCAGCCAGCAGCTCCACCGATCCCGGCTCCGTCCGAAACGGCTCGTAGCCCGCCACACATCGGTCGCCGCGCGCAGCGACCCGAGCGAGCACGTGCGCGCAGAGCGCGGCCCGTTCGGCGGCCACGGCCGGAGCCGATCGCGCGCGCCGCGCCGCGAGCAGCCGTGCCCGTAGCTCGTCCTTGGTCTGCGCCACGACCGCATTGTGACCGGAGGCCGTCAGGCGGACCGCACCCGACCGCCATCTAGTCTCGTGCATATGCCGACCCAGGTGACCAAGGCGCTCATCCCCGCCGCCGGCCGCGGCACCCGCTTTCTGCCACTGACGAAGGCGGTGCCGAAGGAGCTCGCGCCGCTGGTCACCACTCCCGCGCTCGAGCTCGTCGTCGCCGAGGCGGCCGGGGTCGGCATCACCGACGTGCTGCTCGTCGTCAGCCCCGAAAAGCGCGCGATCAACGACTACTTCGGGGCCAATCCCGGCCTGGAGGAGGCGCTGAAGAAGAAGGGCGACAAGAAGGCGCTCGCCAGCGTGCGGCGGCCGGGCGAGCTGGCCCGGATCGCCTACACCGACCAACTGAACCCGCGCGGCCTCGGACACGCGATCGGCTGCGGCGAGGAGTTCGCCGCCGGCGAGCCGCTGGCCGTCCTGCTGCCGGACGACCTCGTCGACGACCGCGACTCACTGCTCGGGCCGATGCTCGACGTGTACGCCGAGCACGGCGGCATCGTGCTCGGGCTGCTCGACGTCGGCCCGGTCGAGATCAGCAAGTACGGCTGCGTCGTGCCCGCCGACGGCGCCGACCCGAACGCGGACGTCGTCGAGCTGGCCGACCTCGTCGAGAAGCCGAGAGCCGAGGAGGCGCCGAGCACGCTCGCGATCATCGGCCGGTACGTGCTGCCGCCGGAGATCTTCGCCGCGTTGCATGAGACCGATCCCGGCGTCGGGGGCGAAATCCAGATCACCGACGCCATGCGCGCGCTGTGCCGCGCCGGCACCCCGGTGCACGGCGTGGTCTTCCGCGGCCGTCGCTACGACACCGGCGACCGGCTCGACTACGTCAAGGCCGTCGTCCAGATCGCGGTCCGACACCCCGACATCGGCGCCGACTTCCGCGCCTGGTTGCGGGACTATGAGCCCGACGTCTGACTGATCCGGCGGCCCCGCACGGCCGGCGACCGAAGGGAATCGGGTGGCTGACCAGGATCGTCTGCGGACGGTCGACGAGCACCTCGCCATCGTGCTCGACGGCGTCGGCTCGCTCGAGCCGATCGAGCTGACGCTGCTCGACGCCCAGGGCCTGCTGCTCGCCGAAGACGTCCGGTCGCACTTCCCGCTGCCGAGCTTCGACAACTCCGCGATGGACGGCTATGCCGTGCGCGCGCTGGACACCCGCGAGGCCAGCGGCGACGAGCCGGTCACGCTGCAGGTGGTCGGGGACGTCGCCGCGGGCGCGAAGTCTCGCTCGGGGATGGGCCCCGGGCTCGCGATGCGAATCATGACTGGCGCGCCCATCCCGGCCGGCGCGGACGCGGTGATCCCGCTCGAGGACACCGACCGCGGACTCGCGAAGGTGGCGATCCGCCGGCCGGTGCGCACGGGCGAGTTCTTGCGTCGAGCCGGCGAGGACCTCGCCGCGGACGCGCCTGCGTTGGGCGCCGGCGCCGCGCTCGGCCCGCAGCAGATCGCGCTGCTCGCGGCGATCGGCCGCGATCGGGTGCTCGTCCGGCCGCGGCCGCGGGTGATCATCCTGTCCACCGGCAGCGAGCTGGTGGAGGTCGGCCGCACGCCGAGCTTCGGCGAGGTGATCGACTCGAACTCCTACATGATCGCCTCGGCGGCGAAGGACTCCGGCGCGGACGCCCGGCGGATCGGCATCGTCGCCGACGACCACGCCGCGCTGCTCGACGCGCTCGAGAGCCAGCTGCTGCGCGCGGACGTGCTCGTGACCACCGGCGGCGTCAGCATGGGCGCGTTCGACGTGGTCAAGGAGGCGTTGAGCGAGATCGGCACCGTCGAGTTCACCCGCGTCGCGATGCAGCCGGGCAAGCCGCAGGGCTTCGGCCATCTCGGCGACAAGGTGCCGATCTTCTGCCTGCCCGGCAACCCGGTCAGCAGCCTGGTGTCCTTCGAGGTGTTCGTCCGGCCGGCGATCCGAAAGCTGCTTGGCAAGCGCAACCTGCAACGCGCGGCGGTGCGGGCGGTCGCGCTCGAAGGAGCCAAGAGCCCCCGGGGCCTGCGGCAATACCGCCGCGGCGTGTTGCACCGCGAGGCGAGCGGCGGCTACAGCGTGTCCTTCAGCGGCGGGGCCGGCTCGCACCTGGTCGCGGCGCTCGCCTTGTCCAATTGCCTGGTGGTGATCCCGGAAGAGGAGACCGAGGTCGTCGCAGGCACCGAGGTCACGGTGATCCCATTGCTGCTCGCCAACCGCTGACGCCCTTCCCGATGCCGCACACGCCTGGTTGGCCGGCCTCGCCTTCCGTCGGACCTATCGTCCTGCGCCCGCCGCGGCTGCGCGACGGCCGCGCCTGGAGCGAGCTGCGGTTGCGCAACGAGAGGTGGCTGGCGCCTTGGGAGCCGTCGTCGCCGCACGGGTGGTCCGAGCGGAACTCGCTGACATCCTGGCCGCCGCTGAACTCGGCGCTGCGTTCGAATGCCCGGCGCGGGGCGATGCTGCCGTTCATGATCTGCTACGGCGGGCGACTGGTCGGTCAGATGAACGTGTCGAACGTCGTTCACGGCGCGCTGCGCTCGTGCACGGTCGGGTACTGGGTGGACGGCGCGATGGCCGGCCGCGGGATCGCGCCTGCCGCGCTGGCGCTCGTCATCGACCACTGCTTCGGCGCGGTCGGCCTGCACCGCGTCGAGGTGGACATCCGGCCGGAGAACACGCAGAGCCTGCGGGTCGTCGAGAAGCTGGGGCTGCGCCGAGAAGGCTTCTACGAGCGGTTCCTCGACATCGACGGCGCGTGGCGCGACCACGTCGCGTTCGCGATCACCGTCGAGGAGCTGAGCGGGCGCAGCATCGTGTCCCGGTTGGCGTCGCTCCCGCCTGACCCGCAGTGGCGCACGCGGCGCTGACGCTCTTTCTCAAGTTCAGGTCGAGCTTCATCGCCGACACGCCGTCGTAAGTCCGCAATCACGGGCCTTCGCGTCACTACCGTCTCTGACGTCGTGTTACGGATGTGACTGGAGGTGCGACGCGATGCTCTCGCCGTTCATGACGGTCACCGTGCTCGTCGTCCTCTGGCTCATCGTGGTCGTCCCGATGGTGCTTCGCCGCAGCGACGAACGGCGGCGCGAGCGCTCGGTCGACGGCTTCGGCCGCGCCATGCGCGCGCTCGGCCGCAGAGCCGGCGCCCCCGACGCCGAAAGCGCCGAGGTCTTCGTGCCGCGGCTGACCCGAGCCAAACTCGCGGCGCCCGGCCGCCGTCCCGTGCCCGCCGCCCAGGAGGCGCTGATGTACCCGCCCGACCGTTCCGAGATGTCTGACGCTCGGGCGCAGATGCTCACCCGCCGCCGGCGTTCGCTCGGCATCTTGATCGCGGGCTCGATCGTCTTCGCGCTGGCCGGGTTGATCGTCGGCGGCGCGATGTGGTGGCTCGCCGGGCTGTTCCTGCTCGGCCTCGTCGGCTACCTGTGGTTCCTGCGCGGCCAAGCCCTGCGCAACCGCGCGCGGCGGGAGAACCGTCAGCTGCGCGCCGTCAACCGCCGTGCCACCGGCTACGACGCCACCGAGGAAGTCGAGCGGTTCGAGCAACTGCCGGACACCGTCGTGCGCATCGACGACGACGACCTCGAGCTGCACAGCATGGACACCATCGATCTGACCGGGCTGTACTCCGAGAACATGCCCGTCGAGGCGATGCAGCGCCGGGCCAGCTGACCGTCGCCGGACGCTGCCACGACGAGCTGGCGGACACCGGCGCCCTGATAACCTGATCGTCGGCCTTCGGGCCGGTCCGGATCAGGGGCTGTGGCGCAGTCCGGTAGCGCACCTCGTTCGCATCGAGGGGGTCAGGGGTTCGAATCCCCTCAGCTCCACAAATGGCCCAGTGATTCTGGGCGGTTCACACAGTCGAGCCCGACCGCCTTCACCCCGTTGACCCCCAGTTGACCCCGGTTGCGGGCGTCGGCCAGGCCGAGATCCGCCAGAAAACAGCGGGGTTGGTGCCGATGGAACCGTTCATCCGCCCCTGACCTGGTCCGCGGCTTTGGCATTGCGCTCGGTCGACGCACGCGCCGCCCTGTCACCCAGCTCGCCTGCCGCGTGTTGCTGGTTGCGGCTGTCCGGGCGGACGACCCGAACGCCGACCTCAGCGCCTGCCGCGTGCGCAGGTCTTCACTTCCTCCGCCGTGGTAACGCAGACCCGTCGGACTCGTCGACTCGCGGCGGTCAGGCTGACGGGTAGGACCGCATGGGCGGGTCAACCCGTCAGGCGGTAGTTCAACAGAGTTTCGCGCTGATACGTGACTTACTCGGGCCGAGGGAGCGCCCGTAATGTCGAGAGTCGCAGCTACGAGATGCCCCTTCGTGCGCAACCAGAACAGGACCTTCAGCAAGCCCGATTCTGTTGCCACGCAGGGGCATTCTCACGTTCCGACGCGCCCACCAACCATGATCATCGGCGGATCGGGGCTAAGTGGCCGGTCGATGCCACCGCCGGGCCGACAACCGGAACGTGTTGACGGGCCGGACGCACGGGGCACGAAGATGCGCCGAAGGTACCTCTGGTCAGGAGCGCGAGCGGGTCGGCGCGAGCTCAATGGGCGGGCGGTCGCTGGTCAAGGCAGCGTAGTGCGGGATTTGGCGGCCAACAGCGTGTTGAGCACCTCATCGCGCTGCGCGACGAGATCGGCCGGGTCCACGTCAGCGAGTTCCTCATCGACGCCGGCGACCAGTGCGCGGGCCAGCTCGGGGGTCAGCTCAGGGTGTCCGAGGTCGGCCCACCACGCCGTCATCGGCGGCCCGAGATGCTCCAGGACGTGGGCCAACCCGCCCGGCCCGCCGGATAGGTGCAGGTTGACGAACGGGCCTAGCACGGCCCACCGCAGACCGGGCCCGCAGGAGATCGCGGTGTCGATGTCCGCGACGCTGGCCACGCCCCGCTCGACCAGGGAGTACGCCTCGCGAAACAGCGCCGCCTGGAGCCGGTTCCCGATGTGGCCGGGCAGTTCCTGACGCAACTGGATCGGCCGTTTGCCCACGGCCCGGTAGAACGCCATGGCCGTGTCCATCGCTGCCTCGGACGTCACCTCGCCCGGCACGACCTCGACCAGCGGGATGAGGTGCGGCGGATTGAACGGGTGTCCGACCACGACGCGTTCCGGGTGCTCGGGGCACCCGCGGGCGATGGCGCTGGGCAACAGCCCGGACGAACTGCTGGCCAGGACGACGTCGGGGCGAGCGCTCGCATCGAGCACGGCGAACAGCGCGCGCTTCACGTCCTCGCGCTCGGGACCATTTTCCTGGACGTAGTCGGCGTCGGCGACGGCGGCCGCCGGGTCATCGGTGAAGGTGAGCCGGTCAGGCGAGGCGCCGTCGGCCAGACCGAGCTGTTCGAGCACCGGCCAGTGGGACCGGATGTCGGCCCGCAGCCGGTCTTCGGACCCGGGGGCTGGGTCGGTAGCAATGACGTCGAGGCCGTGGGCCAGGAAGTGCGCGGCCCAACTCGCGCCGATCACCCCCGTGCCGACGATCGCGACCCGCCGCACCGCCGGGCTGGTCACCGGGTCATCCGGGCTGGTCACCGGGTCATCGTAGGGCATCGGGCGATCCGGGCTGGGCGTCGTCGGGCCGATGATCGAATACTTGCGGCATCGGGTAGTAGGCCCGTACAGGCAGATGGTGATCCATTGCTCAGGCGCGACCGGTGGCCCGGTGATTGCCGGGATCCGGCTGCTGCGGATTCGTCGGCCATCTCAGTTCGTAGACGTTGACAGCAACTCGGTGACCAAAGCGCGCACCCGCGTGGCTATGTCGTCGCGGACGCTGCGCACGATCTCGATCGGCTGACCGGCAGGATCGGTCAGATCCCAGTCCTCGTAGCGTTTGCCGGGGAAGTACGGGCAGGTGTCGCCGCAGCCCATGGTGACGACGACGTCGGCGCGCGATACCTCATCGACGGCCAGCATTTTCGGCTGCTCGCCGGCGATGTCGATGTTGACTTCGGCCATGGCTGCGACTGCGACGGGGTTGACCTGGTCGGCGGGTTCCGAACCGGCCGAGCGGACTTCGACGCGATCGCCAGCGAGCTGCTTGAGCCAGCCGGCTGCCATCTGCGAGCGTCCTGCGTTGTGGACACAGACGAACAGCACGATGGGTTTGTAAGTCATGTCATTGATCCTTGAGTCATTGGCGAGGATGCATCGACGGGGAAGCGTCGGCGCAGCCAGAGTGCGAAGTAGACGAGAGCAACGAGTACGGGCACTTCGATGAGGGGGCCGACGACACCGGCGAGGGCCTGTCCGCTGGTGACACCGAAGACGCCGATCGCGACCGCGATGGCGAGCTCGAAGTTGTTTCCCGCAGCAGTGAAAGCCAACGTGGCGGTCTTGGCGTAGCCCAAGCCGAGTCTGCGGCCGAGGGCGAAGCTGCCAACGAACATGATCGCGAAATAAGCGAGCAGCGGCGCGGCGATTCGTGCGACGTCCCAGGGGCGGGCGGTGATGGTGTGGCCTTGCAGTGCGAACAGGACGACGATCGTGAACAGCAAGCCGTAGAGCGCGATGGGGCCGATCTTGGGCAAGAACCTGGTCTCGTACCACTCGGTTCCCTTGGAGCGTTCACCGATGCTGCGGGTGAGGAAGCCGGCGACTAGTGGGATGCCAAGAAAGACGAGTACGGACACGACGATGGTCGACAGCGAGAAGTGCGCGTCGGATTGCGACAGTCCAAGCCAGCCGGGCAATACGCGCAGGTAGAACCAGCCCAACAGACCGAACGCAACGATCTGGAAGACCGAGTTGATGGCGACGAGCACGGCTGCTGCTTCGCGGTCGCCGCACGACAGGTCATTCCAGATCAACACCATGGCGATGCAGCGCGCCAGGCCAACAATGATCAGTCCGGTGCGATAGGCGGGGAGGTCGGGCAGCAACAACCAGGCGAGCGCGAACATGAGCGCCGGGCCGATGACCCAGTTGAGCAACAGCGAGGTGAGCAACAGCCTGCGGTCGCCTGTCACGCGGTCGAGTTGTCGGTAGCGGACCTTCGCCAGCACGGGATACATCATCAGCAGCAGGCCGACCGCTATCGGCAGACTGATGGAGCCGATCTTTACTGAGTCGAGGTCACGAGCTAGCGATGGAATGGCTCGCCCTAGCCCGATCCCGACTGCCATCGCGATGACGATCCACAGCGGAAGGAAGCGATCGAGAGTCGACAAACGGGCCAGGACCGGAGCGTTGGCATCGCCGACCGGAGCTTCGGAAACGATGTCGCTCACATGCAGCCGCACGTCCCGGCCGGGTGCGGGCCAGAGCCGCAGCACTCTGACTTTGCTGAGGATTCGCAACACGACGCCTGTCCGGTCGGTGCGCAGCACGATGACGCCGCGGGCTTTATTGCCCGCACGATGGCTCCGTGCATGCCGGGGGAGACCTCGTGGGTGAAGTTGACCTCGCCGTCGGCGAAACCAACTGCGGCCAGTCCGCCGAGGTATTCGTTGACCGATAGCGCGCCGGCGATGCAGCCGACGTAGGAACCGCGCTCAGCGCGATCTCTCTCGCTGAGGTGGTCCTCGGCCACGACGTCAGACACGCCGATGCGACCGCCGGGTCGCAGCACACGAAACATCTCGGCCAACACCGCGGGCTTGTCGGTGGACAGATTGATGACGCAGTTTGAGATGACGACGTCGATCGAGTCGGCGGGGAGAGGGATGTCCTCGATCGTTCCCTTGAGGAAGGCAACGTTGGTCGCGCCGGCCTTGGCCTTGTTGGCCTGCGCGAGGGCGAGCATCTCATCGGTCATGTCCACCCCATAGGCGAAGCCGGTCGGGCCGACGCGCCGAGCTGAAAGCAGCACGTCGATGCCGCCGCCCGAGCCAAGGTCGAGCACGGTCTCGCCGGCGTTGAGTTCGGCGACGGCGGTGGGGTTGCCGCATCCGAGGCTGGCGGCGACGGCCTCGGCCGGAAGCTCGCCCCGCTCGTCGGCGCCGTAGAGCACGCTGCCAAACGCCGAGTCGACGTGAATATCCTCAGGCGCGCAGCTGGCCGAGCAGCAGTCGGCCTCGATGAGGGCCAGTGGGTTGGTGCCGGTGGTGGCTACGGAGCGAGCGGCTTCGGCGTAGCGCTGGCGGACTCGTTCTCTGACATCTGATTCGGTCATAACACTCCCGATCGACGGGTTCGATGCATAGATCATGTTCGATACATCGATGTTTGTCAATGGAAGTGACATACTGGGTGCATGGCCGGAAACAAGCTCCCAGTGCTCAACGATCTCGACGCCTGCTGCTCGCCCGTGACAGGCGGCGTCCTGGACGTCGAAGCAGCAGAGCGCCTAGCTCGTCTGTTCAAGGCACTGGGCGATCCGACCCGGGTTCGCCTGCTGTCGATGATCGCCGCAACCGAAGGCGGCGAGGCATGCATCTGCGACCTCACCACTCCGGTCGGTCTGGCGCAGCCCACGGTCTCGCACCACATGAAGCAGCTTGTCGATGCTGGGCTAATTACCCGCGAACAGCGCGGTAAGTGGGCCTACTATTCCGTGGTCTCTGAGGCGCTGGAATCACTCGCCGATTCGCTGGTTTCGCGTAGCGCGGAGCGGGTCTGATAGCGCATCGGAGGTCTTGTACCCCAGCCTGCTCGTCCTCGTCGTCGACCTGGCCAACTGCCTCCTCAGGACCACCAATTCGATACCTGGGCCTTCTTGCTCGAAGTTTCCGCGAGCGTGTCGAGTCTGTAATTTGCCGGCCTATGAGCCTCCACGCGGGAATTTTCGTCGGCACCTCGCTGCAGAGGCGGAGGCGGCGCAGGAGTTGGTCCGGCATGGCGGCGCCTGCTAGCCGGTCCCGGCGCCATCACGCAAACTCGGCACGAGCATCGCCCACCACTCGGTCACGCGCTCGATCAGGTCGGCGCGTGCGTTCAGCCGCTCGGACACCTCCTGCACGCCGAACAACGACGCGACGATGACCCATGCGGCGGCCGGCGCGTCGACGTCGCGCGAGATGGAGCCATCCTGCTGGCCAACCCGGACGAGGTTCGTCATCATCTCGATCCAGCCCACGGACGGCTCTGGCAGCTTCGCGTCGATGGCCTCGTGTTCGTTGCCGAGGCGAACGCCGGCGCGCGCGATCATGGAGTGCGCGTAGGAGTCGGCGATCCGGTCGATCAGTGCGCCGATCTTCGCCAATGCGCTCAGTCGCCAGCGCTGCGACTCCGCCGCGACCTCGGCCCACGCCGCGTGATGCTCGTAGAGGACGGCGTCTGCCAAGGCGGATTTCGACGGATAGTGGAAGTAGAGCGCGCCCGTGGTCACCTCGGCGCGGGCTGCGATTTCGCTCAGCGTTGCCGCTGCATAGCCTTTTCGGTAGAAGACCTCGGCTGCGCTGAGCAGCACGCTCTCCCGCGTGCGCACCGCCCGCTGTTGCAGGTCTCGGCCCGACGCCGATGTCGCATGGGACGGCGCCTGTGGACGGTCCGGCACGACTGCGCGCGGCGCGCCGCCGCGATGGTCAGCCACGAGCACCGCGCATCCGGGTCCACCTCCCGCAGCCCCACTGTGGTTCGCCACACTACCGAGGATCAAACCGAACCAACCACCCGGTATGTTCACTCGAGCCGGCTCGCGCATGTGGTGGGGTCGTGCGCGAGCCGGCACCCGGTGTGCCGTCGCCGGCGTGGCGGAGGTCCTGTCTCAGGCCGAGGGTCGATGCGCGTCGTGCTTGGCATGGCTGAGGCAGAAGTGGCCCTTACACACCGAGCACTCGGCGCGTGCGGTGGACTCGCAGTCCTCGCGCTCGCACGGGCCGAACATCGACGTCGGCTCGCCGTATTTCGGCGCGGGGTGGGTGATCGGGGGCTTCGCCCTCATCGGCGGCCCGAGTCGGGGCCCGCCGACACCAGCTCAGCCTCGGGCTCGAGGACTTCGACCTGGACATCGCGAATGGGCGTGCCGACGTCATGCAGATGCCGCAGCGCGATGCGGTAGGACTCGAGCAGGGAGGTCTCCGTGTACAGCACGCCGATCTCGGCGCAGTAGCGCTCGACTATCGGCTTGGCGGCGCGCAGCGCGGAGCTGGGCATGCTCGGGAACAGGTGGTGCTCGATCTGGTAGTTGAGGCCGCCGAGCAGCACGTCGACGAACGGGCCGCCGCGGATGTTTCGCGAGGTCAGCACTTGGCGGCGCAGGAAGTCCAGGCCGTTGCCCTCCCGAACCGTCGGCATGCCCTTGTGGTTGGGCGCGAATGAGCAGCCCATGTAAACGCCGAAGACGGCCTGGCTGATCAGGATGAACACGACGGCCTTGACCGGCGACATCACGAGCATGGGCAGCGCGACGAGCGCCACCAGGTGGACCGCGAGCAGCGCCTTCTCCGCACGCGGGTAGCGCACGCCGCGGCCGCCGAGCAGGTGCTGCGCCGCCGAGACGTGCAAGTTCCACCCCTCGAGCGTCAGCAGCGGGAAGAACAGCCGCGCCTCGTGCTTGGCGATGAATCTCAACGCGCCGGACCGCTCCGCCGCCTGCCCGCGGGTGAACGCGAGCACGCTCTCGGCGATGTCCGGGTCGTGTTCCTCGTGGTTGGGGTGGGTGTGATGCCGGGTGTGCTCGTCAACCCACCACCCGTAGCTCAGCCCGACGAGCAGATTGCCCGCGACGACGCCAGTCGCGTCGTTGAGCCGCCGACGGCGAAAGATCTGCTGGTGGCCGGCGTCGTGCCCGACGAACGCGATCTGGGTCAACACGAGGCCCAGCGTCACGGCGCTCAGCGCCTGGTACCACGAGTCGCCGATCACGACGACGGCGGCGATCTCCGCAGCCAGCGCGGCCAGCAGCAGGCCAACCCGAGCTGCGTAATACCCGTAGCGCCGGTCCAGCAGTCCAGTGGCGCGCACTTGCCGGCACAAGCCGGCGAAGTCGCTTCCGCGGACGTCGACATCGACAACCGTCATCGAGGGTCCTCTCGCTTTGCCGACCAAACGCAGCAAAGCGGCGCGCACCGGATATCTCCATCATGCACGTCGGCGCCCGAGATCGGGGCCTCAGGCGCGCATTGCTCACGACCGCCTAGCGAGCCGGTCGGTAAGCGCCGACAGCAGGTCAACGGGCGGCAGGTCAGCGGGCGGCAGCGGCGCGGGCTCGACCCGCCACGTCGGTGGCGGCGTCGCGAGCCTGCTTGGCGTAGTCCGCGGCGACCGGGCCGTAGGTGTCGGCCAGATCCTGTGCGGCCTGCCGGGCCTGCTTGGCCTTCTCAGCCGCGACCGGGCCGTAGGTGTCGGCCAGATCCTGTGCGGCCTGCCGGGCCTGCTTGGCCTTCTCAGCCGCGACCGGGCCGTACTCGTCGGCCAGCGACTTCGCGGCGTCGCGGGCCTGCTTGGCCTTCTCGGCGACGACCGGGGCGTAGTCAGTCCGCGCGTCCGCGACAGCCTTCGTCGCCTTCGCCGACGCCTTCAGCGCCTGCTTCTGCGCCTTGGCGCCAGCCTTGGCGGCCCGCTTGCCGACCTCGGCCTGCGCATGCGTGGCAGCCTCGGTGGCGCGCTTGAGCAGCTCGTTGTTGGCCTTCTTCGCCTGCTTCTTCGCCTTGCGGGCCTTGCGGCCGCGATCTGCCCGCTTGCTGGACACGCCGGCGACGATCTCGACCTTCTTGTCGTGCGCGGGCTCGAGCAGCGAGTCGGCTACGAGGCTCGCGCCGATGCCGAGCATCCACACATCCTTGGCGATGCCGACGCCCTGGACCGTCGGCCGCGGGGAGCCCGGCTCGTGCATGCCGTCGGTGTTCCACCACATGTTGAGCAGCGCGCCGGAGAAGCCGACGAGCCCGAGCCCGGCGACGACCGGCGGCACGATCGGCAGCAGCACAACACCGCCGAGAGCTATCTCGCCCACAGCGAGGCCCTTCGTGAACAACTTGGGATCGACCTTGCCGAGGAACGGGTAGGTGCCCGTCGCCAGGCCGTGCAGCTGCTTGGCGGTGCCCTCGTCCGCGCCCAGCTTGCCCACGCCGCTGTTCAGGATGAACGCTCCGGTGACGATCCGCGTGGGAGCGCGGCGGAGTTTCGCGGACAGGCTCATAGGGTGGGGTCCCTCCTGGTCGGACGGCAGCGGGATGTGCCGGTCATACCCATGACGGTAGCCACATATGCGCGTGCCACTGCGCGTAGGTCAGCAGCCCGCCGGTGAAGATCGGCCACATCCAGACGAAGTCGGCGATGACCAGCGCCAGATACGTCGTCACGCCGGCGATGCCCCACTGCCGTCGCCGCACCGACCGGGCGTAAGCGATCTCAGCGGCGATCTCGGCGGCGTCGAGATCGCCGTCCGAAACGGCCGATCGGTCGCGCGCCCGCAGCGCCGGGCCCAGCATCACCCCGAGGGCGAGCGTCAGCCCGAGGACCAGGAACGGCACGAGCGGCGCCATGTAGAACAGGAACATCGTCCGCTTGAGATCGAAGAACCACACAAGCCAGCCCGCGGCGAAGGCGACCCACACGACGGCTGCCCGCCAGTCGCGGGTGGTGAGCCAGTGCCAGGCCAGCCAGAGCAGCATCGGGACGAACGCCCACCACATCAGCGGCGTGCCGATCAACAGCACGGTGCGCGAGCAGGACGCCGCGCCGCAGGTCTTCTCGCTGCCGTTGTAAAAGAAGTCGACGGGCCGGCCGAGCACCAGCCAGCTCCACGGCTTCGAGCCGTAGACGTGTCCGCTGTCGAGCCCCACATGGAAGGTGTAGGCGTCGTGGATCTGCGAGCCGAGTGACCGGATCGGACCGGGCAGCCAGCCCCAGTCGAACGGGATGCGCAGCGGGATGAACGGGATCGGGTCGATCTTCGTCGAGGCGCTGTGGGTGTCGGCCCAGTGCCGGTTGTAGCCGTTCTCGCCGGTGAACCAGCCGAGATAGGTCAGCAGGTAGGCGCCGATGGGCGCGACGACCAGCGAGCCGAGGCCCGGCAGCACCGAGCGGCGCGCCCATGGCCGCAGCGGGCGCCGCATGCCGGCAGACTTCAGCGCGGCGCGATCCCACACCCAGGACATCAGCACGAACACAACGAAGAACGACAGCGCGGTCCACTTGACCGCGCCGGCCAGGCCGAGCATGACGCCGCCGACCAACCGCCACGGGCGCGGGCCGAGCGTCGGCACGCCCTCGCGCAGGTCGATGCCGTCGGCAATCATCCCGGCGAGCCGCGCGCGCATCTTGTCCCGATCGACGATCAGCGCGCCGAACGCGGCGATGACGAACGTCTGCAGGAAGATGTCGAGGATCGCGGTGCGGGCGAGGACCAGGGACAGGCCCTCCATCGCCATCAGCAGTCCGCCGATCAGCCCGAAGAGGTTCGAGCGCATGACCCGCCGGATGATCCGCGACATCATGATCACGCCGAGGCAGCCGAACGTCGCCGGGGCGATCCGCCAGCCGAGCGAGTTGGTCAGCCATTCGCTGCTTGACCCGTCCCAGAGTTTCTCCGACAGGGCGATGATCAGCTTGCCGAGCGGGGGATGGACGATGAACAGGTAGCCGCGGTTGTCCTCGTAGCCGTACCGCAATATCTCCTGCGCCTCGACGGTGTAGTACACCTCGTCGAAGTTCATGCCGTTCTTCGGCACCACGTTCGGCCCCGGCGGATAGCCGAGCGACCAGAACCGGGTCAGCACCGCGACCACCGCGACGATCGCAGTCGACACCCACCCCAGCCGCGGGTGCGGGTCTTCCCACGGGATGAGCGCGGCGGGCACCGGCCGGGTAGGCGGACTCGGCTGGGGCCCCGCGCCGTCCGGGTCTGCTGCTCCCGCCGAGGTCACGGTCGAGGTCGCAGAGATCTCGACAGCCGCGGTCACGCGTGAATAGTAGGTGTCGCTAGCGTGCGGGGAGTGGCGGACGGGCGAGGTCGGGTGGTGCTCGCGGCGACGCCGATCGGCCGACCCGACGACGCGTCCGAGCGGCTTCGCGCCGCGCTGGCCGGCGCGGGCGTGATCGCCGCCGAGGACACCCGGCGGCTGCGCCGGCTGTGCGCCGACCTGGGCGTCCGGCCGGCCGGCCGGATCGTGTCGCACTACGACGCGAACGAGGTGGCGCGGCTGCCGGCGCTGCTCGACTCGCTCGCGGCCGGCGCGGACGTCCTGGTGGTCACCGACGCCGGCTTGCCAGCCGTCTCGGACCCGGGCTACCGGCTTGTGCGCGCGGCGCTCGACGCCGGTTTCGAGGTGACTGCGCTGCCCGGACCGTCCGCCGTCACCACCGCGCTGATCGTCTCCGGCCTGCCGGTCGACCGCTTCTGCTTCGAGGGTTTCCTGCCCCGCAAATCCGCGCAGCGGCGGCAGGCGCTGGCCGTGCTCGCCCGCGAGCCGCGGACTTTGGTGTTCTTCGAGGCGCCGCACCGGCTGGCGGACAGCCTCGACGACCTCGCGGCCGCGTTCGGCGCAGACCGGCCCGCCGCCGTGTGCCGGGAGCTGACCAAGACCCACGAGGAGATCCGTCGCGGGCCGCTCGGCGGGCTCGCGGAGTGGGCGGCCGGCGAGGTGCGCGGCGAGATCACGCTGGTCGTCGGTGGCGCGCCGGACGCCGCCCCGGACCTGGCGCCCGGCGCGCTCGCGGCCCGGGTCGCCGAGCGGGAAGCCGCCGGTCAGCCCCGCAAGGACGCGATCGCCGACGTCGCCCGCGACGCCGGGGTGCCCAAGCGCGAGGTGTTCGACGCAGTGGTCGCCGCGCGATCCGCCGCCGGCCCCGGGTGAGGCGCCGGTTGGGTGCCGGTTGTGCGGCGCGGGGCCCACATGATCTCGGCCGGGCCCCGCGGATCGCAGAGCCCGGCCGAGATCATCGACTGGTTACTTGATCGCTTTGCTGAGCGCGGCGACGTCCCAGCTCCCGAGCCCCGTCGTGTAGTCGTAACCCGGCAGCGCCGTGTACGCGCCATTCGAGCCGACCACGACGTCGTGGAAGCCCGGCACGGACGTCGGCGGCAGCGTCGACGTGCCCTGCGCCTTGGTGTAGAGGGCGTAGAGCTTCGGCGACGCGAAGCCGAGCTTGCCGCCATGGCTCGCCTGCAGCCGGGTCCAGAGCCCCAGGGCCAGCGGTGAGCTCAGGCTGGTCCCGCCGATCTGCTCGGGCGCCCCGCCCACGTAAATCTGCGCGCCGGTGTTCGGGTCGGCGTCGAAGGCGACGTCAGGCAGGCCGCGGAGCCCGGCGGCCGAGGTCGGCACGACACCGCTCTGCCAGTAACCGCCGGTCTCCACCGGAGAGGCGCCGCCGCCGCCCGAGTTCCAGGCGACCTCGGCCTGGTAGACGTCGTTGTCGTCGGTGTCCAACGTGGTCCCGCCCACCGCGACGACGTACGGCGACGACGCCGGGTACTCGGTGTCCGGCAGTCCGGCACCCGGCACGCCGTTGGTCGGGGCGACGGCGCACGAGCTGCCGGTGTCGCCGGTGGAGGCGAAGAAGGTCTGTCCCTGGACCGCCGCCTCGGCGAAGGCGATGTCGTCGATCGCCATCGACCCGTCGAGGTAGGGCAGCGCGTCGCACTCGCCGAGTGACGCCGAACCGGATTTCGCCACGTTCTGCGAGACGAACAGGTTGACTGCCCGCGCGAGGTCGGAGTCGGTCAGCGAGGTCGCGACGTAGATGTAGAGGCGCTTCGCGTTCGGCGCCACGCCGGTGGACGTCTGCGTGTCGAGGTCCCACTCGTCGGCGCCGGCGGTGTCCGGGCTCTTGACGCCCGAGTACACGAGGCTGACCGGCACCTGCGGCAGGCCCTGCTTGGACTCGGCGGTGCGCAGGTCCTTGACCGTCGAGGTCAGGTCGCCCTCGGCGATCACGGCGAGAGTCGTGCCCGACCCCGGGCTGGTCGAGCCGGTGTCGTAGACCTTGTCGAATTCCTTCGGGTAGTAGCCGGTGAGCTTCGGGACCGTGACCGAGGGCGTCGCGGAGGCGCCGAGCGTCGACAGGCCGAGGACTCCGCTGACCTCGCCGGACAGGCTCGCCGGAACCAGGGCGGCGGTGGTGTTCGCGAGGACGGTCTTGCCGGCCTGGCGGTAAGACGCGATCTTGGTGTCAAAGGCCTTCTCGGCCTGCGCGACGGTCGCGTTCGCGGTGATCTGCAGCCGGTTCGCGGCGATCGTGATGTTCGTCAGCCCCTGCGAGCTCAGATACTTGCTGACCTGCGTCGCGGTGGTGGACGTCGCGGCGAACGCGGCGGTGAATTGGGCGGGCGTCAGGAACTTCTCGTACGCCGCGTTGCCCGGGGTCTCCTGGGCCTTGATGAGCGCGGCGAGCGCGGCTCGGTTTCGCGGCGCGAGCCCGACGGTGAGGCGCAGCGGCGTGGTGGCGCTAGCGGCGCCGAGCAGCGTGGCGTTCTTCAGCGGCAGCGCCTTGGTGCCGGTCGGCACCCAGCTCGCCGCGGACGCGGGCACCTGCCCGATCAGCGCGGCCGCGCCGCTCGCGAGCAGCGCGCTGCCCACGAAGGCAACAGTGGCGCGCCGCCTTGACGACCCTGAAGTGTGCATTCGATCCCCGTTTCCTTCGTCCCCGCTAACCGGCCCCGCGCTCGGCTGCTCGGGCGGTGTACCCGCATCAACGACGTAGTTAGTCGTAGGTGACGCGATTTCCTCGCCTTGAACACCACCTGCGCACGAGGCTGCCGATTCGCAATCGCCGGGGCGGGCGTCACTAGGCTTGTTTCGTGACCAATCTGCTGACCGCGGTGGCGTGGCCGTACGCGAACGGGCCCCGGCACATCGGCCACGTCGCGGGCTTCGGCGTCCCGGCCGACGTGTTCTCCCGATACCAGCGGATGGCCGGCAACCGAGTGCTGATGGTGAGCGGCACCGATGAGCACGGCACTCCGATCCAGGTGCAGGCCGACGCCGAGGGAGTCACCCCGCGCGAGCTCGCCGACCGCAACGCGCTGGTCATCGCGAAGGACCTGCAGAACCTCGGGCTGTCCTACGACCTGTTCACCCGCACGACCACGCGCAACCACTACGCGGTCGCGCAGGAGATCTTCCTCGGGCTGCTCGCCAACGGTTACGTGTTCCCCAAGACGCAGCTCGGGGCGATCAGCCCGTCCAACGGACGCACGCTGCCGGACCGCTACATCGAGGGCACGTGCCCGATCTGCGGCTATCCCAGCGCGCGGGGCGACCAGTGCGACAACTGCGGCAACCAGCTCGACCCCGTCGACCTCATCGAACCTCGCAGCAAGATCAACGGCGAGACGCCGACCTTCGTGGAAACCGAGCATTTCTTCCTCGACCTGCCCGCGTTCGCCCAGGTGCTGGGCGATTGGCTGCAGGCGCAGGGCCACTGGCGGCCGAACGTGCAGAAGTTCAGCCTCAACCTGCTCGACGACCTCAAGCCGCGGGCGATCACCCGGGATCTCGAGTGGGGCATCCCGGTGCCGCTCGACGGCTGGCGCGACCGGCCGGACAAGAAGATCTACGTCTGGTTCGACGCGGTGATCGGCTATCTGTCGGCGTCCATCGAGTGGGCCAAGCGCATCGGCGACCCGGACGCGTGGCGCGCCTTCTGGGTCGACCCGGACGCGCGGGCCTACTACTTCATGGGCAAGGACAACATCGTCTTCCACTCCGAGATCTGGCCGGCGATGCTGTTCGGCTACTCCGGGGTCGGCGCGAAAGGCGGCGAACCCGGCTCGCTCGGCGTCCTCAACCGGCCCTATGACGTCGTGTCGAGCGAGTTCCTGACGATGGAGGGCAAGAAGTTCTCATCCTCGCGGGGGGTCGTCATCTATGTCGGCGACATGCTGTCCCGCTACGACGCCGACGCGCTGCGCTACTACCTCGCCGTCGCCGGGCCGGAGAACCAGGACACCGACTTCACCTGGGCCGAGTTCGTCCGCCGCAACAACGACGAGCTGGTCGCCGGCTGGGGCAACCTCGTCAACCGCACGGTGTCGATGACCGCGAAGAACCTCGGCTCGATCCCGGCGCCCGGCGCGCTGACCGACGCCGACCACGCGCTGCTGGCCTCGGCCAAGGCCGCGTTCGGGTCGGTCGGCGAGCTGCTCGCCAAGTCGCGGCAGAAAGCGGCCATCGGCGAGGCGATGGCCGTGGTCGGCAGCGCGAACAAGTACCTGTCGGACATGGAGCCGTGGAAGCTGAAGAACAGCGACCCCGAACGCATGGCGTCGGTGCTGCACGTCGCGCTGCAGGTCGTCGACGACGCGAAAACGCTGCTCACCCCGTTCCTGCCGTCGTCGTCCTCGACAGTGCACGCGATGCTGCGCGGCGACGACCAGCGCTGGGCCGGCATGCCCGAGCTCGTCGAGGTCGACGAGCCGACCGCAGTCGGGTCGCCGTCGTATTCGGTGCTGACCGGCGACTACGACACCGGCGCGCGCTGGGAGTCGACGCCGATCGACGTCGGCCGGCCGTTGGCGGCGCCGACGCCGGTGTTCGTCAAGCTCGACCCGGGTGTGGTCGACGAGGAGCTGGCCCGGCTCGGCGAATGAACGACGGCGTCGAGCCGTTGAGCTCGCCAGTCTTCGACTCCCACACCCATCTGGACGCGATGGCGCAGCGCGCGGGCGTGCCGGCCGACGCCGCCTACGTGGCCGAGGCGATGCGCGAGGCGCGCGGCGTCGGCGTGCTTGCCGCGATCACGGTGGGGGACACTGTCGAGTCGTCGCAGTGGTGCGCCGCGGCGGCTGACGGGCACCAGGACGTCTATGCGGCGGTCGCCGTGCACCCGACCGAGGTGGCCGAGCTGGATGACGCGGGGTACGCGGAACTCGAGCGGTTGGCCCGCCAGCCACGAGTGGTCGCGGTCGGCGAATCGGGACTGGACTACTACTGGGACCGCACCGAGCCGCTCTTGCAGCAGGAGCATTTCCGCCGGCACATCGACCTAGCCAAGCGGGTCGGCAAGCCGCTGATGATCCACGACCGGGACGCGCACGCCGACGTCCTTCGCATCCTGCAGGAGGAGGGGCCGCCGCCACAGGTGGTGTTCCACGCGTTCTCCGGCGACGCTGACATGGTTCGGGTCTGCGCCGCCGCCGGGTACGTCATGTCGTTCCCAGGCGTCGTCACGTTCACCAACGCGCCGCAGCTGCGTGCGGCCGCCGCCGTGGCGCCGATCGACTTGGTCCTGGTCGAGACGGACGCGCCGTTCTTGACGCCGCATCCGATGCGCGGCCGGCCCAATGCCCCACGACTGCTGCCTCTCACGTTGCGTGGGCTGGCTGCCGCGGGCGGCCACGACTCGGACGTGCTCGCAGCTGCGATTCGAGATACCGGCGAGCGGGTGTTCGGTATTCGAATCGCCTGACCTGCAAGGGATTCGGCCCGCCGTGACGGGTTTCACATCGGGCAACCGACTTGGCTCTCCGGTCAGCGGCGAGTCGATCACCACGGTGTTCGGGTCCAGCCGGGGCGGCCGGCCACGACTCCCGGAACCTGGGCGACAGGACGCGCTGACGTCGAATGCCGACGCGCTGAACCGATGACCCGAACACCCTGTGCCGAAGACCTCTTCCCGCGTTCGCAGGCAGCGGGCCGATCCGGCGATGCGGGTAAACCGCCGCGCATAGGTTTGGCGCGGCCCGCCGGGGGTCGTTACCGTGCCGTGACCACGCCAGCCGCGGGCGACCGCCGCGGCTGCCACGTTCGAACCACGGAGGTAACTGGGTGCGTCGCAGCGTCAAGTACGGCCTGTACGGCGCGCTGCTGGCCGGCGTCGTCGGCGGCACGGCCGTTGCGACGACATCGGACGGGTCGTCGATCACCCTCGTGGTAGACGGCCAGGCCCGGCACCTGACCACGCAGGCGAGCACCGTCCGAGGCGCGCTCAAGGCGGCCGGCTACCCGGTGACGTCACACGACATCGTCGCGCCGTCGCCGACCGCCGCGGTCCACGACGGCAGCAAGATCGTGCTCAAGCGCGGCCGGCTGCTGCAGCTGAACGTCGACGGCCAGGCTCGCGAGGTCTGGACGACCGCGCCCACTGTCGCCGTGGCGCTCGGCGACCTCGGCTACCCGGTCACCGACTTCGTGTCGGTGTCCCGCTCCCGGCGGCTGCCCTTGAGCGCCACCAGCATCGCGCTGCGCGCCCCGAAGCAGGTGACCGTGCGCGTCGGGCGAGGCACGCAGCATGCGATCACCACCGCGCCGACGGTCGCCGCGCTGCTGAGCGATCTGCAGGTGCGGCTGGGCGCGCACGATCGGATCTCGCCGGCGATCACCTCGCCGATCACCCCGGACCTCGCGGTCCGTGTCCAGCGGGTGACGACCAAACGGGTCACGCAGCGCAAGTCGCTTCCGTTCTCGGTGATCCAGCGCAAGAGCAAGTCGATGTACACGGATCAGACGACGGTGCTGCGCAATGGCCGGAAAGGGTCGGAGCAGCTCACCTACGACCTGCTGTTCATCGATGGGAAGCACGCCGGACGCACCCTCGTGTCCAAGGTGGTGCGCAGCGAGCCGCGCACGCAGATCGAGCGGGTCGGGACGAAGAAGCGGCCGCAGCCGAAGCTGTCCGACAACGGCCTCGACTGGGACGCGGTCGCTCAGTGCGAGTCCGGCGGCAACTGGCACATCAACACCGGCAACGGTTACTACGGCGGCCTCCAGTTCGACTCCTCCACCTGGCTTGCGAACGGCGGCGGCGCGTACGCCCCGCGGGCAGATCTGGCGACCCGCGAACAGCAGATCGCCATCGCGACCAAGATCTACAACAGCCGCGGCTCCAGCCCGTGGCCGGTCTGCGGCGCGAACCTCTGAGGCCGTTGATGGGCGCAGTGGGGCTCTTTGCAGGGTGGCAAACCGGCTGTCCAGCCCGTCCGTTACGATTCTGTGATCTGACCGCGCGGCACGTGCGGACCAGCACAAACACCGAGGAGTCCGCTTCGTGCTGCGCACTGTCAAGTACGGCCTGAACGGCGCTGTGCTGGCCGGCTTGATCGCCGCGCCGGTGTTGTGGGTCGCCGTCGACAAGTCGGTCGACCTCGTCGTCGATGGGCAAGGCCGGACCGTGCACACCACCGCGAGCAATGTCGGCGCCCTGCTCGCCGACCGCGGCTACCGGGTCACGAGTCACGATCTCGTCGCGCCCAGCGCGTCGGCGGCGTTGCACGACGGCGCCCGGGTCGTGCTGCGTCGCGGCCGGCTGCTCAAGCTCGACGTCGACGGGCGGCCCCTGCGGGTGTGGACCACCGCGCCGACGGTCGCGTCGGCGTTGGGACAGCTCGGCTACCCGGCCGGTGACTTCGTCTCGGTGTCCCGCTCCCGCCGGCTGCCGCTCTCGCCGACCGCGATCGCGATCCGCACGCCGCGCACCGTCACCGTCGTCCACGACGGCCAGACCGATCAGGTCACCACGACTGACGCGACCGTGGGCGAGCTGTTGACCGACCTCGGCATCACCCTCGACCCGGACGACCGGCTGTCCGCGGCGACCGCCTCGCCGATCCATGTCGAGGAGACGATCCGACTGCAACGGGTGCAGAAGAAGCTGGTCTCGAAGACCGTCAAGCTGAAGTACTCGACGACGAAGCGCAAGGACGCCAAGCTGACCTCCGGCATCACGAAGATCGTCACCCAAGGCAAGAACGGCAAGGCGCGGGTCACCTACGCGGTCGTCTACATCGACGGTAAGGCCGCCGGTCGGGCGAAGGTGTCGTCCACGGTCCTGGCGGCGCCGCGAACCGAGGTGCTGAAGGTCGGCACGAAGGCCGCGCCGGTGAGCAAGTCGAGCGGCAGTTCGGCGCCGGAGGCGCCCGCGCCTAGCCCGGGCAGCGCCAAGGCCATCGCCAAGCGACTGCTCGCCAAACGCGGCTGGGGCAACGACCAGTACGACTGCCTGGTGACGCTCTGGAACCACGAGAGCGGCTGGCGGGTGCACGCGGCCAATCCGAGCGGGGCTTACGGCATTCCGCAGGCGTTGCCGGGCTCGAAGATGGGCTCGGCCGGCCCGGACTGGCAGGACAGCGCCGAGACGCAGATCAAATGGGGCCTGGGCTACATCGCGGGCCGCTACGGCAATCCGTGCGACGCGTGGTCGACCTGGCAGGCGCAGGGCGGCTGGTACTACTGATCCGTCGGCCCTAGCGGGACGCGGAATCGGCGCACAGCGCCCATCGTTATCCGTAGAGTTGTACGGATGTTCGACGGGGATGGCGCGCGATGAGCGTTCTGCACGGGATCTGGCATGGCCTCGACGAGGCGTTCTTCATGTTCTGGGAGACGCTGTGGGCCCTCGTCCTGGGATTTGTGCTGTCCGGGGCGGTGCAGGCCTTCGTCTCCCGGCGCGAGATGCAGCGGGTGCTCGGCGATCACCGGCCGGCGACGCTCGGCCGGGCGTCGTTCTTCGGCGTGATCTCCTCGTCCTGCTCCTACGCTTCGTCGGCGCTGGCAAAGAGCTTGTTCGCGCGCGGGGCTGACTTCACCGCCTCGCTCGTGTTCATGATCGCGTCCACCAACCTCGTGGTGGAGCTGGGCGCCGTGCTGTGGCTGCTCATCGGGTGGCAGTTTGCGCTCGCCGAGTTCGTCGGCGGCGCGGTGATGATCGCGCTGCTCGGCCTCGTCGCCCCGCGCGTCCTGCCCAGCCGACTCGTCGAGGCGGCCCGCGAGCGTCTCGCGCGGCGCGACGCCGACCATGCGCAGCCTGAATCCGCCCGCGATTTCGACGCGGACGATCACGACCTCGCGGGGCAGCCGCTGCTCGCCCGGCTGCGCAGCCGACACGGCTGGGGCGACGCGTCTGGCTACACCGTCAGCGACGTGACGATGCTGCGCACCGAACTGGTGATCGGCTTTGTGGTGGCCGGGTTCCTCGCCGCGCTCGTCCCGGCCGAGTTCTGGCAGTCGATCTTCCTGACCGGGCACGGCTTCTGGTCCAGCCTGGAGAACGTCGTCCTCGGCCCCTTCCTCGCGATCATCAGCTTCGTCTGCTCGGTCGGCAACGTCCCGCTCGCCGCGGCGCTCTGGCACGGCGGCAGCAGCTTCGGCGGCGTGGTCGCGTTCGTCTTCGCCGACCTGATCACGCTGCCGCTGCTGGCGATTTACCGGAAGTACTTCGGCCTCGCGCTCACCGTCCGCATCCTGGTGACGTTCTGGGCCGCGATGGCGCTGGCCGGCCTCGCCGTCGAGTACCTCTTCCGTGCCGTGCGCGTTCCCGAGCCCGCTCGCCCGGCGATGGTTGTGCGCACCGGGTTCGAGTGGGACTACACGACGATCCTAAACATCCTCGCGCTCGTCGGCTTCGCGGTCGTCTACCGGCTCTACCGCCGTCGGGACATCGGATCCGCTCGGTATGCCAAGGATCCGGTGTGCGGCATGCAGGTCGAGATCGCGCTCGCGCCGGCGCACCGCCTGCAAGACGGGCGGAACGTCTGGTTCTGCTCCGATCACTGCGCGCACCGGTTCGACGAGTCTCCCGACCGCTTCCGCGCCGCGCTTGCGCCGAGCGTGGCTGCAATCCGCATGCCCGAAGACGCGCCGGCGACGGCGCGTGACGGAGGGGCGCCGTGAGCAGTTCGCGACACGATCACCCGATCGACCCGCAACGGGTGGCGCGGGCCCGCGCCCGGTTGCCGGCGGCCGACGACGTGGCGCGGTTGACCGGCCAGCTTTCGGTGCTGGCCGACCCGGTGCGGTTACGGCTGGTCTACGCGTTGGACGTGGCCGACGAGTTGTGCGTCGGCGACCTGGCGCTCGCCCTCGACGCCACCGAGGACGCCGTCTCCTACGCGCTGCGGCTGCTGCGCGCTGCCGGTCTGGTGGTCACCCGGAAAGCGGGCCGGGTTGTCTACAACCGGCTGGCCGAAGACTTCCCGGCGCCATTGCGCGAGCACTGCCTGCGGCAGCTGGTCGCGCTGTCGCGCACGGCCGACTGATGGCTGGCGCGGGTCAGCCGGCCGGCTGCTCGGGCGCGGCGTACGAGCGCGGTGGGTGGCCGCGTCAGCGCGGATCTTGGGCTACTTCTCGTACAGCACCGTGCCTGATCGAAGCTGCGCGACGGGGACGGACACCGAGACGGAGTTCAGACAGACGACCCCGGTGTTGGGGTCCATCGTGATGATTGCAGCGTCGTAGGGCGAACGGTTCACCTGCGGTCCTGGCTCGCCCGTGGGGATGCCGGACACATCGATGTTGAGGTCACCAATCACGCGGACTTCAAGGAGCAGGGGACCCTCGCAGGTGGCTCCAGCGTTGGAGTACCGGACCGACCCTGGTCGCTTCTGAGCAGTGACGTAGTGGACGGCGTCTGGCCACCCGGTTGAGCTGTTCGTCGGCAGGTTGCTGACGTTGTTGTGCGCTGCCGTCAGCGCGAAAGCGTGCTTGCCGCCCGGGATGGCGGATGTTGTTTCCCGGGCTGCGACCGACCGGCCGCGTGGTCGGAGGTCCACCACGTCATCCCGTGGGCCGACGGCGGCCCGACGGACCTGTCGAACATGTGCCTACTGAGCCTGTCGCACGAATCGCGTGCCTGCGCCGTGATGATCTTGGTTTGGGCGA
>NZ_CAXULP010000014.1:0-38442 GCF_964251945.1 uncultured Jatrophihabitans sp.
CAGAGCGTCTCCATGGTAAGGAGAAGGTCTACGGTTCGATTCCGTAAGGGGGCTCCGGCCGACGCTGGTCAACGCCGACGCTGGTCAACCGCGGCGGGGTAGCTCAGTCTGGCAGAGCAAGCGGCTCATAATCGCTATGTCGCCGGTTCGAATCCGGCCCTCGCTACGACCCGGGAGACGTCCCGGATCTTCATCGCAGTTCTCGAGAGCAACCGAAAGAGGCAATACCGTGGCAGCCACCGACGTCCGGCCGAAGATCACTTTGGCCTGCCAGGTGTGCAAGCACCGCAACTACATCACCAACAAGAACCGCCGCAACGACCCCGACCGGCTGTCGCTGCAAAAGTTCTGCCCCAACTGCGGCAAGCACACCGAGCACCGCGAGACCCGCTGAGCGGCGCCCGCACCCCAGGGCTGCCCACGGCAGACGAGCCCGCCGCTGAGTCAGACCGCGCGGTGGACGGGCGCCGGGTGCGCTGGAGCGAGCATCGCGCGCGCCGGCGCGTGGCGTTCGTCCAAGCCGCCGTCGCCGCGGTCGACGAGCACGGCCCCGGCGCCAGCGCCGAGCAGATCGCCGACGCCGCCGGCGTCAGCCGGACCGTCCTCTATCGCTACTTCCGCGACCGCGAGGACCTGCGCTCGGCCATCGCCGAGCACATTGTGCGAGACGTCGTCGGCCAGGTGCTGCCCACGCTCGCCATCGATGAGCGCAGCACCCCGCGGCAGGTCATCGTCGCGACGATCGGCGTGATCATCGGCTGGCTCGACGACCATCCCAACCTGTACCGCTTCTTGCGCTTGCGCCGCGACGGCTCGCTGGATTCGGTGGAGAACACGCTGGCCGCCAGCGTCGCGGCGTTGCTCAAGTCGGTCATCATGATCTTCGGCATCGACGACGCGCGCGCCGAGCCCGGCGCCCACGGCATCGTCGGCTTCGTCGAGGCCACCGGCGGTTGGTGGCTTGAGCACCGCACGATGTCGCGCGAACGCTGCATCCAGATCGTCTCGAGCGGCGTGTGGCACTTTCTCGAGGGCACCGCGCGCGAGCACGGCATCGAGATCGGCTACGACGACCCGCTCCCGCTCGGCGCGCTCACCGCCGCTGGCGCAGGCCGAGTGGCAGACGGAGAGGCAGCCCGATGACTGACGATCTCGGCCAGGACGACGACGGCTACGACGGCGACGACGACGACGGCTATGACGGCGACGGCTATGACGGCGACGGCTATGACGGCGACGGCTATGACGGCGACGGCTATGACGGGCCGGCCGAGCTGCTCGACGGCGAGCGCGTCGTCGCCGTCGAGGTGACGCTGCGCGGGCACTTCGACCCGATCAGCGGCAAGTACAGCTGGTACGGGCGCGTGACGGCCTCGGCCGACGTCGCCGAACTCGTCGCGGGCGGCGCGCGCACGCTGCGGCTGCGCACCCCGCACGCCGAGGTGGCGACCACGCTCAGCGACGTCGACCCGTGGGGCCGTCCGCGTGTCGCCGGGCTCGGCGCGACGCCGTTCCCGGTGCTCGACACCGTCCTGGACGAGGGGTGAGCCAGACGGTCTCGCGGGGGCACGTCGGCTGTTCGCCGGCGTGCCCCCTCGAGGCTGGGTTCAGCCGCGGCGCCGACGGCATGGCATAGCCTCGCGCGCATGCCCGTCAACCAGTCCTTCGTGGGCCGCGAGTACCCGCCGACGGCCCCGTACCGGGTGAGCCGGGAGAAGATCGCCGAGTTCGCCGACGCGATCAACGACCCGAACCCGGCATACCGGTCGGCGGCGGCCGCGCGTTCCCTCGGCCACCCGGACGTCGTCGCGCCGCCGACGTTCCCGATCGTGCTGACCCTGACGGCCGGCCACGAGCTGCTCATGGACCCCGAGGCCGGCATCGACTACGGCCGGGTCGTGCACGGCGAGCAGCGGTTCGTGCACGAGCGGCCGGTCTGCGCCGGCGACCTGCTGCAGGTGGCCGTCCGGGTCGAGGAGATCCGGCAGGCTGCCGGCAACGACCTGATCACGACCCGCGCGCAGGTCCGCTCCGTGGACGGCGAGCTGGTGGTCACCGCGTACTCCATCACCGTCGTCCGGGGGCCGGACAAGTGAGCGCCGGGTTCGCCGTCGGCGACGCGCTGCCCAGCCAGGACTTCCCGGCCGAGCGCGCCGACCTCGTCCGGTACGCGGGCGCGTCGGGCGACTTCAACCCGATTCACTGGAACGAGCGGTACGCCACGTCGTTCGGGCTCCCGAACGTCATCGCCCACGGCATGTTCACGATGGCGACCGCGATCCGGGTCGTCACGGACTGGGCCGGCGACCCGGGCGCTGTGGTCGAGTACGGCGTGCGGTTCACCCGCCCGGTCGTCGTCCCGGACCCGGGGTCGGCGGTCATCACCGTCGGCGGCAGCGTCACCGAGGTCGACGACGCCGGCCGGGCGCACGTCGAGCTGACCGCGACGGTCGACGGCAAGACCGTGCTCGCGAAGGCCCGGGCGGTCGTCCGGCCGCCAACCGGAAGGTGACCGCGCCCGCCGGGCCGCGTCGGCGGGCCACGCGGCCGGCCCGCGCGGCGGCGCTGCTCGCCGCGGCGCTCGGGCTGGCGGCCTGCACGATCCACACCAGCGGGCACGGCGAGGTCAGCGACTATGCGCCGACCCTCGGCCCGTCCAACGTGCTACTGCCCGGCAAGCCGTCGGCGACCCCGGCCGCCACCTGCCCGCCGTCCTACCTCCCGCCGGACCCGCAGCGGCCGCGGGTGTCGTTGAACTTTCGCATTGCCCCTTCGCTGACGACGGTCACTGGCACGGAGCACATCGCGTTCACGCCGGACAAGGCGATCACCGAGCTCGTCTTCCGGCTGACGCCGAACACCGCGCCCAGCGTCGCCGAGGGCAACCAGATAGTGGTGCGCTCCGCGACGGCCGACCACGGCGGCGGCCGGTACGTGTTCAGCCGGGCCAACGCCGCGCCGAACACGCAGGGCGGGCTGCTGCGCATCCCGTTCGCCGCGCCGGTCGCCGCCGGGACGACGGTGCACGCGGCCCTGACGTTCACCGTCACGCTCGGCGAGGAGTCCTTCGGCCGGTTCGGCCGCACCGGCGGCTTCGCGTGGTTCGCCTCCGCGCACCCCCTGCTGGCCTGGGAGCGCGGGTACGGCTGGCACACCGAGGACATGATCGACTTCCCGGCGGAGAGCGCGACCAGCGAGGCGATGCAGACCTCGCTGACGGTGACCGCGCCCGCCGCGGACACGGTGATCATGTCCGGCGACCCCGCCACGCCGACGCGGTCCGGAACGACGCGCACGTGGCACGCCTCCCTCGCCGCGGCGCGCGACGTCAGCGTGGCCGTCGGGCCGTTCGCCGTGGCCGACGTCAAGGTGGGCGCGGTGCGGCTGCGGCTCGGCGCGCCCGACGACACGCTCCGGGACGACCTGGTGCCCGAATTCCGTCGGGCAATCACCGCGCTGGCGGCTCGGTTCGGCCCCTTCCCGTTCCCCTCGCTGTCGGTCGCCCGGCTGCCGGCGAGCGGCGGCGGCATCGAGTACCCGGGGGCGATCCTGATGCTCGACGGCTCGCGCCTCGTCGCGGTGCACGAGACGGCGCACCAGTGGTTCTATGCGATGGTCGGCGACTCGCAGGCGCAGCATCCCTGGCTGGACGAGGCCTTCGCGCAGTACGCCGAGCAGCTGGTCGACGGCACGCCCGAGGATCCCGCCGCGCTGGCCCTGCCGGGCCGCGTCGGTTCGTCCACCGAGTCCTACGGCGCGGACGAACGCGGCTACTACGCCACGACCTACGACAAGGGCGCCGCCGCGCTGGAGGCGGCGCGGACCGCGGCCGGGCCGGCGAAGTTCGACGCGGCGCTGCGCTGCTACGTGGCGGCGAATGCCTGGCGGATCGCGAAACCCGCCGACCTGCAGAAGGCGCTGGGAAAGCTGCCGGCCGCGGTGGCCGTGTTGCGCAAAGCCGGCGCCCTGCCCTGACCACTTGACAGTGGTCACTTTCGCGTGTCAGTGGTCGCGTTTCGGCGACCACTGACCGCCGCAAGTGACCACTGTCAAGGGGTCAGCCTTCGCCGACCAGCTTCGCGATCCGGCCTACGCCCTCGGCGAGGTCCTCGTCGCCGAGCGCGTAGGACAGCCGCAGGTAGCCAGGCGTGCCGAACGCCTCGCCGGGCACCACCGCGACCTCGGCCTCCTCGAGGATGATCTCGGCGAGCTCGGCCGAACTCGCGGCCGTCCGACCACGCAAGCCGACGCCGAGCAGGCCCTTGACCTGCGGGTAGGCGTAGAACGCGCCGAGCGGCTCGGGGCAGACCACGCCCGGGATGTCGGACAGCAGCGACACGATCGTGCGGCGCCGCCGGTCGTACACGGCGCGCATCTCGGCCACCGCGGACAGGTCGCCGGACACCGCCGCCAGCGCGGCGACCTGGGCCACGTTATTGACGTTGGACGTGGCGTGTGACTGCAGGTTCGCCGCCGCCTTCACGACGTCCGCCGGGCCGATCAGCCAGCCGACCCGCCAGCCCGTCATCGCGTAGGTCTTGGCGACGCCGTTGAGCACGACGACCTTCTCGCCGGCGCTGTGCGCGATGGACACCATCTCGGCGGCGCCGTAGATCAGGTGCTCGTAGATCTCGTCCGTGACGACCCACAGGTCGTGCTCGCGGGCCCAGGCGCCGATGGCCTCGACCTGCGCGGGCGGGTACACCGCGCCGGTCGGATTGGACGGCGAGACGAACAGCAGGATCTTGGTCCGCTCGGTCCGGGCCGCCTCGAGCTGCTCGACGCTCGCCAGGTAGCCGGCGGCCTCGTCGGTGACGACCTCGACCGGGACGCCGCCGGCGAGCTTGATCGCCTCGGGATAAGTCGTCCAGTACGGGGCGATGAGCAGCACCTCGTCGCCCGGGTCGAGCAGCGCGGCGAAGGCGTTGTAGACGGCCTGCTTGCCGCCGTTGGTGATCAGCACCTGCGCGGCGTCGACGTCCAGGCCGGTGTCGCGCTTGGTCTTGCCGGCGACGGCCGCGCGCAGCTCAGGCAGCCCGGCGACCGGGGTGTAGCGGTGGTTCTTCGGGTCCCTGGCCGCGGCGACGGCGGCTTCGACGATGTAGTCGGGCGTCGGGAAATCAGGTTCGCCGGCGCCGAACCCGATGACCGGGCGGCCGGCGGCCTTCAGCGCCTTGGCCTTGGCGTCGACGGCCAGGGTGGCCGATTCGGCGATGGCGGCGATTCGGTCGGATACGCGTGCTCCCATGGCGCCATCGTCCCAGACGGCATCCGGTGGTTTGACCTGCCGAGGTGGCACCGCGAATCGGCGTCTCGCGTCCTCAGGCCGGTGGCAGATCCGGCGGATAGACGACGTCGAGCTCAGCGATCGACGCGGGAAAGTCTCGCCGGTTGTTCGTGATGAATCTGTCTGCGCCCGATACGACGGCGCTTGCCAAGTGGGTCGCGTCTGCAGCGCGCAGCCGGTATCGGCCGGCGAACTCTGCGGCGAGGTCGGCCGTGGCACGGTCGACCGCGCGTAGCTCGAGCCGGGCGAGGACGCCCGCGAGCGCGCGCAACTCTTCTGGTCGGCCCTCGCGCAGGGGTTTGCCGAGCACCTCGGGCAGGAGAAGGACCGAACCGACGTGAACATCGGCGTCGCCGAGCGATGCGCGAACTCGGGCGCCGAGCGGATGCTGCGGCGCGGCCGCGTAGATGAGCGCGTCGGCGTCGAAGGCGGTGGTCACCTCTCGTCGCGTCCGCGCCGGATGTCGTCGATCAGATCTTCGGCTCGCTCCGTGGATATCGATCCGCCCGGATCCGCCGCCGCCGCGTTCACGAGTTCGTGCAGCCGTTGCGCGCCCGCGAACGCCGACGAGGCGCGCCGGGCACGGAGCGCGCCAACACCGACCAGAACGGCAATCGGCCTCCCGTGTCGAGTGATCGTGATCTCTTCGCCCTGGTCGACCCGCTCGAGTAAACGGGGCAACGCGGCGCGCGCCTCGGAAACGGACATCGCGGTCATGTGCGGGACTGTACAACGACGTACACTTTCCTGGCGCAGCTGCTGGCGTCCGGGTGGGCCCGGCACTAGGCGTCGTTCGTTGGCGAGTTGGAAGGCCTGGCGCGCAGCACGTAGACTCCCTGCCGGGTCCACAGGGCCGTGCGTCAGCATGCGCACGTTCCGGTCCGATCGGCCTTCGCAGTCCTTAGGGGCGTGGCTCAATTGGTAGAGCACCGGTCTCCAAAACCGGCGGTTGCAGGTTCAAGTCCTGTCGCCCCTGCCCGGCACGAAAGCACCGCCCAGCACCAACGGCATTGCCCAGCAAGATCAGCACCACCTCGACGTTGAAGGAGATTCTCGTGACGGCCACCCGCAGCGACGCGCCCTCGGCGCGGCCCGCGCGCAGCCGGGGCGGCGCGCCCACCCGGTTCGTCCGGGAGAGCGTCTCGGAGATGCGCAAGGTGCTGTGGCCCTCGCGCTCCGAACTCGTCACCTACTCGATCGTCGTGATCGTGTTCGTGGTGATCCTGGTGGCCATCGTCGCGGGCCTCGACCTGGGCTTCGCGAAGCTGGTGTTGTCGGTGTTCGGCTGACCGCTGGCCTGCCCGCCCCCGTCCGAACTGCACGCAACGAACGCAACGAACGAGAGAGTGATCGTGTCCGACACCGACGCCGCCTTCGAAGCCGGCGAGCCGACCAGCGAGTCCGCCGACGCCGCCGAGCACGGCCCAGTCGACGTCGCCGAAGCGGCTCGCCTGCTCGGCGCCGACGACAGCGACCCGTCGCCTGACGCCGCTGACGACCGCGACACCGATCTCGGCCCCGGCGGCGGCAACGACGGCGCGCCCGGCGACGACGTCGACCGCGCCGACGCCGATCACGCCGTCGCCGATCCCGAGGCAGCGGGCAACGACCTCGCCGCGGACGTCACGGCTGAGGACGCGCTCGCCGAGGACGCGCTCGCCGAGGACGCGCTCGCCGAGGACGAAGACCCGCTGGAAACGCTGCGCCGCGAGCTGCGCACCCAGTTCGGCGACTGGTACGTCGTGCACTCCTACGCGGGCTATGAGAACAAGGTGAAGACCAACCTCGAGAGCCGGATCTCCTCCCTCGATATGGAGGACTACATCTTCCAGGTCGAGGTGCCGACCGAAGACGTCGTGGAGATCAAGAACGGCAAGCGCCAGCAGGTGCAGCGCAAGGTCTTCCCGGGCTACATCCTCGTCCGCATGGAACTCAACGACGAGTCGTGGGGCGCGGTTCGCAACACCCCCGGCGTCACCGGCTTCGTCGGCGCCACCTCGCGTCCGTCGCCACTGAGCCTGGACGAGGTCGTCAAGATCCTCGCCCCAGCAGTCAAGAAACAGGCCGCCGTCCTGTCCGGAAAGCCGATCGCCGCCGGCGAGAAGGCGCCGGTGGCGCTCGTGGACTACGAGGTCGGCGAGTCGGTCACCGTCATGGACGGCCCGTTCGCGACGCTGCCCGCCACGATCAGCGAGATCGACCCCGTGCACCAGAAGCTGCACGTCCTGGTGTCGATCTTCGGACGCGAGACGCCCGTCGAATTGTCCTTCAGTCAAGTGTCGAAGCTCTAGAAGAAAGCTTTCTCATGCCTCCGAAGAAGAAACTCACCGCCGTCATCAAGCTCCAGATCAAGGCGGGCCTGGCCAACCCCGCGCCGCCGGTCGGCCCCGCGCTCGGCCAGCACGGCGTCAACATCATGGAGTTCTGCAAGGCCTACAACGCCGCCACCGAGGCCCAGCGCGGGCAGATCGTGCCGGTCGAGATCTCGGTGTTCGAGGACCGCTCGTTCACCTTCGTCACCAAGACCCCGCCGGCTGCCCGGCTGCTGCTCGCGGCCGCCGGCGTCGACAAGGGCAGCGGCGAGCCGCACACCAAGAAGGTCGCCAAGGTGACGATGTCGCAGGTCCGCGAGATCGCCCAGACCAAGATGGAAGACCTCAACGCCAACGACGTCGACCAGGCCGCCAAGATCATCGCCGGCACCGCCCGCTCGATGGGCATCACGGTCGAGGGCTGACCGCACCGCCCCCTCGAGTGGTCCGCGGGTCGGCGCCCGCCAGCCCGTTCTGGCGCGGACAGCCTTTGTGAGACGGACAGTTCAAACAGCACGCGTGGGAGGTCGGCGAAGGCCGCCGACCGTTCGACCACTGATCGAAGGAGAACAGCGCATGAAGCGCAGCAAGGCTTACCGTCAGGCGGCGGAACAGCTCGAAGAGGGTCGCCTTTACTCCCCGCTCGAGGCGGCCGCCATCGCCAAGGACACCTCGCCCACCAAGTTCGACGGCACCGTCGAGGTCGCGCTCCGGTTGGGCGTCGACCCGCGCAAGGCAGACCAGATGGTCCGCGGGACCGTCAACCTCCCGCACGGCACCGGCAAGACCGCCCGGGTCATCGTCTTCGCCACCGGCGACAAGGCCGACGAGGCCCGCGCGGCCGGCGCGGACAAGGTCGGCAGCGACGACCTCATCCAGGAGATCACCAACGGCTTCCTGGACTTCGACGCCGCGATCGCGACGCCGGACCAGATGGCGAAGGTCGGCCGGATCGCCCGCGTCCTCGGCCCGCGCGGCCTGATGCCGAACCCGAAGACCGGGACAGTCACCCCGGACGTCAGCAAGGCCGTCAGCGACATCAAGGGCGGCAAGATCAGCTTCCGGGTGGACAAGCAGGCCAACCTGCATCTCGTCATCGGCAAGTCGTCGTTCACGCCGGAGCAGCTGGTCGAGAACTACTCCGCGGCGCTGGACGAGATTCTGCGGGCCAAGCCGTCGTCGTCGAAGGGCCGGTACCTGAAGAAGGTCACCTTCTCGACGACCATGGGCCCGGGCATCCCGGTGGACAGCAACCGCACCCGCAACCTGCTGGCTGACGCAGCGACCGGGGTCTAGCCCATCATCCACGCGCGCCGGGTTAGGCCTGCCGGCCTCGCCGAGCGCGGTGTTGGTCGCCGCGGCGCGTTTGCTGCGCAGCTGGCGGCCGTGCTGGTCGCCGGCCTCGCAGTCGGCGTGGCGACGTCCTACCTGCAGGGCGTGCTGCCCGCCTCGGCGGACTTTTTAGCGAACTCGGGCGCGGCCTGGAGCGTGTTCGCGTTCGCGTTCGTCCTTGCGGCGGCGGCCGGCGGCGGCCGTGGCCAAGCCGCCGTCGCCGGCCTCGCCGCCCTGCTCGGCGAGGTGGTCGGCTACTACGGCATCGCCTCGCCGCTGCGGCACATCGCGACGTCGAGCGAGGAGCACCTGCTGTGGACGGCCGCCGCGCTCGTCGTCGGCCCGATCGTCGGTTGGCTCGCCTGGACGGCCCGGCACGAGCCGCCCACACGCCGGGTGGCGGCGGTGGCCGCCGTTGCCGGAGTGGTCGCCGGCGAAGGCGCCCACGCGCTACTGCGACTCGGCTACCACGTGCAGGGCTCGCTGGAACTCGCCGTGGCGGCAGTTGCGGCGATCGCCGGCCTGCTCTTGCTCGGCCGGACCTGGGCGGCGGCGAGAGCCGGTGCCGCAGCGGCGCTCGCCGCCGCGATCGTGGTGTACCTCGCCTACGGCGTGGCCTGACCCGAAGCGCTCGACGGGCGTCTTGGCGCGCACGTTTTGCGGCCGGCGCGCGCGGTCGCGTACCGTGGGCACCGATCCACCCATAGACCGCTGGTCGTCGCGTGCGCATACGCGACCGAACGCCTCCGCAAGCGGCGGAGCGGCCCGCGCAGGTTGGCCGGTACGGCACATGCGCTCTGCGCATGCCCGCCCCGTGCGCCCTGCGCCGGGGCGTTCTTCCTCTTGCGTGGGCGTGGCTTCCAGCCCGATCGAACGAGAGGAGGTCGCATATGCCGAACTCCGAGAAGATCAGCGCGGTCGGCGAGCTCACCGAGCACTTCACCAGCTCCGCCGCTGCGGTCATCACCGAATACCGCGGACTCACCGTCAAGCAGATCACCGATCTGCGGCGCGCCCTCGGCCGGGACACCACCTACGCCGTCGTCAAGAACACCCTGACGAAGCGGGCCGCCGCCGACGCGGGGGTCGCGCTGGACGAGCAGCTGCTCACCGGCCCGACGGCGATCGCGTTCGTCAAGGGCGACGCCGTCGAGGCAGCGAAAGGTCTGCGCGACTTCGCCAAGGCCAACCCGCTGCTGGTCATCAAGGGCGGTGTGCTCGACGGCAAGCAGCTCTCGCCCAGCGAGATCAACCGCATCGCCGATCTCGAGTCCCGCGAGGTCCTGCTCGCCAAGGTCGCCGGCGGCCTGAAGGCCCTGCCGACCCGCGCTGCGGCCCTGTTCCAGGCGCCGTTGTCGCACCTGGCCCGCCTGGCCAAGGCGCTCGAGGAGAAGACGGCCGCCGCTTCCGGCACCGCCGAGGGCGCGACGGCTGCGCCGGCCGAGGCCGCTGGGTCCGAGGCCGCCGCCAGCACCGCCGAGGCCGCATCCAGCACCTCCGAGACCGCTGGGTCCGAGGCCGCTGGGTCCGACGCCCCCGCCGCCGAAGAAGCGGCACCCGAGGCGGCGGTCGACGCCGCCTCGTCCGAAGCTCCCGCCGAGCCGGCGGAGTAACCAACCGATAGCCGGCTCTCCCGGCGATTGAACAGAAAGGACGCCATCATGGCGAAGCTCAGCACCGACGAGCTCATCGACGCGTTCAAGGAGCTCACCCTCCTCGAACTCAGCGAGTTCGTGAAGCAGTTCGAAGAGGTATTCGACGTCACCGCCGCTGCCCCGCTCGTTCAGGGTCCGGCCGCCGCTGGTCCGGCCGCCCCGGCCGAGGAAGCCGCCGAACAGGACGAGTTCGACGTCGTCCTCGAGGCCGCCGGTGACAAGAAGATCCAGGTCATCAAGGAGGTGCGCACGCTGACGAGCCTGGGCCTGAAGGAGGCCAAGGACCTCGTCGACGGCGCGCCGAAGACCGTGCTCGAGAAGGTCAACAAGGAGAGCGCGGAGAAGGCGAAGGCGGCCCTTGAGGGCGCCGGCGCCACGGTCACCGTCAAGTAACCAGCTCTGCCGCAACCCAGCACCGCCGATTCGGGGCGGCCCGCGCGCAGCGGGCCGCCCCGTTTTCACGCGGCCCGGTCCCACCCACCCTTCGCAAGTTGTCCGCGCTTCGTCGGCCTGGAGACCGACGTGGCGAGGACAACTCGCGAGGGGTGGGGGTGGGGGAGGGGGAGCGTCGCGTTCGGCGGTCAGGTGAGCGACAGCAGGGCGCGCAGCTCGGCAGACGGGCGGATCTCGCCGATCGGCCGGCCGCCGCCGAGCGTGGGCACGGCCGACCACGTGCGCACCGCCGGCCCGTCGAAGCCCCAGTGCCGCAGCACCGCCGCGAGCAGCGGGGCCAGCACGCGCGCCGCGCCGTCCTCCACCTTCGCGGCGAACGCCCGGCCGTCGGGCAACGCCGCGACCCAGACCCCCTCCGCCCCGTACTTGGCGACCAGGCCGGCAACCTCGCCGGCGAAGGCGGCGCTGGCCTGCCGGGTGCCGCTGACGAGCTGCGGAAAGGCCCGCATCGCCTCGCGCACCTCGCCCGGCGCGCCGTTCCCGTCGGCGATCGCCGCGCCGAGCCGGGCCAGCCCCACGAGCGAGGTCGCGAATGCGGGCGCTCCGCAGCCGTCGACGGTTACCGTGTCGATCGCCTCGCCGGTCAGCTGTTCGATGCGTTGCCGCGCGGCCAGCTGGAGCGGGTGGCCGGGGTCCAGGTAGGACGCAGTCGGCCACCCTGCCGCGACACAGGTCGCGAGCATTGCCGCATGCTTGCCCGAGCAGTTGTGGCAGACCCGTTCGGGGCCGCCACCGGCGCGCAGCCACGCGCGAGCGGCGTCCGCGCCGAGCGGCAGGTCGGGCGGACACTGCAGCGCCTCTTCGGCCAGCCCCGCCGCGGCGAGGACAGCGCGCACGCCGGCGAGATGCATCGGCTCGCCGTCGTGGCTCGCGGCGGCCAGCGCCAGGGCGGCGCCGCGGCCGGGGAAACCGGCCTCGACCATTGCCACCGCCTGCCCCGGCTTGAGCGCCGAACGCGGCAGGAACGCGGCGGCCGTGGCGCCGGCCTCGACGGTTATCTCGCCCGCGGCGTCGAGCAGCACCAGGCTGGCCCGGTGCCGCGACTCGACCACGTTCTCGCGGGTGACCTCGACGACGACCGGCGCTAGGGCGGCGCCGAGCCCATCGAGCGCACGGCTCGGCGCACGCCCGGCGGTCGGCTCGGCCAAGCCGGTCAGCCTGCGCGCAAGCGCAGCGCGGCGACCGTGTCGGCCGGCAGCAGGCCGTCCGCGGCGGCGGCGTCGATCGGGTCCCGGACGTCCTTCGACGCGACCGCCAACCGGGCCGTGATCCGCTCGACGCGTGGCAGCGTCATGTGCGTCAGCAGCTCGGCGAGCTCTGGCCAGAGCTGATGGCGACCGGCGGCGGCGAGGACGTCGTCGATCTGCCCGTCGGTGAGCAGGCCGCCGATCACGTCCATCCGGGACAGGTCGTCGAGGACATAGCCGACGCGCAACAGCTGCTCGCCGTCGAGTTGCGCGATCGACAGCGCGAGCGCGGCGTCGCTGACCTGCGCGACGAAGCCGCCGATCACCAGCCAGTCCTCGCGACGGATCAGCTCGACGTTGACCGCCACGACGAGTTCGGGCGGCATCGCCGCGACGACCTCCGGGCTGCGCGCCGGGTCCATGACAGCGGCGACGTCGGCGAGATAGCTGGGCTTGATCCGCGCGACGAGATCGGCGGCCTTCTTCGGCTCGAGCAGCTCGGCCGTACGCGCCGCGATGAGCGGCGGCAGCACGGCCTCGGTCAGCTTCGCGCTGACGCTCGTCGGCACAGCCCGGGTGAGCGCCGCGACCCGGCTGAAATGATGCCGATCGGCCTGGAACAGCGCCTCGCCGATCTGCGCTCGGACGGCGCGCAGCTCGTCAGCCGACAGCCCGTCGACCATGGCCAACCGTTCGACCGGCACGTCCAGGGCGCGCGCGAGCTTGACCAGCTCGGCCGAGTTGTCGCTCATCCGAGCAGGACTTTCTGCACGATCTTGCGCAGCGGGAACGGCACGTGCTTGAGCGTCTGCGCGAACGCCGCCTCCAGCGCCGACGCCTGACGGGCGCGGGCGTCGGCGACCAGCTCGGCGAACGCGTCCTGATCGGCTGCGGGCAGCGCGGCCAAGGCGGCCGCCGGCGGGCCGCCGAGCACAGCGGTAAGGCGGTCGGCTGCCATCTTGCTCCTCGGGTCGAGACGGTCGGGACGGGCCGCGTCATCCTCGCAAAGAGCGCCGGCAGCGTGTCGACCGGCCGCCGCGCACGCGGCCCGCACAGCGTCCGCCCGGCCGCCGCGCAGCCGGCGCAGGGCTCGTTCCGAGTCCCGCGGGAAGCCAGGCGCCCGTGACCGAACTGCGCCTTAAGGTCGTGTGAGCCACGATCACCGGGCGGGTACGAGTTCCCGGAACATCAGGTCGCGCGCATATGGGCAAAGTGTGCGACCCTAGGGCACCGCCAGCATTACCGGTCGGTATCGCGGTCGTTTCCGCCAGGGCGCGCTCCGCACGCAAGGCTCGAATCGAGGGGGTTGCACGTGGGTGTGGAAGTCGCCGTCCACGAGCTGACCAAGTCGTTCGGGCGGCAGGTGATCTGGGGCGACGTGACCCTGACGCTGCCGCCGGGCGAGGTCTCGGTGCTGCTCGGCCCGTCCGGCACCGGCAAGTCGGTGTTCCTCAAATCGCTCATCGGCCTGCTGAAGCCGGACAAGGGCTCGATCGTCATCCGCGACGTCGACATCGTCCGGTGCAGCGAGTCCAAGCTCTACGACACCCGCAAGCTGTTCGGCGTCCTGTTCCAGGACGGCGCGCTGTTCGGTTCGATGAACCTCTTCGACAACATCGCCTTCCCGCTGCGCGAGCACACCAAGAAGAGCGAGCGCGAGGTTCGCGACATCGTCATGGAGAAGATGGACATGGTCGGCCTCGCCGGGGCCGAGGGCAAACTGCCGGGCGAGATCTCCGGCGGCATGCGCAAGCGCGCCGGCCTGGCCCGCGCACTCGTGCTGAACCCCGAGATCATCCTGTTCGACGAGCCCGACTCCGGCCTCGACCCGGTGCGCGTCGCCTACCTCAACCAGCTGATCATCGACCTGAACGCGCAGACCGACGCCACGTTCCTCATCGTCACCCACGACATCGGCACCGCCCGCACCGTCCCGGACAACCTGGGCATGCTGTTCCGCCGCGAACTCGTCATGTTCGGTCCGCGCGAGGTGCTGCTCACCAGCGAGGAGCCGGTGGTCAAGCAGTTCATCAACGGCCGCCGCGAGGGCCCCATCGGCATGTCCGAGGAGAAGGACGCCGCTCAGGTCGCCGCCGAGCTCAAGGCCATGAACGAAAACGGCCCGGCGCAGACCGCCGGCCCGAAGGGCGGCGGTGGCGAGGGCGTCCCGCCGCAGCTGCAGCCGAGCCCCGGCCTGCCCGAGCGCAAGGCCGCCGGCCGACGTCGCCAGCGCGTCCTCGAGATGCTGCACACGCTGCCGCTGCCCGCGCAAAAAGCGATCAAGGAGCTGATGGAGTCCGAGGCCGAGGAGGAGCGCGACCGCGACTCCGGCGACCGCGAGACGGCGGGCTCCGGACGTAGCTGATGGTCTCTCTGTCCCCGGTCGCCGGCGTACGCCAGGCAGGCAGCCTCTTCGCGCTGTTCCTCGACGTCATCCGGATGATGTTCAAGCGGCCGTTCCAGGTGCGCGAGTTCATCCAGCAGGCCTGGTTCATCGCCAGCGTGACGATCTTCCCGACGATGATGGTCGCCATCCCGTTCGGCGCGGTCATCGCGCTCGAACTCGGCACCCTGGCCCGGCAGATCGGCGCGCAGTCCTTCACCGGCTCGGCGAGCGTGCTGGCGATCATCCGCGAGGCGAGCCCGATCGTGTGCGCGCTGCTGATCGCCGGCGCCGGCGGGTCGGCGATCTGCGCCGACCTCGGCAGCCGCAAGATCCGCGACGAGATCGACGCCATGGAGGTGCTGGGCATCTCGCCGGTGCAGCGCCTGGTCGTGCCCCGGGTGCTCGGCTGCGTGCTCATCGCGGTCTTCCTGAACGGCCTGGTGTGCGTCGTCGGCGTGGCCGGGGGGTACTTCTTCAACGTCGTGCTGCAAGGCGGCACGCCTGGCGCGTATCTGGCCAGCTTCTCCGCGCTGGCCCAGCTGCCGGACCTCTACACCGGCGAGCTGAAGGCGTTCATCTTCGGCCTCATCGCCGGCGTCGTCGCCGCCTACAAGGGCCTGAACGTCGGCGGCGGGCCCAAGGGCGTGGGCGACGCGGTGAACCAGTCCGTCGTCATCACGTTCATGCTGTTGTTCGCGGTCAACTTCGTGATCACGGCCGTGTACTTCGAAGTCGTCCCGGCGAAGGGCTCCTGATGGCTCGGGAGTCAAGGCCAGGGGAGCAGCTCTAGTGGCCACGGACATCATCGCGACGGCGCGCAAGGCCGTCAACGCGCCGCTCGGCCTGCTCGACGAGCTCGGCGAGCAGATGTCGTTCTACGGCCGCGCGCTGGCCTGGTCGCCGCGCACCCTGCGCCGCTACAAGAAGGAGACGCTGCGGCTGCTGTCCGAGGTCGTCTTCGGCAGCGGCTCGCTTGCCGTCATCGGCGGCACCGTCGGCGTGATCGCGTTCCTGTCGTTCTTCACCGGCACCGAGGTCGGCCTGCAGGGATACGCGGCGCTCCAGCAGCTCGGCGTCGCCTCGTACACCGGGTTCATCACCGCGTTCTTCAACACCCGCGAGATCGCGCCGATCGTGGCCGGCCTGGCGCTGTCGGCGACCGTCGGCTGCGGCTTCACCGCCCAGCTCGGCGCGATGCGCATCAGCGAGGAGATCGACGCGCTCGAGGTCATGGCGGTGCCCAGCCTGCCGTTCCTGGTGACCACCCGGATCATCGCCGGCTTCGTCGCGGTGATTCCGCTGTACGTGATCGGGCTGCTGTCGTCCTACCTCTCCTCCTACGCGATCGTCGTCTACTACTACGGGGACTCGGCTGGCACCTATTCGCACTACTTCCATCTGTTCTTGCCGCCGCTGGACGTGATCTGGTCCTTCTTCAAGGTCCTGGTCTTCTCCATCGTGATCATCCTGACGCACTGCTATTACGGCTACAACGCCAAGGGCGGCCCGGCCGGAGTGGGCGTCGCGGTGGGCCGGGCGGTGCGGCTGGCGATCGTCGCGGTCACGATCATCGACTTCTTCCTGTCCTTCGCGATCTGGGGCTCGAACACGAGCGTCCGGCTGGCGGGCTGAGACGATGCCACGCGAGCCCTTCATCAAGGTCGTCAAGCGCCGCCTGTACGGCGTGCTGTTCATCGCGATCGTCGTCGGCCTGGTGTCGCTGTCGATCGCGATCTACAACAAGGCGTTCACCTCGACCGTCGACGTCACGCTGCACGCAGACCACACGGGCAATGAGTTGCTGACCGACTCCGACGTGAAGGTGCGCGGCGAGATCATCGGCTCGGTCGCCTCCGTCGACTCCAAGGGCGGCGGCGCAATCGTCAAGCTGAAGCTCGAGCCGGACAAGGTCAAGCTCGTCCCGAGCAACGTCAAGGCCCAGATCCTGCCGAAGACCCTGTTCGGCGAGCAGTACGTGGCGCTGATCCTCCCCGCCCACTCGGACGGCGCTATCAAGTCTGGCGACACCATTCCGCAGGACCGCTCCAAGGGCGCGCTCGAGGCGCAGAAGGTGCTGGCGGACTTCTACCCGTTGCTCACCGCCGTGCAGCCGGCGCAGCTGAACGCGACGCTCACCGCGCTCGCCGACGCGTTGCACAACCGCGGCGCGAAGCTTGGCCAGACGCTCGTGACCTTCGACAAGTACCTCAAGGTCATGAACCCGCACACCAAGCAGTTCGTCGACGACCTCAAACAGCTGGGCAAGGTGTCGCTGGAGTACAACGACGCGGCGCCCGACCTGCTGGCCACGCTGCAGAACCTGGAGACGTCCGCGCGCACGGTCGTGGCCAAGCAGGCCGGTTTCGACAGCCTGCTCGTCACCGGCTCGGACACCTCCAACGTGCTGCGCGGGTTCCTCGCCGACAACGAGCAGCGGATCATCGCCGTCAGCGGGCAGACCAGCAAGATCTTCTCGCTGCTCGACGAGTACTCGCCCGAATTCACCTGTCTGTTCAGCGGGATCAACAAGCTGTACTCGCTGGCCGGCAACGCGATCTACAACAATCAGATCCACCTGACGTTCACGGTGGACAACAACAACCAGGGCGCCTACAAACCGGGCCAGGAGCCGCGGATCGTCACCGGATTGGGCCCGAACTGCTTCGGCCTGCCGAACCCGGGCAAGCCGTTCCAGATCCCGGGCAAGTACCGCTGCTTCAATGACGGCGCGCCCCTGACGTCGGACGCGTGCGCCCGAAACGCCTCTGCCGACATCGACAACAAGGCGATCAACTCGCCTGAGGAGAACGCCTACGTCAACACGTTGATCGCCGCGCAGTTGCACACGACGCCGAACAAGGTGTCCGGCGCGGCGACGCTGTTGGCCGGCCCTCTGCTGCGCGGCCAACAGGTGGCAATTAAATGAGGGGCTGGATCGCGCCGCTGATCAAGCTGGTCATCTTCCTGATCGTGACCGCGGTCGCCACCTACGTTCTCGCCGCGACGATCAGCAACGCGAGCTTCGGCTCGACGAGCACGTACAAGGCCTACTTCACCGATGTCTCGGGCCTGGAACTCGGCGATGACGTGCGCATCGCGGGCGTCCGGGTCGGCGCCATCGAAGACATCGCGATCAAGCAGCAGAGCGGGCGCAACAGCGTCGCGCTGGTGACGTTCGCGGTGCAGAAGTCGCGCCCGCTGCCCTCGGACGTGACCGCCCACCTGCGCTATCGCAACCTCGTCGGCCAGCGCTACCTGGACATCGAGCAGGGCCCGGGGAGCACGACGTCGCCGATGCTGACGGCCGCCCATCCGCTGCCCACCTCGCAGACCTATCCGGCGGTCGACTTGACGGTGCTGTTCGCCGGGTTCCAGCCGCTGGTCCAGGGCCTGGACCCCACCCAGATCAACAAGCTGTCCTTCGGCATCATCCAGACGCTGCAGGGCGAGGGGGGCGCCTTCGAGACGCTGCTCGCGAACCTGGCCGACCTGACGAACGCCCTCGCCGACAAGGACCAGGTGATCGGCGAGGTCATCGACAACTTGTCCGGCGTGCTGCAGGCCGTGGGCCAGCGAGACACCGAGCTCAGCGACCTGATCGTGCAGTTGAAGGACTTCGTCGGCGGCTTGGCCGACGACCGCGACACCATCGGCAACGCGCTGGACGGGATCAATCGGCTGGCCACGTCGACGTCGGATCTGCTGAGCCAGGTGCGCGCGCCGCTCAAGCGCGACATCGTCGACCTGACGGGCCTCATCGGCACCATCAACAAGAGCAGCGGCACGCTGAAGTACGTGCTGCAGCAGCTGCCGCCGACCGTCGCGACGCTGATCCGCACCGCCAGCTACGGCTCGTGGTTCAACTTCTACCTGTGCTCGGTGTCCGCGACCGCGACGAGCGGCGTGACGATCGGCCCGAAGACTCTGACGATCCCGGCGAGCACCAATCCTGCGGCGAGGTGTCACTGATGACTGACACCTCGACGCAGGAGCAGCCCCACGAGTCGGACGCGAACAAGCCGCTGACCACCCGCAAGGCGCCCAAGATCGGCAAGTCGTTCACCTCGCGCAACCCGCTGCCGATCGGCATCATCGGGCTGGTCTTCCTGCTCGTGCTGCTGATCGCGGCGTTCAACGCCTCGAAGCTGCCGCTGATCGGCGGCGGGACGCAATACACCGCCTACTTCACCGAGGACGCGAGCCTGAAGCCCGACGACGACGTGCGGATCGCCGGCGTCAAGGCCGGCCAGGTGCAGTCGGTGTCGCTGGACAGCAGCAAGGGGCTGGTCAAGGCCGTCTTCACGATCAAGGACGGCTGGGTCGGCAATCAGAGCACCATCGACCTCAAGCTGAAAACGCTGCTCGGCGACAAGTACCTGAGCATCAACTCGCGCGGCACCAAGGCGCAGAACGCGAGCGACGCGATCCCGGTCAGCCGCACGACCTCGCCGTTCGACGTCTACCCCGCCTTCTCGGCGCTGAGCCGCACGGTCGAGAACATCAACACGACCACACTGGCGCAGTCGTTCCGGACCCTCGCGCAGGACTTCAGCGGCACGCCGAAGTCGGTGCGCCCGGTGGTCGACGGGCTGTCTCGGCTGTCCACGACGATCGCGTCGCGGAACGCGAAGCTGCAGACCTTGCTGTCGGCCGCCAACAAGGTGACCGGCACGCTGGCCGCGCGCGATCAGGACCTCACCCGGCTGCTGAGCGACGGCAACCTGCTGCTGGCCGAACTCAACAGCCGGCGCGACGCCATCCACTCGTTGCTGATCAACACCTCGACGCTGTCCGCCCAGCTGCGCGGGTTGGTCGCGGACAACGAGAAGACCCTCGGCCCATTGCTCGACCGGCTCGACTCGCTGCTGACGGTGCTCCAGGACAACCAGGACAGCCTGGACCGCGGCCTGGCGCTGCTCGGCCCGTTCTACCGGGTGTTCAACAACGTGATCGGCAACGGGCACTGGTTCGACAACTACGTGCAGAACCTCAGCCCCACCGGCGTGCTCGGCCTGCTCGGAGTGGGGAGCAACTGATGGCCAACAAGCTGTTCGGCGGGCTGCCCAAGCTCGCCTCTCGCGGCGTCACGCTGGTGGTCGTCGCCGCCGTCGTCGCGTTCGGGGTGTACTACGCGTTCTTCCGCGGCTCGAGCACGAAGACGGTGAAGGCGCAGTTCGCCTCAGCGGTCGGCATCTACCCCGGCACGCCGGTGAAGATCCTCGGCATCAACGTGGGCGACGTGACCTCGGTCAGCCCGAAGCCGGGCTATGTCGAGGTGACGATGGAGTACTCCGGCTCCTATCACCTGCCGAAGAACGCCGGCGCGGTCGAGGTGGCGAACTCGCTGGTCAGCGACCGGTACATCCAGCTCGCGCCCGTCTACAAGGGCGGCGACGTCATGGCGTCCGGCGCGACGATCCCGATGGCGCACACCGGCGCGCCGGCCGAGCTCGACGACATCTACGCGGCGCTGAACAAGCTGTCGGTGGCCCTCGGGCCGAAGGGCGCGAACAAGGGCGGCCAGAAGAGCGGGGCGCTGAACACGCTGGTCGGCGTCGCCGCGGCCAACCTCAAGGGCAACGGCGCGGCCCTCGGCAACAGCATCACGAAGCTGTCCCAGGCGGCGCAGACGCTAGCGGACAACAAGGGCGACCTGTTCGCCACTGTGCGCAACCTGCAGAAGTTCACGACGACGCTCAAGGGCAGCGACGCGCAGATCAGGCTGTTCAACACCCAGCTTGCACAGGTGGCCGGGGATCTCGCGAGCGAGCGCGGCGACCTCGGCAGCGCCCTGCACAACCTGAGCATCGCCCTGGACGACGTCAGCACCTTCGTCAAGGCGAACGCGAGCAAGTTCCACACCGATTTCCAGGGCCTGCGCAGCATCACCGGCACGCTCGTCAAGGAAAAGGCGTCGTTGGACGAGACGCTTGCCGTCGCGCCGGTCGCGCTGTCCAACATCGTGCACTCCTACGACGAGCAGCCCGGGCTGCTCGCCACTCGCAGCAACCTGGCCTCGCTCGGCAACCTCCAGCTCGGCACGGCCACGTTGGCGCAGATCTGCCAGGGCTTGGCAACCAACTTGGGTGGCGTCGCCGGTCTCACTCAACTGGGCGGCAACGTGTCTTCGGTCTGCAGCGCGCTTCCCGCCGGCACCGGCACCGGCGGCGGCGGGGGCCTGATCGGCGGCATCGGCACCGGCGGGGCCCCCATTGACGGCATCGGCGGAATCGTCGGGGGAGGCGCATGAACACCCCACGAAATCGCTCCGCTGAAGAGCGCTGCACGATTCCGCGGGGGCCCCGCGTGAGGATGCGACGGCTGATCCCCGCGGTGCTCGGCGCGGCTGTCACCCTCAGCGGCTGCGGCTTCCACGGCCTGTACAGCGCGCCCCTGCCCGGCGGCGCCGATCTCGGCGACCACCCGTACAGCCTGACCGCGGAATTCGCCGACGTCCTGGACCTCGTGCCGCAGTCGGCGGTGAAGGTCAACGACGTGCCGGTTGGCAAGGTCACCTCGATCTCGCTCGGCACCGATCGCGGGCGCTGGGTCGCAAAGGTGACGATGAGCGTGCGCGGCACGGTGCAGCTGGCGAGCGACGCGCACGCGAGCGTCCTGCAGACCTCGCTGCTCGGCGAAAAGTACGTCGCGCTGCTGCAGTCGACGACCGCCGAGCAGAAGCAGGACTTTCCGGCGCTCGCCGACGGTCAGCACCCGCCGCTGCTCAAGACCGGCGACAAGATCCCGATCAGCCGCACGAGCTCGGCCTACGAGGCCGAGCAGGTGCTCGGCGCACTCTCGCTGGTGTTGAACGAGGGCGGCCTGCGACAGATTCAGGTGATCGCCACCGAACTGAACAAGGCGCTCGGCAACGGCGCCCAGCAGGCCGCCATCCGCGACCTCATCAGCCAGCTGAACACGTTCGTCGGCACGTTGGACAATCAGAAGGACGACATCACCACCGCGCTCGAGAACGTCAACACCCTCGCCGCCACCCTGAACAAGCAGAAGAAGATCCTCACCGACGCGCTGGACAACTTCCCGCGGGCGCTCAACGTGCTCAACCAGGAACGCACGAAGCTGGTCACGCTGCTGACCAGCCTGTCGAACCTGGGCAACGTCGCCAGCCGGGTCGTCACCTCGACCCAGCAGAGCCTGGTCACCGCGTTGAAGACGCTCGACCCGGCGGTCACCCAACTCACCGCCGCCGGCAGCGACCTGGTGGGGGCGCTGCGGATCGGCGGCACGTTCCCGTTCCCGCTCGGCCTCGCCCGGCAGTTCGTGAAAGGCGACTACGCCAACCTCGCCGCCGACATCAACCTGAACCTCACCGACCAGCTGTGCGGTCTGCTCGGCATCTGCGCGAACGGCGCCAGCGGCGCCGCGCAGAAGCTCGGCGCGCCGGTGCTGAAGCAGATCCTCAGCGGCCTCAAGGTCAACAGCGAGAAGACGACGCCGCTGAATTCGATGCTGGTCGGCGGGAAGTGACGCCGCCATGTTGAGACGCAGCACCAAGTTCCAGCTGATCCTGTTCGTCGTCATCACTCTGCTGGGCATTTCCTATGTCGGCGCCGAGTACATCGGGCTGACGAAGTACATCTCGAACGACGGCTGCAAGATCACCGCCGACTTCCGGGACTCCGGCGGCATCTTCAGCAACGCCGAGGTCACCTACCGCGGCGTCACCGTCGGCCGCGTCGGCGCGCTGAACCTGATCAAGAACGGCGTCCGGGTCGACCTGGATCTCGACAACTGCAGCTCGCCGAAGATCCCGGCCGACTCCGGCGCGACGGTCGCCAACCGGTCCGTCGTCGGCGAGCAGTACGTCAACCTCGTCCCGACGGCGGCCGGCAAGGCGAGCACCGGCTGGGTGCGGGCCGGCAGCAACCTGCCGATGAGCCGCAACAAGATCCCGGTCGCCACCGAGACGCTGCTGACGAATCTGGACGACCTCGTCCGCTCGGTGAACCTGAACAACCTGCGCACGACCGTCGACGAGCTCGGCAAGGCCGTCAGCGGCCGGGGCAACGACCTCGGCACCCTGCTCGACGCCAGCAACAGCCTGCTGACCACCGCGGACGAGACGCAGAACGTCGACGCGACGATCAAGCTGATCCAGGACTCCGCGCCCGTGCTGCAGACCCAGCTGGACGAGCACGACCCGCTGCGCAGCTGGGCGCACAGCCTGAACCTGCTGTCCGCGCAGCTGAAGAAGAGCGACCCGGACATCCGGCACCTATTCGACACCGGGCCCGCCGACCTCGCCACCATCCGCTCGTTCATCAAGGACAACCAGACCGACTTCGGGGTCGTGCTCGCCAACCTGGCCACCACCGGCCAGCTCCTCGTCAACCACCTCGGCGGGCTGGAGCAGGTGCTCGAGTTGTACCCGGCGCTCGCCGCGGGCGGCCAGACGCTGCTGACCGGCAACCAGGGCCGGCTCGGGCTGATCGTGCAAACCCAGCCGGACCCCGAGGACTGCGGCGACCCGACCAAGGACTCCGAGGGCTACAACGGCACGGTGCGACGCCAGCCGAACAACACCTCGGCGATCGCCCCGAACGTGACGGTGCGCTGCACCGCCTCGGCGTCCGGCGCGAACGCCAAGAACGTCCGCGGCTCGGCGCACGTGCCGGGCGGCGACCCGATCAGCGAGTCCGGCGGGGGTTACGCCTACCCGCGGGCGACGACGAAGAACACCCTCGCCGTGGGCAACTCGCTGTCCTCGAGCGGCAAGCTGAGCGACGCGTCGTGGCTGGCGCTGCTCACCGACGGACTGAATTGATGCACAGCTCCCCGCAGGCCGCTCGCAGGCGCCGGGCGTACTGTCTACGCGGCCGTCCGGCCCGCACCGGCCGCTGAGGCACGTTCGACACAAATCGGCCGACCACACGCGCGCCGACCACAAACGCCGAGCACATCGGCCAAGCACACATTCGCGAACAGGAGACGCCGCGCCAGCATGTCGCCCTCACCTCGCGCAACCGCCGCGCCGGCGATCACGGCGGCCGTGGCCGCCGTCGCGCTGCTGGCGCTGATCCTCGTCTACGTCCTCGTGCTCGTGCCGGACAAGAAGGACCAGAAGGCGAGCGCGGCTGACGTCGGCGGCCTGACGACCGCGGAGAAGCAGGCGGTGGTCGCCGCCGGGACCGAGGCCGCGAACCTGCTCTCCTTCCGGCGGGCGACTTTCGACGCCGACTACCAGCGGGCGCTGGACGGCGCGACGGGCAGCCTGCGCTCGGATGTCGCGAGCAAGAAGGCGCTGACCAAGAAGTCGCTGACCACCGGCAAGTTCGACCTCGGGGCGACGGTGACCCACCAGGCTCTCGAAGGTCCGATCGAGAAGGGCGGGAACGGCTACCTCGTGCTGGTGACCGTGAACGCCTACCGCTCGACCACCACGACCGCGCCGGTCTCGCAGGACCTCGAGATCACGATGGTCGAAACGGCCGGCAAGTGGCTGGCCAGCGACGTGCAGAGCATCGGAGCCGTGCAGTGACCCGCCCGCCGGAGATGGACGGCGCCGAGCCGGACGGCGCTCAGCCAGCCGCCGCGGCCCCGGACGGCGAGGTGACGCGCGCTCGCCCGGTGTCGCCTCGGCCGTCGCCGGCCGCGTCTGCCGCGAGCCGCGCCCGCCGGATCGGCGGCCGGACCGCCGTCACCCCCGCGCATCGGCCGACCGCTGCGCCGACCGACGATCAGGACGATCGAAGCGGGGCCGCCGACTTCCCGCCCGTGAGCACCGTCAAGCGGCCGCCCGCCGCCGCGCCGGCAGACCCCGACCCCGACTTCGACCACGACCCCGACTTCGACGGCCCAGACCCAGACCCAGACCCAGACCCAGACGCTGACGCTGACGTCGCGGCGTCCCAGTCGTCCGACGGGCGCGCGGCCACGGCCGTCCCGGAGTGGCTGCGGTGGGCGCCGGGCGCGATTCTGATCGCCGGCGTCGTCGCGCTCGCCGTCCTGATGGCGATCGTCAGCCACGGCGTCTGGTGGGGCGGCGCCGACTCCGCCGCCTCGCGGAACACCGCTCGCGACCAGGTGACCGCGGCCGCGAAGACGTGTGTGGCGTCGGCGAACACGTACAAGTACACGGCGCTCCCCCAGTTCGAGGCGAGCGGCGCGGCTTGCACCACCGGCGCGTTCACCGCGAAGTTCAAGAGCGCCGTCGACACGCTGATCAAGCCGAACGCCGCGAAGCTCAAGTTCAGCCAGACCGCCCAGATCAACAAGGCGGCCGTCGAATCGGTGGCCGACGGCCAGTGGACGGTGTTGCTGTTCGGCCAGCTGTCGGTGACGAATGTGAACACGCCGAAGGGCCGCACCGACCCGTTCGCCGCGGTGGTGCGGATGCAGCGGGCCAACGGCAAATGGCTCATCGCCGACCTGCGCACGGTCAGCTGACGCGGCGCACGTCGCGGTCGCACCCGGCTCTGCCGCAACGCACCCGGCTCTGTCGCAACGCAGCCGGCCAAGACGCCTGACGGCCGTGACACTTGACGGGTGCGGCCCCGCAAGGCACCCTTTGCGCACACGGTTCGCGAGCGTGCCAGCGCGGGTCTGTTTGCCGCCGCTTGCGCGAGCGTGCTAAATTTCATCTTTGCGCTGCCCTCTTACGCCCTCACCGACCGTTCGGGACATATCCAGCGGCCTACTTCGTGGTGTCCGCCGATGCGACCCGCGGCTTCGAGGATCGTCGAGCGGGACGCGCGGTTAGGCCCGAACCAAGTCCTTGGAAGGACGCATCTTGGCAGCCTCGCGCTCCGGTAAGTCACGTTCCGCAAATGCCCCGCAGAGGGCCGACAGGTCAGGTATTCCGGGAGCTCCGCTCCGTACCTCCTTCGCCAAGATCCGCGAGCCGCTGGAGGTGCCCAACCTCCTCGCCCTGCAGACCGAGTCCTTCGACTGGCTGGTCGGCAACGAGGCGTGGCGCAACCGCACCGCGGAGGTCTCGAACGCCCGGTCCGGTCTCGAGGAGATCCTGACCGAGCTCTCCCCGATCGAGGACTTCTCCGCCTCGATGAGCCTGTCCTTCTCCAACCCGCGCTTCGAGGACGTCAAGGCGCCCATCGAGGAGTGCAAGGACAAGGACATGACCTACGCGGCGCCGCTGTTCGTCACGGCGGAGTTCACCAACAACACCACCGGCGAGATCAAGAGCCAGACGGTGTTCATGGGCGACTTCCCGATGATGACCCGCAAGGGCACCTTCATCATCAACGGCACCGAGCGCGTCGTGGTCAGCCAGCTCGTCCGCTCGCCGGGCGTCTACTTCGACCGCACCCTGGACAAGACCTCCGACGTCGACGTGTACGGCGTCAAGGTCATCCCGAGCCGCGGCGCGTGGCTCGAGTTCGACGTCGACAAGCGCTCGACCGTCGGCGTGCGGATCGACCGCAAGCGCCGGCAGCCGGTCACCGTGCTGCTCAAGGCGCTCGGGTGGACCGAGGACCGCATCCGCGAGCACTTCGGCTGGTCCGAGACCCTGCTCGCGACGCTGGAGAAGGACCACATCGCCAGCAGCGACGAGGCCCTGCTCGACATCTACCGCAAGCTGCGCCCGGGCGAGCCGCCGACCCGCGAGTCGGCCCAGGCGCTGCTGGACAACCTGTTCTTCAACGGCAAGCGCTACGACTTGGCCAAGGTCGGCCGGTACAAGGTCAACAAGAAGCTCGGCAACGACGTCGAGATCGCCAACGGCACGCTGACCGAAGACGACATCGTCAAGACGATCGAGTACCTCATCCGCCTGCACGCGGGCGACGAGGGCTACGAGACCGACGACATCGACCACTTCGGCAACCGCCGCCTCCGCACCGTCGGCGAGCTGATCCAGAACCAGATCCGGGTCGGCCTGTCGCGCATGGAGCGCGTCGTGCGCGAGCGGATGACCACCCAGGACGTCGAGGCGATCACGCCGCAGACGCTGATCAACATCCGGCCGGTCGTCGCCTCCATCAAGGAGTTCTTCGGCACCTCGCAGCTCAGCCAGTTCATGGACCAGACCAACCCGCTCGCCGGCCTGACCCACAAGCGCCGGCTGTCCGCGCTCGGCCCGGGCGGGCTGTCCCGCGACCGCGCGGGCATGGAGGTCCGCGACGTGCACCCGAGCCACTACGGCCGGATGTGCCCGATCGAGACGCCTGAGGGCCCGAACATCGGCCTGATCGGCTCGCTCGCCTCCTATGGGCGGGTCAACGCGTTCGGCTTCGTCGAGACGCCGTACCGCAAGGTCGAGAACGGCCGGGTCACCGACGAGATCGCCTACCTGTCCGCCGACGAGGAGGACCGGTTCGTCATCGCCCAGGCCAACGCGATCATCGACGCGCAGGGCCAGTTCACCGAGGACCGCGTCCTGGTCCGCAAGAAGGGCGGCGAGGTCGACCTCATCGAGGCCGGCGCGGTCGACTACATGGACGTCTCGCCGCGGCAGATGGTCTCCGTCGCCTCGGCGATGATCCCGTTCCTCGAGCACGACGACGCCAACCGCGCCCTGATGGGCGCGAACATGCAGCGCCAGGCCGTGCCGCTGCTGCGCTCCGAGGCCCCGCTCGTGGGCACCGGCATGGAGCTGCGCGCCGCGGTCGACGCCTCCGACGTCGTCACCGCCGAGAAGGCCGGCGTGGTCACCGAGCTGTCGGCCGACTACATCACCGTGATGGCCGACGACGGCACCCACCAGACGTACCGGCTGGCCAAGTTCGCGCGCTCCAACCAGGGCACGAGCTACAACCAGAAGCCGATCGTCGACGAGGGCGACCGCGTCGAGGCCGGCACCGTGATCGCCGATGGACCGTCCACCGACGACGGCGAGATGGCGCTGGGCAAGAACCTGCTCGTCGCGTTCATGCCGTGGGAGGGCCACAACTACGAGGACGCGATCATCCTCAACCAGCGGCTCGTCCAGGACGACGTCCTCACCTCGATCCACATCGAGGAACACGAGGTCGACGCCCGGGACACCAAGCTGGGCGCCGAGGAGATCACCCGCGACATCCCGAACGTCTCCGAAGAGGTCCTCGCCGACCTCGACGAGCGGGGCATCGTGCGCATCGGCGCCGATGTCGTCCCGGGCGACGTGCTGGTCGGCAAGGTGACGCCGAAGGGCGAGACCGAGCTGACCCCGGAGGAGCGGCTGTTGCGCGCGATCTTCGGCGAGAAGGCCCGCGAGGTCCGCGACACCTCGTTGAAGGTCCCGCACGGCGAGGCCGGCAAGGTCATCGGCGTGCGCGTCTTCAGCCGGGAGGACGGCGACGAGCTGGCGCCCGGCGTCAACGAGCTCGTCCGGGTCTACATCGCCCAGAAGCGCAAGATCCAGGACGGCGACAAGCTCGCCGGCCGGCACGGCAACAAGGGCGTCATCGCCAAGATCCTGCCGCCGGAGGACATGCCGTTCCTGACCGACGGCACGCCCGTCGACATCGTGCTCAACCCGCTCGGCGTGCCGAGCCGGATGAACGTCGGCCAGGTGCTCGAGACGCACCTCGGCTGGGTCGCGAAGACCGGCTGGGAAGTCGAGGGGCAGCCCGAATGGGCCGCTCGGCTGTCCGACGTCGCGCGCACCGGCGAGCCGGACACCAACGTCGCGACGCCGGTGTTCGACGGCGCCCGCGAGCACGAGATCACCGGCCTGCTGGCCTCGACGCTGCCCACGCGTGACGGGCAGCAGCTGATCGGGTCCAGCGGCAAGGCCAACCTGCTCGACGGCCGCAGCGGCGAGCCGTTCCCCGAGCCCGTCTCGGTCGGCTACGTCTACATCCTCAAGCTGCTGCACCTGGTGGACGACAAGATCCACGCCCGGTCGACCGGCCCGTACTCGATGATCACCCAGCAGCCGCTGGGCGGCAAGGCGCAGTTCGGCGGGCAGCGCTTCGGCGAGATGGAGTGCTGGGCGATGCAGGCCTACGGCGCCGCGTACGCGCTGCAGGAGCTGCTGACGATCAAGTCCGACGACATCCTCGGCCGCGTCAAGGTGTACGAGGCGATCGTCAAGGGCGAGAACATCCCCGAGCCGGGCATCCCGGAATCGTTCAAGGTGCTGCTGAAGGAGCTTCAGTCGCTGTGCCTGAACGTGGAGGTGCTGTCCAGCGACGGCACCGCCGTCGAGATGCGCGACACCGACGACGACGTCTACCGCGCCGCCGAGGAACTCGGCATCGACCTGTCCCGCCGCTTCGAGCCGTCCAGCGTCGAAGAGGTGTAGCTCCGGCCGCCGCCGTCATGCTCCCTGAACGCCATAGCGCGCGCAGAGCATGACAGCGGCGGGAAGACAGCTCAATCCAGCACTGCCCGCTCTGCCACGAAGGTAGGAAAATCTTGCTCGACGTCAACGTGTTCGACGAGCTGCGTATCGGCCTGGCCACCGCTGACCACATCCGGCAGTGGAGCCACGGCGAGGTGAAGAAGCCCGAGACCATCAACTACCGGACGCTCAAGCCGGAGAAGGATGGCCTGTTCTGCGAGAAGATCTTCGGCCCCACCCGGGACTGGGAGTGTTACTGCGGCAAGTACAAGCGGGTCCGTTTCAAGGGCATCATCTGCGAGCGCTGCGGCGTCGAGGTCACCCGCGCCAAGGTGCGCCGGGAGCGGATGGGCCACATCGAGCTCGCCGCGCCGGTCACGCACATCTGGTACTTCAAGGGCGTCCCGTCCCGGCTGGGCTACCTGCTCGACCTGGCGCCGAAGGATCTCGAGAAGATCATCTACTTCGCCGCCTACCTGATCACCACGGTCAACGACGAGGAGCGGCACCGCGACCTGCCGACCCTTGAGGCCGAGGTCAGCGCGGAGAAGTCGACGCTGGAGAAGAAGCGCGACGCCGACATCGACACTCGAGCCAAGAAGCTCGAGACCGACTTGGCCGAGCTCGAGGCCGAGGGCGCGAAGAGCGACGTCCGCCGCAAGGTCCGCGAGGGCGGCGAGCGCGAGATGCGCCAGCTCCGCGACCGCGCGCAGCGCGAGATCGACCGCCTCGACGAGGTGATGGACACCTTCCGCAAGCTCGAGGTCAAGCAGCTGATCAGCGACGAGCTGCTCTACCGCGAGCTGCGCGACCGCTTCGGCGACTACTTCGAAGGCGGCATGGGCGCCGAGGCACTGCAGGTGCTCGTCAAGAACTTCGACCTCGACGCCGAGGCTGAGTCGCTGCGCGAGACGATCCGCAGCGGCAAGGGCCAGAAGAAGATCCGCGCCCTTAAGCGGCTGAAGGTGGTGGCCTCGTTCCTGGCGACCACGAACAGCCCGGGCGGCATGATCCTCGACTGCGTCCCGGTCATCCCGCCGGACCTGCGCCCGATGGTGCAGCTGGACGGCGGCCGGTTCGCGACCTCGGACCTCAACGACCTCTACCGTCGCGTCATCAACCGCAACAACCGCCTCAAGCGGCTGATCGACCTCGGCGCGCCCGAGATCATCGTCAACAACGAGAAGCGGATGCTGCAGGAGTCCGTGGACGCGCTGTTCGACAACGGCCGGCGCGGCCGTCCGGTCACCGGGCCGGGCAACCGCCCGCTCAAGTCGCTGTCCGACCTGCTCAAGGGCAAGCAGGGCCGGTTCCGGCAGAACCTGCTCGGCAAGCGCGTCGACTACTCCGGCCGTTCGGTGATCATCGTCGGCCCGCAGCTCAAGCTGCACCAGTGCGGCCTGCCGAAGGGCATGGCGCTCGAGCTGTTCAAGCCGTTCGTCATGAAGCGGCTGGTCGATCTCAGCCACGCGCAGAACATCAAGTCCGCCAAGCGGATGGTGGAACGCGCGCGGCCGGTCGTGTGGGACGTCCTCGAAGAGGTCATCCGCGAGCACCCGGTGCTGCTGAACCGCGCGCCGACGCTGCACCGCCTGGGCATCCAGGCCTTCGAGCCGCAGCTGGTCGAGGGCAAGGCGATCCAGATCCACCCGCTGGTCTGCACCGCCTTCAACGCCGACTTCGACGGCGACCAGATGGCGGTGCACCTGCCGCTGTCGGCCGAGGCGCAGGCCGAGGCCCGCATCCTCATGCTGTCGACGAACAACATCCTCAAGCCGGCCGACGGCCGCCCGGTCACGATGCCGACGCAGGACATGATCCTGGGTCTGTACCACCTGACCGCGCTGCGTCCAGAGGGCGACGGCGCCGGTCGCGTCTTCTCCTCCGCTGCCGAGGCGACGATGGCCCGCGACGTCAAGTCGCTGCACCTGCAGTCGCCGGTGAGGATCCGCCTGAAGACGATCACCACGATCGACAACGGCATCGGCCAGCCGAAGTGGACCGCGCCCGAGGACTGGGAGCAGGGCTCGCCGCTGCTCGTGGAGACCTCGCTGGGCCGGTGCCTGTTCAACGACGCGCTGCCGCCGGACTACCGCTTCGTCAATTACGACGTGACGAAGAAGGAGCTCGGCCAGATCGTCAACGACCTCGCCGAGCGCTACCCGAAGGTCGTCGTCGCGAACACGCTCGACAACCTGAAGGCGGCCGGCTTCCACTGGGCGACCCGGTCGGGCATCACCATCGCGATCGACGACGTCGTCACGCCGCCGAAGAAGGCCGAGATCCTCGACCGCTACGAGAAGGACGCGGAGAAGATCGAGAAGCAGTACCTGCGCGGCGTCATCACCGAGGAGGAGCGCCGTCAGGAGCTCGTCGAGGTGTGGACGAAGGCCACGAGCGAGGTCGCCAAGGAGATGGAGGCGAACTTCCCGAAGACCAACCCCGTCTACATCATGGTCAACTCGGGCGCTCGCGGGAACATGATGCAGATGCGGCAGATCGCCGGCATGCGCGGTCTGGTGGCCAACCCCAAGGGCGAGATCATCCCGCGGCCGATCAAGGCGAACTTCCGCGAGGGCCTGTCCGTGCTGGAGTACTTCATCGCCACGCACGGCGCCCGCAAGGGCCTGGCGGACACCGCGCTGCGGACCGCCGACTCGGGATACCTGACCCGTCGCCTCGTGGACGTCAGCCAGGACGTGATCATCCGCGAGGAGGACTGCGGCACCGACCGCGGCCTGCCGACGGCGATCGCCACTGCTAGCGCGAACGGCGTCCTGGTCAAGGACGTGCACGTGGAGACCTCGGTCTACGCCCGCGTGCTTTCCGAGGACATTCCGAAGCCGGACGGCAGCGGCACGCTCGCGGCGGCCGGCACCGATCTCGGCGACGTCCTGATCGACGAGCTTATCGAGGCCGGCGTCAGCGAGGTCCGGGTCCGCTCGGTGCTGACCTGCGAGTCGGGCCTCGGCACCTGCGCCACCTGCTACGGCCGGTCGCTGGCAACCGGCAAACTCGTGGACGTCGGCGAGGCGGTCGGCATCATCGCCGCCCAGTCGATCGGCGAGCCGGGCACCCAGCTGACCATGCGCACGTTCCACACCGGCGGCATCGCCGGCGAGGACATCACGCACGGTTTGCCCCGCGTGGCTGAGCTGTTCGAGGCGCGCGTCCCCAAGGGCATGTCCCCGATCGCCGAGGCCTCTGGCCGGGTGCGCATCGAGGAGTCCGACGGGTCGAAGGGCTCGAGTCGGCGCATCATCGTCGTCCCGGACGACGGCAGCGAGGAGAAGGAATACCCGATCACCCGCCGGTCGCGGCCGCTGGTCAACGAGGGCGACCCGGTCGAGGCCGGCACCCAGCTGATCTCGGGCGCGGTCAACCCGCACGACGTGCTGCGGATCATGGGCCCGCGCGAGGTGCAGCTGCACCTGGTCCGCGAGGTCCAGGAGGTGTACCGGTCGCAGGGTGTCGCCATCCACGACAAGCACATCGAGGTGATCATCCGGCAGATGCTCAAGCGCATCACGGTGATCGAATCCGGCGCGACGGAGTTCCTGCCGGGCTCGCTGGTGGAGCGGTCGATCTTCGAGGCGGAGAACCGCCGCGCGGTCGCCGAGAGCACGGAGCCGGCCTCCGGCCGTCCGGTGCTCATGGGCATCACGAAGGCGTCGCTGGCCACCGAGTCGTGGCTGTCGGCGGCCTCCTTCCAGGAGACGACGCGCGTCCTCACCGACGCCGCCATCTCGGCCAAGAGCGACTCGCTCGTCGGCCTGAAGGAGAACGTGATCATCGGCAAGCTGATCCCGGCCGGCACCGGCATCGCCCGGTACCGCAACGTCGACGTCAACCCGACCGAAGAGGCCCGCGCGCAGGCGTTCTCCATGGCCGGTTACGACGAGAACGACTACTACGGGTTCGGCAACACCGGGCTCGGGCCGGCCGTCCCGCTGGACGAGTTCGGCTACGACGACTACCGCTGATCCTGCTGAGTTCGACCTGTCCTCGCTTCGGCGGCCTCCGCGCCGCTGGAGCGAGGACAAGTCCGTTAACGGGCGCCATGCCCGCGCCTGGACCAGCGAGTTGTCCTCGCTAGGGCCGGTTCCGCGCCGCCCGAGCGAGGACAAGTTGGCGGGATGCGACGGCAGATTCATCGCGGTTCGTGGGCCAGACGAATCCGACGCAATTGGTCGACGACCCTCTCCTTGTCGAGTCGCACGGTCATCGACCCGAAACGCAGCACGGTCGTGCCTCCGATGACGACCTCGTTCTGACGCAGGTCGTCGTCCCACGCCATTTCGGGCAGCAGGTGCACCGAGCCGTCGATCTCCACCGCGAGCAGCGTCGAGTCGGCCAGCGTGAACTCGACATCGAGGTAGCGCACCTTGCCGCTCGGCTCCTTGCGTAGCGACTGGCGCCGAGGTGGCGGCAACCCGGCCTGGACCGCGAGCGCGCCGAAGTCGATCTCGGCGAGGGTGTGCCCGCCGCCGCCGATGTCGCCCAGGATGTCGCGCATGATCGCGACGTGCCGCACCGATCCCGCTGCGCGCAACTGCTCGGCGAGGAAGTCGGTCGTCGTCAGACGCTGCTGCACGGTCGCGCAGAGGATCGCGCAGGCGCGTCGTGGGAAGCGCGACCATGCTGCGCCGTCGATCGCGCCACGAGCGAGCCCGGTGCTCGGCAGCGTCCACACCGTGCTGACGTCCGAGGCCCGGAACCGCCGCGACTCGTGCACCCGCACCCATCGGGGTGCAGCCACGACGGTATTGCGGGCGACGACGATGTGGACCTCGTCCGGCTCGAATCCGCGCAGGCCAGCGGCGGTGGCCGCGGACAACCCGGCAAGCGCTGCGGGCTTGCTCGGCAGTAGGACGGCGACCCAGAGCCGCTGCTCGGCGGACAGCGGTGCGTTGTGCAGCACGACGACGTTGCGGCCGAACGTCTGCCAGCGTTGTGCCCGCACAGCAGCCTCGACGTGATGGCGGGTCAGGCCGGCAGATCTCAGCTGCGCCCGGCAGAGCACACCGTGCTGTGCCGCAGCGAGTTCGGCCAGCGAGTCCGGCACCGCCACCAACGCGTTGCCCTCGCGCGGGCGCTGCCGGAGGACGGCGCTGCTGCTCATCCCGTCACTGTGGCGGCTGTCGCCGCGACGTAGCGGCGTCCTCCACAGCATGTGGACAGCGCATGCGAACGCAAATAGACCGCCCACCTCGCCGGAGTTGTCCGCGTGTCGGCGGCGTGGGAACGGCGCAGGCGAGGACAAGTGGCGCGAGGCGGGTTTGGCGGTCGCCGGAGTTGTCCGCGTGTCGGCGGCGTGGGAACGGCGCAGGCAAGGACAACTTGCGGTGGGTGGCGGCGGACGAGGCAGACTGCTCGGGTGAGCCACCACGCAGCGCAACGGACCGACGCGACCCGAATCCCCGGCGAGAGCGCGCCGGCCAACGGGGACGTCGTCGCAGGCGCCGACGGGGTCGGCGTGGAAGGCGCATCGGCCGACGAGGTCGTCGCAATGCACGCGCGGGCGGCGGACGCGGCGGCGTTCTCCCTAGCGGAGGCGAGCGAGGACCAGCTGTCCGCGGCGCTCGCGGCGATGGCGGACCGGCTCGACGACGCGCGTGTCGAGTTGGCCGACGCAAACGCCGCCGACTTGGCGGCGGCGAAGGACGCCGGCATGAGCCCCGCCCTGCTCGACCGGCTGCAGCTGGACGCGCCGCGGATCCAGGCGTTGGGGGACAACCTGCGGCTGCTGGCCGACACCGAGCCGCTGCCGCGCGAGACGCCGGTGCGCGAGCTGCCGGGCGGCTTGCTGCTGATCGAACGCCGCCGGCCGGTGGGCGTCATCGGCGTCAACTACGAGGCCCGGCCAAACGTCACGATCGACGTCGCCTCGCAGCTGGTCAAGTCGCGCAACGCGGGTGTGCTGCGCACCGGCTCGGCCGCGATCGGCTCGGCGGGCGCGCTGCACCGGCTGGTGATCGAGCCCGCGCTGCGGTCTGCGGGCCTGGACCCGGCCGCGCTGCAGTTGATCGGCCGGCCGGGCCGCGAGTACGCCGGCGCGCTGGTCCGCCAGCCCGAGCTGATCCGCTTGGTCATCCTGCGCGGCAGCGGCGAGACGACCGCCGCGCTCGGGGCCGAAGCGGCCAGGCACGGCGTGCGGGTGCTCGCGCACGCTGAGGGCGGCGGCGTGCTGTATGTCGACGCCGCCGCGGACGAGGCCACCGCGCGCCGGCTCGTGCGCGAGGGCACGGACCGGCTCGGCGTCTGCAACCGGGTGAACCTCGTGCTGGTCGCCGAGCCCATTGCCGACCTGCTCGAACCCGTGCTCCGGGCCGAGCTGGCGGCCGCCGGCATCGCGGTGTCCGCGCCGCCGCTGGCGCACCCGATCGGGCACGAATGGGCCCTCGACGACGGCAACGAGGCGACGGTGACGATGCTGCGGGTGCCCGACGCGCTCGCCGCGGCGCAGCTCGCCAACACCGAGACCTCGGGGCTTGCCGCGACCGTCGTGACCGAGGACGCCGGCACGGCTCGGCAGTTTCTCGACCGCTATCGCGGCACCGGCGCGTTCTGGAACGCGACCACGCGACTGCTCGACGGCCACAAGCTGCTCGCGGTGCCCGAGACCGGCATCAATGTCGATCACATGCCCGGCCCGCGCGGGCCGGTGACCTATGCCGATCTGCACCTGCGGCAGTACCTGGTGCAGCCGGTGGCACCGCCCGACCGCCGCTGACCGACGAAGTTGTCCTCGCTACAGCGGCCGCCGCGCCGCCGAAACGAGGACAAGTCGATGTGGGGTGGGGAGCTGCGTCTGGCACGCGCCGCTGAAGCGAGGACAAGTCGTCGTGGGGAGGGATTTTGCGCCTGCCACGTGCCGCGAGTAATGTGGCGAGACGTGCCTGGAGCAATCCAGGTTCACGTTTCGTGCCCGACGGCGCAGCGGACCGACGACCGGCAGGTCGGGGGTCGGCGCTGACGATCACGACTCCCCGGTTCGGCACGGCTTTTTCGGCGTGCGGGTCCGCGATCGGCGCGACACGCCCGACCGCGGGGATCGGAGCGCAGGCAAAACGCCCGGGAAACCGGGAGCGCAGACAACAAAATAGCTGATGCCACCCAAGTGCCGCGTCCGGAAAAGCAGTTCTGCGCGGCACCGCAGCTTGACGAGAACGCTCGTACTGAACAACGGATGAGGAGATTGCAGGCCGCATGCCTACGATCCAGCAGCTGGTCCGCAAGGGCCGGCAGGACAAGATCGAGAAGACGAAGACCCCGGCGTTGAAGGGGTCTCCGCAGCGCCGTGGCGTCTGCACCCGCGTCTACACAACCACCCCGAAGAAGCCGAACTCGGCGCTGCGCAAGGTCGCCCGCGTCCGCCTCACCAGCCAGATCGAGGTCACCGCCTACATCCCCGGCGTCGGCCACAACCTGCAGGAGCACTCGATCGTGCTCGTGCGCGGCGGCCGGGTGAAGGACCTCCCGGGCGTCCGTTACAAGATCATTCGCGGCTCGCTGGACACGCAGGGCGTCCGCAACCGCAAGCAGTCCCGCAGTCGGTATGGAGCGAAGAAGGAGAAGAGCTGATGCCGCGCAAAGGCCCAGCGCCGCGTCGCCCCCTGGTGATCGACCCGGTCTACACCTCCCCGCTGGTCACCCAGCTGGTCAACAAGGTGCTGATGTCGGGCAAGCGCTCGATCGCCGAGCACATCGTCTACGGCGCCCTCGAAGGCACCCGCGACAAGACCGGCACCGACCCCGTCATCACGCTCAAGCGCGCTCTGGACAACGTCAAACCGACGCTCGAGGTCAAGAGCCGCCGCGTCGGCGGCGCCACCTACCAGGTGCCGATCGAGGTCAAGCCCGGCCGCAGCACGACCCTCGCGCTGCGCTGGCTGGTCAGCTACTCCCGGCAGCGTCGCGAGAAGACGATGACCGAGCGGCTGATGAACGAGCTGCTCGACGCGAGCAACGGCCTCGGCGCCAGCGTCAAGCGCCGCGAGGACACCCACAAGATGGCGGAGTCCAACAAGGCCTTCGCGCACTACCGCTGGTAAACGCCAACCACGCCCGGCCGCCACAAGCAATGGCCGGGTCCCCGACACCCTCTCGAGCGCTTCTGCGAGAGAAGGCGGCGGGGTCGAGAGAAGGACATCATGGCTAAGAACGCCGATCTCGCCAAGACCCGCAACATCGGGATCATGGCGCACATCGACGCGGGCAAAACCACGACGACCGAGCGCATCCTCTTCTACACCGGCATCAACTACAAGATCGGCGAAGTCCACGACGGCGCAGCCACGATGGACTGGATGGAGCAGGAGCAGGAGCGCGGCATCACGATCACGTCGGCCGCGACGAAGTGCGAGTGGCAGGGCCACACCATCAACATCATCGACACGCCCGGGCACGTCGACTTCACCGTCGAGGTCGAGCGGTCGCTGCGCGTGCTCGACGGCGCGGTCGCGGTGTACGACGGCGTCGCCGGCGTCGAGCCGCAGACCGAGACCGTCTGGCGGCAGGCGGACAAGTACAACGTCCCGCGCATGTGCTTCGTCAACAAGCTCGACCGCACCGGCGCCGACTTCTTCCGCTGCGTCGACATGATGCGCGACCGGCTCAACTCCAACGCCCTCGTGCTGCAGCTGCCGATCGGCAACGAGTCGGACTTCGTCGGCGTCGTCGACCTCGTCACCATGCGCGCGCTCACCTGGCGCGGCGAGACGAAGATGGGCGAGGACTACGCCGTCGAGGACATCCCCGCTGATCTCGTCGAGCAGGCGAAGGAATATCACGAGAAGCTGCTCGAGCAGCTGTCCGACGTCGACGACGAGATCGCCGAGAAGTACCTCGACGGCGAAGAGCTCGACGTCGCCACGTTGAAGGCCGCGATCCGCAAGGCGACGCTGGCCGACCTCGTCAACCCGGTGCTCACCGGCTCGGCGTTCAAGAACAAGGGCGTGCAGCCCATGCTCGACGCCGTCGTCGACTACCTGCCAAGCCCGCTCGACGTCGACCACGTGACCGGCACGCTGCAGGACGGCACCACGCCGGCCGAGCGCCGGGCCGACGAGGCCGAGCCGCTCGCCGCGCTGGCGTTCAAGATCGCGACCGACAAGCACCTCGGCAAGCTGACCTTCGTCCGCATCTACTCCGGCGTGCTCGAGAACGGCGCGCAGGTCCTGAACTCCACGAAGGACCGCAAGGAGCGGATCGGCAAGATCTACCAGATGCACGCGAACAAGCGTGAGGAGCTGCCACGCGCCGGCGCGGGCGACATCATCGCCGTCGCCGGCCTGAAGCAGACGACCACCGGCGACACCCTGGCCGACCCGGCCAAGCCGATCGTGCTGGAGTCGATGACGTTCCCGGCGCCGGTCATCGACGTCGCCATCGAGCCCAAGACCAAGGCCGACCAGGAGAAGCTGGGCGTCGCGATCCAGAAGCTCGCCGAGGAGGACCCGACGTTCCGGGTCCAGAACGACGAGGAGACCGGCCAGACCGTCATCTCCGGCATGGGCGAGCTGCACCTGGAGATCCTGGTCGACCGGATGCGCCGCGAGTTCAACGTCGAGGCCAACGTCGGCA